>NZ_CP017886.1:0-1259166 GCF_001874645.1 Pseudomonas frederiksbergensis
ACCGCACCTGGAACAGGGACTGTTACCCCACCAGTGACCAATCCGGGAACGAACCCGACGACGATTAACGTTACCGTCGATCTCGGGCCAAATCCGGGTGTTCCGACGCCGGGTTTAGAAGCAACTCCAACTGGCTCCCAAATTTTGGCGCCGTTGTTGAACATGATGGGCTTAAAGCGTTCCAAGTTCCGAACCATTCAGCGGAATGTCCGAAGCCTCAATTCGATTTGCCGGTTATCAATACGCATGTCGTGATGGATGCCCAGTGCAAGTTGTTTGAAGACGTTCGGCCTCAACTTTTTAGCGGTGCGTTTTTGGCGTGGGTTATTGCCGCGCTCTTTATCGTTCTTTCGGCGTGAGGTGAACCATGTTTGCTATTTTACTTTCCGCTGTTAACACGTTGCTCGCGTTCCTGGTGCGAGGGGTATTAATCAAGTTTGTCGTTTTCACGGCCTTGTATTTCATTGTGTCCGAGCTGGTTTCTGCCATGGTGTCATTGCTGCCTAACGGCAGCTCTTTGACTTCGGCCTTCACTGGTATTAGTTCGGCTACTTGGTATTTCCTTGATCTCTTCGCAGCTTCGCAAGGCATTCCGCTTATCATTGCCGCGCTTGTAACTCGGTTCATCATCCGCCGTATTCCGGTAATTGGCTGATGCCTATTAATGCCTATACCGGGCTGATGGGCTCGGGCAAAAGCTTCGAGTGTGTCGTCTCCGTTATCGTCCCAGCGGTCGCTAAAGGGCGCCGGGTTGTGACAAACGTCGACGGTATCGACTCCGATGCCATCCGTGCATACATCAACGAGAAACAGGGCATTGCCCTGGAGAAACTCGGCGAAGTGGTGCTGCCAAAACGAAGACGTTTTCAAGGCTGATTTTTTGCCACACGGCCAGCCGGTGGACACGTTCTGCCAGCCCGGTGATTTGATCTGCATCGACGAAGCTTGGCGATTCTGGGGTTCTGATTCGAAGATCGGCACCGAACACCGGATTTTCTTCCGCGAGCATCGTCACTATGCCCACGCTGAAACCGGTGTGACCTGTGACCTGGTACTTATGGTTCAGGACATTTCCGACCTTCATCGCATCTTGAAAACGGTGGTCGAGCTGTCGTTTCGTACCACCAAAATTAAGTCGCTGGGTTTGAATAAAATCTACCGAGTTGAGATGTGGGAAGGCTGGAAACAGACGGCCAAAGCCCGTGTTGACGTGATGAAAAAAAGTATGACCCGGAGATTTTCCCGCTCTATTCGTCGTACTCAGGCGGTCACGGCAAAGAAGTCCAGGTGGATGACCGACAGAACATCCTGAAAAACCCAAAGGTCTGGTTTTTCCTGTTCATGATTGTTTTCGGCGGTGTCGGGTCGGTCTGGGGTGTCCTGCACTTCTTCAACCGTGGTGCTGCTCCCGCTACGGTCGTTCAGCAAGCCGCAAGCGCCGCGCAACCAGCGCCCAATATTGTGCCTTCTGCTCCTTCTCAGGTGCTTTCCACTGAATGGCGTATGCTGGGGAAATTGTCGTTGATGGTCAGCGACAAGTCGTCCTGGTGAACACTGACGGCGTGATCCGTTACGAGCATCCGAGCAACTTCCAGAATTCAGGCCGCGTTATGACTGGTCAACTCGACGGCCAGCGCGTCAGCACCTTCAGCGGTGGCAAGCCTCCGGCCGCGTCCTCCGTTCCTCTCCCTGGTAAAAAATCCATGATCCGGTTCTTGTTATTGTGCCTGTTGTCATTTTCCGCGATTGCCGCCGATAAGCAGGCGCCGTATCAGTTCGATCTGACCGGCTTGCCGATTGGCCAAGTGGCTCAAATTTTCTATGCCGATGCCTTCCGTAAGCCCTACATCCTGTCGCCGGAAGTGCTCGAGGACGGTCGGCCTGTGTCGTTGCGTGTTCAGGGCTCCGCCGTCCAGGTGCGCGCGATTTCGTCCGTCTTCTTGATGCCTTTTGGTTACGCTGTTACGCAGCGCAACGGCGTCGATCACGTCATGCCGAAAAAAGAGCCAGCACCGCCTCCTGGTGAATACTTTCTGTACCGACCGCTTTACCGCGATGTGGCCTATCTGTCCGAAACGCTCGCGCCATTGTTCCAGGGAAAATTTGGTGTTGATCGCGGGATTTCTGTTCCTGGTCAAACTCCGATGACCGGATCTGCTCCGCGTGGATCGGCTGCCAGCCTGTTAAATCGTGATGCTGATCAGCTGGTTTTTGTCGGTACAAAGGCTGAAATTGCCAACTTGCGTTCGTTGTTGCCCCAGGTTGATATCGAGATGGGCGAAGTGATGTTGCGTAGTGCAGTTTATGAGGTTCAAACCGGCGACCGTGACGGTTCCGCTTTTTCCCTGGCTGCCTCGTTGCTCAAGGGTAAAGTATCGATCAACTTGGCCGGTAATCCGCTCGATAACTCCGTCAGCATTAGTACGGGCGACTTCAATGCCGTCCTGTCGGCTCTGTCGTCCGATTCGCGTTTTAAGGTGTCAGTCAGCCGAGTTTGCGTGTGCGATCAGGTAAAGAAGCGACGATAAACGTCGGTGCAGAAGTGCCGGTGCTGGGTGCCTTGTCGTATCCGCAAGGTGCTGGCCAAGCTGTCCAGTCGGTCGAATATCGTAACTCTGGGGTGATTTTTACCATCACCCCTCAGGTGCGCCAGGCTGTTGTCGATCTGACCATTGATCAGCTTTCCAACTTCGTGCAGACCACTACCGGCGTGAATGGAAGCCCGACTTTGACCAAGCGGCAATTGACTACAAACGTGCAGATGCGCAACGCCGAGGTGGTCATTTTGGGTGGATTGACCGAGGAAAAACCTCAGAAACGCAAACTGGCCTATCTTTCCTGCCGTCTATTTTCCGTTCCAAGGTTACTGAGTCGAGCAAATCGGAAATCTTGCTGGTTATCCAGATGATGAGGATGTGAGGGCAGGGTGCTTCAATCAGTCAGAACCCGTAGGAGCGGGCATGCCCGCAGCGCGTCAGCGCGAGGACTTGACCACTCCTATGGGTACATTCATAGAGTAAATAGGGAGGAGGGATGCGTTGACGGCGCTGTTCCGCGTCTGGCTTGCGCATCACCTCTTTTAGGCGCTGGGAAGGACCTTCAAGGTCTGACGGCGCCGCGCCGCTAACAGCAAGCATTAACGCATCGCGGCGTTTCTTTTTGCCGTCCATGATTTCAGCGAAACTACTTTCTGACGGAATATGCTGGCTCATCATCGCTGCCTTTGGCTGTGCGTCATTGGATGCTAGCACGGGCTTGATTCGCCGTAGTTCGGGCTCGACACCTTGTCGATTTAGCAGCTAAATTTCAGACCGTTCCTTCCGGCGTTCAACCGGCTTTTCACCGTGAAAATCTGAGTATCTTGTTATAACTAAACTAAAGAACTATTTAGTTTAGTTATAATGCAATGGAATATGTAGAGTATGAATATGCAGGGAACTGAAAAGCAGAAAGCGCTGGCCACCTTGATTAAGGCGGAAGCTGTTCAGTCAATCGCTGCTGCGGGGCTTTCGGCTCCCCATTTCCGCGATGCATGTGCTGCCTTGTCGGAAGCGGTCGAGGCTATTACAGATTCATCCTGGATCATTTCCAACCGCTACAACCTTGGACTTAAAACGGGCTTCATTTATGGCACGGATCGGCCCACGATCACCGCTCAGGAAGTCTCATACCATCAGTTGTTACGCAACGAGCATTGGCGAAATCCCTATCTGCGCAAAGGAACCTCCAGCTTCACCAAGCAACATCAGGCCGCGTTAAAAGCCATGTTTCAGGAAGCATGGCGACTTGAGCGGATTTCTCCCGAGGTGATCCAATGACAGAGCCAATTTATGATTATGACCCAGCTGACTCGCTGGTTGATTCAGAGGCCGTAGCTGTCTTTTTGGCTGATGCTCACGACACGGGTGACGCGGCTTTCATTGCCGAAGCGATGGCCGTTGTTGCACGTGCCAAGTTTCGTATCGATGCAGATGACGAAGGACAGAAGCCATCGTTCTGAAGCCGTGTTGCTACTAGCAACACCTGATCACCTGGTGAAAAGGACTGAGCAGAGCCCCACAAGGAGAATCCTTAGGTTCGCATAATATCGATGACGTTATGGTAGCTATGCCGTCGAGATCGACGAATTTAGCGCCGGGATAATGGCGAAGCCCCGGCGCTGAATTTATCCATAACGTCCATTATGCGAGGCTCATGACTTACTTACGTAAGGGGTGACGTAAGTAAGTGATTACGTAAGTAAGGGTAGGTTGCTGCTGGTTTTTCATTTTCGCGTCCGCGAAAATTGACCCTATAACCTTCGGTTAAATGCTGTTTCTGCGCCCAGGTGGAATTGATGACAGAGCAAGAAAGCTACGCCAGTGTCTGGGACGCAATATGCGATTCACCAGGTGAAGCGACCGTCATGAAGCTCAAGTCGGAGCTGCTGATGGTTTTGCAGACTCGCGTCAAAAGCTGCTCGGGCAAGGAAGAGGCGGCTGCTTTTCTTGGCATTACCAAGCCGCGGCTAACTGAGTTAGTCCAGGGCAAAATAGATCGTTTCACCCTTGAGCAGCTCGTCCAGTTGCTTGTAGCTGCCGGCCTGGACGTAGAAATCCAGGTCAAACCTCGACTGCCCGAAGGGCATTAGGCGCCATGATTTTTCACGGTGAAAACTCGATCTTTCCGCGCCGATACCCGGCAACGCCGGCCGATCTTCAGGCAAAGAAAAACCCCAGCGATCGCTAGACCACTGGGGTTCCCTTCGCGGGTCGCGTTCCCAGAATCACGCACCTGGTACTTCGCGCCCTAATTACTGCTTTTGCTCTGTTGCGTGACGCAACACGGTTTCATGATTCCGCTGATTCTTCATCCCAAGCGGTTACATATTCTTCCTTGTCAGCGATTTTCGCTGCTTGTGCGTAGTCTTCTTTGAACTCCGGATCGTCCAGCCACCCCGGTACCATTTGATCAGCGCTGTTGTTCCATCTGTGGTACATCGCGAGAAGGATTCTCTGGATGTCAGTCGCGTCCAGGGCAGTTTCTGCGGAGCTTACAAATTCGTCCTGCATCAGGGTCACAAGCATGTCTACCCGGCTTTTTTCTTGGGCCGCTTTCATCTTCTTGAACAAGGCCACGCTTGCTTCTGTCGTCTCTATTGTTTCCACCGTCTGCGAGTCCTCGTAGCGGGAAATATTGTTTCTGACCACACGCGCTTTTTTGGCTTTTTCCTTGGCTCTTTGAGCCCGTTTCGCTTGCTTCTGTGACGATGCCATGGGTTTTTCTTACCTAGAAGGTGCCGCGATTGTCGTCAAATAGTCGTGGTATTGACCATGTCATTACGTTTTATAGATCCGCTTGAACCAGGTGCGCTCACGAAAAAAACGTCTGCAATTTTTGAAGGAAAACCACCAACCTAGAAGCGTGGTAGCTCCGCAGACGATCCATAAGACTGTGCTGTTTGTGATGGAGAGCAGGTCATGAAACAGCTTTCCTACCAAGAAGCCCGCTACGACCGAAAGCACTGTCAGCGTTATAGCGATAAAAGGAGGCGTGCCGTAGCTAATCTCTGCGTGGCAGCCTCGGCATACGCGGGCTCCCCATGGGACATTGTTCATGCAATGCGGACATGACAGATTTCTATCCGAACTCACGTTTCACTCCTTTGACCTGGTGTCGGCACTTTTTGGAATTGGTTTTGGTTGAAGCGGGTGGGGGTGCTGTTACACCCCCACTTTAGTACGGAATCCCGTATTTCCAGCATCCATGAATGACTGGCTTTTTCTACCTCAAGGCTTCCTGTTCGTATCCGAAAAGCACACCTTTTAGGGCAATTTTTGCCTGATGCCGAATCTCTGGCGGCAGTGCCTCAAATCGCTTCAGGATAGAACCATGTCTTGGGAAACCAACATTTCAGACGGGTCGAGCAGTAGTTCGTCCGTCGTGGTTCCAAGCACATGTGCAAGGCTTACAACCTTGTCCGCAGATGGCATTCCACGACCTGCCTCGTAGGACGTGTAACTCGATTTACTAACGCCTGCAGCCTCCCAAACCGCTTGTTGCGTTAAGCCCTTCGCCTCTCGGTAGCGCTTAAGATTTGCACCAATGGTCACGGCTCTGTCACCTGAGTGGTTGTTCATGTGACCTATCCTATTCGCTGGATACTCGTACAGTACCGATATATCGGTACATTTATGCTTGCATTTCACAATTACAAGGTCTCATAATCCTGCCAGTTCTGTTGGAATACAGATATTGACAGGTAATGGCATGTTCATCGACTGGCTCAAGGTTTCGCAGGAATTCGAGGAGGACCTTCCCGTCATCTCGGATACCGCGTTCGCTGCGATTGACACCTTGACTGGTGAGGTCATGAGCACTCGTTATCGTGCTGTTAAACATGAGGGTAGCCATAGTTCTCGGATCCATATTCAGATCCAGGGCCGCAAGGTGACTGTTGATGGCAATCCTTCCAGGCTGAATCGGCATGACAATCTCTGGGCTTTGAAACGGTTGAGCAGTGCATCACCGTTTACAACGAACTTCTCGCTGAGTACGGCTTGCCCCCGTTTACGAATGCACGCGCTTCGAGATTCGCCAAGGCGAGTCAGGGGCAAAAAGCTCTCATCTCTGGGCCGATGGTTGCTGCATCCATCGCATTGACCTGACCACGAACATATCGGTGGGGAAGGGCAATGAGACCGCTTATTTGCGTGGTCTCGCGAGTCAACGAATTGGACACTCGATAGGCCGACTGTTTCCAAATGGCCGATCTGTTGATTGGACAACATCAGGAAGCGGGAAGGGCGCACGCCTCCAGTACAGAAAGGCTTATGACAAGTCGTTTGAAATACTGGACAAGCATCTTCCGAAAGTTAAAAAAGCATTCGGGGAAGCATCCCCAGAGTTTAAGTATGCTCAGGACATTTATAACTATGCCGCAGAAACAGGCATTGTCCGTTTAGAGCAAGAGCTTAAAAGTGAATATCTAAGCCGTGAAAAGCTATGTTTCTGGGGCCTCTTTGATGAAGGCAAATATCAAACTCTACACAATGAGTTTTTGAGCGTAGACCAACGCCTGAAGGTGACAAAGATGGATATTGCCAGCATTTCGCAACAGCTTGTGCTAGAGAATATTGTGGATTCCACAAAGGCAGCTAATACGACAGCGTGGTATGCCCATCTTTGGATGACCGGGCAAGAACTAGACTTTACGAAAAATCAGGTCAGGGTTCATGCGGCACGCCTTAACCGTATTGGTATTAATATTCGCAATGCATGCGACCTTAAAACCTTTAGTACCGTATTCATTCGAGAAATGCGGGAGATTAATCCCGTTAAAGGAATTGCCCCTCCAACCTGGTACAAGCGGCCTAATCACTTGCAGCGGGTTGCAGCATGAGAACTGTAAGTCTTCAAGGCATCCAGCTTACAAGCGGGCAACGGCGCCGATTGGCTGAACAGCAGCAAGTTCGTACTTCTTTTATCAATCCTGTTCTTGCTCAGCAGGTCGAGCAAACGCTTAAGGCTGTTGAGGCACGGAAAGAGCAGGGCGTTAAGCCTGAGCGTATTTGGTTTGTAGAGCGTCAAGAAATAGGAACAACCTGTGTTGCCGAATGGATGGGTTTCTAATGGATAAGAACCAGTTTCAAGTTTTGCGTTGGAATGTCGAGTCTGACATTCGCAATCACGTTACTGATGAAGCACTAATTAAAAGCATAGCTAACGATGTTATGCGAACTATTCTGACTGACTTCGCGACACAAGCCGTGACTCGGCAACGCAATCACCGACAGTTTTTAACTTTCAGGCGCAATCCTGAAACCACAGCGCCCAGTTGGGCCTATCGCAAGCCGGGCATAAGCTCCCGACTTCCAACATTGTAATGAGGGCAATACTATGTCGAATGTAATTCTTGTTGGTTACCGGTGTTAATCGTACTGGCACGGCTTCTAAGTCTGGAAAGCCTTACTGCATGTATGAAGCATATGTTCATCTTCCAAATGTTCCGTATCCTCAGAAAGCTTCCTTTTATGCCGAGCTGCCAAGCCAAGTCCCGCAGCCTGGAACCTATGAGTGCGATGTTATCGCAGATGTTCGCGATGGCCGTTTAACTTTTGATGTTGATCCGCGCCAAGCACGACGAGTCAATTCTGTTTCCTCACAAGCGCCTGTATCTAAAGCCGGATAAATAAACATGGCAGTTTGTACGCTTCTAGATGCAAACGGCTTTGTGACGTCCACTAAAGAAACCATATGTTCTCATTTGTCATGCTTAGCCTTCTGAGTTTGCTTCCGTTCAAGCCGGCTGCGCCGTTCGATTACACCCAGGCATTTGCCTTTTGGTCGTTTGCGTTCGGTACAACGCTGCTTTTTTGGCTGATATCTGCGGTGGGCACCGTCTTGAACCTCATACGTCATCGGTAGGAAAGCCGTACCGGCCGGATGCCGGTTATTAAGAAAGGGTAACAACCATGAAACTGAAACAACTGCTGTCCGCTTCCGTTTAACTGCCGGGTCGTTGCTGCTACTGCGTCGCAAGCCGCCTCCGCTGCTATTGATTTGACCACCATTACCGGTGCTTTCACTGCTGCTGATGTTGTCGCAGGCATTCTGGCTATTGGTGCAGTTCTGGCGACTATTTACGCGACCTCCAAAGCCGCTTCGATGGTTCTGGGCATGATTCGCGGTCGCTGATCGTAACTAGCGACGGGGCATTGCTTCGGCGTGCCCTTTTTTTTCGCCTTCAGGAAGTTGAAAACAGTGAACACGCCTAGTCGAAAACGCCTTTTTATCGTCGGAGTTGATTCCCATGACCACCAATGACGCTTGGTATTTGCTCATGTTCGTCTTCGGCCTTATGTGTGCCTGGGCGGTAGTTACTGGCTTTGCGGATAACGACCTATGAAAAATTTCTTCCTAAAGTTCGCGGTAATCAAGATTTTCGTTTTTGCTCTGGTATTCACGCCGTTTTTTGCGTCTGCCGCTTCCGTTGCTGCCTATTCGCCGAAAGTTGGTAATACCGTTGCGGGTGTGATTCAGCAAAAGTCGATTGCTCGCGGTTTTGCTGCCAACGATCCAAAATACGGGGCAACCGTTGCAGCTATTGGTACTGCCCTTACGATTGTTGCGTCTGCTGCCGTCGGTGGTGCAACTGCACCTTTCTGGTTAACCCTTTTAGTTGGCAGTGCCGTAACTTTCGCCGTCTCTCTGGCTGCGGACTCTTTGTACAAATGGGCATTTAACAGTGACGGTTCTATCGCTGTGACTGGCTCGCAACCAAATGATGGTTATTCCGACCCAATTGGCACGTATACCCCTCAACCAACTGTTATTGGTGGCCCTTATCTTTCTATCGGTGGAAGTACTTGTGCTTCGGGTTCTCCCGCCACGGTTGCACTTTGCGTCTATGGCGATCCTCTCTATAACAATGGAAAGACCAACGTTCACGTAAATAGCTGCGTGCAACAAGGCCCAGGCTTTTTGTGTAACGTCGGCTGGACTGATATCAATGGTCAGCCAGGCAGTGAGTCGATGAGTGTTTTTGGTTACACGTCGGGCTCTATGAGTGCCTGTCCTACTAATGCTTATTACAAGAACGGTGGCTGTGTAACCGCTTCTGGAAGCCCCTCACCTAATGCCGGTCAGTCGCAAGACAAGCCGAATGCTTCACCGGCTCAGGCGTTGGCATCGGTTCCCGCGGCTGATCTGTCGAAGCCTGCAAACCCTGCTTTGATGGCTGACACCATCAACAAAGCTTGGCAGAAAGCGGCTATGGATCCGATGTATCAGGGAGTTCCTTATTCCTACTCCGATCCCGTAACGGCTGCTGACGTTGCTGCATGGCAGGCCTCTAACCCAGCCTCGTACCCAACGGTGCAGGATTTGCTGTCGAAGGCGGTCAACCCGGCGACCGGTTCGGTTCCAGTTACCGCACCTGGAACAGGGACTGTTACCCCACCAGTGACCAATCCGGGAACGAACCCGACGACGATTAACGTTACCGTCGATCTCGGGCCAAATCCGGGTGTTCCGACGCCGGGTTTAGAAGCAACTCCAACTGGCTCCCAAATTTTGGCGCCGTTGTTGAACATGATGCCGGGGCTTAAAGCGTTCCAAGTTCCGAACCATTCAGCGGAATGTCCGAAGCCTCAATTCGATTTGCCGGTTATCAATACGCATGTCGTGAGGATGCCCAGTGCAAGTTGTTTGAAGACGTTCGGCCTCAACTTTTTAGCGGTGCGTTTTTGGCGTGGGTTATTGCCGCGCTCTTTATCGTTCTTTCGGCGTGAGGTGAACCATGTTTGCTATTTTACTTTCCGCTGTTAACACGTTGCTCGCGTTCCTGGTGCGAGGGGTATTAATCAAGTTTGTCGTTTTCACGGCCTTGTATTTCATTGTGTCCGAGCTGGTTTCTGCCATGGTGTCATTGCTGCCTAACGGCAGCTCTTTGACTTCGGCCTTCACTGGTATTAGTTCGGCTACTTGGTATTTCCTTGATCTCTTCGCAGCTTCGCAAGGCATTCCGCTTATCATTGCCGCGCTTGTAACTCGGTTCATCATCCGCCGTATTCCGGTAATTGGCTGATGCCTATTAATGCCTATACCGGGCTGATGGGCTCGGGCAAAAGCTTCGAGTGTGTCGTCTCCGTTATCGTCCCAGCGGTCGCTAAAGGGCGCCGGGTTGTGACAAACGTCGACGGTATCGACTCCGATGCCATCCGTGCATACATCAACGAGAAACAGGGCATTGCCCTGGAGAAACTCGGCGAAGTGGTGCACTGCCAAAACGAAGACGTTTCAAGGCTGATTTTTTGCCACACGGCCAGCCGGTGGACACGTTCTGCCAGCCCGGTGATTTGATCTGCATCGACGAAGCTTGGCGATTCTGGGGTTCTGATTCGAAGATCGGCACCGAACACCGGATTTTCTTCCGCGAGCATCGTCACTATGCCCACGCTGAAACCGGTGTGACCTGTGACCTGGTACTTATGGTTCAGGACATTTCCGACCTTCATCGCATCTTGAAAACGGTGGTCGAGCTGTCGTTTCGTACCACCAAAATTAAGTCGCTGGGTTTGAATAAAATCTACCGAGTTGAGATGTGGGAAGGCTGGAAACAGACGGCCAAAGCCCGTGTTGACGTGATGAATAAAAAGTATGACCCGGAGATTTTCCCGCTCTATTCGTCGTACTCAGGCGGTCACGGCAAAGAAGTCCAGGTGGATGACCGACAGAACATCCTGAAAAACCCAAAGGTCTGGTTTTTCCTGTTCATGATTGTTTTCGGCGGTGTCGGGTCGGTCTGGGGTGTCCTGCACTTCTTCAACCGTGGTGCTGCTCCCGCTACGGTCGTTCAGCAAGCCGCAAGCGCCGCGCAACCAGCGCCCAATATTGTGCCTTCTGCTCCTTCTCAGGTGCTTTCCACTGAATGGCGTATTGCTGGGGAAATTGTCGTTGATGGTCAGCGACAAGTCGTCCTGGTGAACACTGACGGCGTGATCCGTTACGAGCATCCGAGCAACTTCCAGAATTCAGGCCGCGTTATGACTGGTCAACTCGACGGCCAGCGCGTCAGCACCTTCAGCGGTGGCAAGCCTCCGGCCGCGTCCTCCGTTCCTCTCCCTGGTAAAAATCCATGATCCGGTTCTTGTTATTGTGCCTGTTGTCATTTTCCGCGATTGCCGCCGATAAGCAGGCGCCGTATCAGTTCGATCTGACCGGCTTGCCGATTGGCCAAGTGGCTCAAATTTTCTATGCCGATGCCTTCCGTAAGCCCTACATCCTGTCGCCGGAAGTGCTCGAGGACGGTCGGCCTGTGTCGTTGCGTGTTCAGGGCTCCGCCGTCCAGGTGCGCGCCGATTTCGTCCGTCTTCTTGATGCCTTTGGTTACGCTGTTACGCAGCGCAACGGCGTCGATCACGTCATGCCGAAAAAAGAGCCAGCACCGCCTCCTGGTGAATACTTTCTGTACCGACCGCTTTACCGCGATGTGGCCTATCTGTCCGAAACGCTCGCGCCATTGTTCCAGGGAAAATTTGGTGTTGATCGCGGGATTTCTGTTCCTGGTCAAACTCCGATGACCGGATCTGCTCCGCGTGGATCGGCTGCCAGCCTGTTAAATCGTGATGCTGATCAGCTGGTTTTTGTCGGTACAAAGGCTGAAATTGCCAACTTGCGTTCGTTGTTGCCCCAGGTTGATATCGAGATGGGCGAAGTGATGTTGCGTAGTGCAGTTTATGAGGTTCAAACCGGCGACCGTGACGGTTCCGCTTTTTCCCTGGCTGCCTCGTTGCTCAAGGGTAAAGTATCGATCAACTTGGCCGGTAATCCGCTCGATAACTCCGTCAGCATTAGTACGGGCGACTTCAATGCCGTCCTGTCGGCTCTGTCGTCCGATTCGCGTTTTAAGGTGGTCAGTCAGCCGAGTTTGCGTGTGCGATCAGGTAAAGAAGCGACGATAAACGTCGGTGCAGAAGTGCCGGTGCTGGGTGCCTTGTCGTATCCGCAAGGTGCTGGCCAAGCTGTCCAGTCGGTCGAATATCGTAACTCTGGGGTGATTTTTACCATCACCCCTCAGGTGCGCCAGGCTGTTGTCGATCTGACCATTGATCAGCAGCTTTCCAACTTCGTGCAGACCACTACCGGCGTGAATGGAAGCCCGACTTTGACCAAGCGGCAATTGACTACAAACGTGCAGATGCGCAACGCCGAGGTGGTCATTTTGGGTGGATTGACCGAGGAAAAAACCTCAGAAACGCAAACTGGCCTATCTTTCCTGCCGTCTATTTTCCGTTCCAAGGTTACTGAGTCGAGCAAATCGGAAATCTTGCTGGTTATCCAGATGATGAGGATGTGAGGGCAGGGTGCTTCAATCAGTCAGAACCCGTAGGAGCGGGCATGCCCGCAGCGCGTCAGCGCGAGGACTTGACCACTCCTATGGGTACATTCATAGAGTAAATAGGGGAGGAGGGATGCGTTGACGGCGCTGTTCCGCGTCTGGCTTGCGCATCACCTCTTTTAGGCGCTGGGAAGGACCTTCAAGGTCTGACGGCGCCGCGCCGCTAACAGCAAGCATTAACGCATCGCGGCGTTTCTTTTTGCCGTCCATGATTTCAGCGAAACTACTTTCTGACGGAATATGCTGGCTCATCATCGCTGCCTTTGGCTGTGCGTCATTGGATGCTAGCACGGGCTTGATTCGCCGTAGTTCGGGCTCGACACCTTGTCGATTTAGCAGCTAAATTTCAGACCGTTCCTTCCGGCGTTCAACCGGCTTTTCACCGTGAAAATCTGAGTATCTTGTTATAACTAAACTAAAGAACTATTTAGTTTAGTTATAATGCAATGGAATATGTAGAGTATGAATATGCAGGGAACTGAAAAGCAGAAAGCGCTGGCCACCTTGATTAAGGCGGAAGCTGTTCAGTCAATCGCTGCTGCGGGGCTTTCGGCTCCCCATTTCCGCGATGCATGTGCTGCCTTGTCGGAAGCGGTCGAGGCTATTACAGATTCATCCTGGATCATTTCCAACCGCTACAACCTTGGACTTAAAACGGGCTTCATTTATGGCACGGATCGGCCCACGATCACCGCTCAGGAAGTCTCATACCATCAGTTGTTACGCAACGAGCATTGGCGAAATCCCTATCTGCGCAAAGGAACCTCCAGCTTCACCAAGCAACATCAGGCCGCGTTAAAAGCCATGTTTCAGGAAGCATGGCGACTTGAGCGGATTTCTCCCGAGGTGATCCAATGACAGAGCCAATTTATGATTATGACCCAGCTGACTCGCTGGTTGATTCAGAGGCCGTAGCTGTCTTTTTGGCTGATGCTCACGACACGGGTGACGCGGCTTTCATTGCCGAAGCGATGGCCGTTGTTGCACGTGCCAAGTTTCGTATCGATGCAGATGACGAAGGACAGAAGCCATCGTTCTGAAGCCGTGTTGCTACTAGCAACACCTGATCACCTGGTGAAAAGGACTGAGCAGAGCCCCACAAGGAGAATCCTTAGGTTCGCATAATGTATATTATGTTAAACGAGGTGCCATGTTAGGGAAACTCTGAAAAAGACTTTCAGATTTGGTGAAATAGCCGCCTGATCCGAACACGACGGTTGAGCCCCGATGAAACAGATGTCCTTCGCCGATGCCGAGTACGCCGGCAAACGTAAGCAGACCCGCCGCGAGCGTTTCCTGATCGAGATGGATCAGGTCGTGCCCTGGAAGGGTCTGATTGCCTTGATCGAGCCGAATTATCCGAAAGGCGAAGGTGGTCGTCCGGCGTATCCATTGATGGCGATGTTGCGGGTTCATCTGATGCAGAACTGGTTCGGCTACAGCGATCCGGCGATGGAAGAAGCGCTGTACGAGACCACTATCCTGCGCCAGTTTTCGGGGCTGCATCTGGATCGGATTCCCGATGAAACCACGATCCTCAACTTCCGACGTCTGTTGGAAAAACATGAGTTGGCCGGCGGGATTTTGCAGGTCATCAACGGTTATCTGGGCGACCGTGGCCTGATGTTGCGCCAAGGTACGGTGGTCGATGCGACGATCATTCATGCGCCGAGTTCGACCAAGAATAAAGAGGGTAAACGCGACCCCGAAATGCATCAGACGAAGAAGGGGAACATGTATTTCTTCGGGATGAAAGCGCATATCGGCGTCGATGCCGAGTCGGGTTTGGTGCATAGCCTGGTGGGCACGGCGGCCAATGTGGCGGACGTGACGCAGGTCGATCAGTTGCTGCATGGCGAGGAATCATACGTGTCTGGCGATGCCGGTTACACCGGTGTGGACAAGCGTCCTGAGCATCAGAATCGCAAGATGATCTGGTCGATTGCCGCACGGCCCAGCAGCTATAAAAAACACGCGAAAAAGAGTTTGATCGGGCGCCTGCGGCGCAAAATCGAATATGCGAAAGCACAAGTCCGGGCGAAGGTTGAGCATCCATTCCGAGTGATCAAGCGTCAGTTTGGCTATACGAAAGTGCGCTTTCGCGGCCTGATGAAAAACACCGCGCAACAGGCCACGCTATTTGCCCTGTCGAACCTGTGGATGATGCGAAAACGGCTGCTGGTCGCGGGAGAGATGCGCCTGTAATGCGGGAAAAGCGCCTTGAAAAGGCGTCGCTCAAGGGTGAAACGATGAGTTAAGAATAGGAAAGGTCTGATTTCTGACCAGCCAGCGTTTTTTGAACCTCTACCAACGAGGGCATCAAAAATCGCTGACTACTTCAGACCTTCCCTAGAGATGTTCATGAGTTGTCGGTTATCACAAACCTACGCTTGTTTTTTCACGAAACCCAGTTTCCGTAAAATTCATGGGTTTGCCGCGTCCACTTCATCTGGCGTACGCGCTGTCCAATCACGAACCCCCGCTCCCTGATCATCTGCATCTCGGCCGCACGCCATGCTCCTTAATCTTCTGCTAAACCTATAGAAAGACCGTGAGCTAATACTGCATTTTAGTCTGGGAGAACCTGGATTGTGCCGCCATTTTCCCCTTTCCCTATGTTCGCTCCCTACGACCATTGGTGGCCAAACCAAGACTCCAAATTTCCTGGGAACGACCATGTGCGCCAGCGGCTCAGTGCGGTTGATCCAGCTTCCAAGCCTTTCATCAATCTGTGGTATTGCGACCGTTATCTACGCTGGGTAGCTCATACTTGGACTCCTGGTACAGCGTATGACTTATACACACTGGAAACCAGCGCGTTGATGCAGATGCTTAATTGGAGCTTTTCAAACGGCACCTCACTCATAGACTGGAATCAAGAAGATATCGAGGCATATATCACACATGTCTCTGCACCGCCCGAAACCTGGGTTGCAATCTCTTCATTAAAGCGTTTCATACCGACTCCAAGTGAGTTCTCTGAATGGCTCATCAATCCACAATGGCGGCCATACAAATTTGGGACTGGCGCCGTTCGTAATCGAATTTCGAATTTTCAACGCCGAGGAAATAAATTCTTTGAATTTTACAGAAGGGAAGTTGGATTAAATGGAGCCGAAATAATAGTGTTGAATCACAAGAGCCGCGCCTTCGATAGCAAGGTGTTATTCACAAGAGATGAAATGGACTGGTGCCTTAAAGAGATTGAGTGTATGGAGCTCCCTGAACTAAAAAGGAAAATTATTTCAACTTATATTGCTATTGCTCTATATTGCAAAGGCCCAGAACGCAAAGTGGTTGGCTCGTTAAAGCACGATGCAATGTTAAGTCAGTTTTTTAAGAAAAAGGGGGGTGGCATGAACGCCTTGGAAATCCTGACGAGTGCTTGCCACCGGGCTTCACGAAAATTTTCGAAGATTATCTCGACTGCTTGGGCATAAACGTAAATCAGCCTTTGCCAGAACAGATACTATTTCCTATTGATGCGGGGTTTTACAGAAGCTGGGCCGCCTTTCGTATTGCATTGTCTGCGCGAGCAAACACGTCGCTAAATCAACAGGTCAAAAATACGCATTATAAATGGGATCAATTGAGTTTCCAGCGCATCCGAGTCTCATTTTCTGAGTCGAAAACCCGATCTCGACCTAGAAATCATGCAGAAAGCCGACTCCATGCACTGCTGCGCGCCAATAACTATTACTGAACCTCTTCGCTGGCCGACTTATCCCAGGACGGTTGCTAAGCCGGTTTATGATTTATCAGCGCCTGCTATGCCCTCAATTAATTAACCACGGCGAATAACGCCGCCTTCCTCGCACGATTGTCGTCGGTTTATCTCTCGTGCAAGATCATCGCAACCCCGCCCTTCGAAAATTGTTCACTAGAGCAATGCTTTCCTCGCAGCTGCAAATGTCCAGCAATCGAATATTTCCTGAGCCGCTGGAGGGCGTCCCGAAATCCAGAAACGCGTGGTTCATCCCGATATATATCACTCTTGGCGCTGATCATCTGCTCGCTCGCACCGTGATGGATTGTGTTCATGTTGTTCCTGCTTCAGCTCGTGTCGCAGCTGTCCAGCATCGTTCTGAGTCGGCCTCAATAGCCGCTTCTCGCAGAGAGGCTATTTCATCGCGGGAATGGCTAGCTGGTCGATGAGCTGCTCTCTAGCACCCTCCTCTCTATCTGACGCGATGACCAAGGCATTGAGCTTACCTGTAAGCCGCGCAATGGTGTCGTCTTGGCTGGTCTTGGCTGGTCTTGACCTTGGTCTGCTGACTTGAGTCGCTTAGCAGACGCGCGTTGTCTCGAATCTAGCGGCTTGAGTATCATTGTTCAGTAACCATAGCTCGGCTTGATGAAACGACCCCATGTGGTTTCTGTGCAGTGGGGTAATCGCGTCCGCTGCTTCGGCCTGCACGTCCAGTACGACCGGCAGCTGCCAAGTGGTAAGATGTGGCGAACTGCCAGCGGAGCTGGCCAACAAGATAATGAAGTAAAGGGATGCCAGTATGATCAGACGGTTTCGGCTGGAGCAGAAGTCGCTTTACGAGAAACTGGTCATTGCTCAGCGCTTGTCGGACATGCTGGAAAAATTCCTCGACGGGCGTCGGGCTCCGCTGGAAATTGGCGCCGAGCAAGGTGGTATCGAAGAGTGGGATGACGTCGTAATTGTCCATTCCCGAGATTCATTTGAGCACCTGCAGGTCAAGCGTCAGACCACGGACTTCTGCACCAAAGACCCCGATATGCAAGTGTATCTGGGCAAGCTTGCAAAGCTCCGACTCGCCCGTAAAAAGAAGCGCGCAAAACCTGCTTCCGGCTCCTCTGAACCTGTTGTTACGGACGAACCCACCTCGGACGAACCCGCTGATGCCGCTGATGCCGCTGATGCCGCTGATGCCAATGCTGACGCGGCCAAGGACAGCCTTTCCGTTCTTGACTCGGCGTTTTCGAGCTTAGCCAAGCATGCCCGCGCCGGCACATTCGCTTAATTGCCTGAACGTCGATTTCAGCTGACGCTTGTAGGAGCGAATCTGAAAATCAAAGACGATCTAACCGTTAACCATCTGGACGAGCTGTGTAAGCTGTGCCGCCAGGACGGACTCAATCCCAAAGATCTGGCTCACCGTGTTGACGGCCCGACAACGCGGGCTCACCTCTGGCTCACAACGTGGTGTGGCTTCGAGAATTGGACGCAGATCATCGACACCCTGAAGCTTGTCACGGTTGCCTGCGTTGGGAATGACGCGACATTGGAGCAGCGCTCAGTCCAATCCCTGGGCAGGCATTTCACGAATCCAGAACGCACGCTCGAACGGCTAATCTCGGTAATCACCGCAGAGACCTCTGACGTTTCGGCCTTGGGGTGTCATGCGATCATCCGCGAGCTTAGAGATGAGCTTCGCCCTGATATCGAAACATGGGCTCAATATCTCTTAGGGGATGAAATTCAGCCTGCCGGCAAGACATGGTCTTTTTCTGGCACCCATGATCTCGGTGCGCTCGTCCCCCGATCAGCACAGGGCGTGGTAGATCACTTGTGGGGTAGCTCCCCCGGGAACCGGAGGCTCAGGGTGTATGCACCATACGCACCTCCTGTTGGAGCAACGCTTACGCGTCCATCCGCAATATTGCGAATGGCGCTGCACTTGCCCCACGGTAGTCAGAGCCTAATGCTGGGCGAACCAACCTGGCGCTCCAGCGTTAGCCATGAAGTTGGGCATACCCTCGGTTGCGCCGAAAGTGACCTCAGAGATCTCCCGTGGATAGAAAATGCTGAGCGGCTCGTGTGCACCCTGGATCATGAGTTCAAGACCCAAGGCGCTGCTCGAGCGGAAGCTGCAGCGCTCGCGAACGCCATGGACGACCTGGTGTGGCAACGACTTATTCAAAGCCTCTCTGCAAAGCTTGCGGCCGTAAAAGACCCGGCCCTTGCTGATGCCATGGAAACGATCTGGCTGGAGTGGTTGGACGGCTTTACCAATAATCCCGAGAGCCGCCGTCAATTTCTGGAACAGCTTCTGTACCCGGAAACGGAGGGAAAAAATGCCACGCATGCGCTTCGCCTCGGCCCTCGCACCGTAGACCTATTGGTCACCGCGGTGGAATTATTGTTGCTGGTTGCGGTGGGGGTTGGTGGCACCGGCACTGCCTGGAAGCACTTCCCGGATTTTGGAGAGGTGTTGAGCATCGCTCTCAGGTACTGGTCTGGCCCCGCAAGTGGAGCGCCCGAAGTCCGTGAGCTATCTGACGATCCGTTGATCAACGTTATCGGCCCGTCCCCTGCCCCGGTCGTGATTCTGTCAGGCGTGAGCACTCCTCCCTCAGAGCTGTTGAATATCGGAATGGCTGACGATGCAGAGACGGCCACCAGTATGGCGGCAGAACGTCGACCACATCTGCTCGTGACCCGCTCAGGGGTATTCAATCAATTGCGCTTCGGTACGCTAGCCACGGTGCGGCAACACTTTAGTAAACAATTGCAAGATCGACTGCTCGCCCGCCAGTCAGCCATCGATACGAATACGAAAGGAATCTGAAATGCTAACAATCTCGGAGATGGTTGAAGCCATCTCTAACCGTGCCGAAGGTCGCTATGACGTTTCCTATGCCGATTCGGTGGAATTGCCACCGCCATTGGCTGAGATCGCTACCGCAGGGATGCAGCTCAAACGGGTCAATCAGGAGAATGCGGGCTGGCGGACGGTCTTGATCGCAGCCTTTCCCTACGATGTGGCAAAAATCCAGGGGGCGTTTCGGTGGGCCGCGGATGTCCGTGACATGCTTCCAGAGCCGCAAACTGCTGACCTCTACATGTTCATGCTCATTGAAGGTGTCGCGTCTGAGGATGCTGCTCGTCTCGAGACGGACGACCGTTTCTGCAGAAAGGTAGTCGTCAGAGAGGACGAAGACGCCGGTTCCTTTCTCGACCGTAGCTTCCTTGCGACACTTTCGATTCCTGGTAGCTCAGACAGCATTAGTGATCCATTGTCAGCTTCCCTCAGCGCCCTTGTCCTGGCGCATGCCTGGGTTGAGCCGCATCGCGATACATGGCGAGACCTGTTGCTGTCTGGAAAGTCGGGTAGTGAGATCGCTGAAGCCCTCAAGGTTTCGGCGTTCGGCGAAGAGGACGAGCAATGAAGCATTTAAAGTCCATCACGCTCTCGAACATCCGCCGGTTTGGCGCTGAAACTACGATTGAGCTCAGCCGCGGGGCAACCATTCTCCTGGCCCCCAATGGCACCGGGAAGACGGCGATCTTTGAAGCCATCGAGTTCGCACTGACTGGCAAGATCTCTCGCCTGGACGGAAATCTTGTCCCGATTATCCGAGACTCTCAATCCATGGCTCGAGTGAGCCTTGATTTCGGTGATCTGCAAGCCAGCGCGCAAGTTACCAACATCGGAGACGTTGAGACATCGGGCGATCTGAGCCCTCTTTTTCCAGAGACAGCCTCTGAAGACATCCCCTTTCTGCTCAGGCTTACCCACCTGCTTGATCAGCGTGAGGGTGAATGGCTGGTCAAGGCAGATCCCAAAGTCGCTGGTTCCCAGCTGGAGCGGTTGCCAATTGGTAAAGATGGCAGCCAGGTAAGCTCTGCCCTTGGCAGCATCCGCCGAGCGCTCACAGAGCAGCTTAAGCACGCGAAAGCCTCGCTGGAATCGCTCGAAGCCGAGTTTGCTGAATGGCAGAGCTTCAGCCTTGACCGAGATCAGGCGGCTGCGCAGACCCAAGGGGCGCTTCGCAGCAGGGAAAGCATTGCCGAATCGATATCGGACATTGCGCACCAGGCGCAAAGCTTCGACCAACTGCCCGCTGGCCTGCTCGTACCGCCACTGGGCCAATATGGGTTGGAAACGGTGCATGATGCGTTGGAGCAATTGGTGCAAATCAAGCTTGAGCGACTTCGTGAGCAGATCAAGGCATTGGCTGAGGTCGACGGCCTCATAGGCCGGTTTGTATCTGAACAAGCTCGTTCAGAGCAGCTCAGTGCCGAATTCATCTCCGCGACGCAGGAGCTGGATCAGAAGAAAGAAAATCGCTCGTTGGCCGTGGCTACTCTTGAGCAGCTTCAACGAGAGTTGGTCGCCGCAGAAACTGAGCGCGATACGATTGCTCAGCAGCTCAACCGGTACGTGAATGAGACCAAGGCGAAAGAGGCGGTCGAACAACGCCAGCAGGTGCTTAAGTCCGCCGACGATGCCCTCACCAACACTGAGTTGGAAGCTTCTACGGCGCGCAGAGTGCATGAGGGGCATGAGCAGATCCGTGTCCAACACGACCTGATTAATGGACAGCGCAAGACGCTGCTACAGATTCACGCCGACCTTCTCACAGCTCAGGAACTCCTGGATCGCTGGGAGCTGACCCTTCAGCACGTTGCGGAGGTTACCGGCACCATCAGCGGTGAGGAGGTACATGAGGACATCCTCAACGAACAGCTTCGTGTTGCGCTATTCGCCAGGGCCGCCGCCGAAGTAGAAGATCAGGCCGCTAAGAGCCATCACGAAAATCTGACCTCGGCGGCTGACTCGATACGCCAAGCCGTTGCATCCATCGCGGCCCACTTACCAAGCGATCGTGGTGATTGCCCATTATGTGGCGAAGAGCATGGCGCGGTCGCATTACATGAGCGTGTCGCCAAGGCGCTGGCGGCTATTGACCCCAATGTCGTCGAAGCTGAACGGCGTTTGAAAAAGGCCGCTGATATTCTGCGTGACTGTACAGAAGCGGTAACGGGCGCCGAAGCAGAATTGAGTGCATGCAAGAACAGGATCACTCAACTGGAGTCACAGCAGGCATCCCTGAAAGCGGATATCGCCGAGATCAGCTCCAACATTCTTCTTGGCGGCGATACTGTGCCCTTGGCGAAAGAGTCCATCCGGCTTCGCGTTGGTGCCAATGCTGCTGCGAAGCTGCAGCTGGACGAGAAACAAAGCAAACTCGCATCGCCAGCAACCTCAGAGATTTTTGAGCAATCCAGGAACGCATACGACGCAGCTGTTCGTGCAGTAGACGCCGCGCGGCAGGCCCGGTCGGAAGCCAGCACCAGGCTGGAGCAAGCCACTGCGGCGTTGGCAGCGATCACCGCCGACGCCCCGCCAGCGCAATCCTTGGCAGAGCTGTCCACCGCGCAGAACCAGAATGCCAATCAGCTAGTCGAGCTAGGCGCTAAGGTGACTGCCGAGCAGTCCGCCCTGGATCGTCAGCAGGCTCAGCTGACAGATGCCACGAATACGGCAGATGATCTGGAGACTCAGCTATCCGAGGCCCAAGCTCGATTGGCTACGATTAGAGCGTCCTGGCGTCAGCTCTCATTCACCGGCGATCCCACTGTCGAGGTTGCGAGCAGTCATGAGACTCAGCTGCAGTCCACCAGCACAGAGCTTACCAGGCACTCAGAGGCACTTCAGACCATCAAAATAGAGATCGGCGCCTGGAGCAAAATAGAGCAGGCCCGTCTCGCACAGGGCCTTCTGGATCGGCGGCGCGGCGAGCGGTCGGAAGATGACTTTTCGACTCACCTTCATCAACAAGTGGAGTCGAAGCGGACGGGCATGCAGCGTCTGTCGCAGCTATCTGCAGCGATGGAGTCGCTTAATCAGTTCCTTTCCTCCGAAATCGCGAACGTCCAGAAACACGTCCAGGCGGTTATGCCTCGGTGGCAGGCACTGCTCAAGCGCGTGGTCAGAGAACAAAGGTTCACCGGGACGAACCTGAGTTTCCGAAGCTCCTATCAAAAGCCACGTGCTGAGGTGTCTGTGCCGCTCCACGGGGGGTTAGCCCCAGTACCCTCGATAGCCAGTGAAGCCCAACTGACGGATCTGCAACTGACGTTTCTGCTATCAATGGCGTTGGAGCATCAGTGGTCTCCGTGGCGCGGACTTCTCCTTGACGACCCCACACAGCATCACGACCTGGTGCACGCCGCGTCTGTCTTTGATGTGCTTCGCGACTACATCATTGATCATGATTTCCAGGTGGTCATCGCCACCCACGACGCCCTTCAGGCCCGTTACTTCATGCGCAAACTGCAGAATGATGGGATCGAAGCACGCATATGGTCACTTGTTCCCACCCCTGAGGGCGTAACCGCGGTGGAAACCCCTTGGCCGGGCAGAAGCCAGATAACGGTGAGCGAGTAGCCACCACCAGCCCTCGACGATGTGTGAGCAGTCAACAGGGCCTGAAGGCTAAAACGACCGTGCCAAGCTTTCGGTTTGGCACGGTCACATGATGCCTACGCTGAGCCTGATAACCTTCATCGCCATGTATTGCGCGCCAGAGACCAGCAAACGAGATATTGGTGAGTTCGCTCAGCCGATCCCGCCGCTACGACGGAGAGTAACCAGGGTACCCGCCGAGGTAGTCCGCTCGTATTCCCAAGGTGGGATCCGCCATGAAATTTAAAGCATGATTTTTCGCAACCGTAGGTAGCGAGTCCCACCAGGAGATTCGAATCGCATGGTTCTCGCAACACGCGAGCGAAAACCGGAGCAGCATGTCCTCAATCTTTGCCCCGCCGCGCCCTGATTCCGCCAAGGAGTAGATGAATCGCTGGTAGCTTAAATCGCTTGATTCATGCCATGCGAGAACGAATGCCCAACCATATTCGGAGGGGCTGTGAAGAGAACTAGGAGATCCAGGTCTCTGGTTTCGGGGCCCAAGTCCTGTAGCTGGCGGCCTTGAAAATCAAAATCAGAGAAGATCAGCCCCGAGGCCTGCAGCGAGCATCGAGACGTTGAGCCAAAGATAATTAATTTCAGACCCGTAAAATCGTTGGCCGATAGCATCGGGATTGCCCACCCTGCCCTCGCCTACCACGACGCCTTATCTGCATCGCCAACTGCTCCGTCGATGCAGCCAGCTTGGGACTGCCGCGCACAAATCGATCCTGTGCGCGGTCAGTCAATTCTCAGATAGGTAGTGCTTGCTGCTCCTCACCGGCAGTCGTTGGTGCTGCCAACTCACCGATGTCCTCGTCATCTTCATCCATGGATGTGCTAACCGCGGATGACCATTCCCGTAGCTCTACTACAGCCGGGAGCTTTTCCAAGGCATTAGTCGGTTCGATCCCGAGCTCAGCTAGGCGCTGCAGAAGCTCTCCGAAGATTTCCTCCTTATGCATGCTCCAGGACGAAGCAAAGCACCGCCAGAACGTCCAGCCTGCACGCTCGAGGATACGTTGGCGATTCATGTCTGCCTCCCAGCGATCGGGGCCATGGAAAGCGTCCCCATCACACTCGATGGCCAGACGATTATCGTTGGCGCCTTCTACGACCATGTCGAGCCTGAATGCCCCACTCTTCACCTGCGGGATGACGCGGTATCCCCGCTCAACCAATCTGCTGAATACCTGCTGCTCGAACCCAGACTCGCACAGCTTGATGAGGCCATCCTGATCGACCTCCTGCTCAGTTAGCGGTTTGCTGAAGTACTCGAGGAGTGTACGACGAACATCTTTCTGGGAGAGGTGATCAAGAGTGACCGAGCGAATCAGGTACATCCTGTCACGCGCACGGCTAGCGGCTACGTTGAACCGCTGTTCAGCAGCATTGCCTGAAAGCGGATGGCAGTTCTCCGGATCTGCGACCATGGAAATGAAGATGATGTCGCGCTCGCTCCCCTGGAAGGTGCTGGCGTCACCACACGCAAATTCGCGTGCGTGGAGCTCCACGGCCGGGCATCGTTCACGTACTAGCGAATCGATGAATTTGGCTTGTTCCATGCCCCCTAGCAGCGTCACCACACCAATCGAGCGACCCGCATACTTGTCGTCCTTGATAAGTGCCTGGATTTCTTCAACGATGGCTTCGGCCTCAAGCTTGTTGCAGCCCTTCTTGTTCCTCACTCCGTCTTTGACGTAGATGTCCACCAGCGGTGGATCGAGGCGCTCGGATGGTCGAGGGATTCGAAGGGGCTGGATCGCACCGCCGTAGAACTGGTTGGAATAGGAAATGATGGGAGGGACGCAGCGGAAATGCTCACGCAGCATAACCATGTGACCAGCGAAGACTCGCGATGCCAAATCGTAAAGAGATTTATCCGGCGTCATGTCGGCGCCATAGGGCTGGTCATTCAGGAACCGGTTACGAAGCTCGCCGATCCTCTTGCCGGATTTGAAACCGCCATCGGGAGAAACCTGCTTGTCATCCCCTACTACCAGTACCTTTTTGGCCCTGACGATAGCCGGCAAAGCCCATAAGTCTGACTGGCTCGCCTCATCCACAATCACCAGGTCGAAGGCGCCTATTTCCGCCGGCATGGACTCAGAAATCTTGGCGTGACTCATGATCCAGCATGGCACGGCGCCGGCAGCATCCTGCATGCACTGTTGAGCATCGCGGCGATAACGCTCCGCGTTCGGCCCTGTCCCCTGCCCTATCTTGCGTATCGCTGTCGAGTAGCCGGCTAACGCTTGCAGTACCATCGGGCTGGCATTGGCCTTAGTGGACAGCCAAGCCGCTCGGCTCACCACTTCCCGATACATACGCGCCAGGCCAGCCTCGAGTTTTACCCGCTTGCCGTTTAGCTCGACGAGTTCATGACGCGCTTCGATGCTCTGCAGGTGAGAGCGTATCTGCGCATGCTGCCACGCCTCCTTCCAACTACTTGGGAAAGCCAGGTCTTCAGCACCGTTCTCAACGGGGACAGTCAACAACCGATCGGAGAGCTTTTCCGCTCCAGCTGTCATCACCCGATGCGCGCCCTCCCTGACATGATTCAGGAGGCCACCGAGTTCTCTGATCCGCTGCAGTTCTGTCAGCAGGTCGACATACTGGGATACGATCCGATGCGTATCCTGATCCGGGCTGCCCAGGCACTCCAGAACAAATGTACGAAGCCGGCAGGCGATAGGGCCCTCGCCCGCGACTTTGGCCTGCAGAATCGCGAGCGAGGCGCCCGCCATACTGAGATCTAATCGCGCAAGGTTTTGAGTGAGGTGTTGCCGCAGGCCACGAATCTCGGCAATTGTCAGCCGATGCATGTTATCCGGCGCGTCTGCGAAGACCTCCTCGCAGAGCGGCTGTACCTTGTCGACGTACCGTGAGGTGAGCTCGAGAGCCGCCTTAACTGTACTAACGGTCAGCTCCAGTTGCCGCAGATGGGCCATTCCCGCTTGAAGTCGCGGGATCCCCAGGGTCTCGGCCAGCGGGTTCCAACGCGCAGTGAAGGATCGCACGTCCACGTAAAGCTTCAGGTAGTCCTGGACGGTCTTCCAGTGCTCGGCAGACTTCGGAGCCGAGCCATTGATCCGGACATGGCTGATGTGTGTCTTGGCTTGGGATGCTCCGAAGCTCATCAGACCAAACGGCTTTCCTGTTTCGGTAGCTCTATCCACGGCCTCGGACGTTTTCTCGCAATCCAAGGCTTCCTCTGGGAATTCAACAGAGTTTTCCAGCATGACCTTGCGGCGTTGCATCAACGCCTGCGCGGCTGGAAGCATGCCTACAAGGACTGAAATCTCACTGTCGTAGCGTCCACCTGCCGCCTTGAATCGCAGCTCCAGCGACCAAGGAGTTTCGCAGTCCCCGCCGTCGTGCAACACCACAAGCTTTTCTTCGCACTGATCCAGTTCCAGATCCAGCTTCCTGGCGGCAGCGACAACGGCTTCACTGTCGGATTTCAGGGGCATGAGATCACCCTGACCCAGGGCATATTCGAGCGACTTTAGCTGGCAGAGTGAGCCATGGAGCTTGCCGATATCCGCCGCTGCCGGTAATTGCTCCAACTCAGGCAGACTGTAGTTGACGTAGACAAGGTCATGCCCGAGGTCGCGACGGGCCTGTCTTAAGCTTCTACCGAACTCATCGTCGAAAGGCAGTGAGTGTTCGAGAGACAATGAAAGTTCGTCGTCAAACCAGGCGTATTGGTCGCCGCCCTTCATCAGAAGCTCAGCAAGCTCTTCCGCACGATACTTGGCATCGCCTACCTGGATATCGGAAAGCTGATTCAGGGCAATCTCATTGACGCGGCGATCAAGCCTCACCAGCTCGGTATGAGCAAGATCAATGGACTGGTGCAGGCGATCAATCTCTCCCCGAGCAAGTGATGGATTGATTTGCGAAACTTGGTGTTGGATAGCCTCAATCGAGCCTTGGAATTGCCGGATCCCCTCGCGGTCACTGGTCAGCAGCGCAACCGTCAGTGGCCGAACCTCAGCCGGTATTTTCGACTGGAGTACCTTCAGGGCCTGCTCGCCACGTGAGGTGACAAGCACACGTTTGCCAGTCGCCAGGTAGTGGCAGATGATGTTGGCGATCGTATGGGTTTTGCCGGTACCGGGAGGGCCCTGAACCGCCACGCCTGGTGCGTGCTCCAGACGTTGAACGATAGTGACCTGCTCGTCGTTGTATGGGAGGGGAAAATACAGTTCCTTGGGCTCAGCCCTCGATCCATCCATACTTCGGCTGGACAGCCCGCGGAAGTTGACGTGCTGGTAATCGATTGCAATCGTCGATGCCGGGGTCACCAACGCAAGCGGGCCGGCAGGCAGCTCTAGACAGTCCTTAAGTTTCTCTCGGATCTTGCGAAGGTCGTTGATCAACCAGTTGCTGGGTTTGGGGCGCGCAAACACGACCCATGCATCGCTTACCTGCAGAGTGTCACCTGGTTCCGGGAAGCCCTGGGCGCCGTCTCCCATCACTTCCAGATATTTGCCTTTGCTGTCTAGGCTTCTGGCCGAGAGCTTGAGTACATCAGAAAAGGTTGATGGCAAGAATGGGTTCAAAGGGGAGTCGGCATGCCTGCCCAGGTGATCGCGAATAGCTCGTTCGCACTCGCTGGCGCCAGGGATATTGGCGTTAATCAGAGCATCGAACTCGATCATCGGCTCTGTAGCACGCGGGCGGACTTCCACCGCCATGCTCTCCTCGTTCAAAGAGATGTCGAGCGCCTGGGTCAACAAAGGATAATTGAATCCCTGCTGCGCATCGTTGATTGTTAGCGTCCAAGCGCTGACGCCGATGCCCCATACCAACTCCCGGGCAGATTTTCCCGTCTCCATCTGCTGCATCAATGCAAACATGTCGCCATAGAGGCTGATGGTCTTGCGACGGGGCTTCTCAAGCTCAGCCCATTCGTGCCACTGGATAAGGTATGTCGTAAGCGCAGCCGAAGCTTGCGTGCGCACCTCGGATTCCACTGCGCCGATATCGCCCTCCGGATCTTTGTCCTGCTGCTCCCGGATAAGCTGGAGGAGTGCCTGCTCGGAGAGCGCTGGGGGCTTGGCGGGATTGTCACTGACTTTGATGAGGGAGCTGTAGCCGCCATCAACTGGTGCTGGAGCACGTGATTCTTCGAGCCGTTCGATCTGCAGCCAGACATTGTCGCCTGGGAATTGGAGATCAAAGTGCAACCCAGGGAGACCTAGAAGGCCCGCCGGTGGATACACGTCATTAACAGAGCTCGTTAGCTGAAAACGCGACGGATCAAGCTCCTTGAGGCTTTCCTCTGCATACTCAAATAGCCGGCTGAGGAGCTCGTTAGGCGTCCGTTGCATGTTGATACTCCGTAATAATTCAGGGGTGCGATTACATCGGTAAAGATGGCGCCAAGGATGCCATATTGCCTCTACACGTGGTCTCGAAATTAATCTCTTCCGACGAGTGTCCAGACTCACTGGGCAAGTTCAGATTGAACCGCAGGTACCAGTCTTCCGCAGATTAGGCGTAGAGGCATGTACGTCCTATCTATAAGTGTGTAAATCGCTCGATCCGTCTTGGACAGAATCAAATGTCCAATCGGCCAGCCCTTCACAGCCACGGGCAAGGTAGTCAGATGGTACGCCTACTCTTGGATCAGCCCCCACTGCCAATGCGGCAAGCCCTGCACTCTGGGCCGACGGGTTCAATCCATTCCACCAAGAGATACGGACAGCATGATTCTCACAGGCCAGTGAAATTCGCAGCAGCATATCTTCAAGCTTTGCACCGCAGCGGAAGCCTTCTTGTAGCGACTGACGCACCAACTGACAGGTCTGGTCGCTTGACTCGTGCCAGGCGAGAACATACGCCCACCCTTGATCAGTGGGGGCCGTAAAAAATGTCAGTAAATCGAGCGCTTCAGCCTCTGGCCCCAGATCCTGGATCTTGCGCCCAAGAAAATCATAATCTGGGAAAAGCAGGCCTGTGGCTTGTATCGAGCAAGGAGAGCTTGACCAAAAGACAATGAATCGGAATTCAGCAAAATTCCTCTGGGCGAGTGCCGCATCGTAGATGACTTTGTGCCAGTGGAGATGCTGAAAACCAAACGCCTGACCTTGAGCAGCATCCTGTAGTAATTGGCGGTTGGCTTCAGGCAAATCTGGGTGGTCGATTATAGCTGCCAGGGAGCGTGCGGCATTCTCTTTGACAAAGTACTCACGACAAACGCTGCGGTAGGCGTAGAGGGCAACCTGTTCATGATCGAATGTCAGTGGCCTGTCATCGATAGGCGCGAACAGTCTGTTGTCGTGGTGCTTGCACATGCCACGGAAGGTAGAAACCTTCTTGATCCCCGCTTTCTTCAGTTGAGGCTTGCCCCCGGTAGCTCTCAACGTGGTGAGATCTGCGGAGAGCCGGTAAACGTGCCCCTGTTCCTCGATCAGACTGAGCTGGCCGCCCTTCTGGATGGAATGCGCAGAGATGATAGCGTCGCAGCGGGCCCCATTTTCGTGATGGAGGCATCGCCCCCTGTTGCGCTGCTGCGCCATTGCTGCCTGATGCGCCTTAGTGAAGGACATGACGATCTCTATGTATTGGTGCCTACTCAGAGGATGCATTCCGGCACTATAGGTCGCTAGATGCCCGGGGCACCTTTCAAACCGATAAGAGGGGCATGTTCTCTCAGGCTCTTACGGCCTTTCTATCTGCCGATGGGGCGGACGGCCATTGGTATCTGGTGCAGGCAGCATCCAGCTTCATAATCGGAGCCAGGGGGGCGAATGACTCAACCTTTTCCATTAGCATTTGGGATAGACGCTGATGAGCGAATCTCCAAGCTGACGTGCCTTCATCATGGCTACGCGGATTTCGTGTGATCTGATCCATGCTTCATCTCCTAGGGCGTTTCGAAGGCTTGGCGGGCCCCGCAATTTGCTGATCCTGTACACCTGAGGAGGCATAGTTACCCTCCTCCGGGCCTGGCTCACCAATCGCAGCCTGTCGCAGTTGCTCATTCTCTTTCTGAAGGGACGCTACCTGCGCCACGGTTTCTTGCTCACGCAGATCGCCTAACGCGGCGGCCTTGTGGAGTCCCTTAACCTCTTCACGCAGAGCTGAGATCTGCCCCATGAGGTGCTCGGCCACCCCAGCGGACTTGGCCTCACCCTGGCGCAGTGCCTCAACTTGGGTGTTGAGAGACTGAACCAAAGCTTCCTGAGTATGCAGAGCTTTGGTTTGCTGTCTGGCTTCACCGAGCAGGCGTTCATTGTCGCGATTCAGTCGGGTCAGGTCGTCCTGTTTTACGGCAATGGTCTCCCTCAGCTTGCGCTGCTCAACTTGCATCTCATGCAGTTGAGACTCGTGCTTGCGTTGATCCTGATCTCGCTGCTCCTTCGCCGCCTCCCGATAGTGCTCAAGCGCCCCACGGGCCTGAACGTGCTTTTCTTCCAGCGAATGGATGTGCTTGTCCTTTTCCGCAACCAGAGACTCTAGGTCGGTACAGCGCTGACTGAGGCCTGCGTTGCGGGTCAGCTCAGCCTGAAGCGAGGACTGGGTGGTTGCAAGTTCAGCGCTCTGCGTCTCCATCGCGGCCTGTTGGGTGGCCGAATTACGTTGAGCGGTAGCCAGATCCGATCTGAGCTCGATGATCTGGTTTTCCAGCGCGGCCCGCTGCAAGTCAAAAGCTTCGGTCGCCTGGGAGATTACTTCCTGGCCCTCCTCCATAAGCTGATCCAGCAGCGTTTGCACCATGCCGTTGAGCGTGTCGCTTATACGTTCACGTGATGCCACGGGCTCTGGATTGGAGGGCTCAAGCTCTTTAAGGTACCGAGAAATCGTTGTCTTGGAGCCCGTATTTCCGAGCTCTACGCGTACTGCGTCGATGCTGGGGTTGGCCCCCCTGGCCAGCAGCGCCTGACGTGCTCTTTGCACAACAGCTTTATTGATTCCGCCTCGGGCCATGGGGATCTCCTACGATTTCGTACTGTGTTACATGTCATGTAGGTACATAACATTTTTTAGAAATTTTACGCCTTTTGATCTTGGTTTACTAGAAGCTCATAATAGTGCTTTATGGCTTCTTCACCCTTTGTGACGTCCGGAAAACCTCCCAGCGGCGTCTGCAGGCAGATACGCTCTGATTTCGAAGGCAAAGTACGATGGAAAAAGCAGATCGGTACCTCAGCGCCGGCACCCGGGAGAACACCCGAAAAAGCTACCGGGCGGCGATTGAGCACTTCGAGGTGACTTGGGGCGGGTACCTGCCCACGACCGGCGTGAGTGTCGTTCGCTACCTGGCGGAGTACGCCGACAAGCTCTCTATCAATACGCTGAAGCAACGTCTTGCAGCCCTAGCGCAATGGCATCTCACTCAGGGTTTCCCTGATCCGACCAAGACGCCTGATGTTCGCCAGATGATCAAAGGCATCAGGGTCGTGCACCCAGCACAGGTCAAACAGGCTGCCCCGCTACTACTGAGGCATCTGGAGCAAGCGGTCACATGGCTTGAAGGGGAAGCTGCAGTTGCGCTTAAACGTGGAGATTACAAATCACTGGTGCGCCACCGTCGCTCAGTTGCGATCATCTTGATCGGGTTCTGGCGTGGCTTTCGAGGCGATGAGTTGGCCAGGCTGACGGTGGAGAACACGAAAGCTATAAGCGGAGAAGGCATTACCTTTTTCCTGCCCTACACCAAAGGTGACCGCCAGCATGAAGGAACGACCTTCCAGACGCCGGCGCTCGCCATGCTCTGCCCCGTGGAGGCCTATATCAACTGGATAACAGTATCCGGGATCGCGAAAGGCCCGGTGTTCCAGAGGATTGATCGTTGGGGCAATCTGTCAGGCAAAGGCATGCAGCCGCATAGCCTCATCCCGGTGCTGCGCCGCATTTTCAATGAGGCAGGATTGCCTGCGCAGTTGTACAGCAGTCACTCGATGCGGCGAGGTTTTGCGACCTGGGCGTCGGCTAATGGGTGGGACATTAAGGGATTGATGAGTTATGTAGGCTGGAAAGACATAAAGTCCGCGTTGCGCTATGTGGATGCCAGCGTGTCCTTCGGCGGAATTGCTTTGCGCGCCGCCCAGCAAGCGCCCGCCCTGGAGAATAAAGGGATTTCCGGTGATCACCCACACACCGATTGACGCCTACCGGGCAGGCTTCAAAAACTCGGTTAGAAAGCCGTGAAAGCGTTCATTCAGAATAGAGCACTCGGAAAACTTATCCGCACCTCTGGAATCCGTTGGATAGGCCATGGCTGCCCTGCCCCGAATAGTCTTGCCATGCCGTCAGGTCAGTCCCGAGTCTTCCACGTGAGGTTATTACGACAAAATGAATGGCTCAACGATATTAATGACGTTGGAGGGTGGTGGGCGTACCGGCGCATACATTGGCCCGACATACTCAGTAGTAGCCCCATTAAGTGATTCGGCCATCCTGCTGGCGATCGGTGAAGAGTCTCTAGGTTGTCTGGCGTCTATGATGGTGAGCCCAGGGCTGTTCAGGCAAAGGCTGATCTTGTCCGCCCAGAAAGTCCGGGGCACCAAGCGCTGGCAACCCTGGGACTATGTGACGGGACACTGGCCTTAGTTTCCATCGGAGCCCCACTGGTTGGTCACCGGTTCTCATACTGGATATTTTCTGCCCCGAGCAGGTTTTGCAGGAAGGCCAACTCCTCAGCGTCGCACTTGAACAGCCTCTCATCGAACACGATGCAGGGCTTTCCTCCATTCGGAAGACCAAAGGTGTGGATCGTCATGCCCATCCAGAGAACCGCCAGGTTCTTATCTCGGGTGAGCAGCGCTGATCGCCACGCTGGCGGCTCCTCCTGGAATTTGCGCAACAGCGTCAGTAGGAAAATATCCCACATCGCGTTATATGCTTCAGCGGGGCCATACACCGCTGCGGGCTTCAGAACCTTCTTCGCAGGATTGAGCCCTTGAGACGCGGTCAGAGCGCTGAGTGCGACAGCCACGCACAGGTGCTGGGAGGACAGCCCGAGATCCTGCACCGCCTTGATGATTGACTCCCATGCAGCGCGACGCCGGCTTCGACCGGTGGTAGCCATGAGCGAAGGCGCTACCTTTTGCAGAAACCGGATGCCATTGGAAAAGTCCTCACGATAGCCGTCCAACAACACCTGGATGTCTTTAAGGGTAAAGGGCTGCTCAGGCCATACCCTGATATGGGGAAGCGCCTGTTTTAGGGTTGCCACCGCGATCGCCAGCTGATCTCTGACTGCTTCAGCGGTCGGAAGCTCTTGGGTGTTCCCCTCCAGCGCAAACGGCAGCGGGTTTAAATAGCAACCACAGGACTTGTCGCCCAACATCTCTAGAAAATCGCTCAGGGGCTCGGATCCCGACTTCCTCTTACCGTTGTCGAAACAGGCCTTGATCTCCGATACGATATTTCTGTCAACGAAGATGTTGGTGCCTGCAAGACTGTAGATAAGGGGTGCCCAACCACCATCGACAAGGCAGATGCTCTCGTTTCTCACTTTGGGGTCAAGCTGTAACCGAGCGCTCATTCTATGGCCCACCGGAACTGCAACGTTTCCGACGAAACCTGACCCATGCTCAACGGTTCCTTGTATCGCAACGGTCACCGATTCGTTGTTTTGATACCTGAGCCAGTCATCCAGTGTGAGCGCCCCTGCGGTGACGCCCCCTAAAGCCACACCGGAAACATGGTCTGGAAGCACCTCATCATGCCCCAGCAGCATCACTGAAACTCGCGAACCGTCCTGTTGCAATGTGAATCCCCCCGAGAGCAACCCTAAAAAACACCAGCCAAGCGCCGGTCAGCATTGCCAATTATTCGTGGATGCAAGCATACAGAGGGTGCACATAGGCGGGAATGCTCATCCACACGCGCTAGGAGGGATTGCGATTCTGCGAATGACTATGGGTATGGTCGTGAGGCCTGGCCATCCGACTTTGCTACGAGCTCGGCGCCCTTCTCAGAGCGAAGATCCAGCGTGACCGATTTTTTGTTTGTGGCTTCGCTGAGCCAGACCATGGTGCCGCCATACTCAGTGGGCGTTCCGAACTTGCACAAGGTGTCGCCGGCAGGTTGCTCGATCTTGATGACCTCCACGTCGTTCTGACAGTGGCCTAGTAAGGATATACAGCCTAGCTAGGGTTGCTACCGCTTGAAACCTGAGACATCAGGGGATTTAGAGGATCACTTGCAAGGTGGCAAACTGACCAGCTTTTCAACCGACCAAAACCTAGATGGCTTTGGTCAGCCCGCCGGGCGCAGTGACGAAAAGCGTCCGGGGTTGTGGCTCATCGTGGCCCGTAGTAACGGGGCCCTTCTGTCCATGGCACGTAATTAACGCGATCAGTCTCGTAGCTGAACCTGACACCCTGGATCTTGTGAATCATTATCCGTTCGCGGTTGAGTCGCAGACACGGATCCGGGATCGGAGCTTGGCTCATCGAGCTGGGCAGGGAGTCATGCGGCGATGGGCCGGCTTCCCAGATCTGTGGGTAGAAGCTCCAACGATCTTCATCCAGCTCCCATAAATCTGCATGATCCATTGCCTCATGATCCTCGGTCTTTTCAACGCCGCTGGCTTTGTGGAAGAGAATCACATTGTGGCCCGGCGATGCGCCTTGTGCTCCCTGTACCGACGGAAAGAGGATGCCGTCCAGGTTGAGCGACTCGCTGGTGGCGAGAAAGTCAGCGATCGCCTGTGTGATGAGATACCCCTGATCAGCGCTTTCTGGCATAACGGGCATCAGCATTTGTTGCTGCAACTCTCGAAGGAATGCACATCGCTGTGCTTGTTCACTGCGTACAGGATCAAAATAACTGAGGGAAGCATCCGGACAGATTCCGCCCAAGTCGCTCAGATTTAGAAGCCTCAACGGGCGAACAATCTCGAAAGTCGCGGTAACCACCCAGCTTCCTACAGGCGGACGTACTTCCGCCATGGCAGTTTCATCATCGGTCGCTCCGTAGAAGACGGAGATACCAGCAGCGTTCATCCGCCCAGCGGAACCCTTGCCTCTGGGCGTAGGGCCTAGGTGCTTTTCCGGATGCTTGAGCGCAAGGGTCATACCCTCTTCACTCTGAAAACTACGTGCGCGCTGAAAAGATTTGAGAGGTTGGCCAGCCCCGGCAATCGTGATGGCCGATTGAGACCCGGTCGCGGTGTGAAGCTTGTCGATCCCGCTGAAGATCCGCTCTAACACTACACCCACGAAGGGATTGACCAGCCGGGATTCAAACTGGAGGCTCTGCTGCATTTTTACCCAATCGGATGTCATTTGAGCGGATGCAAACGTCTCTTCGATAAAGAATGGATCATCATCCTCGCCCTCCTCACTCCAGCCTTCACGAATCTCAGCATCCAGATCCTCAAGCAGTGACGTATCTTCGGCGCCTAAGACCGTTTCTACCACGTCATACAGTGAGTGCCCTACCGGCGGATAGCCGTGGTGGATGACCGATCCAGGTTGTTCAGCGTAAGCGAATGAAGACCAGATAGCGTCCTGGCATTCGGACAACAGCTCGTCGAAATCAACCACTGGCCGCTCCCGGCCGCAGTAGTCACATTCCTCGACGTCGTTGTGTTCATATTTTTCTTGCAGGTAGCTGTCTACCAAGCAGTCGATACACACCAGCTTTGCCATCGCCTCACCATTTCCTTGGAATGAATCGTTCCTGACGCTAGACAATCTGTCGGGCCTAAACCATCCAGTCAGCGTGATCTCATTGTGGGCCATCATACCGCTATCATCCAGCCAGGCCAGCCGCAGTCCAGCGTGGATGCTCCTGACCTGCTATTCAGTCTACCTTTTCAAATGTTTGGTTTGGACAGATAGAGAGTCCAGTACGCCATAGATTCGAGATCATCCAGCGCATAGCGAAGAACAGAATTTCATTCTGGCGGTAACTGTTGCTACGGTGTTAGGACGGCATGTTGCAAGTATCGCTACCGGTGAATGGCAGATCGGGACGACTTTCAAAATAAAAGTCAGTCACTGACTCATGCTCAGAGATTACTCCGAGCATTTTTTCGGCATATACGGAGATCATTTCCTCGACATCTGGACGCTTGACGCGGGATGCGAGCTGACCTGCTGCCTCGCAGAAAATTGCGACTGAGTTCGCTGCAAGGTAGTAGGCGAACGAGATTTTCTCTGCCCTCGTTGCCGTATGAGCCGCATCCTTAGTCACCGCATCATCTTGAGCCAACTCTATGAGTGTTTGATTGAATACATCCTCTGAGAATCCGTGGATTGAATCAGAGGCAGGCGCAAATAGAATATGGTACAAGCGCTCCATTCCGACGGAAATGAAGCGATTTTTTGCGTCCGGCCATCCGGGCACTTTTCTGCTGCTGTCCAACGGCTTGAACATATGCTTCATCATCGCAACCTGCTCTACAAACGCCTCCGCTCGTTCCAAACCTTTAGGATCAGAATCGTTTTTGGCGTATGTCACCCAATGATCAGCACGTTTTTTTGTCTGGCTAAGGTAATGAATCAATAGAGAGCGGCTGCGGTTAGTCGTGACGTCGTTTACGATCAATATCAAGTTGATGGCGTTTTCTAGCGAGCACCTGGCTAGCGCTTCCGCCGAGGAGTAGCAGCTAGCCTTTAGGCAACTCAGGATGCCCACATTCAAGTCATTAAGGTTTGAGCCTATGGCGTAGAGCGCGACTTTTGGGAGAAGCGTGTACTCTCCATCCTTATTAAAATCGAGCAAGCTCAGTGCCTTATAGGTTTGCTCTTGGCATTCTTTGTAGTGGTCTAATGATTCCGGACACCCATTTAGGCGAGAATACCCGCCAGATCGAGGTGTCAGATGACCAAGCAACGCCGTACCTTTTCCGCTGAATTCAAACGCGAGGCTGCCGACCTCGTGCTCAAGCAAAACTACAGCTTCATCGAGGCCAGCCGCTCGCTCGGCGTTGGCGAATCGGTTCTGCGCCGTTGGGTCGACCAGCTTCAGCAGGAGCGCACAGGCATCACCCCACAGAGCAAGGCGCTAACTCCAGAGCAGCAAAAAATCCAGGAGCTGGAAGCTCGGATCGCTCGCCTTGAGCGCGAGAAATCGATACTAAAAAAGGCTACCGCGCTCTTGATGTCGGAAGATCTCGAGCGTACGCGCTGATCAATCAGTTAAGCGTCCATGAGCCAGTTGATTGCTTGTGCGAGGTGTTCGAAGTCGCCCGCTCGAGTTACTACGCACATCGTCTCAGACGGCTAACCCCTGACGTTGAGCGGCTCAGGCTGCGTAGTCGAGTGAACGAGTTGTTCACCCGGGGGCGAAGTGCGCCGGGCAGCCGCAGCATCACCGTGATGATGCAAGAAGAGGGTGAGCAAATCGGGCGGTTCAAGGTACGCGGCCTGATGCGCGAACTGGAGCTGGTCAGCAAGCAGCCGGGATCACACGCCAACACTTTTCGCCCGGAGCAACCCAATCTCTTCTCGCTCTGCGAACGATAAATACCTGCCGGATATTTGGTTAGACATGAACAATGGCATCCCGCCACGATGACGGAACCAGCGTGTGCCTACCGCTGATGATACGCCAGTGGCCTCCGCTGCCTTTTCGCTTGTGATCCCGGTCGCGATCTGTTTCCAGAACAGCCGCTCAATTTCGTTGCGAAGTGACGGCGCACCTGGCGAACGCATCGCTCCTCGCCCCGTCAACTTCTGCATCCAGCCTGCAGGTCGTCCCATAAACACCTCGATTAAAGGTGTTGCGACGACCGGTTGAATTCGCCCAGTACGCCAGCCGCCAATTTCGCCAACGACTGTGGCGCTACCGTATGCGCCAGAGCATGAGTCGCCGAGGAAATTGCTGGGATAATGCGCCGATGGAACGGGTGTTTCGCAGTTTGAAAACAGAATGGATACCGACCACTGGCTACATGACCGGCCAGCAAGCTCAGCGAGACATCAGCCAGTACCTGATGCATCACTACAACTGGATCCGACCCCATCAATTTAACGATGGGTTGGCCCCGGCGAAAACTGAAGAAAAACTCAAAACCGTGTCCGGGATTAGTTGACCACTACATCCCCAGCCGTTCGCTAACTGGCGACAACGCCAACGACGCTATTATCTCTGCGTGGCAAACCTCCAGTATTTCATCCGCGAGGGATGAATCATCCGGGCAGGCGCGCGACAACATGATCGCACCGATTGCATGCGCTAGCAGGTCGATCATTTTTGCTCGAACGTCTTGCTTCGTCGCATCCAGACCCGCCTGGTACTTTTCCTCGAGTGCTGCGAGCGTGTTTTCTACGCCACTGGCAAAGGTCGCCTTTAACTCATCTGACTGGCGGGCAGCGTCGCCACACAGCGCTGCCATAGTGCATCCGCCGCCCCTGCCGTCTCGGTGATCCCGCGACACGTACATATTTACGAACCCCGCAACATCGAGGTCGCAGGTACTGGCTAGGGATTGCGAAAGGCTATTTTCAGCCGCCTCGGCCATCAAGTCTGCCTTGGAACCGAAGTGCTTATAGAAGCCTCCCTGGGTAAAACCGGCAGTGGCCATCAGCTCCGCCACACCCACACCATCGTAGCCACGCTCACGAAACAGCTCTGAAGCCGTATCCACAATATGAGCCCGGTTGGCGAGTGATTGCGTCTTGGTGATCTTCATTTCGCGCCCCTATGCCTCCTAAACAATTGCCTCACTATACTCTGATGTCGATCATAATCAAAATTGTTGACGCCTTTGATTATGACTGACATCATAAATCCATTGCCGCAAGCCTTTGCCGCTACGGCGCAGATCGCCATCATTGATCAACGAGTATGGAATCGATATGAACGACAAGACCTTGTTTGAACCCTACACGCTCGGCTCACTGACGCTTTCCAACAGAATTGTAATGGCGCCATTGACGCGAAACCGCGCTGGGGCAGGCTTTGTTCCGAGCGAGCTTGCTGCGATCTATTACAGTCAGAGAGCGTCCGCAGGCCTGCTGATTTCCGAGGCTACCCAGATCTCACAGCAAGGACAGGGTTATCAAGATACGCCTGGGATTTATACGCAAGCGCAGATAGAGGGATGGCGTACAGTCACAGAAGCCGTTCATGCGAAGGGCGGACGTATTTTCCTGCAGCTGTGGCATGTCGGACGCGTGTCCCACATCGACCTTCAGGAAAATGGCGCCGCACCGGTAGCACCCTCTGCGCTTCGCCCAGCGACGAAGGTTTTCGTCAACAACAGTTTCGTAGATGTTTCGGAACCTAGAGCCCTCGAAATCAGCGAACTATCTGGAATCGTTAAAGACTTTCGCCGAGCCGCATTAAACGCGATTGCTGCAGGTTTTGATGGCGTAGAAATCCATGGTGCTAACGGCTATTTGCTTGACCAGTTCCTCAAGGACGGTGCGAATGTGCGCACGGATGCCTACGGTGGCTCGGTTGAAAATCGTGCTCGTCTTCTGCTGGAAGTCACAGCGGCCGTCGTGAGCGAAATCGGTGCTGAGCGAACAGGTATCCGTTTATCTCCAGTCTCCCCCGCTAATGGTGTTTCCAGCACCGACCCGCAAGCTCAATTCGACTACCTCGTCGATCAACTCAACGCCCTGGACCTGGTTTACCTGCATGTGGTCGAAGGCGCTACCGGCGGGCCGCGCGAGGTTGCGCCCTTCGACTTCGGCTCCTTGCGTCTACGCTTCAAAAACACCTACATCGCCAACAATGGCTACGACCTGAATCTAGCTACCTCGACACTGATCGAAGACAAGGCCGACCTCATCGCCTTCGGACGTCCGTTTATTGGCAACCCTGATTTGGTAGAGCGACTCAAGACCGATGCCGCTTTATCCACATTCGACCCTACCACTCTGTATGGCGGCGATGCAGCGGGCTACATCGACTACCCGACGCTTGCCGAGTCCAGCTCCGCGCAGGGCTGAACAGTCACAGAGACTGAATCGCTTATCGACATCCATTCAAGAGCATATATTTATGAGCATCCCTGAAACCGTACTCATTACCGGCGCCTCGACAGGCATCGGCGCGACTTACGCCGAGCGCTTTGCCCAGCGCGGGCACAACCTAGTGCTAGTTGCCCGCGACAAAAACCGGCTAGACGCACTTTCCTCCCGTCTGCGTGAGAAACACGGCGTTGCCATTGACGTTATTCAGGCTGACCTGACTCAAATCAGTGATTTGACGACCATCGAAGCTCGCCTGCGCGATGACGCCAGCATCGGCATCCTCGTGAATAATGCGGGCGCCGCCCAATCCGGCAATTTCATCGAGCAATCCACAGACAGCGTTGCCAACCTTGTCGCGCTCAACACCACAGCTCTGGTACGACTTGCCAGCGCAATTGCCCCACGGCTCGCACAAGCCGGTAATGGCGCGATCATCAATATTGGCTCGGTCGTAGGACTGGCACCGGAATTCGGGATGACCGTCTACGGCGCGACCAAGGCCTTTGTTCTATTTCTATCGCAAGGGCTGAGTCTTGAGCTCTCGCTCAAAGGCGTCTACGTGCAAGCTGTTCTGCCAGCAGCCACCCGCACGGAAATCTGGGAACGCGCGGGCATCGACATCAATACTTTGAGCGAAATCATGGACGTGGGCGATCTGGTCGATGCCGCGCTGGTCGGTTTTGATCGTCGCGAGCCGGTGACCATTCCGCCGTTACAAGACGCCGCTCGTTGGGATGCTCTGCAGGCTGCCCGCCAAGGTTTGCTTTCAGAGATCCGCCAATCCGCAGTCGCGGAGCGCTATCAAGCCGAGGCGTGATTGTCATGCAGCAGACGCTGATGCGCATATCTCAATGCAAAAGCGCCCGCTGCACTCTTGTTTTCACCTATCCGACCCCATAAGGGCACGGAGCGCACATGATCGCAGAAGTCACAAAACTTCACCCCTCATCGTCGGCGCAGTTCGTCAAGGTCGCGAACCAATGGATCACCGTTGAAGGAACCGCATTCGCTTACAGGGGCGTGGGGCCCAAAGATGAGATGCCGCTCGTGATGTTGAATCATTCGCCGGTCATGGCGGGATCTTCCAATATCACACTGATTTCGTGACTAGAGCGACGGCATTTTTGAATGCCTGAACACCTTTGGCTCGCCTTACAGCAGCACGCTGGGTTGCGCATGCTGCCATCCCATTGAAACCATGAGAACTGAATCATGAAAGCCTTCCTGATCGATCGTTACGGCAAGAGTCATGGACGTATTGGCGAGGTTCCGGAACCGGAACCGGGAATCAACGACGTCCTGGTTGAGGTGCATGCCAGCAGCGTCAACCTGCTGGATTCGAAGATCAGCAAAGGTGAATTCAAACTGATCCTGCCGTACACATTCCCGCTGATTATGGGTAACGACTTAGCCGGCGTCGTCGTTCGCGTGGGGTCAGGCGTGCGCAACTTCAAGCCCGGTGATGAGGTCTATGCCCGCCCGCCCCAAGCGTGCATCGGAGGCTTTGCCGAGCTGATCGCGATTGAGGAAAGTGCCCTCGCACTGAAACCCAAAAATACCACCATGGAAGAAGCTGCTTCCCTCCCCTTGGTTGCGCTGACTGCCTGGCAGGTGCTGGTTGAAACAGCACGGTTGAAGAAGGGGCAAAAAGTCTTTATCCACGCGGGCTCCGGTGGAGTCGGCACAGTTGCCATCCAGCTTGCAAAACATCTGGGCGCTTTCGTTGCGACGACGACCAGCACAAGTAACGTGGATTGGGTTAAGGCGTTGGGAGCAGACGTCGTCATCGACTACAAGCAGCAAAACTTCGAAAACGCCTTGTGCGACTACGATGTTGTATTGAACAGCCTCGGCCCTGTCGAGCTGGAAAAATCACTCAGCATTCTAAAGCCTGGTGGCCAGCTTATCTCCATCTCTGGGCCACCGACGGCAGAGTTCGCAAAAGAACAAAAGCTGTTCTGGGGACTGGGTTGGGTAATGCGTCTGTTGAGCAGCGGCATACGCAGAAAAGCCCGCAAAAAGGACATCAGATATGCGTTCGTGTTCATGCGCGCGAGCGGTGCTCAATTAGAGAAAATCACTAAGCTTGTCGAGTCGGGAGTTATTAAACCTGTGATTGACCGAGTCTTCCCTTTCGAGTCAACGGCTGAGGCATTGACCTATGTCGAACGAGGAAGAGCCAAAGGTAAAGCGATCATTAAGCTTATATGACTCCAACCATCACTTAACAAAATCGTTTGCATATGGCCTTTTGAGCATTGGAGTATCAAATGAGTACATCTTCCGAAAGAACCGCGATAGTGACCGGTGCATCATCTGGTATTGGTCGCGCAACTGCCGAGGCTCTCGTACGGGCGGGATATACGGTGTTTGGCACGAGCCGCAAGGACGGCGACAGTCCAGCGCAGGTGTCCATGCTCACTTGCGATGTGACAGATGGTGACTCTGTCAGTGCCCTTGTTTCAACCGTACTCGCTCAGACCGGGCGGATCGACCTTTTGGTCAATAATGCCGGTGTCGGCCTGCTTGGTGGCGCTGAGGAGTTCTCGATCCCCCAGGTGCAGGCACTGTTCGATGTCAATCTGTTCGGCGTAATCCGTATGACGAATGCGGTACTTCCTTCGATGCGGCAACGTGGCCAAGGGCGCATCATCAATATCGGATCGATTCTGGGATTGGTACCCGCGCCCTACTCCGCTCATTATTCAGCGGTCAAGCACGCTCTAGAGGGCTATTCGGAATCTCTTGATCACGAGCTTCGTGCCTTCAACATCCGAGTGTCGGTCATCGAGCCGGCATTCGTGCGTACCGTCTTCGATCAAAACGGTATTGAGCCGGACTCGCAATTGAAGGAGTACGACGAGGCTCGAGCCGGGTTCAAGGCACTGCTAGGCGATGTGATGCCGAAAGCCGATCTTCCAGAAGTCGTGGCGGCTGTAGTAGTGAAAGCGGCGAGCGATGCCCGCCCTCAGCATCGCTATACTGCCGGCAAGGCAGCGCGACAAATCAGCATACTGCGCCGCTTTGCTCCCGCAGGTATTTTTGATAAGAGCTTGCGCAAGCAATTCCGCCTGCCGGCCTGAACCACAGGGCCTGCGGTTGCTTATGCAAGGCATAGCAAATGGAAATTAACAGTGTTGCAGTGTTGCAAGCTGCTGAGCCTATGCTCCGGCGGGTAAAATGACTGACTGTAATGGATCAACTCCAAGGGCAGGATGGCAGTAGCATTCGACACCAACTGCACGTCGGAACTCGCTCCACTGACGAGGTCACTGACCTACATCAAACTCTCGGCCCAGGCGCGTGACACTAGTCGGCCTCGCCATAGTTCGCTCAGGTCAAGGCGGGCTATCACCTCATTAACGCATATAAGTTCTTTAGAAAACTCAATTGATGACTGCTCGGAGCTTCATCGAAGTTTATTCGTTCCGGCGCACTGCCACGACATCGATTTCAACGCGCATACCACGGTTAGCCAAACCGGCCACTTGCAGCGTGGTGCGGGCAGGCAGGTTAGGTTGTACATCAGTACCAAAGAATTGTGCGTAGCCATCCGCAAAGCCTTTCAGATCCATTCTATTATCCAAAGCAGGATCGCCCACTAGAAATACCTGCATCTTCACTACATCACCAAGCCCCAAACCAATGTTCGACAAGGCTAGCTCTATCGCTCGCAGCACCGCGACCGTCTGTCCTTTGGTGTCTCCACCATAAGCAAGAGGACTGTCGAGCGGTTGACTGGAGTCTTGTATGGGTGGAAGTTTTCCAGATAGATAGACTATGGAAGCCGAAGCAGGTACCTCAACCGCAGCAGCAACAGGGACGGACGAGTTGGCGACAGCATAACGAACGACATCATTCACCGCCGCATATGTAGCGCTGATCATTGTGGCGGAGATAGAGAAAGCAACTAGAATCTTTCTGCTTGTGGGCCGAAGCATAAAAGTATGTCCTTACCAAAAAAAACTACATCACGATTGTCTTGCTGATGTCATCCAACATCAGCAAGACAAGACGCGTGGTATATCAAGCAGCAGGAAGTGCGCCGACAGTCTTTAACACTTCACGGCCGATCGCCTCTCGCTTATGAGCGTCAGCCATCCGGCCGGGGGTGTCAATGTTAAGAGCAAAAAAGACCGGGCCGGTAGGCAACTCGACCCAGCCGACCCACCAGCCTACTTGTTTCCCCAAGCCGGTTTTAGCGCGCATAACCCATTCGTGGCCCGCACCAACAACCATAATATCTTTTGTCAGAAGCTGATGCTCTCGCTTAAAAGGAAGCTCATTCCGATACAGCTTGCGCAGAAATTCAACTTGTTCTACAGCTGAAACCTCGAGGCCACCATTAACCCAATAATCGCGAGCTTTAACGCTAGTACTTTGGTTGCCGTAATTTATGTTGTTCAGATACTCACCGGCCTTACGTTCCCCAATCTGCTTTGCAAAGCCACGATAGACCCACAATGCGGAATATCGCATGGCCGAACGTAATGTTTGGTCTTGGTTATGTGTAGGGATCTCGTTAATCTCCCCGTCCCACTTGAATACCTGAAACTCATCCACGACTGCCTTCGAGTCCAATGCAAACAATGTATGAGGAATCTTGAAAGTCGAGGCTGGGGTGAAGCGCTGCCCCGACCGTTCCTTGTTGTAAACAAAGGTCTTGCTTTCGCCGCCGCGTTCATCCGTTACAACAATCGTACCATTGGTATTGAATGCCTCAAAGATCTGCCCCCATCCCATCATCTCAACCACAGGCGCACGAGCTTGCGCCAGCGCAGCACCAGAACAGAAAGCAAAACATACAGCCAGCCACGAGATGCGACGCCCAATCATTAGAACTCACTCCAATTAAATGAATTTGGCATGATAGATATAAAGCAGTTTCAATCCGATTAACATAAGGAAGGTTTCAAAATTCAGCACAACGCAAGACTCCTCAAGACAAATTTTTGGTGCCGCTGTGCCGCGCGAGGTAATTATACTCGCCGTGACCACCCGATCTAGAAACAGGAATTTATTGACTCATATGTACGAAGCTTTCCATATAGAACTATCCCGCTCGCCACTCTCTTGACCCTCTCTGCTTTCTTGGCCGCACCAGCGTGTGCTACTGATAAAAATCCGATAATTTTTACTGGCTTAATAAGCCGCGCCCTGTATTGTCGAAGACTAAGTTTCAAGTACGAATTATGCGGAGATAAGGGTAGGATTTCATTCGCAGATCTGTAACCCATTGTTACGTATGGGCATCTTATGGCAACCCTGATCAGTACTGCTGGCCTTTCTTGGTCTGATGCATTTCCGGGTCGCGCTTACCGTCCTCATTCTTGGTCGAACTCGGCGCATTGATCAGCCTGGCCTTGAGTGTTTTTTGAAAATAGCCTGCTATAGCACCCCGTCCATCCATGGTTGAGGCAATAGTTTTGACCGTTTCATTCCTCATATAAAACCTAGACAGCCCCTCGAGTTCCTTTACCGACGGATCTTTCCAATTCAGGTATAGGTTCCGTTCGATGTAGGAGCGCGTCATGGATGAAACCGTTACTTACCGCAGGGCGACTGCCGAGGATGGGGATGTTTCTCTGAGGGGATGCATCAAGGCCAGCGCGGCAGTCGTGGCCAAGCTCACGACTGCCGCGCCCCTGTTTTTCAGACATGCTCTTCCACGCGCTCAACCCTGTGCGTTTCTTCGCGCCATTGCATCGCGTCCGCGCAACAGAAGGCGTGTCGCCCGTTGATTTCCAGCGCAGAGGTGAAGAAGAACTGCCCCACAGTTAGCTCGCCGACCGCATAAATCTGCCGTGCCGAGCCCGTCCGGCCCTGAATGCGGTAGGTATCCGGGTCGACGCAGATGCCACCCATCGGATGACAGGTGGCCGTGCCGTTCTTGATCAGCGAGCCCAGCAAGGTCGACTCAATGAGGTTTGCATCTCGAGGAAAGCCAGTTGCGTAGATCACCCGATCATAGACATGCTCCCAGCCAGCCCCGCGAATGCTCAGTCCTGGCACATCAACTGGCTCGGGCGCGGCGAACGCACCGGGGACGAACTCCAGCTGGCCGCTTCGCAGGTAACCGAGGATCTTGCGCGCGTTTTCCGCCGGGATGGAGACGCGGTAAGCCATGAAGAAGCTGAAATACTCTCTCATGAACCTGGCTTGTGCAGTGTCGTCCAGCGCCTGCCAAAGGTGTTCGATGAAGCCGTTGGTTGCATAGAGGATGGCCTGCCAGATACGCGGAGCTTGCGAGACATTGATCTCGTTCTCGATGAAGCTGATGACGTCGGCCGGCGGTGCCGGCAGAGGGATCACGGCACTTGTCGAGGCCGGGTCATGGGCGGCCAGCTCCTTGCGAAATAGTGCGACCAGATCACTGATCTGCAACGGCCCGTTTTGCGCGACCAGCGCGCGAACACCCTCGCGGGTCAGGTGCTTGAGCTCGACGCGCTCCTGGGTTCCGCGAACCACGGGGAAATAGCCGCTACGCGAATGCATGCGAATCAACTCGCGATGCCCGCCTTCGATCAGCGCGATCACCGTGTCGATGGCGCTCAACCGCGCACCGATTACGGCCACCCGCTCGTCCGGGGAAATTGTCTTCAGCAGGCGCGCAACCGGATAGGGTGTCGCCAGGACGCGCTCGTCGTACTTGTCGGGATCAACTTTCTTGGCCAACGGCCCGCAGAACAGCAAGACCTTGTGCGTGGCGATACTCAGCCCGCATCGCGTTCGTACGGTCTCCATTCCGTCAATCAGATCGATAGCGCAGACCTCGGCATTCATCAGCACCAATAGGCAGCCGAGCGAGGCGCCACGCAATACGATCTTCTTGATCTGGTCCTGCAGGTAAACGCCGAACAAAGCCCGCGGAGCAAAGCTCTCCGGGGTCGGACGAAACTCGGGAAAGGCATGCCGCCACGCCCCGGGATGGTCCTCCAACCAGCGCTGGAAATGACCAGGGAGATGCGGATAGGGCGTAATGAAACCGGTCTTGGTATTGAGGATGTTGCTCTGCAGATCAGCCTCATAAGCCGCGCCGCGCCCGAAGTCTTCGCGTTTTTCGAAGAGGTAAATGGTCCCGGCCGGTGTATTGCATGCAGCGACGCGATCCAGGTGACGTTGCAGGAATGCGATAGCCGTCGCGCCGCAGCCGACGATTGCAAAGGCATTTTTCATCAAGGTATTTCCTTATATTAAACCGCTTCCCTTACGTGTGTTTCTGCCCGGCAGCAGACGTGGCGTAGCCAGCCACTCCCCGTTCCAGAGGAACGCAGAACAGCTCGCGGTTAGCCGAATCAGGACACTTCAGCGTCGCCAAACCTCGCCCCTGCCAGACCGGTAGTCACGAAATGGCAGACAGGAACTCTCTCAAGCGCGCGGCCCCGGCCCTGACCTGCTCGGCATCGCCGGAGTACGACAATCGCGCATGACCCGGTGCGCCAAAAAAGCTGCCGGGAATCAGCGCGACGCCATATTCCTCCAGCAGCAAGGCGCAAAATGCCTCGTCATCGGCGATCAATCTGCCATGCAGGGATTTGCCCAGGGTCTGGCTGATATCCATGAGCAGATAAAACGCCCCCGCTGGTTGGCAGAACCTCAGGTGTGGCGCCCCCTGCAAGTCGGCGAGCAATGCCTGGCGCTGGTTGTACAAGCGGTTTCTTGCTGCGTAGGAGAACGTCTGGTCACCGCTGAAGGCCGCCGCTGCCGCAGCCGCCGGGATCGGTGGGATGTTCGAGATCGAGTTAGAATTGAGCGTGGTGACTGCCGCGGCAATCCGTTCATTGGCCGCCAACAGCCCGACCCGCCAGCCCGGCATCCCATAGAGCTTGGATACGCTGTCGATCTTGATGATGCGGTCGCTCAGATCCGGTGCGACCGAAAGCAGACTGGGGCAGCTATCTATGTCGTAGACGAATCGCTGATAGACGTCATCCGAAATGATCCAGACATCCTTTTTACGCAGCACCTCTGCCAACGCCGCGAATTCCTCGGCGGAATACACGGCGCCGGTAGGGTTGCCCGGCGAGTTCAGCATGACCACCCGCACGTTGTCGGACAAGGCATCTTCAAGGGCTTGCGCCGTCATCTTGAAATCGGTTTGCGCCGAGCAGGTGACGTTGACCACGCCAGCTCCGACCAGATCGGCAATGTCGAAATAGGTCGGCCAGCAAGGGGTGGACACGAGGATCTCGTCGCCGGGGCGGATGATCGCGCGTAGCACACTGAACAACAGGTGCTTGGCGCCGAGGCCGGCCACCAGATTCTGCTCGCGATAGTGGGTGAACCCCTGTCCGTGCAGGTAACCCAGATACGCCGCCAGCAGCGCTTCATCTCCGCGGCTCGAGCCATACCCGCCGGTGTGTTCGCAGGCAGCCTTGACGGCCGCCTCGACAATATGCGGCGCCGGAAGAAAACCCGGCACACCGACACCGAGATCGATCACTGGATGCAGCGTTTCCCTGACCTTCTGAACGACACCCAGGATCGGGCAAAACCGTGCAAATTCGAGATCTGGCGAAAGAGTAGGCATAAAAGTCTCTCCGTTACGCTGAGTCAGGCTGCGCGTTTGATCACGCGGCCTCGGGCCATGAGCGCGGCCATGTGGGTTGCGGTCGCAGTGATGATGTCGAGGTTGCCGGCGCTTGGATCGAGAAAGTCCCCTGCCCCTTCAACGCGCACCATGGTGAACAAGCGTCCCTCGCTGTAATGCAGATCGACGATCACCTGATACCCAGGCACGGCAGACTGCACCTGGGTCACGGCACGTTCCACTTCACGGCGGGTGGCGGCCAGATCAACCGTCTCTATCAGCGCCGAAACCGCGGTCTGCATAAAGACATTCGGCTTGGCCGGATTGATGTTGAGGATCGCCTTGACGTCCTTGCAGCCGGTGAAATGGCTCAGCGCATTCTCGGTGGTAGTGATGTAGTTGCTCAGGTTTCGCCGAGTGGCCGGGCCGGCGCTTTCGGCGCTGATCGAGGACACCACTTCGATGTAGTGCGCGCCCGGATTAGCCCGGGCGATCGCGGCCGCAAGCGGGATGGAAGCCTGGCCACCACAGGTGATCATGTTGATATTGCTCGCCTCGGTCAGCTCCACGCCGTTGAGGGATGGCACGCACAACGCGCCCAGAGAGGCCGGGGTCAGGTTGATGATCGCTTTCCCGGCCTCGATCAGGCGCGGTGCGTGGGCTTCATGGTCGGCCGCCGAGGTGGCATCGAACACCAGATCAAATTCGTTGATCCGGGCAAAAAGGCCGTCGATGCCGTCCGCGGTGGTGGCGACCCCGCGCTCACGGGCGAACGCAAGGCCGGATGAGTGCAGGGAGCGACCGGCAACCAGCGTGCAATCCAGATCCGGATGGGCGAGCACCTTGCACAGGATGTCGCAGCCGATATTGCCACTGCCGATGATGGCGGTTTTCAAAGTCATTTTTTCAGCTCCAGAGTCAGGCGACGACGGGTTGAGAAAGGCGGCTGGCCACCGAGATGATCAGGTCTTCCTGGCCGGCCACGGCGTTGCATCGCGCAAGCTCTTCATAGATTTTTCGCGGCTCGACGCGAAATTCCGCCGCCGCGCGCGCGACGTGCTTCTCGAACCCGCTGCAAACGCCGTAGAGGCCGCTGATCAGATTGGCAGTCTTCACCACCGTGGGAGTCCTGACCGGCGCGAAATCCTCAAGGCTCTCGACGGCGCGGCAAAGGTCAAAGACCTTCACCCCGGTCTCGAACGTGTAGCGCTCGAGCACCGCGCACAGCACCTCCAGCTGGGTATTGCCGGCACCCGCGCCGAATCCGCGCATGCAGCCGTCAATGATGGTCGCCCCGGCCTGGGCAGCAGCCAGCGAGTTGGCGACCGCCAAGCCAAGATTGTTGTGGCCATGGAAACCCACGGGAATGGCGAGCTCCCTGACCAGCAGGCCGATCTTTTCGCGGGTGCTGTCCGGGTCAAAGTGCCCCGCCGAATCCATCAGAACCAGGGCATTGGCGCCATAGCCCTGCTGCTTCATTGCTTCTTCGAGCAGCGTCTCGGGGCTGGCCATGTGGGTCATCATCAGTACGCCCTGGACGTACGCGCCCTTGGACCGCGCATGATCGATGTAGCTCTCGGTCAGGTTGGCCTCGGTGCAATGGGACGCGATGCGCAGCACGTCGACGCCGATCTGCAGTGCGGTATCGATGTCGCTCAGCCTGGCAAACCCGGGAATCATGTGGATGCCGAGTCTGGAATGCGTCAGGTTGGCTCGCGCCGTTTCGAGCATCTCGCTGTCTTTGTAGCGCGCAAGTCCGAGTTGCAGGGAGGACGCACCCAGGCCATTTCCGTGGCCGACTTCTACAACGCTGAGGCCGCAGCCATCGACAGCGCGGCAGTAGGAGGCAATATCCTCCAGGCTCAGCGAATGGGAGACAGCATGATTTCCGTCACGCAGCGTTGGGTCGTGAATAGCAATACTCATCGAGATCAAATCCTTGTCATTCGAAGTTTTTTGCAGCAATTACTGTTCAGGCTGAGGGTTTTCCTGCAGCAGCCGTTTGGGCAGGAACGCCGGCGAAATATGGATGATCGACATCCGCACCACGTGATTGAGCATCACGAAGGCAGGATCGAGCTTGAGCAGCAAAGCCGCTGCAGTCATCACCTCAACACCGCCAGGAACCCACGACATGAACAGCGAAAGGAACGGCTTGCCGGTCAGCTTGCTGAACGCGAAGGCAACCAGCAGTGTCGTGCAGAACGTCAGGGCGGTGACCACCAGACCGGCGCGGATGTAGCGCACGAAATCCTTGAACGTGATGTCCTTGAGGCGAATGCCGATCAGGCCGCCGAGCAGGATCAGCGCAACGATCGCCAGCGGATCGGGAACATGCAGATGGGCTTGAGGAAAACCGACGTTGACCGCGGCGGTGCAAATCAGCCCGGTCAACATGTAAGGCGCGGGAACATCGAAGCGCTCCAGCAGATAACCGACGACCACAGCCGCGATCGCCGGAGGGATCACGCCAAGGTAATCATCAAACGAGCCCAGCATCGGCGCCGCGCTTTCGGCGTGCCCACCGGCAATGATCGTCACCACCAGCAACAGCGCGAGCAAACGGACAATGTGCACGAACGCGATGCGCCCGGAGGCCGGCCCCTCCTCTCCCGAGACCGTCATCACCGCCGCCATTGCGCCGGGAATGGAGCCGAGCAGGCTTTCTATATGCCCCCAGCGCTCCATGCGCCGCAGCCAGTTGTAGCCGACGAAAATCTGCGTGGTCATGCAGATGAGCAGACCGACCAGAATGCTGAAATCCGTCAGCTCACGCATCATCGAGGCGGTGACGATGGAACCGACACTGACCCCGAGCAGCAACTGCACGGTGGCCACGAACGGATACGGCATGCGCATGCGCACACCCATTTTGCTGAGCGCCGTGACCAGGCAGATCGCGCCGATCAGCTCACCAAGCGGAAGCCCGGTCATGTAACCGAGCCATGCGCCTAGGGCCGCCACGGGAATCGGGATAAGGCTTTCGAACACAGTCTTCATTGGATATCCACTTTTCTGCAGGCGTGACGATTCCGTCCAGCTCAGGAAGGTCAGCTCAATTAATGTCGAAAGGGTGTGCGGTAAGGTCTATACCGCGGCGGCGATTTCGCTGCCCGACCAGTCGCAACTCTCGTGAAACCAGGCTTCGACCTGATGCAGCTTGTCGCGCAACTCGGCCTCATCCTGGCCTGCCACGATGGCGTTGAGGATTTCCGAGTTGGTGAATTCCATGCCGCCATAGGAGGTCATCTTCCTGGCGGAAATTCGGTACTCCAGAACACCGTCGAGCGGGCAGGTTTGCGGGACTTCACGCAGCAGACCGACCCGCGGCGGGATGCTGATATGCCCGACCATCCGCAGCGGCGCGGCCATTGGCTCAGGGCGGTAGAACGGATCATGCAGCGCGCGCAGGAAGCTCATCCGCGGATCAATGCCCCAGGCGTGTATCAGCTCCTGATTGAAGAACACCCCGCCCAACCGCGAGGCGATTTCGCAGAGGACGATCTCGTCATTTCCATCCACGAAAAGTTCGAGATGAAACAGCATGGTCGGATCGGATGGCAGCACATCTTCGACCAGCGAACGCGCATAGCGAACCAGCCTGTCGCGCATTGGGTTGTCGGCGTCGAGCATGTGCAGGTCATGTGATTTTCCGCCGAGGAAATCCAGCGCCGAGGTCATGACCCGAACTGGTGAAACCAGGATCGGACGGCCATCGATGTACAGGCCATTGACGATGTAATGGCTGCCACGCACATAGCTCTCGATCATCAGGTTGTGAAACGTGCTTGAAGTGCGCCCGGCCAGCCATTCCCGCAGCTGCTGCGCGTCGTCGAGCACCTCCACGCCGTTCGAGCCGCGACCATCGCGAGGCTTGATGACCACCGGGAAACCGAAGCGCTCGCTGAAGCGAACCGCTTCCGTGGCATTGCTGATCGATGCCATTTCGGCGATGGCAAACCCGCAGTCCCTGGCGCGTTGCTTCATCAGGAACTTGTCCCGGTAAAACAAGGCGCGATCCTCGGCACCCAGCGTAATCCCGAGCCGATCATTGAGGCGCGCCACCCGCAGCACATCGATCTCGGCCAGCGCCACGCACAGCGGCGCATGGAGCTCCCGTGCAAGCTCATAGACGTCGATCTCGACCAGCGCGCTGTCGTTAAAGTTGTCGAAGAGCTGGTAGCGGACGGTATGGCCCAGATGCGCCGCAATCTCTTGAGATCGCGAGGCGCAGCTCAACAGCATGCCTCCCAGGCCAAGCGCGGCAGACCAGCTCGCGGCAGAGTGCTGGAGAAGAATTTTCGGCGGACAAAAAACAATGAGCTGCATACGGCTTTCCTTACAATCTTCCATAGTTTGTTAATCTCCAACCCCAGGCACATCAAATCCACGCCGGATCCGGAGCTTCAGTATCTTGATAAAAACCTGAAGTACAGACCAATACCGAATCCGTCGTTATTGATACTTTCCTAAGCGCTGTTCAGGTCGTTGTCTGTCAGCCCAGGTATTCGCCGCACTCACGCATCACCGCAGCCTTGCGCTGCAGGTATTGGCCGAAGATTTCCTGGGCGGCGGACTTGACCACCGCGATGCCCATGACATCGACGAACTCCTCGACCGCTGCAACAGCGTGGGCGAAGTGATTGCTTTCGGTGCCACCGGTGTGCACGGTGACCCAGGCAACAGTGGCCCGTACCTTCGCGGGCGGCACGCCCATGTCGCGTTCGAACCATTGCTTGAACAGCGGATGGATGAACTCCACTTCACCGTGGGTGTAGACCTCGTGAACCAGGGTGACCAACAGCCCCTGCAACAGGTCGCGGTCACGCAGGCGTCGCGCGTCCGTCCAGTCCTTGAAGGCCTGCGCCGACGGCAGGCAGTTGTCTTTCAACAGCCACTGATCGTCACCGCATATCGGCGTTGCCATGTTGTAAAAAAGCTCTGAATGCAGCGTATTGCTCAGTGCGCCGAGGTCCTCGTCGGTGATCCGTTGCAGGCTGCCGCAGACCCGGTAGAGCCGTTGCGCGGCTTCGCCCCACTGCTCGGAGCGCGCCAGCAGCGTGATGCGGTTGGCCAGGCCGGACACACTGGCGGCCGAGTTGTTGGTTTTCGACCAACTGCCAAAGAACTTGCGCAACTGCGGCGCAGCATGGCGGCGCGAGGTGAGCGTCTGGAACGTACTTTCGATGTCCAGCAGTTCCGATTCCTGGCTGCGAAACGCATCCACCAACGCTTGCTTCAGAACCCCGGCCGGCATCAGCTCCAGTACCGGCTCTATCACGTTCAACAACTGGCTTTGCAGCGTCAGCAGGTTACTCACGGTCATCTCACTTTTTTCCTTGTTGGATGATGATTTCAGGCACATTCACGGGCGCGGGAGCGGCGATGATGGCAATGCGGAATACTTCCAACCACCCCGCACGATCAGCAGCGGCAGCAACTGAAAAACCGCGATCAACGCGATACAGCCAGGCCAGCCCCATTGCTCCCACAGCACGCCAGGCACAAACGCGCCGAAGCTGCCGCCCAGGTAGTAGCAGGTCAGATACACGCCCACGGCGCCGGCCTTGTCTTGCCGGGCATGGGCGGTGATAAAGGCATTGGCCGCGGACTGGGCGAGGAACACGCCGGTGCAACTGAGTGCCAGACCGACAACGATCAGCCACAACGATGACCACAGGGTCAGCACCGAGCCGCTGACGCCCAGCCATGCCGCCACCCTCACCAATTCACTGCGAGGCCGGGCCTTGCTCATGCGCCCGGCGATCGGCACCACCACCAGTGCCAGCAGGAACACCGCATAAATCGAACCGAGCGCAGCGGTGCCCAGCGCAAACGGCGCCCGACTCAGGTGTAAGCCGACATAGGTAAACATCGCGACCTGGGCGAACAGCACGCAGAAACCCACGGCGCAGGTGGCCAGCAACGGCCTGCTTAGCAATTCGCTGCGCATTGCCTGGCGATCGGCAGGCGTTTGTACGGGGGACCGAAGGTTGCGCGGCAACAGCAGGAAAATCCCCAGACCGATGATCAGATTCAAGCCGGCCAGCACTGCCAGCGCCAGGCGCCAATCATCGAACTCGGTCACCAGGCCGGTCAAAAAGCGTCCGCTAAAGCCGCCCAGAACCGTGCCGGCGATATATAGGCTGGTCATTTCCGTCACGGCCCCGCCGCTCCAGCGCACGCCGATGTAGGCAACGCTGGTGGCAAACACCACCGGAATCAGCATGCCTTGCACCGCTCGCCAGAGCAGCAGCTCGCTGAAACTGCCCGAGCAGGCCGCCATCACCGCAGGCAGTGCCAGCGATATCGCGGCCACGGCGATGACCCGGTGCTGCTCGACCCGCGCAGTCAACCGGCCGACAAAGGGGGCGGTGATTGCCACGGCCAGGGTGGTGACGGTGATGCTCCAGCTCGCTTGCCTGGCGGAAATGTGAAACGCCGAGGCCAACTCGTTGAGCAGCCCTTGAGTGGCATAAAGGTTGATAAAAGCGGCGCACCCAGCCAGAAACAAAGCAACTCGAGGACAACTCACGCGATGATTCCCAAGATTATTTGTAATATTTTTTAACAATTTTATAAGATAGGCCGTCGAATTGATCCAATACCTATTTCTGACCGATTGATACCTCAAGGATGACGATGATTGACCTCCGCCGTCTGCGCTACTTCCTGATCGTCAGCGACGAGTTGCACTTTGGCCGTGCCGCGGCACGCCTGCACATTGCCCAGCCGCCACTGACGCGGCAGATTTCGGCACTGGAGGCGGAACTGGGCTTTCGCCTGTTCGATCGCAGCACCCGCAACGTCACGCTCACCTCCGAGGGTCGGCACTTTCTGCCCTACGCCCGGGCTGTACTGGAGCAAGTCGATCTGACGGCGAGCATTACCAGCAAGCTGGCGGCGGGTTCCGCTGGTCATCTGGCGGTGGGCTACGCCAGTTCGATTGCGCTGTCGGACATCTTCAGCCAGACCATTCAGGCCTTCTGCTCGGCGTATCCGGATGTGCAATTGACCGTGGAAGAAGGCGCGTCCAGCACCCAATGGTCGCAGCTCATCGAGGGACGTCTGGATATCGGCATGAGTCGTATGCAGCCGCCCGCCGAAGATGCCGAGATTCAAGCCATCTGCCTGGACAACGAGCCGCTGGTCGCGGCCATTGCCAGTGACAGCCCGCTCGCCCGGCAAGAACAGGTGACACTTGCCGAGCTGAGCGCCTACCCGTTGATCGCCTTCCCGACCGACTACGGTTCCGGATTGAACGAGATCATCGAGGCGCTATATCGGCGCCAGGCGCTGACACCCGTGCCCGCGCCGAAGGGCAAGCAGATCACCTCGATCATCGCCCTGGTCGCCGCAGGCCGTGGCGTCGCCGTGGTGCCCCAGTGCACCCAGACCCTGGTCAAGCGCGGTGTGACCTATCGGCCCTTGGCCGAACCCGGGGCCACCGCCCCCTTACTGGTATTGACGCGCAAACGCGAGCGCAGCCCGCTGGTCAAGGCATTTGTCGAAATCATCGAGCAGACCCTGCGAGCGAAGTGAATGATTTTAGTGGTTGGATGGGCGGTGGTTCGTTGGCGCATGACGATCCGCTTGTGAGGCTAAAAATGGTGTCCACATAAATTGAACTGTCCCCACAAAGCTGATCGCTGGATGGTAGGCCGGACGACCCGTTGCAGCAGGATCAACACCTTCAACCCCACGTGCACCGAGGTCGAGTTCATCGACGGAAACGTCGACCACTCGGACTGGATTTTCTTCAGCTACGTAATCGTCCAGGCACTCCGGCAGCAGCGTCACCTGCGTCCGAGTCTCACCTTCAATGAATCGCTTCATGATCGCTCCCGATCAGATCTCGACGATCAAAAGGTTAGACAATCACTGGCGTTTTCACACAGCCTGGGTCGATAGCGGCCTTTCGTGAATGACTGTCAAGCCCTCCGCGTGGAGCAATACTCCACAATGAGCTGAGTGACCGCTGCCACAATCGCCTGATCCGCGTCAGGAGAAGTAAACAATCGAAATTGCGCATCCGGCAAATCCGGCAACCCTTGTTCTACCCCAAGAACCGCCAGTCCTTGCCTCAACTGACTGAGTGTCATGGGCGCTACCGCGAAGCCCGCAAGCGCCGCCGCCCGCAACCCGGCAGTGCTACTGCATAACATCGCAGTGCGTTGGGCGATCCCCGCCTGGGCCAGCCTCGTCAGCGCTACCTCGCGATAAGGGCACGGCTCGGGGAACAGAGCCAGTGGCAACGGCGTCGGTAACTGGGCGACGGGTTGTGCCGACCAGGCCCACACCAGCGGCTCTTGCCACAGCAGCAGCCCCGCTTCGCTGGTTTCGCATAGAGAACCGATGACCAGCTCCAGATGACCTTGCTTCATCAGGTTCAGCAACATGCCAGGAATGCCCACCTGCACGTCGATCTCCATGCCCGGGTACTGCGCCGCGAAATCCTGAAAAGTGCGCAGTAACCGCGATTCGACAAAATCCTCGGACACCCCGATCCGCAGCCGTCCGTGAAAAGGCATGCGCGTCAGTTCTGCCCAGGCATCGCGGTTCAGCACAAGGATCGTGCGCGCATAAGAGACCAAGCGCTCGCCATCGGGAGTCAGTTGCTGGGAGCGGGTGGTACGCGTCAACAGGGGTTTACCAATCTGTTCTTCCAATCGCCGCACGTGGCCACTGACCGCAGATTGAGTGAGGTGCAGCTTCTGCGCTGCACGACTGAAGCCTTCTTCATCGACGACGGTGACAAATGTTTTGAGCAGCAGAGTATCGAACATAGTTTTATACGTGATCAATGGCGTATGAATTTACGATTTATATTTCAAATTTAACTATGTTGCAATGTTCCCACCTGCCCTATCTCCCCACCACTCGAGGCGTGCCATGACTACTCTTCTCCATATTGAATGTTCTCCGCGCAAGCAGCGTTCGGCCTCCCTGGAAGTCGCCCGCAGCTTCATTGCGCGTTATCAAGAAAACACCCCAGACACCGAAATCATCACTCTCGACCTTTGGAACATGGCTTTGCCGGAATTCGATGATCTGGCAATGGAGGCCAAATACGCCGGACTCAATGGCACGCCCTTGACCTCCGCACAACAAGACGCCTGGAACACGTTGAAAGAGTTGGCAGGTCACCTGCACCGCTCGGATGTGCTGGTGATGTCAGTACCGCTGTGGAATTTCAGTATCCCGTACAAACTCAAGCACTTCATCGATCTGGTGTCGCAGAAAGACATCCTGTTCAGCTTTGACCCGGAGCGCGGCCTGGAAGGCATGCTGCTCAACAAAACCGCTGTGGTGATGTACGCCCGTGGCCTGGATTATTCGGCGCAGTCGATCACACCGGCAACGTGCTTCGACTTTCAGAAGCCCTATGTTGAAGCCTGGCTGAAATTTGTCGGTGTAACGGATGTGCATTCGGTGATTGTGGAGAAAACCATCCTAGGGGAAGACGTTGATCTCAGCGCGCGTGAGGCCGCGACTCAGCAGGCCAGGAGATTGGCAGATAGTATTTGTCGCTGACTCTTCAGGGGCTCGTTCAACCTGTGTGGGGGCTCGTTACCCGCCAGATGGCGAGCCGCCTGGTTCGGTCCAAGACATTTGCGCATAGGTCAGGTCCTGTCCGTTTCCCTGCCGTCCGCCTTCCTCCGCCGGCTACCGCTGCGGCGACAAATCACCCCTTCGATCCTGCTAAGGATCTATCTCAACCGCATCAAGGCCGACGCAGCGAACTTCGCCTACGGGGCATCGAAGGACTCTATAGATCTCAGAAATAACCTGCATCGTCGCGTCTTCGATCGTTCCTTCATTACGGCATAAAACCCAGCCGTGATCTGCAATCGCTCGCTCGAACGCCTTGGTACAAGCGACATGTTCTTCCAGCTTATGGATCACAGTACTGCTCAGCCCACGCCGTCGTGCCGCTGCCCTCGCCCATGAAATATCAGGGGCGGTGACAACCCCGACATGCAGGTCTGGCACTCGCACGTTTCGATCAATGTTTAACTGTAGAATCTCTGCAAACGGGACTATCCGGCGAAATGCGGCATCAGACGGGTACCAGCGATCGATCAAGATGATGCTGCCTGGTGGCTGTTTAGCCAGCACGTGCTGGGAAATCCAGGTACGGCTATCAGCAAAGCGCTCACAAACCCCCAACTCAAAATCCCGGGTGGGATTTCTGACGAGCTTGTTAACGAGGGCCATTGTTTCACCCCTATAGGGATCGCTTTTTTTCTCGCAAAGTCGGATCACCTTTTTGTTGTCTGCCCTCAGTACTTTCGTAACGGCCTCCAGCAGTGTGGTTTTGCCGGTTCCCTTGGGCCCATCTAGAGAAACAAACAGCGGACGATTCATTCTTCAAATAACGATTGATATACGGTTTTTTTTGCCCGGTTCGTTCGCTGGAACCGCTTGGCGCGACTACGCGAATCGAGTGAAAGGCCCTTATGAACAGACATTGATGAACACTCTAACCTGGTTTCTGGCTAACGGGTCTCAAAATCCGGGGTTACAGCCGCTTATGAACATCGGTCATCGCCCATTAGTTAAATTATGTATCGGCGAATGAACGCAGCGAGGGCTGCGCGGTGACATTGCTCAGCGCTCGTCAACTGCCGCCGAACCAGTTGTAGCCCTGGTCTTCCCAGTAGCCTCCGCTGTAGGTGTTGCTGACGAATATCGCCTGAATGTGCTTGGGGTTCTTGTAGCCGAGCTTGGTGGGCATGCGCAGTTTCATCGGGAAACCGTATTGGCGAGGTAGAACCGCTCCGTCATAGGTCAGTGTCAGCAGGGTTTGCGAATGCAGTGCGGTGGCCATGTCGATGCTGGTGTAGTAGTCGTCCGCACATTTGAAGCCGACATATTTCGCGTCCGTGTCGGCACCGACCCGTTTCAGGAAGTCGCTAAACCGTACCCCGCCCCACCGACCGATTGCGCTCCAGCCTTCGACGCAGATGTGCCGAGTGATTTGCTCGGTCTGCGCCATGGCTCGCAGCTCTTCGAGCCGCCAGCTGCGCTTGTCCGCCACCAGCCCGGTCACTTCCAGTCGATAACCGGCTTCCTCGACCACAGGCGCCTCGTCAATGTCGTAGAAGGCGTTGAAGGGAAACGGTCGGGTAATCATCGACTCCGGATAGGTCGGCGCCAATGCATTAGGGTTGAACAACCAGCCCTGCACCCGATCATTGAACCTGGACATCGATGACAGGGCAGTTTCAACGCTTTCGCTGTTGCTTAGATTGCAGCCGGACAACATAACCACACCGCCGAGGGTCAGGCCTCGTAGCAGGAACGACCGGCGCGAGCGGTCTTCTATTTGTATTTGAGGCGCAATGATTTTTCTGGCGTCTGTCAGAATGGATGACTCGTCCAGCCCTGCCCCTTCATTTCGCTTGCTCATACGCGCTCCTTGCGACCGACGATCATCGCCCACAGTGTTTTAGGAACCAGTGCGACCATCACCAGATGAACCGCGACGAACCCCATCAACAGCGCCATCGCGATGAAGTGCACGTGACGTGCGCCCTCGTAGCCGCCCATCAACTCGCGCAGTGTTGCGAACTGAACGGACTTCCAAAGCACCAGCCCGGAGACAACCATCATCGCGATGTCGACCATTACCAACAGATAAGCAACCCGTTGCACCTGGTTGTAGTGATTCAAGTCGGCATGCCCCAAACGTCCCCTCAACGCGGCCCATAGGTCACGCATCACACCTTTGGGTGACACCGGGAAAAAGCGACGTGAAAGACGGCCACTGGCAACATTGATGATCAAATAGACGAGGCCATTGAAAACCAGCAACCACATTGCAGCGAAATGCCACTGCAGCGCCCCGCCCAACCAACCGCCCAGAGTGATCGACGTTGGAAAGCTGAAGCCGTACAGAGGAGACGCATTATAGATTCGCCAACCACTGGTCACCATCACCAGCACGGCCAAAGCATTCAACCAATGAGTCAACCTTAGCCAGCGAGGATGGCTGATCACCGGACGCGGGGAGGTAACGCTGGTCGATGTAGGCAACGCTGACATGATCGGCTCCAAGCGTTAGGTTTGTAGGGATTATGTAGGCCTAAACATCCCTAAATCCTCACGTAAAGTTAAAGTTAACGTGATAACTCCCAAGCTAATTGTAGACGTCATAAATCGCCCCTATCAGCGGGTGCAGAGGCGTACTCACCACGCTCATGGAGTTGGAAGCAAAAGTCCTCGATCAGCTCACTCGATTGCGACCATTGCGCTTGGCTCGGTAAAGCGCGTCATCGGCACGGGTCAGGAGGCTTTCAACATTGTCACCTGTTTTGGCAAGAGCGACGCCGAAGGATGCAGTTACTGTATCGAGCACCTCGTCAGTGCCACGTGCCTTGATCCGCAACGACTGAATTTTAAGACGCAGCTGTTCAGCGAAGGTATGGACGTTAGTGATATCGGGGCAGTTCTGCAGAATCACGCAGAACTCTTCGCCACCATAGCGTGCAGCCAAGGCTTCGGGTGGAAGTGAGTTCCGTAACACTTGACCGACATGCTCAAGTACGCGGTCACCCAACGGATGACCATACTGATCATTGAATTGCTTGAAATGGTCGATATCCAGCATGACCAACGCCACCCCATGAGGAGCGTTGCTCAGCGCATGCTCCAGTAAGCGAGTGAAGGTGGCTCGGTTCAACACCTTAGTCAGGCCATCCAGCGTCGCGGCCAGTTGGGCTCGCTCGAGCTTGTCCCTCAGACTTTTAATCTCATTTTGCGCGGAATGCAGCTGAGAAAGGAAAAGCTCTTGCTGATCTTGCATTAGCTGGGTGCTTTGCTGCAGCTCGCTTAGTATTGTGGGCAACCTCTCATTGACCGGCTCCTCAAGCATTTCCATGCACTGCCCAAGGCTGGTTTGAAAGTTGAGATTGCTCTTCATGCTTTGCGAGACATCACGCTCCATGTCGTCAACCAGATTGATTGCTTGTTGCTGTCCAGCGCGGGCGTCCTCCAATTCGTGGCGAATGATGTAGTCGCGAAAAAGCTTCGCAGCGGATTCGGGAGGAAAACAGTCGAAGTCTTTGACAACCCTGTCCAGATGACGATTGAGCTCCGGTTCCTGACCTTTGCTGTAGGTGTACCAGAGCGCATAGTGCACGGGATTAGGTGGGATGTTGTGACGCACCATCAGTGGTACGGCCTGCTTCAGCAGAGCCACCGCTTCGCGGGAGTCCTCTGGATACAGCGTTAGGGCGGTCGCATGCGTCTCTGATTGGCTCATAATGTCACTGTGGTTGTTTTTACTGGCAAATATGAAGTCAGGGCAGCATATCCGTATGTGTAGCAAACAGCCATCAGTGTCAGCAAATCTGACACACCCGCTACCTTAATCGTTTCTAATGCCCCAAAAGACCGTACGCCCTTGTGTAGTGGTCAACTAATCCCGGACACGACGTTAGTTTTTTTCTCGGCCTGAGCTGACTGTCAGCGCCGAGGTTGACTTGACGCTGGGTGCTGATAACAACTAAAGAGCTATGAGCTACAGTTGTACTGCCTCATTTTGGCGAGCCTGGGTGCAGGAAGTAGCGAAAATAAGGAGTGTGGGTGTTACAGAATCGCAGACTGGCCCGGCCAGTCATTGGTTGGCTATACCTGTCGGCATCGTCTGTCATCAAATGCCAAGTCACTGACGTTCAATGAAAAGCAGTCGCTTTGCGCGTGACGATACTGGCTTGCTAATCGAAGTCAGTCGGTTAATTGAAAACCCACTTATACATTACGTCGGATGCCTCTCCTCCCCAATGGTGTGTGGGGTGCTGGCAGATGCATCTCAGTAAAACACTCATGGAGAGAGCAGCATGAAGTTCAGTCTTGTTGATAACGGCAACCCGAGCCGCCGGCGCATTCTACGCGATGCCTTCGCCCTGGCTTTGGCAGCGTCTCCATTGGCAAACCTTGCCAAAGCAGCCGAAGAAGCACCGGAAGAAGTGACCTTTGCTGCCGGCCCACGGCCGCTGGTGCAATACCCGCAAAAAAGACCGTTGACCCTGGTGACCACCCGCCCGCCGCACCTTGAGACGCCATTCCCCGTCTTCAACGAAGGGCCCATCACCCCGAATGACGCCTTTTTTGTGCGTTACCATCTGGCCAATTTCCCTACCAGCATCGATCCGGACAGTTACCGTCTGACGATCAAGGGCTCGGTCAACACACCGCTGTCACTTTCCCTTGCCGAACTCAAGGCGCTGGCCGAACCGGTAGAAGTGGTGGCCGTCAATCAGTGTTCGGGTAACAGCCGTGGCTTCTCGATGCCGCGCGTGTTCGGCGCTCAACTGGGCAATGGTTCAATGGGTAATGCCCGCTGGGTGGGGTTACCGCTCAAGGCGATATTGGAAAAGGCCGGGGTGAAAGCCGACGCCAAGCACGTGACCTTCCGTGGGCTCGATAAGCCAGTGCTGCCGAGCACTCCGGAGTTCATCAAGGCCCTGGACATCAGTCATGCCATGGACGGCGAGCCCATGATCGCCTGGTCGATGAACGGTACTGACTTGCCATTCCTCAATGGTTACCCGATACGTCTGGTGGTGCCAGGCTACTTCGGCACGTACTGGGTCAAGCACTTGAGTGAGATCGAAGTCGTCGACCACACCTACGACGGTTTCTTCATGGCTAAAGGCTACCGCGTTCCGGACAACGATTGTTTCTGCATCGCCCCCGGTACCACTGCGGCGCAAACGCTGCCTATTTCCAAGTTGCCGGTACGCAGCTTCATCACTAGCGTCAAACACGGCGATGTGTTGCCGCTGAAAAAAAGCGTGGTGCTCAAGGGCATTGCGTTCGACGGCGGCGTTGGGGTCAACAAGGTGGAAGTGTCGATCGACGGCGGAAAAAGTTGGCGCGAAGCCAAGCTTGGAGCGGATCTTGGCCGTTTCTCCTTCCGTGAGTGGACGCTGCCGATCACCTTTACCCGCAAGGGCGCCACACAGTTAATGGTGCGAGCCAGTAACCATGCGGGTGAGACGCAGCCGCTGCGAGCCGACTGGAACCCCGGTGGTTACCGCCGCCACGTCGTAGAAACCAGCCACGTGACCGTCGCCTGAGGGGGCCCCGCATGAAACGCATAACCACCTTGCTGTGCGCGGCTCAGGTTTGTTTGGCTGCCATGGCTAGCGCAGCGCCACTAACGATCACATTGCCGCCCGAAACGGCTGTGTTCAAACCCAATGCTCTGCCCGGGTACCCATTGGCTCAACAGAAGTGCTCCACCTGCCATTCTGCCGATTACATCAACTTCCAGCCTCCCGGCATGAGCCTGGCGCAGTGGACTGGAGAAGCGAGCAAGATGCAGCACGTGTATGGTGCTCCGATCAGCGATCAGGATGTGAACATCATCGGCGCCTACCTTGCGGTGACCTATGGCAGCGCCCATGCGAGCGATGCCGAGGTGCAGGCTGCCTCGAGCCCATCGGCAGCCCAAGCCCCGGCGGCGCCTGTAGCCAAAGTCGGCGCCATGGCCTTGCTGCAGAGCAACTCGTGTCTATCCTGCCACGCGATCGATCATAAGGTCGTAGGCCCGGCCTATCACGATGTGGCAGCCAGGTATGCCAATGACCCGCAGGCACTGGCCAAAGTAACGTCCAGCATTCAGCACGGTGGTACCGGCAAATGGGGGGATATCCCGATGCCGCCTTTCACGCAGTTAAGCCCGGACGATCTGCAAACCCTGGCGACTTTTGTACTGCATCGGTGAGTTCATTCCCGGCTCGGCCAGGTATTTAAACAGTAGAGGTGCTAGCCGCACCTCTACGCTTTTCAAATCACGGCTCCGGCAGCTACCAACAGCCGTGCTGAGCCAACTTCAAAGGCGAATCGGCTTCAGCTTTTGCCATGGTGCCCCACCTCGCTTTCAGTCCCATCCAGCAGGAGTAACAGACTGAATGCACGCCGATGCTGTTTGAAAATCCAGCCGCTCCATTGCCGCGTCCAACTCCTTGGCCAGATCGTGACCGAGCTGTAATAGAAGCGACGACCGCAAAGCGCTGTAGAGCTCACAGGCATCCAAACTCTGTTGCTGGAGCAGTAGGTAAAACTCAGTTATTTGGGATGGATCCCAGTTCGCAGAAGCATCCTCATTCGTTTCAGATACTCCCTGTTGTGCGATCCATTGTTTCGCAGCCGACAGCGTTTCCTCCAGATCCAGCGTGATCACATCAAACAATGCGGCGGCGCGCGTCCTATCGTTATCGTTAATGGCCAATTCGATTTGTAGAGATGTTTCTGCAAAACGCCTGGCGCCTAACGTACCGAGGGTTCCCCGCAGTGTGTGGAACAGGCTCGCCGCATCGCGGCTCCGCCCTTCTTGCCATGCGATACGCGCTTTAGTGATGGGAGCGACGCCGTCCTCTACAGTTCTTTTGATCAATGTAATGAGGGTGTCAAAATAGGTTTTGTCGTTCTTGGCGACGGCGAGTAACGGCCCAACATCGAATGCCGAAAGGTCGTCAATCGAAGGTGCTAAAGTCGTTGTTTTTGGCGTCTTTGATGTCTGAGTGGTAGTCGGCACATTCTGGCGGATGGTGCTCAGCATCTGCTTGACGTCAATGGGTTTGGCGATAAAACCATCCATACCAGCGGTTACACACTGCTCACGCTCAGACTCAAATACCCCCGCAGTCATGGCTAATATCGGCACTGTCAGTTGCAACTCATTGCGGATAACTCGGGTGGCGGAAAAACCATCCATGACTGGCATTTGCACATCCATTAGCACTACTTGATAACGCTGCGGATCGGCACGCAATCTATCGACCGCTTGCTGACCATCGCCGGCGACCTCCACAATCGCGCCAGCGTGTTCCAGTATTTTCGTTGCCACGAACTGATTCAGGACATTGTCTTCCACCAGCAACAGGAGGACGCCATCCAATGGCAGACTTGAAGATAAGTTCTCGCTTTTGAATTGGACGGACACTTGGGGATCTATTCGCGCTGCCAGCGCTTCATGCAGCGTATCGAACAGATTTGAACTGGTAATGGGCTTGATCAAAACTGCATCGATCTCCGCCGACGAAGGCTCTTGCATGAGCTTACCCTGATCAAACGCATTGACCATGATGATAATCGGCTGCGTATACGCAGGTAGTATCCTCCGGATCTCCTGCATGGTTTCCAGCCCATTCAAGCCCGGCATCTGCCAATCTACTATCACCGCGTCATAGCGTTCACCACGCTGTTCAAGCACGCGCACCTGCTCTACCGCCTGCTTGCCAGACTCCACCCCATCGGCTTGCCAGTTCCAGCCAAAAATCGTTTTGCACAAATACTCACGACTGGTCACGTTGTCATCGACAACCAAAATGCGTAAGTGCCCCAAGGTGTTTTGTGGTTGTTGTCTGTGTTCAATGGAGCTGTTTTGCCGAAGCGGAATAGTCACCTGGAACTCACTGCCGACGCCGACGGAACTCTCCATCTTGATGGTTCCCGCCATTAGGGAAACCAAACGCTTCGAAATAGCCAGCCCAAGGCCAGTGCCGCCAAAGCGACGGGTGATCGAGGTATCTGCCTGGGAAAATGGTGAAAATAAACGCGCTTGTTGTTCGTTCGTCAGACCAATGCCGGTATCACGCACCCGGAAGCACACGTTGACGATGCCCTCTTCGCTCCCCACCTGCTGCACGAGTACAACAACTTCCCCATGTTCAGTGAACTTAATAGCGTTACCCACCAGGTTGACCAGCACTTGCTGTAACCGCAGTGCATCACCGATAAAAGCTTGCGGTACATCCGGCTCGACGCCGATCACCAGCTCCAAATCCTTGTTGACGGCATTGATGGACATAATGGTTGCCAGCGCGTTGAGTACATCGCACAACTGGAAGGGAACGGGGACAATCTCTAAGTGACCGGCCTCAATTTTGGAAAAGTCCAGGATGTCATCCAACATTTCAAGCAAGGACTCCCCTGCACCTCGCAGCATTTGTAGGTATTTATTTTGCTCGGTGGATAAAGACGTATTGGCCAGAAGGTGCGTTATGCCCAACACGGCATTCATCGGCGTGCGAATTTCATGACTCATATTGGCAACAAACTCACTCTTCGCTTGACTGGCGACTTCGGCACGATCCTTGGCGATCAGTAACTGGTCAGTACGCTCAGCGACCTGCTGCTCTAAATTGGCGTTCAGCGAGAGAATCCGAGATTCGTTGGCCTTTTCTTGGCTGATATCACGAATTGTTTGTGCAATGGCTGTCACTTTACCGTCAGCCTCACGGACGGGTGAAACAGCGATAGAGACGTCCACGGTCGTGCCATCGCGTCGGCGTCGGGTTGTAGCGAAATGGGAGACTGCTTCTCCGCGCTCAATGGCTGCCGTCAGGCGCATCTGTTCCGCTAACAATTCCGGCGAGCCAATCAACTCGGCTAAGGAGCGGCCTACTGCCTCGCCTTCACTGTAGCCAAACATGCGCTCTGAGGCCTCGTTCCAGCTGAGCACAAAGCCTTGTGGTGTTGTACCAACGATGGCATCACTAGAGTTGGCGACAATGGCAGCACGGCGTCTCTGCTCCATCATTACTTGCAACTGACGTCGCGTACTGAGCCCATACAGGTAAAGAAAGCCGGCAGCGATGCCGGAAATGACCAGCATCGTAAACAGGGTTATCTGCCTCGAACTGGCCACACTTTCGATGACCGCTGTATCACTGACAGCCGCAAAGACTGTCAGGTGGCGCTCCGCCCCCTCACCGCTCAGTACCTCGTCATGCTGTACCGTATGCAGCAAGTTTCCCGTTGGGCTTCTCCAATTCCGGACTGGGCCTTCCTCTGCCGAAGCAGACGGGCTCACCGCCTTAAATTCATCTTCCCATCGATAGCGCTTACCCAGATCAAAACCAAAGGCGCGACCTGAATCAGGGTGCAGCAGAAAGTCCCCGTCCTGATTGATGATGTAAGCAGAATAGTTATCAGGCAACCGCTCTCCCACTTGGGGCAATACGGCGTTGCTGTCGATAGTGAGTACCACGATACCGAATAGGCTACCGTCGTCTGCATAAATAGGGGTTGCCACCCGTACCGTTGGGACAATGGGCTGCTCCACCTTGCCCCGCTCACGATTGAGGCTGAACTCGGAGGTATAAACCTGCCCTTGGCGCAGTTTACGGGTGGCTTGGAAATAATCGCTGTCGCCCTTGAACTGTAACTGGTCGGATGGTGTGACCTGCACAGCACCCGCTTTACGCTCAACCAGCATCAACTCCTTGCCATTATTCGCAACGCCAATCAGCCTGGCCTGCAAGTAGTGTGAGTTGGTTTCGAGGTAGGCGCTGTAGAGTTGTTCGAGCCGGTGTTTCCAAGCCTCGTAGCGGTCGCTCTCCTTGGCGTCAATAGCTCCGGCAAGGGAAGCACGAGCCATTCCCGACGCCGCAGAAACCTTGGATAGAAACAAAACATCGTTGTGCACGTCGGCAATCCGCTGTTGCAACTGCCCAAAGCGCACGTTGGCAATTCTGACCAGTTCTGCATCAAGTTCCGAGGTGGCTTTTTGCCGAGTCCAGTAGTCAGAGACCAGTACCACCAACGTGGTTGTCAGGCATAACACAAGCAGAAGGCAAGGCCATACAAACCACGCGCTTGCAAAAAAATGGGACGTTCTCTTCTCGGTCTGCAAGCTGATGCTCCTTGGTTAACCATCAAGCAAAGCACTCTCTAGGTGTCTCTCTACGCTCCCTCACTGGATACCCAAGGGGCCATTGCGCTAAGCCCGCCCCGTATAGAATGTAGTTCAGTCCGGTACGAAGCTATGGCCGCTGACGGCTACACGCCAGCGTTTTCGAATCACTTAGGCGTACCCATCACCGCACGATTTCGCCCAGTTGACTTTGCTTGGTATAGCGCCTGGTCCGCTGCGGCTATCAGTTGCTGCATAGAATCGCTCTGATTAGGCACAATGCAGGCTAAACCGGCACTGATCGTAACGCTGCTGGCGGTTGCTGAAGACTGATGTTCGAGGTTTAAACTACGAACCTGTTTACAGATCCATTCCCCGTGCTTTTGTAGATCATCTGTTCCCGTGTGCGGCAGGATGACCACGAACTCTTCACCGCCATAGCGTGCGACGACTTCACCAGGTCGTCTCGTGGTAGCGCCAATGGCAGCCGATACACGCTTCAAACACTCATCGCCACCCTGGTGACCATAATGATCGTTGTAAGCCTTGAAGTGATCAATATCGATAAGTATTAGGCCTAAAGGCATTTTCTGCCGTCGGTGCCGCTCGAACTCCACTGCAAGTGCTTCATCAAAAAAACGTCGATTGTATAGCCCCGTTAGACCATCCCGATTCGCCAGTTGAAGCAATAATTGATTGTGCTGCTGCAGTCGAAGATGCGTCTGAACGCGTGCGCGCACGACCGGAGGATTGAATGGTTTAGTGATGTAATCCACTGCACCAGAAGCCAAGGCTGCGACTTCACTGTCCACCCCCGTATGTGCCGTTATAACAATGACAGCACAGCCAGAGGTGCTTGGGTCTCCTTTCAGCGCCGCGCAGACTTCATAGCCACTCATCCCTGGCATTTCCACATCGAGCAGGATCAGTTGCGGCTGTCGCTCTTGGGCCAAACGTATTCCGGTTTCGCCGCTGGTGGCGAACAGTATCTGGCCTTGATCTTTGAGCATGCCGCTCAATAGACGAATCGTATCGACGCTGTCGTCAACAATGAGTATCAGGTTCTGCTCGGCAAGAAGATCTGACATCGACTCATCCCTATCGTGATCATCGTTTGCCGTAATGGCGTCACCCCCCATCCCACAAGCAGATTGAGTGCCATGTGCCATCAACACCACTTCCACCGACAGCTGCGTATGGAGCCGTTGCAAAGCTATCATTAAAAAGCAACGCTTGGCGCGATCAACAGTTCCAACGAATTTTACTGATATCGGGGAAAGCCTTCGATGTCGCAGAAGAGCTCCGTTGTACCGATGAGCAGCAGCTCCCGTCCCTCCCCAAATCTATCAGCCCAAAAAACACGCTGACTCGGAATCTACGTTCAGACGCAGGTTTCAACACGTGTTAGGCACCCCTCACAATAAAGAGCCTGCTTACGACGAAGCTGCTTATTGGCATACATCGCGGCATCGGCACCAGCAAGCAGCTCACCCAGAGGCTTCAGCTCCTTTGGCGAACAACGAACAGCGCCGATGCTTAAGGCGACAGGATAACGGCAGCGATCACTGTCATTGAACTCATCGACCAGTGTTTGCACACGAGCAGAGAGAATATCGACCGACTCCTTCACGTCGACAGCCAAGACTACAAACTCATCACCGCCGATCCTGGCAACAACATCGCTAACTCTAAACGCTGCTTTGAGCACCTGCGCGGCAGCTATGATCGCCAAGTCGCCCGCCTCATGGCCGTGGACATCATTGAGTTTTTTCAGGCCGTCGAGATCAATAAAAAATAGCGCGCAGGATTGATCATTACGGCGAGCTGAGCGCATTAGCTGGTCAGCCAAAAGAAAAAAACTACGGCGATTGTGCAAACCGGTCAATTCATCCGTCAGTGAGAGTCGACGCACATCATCTTCAACCTTTTGTCGCTGCAACATTTCGCTCATTAGCGTCCTGTTCGCCGTTTCCAGTGCACTGGTTCGCTCGACCACCCGCAATTCAAGGGCAGCATTCAGAGCAGCCAGTTCCGCCTGGGCATTCCCTCTCGACTTATCGATCTGATGGAGATGCCTCGCCGTTCTCAGGATTACCGCAACGAGCGTGGCGATGCTCAGCGTCGCCATCCACGCCAAGCTGAATCGGTTGTCGTAGTAGCCCAGCTTTTCTCCGGCTAGCAGGGCACCTCCGATGCTGAGAATTACCACAGGGATACTAGCCAGTAAGCTTCTCGCTACCTTGCCACCCGCTGTATCGCTTGTCAGCAACTCGACGAATCCCGAGCGTTCCTGGATAACCAGCAGTCCGGTATTGAACAGGATCAGCGCAATAGCCGTATGGATGGCCATAGAGCTATAGAGGCCGACCGAATAGAGCACGCTGACGCTGAACAAATAACCAGCAAGCGCCATCAGGCTTATGAATAGCGCCGACGACGCAAAAAATTGCGGCAGTAACGACCTGCCTTCAAGCAGCAGGCCAAAGCCAGAAAGCAGAAGGCACAGTGCTGTCGCAGGAGCCATACGTCCCGGAAAAGTAACGGGCTGGCTGTGTTGAAGCTCGAAAGGAAGTAGCAAATCAATCGCTAGATCAACCGACAGGGCATACTCAACGAGGGTCAATCCCCCAACAAGTATCACCAAGACAGCGCCAAGCCGCCTTATCAAGCTTCCGGCCTGGGACGTTCTGAACGTAGCGCACCACAGCCCCACTCCGAGGACAGTGAACATACTGGCGGTATTGACCATCATCGCAGTCCAGCCAGGAAGTACAGTTCTTAGCACAGGCACATCAAGCAGCCAGCCAGCCAACACACCTATGCCGACTACCATCACAGTGGAGGCGGCCAATCGGGCATAGGTTATGAACTGACGCAGCCTTTTTACCTGGCTGACTTCGAGCGCCACCCTCATCGTCGTCTCCGTTATGCGTTACTAAATGCCACTATTATGATGGCATGCTTTGAGTCCTGCCAATAAGAGGCTACCTCTGTACTGCGTCATGTTCATGCTGGCAACGATTTCGATCTGTCCATCGGTGAGATGGGGGGTGATAGTCGGAATATCGAGGTCAAGGTAATAAACCTTTCAATCACCTTTATCACATTGCCATTCTTATGCGTTCAAGCCGATCCAGCCATGGAAATTCGCGCTCGCTCTCACCATGTTGATGGCGTGGAGCTTGCCTAACCGAGCCTGCCTTTCAATCGCTACCTCACTGTATTGGTTTCCGGCTAATGTTCGAGTAACAGTCCAGAGGCTATGAGCTACAGTTGTATTGCCTCATCTCTTTGTTCCCCTTTGGTTGAGAGCTGGGCTTTGGGTGCCGACGTTAGGCACCTTTTTAATTTTCATCTGCTGAGCTTCATCCGCAGACGAGGTTAGCCGCGAACCAGGTATCGACCAGCAACGCTCAGTCGCGATTGGAGAATGGATCATGTATTTGAGAAGGACTCTACGCCGGGCGATATCGATTGGAGTGTTGGTTGGGCTTACCCACCTGAATGCCAGCGCCGCGACGACGGTCACCTTGAAGCATGTCCACGGACTCGCTTTCAGCCAGGATGGGCAACAGCTGTCCATCCCCAGTCATGATGGGCTGGCCCTATATTGGAGCAAAGTTCCTGGACCTGAACACGACTACATGGGCTTTTAGTCGTCAGGCGATCTATAACAGTGGTCATCTGGCCAGTGAGTCAACTGTGCCTCAGCACTCACATTCAGGAGTAAAACCTTGTCTCACACGCCTCTATCCGCACCGTATGCATGAGGAACCCATTCAGGGCCGGCCCTCCAGCAAGCTGAACAGCTCCACGTATTGCCGGGTGAGCTTGTGTTGCGGTTCCAGATAGATCAACGGCCTGCTGGCTTGATGTGACTCACGCATTTTCACGGAGCTCATCAGGTACGCAGACAGTACCGGCATTTTCTCGGCAATCAACTCGTCGAGCAGTCGTTGCGGCAATGCGTTGCGAGCCTGGTATTGGTTAACGACGATGCCTTCAACCTCCAACCTGTCGTTATGATCACTTTTGATCTCCTCGACTTCTCTGAGCACACCGTAAATCGCTTGGCGAGAAAAGCTGTCGCAATCAAAAGGGATCAAACAGCGGTCAGCGGCAATCAGCGCCGAAACGCTGTAAAAGTTCAGCCCCGGCGGAGTATCCATATAGATCCGCTCATAATCTCCATCAAGCCTGTCGAGCAGCTTGCTTAGCTTCTGAATTTTGTAGCGCGTCTCCAGTTTGGATTGCAGATCACTCAACTCCGACGAGGCGGCGATTAAATGCAGGTTGTCGAAGGGTGTTTCATGGATATGGGCTTGTGCTTTCTTTGACGCGGGGTCTGGGAACAGTGTCTGCTTGAAGAAGTCAGCGATCCCAAGGGGAACATCCTCACCACCCAAGCCTGTCAAATAATGAGTGGAGTTTGCTTGAGCATCCAAATCTATCAGTAATGTCCTGTAACCCTCGAAGGCGCTGATGGCCGCAAGGTTACAGGCGATGCTGGATTTGCCGACGCCACCTTTTTGATTGAACACAACGCGTCTCATGAAATGTCCCAAAATTTATCGTATGTGGACATGCCTCTTCCCCTGAGTTTTACAGGCCGGCATGATCAGGCCTTTGAATCCTCTCGCCAGCTTATCGTATCTGGACATGGCAATCGCGCAACAGCATCTCCGGCTGCATTCAATAGCAGGCACAGGATGGTGCTAAAGCTTTTGTTCGTGAGCAATCGAAGTCCTCTGTTTACCGGGCACTCGAAGCTGCTCTGCAGAAGGCGGGCAAGGGATGTATCACTAGACAACGAGAGGTAACAGCAGAGCCCCTAATGATCATGCTCGATATCGGGCAATCTCAGGCACCCACTTCTGTGAGGTCACTGTCGGGGATTGGTGTTTACACATCAGGCCATGAAGAACGCCGAACCTTAAACCTGGTTCGGAGGGAGTCATATGCGAGATACCAAATACCTTGAACGCCGCCAGCATGACCACCAGGCCTCCGGGCAAGGCGCTCAGGCGATGGGTTGGCAAGCCCGCTAATTTGAGTTGTTTGACATGCCCCACTTCCAGCAGACGCAACGACAAGCGCAACAGACCGCCGTAGGTAATACCGCTTTGGCCATAGTCGTTCAATCCGTTGGCCTTGAGCACTTTGGCTAGCACCCTTGCGGTACCTGAAGAGCCGATAGTCTGCTGCCAACCCAGTACGCGATAACGACGCGCAACTTTTTCAAACTGTAGAGTGGCCACTCGCTCAGCCTCAAGAAGCGCCTGAGCCGTGATACCGCCTCCCTGAAAGTAACGAACACCAAAGGTACCGCTGCCAATGGCAATACTCTCGGTCAACAGGGGGTGAACACCCTGCCCCAGAATCAATTCAGTCGAGCCACCGCCAATGTCCACTACCAGTCGCTTACTCTCTGTTCCCGGTATCGTGTGGGCAACACCGGCGTACACCAGTTGGGCCTCTTCATGCCCAGAGATGACATCAATACGAAAACCTAAATGTCGCTCCGCACTGGAGAGAAAAAGTTGAGCATTATCAGCTTCACGGACGGCACTGGTCGCCACCGCACGTACACGACCGGCCTCAAAGCCGCGTAACTTTTTACCAAATCGCGCGAGTGCCTGCCATCCCCGATCCAGCGCCAATTCGTTCAGCGCCCCGCCCTGAAATCCCTCCGCTAGACGGACGGGCTCACGCAAGGTTTTCACTTCCTGGATAACGATCTGCTGGTTCCGTTTGACCGATTGGCCAATCATCAGGCGAAACGCATTGGAACCCAGGTCAATGGCCGCAAACAGGGAGGCGTCTCCTTTCATACGGGTATTCCTCGCACATTCATCAGCCAGCAGGCGGAGCACTGCTGGGCACTCAAGACGGTTTGCGAGGATCTTGCCATCGGTTCAATGACGCCAAGATGACACCGACTATCCATTTTCAATGCAACAGACACCAGTGCAACCTATCTGGACGACCTGGGCGTTCCGGCACACCCGCTCTGACGCTGCTAGGCTTGCCTTTCCCCCTAAGGAAATGTTGCCATGCCAGCTGACTCTCAACTGCCTGACGTTCTCGAAAAGCTCCACGAAAACCAGCTCGCGCTGGCCGACGCCATTGAGTCGATAGGGATGTGGATCGATCAGAGAGGATCTACTGACGTTTCCAGTCATGTTCTTGGAGCTATCGCTACACTCGACTTGAACGCCGAGTCCGTCAGAAAGGGAATTGAGTCACTGAGAAAAACCGTCAGATGAAACCCGTCAACCGGTTACCTACACGGCTTCCGAGTCGGTATTCATATCTCGAAATGGTACGAGCATTTTTGCCCAGGCTCGTGATTGACCTGAACCACCTCATAAAGGGATTTCAGTGATGCTGATCAGAATCGAGGAGGCGAACACACCCGAAGGCTGGGTTGTTGTCTGGATGAGTGCGTGGTGCGTCAAATTTCGCAGCTATGCAGAAGCCGAAGCGTTCGTGAAAAGACTGGAAGATCGTGTAAACGCACCGCATCCCTTGCCTATCAGCATTAACAGATCTGTAGCAGAGCCGTCTTAAGGAATGATCTCTGCGCCCCAACAAATGCGTCATCATTTTGTAACCAGTCGACAGCAATACTCACCCTACACAACGCGGGCTCTTTTTTTTTGCTGCCATCTAAGGCAGCTTTTTTTTGCCTGATAGTTTTGGCAGCAGCTGCGCCAGACCTACCAATTGAGTCTCGGCTTTTTCGAGGGCGGTGGTCGCAGAAGACAACCAGGCCTGCTCCAGCGGTCGCAAGTCGGTTTCGACCAGCGCCTTTTGACACCACTGATAGTGGTCATGCCAAGCGCCCAATGCTGATTGCAGCCCCTTTAGCGATTTTGCAGCATCCCTCGACAAGGGAGATAACTCGGGGAACGCTTCGGTCAGATAACGGGTTCGTCTGACCAGTATTCTCAATTCGTGCCGATCAAATTTAACGTCATCTACGGCAGCATGTAATCGATCAATCTGTTTTCGCAGGGTTTTCTTAATTTGAGGCTGAATATGCTTCAGCCCGCCATTGACCTCAACCTGACGAAAGCTCGACGGCCAAACATCCAGTTGAAGCAGCAGATTCTTGATGGACGAGCCTCTAACAATTTCGTCGTAGCTTGAACCTAATCGAGACTCGGCCCGTTGGCCGACCAACTGAAATCTCAGTATCTCGACGCGATTCAACACCAGGTTGCTTCAGCTCAAGAAGGGTGAAATCACAGAACCCCAGCGTTGTTGGAAGGCCTGCTTCGCTTTAGAGAATTGCCATTAATTTGATATCGCCCGCTTGACTTATTTCTGTCACACAACCCCCGTAGCTTTCCCTCGCTAACACGCTAGAGGGTGATTTTATGAACGCAGAGTGCCGGAAGAAAATTCGACGTTTAACTGCGAACACAGACTCACGGAAGAGAATGATCCGCGCGCCATGGAGGAATCAAATGCCGGTGATGCAAACGGCTGAGTACAGAGCCGCGCTATTGCAACGATACCCAGTAGGACTGATAGACGATGTTGAACTCGAAGCATTGCTGAACAGCTGGCCCCGTCACGCCAATGTGCACCGAAATATTGCGTAGACCTATTGCCAATCCGTTGCGCAGCGGTCGGACTATGCTTGTTGCGACGGCGGCCCACACCATGCGTGCTGATCTATCAAGGCAATGGATATGCGCAAAAAATTTCAGTCATGGTTCGTCCCTCCCCTAAAACTTTTTACCGTCCTGTGGTTGATGGGAAAAGGCGCCTTTTTCGGGCTCTCACTCTGCTGACAGGCAGAGAGCATCAGCATTGCGAGAACACAAAACGTCGATAGTGAAATGTCGATGAACCTGCTCATGGCTTGCCTCCGACATCAACTGCATCAGGCTGCCTACTCTTTACCTGTCTCGCCAGGCAGAAGAATCTCTCCATCATCCTGACGGTTTCATATCGCCTTGGCGTGCCTGGGTAAGGCAATAGAAATCACGGCGGCCAATAGGACAAAAGCGCTGGAAACCCATAAGCAAGCGACCAGCCCATAGGCTTGGAACACCCACCCTGACAATACAGTCCCGATCAATCGACCCATGGCGTTGGACATGTAATAGAACCCCACATCCAGAGACACGCCGTCCTCTTTGGCGTAAGACACAATCAGGTAGCTGTGCAGTGACGAGTTCACGGCGAACAACACTCCAAACAACATCAGTCCACCCAACAAGACGACCTGAGCCGACAGATCAGCGCTCAAACCGATGGCGATAGCGGCGGGCAGAACGGCCAAGGACAGCGCCCAGACAAAGGCTGCGCGACCATCGGGGACTTCTCCATGGCTCTTGCCGGTGATCGAGGGCGCTAAAGACTGCACGATGCCGTAGCCAATCACCCAGGCTGCGAGAAAACCGCCGACCTGCCAAAAGTCCCATCCAAACGCAGTGCTCAGGTACACCGGCAAGGCCACCACGAACCAGACATCGCGAGCCCCGAAGAGAAACATGCGCGCCGCAGAAAGGATGTTGATTGCCCGGCTCTTGGAGAGAATGTCGCGAAACTTGGGTTTGGCCTTTGCCTTGCCCAAGTCCTTCTTGAGCAGAAACAGACTGCCTGTCCAGATCACGCCCAGCATCGCCGCCATGGCCACCACCGCACTCTTGAAACCCAACAACGCGAGCAGCGCTCCCCCGAGGAAAAAGCCCACTCCCTTGAGTGCATTCTTGGAGCCGGTGAGGATGGCCACCCATTTGTACAGCGTGCCTTGTTGACCATCGGGCACCAACAGCTTGATCGAACTCTTGGCGCTCATCTTGTTGAGGTCTTTGGCGATGCCTGACAGCGCTTGAGCCCCCATCACCCAGGGAATGGTCAGCCATCCCGATGGCACCGCCAGCATCAACAAGGCAATGACCTGTAACGCCAGGCCGACATTCATGGTTCGGTTCAATCCCAACCAAGCGCCAAGGTATCCTCCCAGCAGGTTGGTGACGACACCGAAGATTTCGTAGAACAGGAAAAGAAACGCGATCTGCAAAGGCGAGTAGCCCAACGCATGGAAGTGCAGCACCACCAACATGCGCAGTGCGCCGTCCGTGAGGGTAAAGGCCCAGTAGTTACCGGTCACCAGCAGGTACTGGCGCACGTCCTGGGAAAGGGCTGACAACGCCTTCATGATGACTTCCTACCCCTGCTCGCCGGCAAGACCGACCAGCTTGGCCAGTTCGACGGTACGGTTGGCGTAACCCCATTCGTTGTCGTACCAGGCGTAGAGCTTCACTTGAGTGCCATTGATGACCATGGTCGACAACGCATCGATGATTGAGGAACGCGGATCCGTGCGGTAGTCGATGGACACCAGGGGACGTTCCTCGTAACCGAGGATGTCTTTGAGCTCGTTTTCGGAAGCGTCTTTCAGTAACTGGTTCACTTCCTCCGCAGTGGTGGCACGCTCGACTTCAAAGACGCAATCGGTCAACGAAGCATTGGCCAGCGGTACACGCACGGCGTGGCCATTCAATCGGCCACGAAGCTCTGGGAAGATTTCCGCAATGGCGGTGGCTGAACCGGTGCTGGTGGGGATCAAGCTCATGCCCGAAGCACGAGCCCGGCGCAGGTCTTTGTGCGGTTGATCCAGAATGCTTTGGGTGTTGGTCAAATCGTGGATGGTGGTGATCGATCCATGGCGAATGCCGAGCTTTTCGTGGATCACCTTAACCACTGGAGCAATGCAGTTAGTGGTGCAGGATGCCGCCGTCACGATGCGATGCTCTGCGGGTTTGAACAGCTGATGGTTCACCCCCATGACGATGTTCAGGGCACCTTTTTCTTTGACCGGAGCACTGACCACCACGCGCTTCACACCTTGATCCAGATAAGCCTGGAGCACCGCGACAGTCTTCATCTTGCCACTGGCTTCGATCACCAGATCGCAACCCGACCAGTCGGTTTCGGCGATGGTTTTATGGGCGCTGATCTTAATGCGCTTGCCACCGATCACAACGTTATCACCCTCGGCGCTGGCCTCTTGCTGCCAGCGGCCATGAACAGAATCGAAGTTCAGCAGATGGGCATGAGTGACCGCGTCGCCTGCCGGGTCGTTGACCTGCACAAACTCAAACTCAGGCCAGTCCCACGCTGCACGCAGTGCCAGCCGACCGATACGTCCGAAACCGTTGATACCTACTTTGATGGTCATGCGTTTGTGCTCTATGTGCTGTTAGTGGGAGCCCGATTGTTCAGGGTCGAATTGGGCGATGTATTGAACATGGACAGGATGCTGAATGGCGCGTGGACGCAGCGCCACAGCCCCCATGGCCAGCGGCACCCAGTCGATCTGTGCTTTGAAAACGATAGGTTCAACAACAGGCAGCAGCGCGCTCCGGCCTGTCGCCCATGCCTTCAAGACGTTTTGAGTTAGGGCTTAGCCAATGTTTGTTGGCATCCAGCACTGTCCCCAGAATCGAGTGAACCCAATCCGGTAGGTCGGGATGCAGTCGGTAGTAAACCCATTGCCCCTGACGACGATCAGCCAGCAAACTGCAAGTACGTAGCTGGGCCAAATGCCGGGAAACCTTGGGCTGGGCTTCATCCAGCGCACAGGTCAGTTCACATACACACAGCTCTTCTTCACGAGCGATCAGCAGCATGATGCGCACCCGAGTTTCATCGGCGAGACATTTGAAGACAGTGGTTGGTGTCAGGTGGGTTGCCATATCAGATCTCAGCGTTTGTTTTTCACGAGCACGAACATTTTGATTCGCTCATGAATTTCATGAAGGGTATGGCGGAAAGCATCGTGCTTTTCGCTGGTTACCGGGTCTTCAAAATCCCATGCCAACCGCTCACCAGAGATGGGTAAGGGCTCGCACTCGTAAGCTGATTTGTCGCACAAGGTAATGACGTAATCGAACTCGCCCAACTTGAATTCGTCGATGGATTTACTGCGAAGCCCTGTAGTGTCGATGCCCAGATGAGCCAGCGCCGCAATGGTGCGCGGATCGACCTGGGTCGGAGCGCTTCCCGCGCTATAGGCTTCGAAATGCTCCGAGTCGGTATGACGCAGCAACGCCTCGGCCAGCTGTGAACGAGCGGCATTGGCTATGCAGACGAACAAAACGCGAGATTTGGCGGGCATTACGGCATCTCTGACAACATACGGAAATTCGAATATATGAATTATCGCATATCTAGTAAAGCAGATAATTCTGAAAATCAGCGCTTCGGCTACCTCCTCCACCTCGAAAGCATTGACCTATCAAGGCCAAGTAGCCAAAAAAGCCAGCAAATAGACATATTGTTGTAGTCATGCTCACTCCACGGGTTCGCTTTCGTGGAGTTACCTTAGGAGCTAACTATAGGGTTAGCCTATAAAAACCATAAGTCATCGATCTTGGACGCTATAGCTGTGCGCGTTCATTCTTTCAGCCAACCACAACGGCAAGGGACTTCACCATGAAAGAGTTGATCGATGGCTTCCTCAAGTTTCAGCGTGAAGCATTTCCACAGCGCTCCAGCCTGTTCAAACATCTGGCCTCTACCCAATCGCCTAAAACACTGTTCATTGCCTGCTCCGACAGTCGGGTCGTGCCGGAGTTGCTGACCCAGCAAGAACCCGGCGAGCTGTTCGTGATTCGCAATGCCGGCAACATCGTGCCGTCCTACGGCCCGGAGCCTGGCGGTGTCTCAGCCACTGTCGAGTACGCCGTTGCCGTACTGGGTGTGACTGACGTGGTGATCTGCGGGCACTCGGATTGCGGTGCAATGACCGCCATTGCCCAGTGCAAATGCCTGGACCACTTGCCCGCCGTCGCCAATTGGTTGCGCTACTCCGAAGGCGCCAAAGTGATCAATGCCGCTCGCCCTCACCACAGTGACGAAGCGCGCCTGACCTCGCTGGTCAAAGAGAACGTGATCGCTCAACTGGCCAACCTGCAGACTCATCCCAGCGTTCGCCTGGCCCAGGAGCAAGGTGCGTTGAATCTGCACGGCTGGGTCTACGACATCGAAAGTGGCGGCATCGACGCGCTCGACGGTGTCTCCCGGCAATTTGTATCGATTGCCGATTTCCCTGACACCTGCGCCATGCCCGCCCGGTCTGTCGCCAACGTCGCTTGAACCCCACCCCAATCAATCCGCAGGAGAAGCTCCATGCAACAATCACATGCTTATCAAGACCCATCGCTGGCTCTGACCGGCAAGATCCTCGAAGCCAAGGCCCGCAAGGACCTGTCCTGGGAGAACCTGACCGAAGGCACTGGCCTGAGCCTGCTCTATGTCACTGCGGCCCTGCTTGGCCAACATCCACTGCCGGAAGCGGCTGCCAAAGCGGTGGTCCAGCACCTGGGCCTGGACAACGACGCCGTCGCCCAGTTGCAAGCGATCCCGCTTCGCGGCTCTCTTGCCAGCGGCGTACCGACCGACCCGACCGTCTATCGCTTCTACGAGATGATCCAGGTCTACGGCACCGCCCTGAAGTCCATTGTTCACGAGCAGTTCGGTGACGGCATTATCAGCGCCATCAACTTCAAGATGGACATCAAGAAGGTCGAAGATCCCGAAGGTGGCTCCCGTGCGGTGATCACCCTGGACGGAAAATTCCTGCCTTACAAACCGTTTTAATCTGACGAGAGTGGGCCGGCATTGATTTGCCGGCCCACACGAAACGCAGTTCTGGCACCGCCAGTCATCCACGTTATAGTTGAAGGGACCCAAACCACGTGGAGGGGGTATGCGCCAGATTGTCAGCAAAGAACCATGGTGGGCTGCACCGCCGAAACCCGGGCAAGATGAATCCGAGCTGGAATGGGGTTGGCTGGTCACGTACAACGAGGGCGAGCCGCGTTTTGAATTTGTGAAGGAGCGGCCAACGGATAACGAAATCCGCAATCGCAAGAGCTGCAGGATCACCCTTCAGGAGTAACCGGCGCGCGCCATCCGGGGCGGGCCTGCCTCCTTTTCAGGGCCGCCTGACCTCCGGATTACGCGACATGCCTCACACGTTTACGATCATCTCGAAGCCGCCGAAGATCATCCGTTGACCATCGAAAGGCATTGAGTTGTCGACTGATTGAAGCCTGGGGTCGGCCATGAACTTCTGCATACCGGTCTCGCGCGCGGGCATTTCCACTCCTGCTAGAGCAGGAGTTGCTCCTGACGCTCTGTCAGGTCCACGGCGAAATGGCAGCCGTGGGGCTCGCGAGTGGTGAGCTCCACGCGCCAGTTCTGGTTGGTGCAGATCCGCTGAACCAGCGACAGCCCCAATCCCAGCCCTTCGCCCCGGTGTTCGTCGCCCCTGACAAAGGGCTGGAACATCGCATGGCGCTTTTCTTCCGGAATGCCAATGCCGCTGTCTTCCACGCTGAAACCATGGTCACGCAGGGTCAGGCGAATGAAGCCATGATCAGTATAGTGCCAGGCGTTGCGCAGCAGGTTGCCCATCACCGATTGCAGGAACGTCAGGTTGTAGTAGGTGTTCGAGGCCTGCTCATCAAGGTAGATGAACGCCAGACCTTTTTCACGGATCAGCCTGCCCCAGATCTCCGCCAACGCATCGGCGACTTCTTTCAAAGAGGCGCTGGCACCATTGCCAGAGTCGTTGTCCCGGTCACGCGCGAGCATCAGGAACGTATCGACCAATTGCCGCATTTCATCGCTGGCCCTGGCAATACGGCTGACCTGAGCCATGGAGCGCTGATCCAGGGCACGATTACTCAGCAACAGCTCACACGAACTGGCGAGCACCATCAACGGCGTTCGCAACTCGTGGCTCACATCGCTGGTGAAAAGTTTTTCCCGGCCCAGCGCCTCACGCAGTCGACCCAGGGTTTGATCGAAGGAAACCGCCAGTTCGCCGACCTCGTCGACCGCATACTCGGGTGCCAGCGGTGGCGCGAGCTCCAGTAACTGGTCGCGGTGACGCACCTGACGCGCCAGACGGATCACCGGCGCCATGACGCGTCGGGCCAGCAGCCAACCCAACAGAATCGCCAGCAGGATGCTCAACACGAACCCGACAATCACCACCGTGTACAACACCCGTTCGCGTTGTTCATGGCTTTTCTGATCTTTCAGCAGGATGTATTGGCGACCGTCGACCACCTTCACCATGGCGTAGTAGTCCTCGCCATCATAGACAATTTCCTGAAAACCCGGGTGCAGCGCCTTGAGCGGCTCGTCCGGGGTCATTTCACCCAGCCCGCCCTCAAAGAAAAACAGTTCGTCTTTCTCCGGTCGATGGGTCCAGTCATCAGTGTTGTCCATCAGCAGCAGGCGTTGCAGCCCACCGCCCAGACTGGCGTTGGTGAGCTTTCCTTCAACGACGTGCACGGTCACGACAATGCCGATTGCAAAGACCCCCGCGACAAACGCAGTCATCAGTGCGAAAACAATCACAATCCGTTTCGTCAGGCTCTGTTTGGAGTCCATGTCTTTCCAGTGTTCGAATGCCGGTTTCACACTTTGAGGTCTGCTGCGATGCGTTTTTGGCTGCGACGCCGACGCTCAAACCAAAGGTAGACGACCGGGGTGGTGTACAACGTCAGGATCTGCGAGACCGCCAGGCCACCGACGATGGCGATGCCCAGTGGCTGGCGCAGCTCCGAGCCGGCGCCGTGGCCGAACGCCAATGGCACCGCACCGAGCAACGCCGCCAGTGACGTCATCAGGATCGGCCGCAGCCGCAACAGGCAGCCTTCACGCACGGCGTCTCTGGCGGACAGGCCACGTTGCTGGGCCGACAGCGTGAAGTCAACGATCATGATCGCGTTCTTCTTGACGATACCAATCAGCAGAATAATGCCGATCATCCCAAGTACCGACAGGTCCTGTCCACACAGCATCAGTGCCAGCAGCGCACCGAACCCGGCGGACGGCAGGGTCGAGATGATCGTCAACGGGTGAATCGCGTTCTCGTAGAGCACGCCCAGTACGATGTAGACGGTCAGAATCGCCGCCAGAATCAGCCAGGGCTGGGATTTCAGCGAATCCTGGAACGCCTGGGCAGTGCCCTGAAAACTGCCGACGACCGAGTCGGGCATTGCCACCGCTAAAGACGCTTGGTTGATAGAGTTGACCGCATCGCTCAAGGCTTGGCCGGGCGCGAGGTCAAACGACAGGGTAATGGCCGGAAACACCCCTTGGTGGTTGATGATGATCGGCACCTGCTCGGTCTTGATGCTCGCCAACAGATTCAGTGGCACCAAGGTTCCCGAGCTTGCGCGTACGTACAAATGTTCCAGCGTGGTGGTGGACGTCTGCCAGTGCGGGTCCAGCTCGAGAACCACGTGGTTCTGGTCGAGTTGGGTGAACATCGTCGCCACCTGACGCTGCCCAAACGCGTCGTACAGCACGTCGTCGATGGCCTGCACCGTCACACCCAGACGCGCCGCCGTGGCACGGTCGATCACCAGCGTCGCCTGAGCAATTGCCTGCTGCTGATCAGAGGTCACGTGTTGCAGTTGCGGCAAACTCTTGAGTTTTTCCAGCAACACCCCGCTCCAGTGATCCAGTTCGGCACTGTCCGGGTCCTGAAGGGTGTACTGATACTGGGTTTTACTGGCGCGGCCGCCGATCTGGATGTCCTGGTTAGCCTGCAAGTAGACCTTGACCCCGGACAACTGATCGAGGGCCGGCTGCAAACGGCTGATTACCTCGCCGGCACTGTCGGTGCGCTCGCTGAACGGCTTGAGGTTGATCATCACCTTGCCCTGGCTGACCGTCGGGTTTGGGCCAATCCAGAAATACACCTTGGCCACCGCCGGGTCATGACCGATGACTTCGGCGACACGATTGACCTGCTCACGCATGGCCAACGGCGAGATATCGGCAGCGGCTTCGGCGACACCCTGGATCAGGCCGTTGTCCTGCTGCGGGAAGAAGCCTTTGGGAATGCTCACGTACAACACCGCTGTCGCCAGCAATGTGGCCAGTGCCACGCCGAGGGTCAGACGCTGATGGTCGAGTACCCAGTCGAGGCTGCGGCGATAGCCATTGTGCAGGCCAGTGAACGTCCGCTCGCAGGCCTGGGCGAAACGCCCCTCCTCGCTCTCGGCATGGGGTTTGAGCAACCAGGCACAGAGCATCGGCGTGATCGTTAACGAGACGATGCAGGACATGATAATCGCCACGCTGACCGTAACCGCGAACTCGCGCATCAAGCGCCCGACGATCCCCGACATCAACAGGATCGGCAAGAACACTGCGATCAACGACACCGTCATCGAGACAATGGTGAACGCCACTTCGCGCAAGCCATCGACCGCCGATTGCAGGCGTGACTTGCCCATCTCCAGATGGCGCACGATGTTTTCCATCACCACGATGGCATCGTCCACCACGAAGCCGACCGCAATGGCCAGCCCCATGATCGACAGGTTGTCGAGGCTGTAGCCCAGCCAGTACATCACGCCGAAGGTCGACACCAGCGACAGCGGAATGGTAAGGCTGGGGATCAGCGTGGCAGTGGCCTTGCGCAGGAACACGAAGATCACCACGACCACCAGGGCAATCGACAGCAGCAAGGTGAATTGCATGTCGTTGACCGAGGCTTCGATGGTCTGGGTGCGGTCGCCCACCACCTGGACCTGCACGTCGCGAGGCAGGGACGCAGTCAGTTCGGGCAGCTTGGCCTTGATCGTGGCGATGGTCGACAGCAGGTTGAAACCCGGCTGTTTGTGAATGTCGACAATCACCGTCGGCTCACCACCCAACTGCGCCGCTTGCTGGGTATCTTCGGCGCCGGCGATTACCCGTCCAAGGTCGCCGAGTTTGATTGGCATACCGTTTTTATAGGCAATCACCTGATCCCGGTAGTTCTGCGGATCGAGCATCTGGTCAGTCGCACCGAGCGTGACGGAGCGGGTCTGCCCGTCAAGGGTGCCCTTGGGCTGATCCACGGTACTGACGCCGATCACGCTGCGCACGTCTTCCAGACTCAGGCCCCGTGCGGCCAGCGCATCCGGGTCGATCTGAATACGCACCGCCGGTTTTTGTTCCCCATGGAAATCCACCAGGCCGACGCCAGGCATCTGCGACAAACGCTGAGCAATGTAGTTGTCTGCGTAACGGTCGAGTTCCGGCAGCGTGCGCGTCGGCGACGTCACGGCCAGCGACAACACCGTACCTTCCGCCGGGTTGACCTTGTTGAAGGTCGGCGTACTCGTCATGGTCTTCGGCAAGTTCGGGGTCGCGGTGTTGATCGCGGTCTGCACATCTTGGGCGGCGCCGTCGATGTTCCGTGACAGGTCGAATTGCAACACAATCTGAGTCTTGCCGGCCGCGCTCGATGAGGTCATCGAGGTGACTTGCGGAACAGCGGCGAACGCTCTTTCCAGTGGCGTCGCCACTGACGACGCCATGGTCTCGGCGCTGGCCCCGGAGAGTTTGGCGGTGACCTGAATGGTCGGAAAATCAACTGTGGGCAATGGTGCCACCGGCAACTGGAAGTACGCGAAAGCGCCCAGTAGCATGATCCCAAGCGCTAACAGACTCAGGCCAACGCGTCGTTGAATCAGTCCGGCGAGCCCGTTCATCGTGCGCTCTCCACGGGCGTAGCGGACACCAGCGTAGCGGCTTCCTCAGCCTTGATCGGCGCGACTTTTACGCCCGGCGCGATGCGTGACTGGCCCTGCACTACCACCGATTCTCCGGCGGCCAGACCCTGACGAATCCACTGTTTGCCATCGACCACGCTGGCCGCATCGACCTGACGCGGCTGCACCCGTTGGTCAGCGCCCACCACATAGACAAAATTGCCCTGACGGCCAAACTGCACGGCATTGGCCGGCACCACCGTGACGTCCTGCCGGGTGTTGACCAGTACGCGAGCGCTGACCAATTCGCCGGGCCACAATGGGTTGGTACTGTTGTCGAACTCGGCCTTCAACTGGATCTGACCGCTGGCCGCAGCGACCTGGCTGTCAATGAAACTCAAACGGCCGCGAGCGATTTCCTGATGGCCGTCGCGGGTCATGGCGACCACTTGCAAGGCGCCCTTGGCGTTTTCTTCAAGGATCTGCGGGAGTTCATCCTGGGAGACGGCGAAGGCCACCGAGATCGGGTTCATCTGGGTAATGGTCACCAGGCCCGTGGCTTCCGCACCATGGGCGATGGCGCCGACGTCCAGCAAGCGCTGGCCGGTACGCCCGGTCAGCGGTGCCTTGACCTGAGTGAACTCCAGTTGCAGGCGCGCGGTGTCCAATGCCGCCTGATCAGCCTGCACCGTGGCCTGTTGTGCCGCCAGTTCTGCGCGATAGGTGTCGACATCCTGGGTCGGCCCGGCCTTGGCGGCCGCCAGTTTGCTGGCCCGGTCCAGGCTCACCCGCAGGTTGGTCAGTTGCGCCTGATCCTTGGCCACCAACGCTTGCGCCTGAGCCACCTGAGCCTGGTAAATCCGTGGATCGATCACCGCCAGCAGGCTACCGGCGTTTACCGTCTGGCCTTCCTTGAACAGGACTTTCTGCAACTCGCCATCCACCCGAACCCGCACATTGACGCTGTTGAGCGGCTGGACATTGCCAATTGCGCTGAGCCAGATCGGCAGGTCCTGCCGGCTCACCTGTGTCAGTTGCACCGGCACAGCGGTTGCCTCGGTTTTGGCGGGTGCTGCCTGAGCCCGTTTGACCCACTGAAATCCACCGAAGCCGGCGCCCAACAGGAGAATCAGTAGCGCCCAGGTGAGTGCTCGATGACGAGGGTTCGCGACGCGTTGCTTGGCATTCATGGGTGTGAGGCCTGAGAAGGAGAAAGGAAAGCGATGGCGTCGGGCGTGAAATCGCCACCCAGTGCCCGAAACAAACCGACGGCGGCCTGCAGGTGTTGCAGGCGCACCTGCAACAGCGTGTCTTCGGCCTGATACTGGGTGCGCTCGACAATCAGCAAGGTCTGAAAGTCGGTGGAACCCAGTCGATAACGCACCTGCGCCAACCTGGCGGCCTCGCGGGCGGAGTCCACCGCGGCCTGATTCAGGGCATAGCTTTTATCCAGTTCGCGGGTGGCGCTCAGTTGGGTTTCGACGTCTTGCAGTGCCTCGATCACTGACTCGCGGTAGCTGGCGGTCAGTTCCTGTGCGTGGGCCTGGTCGAAATGCAATTGGCCGTTGAGCTGGCCGCCGGTGAACACCGGTTGGGCCAAGGTGCCGATGGCGCTCCAGATACTGCCGCCGGCAAGGGTGTCGATGCCGCCAATCAGGTCCAACGACAGATTCGGCAAGAACGCCGCACGGGCTACACCCACGTCGAAGTTGGCCGAAACCAGTCGTGCTTCAGCCGCTTGCACGTCGGGCCGCTGGCGCAGCAGGCCGATGGGTAAGCCAGCGGACGGACGCGGCACCTGCAAACCGTCAAGACCGGCGCTTTGTAAGTGGAAACCTTGCGGCGTCTCGCCCACCAGTACCGCCAATTGGTAGAGCGCCAGATCGCGTTGCTGACGCAAAGGTGGCATCGCGGCCTGGAAGGTTTGCAGAGCGTTGCGTTGCTGCGCCACTTCAAGATTGGACACGGCGCCCTGACTGGCCTGGACTTCGACCAGATCGAGTACCTGCTTGGCATCATCGGCAATCGACTGTGCGAGGCGCAGCCGTTCTTCCAGCGACAAGACCTGGAAGTAGCTGTCGGCGATGCTCGCCCCCAGGCTCATGCGCAGGGTTTGGGCGTCGAACACGCTGGCACTGGCCGACGCGTCGGCAGAGTCGGCGGCAGCGCGCTGTTTGCCCCAGAAGTCCAGCTCGTAAGTGGCCTCGGCAAACACACTGCTTTTTTTCGTGGTGCCGTAATTGTTCTGACGCTGGACATTGCCGCCCAGCGCCAATGTCGGATATTGCCCGGCGCCGACGACCTGCGCTGAAGCGCGTGCCTCTTCGATGCGGCTGGCCGCGGCTTTAAGGGTGTAGTTGGCCGAGAGGCCGCGGGCGATCAGGTCATTCAGTTCAGCGCTGTGGAATTCGCTCCACCACTGCCCCCCTCGTGCGGCGGACGTTTGCTCGGCGCCATTCCAGTTTGCCGCCAGCGGCAACGCCGGTTGATGGTAAGCGGGCACCATCGAACAGCCACCGAGCATCAAGACGCCCAGCAGCACTGATATTGATAAAAAGTTACGCCTCGGTGAGGTTGCAACTGACATTGGCACGCGATCTCCGGCTGAACCGTTTGTGGAGCACGTCCACGAATGAGCCGAAGATAGCCAGCAGCGCCTAGCAGAGCGTTCGCCTGTAGGTAAACTTTTGTTTAATCAGGCTCGCGACTGCCCTGAAAGCTGTAACCCGCACCCGGAATGGTCTTGATCAGCGAGTACTCGAAACCTTCATCAAGTTTGCGCCGCAGCCGATGGATATGTTTGTCGATGACATTGTCGTTGGGGTCGAAAGCGTAATCCCAGGCGCTGTCGAGCAGCATGTCGCGCGTGACCACCTGGCCGCTGTGGCGCATGAGTTTTTCCAACAGCAACGCTTCGCGCTGTTGCAAGACAATGCTGCGGCCCTGACGCAGCGCCGTACGCGTTGCACAGTCGAGTTCGAGTTCGCCGACCTCCAGCTTGCGCCCAGTAACGCTTGGTTGATCGGCGCCGCGCAACAGGGCGTCGAGACGTGCCAGCACCTCGGCGAAGGCATAGGGTTTTGCCAGGTAATCGTCACAACCGGCTTGCAAGCCTTCGACCTTTTGCGCAGTGGTCGACTGAGCACTGAGCATCAGCACCGGAATACGCAAGTCGCGACTGCGTATCGCCCGAACCAGCGCGATACCGTCGAGCCCCGGCAGGCGCCGGTCAACTATCAACGCGTCATGAATCCCTTCCAGCGCCATGGCCAGTCCATCGTTGCCATCTTCGGCGACATCCACCACATGCCCGCTCTCCGTCAGCCCACGCAACAGGTAGGTAGCGGTCTGGGCATCGTCTTCAACGACTAGAATGCGCAAGGAGCTTTCTCTCTTAACAGGAACCTAAACTTTTATTTATCCGGCGGCGACGTTGGCGCCTGCCTGGATTTGACACACTATGCCATCTCTCACTCGTTCAAGTGGCCGGTTCAACTCCCATGACCCACGTTCTGGTCGTCGAAGACGACAACTCCACCGCTCGCGAAATTGAAGCAGCCCTGCAGGACCACGGGTTTACGGTCACCTGCGTGAACAACGGCCGCGACGGTTTGCTCAAAGCCCTCAGCGAGCCCTTCGACCTGATCGTTCTCGACCGGATGCTGCCGGGCGGCATCGATGGGCTGGGCGTATTGACCGCCTTGCGAGCGGCGAGTGTGAGCACGCCGGTGTTGATCCTCAGTGCCCTGAGTGCGCTGGATGAACGTGTTCGAGGCTTACGCGCCGGTGGCGATGACTACCTGACCAAGCCCTTCGAGTTTATCGAACTCACCGCACGGCTGGATGCCTTGAGTCGGCGTCGTGCTGAACCTGCCACCCGCGAGCCGGATAATCAGCTGCGCGTCGGCAACCTGCACGTCGACCTGTTACGGCGCAGTGTGCGCCGTGGCGATCGAACAATCGATCTGGTTCCGCGTGAATACGCGCTGCTGGAACACCTGATGCGCAACGCCGAACAGGTGGTCACACGCACCATGTTGTTTGAAGCCGTGTGGAATTACAGCTACGACGAGCGCACCAATGTCATCGAGGTGCATATCGGCCGCCTGCGTCGCAAGATCGACGCCGAAGGCGAAGCGCAGATGATCCACACCATTCGGGGGGCCGGTTATGTTCTCCGTTCACCTGAGTGAGATTCCACGCACCATCAGCTTTCGCACGGGCCTGATGTTCCTTGGGCTGTTCGGTTGCTCGTTTTTGGCGCTGTTTGGTTACATCTATTGGCAAACCGCGTTCTATCTGAAAGGCGAAGCCGATACTGCGTTGTACCGTCAGGTGGAAAGTCGCAGCCAGCAAACCAGCCAGCTGCGGGAACAGGAAATCATCAAACACGCCACTCAAGACATAGAGGGCCGCCTGCCCCACTCCCTGTTCGATGAAAACGGCCACTACATCGCCGGTGCCATCCATCAATTGCCGACGTTTCGCGCCTTCGATAAACCTGCCGAGTTCGACTGGGAGAAAGCCAACGGTCGCTCCCGTCCGGTGCGGTTTATCGTCCATAAACTGGAGGACGGCAAAACCCTGCTGGTCGCCCAGGACATGCACGATATTAGTGAGTTCGACGAACTTCTGGTCCATGCACTGATTTCCGGTGGGGTCCTGCTGCTGGTGGTCGGCCTGTTAGGTGCGATCGGATTGGGCTACTCGGCGCGGCGCCGGCTCGACAAATTAAGCGACTCGATCAAAGGCATCATCGAGGGCGACTTGAGCAGCCGCTTGCCAACGCTGGGCAACAACGATGACATCGACCGTCTCGCCCATGTTGTCAACAGCATGCTCGATGAGCTGGAACGCTTGATGAGCGAAGTCAAAGGTGTCTGCGACGACATCGCCCACGACCTGCGCACGCCCCTGACCCGGCTGATTGCGGGCCTTGAGCGCGCGCAGCGCCGAGGTCTGCGTGAGGACGAATACGCCGCCAGCATTGACTCGGCCCTGACCGAGGCCAAGGGTTTGCTGATGACGTTCCGTGCCTTGCTGCGCATTTCCGAGATTGAGGACAGCGCGCGACGCAGCCACTTTGCGCCGGTCGATCTGAACCTGATTGGCGCCGATGCCACCGAGCTCTATGAACCGCTGGCCGAGGAGCGCGGCATCAGCCTGGCGTTCCATGCCAGCGCGCAATCAGCGCTGATCGCAGGCGATGCCCAATTGCTGTTCGATGCCTGCTGTAATCTGCTGGATAACGCGATCAAATTCTCCCCCGACCATAGCAGCGTCAGTCTTAGCGTCATTACTGACGCAACAGGCGTCGGTATTCGGGTGACCGATAACGGCCCCGGCATTCCGGAAGCTGAGCGCGAGGCGGTATTTCGCCGGCTCTACCGTTCAGAGTTGAGCCGTCACACACCCGGCAATGGATTGGGCTTGAGCATGGTGTCGGCCGTGGCGCGGTTGCACGACATGAAACTGGCGGTTTACGACGCAGCGCCAGGTTGCCAGATCGATCTGCTGGGAAAACCGCCCCACGAAGTAACTTGAAACAATAACGCCTGAGCGGCACTTGCTGCCTCCCCGACGACCACGCTCGTGGCCCTGTCCGAGGCGGCTTCCATTGTTGGCCATGCACTTGAAATTAAATAATTAGCCTTGGTTAAGGGAAGGTTAAGAGGCCCGGCGATATTTTCACATTCGTTTCACCTATACCCCCCTAAATTGATCGTCCCAAATCGATCTTTCAACGCTAGCGTTTCTCGTAACTGTCTACGCTGCCTGCTTGAACAGTATCGAAACTCTTCGTCCCAATACGACTTACAGGTGCATGGCGTGGTTAATTCTGTATTGCCCAAAGACTCGCCTAAACGAGCGATCAAAAAACGCTTTCTGAAAGTGACGCTAGCGGCGTCGGCAGTGTTAGTGGCCGCCCTGGTGACGGGGTTCACCTTGTGGCCCCGCTCTCCCGCAATGCTGGCGGAAAGTGATCACATGGCAACGGCTGGCGTATTTCAACGCTGGCAGGCAGGTGATGTGGTGGTGCTGGTTCGACATGCCGAACGTTGCGATCAGTCGAAAAATCCGTGCCTGGGCCCAGCCGATGGCATTACCCAGGTAGGCAGCGCGGCATCGACAGACGTTGGCAAGGGGTTCAACGCTCTGGGCATGGACCACGCGGATGTGTTCAGCAGTCCGGCGACCCGCACGATGCAAACCGCGCAGTACATGTTTGGCAAAGAGGCGTCGCGTCAGGAATGGCTGGCCCAATGCGGCAAGACCATGCGTGACGATGTCGTCGCACACAAAACGGCGCATCGCAATCTGGTCCTGGTCACGCACAGTGGCTGCATCAGTGACTTTGAGAAACAAACCGGCTTCAAGCATGCTCCTACCAGTCAGTACACCAGCGCCCTGTTCGTCTCGGTGACTGCTGACGGGCAGCTGAAAGTGCTTGGCATTGTGAACTCCCAGGACTGGCCAACCGTGCTGGATAAACGATTCGCCAGCAAATAGTGCTTCTGGTCGGTACACGCCGGCGCTGTCAACGAACTCAAAAAAGTCGCCATTACGACAGTTCGTCAGCGCTGGCGTGCATTTGAAACAAGTTGAACAACTTTATTTTCTAATGTCATGCGTCGACTTTTTTCTTTTGCCGAATAATACGGCCGGCTCGTCACAGCGATGTCTGCGCCTCTGCACGCGTCTTTGTTGAAGAAGGCCGGTGCAGCACCGAACGTCATAACCAAAACACCCAAAACCGAGCAACGTCTTCCGGTATCAAGGCCGTCCCATGAAGCGAAAAACAATACTCGTCACGCATCACTTTACTGATTGCTCACGCAGCGATCCGAACCGTCGCATGAAGTTGCAGGGAGCACGAGTCAAATGATCAAACGCTGGGCTTTACCCTGCCTGTTGTTGGCCTTCGGCCTGTTCTACCTGTTGCCGATGATGGCCCACGGGTTGTGGATTCCTGACGAACCCCGCTACGCGCAGATCAGCCAGGAGATGTTGCTGAGCGGTGACTGGGTGTCTCCGCACTTCATGGGCTTTCGCTACTTCGAGAAGCCCATTGCCGGTTACTGGATGATTGCCATCGGTCAGGCGATCTTTGGCGAAAACCTGTTTGGCGTGCGTATTGCCTCGGCAGTCAGCACCGGGCTGAGTGTGTGGCTGGCTTATTTGATCGCCCGTCGCCTGTGGAATGATCCGCGCAAAAGTTTCGCTGCCGCCCTTCTTTACATGAGCTTCGGCCTGATCGCCGGCCAGGCTGGCTACTCCAACCTTGATCCGCAGTTCACCTTCTGGGTCAACCTGAGCCTGGTTGCCCTGTGGTTTGCCCTGGATAACAAAACCCCACGTAGCAAACTCGGTGCCTGGGCCCTGCTCGGCTTCGCCTGTGGGATGGGCTTCCTGACCAAGGGCTTCCTTGCCTGGCTGTTACCGGTGTTGATCGCACTGCCTTATATGATCTGGCAAAAGCGCTTTGGCGAATTGCTGCGCTATGGCCCGGTAGCGATGGTCGTCGCCATCGTCGTCAGCCTGCCATGGGTACTGGCGATCCATAGCCAGGAACCCGACTTCTGGCGTTTCTTCTTCTGGCACGAGCACATTCGCCGGTTCGCCGCCGAAGATGCCCAGCACACCCGGCCGTGGTGGTTCTTCCTGCCGATCATGGTGGTTTCGAGCCTGCCTTGGGCGGCCCTGTTGCCGTCGACACTGGTTCAAGCCTGGAAAAACAAGACTCAGAACACCACCGGCTTTCTGCTGCTGTGGATGCTCTTGCCGCTGGTGTTTTTCAGCATGAGCAAAGGCAAGCTGCCGACCTACATCATGCCGTGCCTGCTGCCGCTGGCCTTGCTGATGGCCAATACGCTGATCGATCTGGTGAGCGAGGCCCGTGGCCGGTCGATTCGCATCAATGGTTTGCTCAACGCGGCGATCGCGACGATCGCCCTGATTGTCCTGATCTACCTGCAGATAACCCGGCAGATCTTCGAAAACACCGAAATGTTCCCTATGTCGCTGGGCTTCATCGTGCTGGCCGGCTGGATCATCGCCAACGCCCTGCAAGCCCTTCGACCGCTGGTCTATTGGGCCACGCCGGCGCTGGGCATCTGGCTGCTGGTTGCATTGTTGCCATCCGCCATGCCCGCGACAATCGTCAACAGCAAAATGCCTGACCAGTTCATTGCCGAGCATGTTCAGGAATTGAGCGAGACCACTTCGCTGCTGAGTAACGATTTGGGTGCGGCCTCGGCATTGTCCTGGCGCCTGAAACGTCCGCAGGTTGACCTGTACAACACCGTTGGTGAATTGCAGTACGGCGCCGCTTACCCTGAGGCGGAACACCGCAAAATTGATATGAACGGTGTCCAGCAGTGGATGACCGAAGCCCGTAAAAAGGGTTCGGTGGGTGTCGTCATGCGGGTAAAAAACGCTCTGGAAGAGCAGGAAGTCTTGCTGCTGCCGATCGATGGCAAGCACTACAAGCGGGGCGAACTGGAGATCCTGGTTTTCCCGAAACTACCCTGAAGATTCCTGATGCGCCGCTTTACCGGGGGACGATATACAGATCGTCACCCGGCAAGTAGATGATCTGCATTTTCTGACCCCGGCGCGCAGCTCGCGGCGTTCAAAGGCACGGAGCAATCCTGCGGCTGGCGGTCAAAACCTAGGGAAAACACCACATGAAGTCGCGGGAAACGGAAACACGCGCGCTGCTGATCCTGCTTGGGGTTTCAGCGCTTCTCCTGTTATTGGGGCTGGGCACACGGGAACTCTGGGGCCCGGAAACCCGTTGGGCGAACATCGCGTTGCAGATGCTGCAAACCGATAACTACTTTGATCCGTACCTCATGGGCGGCTCCTATTACGACAAGCCACTGCCCTCCTACTGGTTGATTACCGCCACCACTTGGTTCACAGGCGGCCTTGGCCACTGGTCCTTGCGCCTGACTTCGGTGATTTCAGCCTGGCTGAGCGTCTGGCTGGTTTACCTGATCGGCGAACAGCTGTTTCGCAAAGGCACCGGGCTGATCGCTGGCTGGATGCTGGCAACCACCTTCTATTTCGTCTTTTGGGCTCGGGTCGCGACGGCTGATATTCTGACCGTGTGCGGCGTGCTGGCGGCGGTCTGGTGGTATTTGCGCGGACCGGACGACACACGACTCGGCCGCTACTGCGTGTTCTTCCTGCTGCTGTCCGTGACATCTCTGTTCAAAGGCTTGATCGGCTTCATCTTGCCGGGGCTGGTGCTGCTGCCGCATCTGCTGCAGGAAGGCCGCTGGAAACGTCACCTCAACCTGCGCCTGTGCGTCGCCCTGCTGGTTGCCGGCCTGGTCTACGCGATACCGTTCATGTTGTCGAATATCTACGGCGCACCCACCTCCGGCCAGAGTGGTCTGGGACTGGTGTTCCGGGAAAACGTGGTGCGTTTTTTCCAGCCGTTCGACCAGTTCGGGCCGATTTACACCTACCTGATTTACTTGCCGGTTTATACCTTGCCGTGGGCACCGTTCTGGGTGCTTGGACTGTGGGTCGCGGCTCGCAACTGGCGCACGCTCGAGCCCAATACCCGCTGGCTGATCTGGGGCCTGGGCTTGCTGTTCCTGTTCTTCACTGCCAGTGGTAGCCGACGCAGTTATTACGTCTTGCCGCTGGTGCCGTTTGCGCAACTGCTGGCAGCCTGGTGGGTCACCCGGCGCATGGAACAACGGCGTGCTGCCGGCAAAGTCGAAGGCCGTGGGTGGAAAATCGGCTTTGGCGTCACGACGGTTTTGCTGTTGCTGATCCTCGGGATTGTTGCGCCGTGGAGCAACGGTGGTGGCGGCGTCGTGCAGTTTGGCAAGGACGTCAAGGCTCAGGCCAGCCTGATTGCGCCGTGGAATCAATGGCGGATGGTGATGGTCGAAGTCGACAACAAAGTCCCGATGTACCTGCAAAACGACGGCGCACCTTTCTACTACGTGCCCGAAAACAAGGACTTTCCTCGCGAAGGCACCAGCGCACAGTTCATGGCATGGCTGGAAAAGACCAGCGGCCAGCAGTGGAACCCGCAGCGCACCATCATTGTGGCGCAATACAAACGTGGCGATCAGCTGCCGTTGAACTACCTGACTGTCGACCATCAGCCCGTCGTCACGCAGCCAGACAACGGTGAGCGGCTGCTGCATCCGCGCTCGGACGCCAGCGTCGCCTTCATCCCCAACGCCCCTGCCCAATGAAAAAGGCTCGAGAGGCCCACTGGGCCTCTCGAGCCTTTCCAGCAACACTCACGTGAAATCAGTGAGCCTCGTCGACGATATCGTTTGAATTCAAACAGCTCTGTCCTTCAAACTCCCCCCTGAGCACCTCAATCTAAATACAAACGACATTGATTAAAAATTTATTTGACGTTTTTTTCACATATCCCGCACTAAATTGCCGGCGCACGAAAAGCATGCGAATGATTCGTATTGTTTTGAGCAAGCTGCAGGGATCGCGGGAACTGATTGACAGGCTTGCCCACCTGATTCTTAAAAAACTGCAGGAGCTGCTAACAAAATGAATCCTCGTCTTCCTTCGTTTCTGAAAACCGCGCTGCTCGCCACCGCTCTTATGGGTGCTGGCCATGTCTATGCTGCACCAAGCACTGAAGGCATCGTCGTCTACAACGCTCAGCATGAGACCCTGACCAAGGCCTGGGTCGAAGGTTTTACCCATGAAACAGGGATCAAGGTCACGCTGCGCAACGGCGATGACAGCGAGATGGGCAATCAGCTCGTGCAAGAAGGTGCTGCCTCCCCGGCTGACGTATTCCTGACCGAGAACTCCCCGGCCATGGTGCTGGTGGACAACGCCGGGCTGTTTACCCCTGTTGCGCCTTCGACTCTGGAACAAATCGGCTCGGCCTATCGCCCGGCCCATGGCAAATGGGTGGGCATCGCTGCTCGTTCGACCGTGTTTGTCTACAACAAAAGCAAACTGGCCGAAGCCGATCTGCCGAAGTCTCTGATGGACCTGGCGTCCCCAAGCTGGAAAGGTCGTTGGGCCGGTTCGCCTGCCGGCGCCGATTTCCAGGCTATCGTCGCCGCCGTACTGGAAATCAAAGGCGAAGCCGCCACTCTGGAATGGCTCAAGGGCATGAAAGCCAACGCTACCGCCTACCGCGGCAACAGCGCTGTGCTCAAAGCCGTTAATGCCGGTCAGATCGAAGGCGGCGTGATCTACCACTACTACAGCTTCGTCGATCAGAGCAAAACCGGCGAAAACAGCAAGAACACCTCGCTGCACTACTTCAAGCACAAAGATCCGGGCGCGTTTGTCAGCCTCTCCGGTGGCGCAGTTCTGGCGTCCAGCAAACACCAGGAAGAAGCGCAGGCGTTCCTGAAGTGGATCACCGGCAAAGAAGGTCAGGCCATTCTGAAAAACGGCAACTCGTTTGAATACGCCGTAGGCCAGAATGCCGAGTCGAACCCGAAACTGGTGCCGCTGGCGCAACTTGACGCGCCTGCCGTCGACGCCTCCAAACTCAACAGCAAAAAAGCTGTCGCGCTGATGACTCAGGCGGGGTTGTTGTAATCCGATGTCCAAGCCAGTCACGTTGCCAGAAGCTGCTGAAGTAGCCGGGGTCGCCCTTGCGGTGACTCTGGCCAGCCCACGTCCACACTCTCGCCGCGCTCGCGGAGGGCGAGGCGGCACGTGGGTGATCGCAATCTCCATTCTGGTGTCGTTGCTGGCGCTGCTGCCGCTGGCGTTCATCATCGGCATTTCCATCAAGACCGGCTGGGCGACGATCGCCGAGCTGGTCTTGCGGCCTCGAGTCGCCGAACTTTTGATCAACACCGTGTTGCTGGTGGTGATCACGATTCCTTTATGTATCGCGCTGGGCGTGGCACTCGCCTGGTTGACCGAACGCACCGACCTGCCGGGCCGCCGCCTCTGGTCGGTGCTGGCAACGGCACCGATTGCGGTGCCGGCCTTTGTGCACAGTTATGCCTGGGTCAGCCTGGTACCACCGATTCACGGGTTGTTTGCCGGGGTACTGGTTTCGGTTATCGCCTACTTCCCGTTCCTCTATCTGCCCGTCGCCGCCACTCTGCGACGCCTTGACCCGGCGATTGAAGATGTTTCCGAATCGTTGGGCCTGAAGCCTTGGGCAGTATTTTTCCGGGTTGTGCTGCCGCAACTGCGCCTGGCTATCTGCGGCGGTGCCTTGCTGGTCGGGCTGCACTTGCTGGCTGAATACGGCCTGTACGCGATGATTCGCTTCGACACCTTCACCACGGCGATCTTCGACCAGTTCCAGTCGTCCTTCAACGGTCCGGCGGCGAACATGCTGGCCGGGGTTCTGGCGCTGTGCTGCCTGCTGATGTTGACCGCCGAATCCGCCTCCCGTGGCCACGCCCGTTACGCACGCGTCGGTTCCGGCAGCGCGCGCCTGCAACGTACCCAGCGGCTGACACGCAACACCAAAGCCGCAACACTGTTGTTGCCGATCATCACGAGCGTGCTGGCACTCGGTGTGCCGCTGATTACCCTGGCCCAATGGCTGATTGCTGGTGGCGCGGACGTCTGGCGGATGGCGGAAATTCTCCCGGCGTTGAAGCAGACCCTCGTTCTGGCCAGTGTCGGCGCAGTCATCACCACCTGCGCGGCAGTTCCGGTGGCCTGGTTGTCGATACGTTCGCCGGGGCGTCTGCATCGCATTCTGGAAAGCTGCAACTACATCACCAGTTCATTGCCGGGAATCGTCGTGGCGCTGGCACTGGTGACCGTCACCATCAGCTTTGCACGGCCGATTTACCAAACCACCATCACGGTGTTGCTGGCGTACCTGCTGATGTTCTTGCCACGCGCGCTGGTCAGTTTACGCGCCGGTATTGCCCAGGCACCGGTAGAGCTGGAGAATATCGCCCGCAGCCTGGGCCGCTCGCCGAGCAAGGCGCTCTGGCTGATCACCCTGCGCCTGGCAGCACCAGGGGCAGCCGCCGGCGCAGCGCTGGTGTTTCTGGCGATCACCAATGAACTGACCGCGACCCTGTTGCTCTCGCCGAGTGGCACTCGCACTCTGGCGACCGGTTTTTGGGCCATGACCAGCGAAATCGACTACGCCGCAGCGGCACCTTACGCGCTGATCATGATTTTGCTTTCGCTTCCGTTGACCGCGCTTCTCTATCATCAATCCAAACGCACGGCAGGCCGATGAACGCTCTCGAACTGAATTCCATCTACAAAACCTTCGGCGCCCTGCCTGCCCTGGACAACGTCAGCCTGTCGGTGCCTGCGGGCAGCCGCACGGCTATCGTCGGCCCTTCCGGCTCGGGCAAGACCACCCTGCTGCGGATGATTGCCGGGTTCGAGTTTCCCGATTCGGGCAGCATCTCGCTCAACGGCCAGACGTTGGTCGACGGTTCGACCGAAGTCCCCGCGCATCAGCGCATGATTGGTTATGTGCCGCAGGACGGTGCGTTGTTTCCGCACATGACGGTTGCCGGTAACATCGGCTTTGGACTTTCGGGTGATGCCGCTTCGAAGCAAACGCGTATCGCCGAATTGATGGACATGGTGGCGCTGGATTCACGCATGAGTCAACGTTGGCCACATGAGCTTTCTGGCGGCCAGCAACAACGGGTAGCGCTGGCCCGCGCCTTGGCGCAACGACCTCGACTGATGCTGCTGGACGAACCCTTTTCAGCGTTGGACACCGGCCTGCGGGCGTCCATGCGCAAAATGGTCGCCAAGCTTCTGTCGGACACCGGCGTGACCACCATTCTGGTTACCCACGATCAGTCCGAGGCGTTGTCATTTGCGGATCAACTGGCCGTGATGCGTCAGGGCCGGCTGGTGCAGACCGGGCAACCGATGGACCTGTACCTGCGTCCTCATGATGAAGAAACAGCGCTGTTCCTCGGTGATGCCGTGGTCATGCCTGCGTGGGTCGAAAATGGCTACGCGACCTGCGACCTGGGGCGGGTTCATGTCAGCACTACCTCACAAAACGGCGCGGCGCAGATCATGTTGCGGCCCGAGCAGTTGCAGATTTCCAGTCAGGCCGCCGAGCTGGAACAGGTGGACGGCTGCATCGGGGTGGTGACCGATCGCGACTTTGGCGGCAATACCTGTACCTTGACCGTGGAACTGAAGCTGCCCTCACCCGCTACGGATGGACAGTCAACGAGCCGTTCGTTACTGGTTCGAAGTTCCGGGGTGCATGCGCCGGCCGCTGGCACTCTGGTACACATTTCGACACTGGGTCATGCACACGTATTGACTGAGCCTGCTCGCCGCCAGGCGGTTGCGGCGCCGTAGCTTGCAGCTTGGCGCAGACTCGGGTTGAAGTAGACTGGCCGACCTCTTTACTATCGTTTTTGGCGATGCGCGGGCCAGGTGATGGCTTTCTTCGCAGCGCCTAAAAAATGGCGATAACTATCAGAAAGGTCCTTAAGTGTTGAAAAACCCTGAACATTTGCTGTAAATGTTACAGTTAAACATTCTCGACACCGGTTTTTCATGTCCCTTTCACATTTTCAAGATTACCCTCTGCGCATCCGGAGCGATGCCTTTGGGTCGCTAAAACTGCCGACCGACAAAATAAAAGTCAATTAGTGCACTTTTCCTAAAAGATTGGTTAACTGATTGATATACTTTTTGTTTTCTCGTCTACGCTGTCACGGATGACGCTTCGAAGCACTGCTTCGAGCTGATTCGCAGGTTGTGACCACCGACTTGCCGCCTTCCCAGGCTGTTGACATATCCAAACCCGAGGTCCACATGAATCAGGCTTTTCTCCCTTTCTCTCGGCCGAGCATCGGCGACGAAGAAATCGCCGCCGTCGAGCAGGTTTTACGCTCCGGCTGGATTACTACCGGGCCGAAGAACCAGGAGTTGGAGGAGCAATTCGCACAGTACGTAGGTTGCCAGCACGCCGTCGCACTGTCTTCGGCAACCGGCGGCATGCACATCACGTTACTGGCGCTGGGCATCGGCCCTGGCGATGAAGTGATCACGCCGTCGCAGACCTGGGTTTCTACCGCCAACATGATCTGCCTGTTGGGCGCTACCCCGGTATTTGTCGACGTCGACCGCGACACCCTGATGACCGACGTCCAAGCCATCGAAGCCGCTATTACCCCACGCACCAAAGCGATCATCCCGGTGCACTACGCCGGCGCCGCGTTTGATCTCGATCCGCTTTATGCGCTGGCAGACAAACACGGTATCGCCGTCATCGAAGACGCTGCCCATGCTGCCGGTACCCGTTACCGTGGTCGCGCCATTGGCGCTCAGGGCACCGCGATCTTCTCGTTCCACGCGATCAAGAACATGACCTGCGCCGAAGGCGCAATGTTCGTCAGCGACAATCAAGCGCTGGCCGATCGTGTGCGCATGCTCAAGTTTCACGGCCTCGGCGTCGATGCTTACGATCGCCTGACCCATGGCCGTAAACCGCAGGCCATGGTCATCGAGCCGGGCTTCAAGTACAACCTGGCCGACATCAACGCTGCCATTGCGCTGGTGCAGTTGCAACGCCTCGACGAGATCAACGCCAAGCGCACCGCTTTGGCGCAGACCTATCTGCAACGTCTGGAAGGCCTTCCGGTACAACCGCTGAGTGTGCCAACCTACCCGCAACAACACGCCTGGCACCTGTTTATCCTGCGCATCGACGCTGAACGTTGCGGGATGGACCGTGAGGCTTTCATGAAAGCCTTGCAAGAACAGAATATCGGCACGGGTATTCACTTTGTCGCCACCCACCTGCACACTTACTACCGCCAGCGATTCCCGGACATCCATCTGCCCAACACCGAATGGAACTCGGCACGGCTGTGCTCGATCCCGCTGTTCCCCGACATGACTACCGACGATGTCGAACGCGTCGTTGGCGCCATTGAAAACATTCTGGACTGAAGCCTTTGAAGCCATATCCAATTAACTGCGTGTCGATCGTTATTCCGGTCTACAACGAAGAAGAAAGCTTGCCTGAATTGCTGCGCCGGACCGAAGCGGCCTGCCAGCAACTCAAGCATGAGTACGAGATCGTTCTGGTCGATGACGGCAGCCGTGACAACTCGGCTCAAATTCTCGAAGCCGCCGCTGAGCGCGAAGGCAGTTCAGTCGTTGCGGTCATTCTCAACCGCAATTACGGCCAGCACGCGGCAATCATGGCCGGCTTCGAGCATTGCAAAGGCGATGTGGTCATTACCATCGACGCTGACCTGCAGAACCCGCCGGAAGAAATCCCCCGTTTGGTGGAACAGGCCGAGCTGGGCTACGACGTGGTTGCCACCGTGCGCAACAATCGCCAGGACTCGGCCCTGCGCCGTTGGCCGTCGAAACTGATCAACCTGGCTGTGCAACGCTCCACCGGTGTCGCCATGAGCGATTACGGCTGCATGCTGCGCGCCTACCGCCGCACCATCGTCGACGCCATGCTGGCCTGTCGTGAACGCAGCACCTTCATCCCGATCCTGGCCAACAGCTTCGCCCGCCACACCACCGAAATTCTGGTGCAGCACGCCGAGCGTGAGCATGGCGAGTCGAAATACAGCCCGATGCGCCTGATCAGCCTGATGTTCGATCTGCTGACCTGCATGACCACTACCCCGCTGCGCCTGCTGAGCATCATTGGCTTCGGCCTGGCGGCGCTGGGCGTGTTGTTTGCCTTCCTGCTGATTTTCCTGCGCCTGATATTCGGCGCCAGCTGGGCGGGTGACGGCACCTTCGTACTGTTCGCCGTGCTCTTTGTGTTCACCGGCGGCCAGTTCATCGGCATGGGGCTTCTGGGTGAATACCTGGGCCGTATGTACAGCGATGTCCGCGCCCGGCCGCGTTTCTTTATCGAAAAAATCCTACGTAACAAACCCGCTACTGCTGCTCCCGTTGTCACTGTCGACGGTCTGCCTTCCACCACTACTGATCAGGTTTCGCCATGAGTTCAAAAGCTGTTGTTTTCGCCTATCACGACATTGGCTGTGCAGGTATCGAAGCACTGCTCAACGCAGGTTTCGAGATTGCTGCCGTGTTTACCCACGCCGACGATCCGAAGGAAAACACCTTCTACGGCTCGGTCGCTCAACTGTGCGCCCGTAAAGGCATTCCTGTGCACGCACCGGAAGACGCCAACCACCCACTGTGGATCGAGCGCATCGCCAAACTGAACCCGGACTACCTGTTCTCGTTCTACTACCGCAACCTGCTGGGCGAGCAACTGCTGGCTACCGCCCGCAAAGGCGCGTTCAACCTGCACGGCTCGTTGCTGCCAACCTACCGTGGCCGCGCTCCAGCGAACTGGGTGCTGGTCAACGGTGAAACCGAAACCGGCGTGACCCTGCACCGCATGGTCAAGCGTGCCGACGCTGGCGCAATCATTGCCCAGCAACGCGTCGCGATCGAACGTGCCGACACCGCACTGACCCTGCACGGCAAGCTGCGCGAAGCCGCTTCCAACCTGCTGCGTGACACCCTGCCATTGCTGGCTCAGGGCAAAATCACCGAAACCGCCCAGGACGAATCCAAGGCCACTGTTTTCGGTCGTCGTACTGCGGCAGACGGCAAGCTGGTCTGGAAGAAGCCGGCTGAAGAGCTGTTCAACCTGGTTCGCGCTGTGACCCAACCTTACCCGGGTGCTTTCTGCGCCGTGGGCGAGCACAAACTGATTGTCTGGAGCGCTGAAGTCGTCAAGGGCAACGAAGGTCTGGCTCCAGGCCGCGTGATCAGCGTCGACCCTCTGCGTATCGCTTGCGGCGAAGACTCCCTGGTCGTTACTTCCGGTCAGCGTAACGAAAACGGTCTGTACCTGAGCGGCCCGCAACTGGCCAATGAGCTGGGTCTGGTCGACGGTTCCGTACTGCGTGGCGCTGAATCGGGCCGTGCCCCGCGTCGTACCCGCGTTCTGATCCTCGGCGTCAACGGCTTCATCGGTAACCACCTGTCCGAGCGCCTGCTGCGTGACGACAAGTACGACGTCTATGGTCTGGACATCGGTTCCGACGCTATCGAGCGTCTGCGCAGCCATCCGAACTTCCACTTCGTCGAAGGCGATATCAGCATTCACTCCGAGTGGATCGAATATCACATCAAGAAGTGCGACGTGGTTCTGCCGCTGGTGGCCATCGCCACGCCAATCGAATACACCCGCAACCCGCTGCGCGTATTCGAACTGGACTTCGAAGAGAACCTGAAACTGGTTCGCTACTGCGTGAAGTACAACAAGCGCGTGATCTTCCCGTCGACTTCCGAAGTCTACGGCATGTGCCAGGACAAGAACTTCGACGAAGACACCTCGAACCTGATCGTGGGTCCGATCAACAAGCAACGCTGGATCTACTCGGTCTCCAAGCAACTGCTGGACCGCGTGATCTGGGCCTACGGCGCCAAAGGCCTGAACTTCACCCTGTTCCGTCCGTTCAACTGGATGGGTCCACGTCTGGACCGTCTGGACTCGGCCCGTATCGGCAGCTCCCGCGCCATCACCCAGCTGATCCTGAACCTGGTGGAAGGCACCCCGATCCGTCTGTTCGACGGCGGCGAGCAGAAGCGCTGCTTCACTGACATCGCTGACGGCATCGAAGCCCTGGCGCGCATCGTCGACAACGAAAACGATTCGTGCAACGGCCAGGTGATCAACATCGGTAACCCGGACAACGAAGCCAGCATCCGTCAGTTGGGCGAAGAGCTGCTGCGTCAGTTCGAAGCTCACCCACTGCGCGCCAACTTCCCTCCGTTCGCCGGTTTCCGCGACGTAGAGAGCAAGGCGTTCTACGGCGCTGGCTACCAGGACGTGGAACACCGCAAGCCAAGCATCGAAAACGCCAAGCGCCTGCTGAACTGGGAGCCTACCGTCGAGATGAGCGAAACCATCGGTAACACCCTGGACTTCTTCCTGAAAGAAGCCATGCTCGAAATCGCGGACAAGCGCTGATGCAGGCAGGTCTTCGGATCGATGTCGACACCTACCGAGGTACCCGTGAGGGGGTACCCCGGCTGTTGGAGATGCTCGATGAAGCACAAGTCAAGGCGACGTTTTTCTTCAGCGTTGGTCCGGACAACATGGGGCGCCATTTATGGCGCCTCATCCGTCCGCAGTTTCTCTGGAAAATGCTCCGCTCCAATGCCGCAGGTCTGTACGGCTGGGACATTTTGCTGGCCGGCACTGCCTGGCCAGGCAAACCCATCGGCCGTGATCTGGGGCACCTGATGCGCCAGACCCTCGCGGCTGGCCATGAAGTGGGTTTGCACGCCTGGGATCACCACGGCTGGCAAGCCAACGCAGGGCGCTGGAGCGACGCAGACCTGATCGAGCAGATTCGCCGGGGCGTAGATACCCTCAGCGATATTCTCGGGCAGCGCGTGGACTGTTCGGCGGCCGCCGGTTGGCGTGCCGACGAGCGGGTCATCGAAGCCAAGCAGCAGTTTGGTTTTCGTTACAACAGCGACTGTCGCGGACAAAGCCTGTTCCAGCCACGGCTGGCAGACGGCAGCCTCGGCACGCCACAAATTCCGGTCGACTTGCCAACTTTCGATGAAGTGGTGGGTCCCGTCGTTGCAGCCAATGAGTTCAACTCATACATTCTTGACCGATTCAGCCCCTCGAAGCTGAACGTATATACGATACATGCGGAGGTAGAAGGGATTCTGATGGCAAACGATTTCCGTCAGTTGCTGGTCGATGCGCGTCAGCGTGACATCCAGTTCCAGCCGCTGGGTAACTTGTTGCCCGCCCAACCGACAACCCTGCCTCAGGGGCGCGTACTACGTGGCGCCCTTGAAGGCCGAGAAGGATGGTTGGGAGTGCAAGGCGCATGAGCAAACGCTGGGCTTTGCCGTTACTGCTTATCGCTTTCGGTCTGGTCTATCTCTTGCCGCTGGGCACGCATGGTCTGTGGATTCCGGATGAAACCCGTTACGCCCAGGTCAGTCAGGAAATGCTCCTGAGTGGCAACTGGGTGTCGCCGCATTTCATGGGCCTGCGTTACTTCGAGAAGCCGATTGCCGGTTACTGGATGATCGCCATCGGCCAGGCCATATTCGGGGAAAATCTGTTCGGTGTGCGCATTGCGTCGGCACTCTCGACCGGTTTGAGCATCGTGCTGACCTACCTGATCGCACGCAGGCTTTGGAACGACCCACGTAAAAGCATCGCCAGCGCATTGCTCTACATGAGTTTCGCGGTGGTCGCCGGTCAAGGGGGCTACGCCAACCTCGACCCGCAATTCACGTTCTGGGTCAACCTGAGCCTGGTGGCCCTCTGGTTTGCGCTGGACAGCAGCAGTCGCAATGCGCGGCTGATGAGTTGGGCAACCCTGGGGCTGGCCTGCGGCATGGGCTTCCTGACCAAGGGTTTCCTGGCCTGGTTGCTTCCGGTATTGATCGCCCTGCCCTACATGATCTGGCAAAAGCGCTGGCGCGAACTGCTGGCGTACGGCCCGGTGGCTATCGTGGTGGCGATTGTCGTGAGCCTGCCGTGGGTCTTGGCCGTGCATGCGCAGGAACCCGATTACTGGCGTTTCTTCTTCTGGCACGAGCACATTCGCCGCTTTGCCGGTGACGACGCGCAGCACGCAGCGCCGTGGTGGTTCTATCTGCCGATGCTGGTGGCGTTCAGCCTGCCATGGGCGGCGTTCCTGCCTTCGACTCTCAAACAAGCGTGGCAAACCAGGCGTCAGGCCAGCACCGGTTTCCTGCTGTTATGGCTGGTCCTTCCGCTGGCTTTTTTCAGCCTGAGCAAAGGCAAGTTGCCGACCTACATCCTGCCGTGCCTGTTGCCCTTGGCACTGTTGATGGGCAATGCGCTGATCGACCGACTGAACCTGGGGCAAAGCCGACTGTTCAAGATCAACGGTCTGCTGAACCTGGTCATCGGCCTGACCACGCTGCTGGCGATGGTTTACCTGCAACTGAAAAACCCCGTGTATGTCGATGAAATGCACAGTCTGGTACTGGTGTTCATCGTGCTCATGGGCTGGATCCTGTCCAACCTGTTGCTGGTGGTGCGACCGTTCAGCGCATGGGCTGCGCCGGCCATCGGCAGCTGGCTGCTGATCGCCATTCTGCCGGCCGCATTGCCGCACTCGACGGTCTACAACAAGATGCCCGACCAGTTTGTCCTCCAGCACATAGACGAACTCAGCCAGACCAAAAGCCTGCTGAGCAATGACCTTGGGGCCGCATCTGCAGTGGCCTGGCGTCTGCAACGCCCTGAAGTGGCGTTGTACAACACCATTGGCGAAGTGAAATATGGCCTGGACTACCCGGACGCCGCTGCACGTCGGGTTGATACCGAACACGTGCAACAGTGGATGAGTGAAGCCCGCAAGGCCGGCCCGGTCGGCGTGGTCATGCGCGTCAAAGGTGACGACGAAGCCCGTGAGCTCGAACTGCTGCCTAAAGATGGCAAGCATTACGAGCAAGGCAACATGGTTATTCTGATCATCCCGCAGAGCGCGCCATGACCCTGATTTTGCTGTTGGTGGCCTGCCTGCTGACCTGCATGGGCCAGATTGCCCAGAAATACGCCGTGGAAAGCTGGCGCGGCAAAGACTCCGGCTGGGCCGAGAAACTGCTCTCGCCGTGGTTGTGGCTAGCGCTGGCGTGCCTGGGTTTTGGCCTGCTGGTGTGGCTGCTGGTATTGCAGCGCCTGGAAGTCGGTATCGCCTACCCGATGCTCAGCCTCAACTTTGTGCTGATCACCCTGGCCGCCCACTTCGTCTTCCACGAAACCATTGATCGTCGTCACTGGATCGGCGTTGCGCTGATCATCGCCGGCGTCGTTCTGCTCGGGAGGCACGCATGAGTCTTCGTCGCGGAATTACCTTTGCCATGGGCAGCGTGGTGCTGGTCAGTGCCGCCCAGTTGGGCATGCGCTGGAGCATGAGCCATTTGCCGCTGCCCGATCAGTGGCTACAGGCCCTGAGCAATGGCAGCATCGACCTGCTCGCGATCGGCGTGGTCCTTGCGTCGATCTGCGCTTACGCCCTGTCCATGCTGTGCTGGCTCGCCGCGCTGCGCGATCTGCCGCTGGGCCGGGCCTACTCGCTGTTGAGTATCAGCTATGCACTGGTGTATCTATTGGCCGCCAGCCTGCCGCTGTTCAACGAAAACTTCAGTCTTTCCAAAACACTCGGGGTGGCCTTGGTCATCCTCGGTGTCATCACTATTAACTCTCGAACTGCTCGCGCCCCAGAAGTCAGGAATGCCTCATGAAAATCAGTGTAATTGGTAGCGGTTATGTCGGTCTGGTGCAGGCGACTGTCCTGGCTGAAGTCGGTCATGATGTCGTCTGCATGGACGTCGATCAGAACAAGATCAAAATGCTGCAGAAAGGCCACGTCACTATCTTTGAACCAGGGCTGGAGAGCATGGTCAAGGAGAACCTGGAGAGCGGGCGCCTGCATTTCACCAGCGACGAAAAGATGGCCATCGAGCACGGTCAGGTACTGTTTATCGCTGTCGGCACGCCGTCGGACGAGGACGGCTCGGCCGACCTGAAATATGTCTTGTCCGTGGGTGACGCGGTCGCGCGCCATCGTGTCGAGCCGCTGATTCTCGTGGAAAAGTCCACTGTCCCGGTCGGCACCGGCGACACCCTGCGCGCGCACATTGAAGGCGTGCTGAAGAAAGCCGGGCGTACCCTGGAGTTCGATATTGTCTCCAACCCGGAGTTCCTCAAGGAAGGCTCGGCCGTCAGTGACTGCCGCCGCCCGGACCGTATCGTCATCGGTTGCGAGCGTGAAGAAGTCCGTGAAGTGATGCGTGACCTCTACGCCCCCTTCAACCGCAACCATGACCGCATCATGTTCATGGACCTGCGCAGCGCCGAACTCACCAAGTACGCAGCCAACTGCATGCTTGCGACCAAAATCAGCTTTATCAACCAGATCGCCGAACTGGCCGAACACCTGGGTGCGGATATCGAAGCCGTGCGCATGGGCATCGGTGCAGACCAGCGCATCGGCTACCACTTCATCTACCCTGGCTGCGGCTATGGCGGCTCGTGTTTCCCGAAAGATATGCGCGCGTTGATCCACAGCGCCCAGGAAGCCAATTGCTCCAGCGACCTGTTGCAAGCGGTCGAGGCCATCAACCAGCGGCAGAAACACAAGCTGTTCGAACGCATCAACGCGTTCTACAAAGGTGAGCTGAAAGGCAAGACCTTCGCCCTCTGGGGCCTGGCGTTCAAACCCAACACCGACGACATGCGCGATGCGCCAAGCCGGGTGCTGATGGAAGCCTTGTGGGCTGCCGGTGCACACGTACGGGCCTTCGACCCTGAAGCCATGCAGGAAACCCAACGCCTGTACCCGGATCAACCGAACCTGTCGCTGATGGGCACGCCGGAATCCGCGCTGGTTGGCGCAGATGCGTTGATCGTTTGTACCGAATGGCAACAGTTCAAGGCGCCGGACTTCAAATTGATCGAAGAGCGTCTCAAGGCCCCGGTGGTCTTCGACGGCCGCAACCTGTACGACGCCGAGCGTCTGGCACGCAAAGGCTTCAAGTACTTCCCGATGGGTCGTGGCGAGTCGCGTAACCTGCCAATCCCTCAGCAGCAGTGGCCAGCTTCTTCCGTCTAAGCCCAGGAGGCCGCGTGCACGCATATCCATCGACAGGGATCCGTCAACAATCGTTAGGTCTGGGGCTACTGGCGCTGCTGCTGTTCTGCGCCGGGGTCTACCAGCAATCGGCGATCGGATTCGACTCGCGGTTTGTACTGTTTGCCCAGGAAATGCTGCGCCATGGGCCGGGATTCTTCCCGACCACCTACGGCCAGCCTTACGCTGATTACTGGGCCACCTCGACGTTTTTTACCTGGTTGCTTTCGCTGCCCTTTGGCCAGGTAAACGCGTTGACGGCCTGGTTACCCAGCGCCATTGCCTCGGCGACGATTGTCACGCTGATGTACCGGTTGGTAGCGCCCTACTCCAGAACCTGGGCGTTGATCAGTGTTGCCTTGATGTTGCTGAGCAACACCTTCATCACCGAAACCCGCGCCGTGTCCCTCGACCAGATGGTCGCGGCCGTGACCTTCGCCGTGTTCTATCTGGGCTATGCCGCTGACCATTTCCAGGCGCCGCGACGACTGCTGCTGATACTCGCGTTGCTGGTGCTGGGCTTTGCCATTCGTGGTCCGATCGGCTTGGTGGTGCCTACCGGCGTACTGTGCAGTTATTACCTGCTCAATGGCCAGTGGCGGCGGATGATCACAGTCGGCTTGCTGGCGGCGGTGCTGCTGGCAGCCGGTATCGGTTTGCTGCTGTGGCTGGCGAACGTCAGCGGCGGCCCGACCTTCGTGCAAGACGTGATCCGCATGCAGTTCATGGGGCGCATGGATGGCCGCGAAGGTGCGAGCGGTGTGCTGTTTTACTTCAGCAGCTCGCTGGGCAACTATGCGCTGGCGTATCCCTTGGCGGTATTGGTGCTGGCCGCTGTGTTGCTGGTCGGTCGCAAGGATCGTGGGCCGGCGTTGCGTTTGCTGACCTTGTGCACCGCTGCCGGGCTGATCGTGATGATTGGCCTGTCGATTCCAATGGCGAAAAAAGCCCGTTACATGCTGCCGATGCTGCCGATGGCGGCGATTATCGCGGCGTACCCGTTTCAGGGCGCGCAGGGCCGGGTATTCCAATGGCTACGCGGCCTGATGCAGGGCCTGTGGCTGCTGATTCCTGGTCTGCTGATCGTCGGGTTGCTGGTCGCCAAACGACGTTTCGCGGAGCATCTCACCTCGTTGACGGCGGTGATGGCGATACTCGGGGTGTTGCAAGTGATCGCACTGGGGCTGTTGTTCAAGCCACGCGTGCGGGCGGTGGGCCTGGCCTTCACGGCGGTGCTGGCGCTGTGGTCGACCTACATTCTGGTGTTCGAACCGGTGGAACGTATGCTCTTCGACACCCGCACGTTCAGTCGTGCAACCGTTGAGCTGATCCAGAAAGACCCGGCTCCCGTGGTGCTGCACGCCATGGGCAAAGACGCCAAAGCCATCAAGTTCATGGTCAACGTCGAGCATGACCTGTTCCCGGTCTTCACTCATTCAGTGCAAGAACTGGAAAACCTGAAAGGCCCTGCCTGGCTGGTGATGGACAAAAGCGACTACGAAGCCCTGAAAGGCTCTCGGTTGGCGACACTGCAACCGGTGCTGAACGGGTCCTTCGACAAGGACGATTACGTCCTGCTGCATCTGGTACCCGTGCAGCCCTGAATGGGTCTTAGCGGTCGGCGCGCCGCCATACTTCAAAATTAATGAACTGAAAGCTCATTAATATGAATTTGTCAGTGGTGAGATAGGTCGGCACACTGTGCCGGTTCCTCCCCCAAATGTTGGAACGCTTAAAGGGCTTTCTGGTGATCCAGACAAGCCCTTCTTTTTGCCTGTTCCTTGCCACTGGATTGTTCTCGCTATGCTCGCTCGCTGGATACCCGCCGCTATCAACACCCGTCCCTCCGAATGGAGTCGCGCTGCCATCGGCATGTCGCTGGGCACATTGCTGAGTGTCTGGCTCTGTGGCCAGGTGTTCGGCATGGACGTGGCCTTGCACTTGATCGGACCGTTGGGCGCTTCGGCGGTGTTGCTGTTCGCCGTTTCATCCGGCGCATTGGCGCAGCCGTGGTCGATTCTCGGTGGCTACCTCTGCGCGGCGGTGGTGTCGCTACTGGTCGCCCACGTACTCGGGCGAACGCTGGGCAGCGCCTGTCTGGCCGCCGGCATGGCGCTGACTCTGATGTGCTGGTCGCGCTGCCTGCACCCACCGGCCGGCGCATTGGCATTGCTGCTGGTGCTGGCCGACCCGGCAACCATCGCCATGGACTGGCGCGAGCTCGGGCCGGTGATGCTCGCCGCGACGTGCATGTTGCTCAGCGCTTTGGCCTATAACAACCTGACACGAATCCGCTACCCCAAGGGCCACAGCGAACCCGTCGCTGGGGTGCCTGCCGATCATCCGCCCAAAGACGCGCTGGCGATTACCGCCGAAGACCTCAAGCTGGCCCTCGCCGACATGCAGGAGTTCTTCGACGTCACGCCCGAGGACCTTGAGCAGTTGATCCACGCCAGCGAGCTGCACGCCAAACGCCGCAGCATCGGCGAAGTATTCACCCATCGCTAAGCCGCCGACTGCTGGCGCGCTGGCACGGCCAGGCTCACCGCCCGCACCGAAACGCCGGCACTCAATCCCAGTGTCTTGGCGGTGTGTGCATCGACAATCAAGGTCCCGGCGGCGACCCGCGCCGCTGCGGCGGTGATCCGGCAATCGGCAAACTGACGGTTGTGAATCAGATAGACCGCCGCCTGCTCTCCCGGTGTGCCGATGCTCAGCTGCAATACCTGACTGTCACGCACGGCGCGGATGTCACCGGTTGCACATTCGATCTCTGCCTCCAGCACAAACAGGTAATCGGTATCACCCCGTTCGGCTTCGCCAGCGAAGGTTTTCTCAGCCCATTCCAGGCGCTGACGCAAACGCCCGGCATCGGCCGGCAAAGTAGTCAAACCAGTGCCGGCGCTGTGGGCCAGTGCCAGCAACGCCGGCAGGTCATTCATCGTTGCAGGACGGACGATCATCAATGGTGCTCCTGTGGGCTCACGCGTTTAGGCAAGTAGACTTCCGCGAGCATGCAGCGCGCACTGCCGCCGCCAATCCGCTCGATGGTGTCGATGTTCACTGGCAGGGGGTTGGCGTAGGTTTCGACCATCCGGCGTTGGTCGGCATGCAGCGACCGCCAGGCGGTGCGCGACATCACCAGCAACGGCTCGCCAGCGGCGTTATGCACTTCAAGCATGTTGCCGGCGAACGATTCCAGCTGATCGAAGCTCAGGGTCATGACCTGCTTGCCGCTGCGCTCCAGACGTGAGCGCAGTGCATTGCGCTCGCCCAGGTCGCTGAGCGATTCCAGACAGGCCACCGCCAGTTTCGTGCCGACGCTCATCATCACGTTGGTGTGATAGATCGCCACGCCGTGACGGTCCACCGCGTTGAACGCACAGCGTTCATAGCCGAGGTGCTCGACCCACTGATCCAGCGCTTCGGCATGGGTACGGGTCGAGTAGCCGGCGTAACAGATCCGCTGTTCGCGATCGAGGACCATGCTGCCGGGCGCTGGAATCGGTTGTTGGCCGCCGTGTCCTGGTTGAAGGAGAAACGGGTCGGGCGAATCATCAAAACGGTACTGGTGGTTTGCATGGGCACAGAATCAATGAGGGTTGAGAGGTGCTCATTGTCTGATTCGGCGCTGGAAAAACCCGGCTGATAAGCAGGGAGGCGGCGCTGGAAATGGCTGAAAACGGGGGAGCTTGCAGCCGATTTGGTGGGTGTTTAAAAGATTAAAAAATCAAAAGATCGCAGCCTCCGGCAGCTCCTACGGGATGGGTATCTGTAGGAGCTGCCGGAGGCTGCGATCTTTTGCGATGCGTGATGTGATTATGTGGAGGTTTTGACCATCGCCAGCTCAGGGTGGCTGACCAGTTTGTCGATGTGCAGGTCCGGGTCGTCGAACCAGACTTCGGTCAATACCCGGTAGTGTTCCATGTCACGACAGCGCATCCGCAGGCTGTAGTCGAAGGCGCCGCTGATCAATTGGCACTCCAGCACCTGCGGACAGGCGCGGACTTTGGCTTCAAACGCTTTCTGGGCGGCGCGCCCACTCTGGTTCGACAGCGCCACCAGCACCAGCAGCGACAAACCGGGGGTCAGTTTTTTCTCGTCGAGAATCGCCCCGTAGCCACGAATGACGCCGAGCTGTTCGAGCTTGCGCACCCGCTCAAGGCATGGCCTTGGTGTCAGGTGCACGCGCTCGGAAAGCTTCTGATAGGTGATGCGCCCTTCGTGGCGCAGCACCTCAATGATTGCCTGATCGATTCGATCAAGCACGATCGACAGATCGCGGATGTCCGCCATGTACGCCTTGCCTCACTTCAAACGGCCCGATAAAAATTGCTGCAAACGCTCACTTTTTGGCTGGTCGAGAATCGTCGCATCGCCCTGTTCCTCGACCCGACCTTGATACGCCGCAGCATAGTGCTTTTGCCGGAGCCACTGGCGCCAATCATGCCGATTCGATTGGAATTATTGCGACCAGGCACGAATGCCTGGCGGCGCAGACGGGTTCGAATGGAAGGCCAGAATGCCAACAGACGATTGTGCCAAGGTGTCGAAAGGGCCTTCGCAGGCAGCTCGCTTGTGCTGATGTCGGCATTTTCACAGCCGATTCTGTCGTGAATGCCCTGCCGGGGCATTTATGCGATGAAGGAGCGTGTAGGTATTGCAAAAACGCAGACCGGACCTGCATCTATCCGGGTTGTACATCGCAAATTTGCACTGCTACGATCCGGCATCGTTCGCGCGCGAACACTTCTATAAAGAACAATAAAAGCAGGGAGTTAGTGATGACTGCTCAGGTTTCATCCCAGGCGACACGCGGCATTGATGCCACCGCCAACGACGTGCTGGCCGAAGTGCGCAACCACATTGGCCACCTGACCCTCAATCGCCCCGCCGGCCTCAATGCCATTACCCTGGACATGGTCCGCAGCCTGCACCAACAGCTCGATGCCTGGTCGAAAGACCCACACATCCATGCGGTGGTGCTGCGCGGTGCTGGCGAGAAAGCCTTCTGCGCCGGCGGCGATATCCGCTCGCTGTACGACAGTTTCAAAAGCGGCAACACCCTGCATGAAGACTTCTTCGTCGAGGAATACGCCCTCGACCTGGCGATCCACCATTACCGCAAACCGGTATTGGCGCTGATGGACGGTTTCGTCCTCGGCGGCGGCATGGGCCTGGTGCAAGGCGCAGACCTGCGGGTAGTCACCGAACGCAGCCGTCTGGCCATGCCGGAAGTGGCCATCGGTTATTTCCCGGACGTCGGCGGCAGCTACTTCCTGCCGCGCACTCCCGGCGAGCTGGGCATCTACCTGGGTGTCAGCGGCGTGCAGATTCGCGCCGCCGATACGCTGTATTGCGGGCTGGCTGACTGGTATCTGCACAGCGAAAAACTCGCCGAGCTGGATCAATGCCTCGACAGCCTCAAGTGGCACGAAACACCGCTCAAGGACCTCCAAGGTCTGCTGGCCAGACTCGCGGTACAACAATTGCCCGACGCACCGTTGCAGGCACTGCGGCCAGCGATCGACCACTTCTTCGCCCTGCCGGATGTGCCGAGCATTGTTGAGCAACTGCGCACCGTTACGATTGCCGACAGCCGCGACTGGGCAATGACCACCGCCGATGTGCTCGACAGTCGTTCACCGCTGGCCATGGGTGTAACGTTAGAGATGTTGCGGCGCGGCCGTCAGCTGAGCCTGGAAAATTGCTTCGCCCTCGAACTGCACCTGGATCGTCAGTGGTTCGAACGCGGTGACCTGATCGAAGGCGTCCGTGCCTTGCTGATCGACAAAGACAAGAGCCCACGCTGGAACCCTCCGACCGTGCAGGCGCTGGACGCCAGGCAGGTTGCGAGTTTCTTCAGCGGTTTTGACCAGAGCGGGAGCTGAGCCATGCACGATATCGAATTGACCGAAGAACAAGTGATGATCCGCGACATGGCCCGGGACTTTGCCCGCGGCGAAATCGCTCCCCATGCTCAAGCGTGGGAAAAAGCCGGCTGGATCGATGATGCGCTGGTGGCAAAGATGGGCGAGCTGGGTTTACTCGGCATGGTGGTTCCCGAGGAATGGGGTGGCACTTACGTCGACTACGTGGCTTATGCGCTGGCGGTAGAAGAAATTTCTGCCGGCGACGGCGCTACCGGCGCCTTGATGAGCATCCACAACTCAGTGGGCTGCGGGCCGGTTCTCAACTACGGCACTGAAGAACAGAAACAGACCTGGCTGGCGGATCTGGCCAGCGGTCAGGCCATCGGCTGCTTCTGCCTGACCGAGCCGCAGGCCGGTTCCGAGGCGCACAACCTGCGCACCCGCGCCGAACTGCGCGACGGCCAGTGGGTGATCAATGGCGCCAAGCAGTTCGTCAGCAACGGCAGGCGGGCAAAACTGGCGATTGTGTTTGCCGTCACCGATCCGGACCTGGGCAAGAAAGGCTTGTCCGCGTTCCTGGTGCCGACCAACACCCCGGGGTTTATCGTCGACCGCAGCGAACACAAGATGGGCATCCGCGCCTCCGACACCTGTGCGGTGACGCTGAACAACTGCATCATCCCCGAAGCCAACCTGTTGGGTGAGCGCGGCAAAGGTCTGGCGATTGCCTTGTCCAACCTTGAAGGCGGTCGCATCGGTATCGCCGCGCAGGCGCTGGGTATCGCGCGCGCAGCCTTCGAAGCGGCGCTGGCCTACGCCCGTGACCGGGTGCAATTCGACAAGCCGATCATCGAGCACCAGAGCGTCGCCAACATGCTGGCCGACATGCACACCCGGCTCAACGCATCGCGCTTGCTGATCCTGCACGCCGCACGGCTACGCAGCGCCGGCAAACCCTGCCTGTCGGAAGCCTCGCAGGCCAAGCTGTTTGCGTCGGAGATGGCCGAGAAGGTCTGCTCGTCCGCGATACAGATCCACGGCGGCTACGGCTATCTGGAAGATTATCCGGTAGAACGTTACTACCGCGATGCGCGGATCACGCAGATTTACGAAGGGTCGAGCGAGATTCAGCGGATGGTGATTGCGCGGGAGCTCAAAAACTACCTGGTGTAACGCAAAAGATCGCAGCCTGCGGCAGCTCCTACGGGCGTACACAAAACCCTGTAGGAGCTGCCGCAGGTTCGGGCCGCGTTCGGACGATCTTTTTTACATTACTTGCCGACGAACTCAGCCTCACGCTTGGCAATAAACGCCGCCATGCCTTCTTTCTGATCCTGTGTGGCAAATGCCGCATGGAACACCCGACGTTCAAAGCGCACGCCTTCGGACAGGCTGACTTCAAAGGCGCGGTTGACGCTTTCCTTGACCATCATTGCAATCGGCAAGGACTTTTTGGCGATCAGCGCTGCAACCTTCAACGCTTCATCCAGCAGCTCATCCACCGGCACGATGCGCGCAACGATGCCGCAACGCTCCGCTTCCACCGCGTCGATCAAGCGGCCGCTGAGGCACATTTCCATGGCTTTGGCCTTGCCCACGGCGCGGGTCAGGCGCTGGGTGCCGCCCATGCCCGGCAGCACGCCGAGGTTGATTTCCGGCTGACCGAATTTAGCGTTGTCGCCGGCCAGAATGAAATCGCACATCAGCGCCAGCTCACAACCACCGCCCAGGGCGAAGCCGGCGACAGCCGCAATGATCGGCTTACGTCGGTTGGCCACCCGATCACTGTCGCTGAACAGGTCGTCGAGGTAGATCTGCGGATAGGTCAGCTCGGCCATTTCCTTGATGTCGGCGCCGGCGGCAAAGGCTTTTTTCGAGCCGGTCAGCACGATGCAGCCGATTTCCGGGTTCGCCTCAAGACCGTCCAACGCGTGGTTCAACTCGCTGACGATCTGCGCGTTCAAGGCATTCAGGGCTTGCGGGCGATTGAGGGTGATCAGACCCACGCGACCCTGGACTTCCAACAAAATCGTTTCGTAACTCATGCAAACGTTCCTTCTTTAAAGATTGCGCGAAATGACCATGCGCTGAATATCGCTGGTGCCTTCGTAGATCTGACAAACCCGCACGTCGCGGTAGATGCGCTCCAACGGGAAGTCGTTCAGGTAACCGTAACCACCGAGGGTTTGCAACGCCATCGAGCAGACTTTTTCGGCCATTTCCGAGGCGAACAGCTTGGCCATCGAGGCTTCCACCAGCGCCGGTTTACCGCTGTCACGCAGGGCTGCTGCGTAATGCACCATCTGCCGGGCGACGGCGATTTGCGTGGCCATATCGGCCAGGCGAAAGGCTACCGCCTGATGCTCAATGATCGCTTTGCCAAAACTCTCGCGTTCACGAGCGTAATCGCGGGCGGCTTCAAATGCGGCGCGGGCCATGCCGACCGATTGCGAGGCAATCCCGACGCGTCCACCTTCAAGGTTGGCCAAGGCGATTTTGTAGCCTTCGCCCTCCTCGCCCAGTCGATTGGCCACCGGCACCTTCACGTCCTCGAAGAGGATTTGGCAAGTGTCCGAAGCGTGCTGACCGAGTTTGTCTTCAACGCGTGCAACCTTGTAGCCCGGTGAATCGGTGGGCACGATGAAAGCGCTGATCCCGCGCTTGCCGGCACTCGGATCGGTCACTGCAAAAACAATCACCAGCCCGGCGTTTTGCCCGGAAGTGATGAACTGCTTGCAGCCGTTGAGCACGTAGTGATCGCCGTTGAGGCGGGCACGGGTTTTCAGGCTGCTGGCGTCGGAACCGGCCTGTGGCTCGGTCAGCGCGAACGCCCCGAGCATGGCGCCGCTGGCCAGCGGCTTGAGGAACTGCTCTTTCTGCTGGTCGTTGCCGAACGTGAGGATCGGCACGCAACCCACCGAGTTGTGCACGCTCATGATGGTCGAGCAGGCACCATCGCCCGCGGCGATTTCCTCCAGGGCCATGGCGTACGCCAGGTAACCGGTGTCACAACCGCCCCACTGCTCCGGCACCAACATGCCGAAGAAGCCGAGTTCGGCCATCTCGCCGATGGCCTCTTTGGGAAAGCGGTGTTCGCGATCCCACTCGGCGGCGAACGGTTTGAGCCGTTCCTGGGCGAACTGCCGGGCCGCGTCGCTGATCTGTAGTTGTTCGTCAGTCGGTAACATGCCAAGTCCTTAAAAATGTGTTGCCCCCCGTAGGAGCTGGCAAAGCCTGCGATCTTTTGAACTTGATCTTTAAGATCAAAAGATCGCAGCCTGCGGCAGCTCCTACGGAAACCGTGCGGACCTTAATACAGGCATTCAACGGCCATGGCCGTGGCTTCACCGCCGCCGATGCAGATCGCTGCAACGCCGCGTTTCAGGCCTTTCTGGCGCAGGGCCGAAAGCAAGGTCACGAGGATCCGCGCACCTGAGGCGCCAATCGGGTGGCCCAGCGCACAGGCGCCGCCGTGGACGTTGACCTTGCTGTGGGGGATTTCCAGCTTGGTCATGGTCACCAGGCTGACCACAGCGAAGGCTTCGTTGATTTCGAACAGTTCGACTTCATCCAGCGACCAGCCGGTTTTCTTCAGCAGTTTCTTGATCGCGCCCACCGGTGCTACCGGGAACAGGCCCGGAGTGTCGGCGAAGGCCGCGTGACCGTGGATCACCGCCAACGGTTTCAGGCCACGTTTTTCAGCTTCTGAACGACGCATCAGCAGCAACGCCGCCGCGCCATCGGAAATCGAACTGGAGTTGGCCGCCGTCACCGTACCGCCGTCGCGGAACGCCGGTTTCAGGCTGGATATCTTGTCCAGTTTGGCTTTCGGTGGTTGTTCGTCATCGGTGATGAGTGTCTGCGCTTTGCCGACCATGACCTGCAACGGAACGATCTCGGCGTTGAAGCTGCCGTCCTTGATCGCCTGTTGTGCGCGGGTGGTCGAAGCCACTGCAAAATCGTCCTGCGCTTCACGCGTGAAGCCGTTGGTCTCGGCGCAGTCCTCGGCGAAGGTGCCCATCAGGCGACCCTTGTCGTAGGCATCTTCCAGGCCGTCGAGGAACATGTGATCGAGCACTTTGCCGTGGCCCATGCGGTAACCGCTGCGAGCGCGGTCCAGCAGATACGGCGCGTTGGACATGCTTTCCATCCCGCCGGCGACCACCACGTCGGCACTGCCGGCCAGCAGCATGTCGTGGGCCAGGATGGCGGCTTCCATGCCTGAACCGCACATTTTATTCAGGGTGGTGCAACGGGTCGATTTGTCCAACCCCGCGCCTAGCGCAGCCTGGCGAGCCGGGGCCTGACCGAGGCCTGCAGACAGCACGCAACCAAACAGCACTTCTTCTACTGCATCGGCAGCCACACCGGCGCGCTCGACCGCAGCGCGGATCGCGGCAGCACCCAGTTGTGGCGCGCTGAGGCTTTTCAGTTCACCTTGAAAACCGCCCATCGGGGTGCGGACGGCGCTGACGATAACGATCGGATCGTGGGACATAGTCATGACAAATACTCCTTATTTGGCGGCCATACGCAAGGCACCGTCGAGACGGATCACCTCGCCGTTGAGCATGCTGTTTTCTATGATATGCCTGACCAGCGCGGCGTACTCAACCGGTTTGCCCAAGCGTGGCGGAAACGGTACGCCAGCCGCCAGCGAGTCGCGAACTTCCTGAGTCATACCCGCCATCATCGGTGTTTCGAAGATGCCCGGCGCGATGGTCATCACCCGAATGCCGAAGCGCGCCAGTTCACGGGCCGCGGGCAGGGTCAGGCTGGCAATCGCCCCTTTGGAGGCGGCATAAGCGGCCTGGCCGATCTGGCCGTCGAAGGCCGCCACCGAGGCGGTGTTGATGATCACCCCGCGCTCGCCGTCTTCATTGGCTTCGGTTTCGGCAATCGCCGCCGCCGCCAGACGCAGCATGTTGAAGCTACCGATCAGGTTGACGTTGATCACCTGGCTGAAACTGGCCAGCGCATGCGGACCGGTCTTGCCGAGGATTTTCTCGCCGCGGACCACGCCGGCACAGTTGACCAGCCCGTGCAGGCCGCCAAAGGCTGCGACCGTTGCCTGCACCGCCGCTTCTGCCGCCGCTTCCTGACTGATGTCTGCCACGACGCAGTGTGCGCCGAGCCGTTTTGCCTGAGCGGCAACGGCTTCGGCATTCAAGTCCACCAGCATCACGTTGGCACCGGCGCCCACCAGCATTTCAGCAGTGGCCGCGCCCAGGCCCGACGCACCGCCGGTGACGAGAAAAACCTTATTTTCGATCTGCATCATTGTTTCCTTGGATTCAAGCTGAAACGTTCTTCGCTGCGGCCTCTTGAGCCTTGGCGATTTCCTGGTTGCGCAAGATAAAGCGCTGCAATTTGCCGCTTGGGGTTTTCGGCAACTCACTGACAAATTCGATTTCACGCGGGTATGAGTGCGCCGCCAGACGTTTGCGCACGTGCTGACGCAGCTCTTCGGCAAGCTCGGGCGAAGCACGGTATTGCGCACTGAGCACGACAAAGGCTTTCACCAGCTCGGTGCGCTCCGGATCCGGCTTGCCGATCACGGCCGCCTCAACCACCGCGGGGTGCTCGATCAATGCACTTTCCACGTCGAACGGGCCAACCCGGTAGCCGGAGGTGGTGATCACGTCATCACTGCGGCCGACGAAGCTGATGCTGCCGTCCGGGTTCAGTTCGACGGTATCGCCACTCAGGTAATAGTTGCCGACAAAAGCCTTGGTCGGCGCGCCTTCGTAACCGGCGAACCAGCACATCGGCGATTGCGTGCGGTCGATAGCGAGGATTCCCGGCTGACCGACCGACAATTCGTTACAGGCCTCATCCAGCACCACAATCCGGTGCCCAGGCGAGGCAAACCCTGCCGCACCGACATGCACCGGATGTTCAAGGCCGTGGTGGTTGCACAGCACCATGCCGAGTTCGGTCTGGCCGTAATGGTCGTGGATCGCCACGTCGAGGTTGTCGGCGAACCAGCGAATGACTTCCGGGTTCAACGGCTCGCCGGCGCTGCTGACAATGCGCAGTTTGCCTTTGATCGAACGGGCGAACTCATCGCCGCCAGCGATCAGCAAACGGTAGGCGGTGGGTGAACCGGTGAGGTTGGTGATGCCGTATTTGTTGATCACCCGGCAGGTGCTTTCGAGGGTGAACGGGCCATCGTAAAAGGTGATCGGATGGCCCATGGACAACGGCCCGGTCACACCAAAGTAGATGCCATAAGCCCAGCCCGGATCGGCGACGTTCCAGAACGCATCTTCAGGACGCAGGTCCACCGCGTCACGGGTATAGCTCTGGAACGCGACGATCGCCTTAAGCGGCACCGACAGCGCTTTCGACGGGCCGGTGGTGCCCGAAGTGAACATCAGCAGGAACGGGTCTTCAGCGCTCAGCAGCAGCGGTTCACATTGGGCGGAATAGTTGGGCAGTTCAGCCCAGAAACTGAAATCGCCGCGCACAATGCCCTGACCTTTCGGGCCACTGACAGTGACAATGGTCGGACAGTCGGTCACTTCATTGAGCTTTGGACGATTGACCGCGTCGGTCACCACCACAGCGGCGCCAGAACTGTTGAGGCGGTGTTCGATGGCTTTCGGGCCGAAGGCCGTGAACAGCGGCTGGTAGACCGCGCCGATACGCCAGGTGGCGAAAACCACGATCAGCAACTCAACGTTACGTGGCAGCAGGCCGGCGACCTTGTCGCCCTTCTTCACACCTTGAGCCCGCAGGAAATTGGCAAAGCGCGCAGCTTTATCCTGCAGATCGCTGAAAGTGTACGTGGCGCTGGCACTGTCGCGCCCCTCCCAGAACAAGGCAATGCGCCCGGGCAAGGCATGGCGGTCGCAGCATTCGACACAGGCGTTGAGTGCCGTCAACGAGCCGCTAAGCGCAGCATCGACGGTGTGCTGATAGTTGAACTGTGAAGTCGCAGACAGGTAATCGCGCATTGCCAGAATCCCTCTGTATTTTTATTAGGTTGGGGGGAACCGTAAAAATCCAGGAAATACTCGCTCCGGGCGCGGCGCGGGACAATGGTCAAAGCTTTCAAGTTACGTGACTGGTTTGGCCAAGATTTGGGAAATGTGGCGTCATCGGTATCTGATGAGCGCCAAATCTTTCGTAGGAGCTGCCGCAGGCTGCGATCTTTTAAAAGCAAAATCAAAAGATCGCAGCCTGCGGCAGCTCCTACAGGTGATCTGACCGGAACTTAGAGATGGGTAACTTCGTTGAGGATCAAACTGCGGTAATGCCCGGGGTTGGACCCCGACCATTTGCGAAACGCCTTGTAGAACGAGCTGGCATCGGCAAACCCGAGCCGCGTGGCAATTTCGGCGAAGCTGATTGAAGGTTCTGCCAGCCAGACAATTGCCAGTTCCTTGCGCACGCTGTCCTTCAAACCCTGATAGGTTTGCCCTTCTTCCGCCAGCCGACGACGCAATGTCGAGGCAGACATGCACAGTCGCTGCGCCAGACTGTCGGTTTCCGGCCACTGTTCGGCGGACAGTTGCCGCAAATCGTGTTTGATCCGACTGGCGAGGCTTTGCGGATCGCGGTACTTGACCAGGATATTGGCCGGCGCATGAGCCAAAAAACGCTTGAGCTCGTCGCTGCTGCGCTTGATCGGCAGATCCAGGCAATCCGCCGAGAAAATCATCCGGGTACGCGGTCGGTCGAAGCGCAGGTTCTCGGAAAACATCACTTTATAGTCATCACAAAAATCCGGTTCCGCGCAGCGCAGTTCGATGGCCAGAATCGGTATCCGTCGCCCCGCCAGCCAGCAGGCAACGCCATGGACGATCATCCAGTAGGTGAAATAGGTAAAAGCGCGACGCGGTTCCTGGTCGTCTTCGAGCAGGACGATTTCTGCCAGGCTTTGCTGATGAACCAGCTGCGCTGGCATGTGCTCCAGCATCAATGACAGAAACCCCAGCCCGGACGTCAATCCGGCTGCCAGCGTCGGCTGGGCCATGGCGCAACGACAGAGAAATGCCAGACTGCCGGATTTCAGCTGGCGCGGGTCCATGCCAAAGAACTCGTCGTCCATGCGTCGAGCCAACAATCGCCACAACCGTGCATAGGCCGTGGCCGGAACACGCGCATCAGTCACGTCAAGCAAGCGCGGTTCAATCCCGACCTTGAGCAAGACCTCAACGCTGACCGCACTCGACTCGCAGCTTTGCAGCAGTGCTTCGCGCACCAAATAAATGGAGATGGTGTCTTTTTCCGACATTGAATGTGGTGAGCCCTTTTTTGTTTGGCGGCCATCTTAACGCACGCCTTGTTTTCTTAAGATCAAAAGATCGCAGCCTTCGGCAGCTACAGAGAAACGTATTCCAACGTAGGAGCTGCCGAAGGCTGCGATCTTTTGACCTGAAAAAAGATCACAGGCTGCGCAAGTGTTAACCGTTAGCCTGCTTCCTTTTATTTCAGGCTCGCGCCATGATGCAGCTCTCTTACCGCCCACCCGCGAACGAGCTCTCATGTCTGCGCAACAACAGCCTCCCGTCAGCTCCATGGCGATCACCCTGCAGATCGTCTCCATCGTTTTTTATACCTTTGTTGCGTTCCTCTGCATCGGTCTGCCGATTGCGGTGTTGCCGGGGTATGTCCATGAGCAACTGGGGTTCAGCGCCATCGTTGCCGGCCTGACCATCGGCTCACAGTACCTCGCCACCCTGCTCAGCCGGCCCATGGCCGGCCGTATGTCTGACAACATCGGCACCAAACGGGCGATTGTGTACGGGTTGCTGGGGATTGTGCTCAGTGGCGTGCTGACATTGCTGTCGACCTTGTTGCAGAGCCTGCCGTTGCTGAGCCTGATGATTCTGATCGTCGGTCGATTGTTGTTGGGGATCGCCCAAGGCTTGATCGGTGTCGGCACCATCAGTTGGTGCATGGGCCAGGTGGGTGCCGAACACACCGCCCGCTCGATTTCCTGGAACGGCATTGCCTCGTATGGCGCGATTGCCATAGGTGCGCCATTGGGTGTGGTGATGGTCGGTCAGTTGGGGTTCGTGAGCCTTGGGATCGCGCTCTCGGTGTTGGCGCTGGTGGCACTGCTGCTGATTCGCAACAAACCCTCGGTGCCGGTCATTCGCGGTGAACGATTGCCGTTTTGGGCGGTATTCGGGCGCATCGCACCCTTTGGCGCCAGCCTGAGTCTGGCCTCGATCGGCTATGGCACGCTGACCACTTTTATTACCTTGTTCTATGTCAGTCGCGGCTGGACCGGTGCGGCCTGGTGCCTGACGGTTTTCGGTATCTGCTTCATCCTCGCGCGCCTGCTGTTTATCTCCAGCATCAACCGCTTTGGCGGGTTCAGCTCGGCCATCGCCTGCATGAGCATCGAAACCCTGGGGCTGGGCCTGCTCTGGTTGGCGCCTTCGACGGCGGTGGCGTTGATTGGCGCCGGGCTCACCGGGTTCGGTCTGTCGCTGGTTTATCCGGCATTGGGTGTCGAGGCAATCAAGCAAGTGCCAAGCAGCAGTCGTGGCGCTGGCTTGAGTGCCTATGCGGTGTTTTTCGATCTGGCACTGGCGATTGCCGGCCCGCTGATGGGCGCGGTGGCACTGAATCTGGGGTACTCGTGGATTTTCTTCTGCGCAGCACTGCTGTCGATCACCGGACTGGGACTGACCCTGCTCCTGAAACGTCGCTCGGCACTCAGCCCGTCGTAAGACCCTGGCGTCTACGGCAAAGTCTGGTCAGCCGTCTGCATCCCGGCCCGACTTGGCTTGGCCAACGTGTGGAAAAAGAAACGCCCGGCTTCGGATATCAGGTTGCGGTGAATATCCTCACGGTCAACGCCGTCAGCATCGGTGCACAAGGCCGGCATCGCCGCGAGCTGGTCCCGGGTACATGGCGCCATGAACACGAAGTGCCCGGCCCCGGCCAGCAGTTTGAAATCCGGAGCGACGGGTAGTTGGCGAGCGAGCGCCGCGGCGTTTTTATCGAGCGCGACCAGTTTGTCGCCATCGCCGCTGTAGAGCAGCACCGGCACATGCACACCGGCCAAGGTATGGCGACCGAACTTCAGGCTCAATGGCGCCATCAGCAACAAGGCGTGAACCCGTGGGTCAGCGACTGGCCGCAAGTCATCTCGGTCGACAATCAGTTCACCGTTGGTGCTGCAGGCGTCTCCGTCGTCAGGACGTTCTTTACAGTAACGGCGTAAACGATTCAGGTCCGGCGTGGCGCCCGAAAGAATCAACGCAGTTTCGCCACCGGCCGAATACCCGATCACCCCGACCTCGTCGGGATTGACGAACGGCGACAGCATGGGGTCGGCCAGAGTGGCGGTGATGGCTTCGGAAATCTGGATCGGCCGTCCATAGAGGTTGCTTAACGTACCGAGGCGGCTGTGGTCCTTGGAGTTGTCACCGGGATGAATCACCGCCACCACCACAAAACCTTTGCGTGCCAGCGATGTGGCAAGGTCGTGCAACGCCAATGGGGTACCGGTGTTGCCGTGGGACAGCATCAACATCGGAAAGCGGCCGATCGCGACCCTTGCGTCTTCGGTCGCCTGGACCAGATAACCCTCGAGTTTGCTTGAATGCTCGATACCGGTCGACGGGTAAAAGGCGATGGCCCGCATGGGCTTTAAATCCAGCGGATCGAGAAACGTCAGCTCATGGTAGCCAACGCTCCAATGAGGCGGCGGCGCAGGCGCGGCTTGCACTGGAATCAGGCTGCTGAACAGGCAGATCAGTAACATTGCACCAAGACGCACCATGGGATGCCCCACCTTGTTACCTGATTGGAATACCCGTTTTTTTCCAATCCCTTGGACTTAGAGCCTTGTGCCAGCGTTTACCGCTTTCAAGGTCTCTGCAGAACGGAGCCGATAACCCGAGACTGCATAACCTGGGCCAACACCTGAAACGCCAGCACTTTTTGATTCAGAAACAAAAAGACTCCGTACTTCGATCGTTTTACGACGATCGGAATGCAGAGTCTAGTGGGTATTGCCTGAGTTATTTAACTCTTTACGAAAGCCTTACGCGGCAGCGAACAATTGCTCGCTGATGTGCGCCTGAGCGTCGCTCATGGCTTTGTTGCGAACGTCGTCACCATACGCCAGGCCATGGGCACGGACGAACTCGATGTCGGTGATGCCCATGAAGCCCAGCATGACTTTCAGATACTCTTCGTGGCCTACGCCAGTCGCTTGACCCACGTGCATGCCGCCAGAAGTCGATACCACCACAACTTTCTTGTCACCGCACAGGCCTTCAGGGCCGGCTTCGGTGTAGCGGAAAGTCTGGCCGGCAACGGCAATGCGGTCGATCCAGGCCTTGAGCTGAGTCGGGATGGTGAAGTTGTACATCGGCGCTGCGATCACGACGGCATCGGCAGCGAGGAATTCGGTCAGGGTCGAAGCGCTCAGTTCGGCTTCGTGCTGTTGTGCAGCGTTACGCAGTTCGGCGGTGGTGCCGGCAGCGACCAGCGTTGCTGCGGAGAAGTGGCTGATGGCATCGCTGGCCAGGTCGCGGTAGGTCACCACGGCAGCAGGCTCGGCGGTTTTCCAGGCCTGGACGACACTGTGGCTCAACTGACGGGAAGCCGAGTTGTCGCCAAGGATGCTCGAATCAATGTGCAAGAGTTTCATGTGGGATCTCCAAGTGAGGATCGCCACTGGGCGATCGAGTGAGGACAATCCTACAGATGAAACCAATAGCTGATTAGCAGGCAATAATGCGATAGTTTGTCCCACTGATAGGACAGTCGAGTAGCGCCATGCAAGACCTCAATGACCTTTACTACTTCGCCAAAGTGGTCGAAGCCGGCGGTTTCGCCGCTGCCGGGCGCGCGTTGGGCATTCCCAAGTCGCGGTTGTCGCGGCGTATCGCCGAACTTGAAGAGCGCCTGGGGGCCCGCCTCCTCCAGCGCACCACCCGCCAGCTCAAGCTGACCGCTGTCGGCGAGCGCTATTTGCGCCATTGTCAGGCGATGCTGCTGGAGGCCGAGATGGCTGACGAGGCCGTCGCCAGCATGTCCAGCGAGCCCCGAGGGCGGTTGCGGGTTTCCTGTCCCGTTGGACTGGCTCATGAGTTTTTGCCATCGGTCATCAGCTCGTTTCTGGAACGTTTCCCTCACGTGCAATTGGAGATGCAGTTGCTCAACCGCCGGGTCGACCTGGTGACCGAAGGCATCGATGTCGCCTTGAGAGTGCGCGAACTGGGTGATGAAGACCCGCTGCTGGTCACCCGACGTTTGCGTCAGGCGCAAATGGTGATGATCGCCAGCCCGGCCTTTCTGCGCGCGCACCCCATCAACAGCCCGGAAGACCTGAAGCAGGTGCCGGTGCTCGGGGCTCTGGAGGCCGATCGCCTGGTGCATCTGCGCCTGCTCGATGCTCAGGGCATAAGCTGTGACCTGACGCTGGAAGCACGACTGGGAATCGATGATTTCATCGTGCGCAAAGCCTGCACGCTGGCGGGTCTTGGCTTCACCCTGTTGCCAATGATGTACTGCGAAGAGGAACTGGAAAACGGCTCGCTGGTGCAACTATTACCCGAGTGGTCGCAGCCGGGCGGTTGGCTACTGGCCGTCTACCCTCATCGGCGCGGCTTGCTGCCGGCGGTGCGTGCCTGGATTGACCATTTGACCGAATCATTCAAAGCCTGCGGGGATCGACTGCTATGAAGGCTAAACCGATGAGCGAGGAAGACGTGGCGCGTTTCTGCCTGGCGTTGCCCGGCGCGCAAGAGGATTACAAATGGGGCGGCGTGCGGGTGTTTTCAGTCGCCGGAAGCAAGATGTTCGCCCTGCAAAACCTGCGGGGTGAGTCATTGGCGTTCAAGGTCGACAAAGAGCTGTTTCTGGGGCATGTCGACCGCCCGGGCATCGGGCCTGCGCCCTATCTGGCAAGGGCGCAGTGGATCATCATGCAAACGCCCTACCCGCTTGGCGCCGATGAACTGCAAGGCTTGCTGCAACGTTCTCACCAACTGGTGGTCAGCAAGTTGCCCAGGCGCGTGCAGGTCGGGTTGTTCCTTTAGGGTCTGAGCCTAGAACAGGCTGAAGAGGCCGGCGCCCAGAAACAACTGGTCGATCCAGAACGCCTGATGCAGCAGCACAATGATCCAGAACACCAACTGATAGGACACTTTGCGGGTTTTGTGCCGAAACACTTGCTGGGCAAGCAAGGCGCCCGGCCAGCCACCGGCCAGTTCGATTGCGTGCAGCACGTTCTCCGGTGTACGCCAGCTGTCTGCCTGGGCCTTGCGCTTGTCACTCCAGTACAGGAAGAACGCCAGCAGGCTGACAATGGCGTAGGCCGCGAGCGGAATCAGCGAAATCCCGCGCCAGCCCAGAAGCATCGAACCAAAAGCCGGCAAGGCGCACAGGGCCAGGAAAACCAGGCCTTTGAGGCGCAGGTTTTGGATCCCGCGCCCATTGCGTGGCTCGATCACGATGTGGCAGCCGCCCAGTCGACCCAACCGAACTGCCAGGTCGCCAGAATCAACAAGCCGAACGCGATCCGGTACCAGGCAAACGCAGCATAGCTGTGACTGGCAATGAACTTGAGCAAGCCCTTGACCGCGATCATCGCAAAAATAAACGCAGTGACGAAGCCGATGGCGAATACCGGGAGGTCAGCGGCTTGGAACAGGTCGCGATACTTGTAGCCGGAGTACACCGCGGCACCGACCATGGTTGGCATGGCCAGGAAGAACGAAAACTCGGTGGCGGTTTTACGCGACAGGCCAAACAACAAGCCGCCAATGATCGTCGAACCAGAACGCGAAGTGCCGGGAATCATTGCCAGACACTGGGCAAAACCGACCTTCAGGGCGTCTTTCCAGGTGATCTCGTCGACGGTTTCGGCGTGCACGGTATGCTCGCGACGCTCAGCCCACAACATGATGATCCCGCCCACCACCAGCGCCGTCGCCACGGTGATCGGGTTGAACAGGTATTTATGGATCACATTGGCGAAGATTACACCCAGCACCACCGCTGGCATGAAAGCGATCAACAGGTTAACGGTAAACCGTTGAGCGTTACGCTGCGTAGGCAACCCGGTCACCACGTCGAGTATCTTGCCGCGAAATTCCCAGACCACGGCCAGAATCGCGCCGAGCTGAATGATGATGTTGAACGCCATCGCGCGCTCGCCACCGAAGTTGAGCAAATCCGCGACGATAATCTGGTGCCCGGTACTGGAAATGGGTAAAAACTCTGTCAGTCCCTCTACAACGCCAAGAATCAAAGCCTGAACGGCGGTCCAAAAATCCATTAATCCCCCAATGAAACGATGCCTCCAAGGCATGCCTCGTCAATAAAATTCAAGCGTCCACTGCGATCAGCGTCACCCAATGACAACATGCACGATCCCCATGCGAAGCCTTAAAAACCCGCTGAAAAGTCAGCGCGTTTTCAGGTTTTTGCTGATGCGGCCGAAATCCTATCAGACATACCTGAATCACGCTGCGTCGTAATTGGACTTGAGTAGGATTGGCCCAGCGGCGAAAGCGTGCCTCAATGCTGGCGGTCGTTTATGACAAGAACAAGAACAGAACCCGGAGTAACACGGTTATGAATAGCTTGCGCAGTGTGTCGATCAGCCGTCGTTTGTGGCTCATCTTGATTGTGGCTGTGCTGATGCTGTTGACGTTGGGTGTGCTGATGCTCAAGCAGATCCACGATGATCTCTATCAAGCCAAAGCACAGAAAACCCAACATGTGGTGCAGACTGCCAGCGGCATTCTGGCCTACTACCACGACCTGGAAACCGCCGGCACCCTGACCCGCGAAGCGGCGCAGAAACAGGCATTGAGCGTGGTACGCGGATTGCGCTACGACCAGAACGACTACTTCTGGATCAACGACCTGACGCCCATGATGGTCATGCACCCGACCAATCAGAAACTCGAAGGCCAGAACCTTTCCGCAATCAAGGATCCGGACGGTTTCGCGCTGTTCAATGAGATGGTGGTCATCGCCAAGGCCAAAGGTGCCGGCATGGTCGACTATCGCTGGCCGAAACCCGGCGCCAGCACGCCGGTCCAGAAGACCTCCTACGTGAAACTCTTCGAACCCTGGGGCTGGGTCATTGGTTCGGGTGTGTACATCGATGACATGCAGGCCGAATTCTACGCACAGGTGTGGCAGACATCGTTTGTCGGGCTCGCCATCGCCGTGCTGATGGCGCTGCTGGTGATCCTGATTGCGCGCAGTATCGTGCGTCCACTCCAGGAAACCGTGAACGCCATGGCCAACATCGCCAGCGGTGAAAGCGATCTGACCCGCAGTCTCGATACCCACGGGCAGGATGAAGTGACCGAATTGGCGCGGCACTTCAACGCCTTCACCACAAAATTGCGTCAGGTCATCAGCCAGCTACAACTGTCCGCCAGTGCCTTGGGGCAGTCATCCAGCGACATGGGCAACGATGCAGCTCAAGCCCAGGCACGCAGCCAGCAACAGTCACAACAAATGGAACTGGTGGCGACCGCAATCAACGAAGTGACCTATGGCGTGCAGGATGTCGCCAAGAATGCCGAACAGGCCGCCAGTGAAATGCGCGATGCCGAGGCTCAGGCACAACAAGGGCAGGTGAACATCGATGGGAGCTTGCAGCAGATCGATCAGTTGTCGAACACCATCGATCAGGCCGTAGAGGTTATCCGCACCCTGGCCTCTGAAAGCACACAGATCGGCAGCGTGCTCGAAGTGATTCGCTCGATCGCCGAACAGACCAATCTGCTGGCGCTCAATGCGGCCATCGAAGCGGCCCGCGCCGGTGAGCAAGGACGGGGGTTTGCGGTGGTGGCGGATGAAGTCCGGCTGCTGGCACAGCGCACGCAAAAGTCCACGGCTGAAATCCAGTCAATGATCGAGCGCTTGCAGAGCCATTCCGAGGCGGCAGTCAAAGTGATCGGCGACAGCAGTCGTGCCTCGCAGCTGACCATTGAACAGGCCGGGTTGGCCGGTGCCAGCCTGAACGCGATCGGCCAGGCCCTGCGCAACCTCAACGGCCTGAACGCATCGATTGCCAGTGCCACCCTGCAGCAGGCGCATGTGGTCGAGGACATCAACCAGAACGTCACCCAGGCCGCGGGCTTGTCCTACAGCACCGCCTTGGCCGCTGAACAATCGAGCGTTGCAAGCGTGCATTTGAAAGAACTCAGTGAGCAGTTGAATGGCCTGTTGCGTCAGTTCAAAGTCTGATCAATCGGTCCGTAGGAGCTGGCGTAGCCTGCGATCTTTACGATCAAAAGATCGTCCGAACGCGACCCGAGCCTCCGGCAGCTCCGGTACACTCTTCGCCCTTTTCAACTTCACCAAGGATCCTTCATGTCCGGGCTTGAACTGTTTGCCGCCGCACTCGGCGTTATTGCCGTCTGGTTGACGGTCAAACAGAACCCCTGGTGCTGGCCGATCGGCCTGGTCATGGTGCTGCTTTATAGCTGGATCTTCTTCGAGGTGAAGCTGTATTCGGACATGCTGTTGCAGGTGATCTACGCCGGCTTGCAGCTCTACGGCTGGTGGCAGTGGACCCGCGCCGGTGAAGCGCATGATGGCCGGCAAGTCACGCAACTGGACGGTCGCTCGATGTGGGTGGGGTTGGCTGGCGGCGCCCTCGGCAGTCTGCTGCTGGGCGCGGCCATGGCCCATTGGACCGATGCCGCTCAGCCCTGGCTGGACGCGGCATTGACCGGCTTCAGCCTGGTGGCGCAACTGTGGATGGCGCAAAAACGCCTGCAATGCTGGCCACTGTGGATTGCCGTCGATGTGATTTTCGTCGGGTTGTTTATCTACAAGGGCTTGTACCTGACCGCCGCGCTCTATGGCCTGTTTACGTTGATCGCCGTGCAAGGCTGGCGGGAATGGCGCGCTGATCCGGCGTTGCGCGCATGAAAGTGTTGGTCTTGAGCGGTCCGGAGTCCAGCGGCAAGAGTTGGCTGGCGGCTGAGCTGCAAGCCCGTTTCGGCGGGTTGCTGGTGGGCGAATATGTGCGGCGCTTTATCGAAAAGGAGGCCCGCGAAACTTGCTACGAGGATATTTCGGCGATTGCACTGGGTCAGCTACAGTGGGAGGACGGGGCTCGCGCCAGACAACCGTCACTGTTGATCCTCGACACGCATCTGCTGAGCAACATGCTCTGGAGCCATGCGCTATTCGGTGACTGCCCGACCTGGATCGAAGAAGCCTTGCTGGCGCGGCACTACCATCTGCACCTGCTGCTCAGCCCGGAGGCGGTCGTCTGGACTGACGACGGGCAACGCTGTCAGCCGGATCTTGCCGATCGCCAGGCATTTTTCCAGGCCAGTCGCGATTGGCTGGACCGGCACCAGCAGACTTACCAGGTGCTGCGTGGCAACTGGGCACAGCGCCGGCGCGATGCATTCGAGGCGGTTAATCGGCTGCTGGGCGCCTGACTTCAGCACGCCCCGCCCGGAAAAATGTCCATTCCTGAAACACCCTCCCCCCCACAAACCCGCCAAATGAAGCGACTCAAGCCTCGCCTGAGAAAAGTGTTAATCAACTGAAACAGTCGGTCCACACACTCCATGATGAGCAATAGCGGACAGATAAACGGCGCAATGCCCGGCCATCTGTTTCAGCGTCGTTACAACATTTTTTTGACCCCTGCCACCAACAATCACAACCCACTGTTTTAACTATAAAAATCAAAAGCGGCACACCTTCTGCTCGGTTCCTCGCAACGCTGATACAGGCCAGCGCACTTTAAGAAGGAATTGCCGTCGTGGGGAATATCGATAAAGGCATTTTTCGCCTCCTGCTGATTGGATGTGCATTGGGTTCGAGTATCAGTCTGCCTGTCCAGGCCGCCGATGGGATCATCATTCTGCAGCGGACGGTCCAACCGCGTATTGCGACTCACCGGCCCATGGTTCCCGACCCTAACCCCCTGACCGTCAATGCCAACCCGTCCAAGCAAGTCGTCGGTGCAACGAACGAATTGACGGACGGAGACATTGCCGGCATCAGCAGCGGTGCAAGCATCGCCGGAATAGTCGTTCGAGGCACCGGTACGCTGAGCAACACCAGCGATCAGTCACAGCTGCCCGGCTTGTCCGCTGGACATTCCGCAGGCTCCGGCAACAGTGTTGCCAATAGGATCAACGGCAGCATCCAGCAAGGCCTTGGCAGTCTGAAATTGTTATCGGGGGGACAATGAAATGAATCGCACTCTGCTGATTCTGGCCATGTTTTGCAGTGCCCCGACCTTTGCCCAACCTCCTGTCATCGATACTGCCACCATCGACAACTCCGGCAGGCAGTACCAGGGCAACTTCTCGGTCAACCAGGCTGCCGGCGATCAGCAACAACAGGCCAACGCCCGAGCCATCGCCATTGACACCAACGCCAGCGCTACCACGCAGATTCGCCAACGGTTGCGTACTCAGGTCGATCCCAGGATCGATGCCCAGTCAACCATTAAAGGCAACGCCTTCAGTAACGGCAATGGCGTACTGGGGGTCAACCAGAGCTCGGGCGCCAGCAACCAGCAAGCCAACGCCCTGCGGATAAGCATCAGTGCTACGCCGCAAAGTATCGACGACAGCGTCCTCAAGCAACAGAACGTGGCGCTGCTCAACAACTCCGATTCAACGGATCTTACTCCTGGCCATCGCCAGGTCGCCACCAGCGACCAGGCCTTCACCGGTAGCCGTGGGGTGATCCAGTTGAATCAGAGCGCCGGGGTGGGAAACCGAACGGCCAACACCCTGAGCGTACGGGTCGCGGATTGACCCAACAGGTAACAACAACACTTAACTACATAAAATAAAGTACGGAGAATCAGCATGAAAGCTTCAATGGCAATCAAACCTCTGGTTTTCGCAATCGCTGCAATAATGGCTGTTGCTGTACAAGCTGGCCAGAATGGTGGTGACGAGCATCATCATCGTCATCATGTAGATCCAAAAGACACCACCAATGCTGGCGCCACTGCCAACGCCACCGATAAACAAAGCAGCACTAACAACTACATCAGCAATGAAGGGACTAAAAACACTGCCAACATGACCAACTCGGCCACGGGCGCCTCCGGTAACGTGGGCGTCAACGTTGCAGCAGGCGACGGCAACCAACAAGACAATGCTGCCGCCATTGCCAGCGGCGATGGCTCGTTTGTCTTTGGGTCTGTGATGGCAACCGCCAAGGTCACGCAAACCCAAGGCAACAACAAGGTCGACAACTACTCCACCAACAACAGCGCTACTATGAGCGGTTCGGCCAACGGCGGCAGCGGCAACATGGGCATCAACATGGCTGCTGGCGACCTTAACCAACAGAAAAACACCATGGCAATCGCTGTGTCTGGCGGCCAGCACGCTACCGCAACCGCGAGTGCCGATCAATCAGGCCCAGGCCTGACGGTGCGTAACGACGCCGATCGGACGTACCGCGTGGATACGCTGTCGCGTACCGTCTCAGCCAGCGGTCATGAGTCTTTCAAAGAGGCATCCGATGCGAAGTCTTCTTCGGACTATGCCAAGTACTCTGCTTCGGCCTTTAGTGAGAACTATGCTTCGAAATCTGCTTCGAAATCTGCCAGCAACTCTGCTTCGGCCTCTGCTTGGAAATCTGCCAGCAACTCTGCTTCGAGCGCTGCTTTGAAAGCTAAATTGGACGCTTCTGTGGACGTGGACGTTAGCGCTTCCAGGAATAATGGCCATCACCATAGCAGCAGCAGTGCGGATTTCGACGCATCGCTCAACGCATCGCTCAACGCATCGCTCAACACATCGAACAGTGCATCGAACAGCGGATCGAACAGCAAATCGAGCAGCGCATCGAACAGCAAATCGAGCAGCGCATCGGGCAGCGAATCGGGCAGCGAATCGTACGGCGCAGCTGGCTACGCAGCGAGCGACAAAGCGCAGAGCTTCAGCGAGTCCAGTTCGTTTGATTTGAGCAACACTGTGTCCTGGCAAGTGCTGACCCCAACTGGCTGGGCAAACCCTGTGACCAACACTGCTAACCTGAACGGTTCGGTTAATGGCGGCAGTGGCAACCTGGGCGTCAACGTGGCTGCCGGTGCTGGCAACCAACAAAGCAACTCGCTGTCCATTGCATCCGGTTGCAAAACCTGCCTGTAAGCTAAGCTCCAGAGTCTGGAGAGCCCCCTTCGGGGGGCTTTTTTTCACTCTTGCACGAAGGCTTCCGATCATGCGCATTTTCGCCCTAGCGTTCCTGGTTTTTCTGGCTGGCCTAAGCGAAGCGGGACAAATGCCGCTTTCCGTCTTGCCAGGTGGAGCGGTCGTTTTCAAACCGATCCAGAGCATGCGTGAGCGCAAATTTGCCGACCTGGTCCAACAGAAAACCGACTTCAGTTGCGGTGCAGCTTCCCTGGCGACCATATTGCGCCAGGCCTATTGGCTGGACGTCACCGAGGCACAAATCATCGAAGGCATGCTGGCTCACTCCGACCAGAATCTGGTCCGCGTTCAGGGCTTCTCCATGCTCGACATGAAGCGTTACGTGGAAAGTATCGGCATGCGGGCCCGTGGTTACCGGGTATCGCCGGAAGGTCTGCCCAGTGTCTCCATTCCGGTCATCGTGCTAATGGACATCCGCGGCTACAAGCACTTCGTGGTCATGCAAAAAGCGGAGAAAGACTGGGTGTATATCGGTGATCCGGTACTCGGTCACAAACGCTTCAAGTTCGACGAATTTGTCAAAGGCTGGAACGGCATCATCTTCGCAGTCATAGGCCAGGGTTACGACAAGACCAACGTCTTGCGCGAACCCCCTATTCCACTGACCGCCAAGAACCGCATCAACACTTTCAGCCCGGTGCAAGACGCAGAGTTGATGGATTTCGGATTCATCCAAAGCGACTTCTTCTAATGACAAGGGAGCATGAGGCTCCGGGAGCATCCAATGAAGACTCCATACTGGCTGGCCGTTGTTTGTCTGGCCGCCAGCCTGCCAGCACAGGCACTAACGTTCAAACCGATTGAGCTCAAGGATCAGGAGCTGGCGACCCTTCGCGGCCGGTATGTCATGCCGGGCCGGATCATCAGTTTCGGGGTTGCCATGACCAGTACCTGGCAAAATGCCAGAGGTGACGTGATCGGGGCAACCTCCTCGATGCAGATTCAGGAATCGACCATCAAGCCACAGTTCTATGTGTCGATGATCGACAAGAAAGGTGATGGTTCGCCGGTCTCCCAGGGTTCCGGCAATGTCAGCGGCGGCGGCGGCCTCAGCACCACCCAGGGTGTCACCCAGGTCGTGCGCGCCGCCGGCGACTCCAACAGCGCGTACAACAATGTCGACATCAACGTCAAAGAAGCCAACCAGGCACCACAAATGGATACCCAGGGCCAGCCATTGACCGCCGGCACGACCCTGTCCGCTTCCAACGGTGCCGGGACCTTCAGTATGTCGTCGAGTGGCGCTGGCGTGCAGTTGAGCATCCAGGCCAACAATAATCAGGGCAGCACCGTGCAACGGCTTGCCCAGGGCAGCCTGATGCAGAACACGACCTTGCTCGGCGGAAGTAACCAGGTGAACAACCTGACGTCCCTCAATGTCGTTCTGCGCAACAACCTGCCGACCGTAGGGGCACTGGACTGCAGCCTGGACCAACTAAAAGGCCTACGCACTCTCGGATACTGATCTACGCTCAGTCTCATGAAAATGTAGTCAAAAGGGACGGCTAACCCATGTACCGATCGTTTACGTTAAAAGCAGTCGTTTGTTTGAGTACCTTGGTCCCGGCCACATTGCTGCAAGCAGCATCGGACCCCCAGGTAGAAGCGCTAAAACAAGAACTCACGGAGTTGAAACAACGCTACGAAGCTCAACAGAACGCGCTGATGGTACTTGAACAGCGCGTTAAACAAGTCGAAGAAACACCTGCAACGCCTGCTCCCAAACGCCTGACCCGCTCCCCCGCCGAACAGACCAAAAACGGCAAAGCCGTGGCCACGGGTGCCCCCGGGACCAGTTCGTATGGGCAGTCGCTCAAGGAGGACTCGGAACCGGCGCAAAGCGTGTCCAACCTGTATGACGAAGCCAGCGGCTTCTTCGGTGGCGGCAAGTTCAGTCTCGAGACGGGCCTGAGCTATACCCACTATGATACCCGTGCATTGGTGCTCAATGGCTTTCTGGCTCTTGACTCGATTTTTCTCGGCAACATCAACATTGACCGCATCAAGGCCGACAACTGGACCCTTGACCTGACAGGCCGCTACAACCTGGCGCAACGCTGGCAATTCGACATCAACGTCCCGGTCGTCTATCGAGAATCGACGTATTCCTCGGGTGGTGCAGGAGGCGCAGCCCCGATCTCATCCGACGCCACCGTTACCCGCGATCCGACCATAGGCGATGTCAACTTTGGTGTTGCCTACAAGTTCCTGGATGAATCGGTCAACCTGCCCGACGCGGTCTTCACTCTGCGAGTCAAGGCGCCGACGGGTAAAGAACCGTACGGAATCAAGCTGGTCAATGACCCGAACAACAACAATTTGTCGGTACCTCAGTCACTCCCTACCGGCAACGGTATCTGGTCGATTACCCCGGGCATCTCGCTGGTCAAGACCTTCGACCCTGCCGTGCTCTTCGGCAGCCTGAGCTATACCTACAACAAGCAGGATTCCTTCAGCGATATCAGCCCCACTATAAATACCACGGTCCCGGGAGAGGTGAAGCTGGGCGATTCCTGGCAGGTCGGCGCCGGCATTGCGTTTGCCTTGAACGAGAAGATGAGTATGTCGTTTTCGTTTTCCGACCAATTCGCCGGCAAAAGCAAAGTCAAACCAGACGGCCAGGACTGGTCAACAATCCCGGACAGCAACTACAACGCTGCCAACTTCAACATCGGCCTGACCCTGGCGGCAACCGACAAACTGACGATAGTCCCCAACCTCTCCATCGGCTTAACCCAGGACGCTCCGGCCTTCTCCTTCAGCGTGAAATTCCCGTACTACTTCTAACGGCCATTCAAACGACAAAGCCCGCTTCGGCGGGCTTTGTCGTTTAAAGCTTGAACGTCAGCGTATCTGGTGCTTGTGCAACAAGCGGTAGAAGGTAGGCCGCGAAATCCCGAGCACTTTTGCCGCGATACTCAAGTTGTCACTGTGGCGATTAAGCACATCGCACAGCGCCTGGCGTTCGGCGCGATATTTGTAGTCCTCGAGAGTTCCCATGGGCGCTGCGATAACCTGCTGGCTGAGTAACCCCAGGTCCCGCGCTTCGATCTGCCGGCCTTCAGCCAGCACCAACCCTCGACGCACCCGGTTCGCCAGTTCTCGGACATTGCCCGGCCAATCGTGTTTACCCATAGCAATCAGCGCGTCTTCGCTGAAGCTGCGCGGCCGACGCCCGGTTTCCTGGCTGTAGAAGTGGGAAAAATGGTTGGCCAACATCGACAGATCTCCATGGCGCTCGCGTAGCGGCGCAGTGACCACCTGCAGGACGTTGAGCCGGTAGTACAAATCCTCGCGAAAACGCTTGGCCTCAATCGCGGATTCCAGATCCACGTGGGTCGCCGCCAATACCCGGACATCCACCGGAATAAGCTGACTGCCGCCAACCCGCTCGATGTGTTTTTCCTGCAGGAAACGCAACAGGTTGGCTTGCAGTTCAAGGGGCAAATCGCCTATTTCGTCCAGAAACAGGGTGCCGCCATTAGCCGCTTCAATGCGTCCGACTTTACGTTGATGAGCGCCGGTAAAAGCGCCCTTTTCATGACCAAAGAGTTCGGACTGAATCAGATGCTCGGGGATAGCCCCGCAATTGATTGCCACGAATGGCTTGCTGTGGCGTTGCGACTGCCGGTGCAGGGTTCTTGCCACCAACTCCTTGCCGGTGCCGCTCTCGCCGCGGATCAAAACCGGCGACTCGGTAGGCGCCAGTTTACTCAACAGTTTGCGCAACTCGCGAATCGGTCGGCTGTCACCGAGCAATTCATGTTCCGGCTGGTCGACATGAATCGAACCTCGCCCGCGCAATCGCGCCATGCCAAATGCGCGACCCAGGGTTACCTGAACCCGCGACACATCAAAAGGCAAGGTATGAAAATCGAAAAACCATTCGCAGACAAAATCGCCGACATTCTGCAAACGCAGGACTTCCTGGTTGAGAACGGCGATCCACTCGGTTCCGCTGTGGCTGATCAGCTCTTTGACTGCTTCAGGACGCTCAAGATGAAAAGGTTGAAGGCGCAGCAGGCCAACATCACAGGGATGGTCGGCGGCTTTTTCCAGGGTACAGCTGTCGACATCCCAGCCAACCGTACGCAGACCGGGTAACAGGCGATGGCAGTCGTCACACGGATCAACCACTAACAAACGTCGCAATGCGGGCGTTTCGATCATGACTGTTCCTTGGCGCCAAAAAAATTAGAAAAGTTATTGGAAACAGTCGTTTGGCGGTCCCGAATGTAACGTTAGCAAGAACTTGACGCTGCCTTGTATCGTTTAACTATAGGGTTAATATCGTTTCCGTTATAAGAAGGGCCTTCAATAGTTACCTCACGGGCTTGAACCTTTCACCCAGCTTTCAAAGCTCCCTTTGATGTTGAGTATATGAAAGAAAGTTGAAATTTCTTTTGATTGTGTGTGACCCGCCCCCCCATTGCGCGCATCAGTACAAGTAACCAGCCGAACGGTAAGCCCAACCGACGGCACATCACTTGATTGGGCACAGACGAGAGAAGACCCCATGAACGCCCCGCTCCGTATCAACGAAGCTCTTTTGATTGCCGACCGCGCATTTAAACCATTCCAATGCGTGGCCTGGGCCCCACAGGACGGTACCGGCGAACTCAGCCTCACCGTCATCGACCGCACCAGCACCCGCATCGGCCGCAAACAGATTCCAAGCAGCGCGTATACCGACCCGGCCCAACTTGAACACTTGCTCAAACAGGCTCGCGCCGAGTTGAGCGAGGAAGGCTATCAGTTGCAATCCTGGACAATGCCGCAGTAAAAGAAGTGTGCGGATCACTTCGCCGTGATCCGCACTTTTTTATCGAGGCACCTCAATACTCCCCCTCCTCTTCACCCCTCACTGTTGGCGCTTTATTGCGACAGACGGTTGTACTCGCCAGGCAAACTTGCCACCGGTCCGCAAAGACACCGTTCTGGCACTGAAAGCCGCGCCACCTGTAATTTCTGACCGTTGTGCAATGCATCAATCAGGGATTGAATATTCCTCTGAAGTCTTCCTCCGCAGTTCTGGATCCGGTCGACTCGCAAGGAGATGCGATATGTCCATCCATAACGCTTTTGCCTTCGCTGCTCCCCTCAACACAGCAGGCCAACTCGACTCAAGTTTTGCATCGTCCGGCAAGGCTTGGGTCCACTTCGCTGGCAGCCTTTCAAGCATGGCCAACGATGTCTCGGTCGACTCGATGGGCCGCTTGCTGGTCACGGCAAAGGTCAGAATACGGAACGGCTGGCGTTATGGGCTGGCCCGATTGCAAGGAGACGGCTACCCGGATCTGAGTTTTGGTTATCAGGGCAGCATCATCGGCCAGTTCGAAAGCGGTTTCGAAGCCTCAGGTGGCAAGGTTCAAGAACTGCCCGATGGGCGAATTCTGCTATCCGGCCTGCATTACGAAAGCCCCCACCGTACGCTGCCGGCGCTGGCAATGTTTGACGCACATGGACATCCGGTTCTGCCATTTGGCAACCGGGGGGTGCAAATCGTGCGTTTGCCCGGTGATTTGTCCCGAGGCCTGCGTGACGACTGGTTACCGCCGGGAGTCCCGGGGGCCGAAGCCTGCGACTTCCGGGTGCAAGCCGATGGCCGAATCCTGCTGCTGGCCAACCATCACTACGAGCTCGCGGATCACGTCGGCATCCTGATACGGCTCAATCCGGACGGGACGCTGGACGAGACATTCAACGGCCATGGATTTGTCATGGCCAGACACTTGCTGATGAATACCTGGCTTGGCAGCCTTCTGGTGCAGGCAGATGGTCAGATTGTGGTCGCCGGCTCCATCAATCTGCCGCAGGAAGGTTTTCTGGCACGCTTCGACAGCACCGGCCGGCTGGACAAAGACTTCGCTGAAGACGGTTTTTTCAGTTTCAAGGTTCAGGGACGCGGTGCCCAGGTGAGTCAGGTGATTGAGCAAGCGGATGGGCGCTTGCAGTGTTTCGGTAGCAGTCGCGACCCGATGCATTGCCTGTCGCTGACTGTACGCAGTAATGGTCTGCCGGACATTCATTGCAACGACGGAGACGCGCAGCTCACCGAAGTGGGTCGCAGTGGCTGCCAATGGACTGCGGCCCAGGTTCTTGCGGATGGCCGGGTGCTGAGCGTCGGTGCAACCATTGGCGGTGTTGAAGCGGATTTCATTCTGGCGCGACATCTCCCGGATGGACGCCTGGATCAGCACTTTGCCAATGGCCAAGGCTGGGGTCGTACCCGTCTGGGGCGTAGCCTGGACACGGCAACCTCACTGGCCGTGCAGAGTGATGAGCGAATTGTGGTCAGCGGCTACTCGTTGGACGGCCACTATCGGGCGGTATTGGCGCGCTATCTGGGATAGTGCTTTGCCCTTGTTTCGCTACAGGTGCGCCATCACCGATTGATAATGAAACCCAAGAACTTGATCTTCCCCGACTGTTACGGCAAGTTGCGCGCTTCTTGATAGAAGGAGCAACAGATGTCCGGTTCAATGGCCCAGGCGTTTGCGCACAATTTCCTCGGGCATTCACCACGCTGGTACAAAGCGAGCCTTCTCGCGTTCCTGATTTTCAACCCGCTGGTGCTGTGGACAGCAGGTCCAGTGGCGGCAGGCTGGTTGCTGGTGGCGGAATTCATCTTCACCCTGGCCATGGCGCTCAAGTGCTACCCGCTGATGCCGGGTGGCCTGTTGATGGTCGAAGCACTGCTGTTGCGCATGACCACGCCTGAAGCCCTGTATGACGAACTGCAACACAACTTCCCGGTGATCCTGCTGCTGATGTTCATGGTCGCGGGCATTTACTTCATGAAAGACCTGCTGCTGTTGCTGTTCTCCCGGCTGTTGCTTGGGGTTCGCTCCAAGGTACTGTTGGGGCTGATGTTCTGTTTTCTGTCGGCGTTTCTGTCGGCGTTTCTCGATGCGTTGACGGTGACTGCCGTGATCATCAGTGCGGCCGTGGGGTTTTACTCGGTCTATCACCGCGTGGCTTCAGGTAATGACCCACGGCAGGACAGCGAATTCAGCGACGACCACAACCTGCCCATCCTGCATCACGAGGACCTTGAGCAATTCCGTTCGTTCCTGCGCAGTCTGTTGATGCACGGTGCGGTGGGCACAGCGCTCGGCGGTGTCTGCACCTTGGTGGGCGAGCCGCAGAACCTGCTGATCGGCCATGAGATGGGCTGGCACTTTGCAGAGTTCTTCCAAAAAGTCGCCCCGGTTTCACTGCCCGTGCTGATGGCGGGTCTGCTGACCTGTGTGTTGCTGGAGAAATTGCGCTGGTTCGGTTATGGCACTTTACTGCCGGACAACGTCCGCGCGGTGTTGGCCAACTACGCCGCGCAGGACAACGCCGAACGCACGACCCGCCAACGCGCCGCCCTGTTGGTACAAGGCGTGGCCGCACTGATTCTGATTGCCGGGTTGGCGTTTCACATCGCCGAGGTCGGGCTGATCGGCTTGATGGTGATCGTCTTGATTACCGCGTTCACCGGCATCACCGAAGAGCACCGGATCGGCAATGCCTTCAAGGATGCGATGCCGTTTACCGCCTTGCTGGTGGTGTTCTTCGCCGTCGTGGCGGTGATTCACGATCAGCAACTGTTCACGCCGTTGATCCAGTGGGTGCTGACCCTGCCGGCAGATCAGCAACCGGGCATGTTGTTTATCGCTAATGGCGTGTTGTCAGCGATCAGCGATAACGTGTTCGTGGCGACAATCTATATCACAGAGGTCAAACAGGCGTTCATCTCCGGCCATATGAGCCGCGAGCATTTCGAAACCCTGGCGATCGCGATCAACACCGGTACCAACCTGCCCAGTGTGGCAACACCCAATGGTCAGGCGGCATTTCTGTTTTTACTGACCTCGGCAATTGCCCCGCTGATTCGACTGTCTTACGGGCGCATGGTCTGGATGGCCTTGCCGTACACCGTGGTGATGGGTGTGTTGGGCTGGTATGCGGTGAGCTACTGGTTGTAAATCGTGCGTCAATGCGTGAACCGGCTCATCCGAGACTGTGCCAGACGCGACCGTCACGGGTCAGTAATTCATCAGCAGCGTCAGGGCCATTTTCACCGGCAGCGTAGGTCTGCACACTGGCGTCCTCCTTCCAGGCATCAAGGAACGGTTGAACTGCGCGCCAGCCATTTTCAATATTGTCAGCACGCTGAAACAGCGTCTGATCACCGGTCAGGCAGTCGTAGATCAAGGTTTCATAACCGGTGGACGGTTGCATCTCGAAGTAATCCTTGTAGGCAAAACCCAGCTCGATGTTAGCCATGTTCAGCGCCGGCCCGGGACGTTTGGCCAGCAGGTCGAACCACATGCCTTCATTGGGCTGAATCTGGATCCTGAGGTAAGTCGGTTGCAGCTCATCGACTTCGGTGTCGCGAAACTGCGCGTAGGGCGCAGGCTTGAAGCAGATGGCGATTTCGGTGTCGCGTACGCTCATTCGCTTACCGGTGCGCAAGTAGAACGGCACGCCGACCCAACGCCAGTTGTCGATCATCACCTTGAGCGCGACGAAGGTTTCCGTCGTGCTGTCTGGCGCGACATTGGGTTCCTCGCGATAACCGGCCAACGGCTTGCCAGCGATTTCACCGGCGACATACTGGCCGCGTATCGAGTTGGCTCGCGCCTCTTCGGTGGACCAGGGACGAATCGCCCCGACCACTTTGGCTTTTTCACCTCGAACCGCATCGGCGCCAAATGCCGCCGGTGGTTCCATCGCGACCATCGCCAGCAACTGAAACAGGTGATTGGGCACCATATCCCGCAGCGCACCCGTGTGTTCATAAAAACTGCCACGGGTTTCGACGCCAACGGTTTCTGCAGCGGTGATTTGTACGTGATCGATGTAATGGTTGTTCCAGAACGCTTCGAACAGGCTGTTGGAGAACCGGCTGACCAGAATGTTCTGCACGGTCTCCTTGCCCAGGTAATGGTCGATCCGGTAGATCTGCTTTTCCGTCATGACCTTGAGCAAGCATGCGTTCAAGGCTTCTGCGGTGTGCAGGTCGGAGCCAAAGGGCTTTTCGATCACTACCCGGCGGAAGGCGTCGTCCCCCTCCTCCAGCAGCCCGGACGAACCCAGCCGGCGGACCACTTCACTGAAGAAGCGCGGCGCGGTGGCCAGATAGAAAACCGCATTGCCGGTACCACTCTCGGTGATTTTTGCGGCCAGCGCCTGATAGGTGCTGTCGTCGAGAAAATCGCCCTGGACATAGCTGATGCCCTTGGCCAGCGTGGCCCAGAGCACCGGGTCCAGGGGATCATGGCCGTTGCCGACCTTGTTGGCCGCCTCGGTACGAATGAAGTCTTCGAGCTTTTTGGCGAAGTCCGCATCGCTGATCGCGTTGTGGTCGACGCCGATGATCCGCAGTCCATCACCGAGCAAACCATCACGACTGAGGTTGTACAGCGCCGGCATCAGCAAGCGCTTCACCAGGTCGCCGTGGGCACCGAACAGAAACAACGTGGTCGGCGGTGCAGGTTGTGCCTTGGATTTCTTGCGGATCGAGGTCATTTTTTCGGAGTCTCGACATGGCCGCCAAAGCCGAAGCGCATGGCCGACAGCAACTTGTCGCCATAAGTGCTTTGCTGACGCGAACGGAAGCGGGCAAACAGCGAGTTGGACAATACCGGTACTGGAACCGATTGCTCCATGGCCGCTTCGATGGTCCAGCGACCTTCGCCGCTGTCAGCCACGGCACCGGAGTAGCCATCGAGTTTCGGATCGCTGGCCAAGGCATCGGCCGTCAGGTCCAGCAACCACGACGAGACTACGCTGCCACGACGCCAGACTTCGGCAATATCGGCCACGTTCAGATCAAAACGCTGATCTTCCGGCAGGTTCTCCGAGGCTTTGGTCTTGAGGATGTCAAAACCTTCGGCAAACGCCTGCATCATCCCGTATTCGATACCGTTGTGAATCATCTTCACGAAGTGCCCGGAACCTGCAGGGCCGGCATGAATGTAGCCACGTTCGGCACGACCATCTTCGGCAACCCGGTCCTTGGTCCGGGGGATATCACCCAGGCCTGGCGCCAATGCGTCGAACAGTGGGTCAAGGCGATCAACCACATCAGCGTCACCGCCGATCATCATGCAGTAACCGCGCTCCAGCCCCCAAACGCCGCCGGAGGTGCCAACGTCGATGTACTTCAGGCCTTTTTCCGACAAGGTTTTCGCGCGGCGGATATCGTCCTTATAGAAGGTGTTGCCGCCATCGATGATCACATCGCCGGCCTCCAGCAACTGGCTCAAGGTGTCGATGGTTTCTTCGGTTGGCGCGCCCGCTGGCAGCATGACCCAGACCGCTCGGGGTTTATCCAGTGCCGCGACCAGCGCTGGCAAGTCCGCAACGCCAGTGGCGCCCTCTTGACTCAGGGTGTCAACGAACGCGGTGTTGCGGTCATAGACCACAGTGGTGTGCCCGTTGAGCATCAGGCGCCGCGCAATGTTGCCGCCCATGCGGCCCAGTCCGATAATCCCCAGTTGCATGTGCTGATGCTCCTTACTACAAATAAAGGTGTGCCAAAGGTTATAGCGCAATGAGCCTGATTAAGGTTAGTCCAGAGCGCTGCAACATAGTTTCCGGACGATTTGCCCGAGCTATAGGGATAACGTCCCAAACGTTGGCGAAGACACAGGGACCACGAAAAATAAAAAAGTTCCGTGAATAACAAAAAAAACCAACATCGGCACCGATCTGCAACGGCCTTACAGCAGCTCGCAGCTGATCCACACCTGGCCGGGGGGGCTGGGGTGAGGGGTAGATTTCAGATAAGAAAAGAGAGCCCACACGCTGAATTCTCTTAACTGACTGGCACTCCCCCCAGAGGCGCCCTTCTTTGTTTAAAGCGACTTGGTCCAGAACAACATGCGGCCGTGAGCGGGATCGAACATGCCCGCAGAAAACCCGAACTTGCTGTAGGAGCCCTGTGCTACCGCGTTGCCTTCCAGCACTTCCAGAGTGATTTTGCAGCAACCGCGCTGACGGGCAATGTCCTCGACCTTCTGCAGCATTTTCTGGCTCAGACCCAACCCACGAAATTTTCCGACCACCGAAACGTCGTGGACGTTGACCAGTGGGCGGCAGGCAAAGGTCGAGAAACCTTCGAAGCAATTCACCAGCCCGGCAGGCTCCCCGTGAACAAACGCCAGGACACTGAACGCATGAGGTCGCTTGGCCAGTTCGCCGGGCAGTTGCTGCAGGACATCCGCCGATAACGGTGTACCACCGCCCATCGGGTCTTGAGCGTAGTGATTCAGAACAAGGCTGATCGCTTCGGCGTGTATCGGGTTGGTGTAGCTGGCCTGGAGTACCAGGATTTCTGCGGATTCCATTTCCATCCTCGATCAAACAGTGAGAGTCCATCCCTGCGCGCATTACGGGTCAGCGCTGGGTCAGCCGACCTTAGCGTGCCTGGAACACTGCGGACAACCGCCAAATCATCACTGCCCGGTGTTTTTACCGCAATGCTCGACAGAGCAACGTCCTTCGTCGCCCCGGGCACAAAAAGCAGGAGCTTTCCGATTTTTGCGAAAGCTAAATACACAGAGCATAAACAACAAATCCGCCGACACACCCTAAACATCGCTACACCACTGATAAACAGGGACTTTGCGAGCATAGCTCGATGAATGACTCGCTGTAGGACTCCTACAACAAGGTTTTATCCGTCAACCAAAAGCATTGACATGGCGTTTATATCCGGCAACTCTTGTACCCAACACAAACAAAAAACATGAGATTGCCAACTATGAGTCACTCGCCTTTTCCTCTCGTCGAGATCAGCGGCACCCCCTTCGAACGCGGTATCCAATACGGCCAAGCGGTCAGTCAACACATTCACAAAAGCATCGAGATCTACTCAGTCCAACTGCTGAAGATGGGTTACACCTGGGCCGACATCCGTGGCTTTGCCAATGAGTTCGTGCCCAGCATCGAAGCCTTCGAGCCGCAGTACGCGGAGGAAATGCGCGGTATCGCCGAGGGTGCGGGCTGCGATTTCGAAGCCATCGTGCTGATCAACGCCCGCACCGAGATCATCCAGTTGGGCCGGCGCAAGGCACGTCTGCCCGATCCGGATGGCTGCACCGGGGCGGTGATTTTGCCGACGGCTTCGGCCGAAAACGAAGTGATTCACGGACAAAACTGGGACTGGCGCGCGGAATGTGCCGAGAGCGCCATTGTGTTGAAAGTCCGCCGCGAAGACGGCCCGGATGTACTGACCTTCACCGAGGCCGGTGGCCTGGCACGCAACGGCTTGAACTCGATAGGCACCGCCATCACCGCCAACTACCTGGAATCCGAACGCGACTACACCCAGATCGGCGTACCACTGCCATTCATTCGTCGCAAGGCGCTGGAAGCTGCGCACTTCGCGTTGTCGATCAAGGTGGTCGCCACCACGCCAAAATCCACCTCCAACAACATGATGCTGAGCCACGCCGGCGGGTACGCGATCAATTTTGAATGCGCCCCGGACGAAGTCTTCCCGATACAAGCCGAACAGGGATTGCTGGTACACGCCAACCATTGGCAGAGCCCGGTAGCACTGGGCAAGCTGCGTGAAGCCGGATTGAACAGCGTGCCGGAAAGCCTCTACCGCGATGTGCGCGTGCGGCAGATCCTCAGCGAAACGCCTGGACAGTTGACCGCCGAGCACCTGAAAAAAGCCTTCTTCGATGACTTCGGCACCCCTTGGGCGGTATGTCGCCCGCCGCTTTCCACCATGGCCGGCAACCTGTCGGCCACTGTAGCCATGGTGGTGATGCGTCCGGCCAAGGGGTTGATGGAGGTCGCACCGTTGCCGGCCGTGAACCGCGAATTCACTGCCTACTCGCTGGCCATGGAGGGCGACATCAACCGCTACCTCAAGTAACCCACGCTAGACCCACGCCTTCCGGGCGGCACGACTAGAACAATGACAATAAACAACTAACGGTTTGCGACGTCTGCCGGTTCCAACCGTCGCAAACCGCCCATGGAGCATCACTCCCGTGCATACACTCACTCGTATCGCCCTGACACTAGGGTTCAGCAGCCTCGTCCTTGGCAGTCTCAGCGCCGAGGCCGCCAGCACCCTGCGTGTAGCGCTTAACGCGGACATTCGCAGCACCGACCCCGGCGTCAATCGCGACGAAAACACCGACGCGGTGATTCTGCACATCGTCGAAGGCCTTGTGGCTTACCGCGAAGACGCTTCCGTCGGCATGCTGTTGGCCAGCAAGGTCGAGGTATCGGCGGATGGCCTGGTGTACCGCTTCACCCTGCGTGACGGGGTGAAGTTTCATAACGGTGCCACCCTCACCGCTGCCGACGTGCTGTGGACCTGGAAACGTTATCTCGACCCGCAGACCCAGTGGCGCTGTCTCGCAGACTTCGATGGCCGAAGCGTGGCGAAAGTCGCCGACATCAGCGCTCCAGACCCATTGACCGTGGTCTTCACCCTGGACAAACCCAATGGCTTGTTCCTTGCGCAAATGTCCCGTTCCGATTGCGGCGGCACCGCAATCCTGCACCCGTCTTCTGTCGACGCGCACGGCAAATGGCAAGCGCCGATCGGCACCGGCCCGTTCAAGCTCGCCGAGTGGAAGCCGGGGCAATACGTCGATCTGCAACGCTTTACCGATTACAGCGCTCGCCCGGAAACCAGCACCGACGGCTACACCGGCAATAAACAGGCATTCATCGACGACCTGCGTTTCATGGTGATTCCCGATGCCGCTGCTGCCAAAGCCGCGCTGCAATCCAAAGGTGTCGACGTGCTGCCCGATGTCACGGTGATGGACGCCCGCGAACTCGGCGCCCTGCCGGGCATCAAGACCTCCAGCAGTTCCAACATGTCGCTCAACGCCCTGCTGTTCCAGACCCGCGATCCACTGCTCAAGGACGTTCGCATTCGGCGTGCCATCGCGCTGTCGCTGGACACCGAACAAATGGTCCAGGCATTGACCGAAGGCACCTCCCACGCCAACAACTCGGTGGTGCCAGGCACCAGTCCCTACTACAAAGACGTTCAGAAGCAAGGCTACACAGCCAACATCGAAGAAGCCAAACGCCTGCTCAAGGAAGCGGGTTACAACGGCCAACCCTTGAAGATCATCACCAACAAACGCTACCAGAGCGTGTTCGACATGGCGGTACTGAGCCAGGCCATGGCCCAGGCAGCCGGGCTGAACATCGATATCGAAACCCTCGAATGGGGCACACAACTGGAACGCTACCAGAGCGGTGCGTACCAGATCATGGCGTTCTCCTATTCGGCGCGTTTCGACGCGGCGCTGAACTTCGAGTCGGTGATGGGCGACAAGAATCAGCAGCCACGCAAGGTCTGGGACAACCCCCAGGCACAGGGCTGGATGCTTGAGTCCATGCGTGAAATCGCTCCGGTCAAACGTCAGGCGCTGTTCGATCAGTTGCACCAACAGATGCTCGCCGATGTGCCGATGGTGGTGATGTACAACGGCAGCACCGTCGGAGCCTTTCAGGTTCGGGTCGAAGGTTACCGCTCCTGGCCCATCGCCAAACCGCGCCTGTGGGGCGTGAAACTGGCCGAGTAGGAGATCGATCATGTTGCGATTTATCGCTCAACGCCTGGCACTGTCGGTGCCGACCCTGTTGCTGATCTCCGTGGTGGTATTCGCGTTGATCCGCTTCATCCCTGGCGACCCGGCGCTGTTGATGCTCGGCGATATGGCCGACCCACAAAGCCTGGCCACCACCCGCGCAGCATTGGGGCTGGATCACTCGATCGGCGTGCAGTTCGTCTATTGGTTGCAGTCGGTGCTCAGTGGCGACCTCGGCGTGTCGATCACCAGCAAACAACCAGTGCTCGAACTGATCCTCGACCGCTTCTCGGTCAGCGCCAGCATCGTGCTGGTGGCGGTTCTGCTGGCGGCGTTGATTGCCGTTCCAGCAGGCTTGTTCGCAGCCTGGAAGCAGGACAGCGCGCTGGACCTGGGGCTGGTCACCGGCGCGACCCTGCTGCTGTCGATTCCCAGCTTCTGGCTCGGCTTGCTGTTGCTCTACGCGTTCGGGATCAAACTCAACTGGCTGCCCGTAGTAGGTTATGTGCCGTTCGCCCAGAACCCCGGTGAAGCCGTGACCTATCTGGTGCTGCCGATTGTCACCTTGACGCTGGTGGAATTGGGGGCCATTACCCGGATGGCCCGGGCCAGCACCATCGAAGTGCTGCGCCTGGAATACATCGCCCACGCCAGAGCCAAGGGTTTGTCAGAGCGCGTGGTGCTGTGGCGTCACGCACTGCCAAACGCCTTCGCGCCGACCTGGACCTTGATCGGCTTGATCCTTGGCAATTTGTTGGGCGGCATCGCGGTACTGGAAACGGTGTTCACCCTGCCCGGTATTGGCCGTTTGATGGTCGATGCGATCTACGCTCGCGACTACCCCGTGCTGCAAGGCTGCCTGCTGTTGATCACGTTCATCTACGTGGCGGTCAACTTGCTGGTGGACCTGCTCTATCCAGTCTTCGACCCAAGGGTGAGCTTATGACCGCGTCCGTATCTTCCGTGTCCATCAGTGCTACACCTGCGCGTCGCCCGTTGCATTGGCCTCCAGCGAACGCCTTGATAGGCGGCACCTTGCTGGCCCTGCTGATCAGCATGGCGCTGCTCGGTGTGTTCTGGACACCTTATGACCCGCTTAAAATCGATCTGCTGTCCCGCCTCAACGCACCCTCGGCGCTGCATTGGCTAGGCACCGACGAGTTTGGTCGTGACGTGCTCAGCCGCTTGATCATCGGCGCGCGCAGCAGTTTGTGGATCAGCCTGCTGACCGTGTGCCTGGCGCTGTTTTTCGGCAGCCTGATCGGCATGCTCGCCGGTTACCTGCGGGGTTGGACCGATCGCTTGCTGATGATGATCAACGACGCCCTGCTGGCCTTCCCCGGCATCCTGATGGCGTTGGGCTTGATGGCGATCATCGGGGCCAGCCAGTACGGCATCGTTTTGGCCTTGAGCATCGCCTACACGCCATCAGTGGTTCGGGTGGTGCGTGGCAGTGTGCTGTCGCTGCGTGAACGCGAGTTCATCGAAGCCTCACGGGTCATCGGCAATTCGGAGTTCTACACGCTGTATCGACATGTTGCACCCAACTGTGTCGCGCCGCTGTGCGTGCTTGCCACCAGCATGTTCGGTTGGACGCTGCTGTCGGAAAGCGCGTTGAGCTTCCTCGGCCTGGGTGTTCCGCCACCCGCGGCGACCTGGGGCAACATGCTCGCCGCCAGCCGCCCGTACATTGCCAACGCCACCTGGCTCGGCCTGTTTCCGGGGTTGTTCATCGCCCTGGCGCTGGTCGCCATCAACCTGTTCGGCGACGCCCTGCGCGACCGCCTCGACCCGCGAATGAGCCGTTGATCATGCCCAGTCAAAAACCCTTGCTTGAAGTTGACCATCTGCTGATCCGCGCCGGTGCCGAAGGCCCGTTGGCGGTCAACGGTCTGAGTTTCACTGTCGCGCCCGGCGAGATTGTCGCGCTGGTGGGTGAATCCGGGAGCGGCAAGACCATGGCCGCTCGCGCAGCAATTGGCCTGCTGCCACTGCCGATGGAGGTGTGTGGCGGCGCGATCCGCTTCGAAGCCCAGGACCTCAATCAGCTGAATGGCGCGCGACTGCGTGAGATCCGCGGTGCGCGAATCGGCATGGTGTTCCAGGAACCGATGGTTTCGCTCAACCCGGCCATCCGCATCGGTGAGCAAATGGCCGAGGGCCTGCGCCTGCACACCGACCTGAACACGGCACAGATTCGCGAACGCTGCGTGGACATGCTCACACGCATCGGCATTGCCGACCCCGCGCGCTGCCTGAGCGCCTATCCCCATGAGTTCTCCGGCGGCATGCGCCAACGGATCATGCTCGCCTCGGTGATGCTGCTGCGCCCGGTGCTGCTGATTGCCGACGAACCCACCACCGCGCTCGATTGTCTGGCGCAACTGGACGTGATTGAACTGATGCTGGAGCTGACCCGCGAGCAAGGCACGGCGATTCTGTTCATCAGCCACGATTTGTCGCTGGTGGCGCGTTATGCCCACAAGGTCGTGGTCATGCGCCACGGTCAGGCGGTGGAGCAAGGCTCGATCAATCACATTCTGTTGGCCCCACAACACGCTTACACCCGCCAACTGCTTGAAGCGCTGCCCAAGCGTGGCGAACTGGCCGCGTTGCCGGCGGCCGAAAAACCTTTGGTGGAAATCTCTGGCGTCAGCATTGAGCATCCAGGTCACGCGCGGTTCTGGGGCAAACCACAACCCAAGCGCGCCGTGCACAACGCCAACCTGAGCATCGCCCCCGGTGAAACGCTGGCGTTGGTCGGGGGCAGCGGCTCGGGCAAAACCACACTGGGCCGTGCGCTGGTGGGACTGGTCAAACCCTGTGCCGGCGAGATCCGCTTCAAGGGCATCGATATCCTCAAGGCCGGTCAGCGTGATCATCGGCTGCAATGCCAGATGATCTTTCAGGACCCCTACTCGTCCCTTGATCCGCGAATGCGCATTGGCGAAACCCTCGCCGAACCGTTGCGTCATCTGCCGGAGCTGAGCGCAGAACAAAAACGCCAGCGCGTCGCCAGCACGCTGGAGGACATCGGTTTATCGGAAGCCTTCATGGAACGGTTTCCCCATCAACTGTCGGGCGGACAGCGCCAGCGGGTGGCCATCGGCCGAGCGCTGGTGCGGCACCCGCAACTGGTGATCGCTGACGAACCGATTTCGGCGCTGGACATGACCATCCAGAAACAGATCCTCGAACTGTTCGAGCGCTTGCAGGCGCAGTACGGCTTTGCCTGCCTGTTCATTTCCCATGACCTGGCGGCCGTCGAACGCATCGCCCACCGGGTGGCGGTCATGCACCAGGGCCATATCGTGGAAATCGGCAGCCGCGAAGCGGTCTTCGATAAGCCCTTGCATCCCTACACCCGCCAATTACTGGCGGCCGCGAGCCCACTGGAACAACTGGCGGGCGGCGGTTACCGCCTCCGACCAACACCCGCAAACCTGCAGCCCACGCCTTAGTTAATCACTGACTTCACCTCAGGCACTTCAGACACCGCTGAAGGCGCCCATGGCAAAGCCATGCCCGAAAAAACAACAAAGAGCCCTCACAGGAGCCAACACCATGAATGCACGACTCATGCAGCACTTGACCTTGATCGGTGGCACCAGCCTGCTGCCGATGGCCGCCGAAGCGGAATTCCTCAAGGACAGCAACGCCACGCTGGACCTGAAAAACTACTACTTCAATCGCGACTACCGCGAAGGCGACGGCCAGTCCAAGCGTGATGAATGGGCCCAGGGCTTTCTGCTGAACCTGCAATCGGGTTACACCGAAGGCACGGTCGGTTTTGGCCTGGACGCACTCGGCATGCTCGGGCTCAAGCTCGATTCCAGCCCGGATCGCTCCGGCAGCGGTTTGTTGTCCCGGGAAAGCCAGGCCGAAGTTGGCAAGCCGAGCTACGCCAGGCGTGCCCACGACAGCTATTCCAAGATTGGCCTGACCGCCAAGGCCCGTATTGCCAAGAGCGAGCTGCGTGTCGGCCATTTGCTGCCCGACCTGCCGCTGCTGCAACCGAACACCAGTCGGGTGCTCCCGCAGAGCTTCGAAGGCGTCCTGCTCAGTTCCAGCGACATCAAGGGCCTGACCTTGCGCGGCGGGCAGATCGATCAGGTCAAACAGCGGGAATCCACTGATTACGAAAAGATGGGTTTGACCAGTCAGAGCGGTGCCTACAAGAGTTCGGCAAAAAGCGATGAATTCCGTTTCGGCGGCGCTGATTACCGGTTCAACCCAACGCTGACCGGCAGCTATTACTACGCGCAGCTTGAGGATATTTATCAGCAGCACTATGTCGGCCTCAAGCACAGCCTGGCGCTGGGCGGCGGCACACTGAAAAGCGATATCCGCTACTTCAGCGCCGACGCTGCCGGCGCGGGTCTGGCCGGCACCGTCGACAACCGTGCCTTGAGCACGCGTTTCATGTATGCAATTGACGGACATTCCATCGGTGGCGGCTTCCAGCAGCAGTACGGTGAGACACCGTTTGCGTATGTCGACGGCAGCAACACCTACCTGTTCACCGAGTACCAACTGAGCAACTTCTCGCAAACCAAAGAACGCGCCTGGCACGCCCGCTACGATTTTGACTTCGCTACGGTGGGCATACCGGGGCTGCTGTTCTCCACGCGCTACGCCAAGGGCGATCAGGCGCAGATCAGGAAATTTGTCGGCGAAGGCCGAGAGTGGGAACGTGACATCGACCTGGGCTACACCCTCCAGAGCGGCCCGCTGAAGAACGTCAGCGCCCGCTGGCGCAACGGTATGAGCAAAAGCAACTACCAACGCGACACCCACGAAAACCGCTTGGTCCTCAGTTACAGCGTCAAGCTGTGGTAAGACGAAATTAAAGATCGCAGCCTTCGGCAGCGCCTACATCCATCTCCAGCGTAGGAGCTGCCGCAGGTTCGGGCCGCGTTCGGACGATCTTTTTTGACCTTAATCCCGCGGCACAAAGCCTCAGGCATCGGCAAAGCGCTGTAATTGCATTTCTTTCAGCCGGCTGTGGGTCCGGCGAAACGGGAACTCCAGGTAACCCTCGGTGTACAGCTCATCCATCGGCACCTGCGCGTCGAGGTACAGCGGCACTTTGCGGTCATAGCACTCGTCGACCAACGCAATGAAGCGCCGCACACTGTCGTCGTGTACCGACAATTGCGGCAGTTCACGGTCGCCGGCCTCGACGCGCTCAGCGCCATCCTCGGTGCCTCGGGCAATGCGGCCGGGGCGTTGATGGGCACTGAGATTGGGGACTTCGCTCAACAAAATAGCGCTGAAGCGATCACACAGCGCCATAAAGTCCATCGCTGCAAACGGCTGCTCGCACAGGTCCGCGTAACGGCACCAGAGCACGGTTTCACTGGCCTTGACGGCAGTGACCGAGCGATAGCCGATGATCACCGGATCGCTGGATACCGGCTGTCCTTCCGTCAGTTGTTTGAACACCTCACTCATCGGATCAGGCTGACCGGGCGCGCTGACCCAATAACGTTGCAGGCCTGCACCAGGATGCAATCGGTGATCTTCGCCACCGTCCACCGCCACCACCTGCATGTGGCTTTTGATCGCGGCAATCCCCGGCAAAAACCGGTCACGGTTGAAACCGTCTGCGTAGAGCTGTTCCGGTGGTTGATTGGAGGTGCAGACCATCACCACGCCTTCGTCGAACATCACCTGGAACAACCGCCCGAGAATGATCGCGTCGCCGATGTCATTGACGAACAACTCGTCAAAACACAGCACCCGCACATCCCGGCTCAGCTCACGGGCCAGCGCTCGCAGCGGGTCGGCGGTGCCGGTCAGTTGAAACGAGCGCTGGTGCACCCAGCCCATGAAATGATGGAAGTGCTGACGCCGCGCCGGAACACGCAGGCTTTGGTAGAACTGATCCATCAACCAGGTCTTGCCCCGCCCGACGGGTCCCCAGAGGTAAACCCCGGTGATCGGCATTCGGCCCTGATGCAAGGCATCGTGACACTGCTGCAACGCCAGAACGGCGTGCTCTTGCGCGGCATCCGGTACGAAGCCTTTTTGCGAGAGGGCGTACTGGTAAGCGCTGAGGGGCGATTCGAAAGTCATACCGGCCTGCTTCGAAGCGGAAAGCGCGAAGTATGGCATGTGTTAGTCGGCGGATGATCGTTCCCACGCTCCCGCGTAGGAACGATCAACGGGGGATTAGAGCGAGATATCGAGTCGGGCAATTTTGCCCTGTTCGTTCAGGCGGAACACATAGCGCAGTTCCAACGGGCTACCCGGGAACGTGCCGGAAATCAGGTTACTGACCAACACTTTGCCGGTGCGTTGTTGCACGTCCAGCACTTGGACCCGGGGTTGATAACGGCGTGCGGTGTCTTCCATCCACTGCGCAATGGCTTGGGTGCCCACCTGATGGGCGCCCTCATCGAACACGTTGGCATTCTCGGCGAAAAAGCTGGCGACCGCCGAACTGTCACGGGCATTGGCGGCAGCAATATAGGCAGCAATGGCGGGTGCGAGTGAAACGGCTGGGTTCGACATGATGCGGCTCCTTGTGGGTTGAATCTGGAGCCATGCTAAAGCAGCGCTGTGTCAGTTCTTGTCAGGAGTGAAACGCCCTGCTTCATCCAGTTGCATCGCCTTGCGCCAAGCGCGCAACACTCAACACCTCATCGCCTCGCTGATCGACATAGCGCAACCCCAGCACCACCGCTTCGGTCTCATCGGCATTGAGCATCAGCGGCGGCAGAAACAAACCGCTGCGCAGCACATAGCCGATGCCCGCTTCACCAAAGATTGGCGCGCCGAGGGCCGTCAGTTCCGCGATATCGCGATACAGCGTGCGCTCTGATATCTCCAGTTCACTGGCCAGTGTCGCCGCCGTCACCGGACGACTTTTACTGCGCAGCACTTGCAACAAGGTCAACAAACGACTGGTACGCGACACGATCAACGGCTCTGTGGAACGAAGGTCGACGGAGCTTAGCAGAGGCCACTGTCAGAAACTGTCAGCAGCCCCCCCTAAAAGATCGCAGCCTGCGGCAGCTCCTACGGATTTGCGTACGGATTCAACTGCTCGGCGTAGGAGCTGCCGCAGGCTGCGATCTTGGCGATTTACTGGGATTAGCGATCGACCTTATGCCTGGCCGCATACAAGCAGAGCATCTCCATCGCCAGCGTCGCTGCCGCCAGTGAAGTGATTTCCGCGCTGTCATATGCCGGCGCGACTTCCACCACGTCCATGCCCACCACGTTGATCCCGCGCAGCCCGCCGAGAATTTCCAGCGCTTGCACCGTGCTCAAGCCTCCGCACACCGGTGTACCGGTACCAGGCGCGAACGCCGGGTCCAGGCAGTCAATGTCAAAGGTCAGGTACACCGGGTGATCGCCCACCCGGGCGCGTATCGCCTCGATGATCGCGTCACAACCGCGCCGATGCACGTGCCTCGCGTCCAGCACTTCAAAACCCTGGTGATCGTTGTTGGTGGTGCGCAAGCCGATCTGCACCGAACGCGATGGATCGACCAGACCTTCCTTCGCCGCGTGCCAGAACATCGTGCCGTGGTCGATGCGCTTACCGTCTTCGTCCGGCCAAGTGTCGCTGTGCGCATCAAAGTGGATCAGCGACAAGGCACCGTGCTTGCGGGCATGAGCCTTGAGCAACGGATAACTGATGAAGTGATCACCGCCGAAGGTCAGCATCGCGCAGCCTGCCGTGAGAATTTTCTCGGCGTGAGTTTCGATGCTGTCCGGTACAGACTCCGGCATGCCGGAGTCGAAGGCACAATCGCCATAGTCAATCACCGCCAGATGATCGAACGGGTCAAACGTCCACGGCCAGTGACGTTCCCAGGCAATACCGGTCGACGCGGCGCGAATCCCGCGTGGCCCGAAACGTGCGCCGGGGCGGTTGCTGGTGGCAGTGTCGAACGGCACACCGCTAACCACCACATCCACGCCGCGCAAGTCGCGGCTGTAACGACGGCGCATGAAACTGGTGATGCCGGCGTAGGTACTTTCGGCGGCAGTCCCGTAAAGACTGTTGCGGGTGATGGCTTGGTCGTTCTGTTCAAAGATGTCCATGAAGCAATCCTTATTATTCGCGGCTACGGAAAGTGGTCCAGAGGCGGGTGCGCTGACGCATGTCCTTGAGGCTCATGGTCTGGTCGGCGTAAAGCCGGCCGCGTACGTCATCGGGCGGAAAGATGTCCGGGTCATTGCGCACTGCCGAATCAACCAAAGGCGTGGCGGCGAGGTTGGCGGTGGCGAAAAACAGCGTATTGGTCAGCGCGGCAACGGATTCGGGGCGCAACATGAATTCGATGAACGCTCGTGCAGCCTCTGGGTGCGGCGCATCCTTGGGAATTGCCAGATTGTCCTGCCAGACCAGCGTGCCTTGTGTGGGAATCCGGTAGGCGACCTCGAAGGTTTTGTTGGCCTTGCGCGCCTGATCGGCGGCCATGCTTGCATCGCCGTTGTAGGTCAGTGCCAGGCAAACACTGCCGTTGGCCAGATCGTTGATCTGTCGACCGCTGGCAACGTACAGCACGGAAGGCTGTAGCTGGTGCAATAAGGCTTCGGCAGCCGCCAGATCATTCTTGTCGGTGCTGTAGGGATCTTTACCAAGGTAATGCAGCGCAAGGCCGATGACTTCCTGTGGCGAATCGATGATCGCGATGCCGCAATCCTTCAGCTTGCTGGCGTATTCGGGCTTGAACAGCAGATCCAGGCTGTTGAGTGGCACGCCCGGCAAGCGTTTCTCCACGGCCTCGACGTTCATGCCCAGGCCCAGAGTGCCCCAGGTATAAGGCACGCCATAGCGGTTACCGGGATCGACCGCCGCGAGCTTGCCCAACAGATCCGGATCAAGGTTGGCGTAGCCTTTGAGTTGGTCGTGGGAAATCTCCTTCAACGCCCCGGCGGCCAGCCCACGGGCCAGCACGCTGGAAGACGGCACCACCACGTCATAACCGCTGCCGCCGGTGAGCAGTTTGGTTTCCAGCACCTCCGGTGTGTCGAAGGTGTCGTAGCGCACATGGATACCCGTTTCCTGCTCGAAGCGTTGCAGGGTTTCAGGCGCCACATAGTCGGCCCAGCTGTAAAGATTGATGACCTTTTCTTCGGCCTGCGCCGATATGGCCGCAGCCAACATCAACGCGGGAAACGCAAACCTGAGAGCCGTAACCATGACAAGCACCTGAGCGATTGAAGTGCTTGCAGCTTGCAGCGGAAGATACATTGGTAAAATGTTAAGTTTATTATCCTGACTTTCATCAAGAGTAATGTTTGATGCTCGGTCAACTGCATGATCTCGACCTGCACCTGCTGCGGCTGTTCGTCAACGTCGTCGAATGCGGCGGCTTCAGCGCGGCCCAAGGTGAGCTGGGCCTGAGCCAATCGAGCATCAGTCAGCAGATGGCCAAGCTGGAAACCCGTCTCGGCTATCGGTTGTGTAGCCGTGGCAAAGGTGGGTTCAAGCTGACGCCCAAGGGTGAACAGTTGCTGTTGGCAACCCGGGGGCTGTTCGAGTCCATCGAAGCGTTCCGCCATCAATCCAACGGCGTGGCCGGGCGGTTGATCGGCGAGGTTCGCGTGGGGTTGTCCGAAGCCCTCGATCATTCCGTGCTGCAACAGGTCGCCGAGGCGATTCGGCGCTTTCGTGAACGGGATGAGTCGGTGCGTATCGAGCTGATCAGCGCGATGCCGGGGGAAATGGAACGGCTGTTGTTGCAACAACGGCTGGACCTGGCAATCGGTTATTTTTCCCAAGTGCAAAGCGCCTTCGACTACCGCCCGCTGTTCAGCGAAACCCAGCACCTGTATTGCGCGGCCGGGCATCCGTTGTTCAACAACGACGCCCCGGATGAGGAGGCGTTGCGCAACACCGACCGGGTCGATCACCCCTACCGCTTCCTGCGCAGCGACGAACCGCTGCACAGCACACTCAGCTCGGCGCGCTCGGAACAGGTCGAAGGCACCCTCGCCTTTATTCTTTCCGGCAAACACGTCGGCTACCTGCCCGACCATTTCGCCCGCTCGTGGGAAGACAAAGGCTTGCTCAAAGCAGTTGGCCAGCCGGCGTTGAGTTTTGAGGTGACCTTCCACCTGGCCCGACACCGTGCGCAGGTGCCGGGGGATGCGCAGTTGGCGTTTGAAGAGGATGTGTTGGCGGCGTTTGCACTCGCGCCATAACACGCCCCGTTCAAATACGTTGGAGAGCCGCCCTCGTACCCGTAGCAGCTGCCGAGCCCGCGAGGCTGCGTTCGAGGACGAAGTCCTCGCAAACCCTGCATATGCGGTTTACCTGAGCGAACGTGTTGCCTGATTTTACGACTGCTTCGCAGCCGAACGCAGCCTCGCGGGCTCGGCAGCTGCTACGAGTGTTTAAGCTTGCCATCGCAGTGCCCATCAGAGGCTACAACGCCTTGCGTCGCGCCCTACACCTGCGCCAGAATCCGCCGGCTTGTGCGCTTTGGGTCCCGCCTCTATCGTTTCCCTGTCGCTGACCAATCAGCGATCGGGTTTAGCAGCCCGGGTATTCTCTAGACGTACAGCGTCCACCGTTCATGAGCAGGTGTTTTTATGCCTGGCAGTTCATGTTATGGCGGCTTTGCGTGGGGCACTTCGGTGCGCCGGGTTCTAGAGTCCTGGTCTGCTAACCCGCGTACAGCCGCCACCCCCAATTCGTTTAGCAGCGATGTGTGGCAGCTCCACAACTCTAGGAGTTTTACCATGTTCAAGCTACTCCAAATCCCCCCGAAACCGACCCCGTTTCCCCCTACGCCTCCCTCGATTCCAAAGAACTCCACGCCGCCGCGCACCGTGCGCTCGATCACTACCTGGTGCTGCCCGAGACCAAGCAATTGCTAGCCGACCGACGCCCCGGCTGCATTTTCGTCATTGCCCCCGACGTCGACAGCGAAACCCTACTGGCCCACGCCTGTGAAACCCTCGCCTCGGCCAATGTCATGGCCAGCGATCTGGCGTTCGAGCTCGAAGGCCCCAAGCGCAATACCGCACTGGCGATTCAGCAGATGATTTCCCTGGCCGAATTGGCGGTGAATCGCGCACTGGACCACCTTGATCCACCTGAACCAGCGTAGTCGCCCATTGATCGCAGCCTTCGGCAGCTCGTGGGACACGTCATACGGCGAGCTGGCGCAGCCTGCGATCTTTTGATCTTGACCTTGTCGATACCCCATCCGCCGCCAAGATCGTCCGAACGCGGCCCGAACCTTTGGCAGCTCCTACCCCAATCGGGTACACCCGCAGTGTCGAAGCCATACGCAAATCCGTAGGAGCTGGCGCAGCCTGCGATCTTTTGGGCTTTCTCGGAAACATCCCGACAATGCTTCGCCTGACCCAGAACGACTGAACGAACTAGCGTGACCAGACAATCATTTTTTTGGAGGGCAAAGGATTGCCTATCGCTGCCAAAGGATGTCGACTGCGCAAGGCGCGGTTTTCTGAATCAGGTCATATTTATTTGCTGACTGCGGTCGTGCATCAGCGCCAACCGGTTTTTGCCGATTGGCGCACAGGGCGCCTGCTGGTCAATGAGTTTCGAGAGGCTGAAGAACGGCATCAGGTGATATCAATGGCGTGGGTGGTGATGCCGGATCACTTTCATTGGTTAGTACAGCTAGCGCACGGCAGCTTGGCCGAGCTGATGTGCCGTGTGAAATCACGCAGCAGTCGCTCGATCAATCTCATGCATAGATGCAGTGAGCGCCTTTGGCAGCGCGGTTATCACGACCGGGCATTACGCAGAGAAGAAGATGTAAAAGATGCAGCACGTTACATCGTGATGAACCCGTTACGCGCCGGGTTGGTCAGGCGGCTGGGGAATTATCCACTTTGGGACGCGATTTGGCTTTGAAGTGCAAAGATCAAAAGATCAAAAGATCAAAAGATCAAAAGATCAAAAGATCGCAGCCTTCGGCAGCTCCTACGGGGGCTTTAGATGAGGGTGTCTTTCTGGCATCCTGCGCCTCCATTTTCTGACCTGGCCTTATTGGCACTCGCCCCGTGACCTCATCTGACCACTCGAAAACTGCCCTTCGTTCCGACCTGATTTACGGCCTCTACGACCGCCCCCACTTCACTGCGACCCTCTTCGCCGCGCTGCAACATGTGCTGGCGAGCTTCGTCGGAATCATCACGCCCACCCTGATCATGGGCAGTGCCCTCGGCCTGCAAAGCGAAATACCCTACCTGATCAGCATGGCGTTGTTCGTTTCGGGCCTGGGCACCTTCGTCCAGGCGCGGCGCTTCGGCCCAATCGGCTCCGGTCTGTTGTGCCTGCAAGGCACCAGCTTCTCGTTTATCAGCGTAATTCTCAGCGCCGGGTTCATGGTCAAGGCGCGAGGCGGCGGCACCGATGAAATCCTCTCGACGATTTTCGGCGTGTGTTTCTTTGCCGCGTTCATCGAGGTGGTGCTGAGCCAGTTCATTGGCAAGTTGCGGATGCTGATTACCCCGGTGGTGACCGGCACCATCATCACCCTGATGGGGTTGTCGTTGGTCAAGGTCGCCATGACCGACATCGCCGGCGGTTTTGGCGCTGCGGACTTGGGGGCCGCTAGTCACTTGGCCCTGGCCGCGCTGGTGCTGGGCACCATCGTGGTGCTCAACCGGGTCGACGTGCCCTTCTTGCGTCTGGGCGCCATCGTGATCGGTTTGACCCTCGGCTACCTAGTTGCCTGGCTGATGGGTGACGTCGATTTCGCCAACATGGCCACCGTGCCGCTGATGAGCGTACCGGTGCCGTTCAAGTACGGCTTCAACTTCGACTGGGTGGCGTTCGTTCCGGTGGCAGTCATTTTTCTGGTCTCACCGCTTGAGGCTGCCGGCGACTTGACCGCCAACTCGATGATTTCCCAGCAACCGGTCAAAGGCCCGATCTACATTCAGCGGATCAAATCCGGCTTGCTCGCCGACGGCCTCAATTCAGCAATGGCGGCGGTCTTCAACAGCATGCCGATGGTGACCTTCGCGCAGAACAACGGGGTGATCCAGCTCACCGGCGTGGCCAGCCGTTATGTCGCATTCTTTATCGCCGGGCTGCTGGTATTGCTGGGGCTGTTCCCGATGATTGGCGCCGTGCTGCAACTGATGCCAAAACCGGTGCTGGGCGGCGCAGAATTGGTGATGTTCGGCACTGTGGCGGTGGCCGGGATCAAGATTCTCGCCGAGGCCGGCCTGCATCGACGCAATATGCTGATCGTGGCGATTTCGCTGGGCATGGGGCTGGGTGTTGCGGCTGTACCGCAAGTGTTGCGCGAATTGCCCACGGCGTTGCACAACATCTTCGAGTCGCCCATCACCGTCGGCGCGTTGTGCGCTATCGTGCTGAATATCTTTCTGCCCGAAGAATTCATCGAGCTGGAAGAAGACGATTTCGATCCGGAAGCTTCGATCCTCACGGTCATGGAGAACCCGGATGTCGCGCCCCACGGCGAACCACTCACGCCTGCCGTGGTCGCACAGGTGAACCGCTAACGCTGCTCGAGGGTCGAGCCGCCAGCGGTTCGACCCTTATTTTTTCGAGAGCTCGTTCATGCGCAGATTCCTCGCTTTAAGCCTTTCCCTGCTGTTGCTCAGCTTGAGCGCCTGCGCCCTGTTGCCCCATCGTGATCCGCTGAACATCAACGTGGTCGGCATCGAGCCGCTGCAAAACCAGGACATGGAAGTGCGCTTTGCGGTGAAACTGCGCCTGCAAAACCCCAACGAAACGCCCATCAACTACAACGGCGTGGCCCTCAGTCTGGAGGTCAATGGCCAGCCCCTGGCTTCTGGCGTGAGCGATCAAACGGGATCGATCCCGCGTTTCTCCGAAGCAATCATTACCGTGCCGGTGAGCATTTCGGCGTTTTCGGTGCTGCGCCAGACCCTTGGCCTGAGCCAGACGCAATCTCTCGACAACCTGCCTTACGTGTTACGCGGCAAGCTGTCTGGCGGCCTGACAGGCACCATGCGCTTTGTCGACAAAGGCACACTCAACCTGCCGGGTTCGACAGCGGGCACCTGGTAAATCAACTGCAGAACACAGCGCCTCAGATAAACCGCACACCCGGTTTGGCCCGTTCATCCACGATCAACTCGAACACGTCCGGGCGCGCATAGTGCCCAACCACGTCGTAGTCGTAGCGCGCACGCACCAGTTCGTCGGTGTCGATTTCGGCCGTGAGCAAACCCGCGCCGTCCAGCAGTGGCCCGGCCAGCACGTCGCCCATCGGGCCGATGATCACACTGCCGCCGGCAATCAACGGACGCTCGGCCGGCCAGTTGGCAATCTCCAGACCCAAGGCCTGTGGTGATTGCTGGACCTGACAGGCGCTGACCACAAAGCAACGTCCTTCATGGGCGATATGGCGCATGCTGACTTGCCACATTTCGCGCTCGTCGACCGTTGGCGCGCACCAGACCTCCACGCCCCTGGCGTACATCGCCGTGCGCAGCAGCGGCATCATGTTTTCCCAGCACACGGCAGCGCCAATTCGCCCGACCTGGCTGTCGATCACTGGCAAGGTCGAGCCGTCGCCCTTGCCCCAGATCAAGCGCTCGGTGCCGGTGGGCATCAGCTTGCGGTGCTTGGCCACCCACCCGGTTTGCGGTTCAAAGAACAACACAGTGCAATACAAGGTGCTGCCGGACCGCTCGATCACCCCCAGCACCAGACTCGCCCCAGTACGCGCAGACAGGCCCGCCAAGGCTTCGGTTTCGACGCCCGGCACCTCAATGGCATTGGCGAAATAGCGCGCAAAGGCCTCGCGGCCTTCCGGCAATCGGTAGCCCAACTGTGTACCGAAACCTTCGCCTTTGGGATAACCGCCGAGTAACGCCTCGGGCATGACCACCAGCCCCGCACCGGACTCGATGATCGCTTGTTCATAAGAAAGTATCTGTTCCAGGGTCTCGCCCTTGCCACCTGGCAACGAACCGATTTGCAACGCAGCAACGATGGACTTGGGCATCACGATAACTCCCTGAGCATTGAGGTGTTGCTCATTCTCCGGTCACCGCCGATCATGAATAAAGCCCAGTTCACTGCTGAAAGATATGAGCCAAATGAATATCGCCGACATTGACCTCAACCTGCTCAAAGTCTTCGAAGCCCTGCACGACGAGTCCAGCGCCAGCCGCGCCGCGCTGCGTTTGGGCGTCACGCAGTCCGCCGTGAGTGCGGCATTACGCCGGCTGCGCGATGTCTACGCCGATCAACTGTTCGTGCGCACCGGCCGAGGTCTCGCACCGACATTACGCGCCAATCAATTGAAGCCGGTGATCAGCGATGCGCTGAGCAAATGTCGACAAAGTCTGGCAATGGTCGACCCTGCGGCCAATCAGTACGAAGGTCGCTCAGTCACGGTGGGGTTGTCGGATGATTTCGAGATTGCCTATGGCCGGCGATTGATCGAGGAAATTGCCCAGCGCGCACCAAAGCTACGGCTGATCTTTCGTCAGACTCACAGTCAGATCGTTGCTCATGCCTTGATGGAGCGCAGCCTTGACCTGGCAATCACCGCTGGCGGTTTTGCCGAGCGCTTGCTCAGCCGTCAGGTGCTGGGCGAAGGTGGTTACCTGTGTCTGGTCGACCCCGACAGCCTGGCTGACGGACAACAGGAAATCGACCTCAACGAGTTTGTCGCTCGCGAGCACATTCTGGTGTCGTCGGGAGGGTTTATCGGCATTACCGATGAGGGATTGGCGGGCCTGGGGTTGAGTCGCCGGGTTTGCGCATCAACCACGCATTTTGCCGCGTTGCCGTTCCTGCTCAAGGGCAGCCGTGCGGTGGCGACGATCCCGGCCCATGCGGCGCAGAGCATCGCCGCACTCAGTGGTCTGGCACTGCTGCCCTGTCCGCTGGCATTGCCGCGTTATCCGATTGAACTGGGCTGGCGTACCAACAGCCAACTTGACCCGCCGTTGCTGAAAGTCCGCGACGCGATTGTCGCCAGTTTTTTACAGACACTGCCCCCGTAGGAGCTGGCGCAGCCTGCGATCTTTTCGGTGACTTCTTGCCGCGTCCAAGATCAAAAGATCGCAGCCTGCGGCAGCTCCTACTTGGCAGCCATCAAGCGATTGACTTCGCTACGGACCATGTTGGCGTATTCCGGCGGTGACAGGGTGTCCAGTTCGGAACGCACCCATTCGGCCCATTTGCCTTTGCGCTTGGAGCGCTCGCCGAACAAGCGTGCTGCTTCGCCTTTGGATTTACCCAGGTTGCTCTGCCAGAGATCGAACAGACGGGACTTTTCATCTTCAAGCGCAGCGCGCTCGGCAAGGGGCTTGTCGGCCAGATTGAAGCTCATGGGAGTTACCTGCTGCATAAAATAGGCGACATCTTACACTGTAGGCGGAAATATCCGGGGGCGGATTTTCCATTGGCGTTGAGTTTCAGGGCAAAAAAACTGCAACTTTTCCGCCGAGCCTACACTCCATTGATCACTGTCCCTTTACCTGCAAGGAGTCACCTGATGGCCCGAAAAATCCCGGTGCACGCAAACGACGACCAAATCAAGGATCAAGTCTTCAGCGAGCTTCAAGCATTGATCGAAGAGTCGGAGAAATTGCTCAAAAGCAGCGCCTCACTGGTCGGCGATGAAGCTGAAAACCTGCGCGGACAAATCGCGCTGAAACTGCGGCAGGCACGCGACTCCGTCTCCAGCGTGCGTGAGCGGACGCAGCCGGTGGTCGATGCGACCGAAACCTACATCGGCGGTCACCCTTGGCAAACCGTTGCGATCTCGGCCGGTTTTGGTCTGGTGGTGGGGTTGCTGCTGGGACGTCGCTGAAGAAACATGCCCCAAAAGATCGCAGCCTGCGGCAGCTCCTACGGGCGTACACAAAACCCTGTAGGAGCTGCCGCAGGTTCGGACCGCGTTCGGACGATCTTGCACGCGTATCAATTACCCGCCAGTTCCCGCAATTGCTCCAGGGTCTGCGCATCGAGCGCTATGCCCCCAGCCAGCGTCTTCGCCCGCTCGCGGTGACGTCGGTCACCCGGCAGGCGCCGCAGCCCAACGCCATGCATCTGCCTGACCAGTTCCTCACTGCGTTCGGCGAAACTCTGCCCGGCGGCTTTGCTCGGGTCGATCACAATCAGTAACTGCCCTGTCCACGGGGTTTTCGCCCCGGGATGATTCGACCAGTCGAACTCGAACGAAAAGTTGCCGCCGGTCAACGCCGCCGCCAGCAGTTCGACCATCATCGACAATGCCGAGCCTTTGTGCCCACCGAATGGCAGCAATGCACCGCCCTCCAGAATGGCTTTCGGGTCCTGTGTTGGCTGGCCCAGGCTGTCCACGCCCATACCAGGTGGCAAACGTTCGCCCTTGCGCGCAGCAATCTGTACGTCGCCATGGGCGATGGCGCTGGTGGCCAGGTCAAACACTATTGGCTCTGCGCCCGCACGGGGTGCAGCGAAGGCAATCGGGTTCGTGCCAAACAGCGGGCGATCGGCGCCGTGCGGCACCACACAGGTCATGCTGTTGACCACGCTCAGCGCCACCAGACCTTCATAGGCAAAGGGTTCGACGTCCGGCCAAAGTGCCGCGAAATGATGGGAATTGCGGATCGCCATGACCGCGATACCGGCGCTGCGGGCTTTCGCCACCAACAGGTCGCGGCCTGCGGCCAACGCCGGTTGGGCGAAGCCGTTGCCCGCGTCCACCCTGACAAAACCCGAGGCCACGTCCTCGACCACCGGAACGGCTTTGCCATTGACCCAGCCGCTGTTCAGCGTCGAGACATACCCCGGGATCCGGAACACCCCATGACTGTGGGCACCATCGCGTTCGGCACCGGCACAGTTTTGTGCCAATACCTGGGCGACCTCGATCGAGGTGCCATGTTGCAAAAAAATCCGGGTCAGTAACTGCACAAGCTCCGCGTAACTCACCACTGAGGTGTCCGGGTTGACAGCCATTTCGGGCGATACAGGCATCTGAAGCTCCACTTTTATTATTGAATACGGGCAACAGCGTGAAATCAGGTTGCACAGCAACCGAAAAACTTGCCGATTAAGTGCTGTTTTTCAGGTGATCTGTCAAGACTCAGGAGCGCGCAAACACCTCAAGCGATATGTACCGCACCTCAATGCTTCGCTGACCGTACTGTTTTTCCTCACCCACATACCCTGCCGATTGCAGCAGGGCGAGGAATCACGATGACTGCACCCATGCTCCCGTACTTTTTTCATGAAGCCAATCATGCCGCTGATGCGAAACAGCCCGGCGTTCGTGAAAAAACACTGGGATTTACAATCACTGACCTGAAATGGTTGAAACGGGTGTATTGGCCCACCCACGCAACCCGTATCGACGATGCTCATCCAATGCAAGTCGACCGGTTGATCCTGACGCCTCCAGGCAAGACGGCAATCTCCTTGGCCGGGGCCTTTATGATGAGCAAACCTGCGGGTGGGGAAGTGACGCTCTACACGCCCTATCAAGGACTTATCAAATTTGCGGATCAGGAGGACCTCAACAGTAAATTCAAGGAATGGTTGAGCGACGCCTCTTGCAAGGACGAACTGCTGCGCTATCTCTCCATCGAACAACGTCATGCCCTTCAGGACATCAACGATCCGATCATTTCAACAGAAGTCGTCGAAGAATCGGTATTTCAGGACCAGGAAAACGTCATTGCGCTGAATCAATCGCGCAATATCAACATGATGTTGGCCGAACTCATCAAGACGCCGACGCTACAGTCAATGCTCGACGAGACACTGGCTATCGCCCTGTACAAACGCTTCCCGGCACTGGAGCAACGTCATACGCGGATGGACAGCTTTGTCACTGCGGGCGGTAGCGACATCAATCGGCGCAGGGTGTCTTCCCTGTCGCTCAGTGACGCGGTCCTGCATTTTTACCTGACCAACGCCTGGCCGGAAGGTGAATTCCGGAGTTTTTTCAATCCAGCACATGGCGTTAGCAGCAATGACGACAATCAGGCCTGGGAAACGACCTTGAAAGAGGTCACACAGAGCTTCACGCCGCGCCTGCAAAGTTTGCTCGACACCTTCTGGAACAGTCCGATGAGTACCGCAGACTCACGCGCGGATTTTTTCGCCCAAAGCCTGCGTGATACCTACTGCATGGATCTGTTGTTCAAGCTCCAACAGGAGCTGTTAACGACTGAAGAGCACCAGCACTTGATGGCTGTTTGCCGCGCAGGCACTACCGTTCAATTGGCGACAAGCCCTTCGATTCAGGTCGAAAAAGTACGCGTCACGGCCCTCTACAAGCATTACGTGGAGCTGGCCTCCACCCTGATGATCAGCCCCCTCGACACATCGCAGACAACCGCCTATCTATACAGCCAGTATCGAGGCATTGAGGCCAGTACCGATCTGTCACAGATCCAGGACATCGTGTTGAGGATGACGAAAACCGGAGGGCATGAAGACAATCTGCTCAACTTCATGGCGTTGGAGGAGCGCGCTACCTTTCTCTCACTGGATCAGAACGAACGAAAGATTGTCGGCGTACCGACATCAGGCCCGGTGTTTCAGGACTTGATGACCGAGATCCTTGCCAAGCAGGCGCGAAATCTACAGTTTGCCTTGAGCCGCTACCGTGAAGCGCAAGGCACCGTTGCTCTGGATGCCCTGCTGGATAACGCTCTGGATGTACGGACATTGATCGACCCGCGTCTGTTGCGCGCCGACGCCGACGCCGACGGCCGTTGGAGTACGCGTGCAGATCAGCGATGGAATCACCAACCCGTCACCGTACGAGCAGAATCGGCGAAACCATTGTTGGCGCAACTCTCCAGTATCGGCACAGCGCTTGATCTTGAGTTCGAAAATAACCTCGTTCTGCCACAACAACCAAAGCATTTCAAGGATGTGCAAACCGTCATCGCGCCGTTCCTGAACCTTTTGACACCGAAACTGGCTTACGCCCTGTCTGTCGCTTTGCGCAGCGAAGTCAAATTAAGAACGTTAAGCCGTACGTTGTCGGTTGCGGACCAGGCCATTATCACCACCGTGCTCGACAGCCCGGTACGCTTGCAGCGTGGGGCACTGAACGGCTTTCTGCCTGATGTGTTTTCACTGGCAGTCAAGAGCGGCACGTCCTCACCCTTACTGCACCTGGCCAATTGTTTCATGCTCACAGAGCGCGGTGGCCTGGACCCGAATCATTCAGGAAGGGTCATTTTGTGGACCCCGGCCTTTGGGTTTGAAGCATTCGACTCATTGACACCGTTGAAAGCCGAGCTTCAAAGGCGCCTGCTCGATCCGGATGAACGTATGGCGCTGCTGGAAAACCTTGAGCGTGGAGATCGAGCAACTCACCAGGTATTTACCCTGGCGCCCTTGCAACTGGTTCACGAGCACTTTCTCAATCATTTGCAAAAGCCATATGGTCAATTACACAGGAAGTCTATCGAGCAGGCGCTGGCCTCGAAACTCCCCGAGGCCTCCCTGAAAAAACTACTGGGTTTGATTGCACCACGCCTACCGATCACAGGTCTGAATCGAGGCATGAGCATTGCCCAGTCCCTGATCACTCAGCAAAAGTTACCCGCATGGCTGGCGAAAGCATCAATCGCCGATCAAGTACTGCATGCCGAACTGCTTCAGCAATACCTGAACAATGCCGGTGACGATAAGGATTACCTGTCCGGCGTGACCTCGCTGACGCGTACCGCTCACACTGAACTCAAGAAACACCTCAAGACCGCCTTCAAACAGCATGACGTTGATCCAGATAACGTCGAGTTGCAGTTCAGCCCGCGCCTGACCAGCACCGGCCCGACCCAGACCCTGACGACATGTGCGCTGAATCATTTTGACGACCTGGATGCCCTGCCGATCAAGAAAATCACGTCACTCACCGAGGCCGCACTTCCCCCCGGGTTGAACGCAGACTATGTGAACAAACTGCTCCGCAATCTCAAACTTGGGGCGCTCCAGCAATCGGTCCTTGAGACGGCATTCGCATCGACCGATGCCAACGCTGCGTCTTACAGAACCCTGTTCGCCAAACAGTTACCCTGGCAACTGCTGCATTACGCTCATTCGGAGAAACTCCAGGAGCGCCTCAGCGAGACCGGGTTCAACCTGATTGCGCAGGTCATGAACATGCCGGACGCCATCGCCCGCGCGGCGCTCACAGGCGCGAACGCGCTGATTCGCCCGCTTGAGTTGGTTGCCACAGCCGGTGCGCAAGTGGCCGAGGCACTCGGGGTTTACCTGATCGGACCTGGCCCGGGAAAAGACGGCCCCCATGTACTCCTGGCGCCCTACAGCACCACCCATGGGATCAAGGAATATGAAAGTGAAAGCGATCTGTTGGCCGAGCTCAATACCACCGGGGCGTTGCAGGACTGGGTGCTCAAGTGCCTGCCAACGTCCCTCCGTGCGACCTATAAAAACCTCTGGGCCTCAACGCTCAACACGCCCAGCGAAATCAAACTGGCGTCCAACCCGATCACTGGAAATCTGCTCGGTCAGTTGTTCGACGACAACACGAACGTCCTGAAGCGGTTGCTCGGCACTCAGTCAGACAGTGATGCCAAGCGTGAATGGCACACTATAAAAGACGTCTTCGGCGAAGGCCTGGAACAGGCACTTACCTTCCTCAGCGGGAAGCTCGCCTACCCGATCACTGTCTGGCACAGCTACCTCGATATCAAAGCATCTGCTGAAGACCTTCAAGAACACAAATGGGGTAGCGCCCTCAAGGCGTTCATCAGTGGTATCGCGCAACTGGCGATGTTGCGCCAGTTGATGGAAGCACCGCCGAAGACGACAGTGGCCGAACCCGAACCTTCGCTGGAAGTACCCACCGGGAAACGTCAATGGCAGGACATCGACCTAACAGCCCCCGAACGAACCCACCTGCAGCGTCATGAAAGTATCGACGTCAATCTACAGTCACTGACACCGGCCTCGGTATCGGGGCTCTACATTCACCCAATTACCAAAAAGTACTACGCACCGGTAGAGGGAAAGGTCTATCGCGTCGAAAAGCGTGGCACTCCCTGGCGCATTGTCAGTGATCGCGGCGAGGGTCCCCAGTTGCTGCAGAACACCTCAAAACAGTGGACTCTCGACCTATCGGCAACCACCCCGCGCTACGGAATGCTCAACCGGCTAAAGACGCGTATCAGCCGTCAGGCGGGTATGAATGTAGAAGCCACTGGCATGCGCGCGATTCGTCAGCTCTATCCGGTCAGGGCCCGATTGATTGATGAAGCCCTGGACCTCGCGACCACCTACGTCTGGAACAGTTATCAGAACCTGAGGTTGATCAATACAAGCTCGGCACCGACGACACGCGTGCATCGACTGATCAAGGACTTCCTCGGTGTGCCGGCGGTACTGCCCGAACATGTGGTGAAGATTGAGAAAGTCATCGGCGAGATCTTTGGCGCGTTACTGGACCCGGACCTGAGAAAAGTGGACTCCAAACGTTTTGTTGTGGGCACGAGTCGTGAGGACCCCGAGAGTGTGTTTGCTTTTACCATCCCGGATGACGTGGGGAAAAAACTCCATCTGCTGGAAAAATTCTTTCTCCCCAGGCTCGAACATTACCGCAACTACATGACGGAGCCATCCTTTGCCATCAGCGTCCATGCCCGCGCAACAACGCTGATCCATGAGCTATCGCATCTCGTCAGCAAGACCGAGGATATTACCTACCTGGACACCAGCAAGCCCTTTGCCGATCTGCTGGGAACGTTCAATCCAGGTGCCCGGAAACTCAAGGACAGGTTGACGACACTCCAGCAGAAAGCGCTATCAAGCCGGACGCCCCTGACTCAGCTCTTCAAGAGCTTTAATCCCGCCAGCGACGAGTGGGAAGACTTGGGTAGCACTGTCTACGAAAACACGGTCGACGCGCTGAAGCATGTCCTGACGCTGACCGGACAACAAACTCTACAGGCAGCCCGCGCAACCTTCATGAGCGATTCAAACGTGAGGCTGGCCGTGCAACTGGGCAATGCCGACTCCGTTGCCTGGCTTATCAGCCACTTGGGGCGCCAACTGGATATCAGCACGCCTTGACGCTGAAGGCCGCAACCCTGAGGGGCGCGGCCTTCATTCAGGCTTTCGGCAAACTAAACGACTCTGCCCTCGACCAACAGCCGTTGGGTCAGCCTGACGTGCCAAGTAACGAATCAACATGACAAAAATTTAATGGCGTAAACCCCGGTAAAAACAGCCCATCTCACCTTGCGCTGACGTGGTTCCGACAAATTTTCTACATACGAACCCTCATGATTTGCGCAGCTCATTCGTCATTAATCAATGAGAGCGCCCATCACTTTTTTCCTGGTCAGGCTCTGAAAAGGAGTTTTTGCATGTACAACTCGCAATTGCCAACGGATGGCAACTCTGCGCCAAACGGTTCGCTGAACCTGGACGCTGGCGCGTTCACCAAAAACGCTGAACGCCACAACAACGAGCGCATCAGGCAGTTGCTCAAAAGCTTCGGCCTGCGAACCAGCCTGATTCGCCTGAAAGTGATCGACGCGCTACTGACCGCTGCCGAGAGCGATCGCCCGCAAGGGGTGCGCGGCGTGCATAGCCACTTGCTGGACCTGGATATACCCCTGTCTTTTCTCAGCGTTCGCGAAGTGCTGAAGCGACTGTGCAGCGAAGGCGTGGTTGTCTTGAACGATGACAAGAGCTACAGCCTGCACCCGCAAGCCGCAGCCGTGCTCTACGGCAGTCAATGACGCGTTACCGCGTCGCCTAGGCTCTGTACGAAAACTGCCTGCGCGTCGACCAGGCTGCGTTAAAAACAGGCTCGGACGAACGGAGTGAGAACGTCCGAAGGACGGCCCGAAGGGGTCGCGCAGCGGATAATGCTCATTTAGGGACCTAAAGTCGCGTGCGACCCCAGCCGTTCCTCGCCTGTTTTTGCCTTGCCTGATCGCCGCTCGGCGAGTTTTCGTACAGAGCCTAAGGTTTGACCTTGCGCCGCATCACCCCATTGATCACTACAACGACCACCGCCACGCCAATAGCGATGTACTGGAACAACTTTTCGCTGATCATTCCGGTGCTCTGCATGTACGACAGACCAAGCATGATCCCCAGCACGACAAGGGAGATCAGAATCGAATATTTCAAACGTTGCGACTGGGTCATTACGGGTTCCTGAACCTGAACATATGTATCCGGTTTGTATCGTGGCGCATGCCAAGCTCATACGCTTCTTCGGGGATGAGCGGCTGCAAGCGGGGTCTCATGTTACAGCCCATGAAGCATTTTGGCTTCATGCGGTTCAAACGATGAGGATTGAGAAATGTTCCGTCGAATCACACTGCTGATTCCCCTGCTGATTATCCTGACCATGAGCGGTTGCGTATGTTTCCCATGCGGAGGTGGCTGGCATGGCGACCACCGCTACTACCATGATGGCTACTACCGCCGTTGACTTGTTTTAAGCGGCGCGCTCACCTCATTAAGTGCTCCCCTGTTCTCAATAGTTGACAACTATTGAGAACACCACGACATTGCATCGCGCGTTGGAATTGGGCATCAATTTGCTCGATACCGCCGATATTGATGGTCCGCACACTAGCGAAGAGCTGCTATGTGTGACGGACCTGTTGCGCTTGAGGATCAGGCTTTGCCGTTGACACCTTTGGTGTTCGGAACAGCTGTGCCGTTGCCCATGCCATAGGTTTTCAGGTTCTGCAGTACATAAATCGCCTTCTTGTACTCGGGGATCAGGTGATTGGCGTACTTGTTACCTTTGAGGTTATTGCTCTGAATGTTGTCCAGTTGCGTGGCGAAGTACTCCAGCGCATTGAATTTTTCATCCGGGTTTTTCTGCACCCCAAAGCGATCGAACTTGTCGCCGGCGTTGAGCAGCGTCAGAGCCGTCACATCGCTGATCAAACCCCGATCCCGCAAAAAGGCGCTGACGTTTCCGAGCTGTTTGACCGTGACCGTCTCGGGGTCGAATCCCTTGAAGTTCTTGTAGAGCTTCTGCTCGTTCATTTTTGCAGTGTTCAGTGCTAATGGGTCGTTACCCACCAATGCGAGCATCTGCTTGACCTTGACGCTCTGCGACACGGGTTTACTGCCCCCCGTTCCGCCCTCGCGAACCAGTAAACCGGCCTTGCTGGTCCAGCCTCCGACATAACCGATCGTCATGACAATGCCCCTGTGCGCAGACGTCCTTGTAAGGCGACCATAAAAAGTCCTTATTCAACCGATGGAATTGCGCGCAAGTATCAATGTGCCAGTGCCCCTCCACCTACAAATATTTCAGCCTTTTACAATTCTTGTACAATTCGGATACAAACCACCAAACCCTTGAATCCATTGGCTTGAAACCATTGTTTAACCATCAGACCATCATTGAATTCGCTTGAAACCGCGGAAAAAACACGTTGCCAGTCCGGGATGAAAGCGAACATGGCTCACGCCCGTGACTGACCGGTCGTCCATAAAAAGCCTGTTTTGGGACCATAGTACTAAAGGCCGTCTACCGCAGGCCGATAGCTGCTAAACGCCGCACCAATTCAACAAGAGCGCTTAGCACAAGGACAGGTTCAATGCCCGCACTCCGTACCATTCAAGCCCGTTACACGCTGTTTCTGGTGCTGTTTATCCTGCTGTTATTCGCCTTGACAGTGGTGGGTATCAGCCAGTTGGTCGCGCCGAAACTCCGGCACACGGAAGAACAGGTGGCCCTGAACCGCATCGCCGAAGTGGCCGAACAGATCCAGGGCGAACTGAACAAGGTTCAAGCGCAGCAACGCAGCATCACCCAGACCATCCCCCTGCTCGACAGCGCGACCATCGACACCGTGTTGCCTGGTCTGGTGGACCAGTACGGTGAACTGAAAGTGTTTGGTGGCGGGATCTGGCCATTGCCTGGCCAGCGCGAAGCCGGACGCAACAAATTCAGTACCTTCTGGCACCGGGATGCGTCGGGCAAGCTGGCCGTCAACACCTTCTGGAACAGTGACGCGGCGCCCAACTATTACGACCAGTCCTGGTACAAGGGCGGAATGCAGACACCCCGCGGCCAATGCGCCTGGGCCGCGGCCTATAAGGACGACGCCAGCGCCGAACCGCGCACCAACTGCGCCATGGCGATAGCGCGCAACGGCGTGCCGTACGGGGTCGCGACCATTGACGTCACCCTGGGTTTTTTCAATGAACTGGTGGCGCGCAAGGAAAAAGACCTGGGCGCCGAAATGCTGATTGTCGAGGCCGACGGCAAGATCATCAGCAACAGCTCGCGCATCAGTGGCCCGATTGTCTTGAAAAACATCAGTGAGCTGGCGGGCAACTCGCCGTTTGCCGCGCAGATCAAAACCGCGCTTGAGCGCCGTAACACCTCGCTGCAACGCGTCGAGTTCGACAATCAAGGCGTGGCGAACACCTTCTTCATGCGACCGATCGAGGGCACCCCGTGGTTCCTCGCCACCGCCCTGCCGACCACGCTGATCACCGCTCAGCGTGACGATGTACTGAGCACCTTGAGTCTGCTGCAGATCCCGATGGTCCTGCTGCTGGTGCTGCTGCAAATGTATGCGATCCGCCAACTGATCCAGCGTATGAAAGCCTTGAAAGCCAACATTGATGCACTGTCCGGCGGCGACGCCGACCTGACCCGACGCATCACCATTCGCGCCGAGGATGAACTGGGCGCGATCGGCCATTCGGTCAACACCTTCATCGCCTACCTGCAAAACATGATCGGCGAAGTCACTCAGGCCACAGGCGCCATGGCCTCAAGCCTGGACAAACTGCAACAGACCTCGGCACACACCAACCAGATCCTGCAGCGTCACGCCTCCGAGACCGACCAGACCGTCACCGCCATCACCGAGATGAGTTCTACCGCCGATAGCGTCGCCGAGAATGCTGCCGAAACCGCCGCGTTTACCCAACGTGCCAACGAACACGCGGACCGCTCGCGGGTGGTGGTGGGCGAAGCCTCAACCAGCGTGATCGCGTTGATCGACGAAGTGGCCAGCGCCACCCACAAAGTCGAAAGCATGCAGCAGGACGCCCAGCGCATCACCGAAATCCTCGGGGTGATCGGTGCCATTGCCGGACAAACCAACCTGCTGGCACTCAACGCCGCGATCGAAGCCGCGCGGGCCGGCGAACAAGGTCGAGGCTTTGCAGTGGTCGCCGATGAAGTACGCGCCCTCGCCGCCCGTACCCAGGCCAGCACCTCGGAGATCAACGAGATGCTCACCCGCCTGACCCAAGGTGTCAGCTCTTCGGTGGCGGCGATGGAAAACACCCAGGCCAGCTGTCAGTCCGCCGCCGATGCGACAGCGCGAGTCAACGCCGGGCTCGATGAAATGGCCGGCTCGGTCAGCCACATCAACAGCCTCAGCACCCAGATCGCCACCGCCGCCGAGCAACAAAGCGCGGTGACCGAGGAAATCAACCGCAGCATGGTGCAGATCCGCCATATGGTCGAAGAGCTGGTGCAAAGCGGTCACGCTACCGAGCTCAATACTCGCCAGCTGCTGGACGCCAATACTCGGGTCAGTTCGATCATGGGGCGCTTCAAGGTCAAGTGAGCCAGGCAATGACGCCCGCGCGTTTCGCGTGGGCATAACTGTCAAGATCTGCCTTCAAGGGATGTCTATGTATAACGTTGAAACATAAGTGCCCTGCTTCATCGGGGAAAATGGTCAAAATGCGCTGCGTGAAATGATCAGCGAGAGATAACCGATGAAAACCACACTGCGTCTGGCAGCCCTTTCTGCCTTGCTCATCAGCTCCCTGGCCCAGGCGGCCGAGCTGATTCCGATCGATGTCCACCGCGATGCCAATTGCGGTTGCTGCAAAAAGTGGATCGTGCATCTGGAAACCAACGGCTTCAAGGTCAACGACCACGTCGAAGCCAATATGAGCGAAGTCAAACAGCGCCTTGGCGTCCCGCCGCGACTGGCTTCATGTCACACCGCTGTGATCAACGGCAAATTCGTCGAAGGCCATGTTCCCGCTGAACAGGTACTGGCCTTGAGTAAATCCGACCTGCTCGGCGTGGCCGCTCCGGGCATGCCCATGGGCTCGCCAGGCATGGAAATGGAGGGCATGGCCGATGCTTATCAGGTCATGGGGTTGACCAGGAATGGCACCGATGAAGTGATCGCCGACTACCCGGCCCGGTAATCGCAAATCCTTTTGCGGTGTCTACGCGATAGCGAACGCTTTTTCTGCTGCTGCCATCCGCACCAATAGAGTGCGGACGGCTCTTTGCCTCGCCCCACTCTCTGGCAACCCTCTCCCTCTTTTTGTGCCTCGGCTGCGAAAGAACTTGCACTTCGTCGGTGCGGGTGCAGCTCATTGAGCCCGGAAATCGTGGCGGCAGAACCGATTGTCGAACAATTTCAAAACGTCACACACTCCGCTCTAAGTTCTGACCTAGACTCCATTTCGTGACTGGAAACCGGCCGGTCATTTTGTGGGGAAAAACTCGAAACTTTCTGCCGAAGTAACGGGTCAGGTTAAAGGTAAGGCCGCAGCGACTGGTGCAATCCTTGCAACGACCACTACAGCCTTTGAGATTCAGCGCATCGACCAGCGTTTGCTGTTCCTTGCGTAGCGCTTTTGCGCCCGGCCACAGGAACTGGCCGCCTGCATCGTGGGGTGAGATGCCTGAAACAGATCAATAAAACGGGAGAAACACATGAACAGTGCCGCTTTAGAAATCCAGGGAGAGCGTTCTCACCAGCAAATTGGCGAGCCGACCTCGATGTCGGTTCTTGCCCCGGGTGCGAAAACGGTACTGCCCGCTCCACGTCAGAATCCAAACAAGAAGAAAGTGCTGTTTGTGACCTCGGAAATCGCCGATCTGGTGAAAACCGGTGGCTTGGGTGACGTTTCTGCCGCATTGCCCCGAGCCATGGCCCATTTGCACGATGTTCGGGTGTTGATTCCCGGTTATCCGCAAGTGATGCACAGCGAAAACCCGATCCACATCATCGGCGAACTGGGCGGTCACGCGGCCTTGCCCCCCTGCAAGATTGGCCGCATGGACATGCCGGACGGGCTGGTCATCTACGTCTTGATCTGCCCCGAACTGTACGAGCGTGAGGGGTCGCCCTACGGCGCCAACAATGGCCGCGACTGGCCGGACAACCATATTCGTTTTGCCCGTCTGGGCCTGGCAGCCGCCGACATCGCCGCCAATCTGGCACAGATTCACTGGCGCCCGGATCTGGTGCACGCCCACGACTGGCCCGCAGGCTTGGCCCCGGCCTACATGCACTGGCGTGGTCAGCGCACGCCGACTCTGTTCACCATTCATAACCTCGCTTACCAAGGCGTGGTCAGCCTCGCCTCTTGCCCCGAACTGGGTATTCCCGAACATGCCCTGCAACAGGAAGGCATGGAGTTCTACGGCAAACTGTCGTTCCTCAAGGCTGGCATGGCCTATTCGAGCCATATCACCACCGTCAGCGCGACCTACGCCCAGGAAATCACCACCCCGGCCTTCGGCTGCGGTCTCGACGGTTTCCTTGCCAGCAAGACCCAGCAAGGTCTGCTCAGCGGCATCCCGAATGGCATCGACGAAAGTTGGGACGCTGCGACCGATCCCCACCTGTATTGCCCGTTCAGCATCGGCGACTGGGACGGCAAAGCAGTGAATGCTGCCCACGTGCGCGAGCTGTTCGGTCTGAAAGACTCCAAGGGTCCGCTGTTCGCGGTGGTCTCGCGATTGGTGTACCAAAAAGGCCTGGACCTGACCGAAGCCGTGTCCGAGTTTATTGTGTCTTCGGGTGGGCAAATCGCGATCATCGGCCGGGGCGAGCCGGAAGAGGAACAAGCCATGCGTGCCCTGGCCCTGCGTTTTCCAGGGCAGATCGGTGTGCGCATCGGCTTTAACGAAACCGATGCGCGGCGGATGTTTGCCGGCAGTGATTTCCTGTTGATGCCCTCACGCTATGAACCCTGCGGCTTGAGCCAGATGTATGCACAGCGTTTCGGCTCGTTGCCGGTCGCACGCAACACCGGAGGGCTGGCCGACACCATCGAAAATGGCGTCACCGGTTTTCTCTTCGATGAATCCACGGTTGCCAGCTACGAGGAAGCCTTGCGTCGGGCGTTCAAGGTGTTCGCCTACCCGGCCCTGTTGAACGCCATGCGCTGCCGGGCCATGGCCGCGCCGTTCAACTGGTGCAAGGCGGTCGAGCCCTATGCTGAGCTCTATGAGCAACTGGTCGCCAAGGCGTTGGGTCAGTCGGTCAAGCCGTGAGAGGGATCCTTGAATGCCGTTACGGACTCTGGAAACCTGGCCCCACGGCGCCGTCATGCTGGATGCCGAACACACCCGCTTCGCCTTGTGGGCACCCGATGCGTTTTATGTGAGTGTCGAGCTTGAAGACGGGCAATCACTGCCGATGCTACCCCAGGCGGACGGCTGGTTCGTGATCGAGACCCATTGCCCGGCCGGCACCCGCTATCGCTACAACATCGATGGCGAACGGAACGTGCCGGACCCCGCGTCCCGGGCGCAAGCCGGCAGTCTTACGTCACCCAGCGTGGTGGTTGACCCGCACGCTTACCGTTGGCAGCACTGCTTCTGGCAAGGCCGGCCCTGGCATGAAGCGGTGATCTACGAACTGCATGTGGGTGTGCTGGGCGGTTTTGTCGAGGTCGAAAAACACCTGCCACGGCTGGCCGAACTGGGCGTTACAGCGATCGAACTGATGCCCTTGGCGCAGTTTCCCGGCGAGCGTAATTGGGGCTACGACGGCGTGCTGCCCTACGCGCCACAGTCGTCATACGGTACGCCTGAAGCGCTCAAACATCTGATCGATACCGCCCACGGCTTGGGCGTGGCGGTGATCATCGACGTGGTTTACAACCATTTCGGTCCGGACGGTAATGACCTGAATCACTACGCCAAAGGCTTTTTTCGCGAAGACCTGCACACGCCTTGGGGCGCGGCCATTGATTTCCGGCGTCGCGAGGTGCGCGACTTCTTTATCGACAACGCGTTGATGTGGCTGCTCGAGTACCGTTTCGACGGTTTGCGTCTGGATGCGGTGCACGCCATCGAGGATCCGGATTTCCTCCAGGAACTGGCGGCGCGGATACGCCAGCACATCGATCCACCCCGCCATGTCTGGCTCACCGTGGAAAACGAGCGCAACCAGGCCAGCCTGCTGGAACAGGGCTTCGACGCGCAGTGGAACGACGATGGGCACAATGCGCTGCATGTGCTGTTGACCGGGGAAACCGAGGCCTATTACGCCGACTTCGCCGAGCACCCTACCGAGCAACTGGCCCGTTGCCTGAGCCAGGGCTTCGCCTATCAAGGCCATACCCATCGCCACGGCCATGCCCGAGGTGAGCGCAGTGGGCATTTGCCGCCCAGCGCCTTCGTGCTGTTTCTGCAGAATCACGACCAGATCGGCAACCGTGCCTTTGGCGAGCGCCTTCACCAGTTGACCAAGCCTCAGGCGTTGCACGCTGCGACTGTACTTTTGCTGTTGTCACCGATGATCCCGTTGCTGTTCATGGGCGACGAATACGCCGCTGACCAGCCGTTTCTGTTTTTCACCAACCACCATGGCGAGTTGGCCGAGCGGGTGCGTGAAGGTCGACGCAATGAATTCGCGGCCTTCAGCGCCTTTGCCGATCCGCACACACGCGAGCAGATTCCCGATCCGAATGCTTCGCACACCTTCACTGCATCGTGCCCGACACTGACGTCATCTGAACCGATAACACAGCAAGCGACCCTGAAGCTCTATCGACAATTGCTGCTGATCCGTCATCGAGAAATCACCCCGCGCCTGCCCGGTGCTCACGCGCTAGGCGCCACGGTACTGGCAACAGGCGCGGTGAGTGCGCGTTGGCAGTTGGGCGATGGCAGCCTGCTGTGCATCGACCTGAACCTCAACGCGAAGCCTGTGCCCCATTCGCCACACCCCCATACCCGGCTGCTGTTCGAGTACCCGCAGCAGTCCTTCGAACACCTGCAACAAGGCACCCTCGCCCCCTACTGCGCGCTGGTCAGCCTGACGGCAACGGCTTCCTTACTAACCCCCACTGGAGAGCGTCCATGAGCGATGCGCAACTGGAAATCCTCGCCAGCCGGGCCGGCCTGGCCGTCGACTGGATCGACGCCAACGGCCGCCCACAGAAAGTTGCTCCGGCTGCACTGCGAGCGGTGCTCACCGGGCTTGGCCACCCGGCCGGTAGCGCTCAGGAAATCGACGCCAGCCTGCTGGAGCTGCAACAGAAGCAACAACGCAAACACTTGCCACCCTTGATGACCGTCGACGTCAGCGCCGGGCTCGACCTTGCCCATTACTTCGAGCCTGAAACGCCCTGTGAGATTCATCTGGAAGACGGCGCAATCCTCACTCTGAAACTTGATGCCGACGCGGTGCTGCCGGGATTGATCCCGGTCGGCTATCAGGAGGTCAGCATCGCCGGTCAATGCTTCACCCTCGCTGTGGCCCCCTTGCAGTGCCATAGCGTAGCCGCCGCCGTTAACAACCAGACACCCCGGGCCTGGGGCCTGAGTGTGCAACTGTATTCGTTGCGGCGCCCCGGCGACGGTGGCTTTGGTGACATGCAGGCGCTGGAAAACCTCGCCCGCGTTGCCGGTGAACGCGGCGCCGACGCGTTAGCGATCAGCCCGCTGCACGCGATGTTCAGCAACGATACGCAACGCTACAGCCCCTACTCGCCTTCCAGCCGTTTGTTTCTCAACAGTTTGTACGCCTCGCCCGGGGAGATTCTCGGCGAGCGCGCCCTGCGTCTGGCCATCGACGCCACCGAATTGGCCGACGAACTCAAACAACTGGAAGACCAACCGTTGATTGACTGGCCTGCCGCCGCCAAGGCCAAGCAGCAATTGTTGCAAGCGCTGTATGAAGGGTTCTCGCGGGGCGATCATCCCTTGCACGAGGACTTCAGCAGCTTTCGCCACTGCGGTGGCGAGGCCCTGGAAAACCACTGCCGTTTCGAGGCCCTCCAGCAAGACTGTGCCGCCCGTGGCGAAAGCCTCGACTGGCGCCAGTGGCCTGCGCACTGGCGTAACCCGCGCAGTGCCGAGCTGGCAGCCTTTGCCGAACAAAATGCCGGACGTATCGGTTTCTATGCCTTTTGCCAATGGTTGATCGCCCGCAGCTTGCAACGCGCGCAAACCGTTGCCCGAAGCAGTGGCATGGGCATCGGCCTGATCGCCGACCTGGCCGTTGGCGCGGATGGCGGTGGCAGCCAGGCCTGGGGTCGTCAGGACGAATTGCTCGCCGCCCTCACTGTCGGCGCACCACCAGACATTCTCAATCGCGCGGGTCAAGGCTGGGGGATTTCTGCGTTTTCCCCCGAAGGGCTGATACGTAACGGTTTTCGTGCATTCATCGAGATGCTGCGGGCCAATTTTGCCCATTCGGGCGGCCTGCGTATCGACCATGTCATGGGGTTGCAACGGCTGTGGGTGATCCCCCTTGGCGCGCCGCCGAGTGACGGTGCGTATCTGTATTACCCGGTGGACGACCTGCTGCGCTTGCTGACCCTGGAGTCCCATCGACATCAGGCGATCGTGCTCGGCGAAGACCTCGGCACCGTGCCCGATGGCCTGCGCGACAAACTCATCGCCCGCTCGATCCTCGGTATGCGCGTGCTGCTGTTCGAGCAGGACCACGGTGCGCGCTTCAAACCGATTCTCGATTGGCCGGACAACGCGCTGGCCACCACCAGCACCCATGACCTGCCGACGCTCAACGGTTGGTGGCATGGCCGCGACATCGAATGGAATGCCCGGCTGGGGATCGTCGACGGCCACGGCGAACAGCAATGGCGCGAGCACCGCCAACGCGAGCGCGAAGGTTTGCGTCGGGCCTTGAGCCAGGACCCGCAAAATTTCCGTGAGGAAGCCCACGAGACCGACCAGGTGCTTGACGCCAGCGTGCGTTTTCTGGGTCACACCCGCGCGCCGTTGGTGTTGCTGCCGCTGGAAGATGCGCTGGGTATCGATGAACAGGCCAACCTCCCGGGCACGATCGACAGTCATCCGAACTGGCGTCGGCGTTTTGCCGATGAAAGCGACGTGCTGCTGGACGATGCGGATGCCGCACGACGTCTGGAACTGCTCGCTTGCGCACGCCTTCAGGCGGCCGAGCGTGATCAATGAGTGAGGCGCAAATCTCGTCGGTGCGGGCGACGTTGCGCGTGCAGTTTCATCATGGGTTCACCCTGGATGACGCCGTGCCGCTGGTGCCGTACTTCGCTGCGTTAGGGATCAGCCACCTGTATGCCTCGCCACTGCTACGCGCGCGGGTCGGGTCGATGCACGGCTACGACGTGGTCGACCCGACCCGGGTCAATCCCGAACTGGGGGGTGAAGCAGCCCTGCGGCGCTTGGTCAGCGCGCTGCGCGCGCAGAACATGGGGCTGATTCTGGACATCGTGTCCAACCACATGGCCGTAGGTGGCGCCGACAACCCCTGGTGGCTGGACCTGCTGGAATGGGGCCGACTGAGTCCCTATGGCGAATTTTTCGACATTCAATGGCACTCGCCAGACCCGCTGCTCGAAGGTCAGTTGTTACTGCCGTTTCTGGACAGCGACTACGGCAGCGCCTTACAGGACGGCACGCTGACACTGCTCATCGATCCAGGACGAGGCAGCTTCCATGTCGAACACCACGAGCACCGCTTCCCGATCTGCCCCGCCGATTACGCTGAACTGCTCAAGCCAGACGACTCGCTCGACGCCGAACAGGCACTGCAACTCAAAGCATTGGCCGATCAATTCACCACCCTGCACTACCAGACCGACGCCCATTCCCTTGCGCAACCGCTGCAGCATGCGCTGACACTATTGGCGACTAATCCGGCGATCCTGCGCTGCATCGAGCACAACCTCGGCCTCCACGACTCCCGCCAACCCGAAGGTTTCAGCCGGCTGCACGCGTTGCTCGAACACCAGAGCTATCGCCTGGCCAGTTGGCGCACGGCGGCCGATGACATCAACTGGCGGCGCTTCTTCGACGTCAACGAACTCGCAGGGCTGCGGGTCGAACGCCCGGCCGTGTTCGAGGCTACCCATGCAAAAATTTTCGAGCTGATTGCCGACGGCCTGGTGGATGGTTTGCGTATCGACCACATCGACGGGCTCGCCGACCCGCATGGTTACTGCCGCAAACTCAGACGCCGAGTGAACGCACTGTCGCCGTCGCGACACGTACCGATCTATGTCGAAAAAATCCTCGGCGACGGCGAAGCCCTGCGCGGCGACTGGCAGGTCGACGGCACCACTGGCTATGAGTTCATGAATCAGTTGTCGTTGCTGCAACACGACCCGCAGGGCGAGCAGGTCCTTGGCAAACTGTGGAACCGGCACACCGAGCGGCCCGCCGCCTTCCTCGAAGAAGCGCAGCTGGCGCGTCAGCAGATTCTCAACGGCTCGCTGGCCGGCGACTTCGAAAGTGTCGCGCAGGCCTTGCTGCAAGTAGCCCGCGATGACCTGATGAGCCGAGATATGACCCTCGGTGCAATTCGTCGGGCATTACAGGAACTGATCGTGCATTTCCCGGTATACCGAACGTACACCGGCCCGTGTGGGCGCTCGGCGCAAGACGAGGTGTTTTTTCAGCACGCCCTGAACGGCGCGCGGCAAACCTTGAGCGAAGCCGACTGGCCGGTGCTCGACTATCTGGGGCAGTGGCTGGGCGGGCAGCCTTGGCGTGAGCGCCCGGTGGGCCGTCAACGCAAGATCCTCAAGCATGCGTGCGTGCGCTTTCAGCAGCTGACCTCGCCGGCCGCCGCCAAAGCCGTGGAAGACACCGCGCTCTATCGCTCAGGCGTACTGTTGTCGCGTAACGATGTCGGCTTCAACACCGAACAGTTCAGCGCCCCACTCGCGGACTTCCACGTGGCGTGCAGCCAACGATTCGCCGAGTTTGCGGACAACCTGCTGGCCACCGCCACCCATGACCACAAGCGTGGTGAAGACAGCCGGGCACGTCTGGCGCTGCTCAGCGAACGCAGTGTCTGGTATGCCGAACAGGTCGAAAACTGGCGGAGACAGGCCAGCGCCCTGCGCAGTGTTCCGTCGATGCCCTCGGCCGCTGATGAACTGATTCTCTACCAGACCTTGCTCGCCAGTTGGCCGCTGGAGCTGCATTGCGCTGACCAGCAGTCGCTGACGGCCTACGCCGAACGCCTGGGACAGTGGCAGCAAAAAGCCCTGCGCGAAGCCAAACTCGAGAGCAGTTGGAGCGCGCCGAATGAGCCTTATGAACAGGCCGCACGAACCTTCCTCGAACGCCTTCTGATCAGCCCCGAAGGCCTGCCATTACGCAGTGCCATCGCCGACGTTGCGCAAGCGATTGCCTGCGGCGGCGCGCTCAATGGATTGGCGCAAACCTTGCTGCGCATGACGGTGCCGGGGGTTCCGGATCTGTATCAGGGCAATGAGTTTTGGGACTTCAGCCTGGTGGACCCGGACAATCGACGAGCGGTTGATTTCACCGTCCGCCAGCAAGCGTTGAAAAACCCGGTGGACACTCAACAGTTGCTGCACAACTGGCGTAGCGGGCACATCAAACAGGCGTTGATTGCGCACACGTTGGCGGTACGCGCGCACTACCCGCAGCTGTTTCGGCGGGGCCGTTATCAAGCGTTGCAGGTGGTGGGCAGCCAGGCTGAACGGGTGTTGGCTTTCGCCCGTGAACTCGACGGCCAACGGGCGATTGTACTGGTGCCGGTACGGGTCGCACCGCTGCTGGAAAGCAGTGCCACACCGAAGGTGCCTGCCCTGCTCTGGGGCGACACCCGGGTCAAACTGCCGTTCACCGCCGCCGAAGAAAAGCTGAAGGGACTTTTTACAACAGGTGCAGTCACACACCACAAGGAGTTGCTGATTAGCGCCGCGCTGGGAGACTTCCCGGTCAATCTGTTTATCCAGACTTGAGTTCAACTCAGGAGCATTGCGATGAGTACCGATGACAAACGCGTTCGTGAATTTGCCTATCAGATCTGGGAATCCGAGGGAAAACCCGAAGGCCAGGAGGCGCGCCACTGGGAGATGGCCTGCAAACTGGCAGAAGCCGAAGCCTTGGCCCCGACCAAGCCTGCCCAGGCCGCCAAAACCAATAGCGGCAAAACAGCAGCCAGCAAGCCCACGGCGGCCAAACCCAACGTCAAAGCAAAACCCGCCGCAGCCGCCAAGGTCGTGCCGCCACCCGGTGAAAAACCTGTGGCGGCGAAAAAGCCTCGAGCACCGCGCAAGCCGGCCAGTTGAGGGTGCCAATCCTGATTGACCACGTGGCGAGCAGGCTCGCCACTTCGGGGTGGCTCGGCCTTGAGAAACCCGCAATGCCGGCGCCAACACCCAAGCCCGATTGCAGGAGCAATGATGACCACGCCAAAAAAAGCCGCGCCAGAACCTCACGTCGAGGCCTCGCGAATCCGTGAAGGCTTGCCCTTTCCGCTCGGTGCGACCTGGGATGGTCTGGGGGTCAACTTCGCGATATTTTCGGCTAACGCCACCAAGGTCGAACTGTGTGTGTTCGACGATGCCGGTGAAGTCGAACTTGAACGTATCGAGCTTCCGGAATACACCGACGAAATCTTTCACGGTTATTTGCCGGACGCCCATCCGGGGTTGATCTATGGCTACCGGGTGTATGGGCCTTACGACCCGCAAAACGGTCACCGCTTCAACCACCACAAATTGTTGATCGACCCCTACGCCAAGCAATTGGTGGGGCAATTGAAGTGGTCCGAAGCCTTGTTCGGTTACACCATCGGCCACCCCGACGCCGACCTCAGTTTCGATGAGCGCGACAGCGCGCCCTTCGTGCCCAAGTGCAAGGTCATCGACCCCGCGCACACCTGGGGGCACGATCATCGGGTCAGTGTGCCGTGGGATCGAACGATCATTTATGAGACTCACGTACGCGGCATCAGTATGCGTCATCCGTCCGTCCCGGAAGCCGTCCGCGGGACCTTCGCCGGGCTGATGGTCGATGACCTGCTGGAACATATCCGCACACTTGGCGTGTCGTCAGTGGAGCTGATGCCGATACACGCGTTCGTCAATGACCAGCACCTGTTGCACAAGGGCATGACCAACTACTGGGGTTACAACAGCCTCGCCTTCTTCGCCCCCGATCCGCGTTACCTGGCCAGTGGCAAGATCGCCGAGTTCAAGGAAATGGTCGCGCACCTGCACGAAGCCAACCTCGAAGTGATTCTGGACGTGGTCTACAACCACACCGCCGAGGGCAATGAACAAGGCCCGACCCTGTCGATGCGCGGCATCGACAATGTGTCCTACTACCGCGTGATGCCGGACGACAAGCGTTTCTATATCAACGACTCCGGGACTGGCAACACATTGGACCTGAGCCACCCGTGCGTGCTGCAAATGGTCACCGATTCGCTGCGTTACTGGGCCTCGGAAATGCACGTCGACGGTTTCCGCTTTGACCTGGCGACCATCCTCGGACGTTATCACGACGGTTTCGACGAGCGTCACAGCTTCCTCGTTGCCTGCCGCCAGGACCCTATTCTGCGTCAGGTGAAAATGATCGCCGAACCTTGGGACATTGGCCCCGGTGGCTATCAGGTCGGCCGTTTTCCGCCGGGCTGGGTCGAGTGGAATGATCGATTCCGCGACACAGTACGCGCGTTCTGGAAAGGCGATGACGGCCAACTCGCCGACTTCGCCGCGCGCATGACCGCATCGGGTGAGATGTTCAATCAGCGCGGGCGTCGGCCCTACGCCTCAATGAACTTCGTCACTGCCCATGACGGCTTCACCATGAATGACCTGGTCTCTTACAACGACAAGCACAACGAAGCCAACGACGAAAACAATCAGGATGGCAGCAATAACAACCTGTCCTGGAATCACGGCGTTGAAGGCCCTACCGACGATCCCGAGATCAATGCGCTGCGCCAGCGGCAGATGCGTAATTTCTTCGCCACCCTGTTGCTGGCCCAAGGCACACCGATGCTGGTGGCCGGTGACGAATTTGCCCGAACCCAGCACGGCAATAACAACGCCTACTGTCAGGACAGCGAAATTGGCTGGGTCAACTGGAACCTGAGCGAAGACGGCAAGGCCTTGCTCAAATTCGTCAAACGCCTGATCAAGCTGCGCCTGACCTATCCGGTTCTGCGGCGCGGACGTTTTCTGGTGGGCAATGACAACGAGGACATTGGCGTCAAGGACGTCACCTGGCTGGCGCCGGACGGCAGCGAAATGTCCACCGAACAATGGCACGACGGCCACGGGCGGTGCCTGGGCATGTTGCTCGATGGTCGCGCCCAGGAAACCGGAATCCGCCGTAAAGGCGCCGACGCCACCTTGCTGTTGGTGGTTAACGCCCACCACGACATTGTCAATTTTCTTCTGCCAGAAGTGCCTGACGGTGGTTTCTGGAGCTGCATGCTCGACACCAACCAGCCATCGATTCGGGGTCAGGAGCGGTTCGACTTCAGTCACGAATATTCGGTGACCGGACGCTCGTTGCTGTTGTTTGAGTTACAACATGAGGAGGAAGACTGATACGCAATTGCCCCCTCATCGGCAGCGTTTGAGCAATCTACGTCACAAAAACGCTCGTTAAGGAGGTGACGGGGGCGACGAATGATGATGTATGAGCAATACTCTGCTCGCAGCAATCCAGGGTTTGGAGCGCTGTGCCCGCCGATCATCCGGCCGCAAGGGGTCTGCGCCGGTGTGTTCAGCCAGCCGTAATACGTGTGACGGCAAACCAGAACAAGGACGTATCGCCATGAAATCCACTATCCTCGTCGACAGTAGTTTGCCTGTGCAGATCTGGAACACTGCCCGGCAACTGGACAACGTTCCAGTCATCAGCACCTCTACGCTGATCCCCGCCGGTGCTCGTGCCGTGGTGATCGCCCCGCACCCGGGGGATGAAGTGGTGACCTGTGGCGGCCTGTTGCAGTTGCTCGCCACCCTCGGCCATCCCCTGCAATTGATCTCGATTACCGACGGCAGTGCCAGTCATCCGGGCTCCAACCTGTGGTCGGAGAAGCGCCTGAGCGTGTTTCGCCCTCAGGAAAGCGTCGAAGCCCTGCGCCGCCTCGGTTTGCCCATGCACAGCCTGAAATGGATCCGCGGCGGTTTTACCGACAATGGGCTGGCCGAGCGTGAACTGCAGCTGACGCACTTCATCGCACGTTACCTGCGCCCGGGTGATGTGGTGTTCACCACCTGGAGCGAGGACGGCATCATCGACCATGACACGGTAGGCCGGGCCACCGCAAAAGCCGCGCTCATGGTGGGAGCGAGTTTCAATGAAGTACCGGTCTGGGCCTGGCACTGGCCCGCACGCGATCAGGGGCTGATTCCCTGGCACCGCGCCCGCAAGCTTCGCCTCGACACCTGGACCGTCGCGCGCAAGTGTCACGCCACCCATGCCTACGCCAGCCAGCTGGACGGTGAACCGGAGATCGGCATCGCGCCGAAGCTGCCCAGGGCTATCCTGACGCGGATGCGTCAACCCTATGAAATCGTTTTTGTATGACGGCGAGCTGCATTGCGTGCCCGACGTGCCAGGGTACGCCGAAGTACACGCAATCTGTGTCCATATGAGTCTGCTGGAAAGTCATCGCCAATTGCAGCTGGCCCTACTCTGTCAATTGATCGAGTCGCTGCCAGATGACGCCGCCGTGATCATCGCTGGCGGTTGAAGTGCATTTTTAATGGTTCTCCTCGGGCTTGTTGCTGAACTCCTCGGTTTCTTCTTATCACTGCAAACGATTCAGATTTCCGAGTGAACCACCTCTTTAAGCACGCCTTCTCCCCTGAAAAAGCAGACTTTCCTGAAAGAAATTTCCGAAATAACCAAACAACAACATGAGTGCTTGAAATTTCAAACGCCAAAAAATATACATACACCTACACAGCACCAGATCCAAAATCACAAGCAGCCATTTAAAGGCCCGAGGCATTATGAAAAATGCGATATCGCCTACAAGAAATGAAAATTTTTCCGAATGGTACCAACAAGTCATCAATCAAGCTGAACTTGCTGAAAACTCCCCCGTTAGAGGTTGCATGGTCATCCGCCCTTGGGGCTATGGAATCTGGGAACAGATTCAGCGAGAACTTGATCAAAAATTCAAAGATTCAGGGCATGCGAACGCCTATTTTCCACTTTTGATCCCGTTATCTTTCCTTCAAAAGGAAGCAGAGCATGTAGATGGTTTTGCCAAAGAGTGCGCTGTTGTAACCCATCATCGACTCGAACAATCAGCTAATGGAAAATTAATCCCTGCCGGTGAGCTGGAAGAACCACTCATCATAAGACCCACCAGTGAAACAGTTATCGGCGCCTCGTTCTCAAGGTGGGTGCAAAGCTACCGAGACTTACCCCTGCTTATCAATCAGTGGGCCAATGTACTCCGCTGGGAAATGCGTCCAAGGATCTTCCTCAGAACGTCGGAGTTCCTGTGGCAGGAAGGTCATACCGTTCATGCGTCCAAAGCAGAGGCCCTGGACGAGACATTGAAGATGCTCGATATCTATGAACGTTTCACCATCGACTATCTGGCCATACCGGTTATCAAGGGTGAAAAGTGTTCATGGGAGCGATTCCCTGGCGCTGTAAACACCTACACCATTGAAGCGATGATGCAGGACGGCAAAGCTTTGCAGGCCGGAACCTCGCATTTTCTGGGTCAAAACTTCGCCCAGGCCTCGGACATTCGTTTCGTCAATAAGGACGGGATCAAGGAGCTTGCCTGGACGACCTCATGGGGCGTTTCCACACGATTGATTGGTGCCATGATCATGGCCCACGGAGATGACGACGGACTGGTAATACCGCCGTTGGTAGCACCAACACAGGTCATCATCGTTCCGATAGTCCGCAACGAACAGGATGCCGAGGCTATTTATGCTTACTGTGATGATCTGAAAAAGAAAATTTCACGCAAAAAAATAAAAGGCCAGTACCTTAGAATCAGCATTGATAAACGCGAAATGAATAGCGGCGAAAAAAAGTGGTATCACATAAAACGAGGCGTGCCTGTTCGGGTTGAAGTCGGAATAAAGGAACTCGAACAAAATATGGTCTCTTATTCTTGCAGAGACAACACCAAAAGCATTTTGAAAATTGACTCGGGCGCTTTTATCAAAGAAATTCAGCGCACACTACTCACTATTCAGAAATCAATGCTCAACAGTGCAAAATCAAAACTTTCCGCTCACACCAAAACAGTGACCAGCCTCAAAGACTTCAAGAGCGCCTTCCAGCGAAAAGATAAATTGAATGCGTTCATTCTGGCGCCTTTCATTGAGGATAAAGAAGTTGAAAAGGCCATTGGAGAGTTCGGCGTAACAGTCCGCTGCATCCCCTTGATTCAACCCAAGGCTACAGCAACCTGTTTATTCACTGGAAAGCCAACCAACACGTGGGCTCTTTACGCGAAATCATATTAATCCTTGATCATGACCAGCCCCTCCTGAAAGGGGCTGTTTTTTTCAGACAACTCTTATTGAGCCAGCTTGCCGCCTTCTACATAAAAAATCAGCCCCCCCACCAGAAGCAAAACCATCAAATACAAAAGAAAATAGAGCGGATTCAAGCCCGCAAGGATGAAACCGCATACCACTGGCGTCGAGGCCGCTCCAAGGTAGGTCAGGTTTTGCGAGCTGTAATACGCCCCTTTCATCCCGGCCGGCGCAAGACGGGTGATGTAAAAAAATTCCAGGGGCTGAATGATAATTTCCCCCACAGTAAAAATAGCAGTGAAGAAGATCCAGGCGTAGAGGGTCTGGGAAAAAGCGAAGCCGATCAGTCCGACTACGAATGCCAGAATGCATCCGGCGATCCAGACTCTGAATCGTTCAGCGGCGACCCTTCGACCGATCAGATACTGCAGCAGTATCGAAGTCAGGGCATTCGTGACAAATACAACGTTGATGATCTCGTACATCTGGGCGGTAGAGTGGGTCGTGATCAGATACTGGCCCACATAAATATGAAACTGCCCAAACACACCTGCCAACAGAACACTGGCAATTGTGAATTTCAACAGGTTGCGATCCTTGGCCATGATTGCCAGAGAACCGAACACGCCTTCACCTTCGACGTTTTCCTGTTCGACCACACGTGGCATTGTGAAGGGACTGGCGGCCACTAGGACAAAAAACAACGCTGATACGCTGCAAAACAATAACGGCGAAACGCCTTGCCGATTAAGCCAAAGCCCGACCAAGGGCCCCAACGCATAGGCAGTGTTAGTGAGAGTGTACTTGAGCGATAGCACCGACGAGGTTTCCTGCGGGGGAAACAACCTAGCGATGCACATGCGTACCGAAGTTTCCAGCGTGAGATATGCAAAGTTGAGTAACAGACAAAGCACAAAAACCAGGGTCAGCGAGTTGAACAAAAATAGGCTCATGTACACCGTCGACTGAATGATCGATGACGTGAGCATCAGTGCTTTGATGCTCAGTTTGTCGAGCACCGCACCGAACAACAGGCTGATCAAGGAACTCAAGAGAATAAAGCCGCCGACAAAAAGCCCGATCTCATCGACTGGAAGTGCAAACTTTTCCTTTAAAAAAATCAAAAAATAAGAAAGGAAGGCGGCCCTCGCCAGCGTCGGAAAGAAAGACAGTGGTACAACGATTGCCGAACCACTGAACAGCGAGCTTGTTCGGATGGTCTTAAATACGGCCATAGACAACACGCGTTCTGTAATTGAGCGTGACTTCGCCGTTTTGCTGGTGTTCCCAATGTAAGGTATTCAAGGCGTTACTGGCCGCCACATACTCGGGTGTCCCAGGCTGTGACGCATACGAACATGACATGGTTCTTTCGAGCAGTCCCGATGCGCTCAACCGCTGGCAGTTGTGGAAAGTCCGCTCCTGAAAGGGCCCGCTGAAAAACTGCCGAATCTTGTCCTCCAACGCATCGTCGATTTGCAATGTCTCCGCATATCGGTCGAAGGCACCGCTCAACAGACGCTCGTAGGCGACATGAAACCCATCGCAATCCGGGCTTCGAATATTCCAGACGAGAAATACTGGATTATCGGTGGCCAGCACCCGCTTGAATTCGAGCCTGGTATTGTTCGGCTCGAACCAATGAAAAGATTGCCCGCATATCAGCGCAGCCACACTGCGGTCCCGGACATTCAAGTGCTCTGCTGAACCCTGATGATAGATCGCACTCTGTTGCCCTTCGTGGCGCTTGGCCTTGACCAGCATTTGTGCGTCGGGCTCGACCCCGATCACAGGCATGCCCGTTGTCGCCAATTGCCGGGTCAGTATCCCTGTTCCAGACCCCACATCAAGAACGGGTAATGCCAGCGACATATCCAGCTGACTCTTGATGAAATCGACGGCCTCTTGCGGATAGGAAGGTCTCGCACTGTCATAGATTTCGGATTTGTTCACATAGGCTGTGGCTAAGGAGTTTGCCAATTTGCGGGTCCTCGGAATTAGTGTTCAAGCCGGCTGTAGTCATCCAGCAAGCGCGAAAACAAGGCAATGAAATCCCTGGCATAAGCAAAGGCAGGCCTCGGTTCTTCAATGCGATGCAGGTCGTCGACAATGATCGAAAAAACAATTTTCACTTCACCTCCCCGCGCCAGATAACCTACATTGTTGTAGTTGCGATAACCGATGCCATGTTTGTCGCCAACCTGCTCTATATCGGTCAACCAACCCCTGATGGCGGTTGTGTCCTGCTGCCCGCGCATTATGTGCAGGCCAAACTCACACAACGCCTTGCTTATGAAATGCCCGTCGTGGGGCAACCGGTTTTTTGTGCCATTGACGAGTATCGACAAGGCCGTCACCAGATCCAATGCGGTGGTGGTATTGACTGCATTCAATGCATGATCAACAGCCAATGCCTGACTCGGCACAGCAGACAAATGCCAGGTTCCGGATAGTCCCAAGACACTCGACAAGGCGTTAAGGCGATCAAGACCGACCATTTCCACAAGATAGAATGTGGCAATGTTGTCGCTCAGCCCCATCATTAACTTAAGCAACTCTGCAACCGTGAACGCTCGCGGACTATCCAGTAACCAAAGACCACCGCAGGTTTGATGACCCGCCCTCTCCTTATCCACAAGGATGCTGTCACTCAGGGCAAACTCCCCGCGCTCGATCAGCAAGAGCACCGTGACCAAAATGTACAGCTTTCGGGTACTTGAGGAGGGACTGCGAGCACGGCACTTGAAATCATGATGGGTACCGCAAACGACATCGCGTACATACCAGCGATATGAACAGGCCTGCTCGCGTTTTGCCCATTCAATCATTCGTTGCCCGATGGCCTGAAGGGACGGATAACCACCGTCACCCATTACGCGCAGCACTTCGTAGTCAGTCCACATTTAACGCAAACTCCTTCAGCTTCTCACCCACCAGCCTCGCGACCAATGCCGTTTGGGATCGGATAAAAAAATGATCCCCTTCGATGACCGATACCTGGCATTGCCGGTTGGTATGACTCATCCACCCCGGATAATCTTCGAACAGGTTAGTCACCTTGTCCCGGCTACCCAGCAACAAGTTGATAGCTGCGTCAATTGGAGTCTCGGTGCTCTTCGATAGATCGATGGCCAGGAGAAAGTCGGCCCTGATCATTGGCAGGGCCGCCTCCATCAATCCCGGATTGGACATAAGTTCCGGTGGAGTCCCCCCCAGTTCTTCGAGTACACGAAGCAGTATTTCATCACTCAGATCCTGCTCCCGGATACTCATTGCCCGGGCAAATCGTTCTGGTGCCAAGCATCCGCTGACAAACAATCTTGCAGCCTTTAGCCCGAGGGTTTGCTCAAGTGCCCACTGAAATTCAAAGGCAATACGCGCCCCTAGGCTATGACCGAAAAGTGCAAATGGCGGCACACACAACCTTGCGTAGTGGCTCAGCAGGTAGTCGATCAGGGAGTCGCGCGTCACCAGTGCTGGTGTATCCACCGCCCGTCCTCGCCCAGGAATGTCGACCGGAATAACCTTTATGTGTGGGAGCAAACGGCGCCAGCGCGAGTAGAACCCTGCACTACCGCCAGCGTACGAGAAGCACAGTAGAGACAACGGCTCATTGGCCATGAGTTGTCCTCGCCATGTCCAGCAATTGCCCCAAGTGAACGACCATACGACGCCCCCAGCCTTCAACCTCAACGGTCGAAAAACGTTGGGTGTGGAACCAGAAGTTGAAGCGCAAATCATCAGCGTTGATTTCCACCACCAAATGCAACCCCGGTACCCGCCGCATGTCTTCGACATTTGCGCCAGATAGCAAATCACCCGACACCGGGCCGAGGATCTCCACACCTTCGATCTGCACCTTTCCGGGGGAATCGGCGGTTTGGCGATAGTTGAGAAAGTTGATCCCAAGGTCCGAGAAGTAGGAGTCTTGCGCCATCCCTGAAAAAGCCGATACTTCGCCGATCAACATTGACGGATGCATGAGTGGATAGCCCTGTATGGCCTCCAATGTGCGCGCGACCATCGAGATTCCGCTCAACCAGTCGTGATGCACGGTGATTGGCACGGGCAACGGCGAGGTGAAGGGGCCGATGACGTTGTTGAATTCGCTCAAGCCCCTGCTGCTATTGATCGCGCTGATAATCAACTGATCGCAACCGATGACTTCGGCCATGGTCGTGGCGTAGACATACAAAATCGCATTGAAGACGCTGAACCCTTGCCGCTTTGCCAACTCAACCAGGGCACGGTTAGCACCCGGAACTTCGACGCTGTGTCGGGACGACGAACAGGCGGTCGTCAATGTGAAACCCGGATGCGCGGGCAACACCGTGGTGCTTTCGAATGCGTTGTAAAGCCCCTTGAAGAAACCCGCATCGGTTGGCCACTGTTGGTTCAGGTATTGCTGCTGACGTCGCGCATAATCGACATAGCTAAGCTCGCTCTCGATCCGAGTCAATGGTTCATTGGCAGCAAGGTAATGCAAACAATCTCCCAATCGATCGAAGAGCAAGGTCAGTGATTTACCATCGAACTCCAGGTGCTGAACGCCCAGCAGCGCAATAAAGAAAGGTTCGCCAATATCGATAAAATGGATAGCCCAGGTGACGTTATCCGCTGGCTTGGACAGATCTCGCGCCATTACCCGAACACGATCCCCAATCTGCTTCGCCTTGTCCAAGGGTGTTAGTGACGACAGGTCCGTACATAACGCTCCAAAATCAGCGAGTACCTGCGCTGTTGTTCTGACCGTTGGCCGCCCATTGGGGAAAAAGGTCCTCAACAATCGATGCTCGTCCACAACCTGGGCCAACGCTTTTCGACAGTGCTCTGTATTGAGCGGACAGTGGATCAGATACGGAATGATGCGCAGGCCGTAATCCTTGCCGATAAGCGAAATCCACCTCGTCTGTTGCAACGAAACAGCTATGTCCTGCGCACACGTATCAGCACGGTTGTTGACGTCGCGATTCATATCACGCCACACCGACGTGTTGACGTGGGATGCGAGGGTGGCATGGAGTTCACTCAATGCCAGCATCGAATAAAAGCTCTTGAGGGTGCAATGCATACCCAATTGCGCAAGGAGTGCATTCTTGAGCTGCACCAGTGCCAAGGAGTCGAATCCTAGTGCCCTGAAATCGACATCCTTGATCAAGTCGTAGCGGCCGCGGGTCGACACCTCCAGACCGACAAGGTCATCGACCGTCGTTGCGAGCCAGGTCTCGAGGATGCCGGCAACCTGGGTTTCGTCGGAACAACCGAGTATGCGTGCCGAAACACTGACCGCCTGCGCCCTGTCGTCGCCCGTATCATGAGTCGTCAGCCGTTCAAGCAAACGTGCCATGACCGGGTTTCTTTTGCGCAGGGCGTTTGCCGTAATGTTCATGAAAGCAGCGGAACGAGAAGGCCCGGAAAAAGCTGGCGGATAAACAGCAGACCCTGCTCGCTGCTGTGGCTGTTCAAACCACTGGCTTTGAGCACCTGCATTCGCTGCTCGTCGTTTCGCAACTTTCCAGCATCGCCCCATACGCCCCAATTGACCGTCAGTACGCGCCCGGCGTTAGAGAACAAATGCGAATGGGCCGCGTCGAGAAAAGCGCTGGCAGCGCCATAGGCCGACTGCCCGCCATTCCCCAGAATCGATGTAGCTGAAGAGAAGTTGAAAACGAAGTCTATCGCCACGCCCTGGTCACACAGCAGTTGGTAAAGGGTCAGAACGCTACTGCATTTGGATCGAAACGAGCGAGTCAGATCCTCTTCCTGAACCTCGTCAAACAGTTTGTCATTGAGATCGACAGCCAGATTAAAAATCGCGACCCTCTGAATTCGCAAGCTCTGGAGCCACTTCGCACATTCGCGGCGATCCTTGTCGGTGGCCAGATCGAGCCCCAGATACCGGATCGTCGGATGACGCTCCATAAGCTCGCTCAACGCCTCGCCAGGATGTTCCGTCCGCCCAATAACATGGATAGATCGGGCTTGGTCAGCGCAGAGGCTTTCGATTAATTGCCTGCCGATGCCTCCACCTCCTCCGATCAGGAAGTAGCTTTGATCACAGGAGTAGGTAAAACGAGAGGCATCATTGATCACGGTTTTTTCCAGCCGGAGCACGAAGGCTTCAGCCTGCCTTACCGTGATTACGAACTCATCTGTCAACGGCAACAATTGGAGGTATCGGGCCTCCTCTATTCCCTTGGGCGGCTGCTCTCTGATGAAATTCAGGGTCATGACCTTCAAGCCAGGCTCCTCAATCAACAACGAGCGGATCATGCCAACAACACTGTTCGCCACGGGGTTAAGCATCATGTCCTCATCGCCGCTGGCCTGGGTAGAAAACAAGATGCAAATCTGCGGTCGCTGCTCAAAAAATCCGATCACCGAGCGCAACAGATTCAACACCAGCGAACAGGTACTGACTGCTGTTGCCACATCATTCCCAGATTCCAGTGCGGCCGGCGGTGCCAGGAAGTGCCGCAGGTCGAGATAAACCCTGTCGATACCGTCTCGATATTTCCCCCACAACTGATCGTAATCTTGTGGTGCAGGTACGTTCATGGCCTCACCAAACGCTGCATTAACGCAAGTCGGCTGATTCAACTCGAAGTAGTGAAACTGATCGAAGACCGTTTCCAGATAACCGATCTCTGCGTCGTTACACACCTCGCTTCTAGCAAGAAACAGCACCTTTTGGCAGCTAGTCAGTTGACTGTCCATCTGGTCACCAGTCAACACGTGCCAGACCGTCTGATACGTATTTTCGGCAATGGATTGAACTGGCTCAGCCGTTTCGATCCAGCAGCGAATGCGCTGGAAAGGATAAATTGGCAACCCATCCAGCACGGGTGCCCGCCAACCTTTGGTCGCGAAGTGGATGTCGGCACCAGACCGGAACAGCTCACCCAGCACAGTCAAAAATTGCCGATGATCCCTGTGACCGCCCCTGGCCACAGGAAGCACGGCCAACATATCCTCTGTGTCGCTGATCAGCAGGCCCGATAACGTGGCTTTTGGCCCGATCTCGACAAGGTGGGTACACCCCAGGTCATGTGCGCAGACAACGCTAGCCCTGAAATCTACCGTTTCACGCAGATGACGACGCCAGTACTGTGAGGTTGCCACTTTGTGAGTGACCAGTTCCCCCGTCATACTCGAGATGAAGGGGCGTGTGGGTACGCTCAGCTCGACACTGTCCAGATAGGCCTCAAACCGGTCCAGCAACGGGTCGAGTAAATAGGAGTGCCCAGGACGCGAAATCTTTAACCGTGTCGCGTTCAGCCCTTTACCGTCCGCGACTTCAATGAACGTTTCAACTGCCTCCAGGGTTCCGGAAATCACAGTGTTGTTCGCCGCGTTCAAGGCGGCAATCGAAAGATTCACCCCCGCCGCCTCAATCAACTTTAACGCTCGCTCGTGATCGCACCCCAGGACCGCCATGGCACCGATATCACCCAGCGAATCCAGAAGCCTGCTGCGCTCCACCAGCACTCTGAAACCTTGCTCGGGAGTAAAAACCCCCGCTATGCAGGCAGCTGCGTATTCTCCAAGGCTGTGTCCAAAAAAGGCCACCGGGGTGACGTTGTAACTAATAAGCAAGCGCGCCATCGCAACCTGCAAGGCGAATGTCATGGGCTGCGAGCAGGCAATATCTCGCTCAATCCGCTCATTGATCTGCGGATCGAACAAGAGTATCGCGGCGGTGGCTCCAAAAACGTCTAGGCAGACTGGGTCAAATGCATCCAACTCAGCTTTGAATACAGCTTCATATCTGTAGAGTTCCAGCCCCATTGCTCGATGTTCACCTCCTTGTCCAGAGAACATCAGGCCAACCCGAGGCGCACCCTTGCTATGCGTTTTGGCGTTGACTGACAAGCCGGCCAGACTGTCGATTGCTTCCTTGCGGCTGCTCGCAATGACAAACGTACGCTGTTCGAACAACGATCTGGATTGCAGGAGATTGTCGACGAATGCCGGGAAGCATTCGTCTACCTGCGTCTCGAGAAACTTCCGATAGCTGCCACACAATTGCTGTAGGCCGTCGCCCGCTCTCGCTGTGATCGGGACCAAGCAAAGCGCATCTTTGTCGAGTAATGAATATGGAGACTCCCGTGCTGGAGCAGACTCTACAATCAGGTGCGAGTTGTTGCCTCCCAAGCCAAAACTGCTGACGCCCGCGATGACGTGATGCGCCTGTATAGCAACGCATTGCCGATTGACGACGAAAGGCGTTTCTTCGATGTACAACTCGGGGTTGTACTGCTCGAAGTTGAGGGTGGGGGGAATCACTTTATGTCTGACAATCAATACAGCCTTGATAAGACCGGCCATCCCGGCCGCCCAACCCAGGTGCCCGATGTTGCCTTTGACACTCCCCAAGTAACACGTTTGCTCACGATCACGGCCGGTAAAGGCATTGGCCAGTGCTTTGATCTCGATGGGATCACCAATAGGCGTTGCCGTACCATGGGCCTCGATGTAGCTCACGTGTTCGGGGCCGATACCGGCAATATTCAGTGCTTCGCGAATGACTCGCGCCTGACCTGCCACAGAAGGCGCCGACATCCCTGCTCGATTAGCGCCATCGTTGTTGGTGGCGACCGAGCGAATCACCGCGTGAATCTGATCACCATCAGCCAGAGCGTCGGCAAGCCTCTTGAGCCCTACGACAGCCGCCCCCGAGCCGAACACCGTTCCGCTTGCCCGGGCATCGAACGGGCGACAATGTCCGTCGGAACTGAAAGGCATGCCTGACTCGAAAATGTACGGAATCGATTGCGGAACCGAGACAGCAGCGGCACCAACCAGCGCAGCATCACACTCCCCCAGTAACAATGCCTGGATAGCGGCCTGAATGCCGAACATCGACGTTGCACAGGCTGCTTGAACGTTAACGGCAGGGCCGCAGCAGTTGAGTTTGTATGCAATACGACTGGCCAGGAACTCTTTGTCCGTGGCCATAAATTGCGCTAGCGTCTCGGATGATTGATACAAACCACTGGCATAGTCGCGGGCATGAAGGCCGTGTACATTATTGATGAAATAGGAACTGGGCCCGGCGCCACAGAAAACGCCAATAGACTCGGTATGAGCATGCAGCGATGCGTCCTCAAGTACTTCCCACGCGCACTCAAGCAAGACTCTGTGCTGCGGATCTAGCAATTGGGCATCCTTGATGCTGAATCCGAAAAAGTTGTAATCGAAGTCTTCAATACCGGGAAGTTCGGCGCGAGCACAAATTCGTCCATCGACTTCGGTCTCGACATGGATGTTTTCAACACTGGACAAGAGGTTTTGCCAGTACTGGTGGACCGATGTGGCCCCTGGAAAACGACAGGACATGCCGATAATCGCAATGCCGCATTCAACCGGCGATGCTTGATGCTCCTCGTGATCGTGCATGTCAGCCTCTCTTTCTTCCCTGAAAACCATGAATGACCGCCGCTCTCAGCTTCCAACTGCTGACAGGCGCAATGGTCGGGTCAATCTCTCCCGTCGCGCTTATTGAGCGTTGGTAAAATCTGCACAGAAGCCTCGGAGTGGGATATTCGAACAGATCGGTCTGGCGGAAGTCATGGGCCAGCAGGTAACGCAACTCAGCCACCAGAGTAACCAGAGTGATGGAGTTCGCGCCTGCTTCGATAAAGTTGTCGTTGGCACCGATCCGATCCAGACCGAAGCAGGACGCCGCCAGCACACACAGAGTCGTTTCGAGTTCTCCCTGCGGTGCAATGTATCTCGACGACACTTCAGACCTTAGCCCACCGACCTGGGGCAACTTGTCGACATCGGTCTTACCGTTGGGCGTCAATGGGATGGCCACTATTTTTTTGTAGAACGAGGGCAGCATGTAATCGGGTAGTCTTTCCACCAAGTATCCATGTAGGCTCAAGCTGATGTCTTGATCACTGTCCTGCGCAGTAAAGTACATGATCAGCGAAGTGGTCAGACCTGACTGCCGGGCAACAACGAGGCAATCGTCGAGCAGCCCGGAGTCGATGGCGGTCGCCTCGATCTCTTTCAACTCAACCCGGTAACCCCGAACCTTGTACTGCCTATCACGGCGCCCCTTGTACTCAAATAACCCTTGTTCGTTCAGGACACAGATGTCGCCAGTGTTGTATATCCGCTCATGTGTCTGGGGATGGGTAACAAATCTCTCAGCCGTTTGCATCTGCATGCCGTAGTACCCCAGCGCCAGTGATCGGCCTGCGATATAGAGCTGTCCAACTGTGCCTGGCTCCACAGGCTGTAGCTGGTCGCCCAGCAAATAGGCTTTACTCGCAAGGGTGACCTGGCCGATGGGTGGAAGATCCGGCCAGCCATGTGGCTCGCTGTCGAGTCGATGCTCCATCACTACATGGGTTTCGGCCGGACCGTAGTGATTGATAAGGCGACATTGAGGATGCGTCTTGAACCACTGCCTAACGGCGTCGGTAATCTTCAACTGCTCTCCGGCACAGATCACTTCCCTTAGATCTGCCAATGCCTGCGCATCGTGCAGATTAAACGTGACGAATGGGATCAGCATTGAAGTGGGCAAGAACAGACGGGTGACTGCCCTTGACGCCAACTGCCGAGTCAGTTCGTGCAGATCTTTCTTTTGCCGGTCCGTGATGACCAGCAGACGATCACCCCGGCACAAGGCGCTATAGATTTCCTGAAATGAGACATCAAACCCTTGGGCGGCATAAAGCAGAGTGGTGCCAGACGGGCCCGGAACCTCTACCATCCAGTCAATAAGGGTACTCAGCGATAGATAAGGCACCATGACCGGTTTGGGCTGCCCGGTGGTCCCGGAGGTAAAAACCACATAGGCCGGGGACTCATCCAGTGCCTCAGAAGTGATCTTGATGCCAGAGGTACGGACCGACATCGCCCCGAGCTCTTCCATGCTTAATAGGTGGGTATGTTCGTCCAGCATCCTGGACAATTCGATACTGCGCTGTTGATTCACCAAGCATAAAGACAAGTCGATTGATGTGATCATTTTCCTCAATCGCTCAACCGGGTAACTGCTGTCCAGTGGCACGACAGTTCGCCCCAGTAAGTGAATAGCTAGTATCGAGACGATGTAATCGACACTTTTCTCCATCAACACACCGATCATCACACTCGAGCTTTGCGCCCCAACAACTTCAGCCAAACGTTGAGCCCGACTAAATAACTCACCGCATGAAACTTCCGAAAAAGAATCGAGAACTCCCACCACTTCTGGAAAAGCACGAGAAACACCGACAAATCTTTGAATAAATAACATTTGCTCACCCCTCCCACTGACTACCAACCCGAATCGCAAAGTTACCCAGAGGCTCCCGATTCTCAAACATGATCTGATGAGCCAGCGGCAAAGCTTCGAAGTCGAAAATTCTTGTCAAACAAGGCTTAATTATACCCTGGCGAACCAGTTTATTGAACGCACTGCATTGGGCTGAATTAGCAAAGTGAGATCCTTGGAATCTTTTTTGCCGCATCCACTGATAGCGAATATCGAACGTTCCCTTATACCCACTGGTACCAGCACAAATAACAACCATGCCACCGGGCGCGCACACAAATGAGGATGTAGGAAACGTATCTTCACCAGGATGCTCAATGACAATACTGGGACTTAGCTTCTCCCCTACCAGACGCCAGATTTCCTTCTGAAAACGCCTAGCCTCATTTAGCCATTGGGCATATACGACTGGATTCTCGATATCTTCCAGCACGCCCCAATGTCGATAATCCTGGCGGTTGATAGTGCCCTTGGCACCAATCTGCCGACAATAAGCGGCTTTTTCATCGCTGCTGACTACAGCGATCGGTATGCCTCCAGCGGCGTTGACGAGTTGAATGGCCATCGACCCCATTCCGCCGCTGCCACCCCAGATAAGGACCACCTCACCCGGTTTGACCGTATGGGGGGCAAAGCCGTGGAGCATGCGATAAGCAGTCGCTCCGCAGAGCATATAGGAGGCCGCTTGCTCCCAACTCAAGTGCGCGGGCTTGGGTAGGATCGCCTGCCGCTTAACCCGGGTGTATTCGGCAAACGCACCAAAATTTATTTCGTAACCCCAGATCTTTGCCGATTTGTCCATGATTTCATCGACAACAGAATCTGAGTCCCACCAACCACAGTGCAGAACAACCTCATCCCCAATACTGATATCGTCGACATCAGCGCCAACAGCCACAACAATGCCTGAGGCATCAGACCCGGCGATATGAAAGTCATGTTCCTCACCACGAGATCTTTGAAGATCAATGACGTCGATTGGATATCCTCGTGCAGCCCAAACTCCATTGTGATTGACACCTGCAGCCATGACCTTGATTAAGCACTCGTCGGATTGAAAGTAAGGCACAGGTACAGACTCAAGAGCAAAAGCGCTTAAAGGCTCACCGTACCTTTCAGGTCTAATAGTTTGAGCCAACATCATCTCAGGAATATTGAGATCTGTAGGATCAAGGGTCACGGCCACTCTATTCATATTTCGATCATCCTTGGCGTTATTTAATTAAAATTTTTTCCTCTACAAATTTCACCACCACCCATCGCAACCAAACCAGTCAACAGCGGATCAACAACTCGAAAAACACGACAAAGCAGACCTGCAAATAAATCAACGAGAGATCGTCGATACACCGAAACTAGTACAGATAAAAAATTCTCGCAAAGAAAATACCTAAATTTCAGAACTTGCGTACAACCAAGAACTACCAATCCTGATTCAACTTAAGACTCTTCTCGAAATTGCGTAATTTTCTTCCTACAACCATATCAACACATGAACATCGATGTATTAGTTGCCTGCACGATTTGCCACTCACTGCAACATAGCGAGTGGGTAGATTTCTTCTCGTTATGGAGGTCAAGCCGTTCGGAGGATGACGCCCCCAAGAAAACCTCTCGCAGCACCATCCACGCCTTGAATCAAAGCCTTCGGAATGTGAAAAAAGCCGCTGATTTGACGTCAAAATATGATTATCCAGATAAACAATAACTTAGATAATTACTGAAAATCAGTAAGTTGCAGAGCCTAAATTATCCATACCGCTCATCGTTCAATTTCTTGACGCGGAGCCATCGGTCTTCTTAGCTAAACGTTACTACCCCCGGAATTACCTTCTGGGGCAAGCCCCGAAAACCCGCTACAGCGGGCCGCCGGGTTTTGCCTCAATGAAATCGGTCGCCCCTCATTCGGGGTAGGAGAGACGCCAAATAGAGATATGGCATGCGATTGCAAGGTAGACCTCCATGAACACCGCCCTCATCCAACACGAGATCAAAATCACTCTGTACACCGTTTCTACTTCGTTGTTGCTGTGCACATCCATGGAGGTTCAGGCATCCCCTGTCGAGGAGCAGCCGATCCCCTGGTATCAGCAGGATGTCCCGGCGTTCACCCTACCGACGCCTGATGTGACCAACAACATCCGCTTCACCCGCAATCCCGGCCTTGATAACCAGTTGCTGACAGTCGAGCAAGCTGCTCCTTCCGCCTGGGATCGGGTTTATGGTCAACCTGCCAGAAGCGCAGAGCGCGACGTCCTCGGCTCACCGTTTTCCGGCATGACCGGCGCCGAACTCAAAGGCCCTGCGTTGATTACCCTGCAAAGCAGCGGCGGCAGCACTCAGCGCGTGGGTCTGGTGGGCGGTACAAACCAGTTTCAGGGCAATGGCAATGGTCTGTTGATCAGCTCTGCCATCGTCGACCCGAATAACACCCTCAACGTGCAAGGCCCCAACCTTGGCGCCTATTGGAGCCTGACCGGCGCAAGCGGCTGGCACGTGGACTTGACCGCCAGCGGTGGTCGGGTCAATGGCTATAGCCTCAACGATCAGGGCCAGCGCCAAGCCGCCGAAGGCAGCGCAATGACCCTCTCGGTGGAAGGCGGGTTCCCCATCGGCATCAGCGAAAACTGGGTAATCGAACCCCAGGCGGAGTTGATCAACCAACGGATTAGCCTGGACACTCCGTATGCCGGTAGCGGCAATACCTCATCCACCGACTTGACGTCCTGGAGCGGCAGGGTCGGTGCAAGCCTGAAAGGGAGTTATGACATCAAGGGCCTGCCGATCGAACCCTATGTCCGTACCAACTTCTCGCACACGGTCAACACCAGCGACACCGTGACCCTCGGCCAGGTCGACAAGCTCAGCAGCAGCCGGAACTCGTCCTCGATCGAACTGGGACTGGGACTGGTGGCCAGAGTCACGCCCTCCGTCAGCCTGTATGTCAGCGGCGATTACAGCGCCGCCACGGTCGCCAACGATTTGAATGGTTTGATGGGCAGCCTTGGAGTACAGATGCGATGGTGAACGTCTGGAGAATCCACGTTGATTGAACTGACGTCATCGCCGGCAAGCCGCGAGCCGCAAGCGCCGGGCTTGCCAGAGATGAGCACCGCAAAAACAGCGCAGACTCAGTCCCGCCACAGCAAAAAATCCGAATATCCCCCAAACAAGTCCACAAAACCCAAAAAATCCCTGATCGCCGTTAGTCGCCACCCCCTGCGATGGATTAAAGTAACGCCCCCAGCCCTGGTGTTATTCGAACGCCTTTGCTCACCCTCTCCAGGAACAGTCATCGATGGAACATCGTGAAGCGCTGCTTGCGCTGCGAACCTTTCTTTCAACGCAGATTCTCGGCCAGGAAAAACTCATCGAGCGGTTGCTCATCGCTCTGCTCGCTGACGGTCACATGCTGGTCGAAGGCGCCCCAGGCCTGGCCAAGACCAAGGCCATCAAAGAGCTTGCCGAAGGTATCGAAGCGCAATTCCATCGCATCCAGTTCACTCCCGACCTGCTGCCTGCCGACATCACCGGTACCGAGATCTACCGCCCGGAAACCGGCAGTTTCGTGTTCCAGCAGGGGCCGATCTTCCACAACCTGGTGCTGGCCGACGAAATTAACCGGGCCCCCGCCAAAGTCCAGTCGGCCTTGCTCGAAGCCATGGGCGAGCGGCAGGTCAGCGTGGGCCGCAGCACGTATGAACTGTCGCCGCTGTTTCTGGTCATGGCCACGCAGAATCCGATCGAGCAGGAAGGCACCTACCCACTGCCCGAAGCCCAGCTCGACCGCTTCCTGATGCACGTCAAAATCGGTTTCCCGGACGCGGCCGTCGAGCGGCGCATTCTGCAACAGGCCCGCGGTGAAGCGCTGCACGGCGAAACCAAGCCCGAGCGCCGGATCAGCCAGCAAGCGATTTTTGCTGCGCGCAAGGAAATTCTCGGCTTGTACATGGCCGACGCCGTGGAGGAGTACCTGGTGCAGTTGGTCATGGCGACCCGCACGCCGGGCAAGTTCGACCCTGAAATGGCCGAGTGGATTGCCTATGGCGCCAGCCCGCGTGGCTCCATCGCCCTCGACCGCTGCGCCCGCGCTCACGCCTGGCTGGCCGGTCGCGACTTCGTCAGCCCCGAAGACATTCAAGCGGTGCTGTTCGACGTGTTGCGCCATCGCATCATTCTTTCCTTCGAAGCCGAAGCCGCTGGCATTGACCAGGACCGCGTGGTCCAGCGGATTCTCGACGTCGTAGCTGTCGCTTGACCCCGATGAGCAAGCTGCTTGCGCCCGAAGCGGGCATTCGTGTGAGCCTCTCCGAGCTGATCGAGATGCGCCATCGCGTGCGCGAAGTGCAGTTGTTCTCCACGCCGAGCCAGCGCAGCCCGTTGATTGGCCTGCACCACTCCAAGCTGCGCGGGCGTGGCGTGGACTTCGATCAGGTGCGGGTCTATCAGGCTGGCGACGATGTGCGCACCATCGACTGGCGCGTCACCGCAAGGACTCAAGAGCCGCACACCAAGCTGTTTCACGAAGAGCGCGAGCGGCCGATCTTTATCATGGTCGAGCAAAGTCGCCGCTTGTTTTTCGGCTCGGGGCTGATGTTCAAATCGGTGCTGGCCGCGCAAGCCGCAAGCCTGATTGGCTGGGCTGCGCTGGGGCATAACGACCGTGTTGGCGGGCTGGTGTACGGTGACAACCAGCACTACGAAATCAAACCACGGCGCAGCAAGCAAAGCCTGCTGCAATTGCTCAACCGCTTGGTGCGCGTCAACCAGACCCTCAACACCGAAGGCGAGACGGATCGCGATGATTTGGGCATGGCCCTGCGCCGCGCTCGCGAAGTGCTGCGCCCAGGAAGCCTGGTGATCGTGATCTGCGACGAGCGTGCCTTGTCCGAAGGCGCAGAGCAGCAGCTAAGCCTGCTGTCGCGCCACTGCGACTTACTGTTACTGCCACTCTCCGACCCGCTGGATCATGCCCTGCCCGCTGCCGGATTACTGCGTTTCGCCGAGCGAGGGGCACAACTTGAACTCGATACGCTGAACTTCGATCTGCGCCAAAGCTATCGCGCCCAGGCCGAAGCCCGCATTGCCCGCTGGGAATTACTGGCGCAGAAACTGCGCGTCCTGTTAATGCCCCTGAGCACTCAAAGCGAGATGGTCGAACAATTGCGTGAATACCTGAACCCGAAACGTCCGGGTAAAAGCCAATGAGCAACCTCGATCAACTGCAACCGCTGATGACTCCGCCGCCCATCGAGTTCTGGCCACCGGCGCCAGGCTGGTGGCTACTGTTGGCGCTGCTGCCGCTGATCGGTTTCGGCCTGTGGCAGCTGCGCCGTTTTATTCCCCTCAAGCGCGCCACCGAGCGCGCCGAACAGCCGCTGGACCCGGTCCGATTGGCGGCGCTGGCGGAACTGGCGCAAATGCCCAAACCGTATGACGGCGCGCCGGCCGGCGCCTGGTTGCAACAACTCAACGGGCTGCTCAAGCGCCTGTGCCGCAACCATTACCCCTATAGCCAGAGCCACACCCTTAATGGTCGTAAATGGCTGGCGTTTCTCGACAACCGTTGCCCGGCTGCCGGCCTGACCCGTTGGATGATCTTGGTTGAAGGTGCCTATAAACCGGAATGCAAGCTCGACGACAAGGCCATCGCCGGCCTGACACAAGCCATCGACACCTGGATTCGCAAGCATGTTTGAGTTCGCCTGGCCATGGATCTTCGCCCTGCTGCCACTGCCGTGGCTGATGAGGATTGTGCTGCCGGTCGCCGACAGCGGCGAGCCGGCGCTCAAGGTCAGCTTTCTGAGCGACCTTGAAGGCCTGGCCCGGCGTCGCGCCCGTGCCAACCTGCCGGCCTGGCGCCAGCAAGCGCCGTTCATCCTGCTCTGGCTGCTGCTGTTGATCGCCGCCGCACGCCCGCAATGGCTCGGCGAACCGCTGCCGATTGCCGCCAGCGGACGCGACCTGCTGGTGGCCGTCGACGTTTCCGGCTCCATGGATTTTCCCGACATGCAGTGGCAAGACGAAGACGTCAGCCGCCTGTCGCTGGTCAAACACTTGCTCGGTGACTTCCTCGAAGGGCGCGATGGCGATCGCGTCGGTCTGATCCTGTTCGGCAGCCAGGCGTATCTGCAAGCACCACTGACGTTCGACCGGCGTACCGTGCGTATCTGGCTCGACGAAGCGCGGATCGGCATCGCCGGCAAGAACACCGCCATTGGCGACGCCATCGGCCTGGCCTTGAAACGCTTGCGCCAACGCCCGGCACAAAGCCGCGTGCTGATTCTGGTCACCGACGGCGCCAACAATGGCGGCGAAATCGACCCCCTGACCGCCGCGCGATTGGCCGCCGAAGAAGGCGTGAAAATCTACCCGATCGGTATTGGTGCCGATCCGGAGCAAAACGGTCCTCTGGCTTTTCTGGCGGGTAATCCGACCATGGACCTCGATGAACCGGCCTTGAAAGCCATTGCCGAGGCCACCGGTGGGCGCTACTTCCGTGCGCGTGACGGCCAGGAATTGCTGGAGATCAAGAAAACCCTCGATCAACTGGAACCGGTGACTCAACAACCGACCCAGGCCCGCCCGGCGCAGGCGCTGTACAGTTGGCCGCTGGCCGCCGCGTTACTGATGAGCCTGTTGCTGGTGGTTCGCGAACGCTGGCCAGATAACCTGCTGCAACGCCTTTTCACCCGGTCGAATTTTCTGCAACAGCACCCTGACTGGCGCCAGCGGCTTAAGCGCCTGCGTCTGCGGAGACGCCGATGATCGCGCTCTGGCCCTATTGGTTCCGCCCCTGGTGGCTGCTGCTGTTGCCGCTATTGGGCTGGTTGCTGTGGCAACTCTGGCACCGGCAAAAACGCGCGGGGCGCTGGCAGATGATCCTGCCGCCGGCCTTCCATGCCGCCCTGCTCAGCGGTGGTAACGGGCGTGAAAGCAAATTGCCGTGGATCGCTTTGGGCCTGGCCTGGGTTCTGACGGTTTTGGCGCTGCTGGGCCCCAGCTGGGAGCGGGTTGAACAATCCGCGCAGAAACCCGCCGACCCATTGGTCGTGCTGTTTGAACTGACACCGGAAATGCTCGCCACCGACGTGCCGTCCACGCGCCTTGAACAGGCCCGGCGCAAGCTGCTCGATCTCTTGCAAGCCCGCAGTGATGCGCAAACCGCAATCGTGGTCTATGCCGGCAGCGCGCACACGCTGGTGCCGCTCTCGGACGACCTGGCCACCAGCCGTAACCTGTTGGAAGCACTGAAACCGTCGATCATGCCCGAGGCCGGTCATCGCGCCGATCTGGCCGTGACCAAGGCGCTGACATTACTCAACCGCGGCGCCCTCGGCCAGGGCCGGATCCTGCTGATTGGCTCATCTCTCACCGAACAGGAACGCCAGGGTATCCGTCAGGCTCTGCGCGGTCAGGCACCGCAATGGTTGATGCTCGGTGTCGGCACGTCGCAAGGCGCACCGGTCACTGACGAACACGGCAGTTTCCTCAAGGACGCGCAGGGGGCGATCCTCGTACCACGCCTCGACGGGCCGAGTCTGAAAGCCTTTGCCAGCGAAATGAAGGGGCGTTACCGGCAAGCGCAACTGGACGACAGCGACCTGCGCGGCCTCGGGCTACTCGATAGCCCGCATAGCTTGCGTAACAATGGCCAGACCCTGCGCCTGGATACCTGGGCCGATCAGGGCTACTGGCTGTTATTGCCACTGTTGCTGTTGACGGCCTGCGCGGGACGCCGAGGCTGGCTGTTCTGCCTGCCATTGCTGTTCATGGTGCCGCAACCGAGTTACGCCTTCGACTTCAACGATCTTTGGCTGCGCCCGGACCAACAGGGTCTGCACTTGCTCAAGCAACACCAACCCGCCGAGGCCGCGCAGCGTTTTGAGGACCCGCAATGGCAAGGCGTCGCGCTGTATGAGGCCGGTGAGTATGCCGCTGCTGCCGAGCGTTTCGCCGAGGGCAACGACGCCCGTGCGCACTACAATCGGGGCAACGCCCTGGCTAAAAGCGGTGAACTGGAAGCTGCCGTCGATGCCTATGAACAAGCCCTTGAGCTGCAACCTGACTTACGCCCAGCGCAGACCAACAAAGCGCTGGTAGAGGCGCTGATCAAACAGAAAGCCCCCACACCGCCCAGCGAACCGGAAAAAACCGACGGCGAAGAGCACCTGCAGACTCAGCAACCGCCACCGGGTGCAACGACACAACCCTCGACCAGTGACGAGCAAAAGACCGACACTCAAACCGCGCAAACCCGCCACGAAGCCAACAGCGAAAGCCAGACCGACAGCCCGCCACAACCGGGCAATAATGAAGTACCGGGCAGTGAGTTGGGCGACGAACAACGCAGCACACCGCCGATCCGCAGTGCCGACGCCAACTTCGACAGCGAGCACCGGCAGGCCCTGGAGCAATGGCTGCGTAAAATCCCGGATGAGCCGAGCGAATTGCTTAGGCGTAAATTCTGGCACGAACAGCAACAACATCAGGATCAGGGAAAAACTCGATGACCCGCTTCACCGTTCTATTGCTCAGCCTTTTGTTCTGGACCGTGGGTGCCCAGGCTGCAGGGTTGGTTGCCAGCATCGATCGCAGCCGCGTGAACTCCGGCGAGACGGTCGAACTGACCCTCGAATCCAGTGATGTCACGCAGTTCGGCAAACCTGACCTGAGCGCACTTGATCCGCTGTTCGAAGTTCGCGGTACCCGCCAGGTCAACCAGCTCACAACCCTGGGCAATGACAGCCACGCCACCACCCGTTGGATCATCACTCTCCTGCCCCGGCAGAACGGCACAATTGTCATCCCGCCCCTGCCGCTCGGTGATTACAAAAGCCAGCCGATCAACCTGCAGGTGGTCGAAAGCGAGAAACAGGACAGCGCTGACAAACTGGCGCCAGTGTTCATCGAGGCCAGCCTCGATCAGGACACGGTGTACGTGCAGGCCCAGGCGATTCTGACCTTGCGCATCTATCACTCGGTGTCGCTGTATGACGACAGCAACCTCACCCCGCTGCAAATCGCCGATGCGCGCGTCGAACAACTCGGCGAATCGCGCACGTACGAAAAAGTCATCAATGACCTGCGCCATGGCGTGATCGAACTGCGGTATGCGATTTACCCACAACACAGCGGCGTGCTGACAATTCCCGCGCAGATGTTCAGCGCCACTCTGGTGGATACGCAACCCACTCAGGAGCCCGGCCTGCAGGGGCCGAAAGCGGGCAAAATGATTCGCGTGAGTTCCACCGGGCTCAACCTGACCGTCAAGGCCAAACCGGCCAATTATCCCGCCGACACCCCTTGGCTGCCTGCGCGCAGCCTGAGCCTCAGTGAAAGCTGGAACCCGGAGCCGGATCACGTTCAAGTGGGCGATTCCATGACCCGCAGCCTGACCCTGAAAGTCGAAGGCCTGGCCAGCTCGCAACTGCCGCCCTTGCCCGCCACCGAGGCCAGTGGATTACGGCGTTATCCCGATCAGCCACACCTGAGCAGTCAGCCCAGTGAGCATGGGTTGATCGGCATCCGTGAAGACCGCGAAGCACTGGTGCCCACTCGCATCGGGCAGATCGAATTGCCGCCCGTGGAAGTGGTCTGGTGGAATACCCTTGAAGATCATCTGGAGCGCAGCAGCCTGCCCGCTCGCACCCTGAACGCCGTGAGCAACCCGAGCCTTTTGGTCGACACTCCGACGGGTAACGTGCCGGCGACCTTAGCGGTCGGCAGTGAAGAACTCCGGTACTGGAAACTCAGCACCTTGATCCTCGCCTGCACCACCCTGCTGGGCTTTGGCCTGTGGTGGCGTGCGCGTTGGCAGCCGGCAATTCTGCGCGCCGCGCAAACGGGCCCGAGCCCGCGAACACTGCTCGACGACCTCAAGCGTGCCAGCCAGGCCAACGACCCACAGGCCACGCGCCAGGCACTCGACGCCTGGGCTCGTCAACAACCGGAAACCCTGGCCGACATGGCCGCCCGCTTCGTGCCACTGTCCGACGCACTGGACGGTCTGAACGGCGCGCTTTACAGCGAAAGCGGGCAGTACTGGCAAGGCGAAGAACTCTGGCGCGCGATCCGCGCCATCCCGATCGCCGAACGGGTCCATGATCCGGTCGGCGACAGTGGTTTACCGCCGCTGTATCCGAAGTGAGGGTCTTCAGCTTTTGAGATGGAGCTCGGCGTCCAGATGAATCGCCTGCAAAAAAGCGCTGTCGTGAGAGACGACGATCAATGCCCCTTGGTACTGATCAAGCATCTGCTCCAGCGCGACTCGACTGGGCAGGTCCAGATGGTTGTCCGGCTCATCCAGTAACAGTAATTGCGGTGGCCGCTGTGCATACAACTGCGCGGCCAGTGCGATTTTCAAACGTTCGCCACCACTCAACTGACAGGTCTTGAGCATCGCACGATCCGCATCAATACCCATCTGCGCCAACCGGGTTTGCGCCTCGGCTTCGGGCAACTCCGGATTACTCTCGTAGAGCCATTGCACCGCCGTGCGTTCGGGGTACTGTAATCCGGCGTGCTGATCCAGCCAGCCGACATGGCAATGGCGTATGAGCTTGCCTTCGCGCACTGGCAGTTCGCCGGCAATCACCTGCAACAGAGTCGACTTCCCGCTGCCATTGGCGCCCAGGATTGCCATGCGCATCGGCCCCGTCAGCGTCAGATTGACAGGCGCCGTGTCACCGAACGGCAGCACGACGTCGTTGAGCTGCAGTATCAGCTTGCCGTTGGGTACCACGCTTTCCGGGGACAGCATCATGCGCTGAATCTCCGGCGCGCACCGTGCACGGGCCTCGGCGATACGTTGTTGTTGCTGCTCCCGGGCCAACTGTTGATTGAGGCGCAATTTCCCCTGACTGTTTTCACTGCGCTCTTTCTGGGCATTGGTGATCAGTTTGGTCTGATTGCCGTCGCGGGCCTGACGGTCGCCGCGCGCATTACGCCGTTGCTGACGCTCCATCTGCACGACCATCTCGCGTTGCTCACGCTTGGCCTGTGCCCGCTCACCTTGCAACGCCGACTGGAACGACTGCTGTTCTTGCTCGCGCGCCGCCGCATACTGACTGTAGTTGCCGCCATAGGCCGACAGCCCCAATGGCGAAAGCTCGACGATTTCGTTCATGTGTTCCAAAAGGCTCCGGTCGTGGCTGATCAACACCAGGCCGTTGGGCCAGCGATCGATCTGCTGCGCGAGCTTGTGTTGCTGATCAATATCCAGGTGGTTGCTGGGTTCATCGAGAATGAGCCAGTCGGCCCTGGATAACCACGCGCCCAGCAACGCTACCCGTTGCCGTTCGCCACCGCTGAGTGTGTCGGTGCGAGCGGCGGCATTCAAATGGCCCAGACCGATCCGCTCCAGTTCCGCCTCAAGGCGTGTGGCGCAATCCCATTGATCGACCGCCAGCGAATGGTCGTCATCGTCGACGCTGCCCTGAGCAATGCGATCCAGCGCCGCCAGAACAGGGGCGACACCGGCCAGCGCAGCAACGCTGGGATAGCGCTCGGGTTCCAGTAACTGTGCCACGGCGTAAACTCGCCCTTCCCGACGGACGATGCCGCTGGTGGGCCGCTGTTCTCCGGTCAGAAGCCGACCAAGCAAGGACTTGCCACAGCCATTGGCACCGACGATGCCGGTGGCCCTGGCACTGAAGGTGTGGTTCAAGTCATCGAACAGAACGCGCCCGTCAGGCAGGTTGAACGACACATGATCAAGTTGAAGTAACCGTTGGGTCATGACGCTTCCTTAAACACTCGGCCAGATCGGCACTGAACAACTCCCTGATGGTGCGCGACAGCGTCGGGCGGACGGGCAATCACCGTGAACACCAGACGCCCCGTTGGCCAATGTACCTAAGGCCGCCACCAATCGACAGGCAATCGTTCAAGGCTTTCAGCATCCCCGGTCTTTTGCCAGTAAACTCCCTCTCCTTTAGCCGCCACCCTTTTCCTCGCGGCCATCACCTTACTTTTCGCGGAGTACGCCTTGCGTCTGTTCCACACCTCCGACTGGCACCTTGGGCAGAACCTGCATGGCCAGGAACGCGACTTCGAGCACGGCTGTTTCCTTGACTGGCTGCTGCGGCAACTTGGGCTGGAAAAGCCCGATGTGCTGCTGATCGCCGGTGACATCTTCGACACGGTCAATCCGCCGGTCAAAGCCCAGGAACGACTCTACGACTTCATCGTCAGCGCGCACGAACAACAGCCGTCGCTGACCATCGTGATGATCGCCGGCAACCACGACTCCGGCTCGCGGATCGAATTGCCCGCGCCGCTGATGCGCCGTTTGCGCACTCACGCGCTGGGCCGGGTGTTGTGGCTTGATGACGGTCAACTGGATGCGGAACGCTTGCTGATTCCACTGCCCGACGCCTCGGGCGAAATCGCTGCCTGGTGCCTGGCGCTGCCGTTCCTGCGCCCCGCCGAAGTCACCGGCGCCCACTTGGGCGACGACTATCTGCGCGGTATCGGTCAGGTGCATGAATGGCTGATTGCAGCCGCCAATGCCAAGCGTCAACCCGGTCAGGCGCTGATCGCCATCAGCCACGCGCACATGGCCGGTGGATCGGTGTCCGAGGACTCCGAGCGCAGCCTGATCATCGGCAATGCCGAAGCCCTGCCCGCCAGCCTGTTCGGGCAAAGCATCAGCTACGTCGCGCTTGGCCACTTGCACAAACCACAGAAGGTCAACGGCGAGGAGCGCATTCGCTACAGCGGCTCGCCGATTCCGCTGTCGTTTTCCGAGATCGGCTATCCGCATCAGATTCTCGACATCACGCTCGACGGCGAGACGCTGCTCAGCGTCGAGCCGCGGTTGATCCCCCGTGCGGTCAACCTGCAACGCCTCGGCCCTGCTCCGCTCAGTGAAATCCTGACGCAGTTGGCAGACCTGCCGAACATCGACCTGTTGGCCGACCTCCAGCGCCAGCCGTGGCTCGAAGTCCGCGTACGCCTCGACGAACCGCAGCCGGACCTGCGTCAACAAATCGAAACCGCGTTGCAAGGCAAAGCTGTGCGGCTGGTGCGAATCGCTGCCGAATATGCAGGCTCCGGCAGTCGAGACGGCGCTGACGACAACGGTCAGTTGATCGAACTGGATCAGCTCACCCCACAGGAATTGTTCAGCCGCGCCTGGCTGGACAACTATGGCAGCGCCGTCGACGAACAGACGCTCAAGGACTTTGCGCTGCTGCTACAAGACGTTCAGCAGGAGAGCGAACAGCCATGAAAATTCTCGCGATCCGCCTGAAAAACCTCGCCTCGCTGGCGGGCCCCTTTGAAATTGACTTCACCGCCGAACCGCTGGCCAGTGCCGGCCTGTTCGCGATTACCGGGCCAACCGGCGCCGGCAAAAGCACCTTGCTCGATGCCCTGTGCCTGGCGCTGTTTGGTGCGGTGCCACGCCTCAACAACACCGGACGAGACGCCAAAGTACCGGATGCAGACGGCGAGATCGCCACGGGCGACCCGCGCACCCTGCTGCGCCGCGGTACCGGTGATGGCTATGCCGAAGTCGACTTTGTCGGCATCGACGGCCGTCGCTACCGGGCGCGCTGGGAAGCCAATCGCGCCCGTGAAAAAGCCAACGGCAAGCTGCAAGCCAGCCGCCAAAGCCTGCGCGACCTCGATACCGATCAACTGCTGGCCAGCCAGAAAGGCGAATACAAGACTCAGCTTGAAGCCGTGCTGGGCCTGAACTTCGAACAGTTCACCCGTGCCGTGATGCTGGCCCAAAGCGAGTTCAGCGCGTTTCTCAAGGCTGATGACAACGATCGCAGCGAGCTGCTGGAAAAGCTCACCGACACGGCGCTCTACACGCGCCTGGGCAAGCGCGCTTTCGACAAAAGCAAGGAAACCCGCGAAGCCCACAAGTGGCTGCAAGATCAAGCGACTGGCGTCACACCGCTTGAGCCCGAGGCCCGCGCCGAACTCGATCAGCGCTTCAACGACGCCCAGCAACACCTCAAAACCCAGCAAGCACAGCTCAAGCAGCTTGAGTTGCAGAACACCTGGCTCAAAGAACTGCACCAGTGGCAGGACCAGCAGCTGGCCGCTGCTGAACAGTTGCAACAGGCCCAACAGTCGTGGGATGCCCAGGCTGGCGAACGGCTGAACCTGGCACGCCTGGAACAACTGGCACCGCAACGACATCAGTTTGCCCGGCAAACCGAGCTGAGCGCGCAACTGAGTCCGTTGGACGCGCTGATTCAGCAACACAGTCAACAGCAAAACGAGCTGCAAAACCGTCAGGTTCAACTCGAACACAGTCTGGCGTCCGCAAAAACCGCGCTGACCCAGACCCAAAGCCAACACAGCAACAGCGCCCCACTGCTGCGTCAAGCCTTCGGCGAACAGAGCAACCTGGCGCGCCTGACCCAGACCATCAACGCCTCGGCCGAACTCAAGCACAACGCCGAACAGGCCAGCACTGAAGGCCTGCAAGCCATCGCGCAGATGCTCGAGCAACAACAACGGGTTGCCGAACGCCTCGCAACGATTGCGACCCAACTGGAGCAGAGCATTCAACTGGCGCCGGTCAGCGATGCGTGGAATGCCTACCGCGAGCGGTTGCAGCAACTGATGCTGGTGGGCAATCGCCTGAAAAAGGGTCAGGCCGAACTGCTCGAACTGGAGCAACGGGCCGCCGACACCGCGACCCGACTCAGCACACAACGGCAAAGCCTGGAGCTGCTCTTCAACGAAGCCGGGGCAGAACCAGCAGCCGTTGCCGAGCAGATTCAGATCCTTGGCAGCCTGCTGCAAGACAACCGCAAGCAGCAACGCGCCATCGAAGAGCTGACGCGCTTGTGGGCCCGTCAGCAGGAGCTGGACACGCGCACGCAGGAACTGCAACAACGCCTGCAGAGCGTCCAGACAGAACGCGAACGCCTGACCCGCGAAGGCGTCCAGGCCAAGGCCGAACTGACGGTCGCCGAGCAAACCCTGAAGGTCACGCAGGACCTGCTGGAGCGTCAGCGCCTGGCGCGCAGTGCCAGCGTCGAAGAGTTGCGCAGACAGTTGCAGGACGACCAGCCTTGCCCGGTCTGCGGCAGCGTCGAGCATCCTTATCATCAGCCTGAAGCGTTGCTGCAAAGCCTCGGCCGGCACGATGAAAGCGAACAGGCCAACGCACAAACAGCGGTCGACCTGCTCAAGGAAAAACTGGCGGACCTGCGCACCGAGGTCGGCGGGCTGATTGCCCAGCAAAAGGAGTTGCTGCAACAACAGGAACAGCTGGCGACCCAGCAGCAGAGCCTGACACCGAGCCTTGAAGCGCATCCGCTGGCCGCCCAATTGCTGATACAAGAGGCTGGCAAACGCGACGCCTGGCTGAATCAGCAAAGCGCTCAGTTGAATCAGAGCATCGCTCAAGACGAACAGCGCCAAAGCGCCCTGCTCACCTTGCAGCAAGACGCTGCACGTCTTCAGCAACAGCTGCACGCCGCCGACCAGGCCAGCCAACAGGCCGCCCAGCAACTGGCGATCCAGCAACGCGAGTTGAGCAACGACGGCCAGCGTCTTGAAGAAGAACTGGCAGCGTTCAGCAGCCTGCTCCCGGCTCCGATCCTTGAAGGTTTGCGCAACGAGCCCGCCGCGACCTTCATGCAACTCGATCAGCAGGTTGCCCAACGTCTGGAACAGCTGGAGCTGCAACGCGAAGAACTCAGCGAACAACAGCAGCGCCAGCAAAACCTGGAGAAGGAACAGGACCGACAGCTGACACGCGTGCAGCAATTGGACGTCGCGCAACAGCAATTCACCGCACTGACCGAGCAGCAACACGCCGCGCAACAGAAACTCGCCGAACTGCTGGGCGACCAGCCGAGTGCCGAGCAGTGGCAACAGCAACTGGATCAGGCCGTCGAGCAGGCCCGACAGACTGAAGCAACAGCCAATCAAGCGCTGCAGGAAGTCCGCAGCCAGCAGATTCAGTTGGCCGCCGAGCTCAAGGCAGAGCAACAACACCAGCAAGCCCTGGAAGCGGAAAGTCATGAACTGAGCGGCAAGATTGCCGAGTGGCGCGCCCTTCATCCGGAACTGGACGATGGCGGTCTGGAGCAACTGCTGGCGTTCAGCGACGAGCACGTCAGCCAACTGCGCCAACAGCTTCAGCTCAGCGAAAAAGCCATCGAGCAAGCCAAGGTGCTACTGCATGAGCGCGAACAACGCTTGCACAGCCATCAGGTGCAGCACAACGGCAAGCTCGACGCCGAACAACTGGCCACTGCCCTCAGCGAGCTGCAACACCAGTTCGGCATCAGCGAACAGCTCTGCGCCGAACTGCGTGCGCAACAAGCCGAAGATCAACGCCGTCAGGACGCCAATCAGGCGCTGGCACAACGGATTAGCGAGGCCTACAACGAGTGGCAGCGCTGGGCACGGCTGAATGCCTTGATCGGTTCAGCCACTGGCGACACCTTCCGCAAGATCGCCCAGGCCTACAACCTGGACCTGCTGGTGCATCACGCCAACGCCCAGTTGCGGCAACTGGTGCGTCGCTACCGGCTCAAGCGGGGTGGCAGCATGCTCGGCTTGCTGGTGATGGACACAGAAATGGGCGACGAACTGCGTTCGGTGCATTCGCTGTCGGGCGGCGAAACCTTCCTGGTGTCGCTGGCACTGGCACTGGGCCTGGCCTCGATGGCGTCGAGCACGCTGAAAATCGAATCGCTGTTCATCGATGAAGGCTTTGGCAGCCTCGATCCCGAGTCACTGCAATTGGCAATGGATGCCCTCGACGGGTTGCAGGCGCAAGGGCGCAAGGTCGGGGTGATCTCTCACGTGCAGGAAATGCACGAGCGAATCCCCGTGCAGATTCAGGTTCGCCGCCAGGGCAATGGCCTGAGCACGCTGGAGGTCAAATGAACACGCCGACGCTCTACTCCTTCCGGCGTTGCCCCTACGCCATGCGCGCACGCATGGCGCTGCGTTACAGTTCAGTGGCGGTGGACATTGTCGAGGTCAGCCTGAAGGCCAAACCGCCGCAAATGCTCGCGTTGTCGAGCAAGGGCACAGTGCCGGTGCTGAGCCTTGACGGTCGAGTGATCGAAGAAAGCCTGGAAATCATGCAGTGGGCGCTGGAGCAGAATGACCCGCAGGACTGGTTGCTCAAGGATGACTCTGCGGCGCAGCAACGTGGCGCGGCGCTGATCGAAGCAAACGATCAGACGTTCAAGCTGCACCTCAATCGCTACAAATACGCTGAGCGCTACCCGGAACAACCCATGGAGTATTACCGCGCAGAAGGCGAAGTGTTTTTGCACGAACTGGATGAGTTGCTGCAACAGCGAGCTTATCTGGTGGCCGATCATGTGAGCCTGGCGGACATCGCACTGGCGCCGTTCATCCGCCAGTTTGCCCATGTCGACCGTGACTGGTTTACCCAGACGCCTTATCGGCATCTTCAAGTGTGGTTGCAGGGGATTCTGGAGTCAGCGTTGTTCAGCGCCGTCATGGCCAAACAACCCACCTGAACCCACCTCGTAGGCGCTGCCTTCGGCAGCTCCTACAGAGGCATCGTTATGCCAACGCGCTGCACATTTGTAGCGCCGAGCAATCGGATCAAGTGACTTCGCTCCTGCATAAAAGTCGGCGGGGCTTGAATCTCAGTGTTGGATCTTGTGATCCAGCGCGGCATAGAAATTGGCGCTGTGTTGCAGGTATTTCTGGGTGTAGCTGTGGGTGCCGGATTTTTTCGAGCTGATCTCAACGTTGGCACTGGCTGGCAGAACAACGCTGGCTGAGATGGCGGAAGCGGCAATCACGGAGAAGAGATTGAAGTTCATGGCGGTAACCCTCGTAGATTCGGTTGGCTTTTGCCGGTGTAGGCGGTGAAGCAAACTTACGCCCGAGGGTTGCTGCTCTTGAAATCTTTTGCAGCAGTAGCGGATATCACTCAGATTAATAGAACCGCGCAGGCCCCGGCGTACGGGACCTGCGGCTTATTGACGCAGGAAAAACCTGATATCGCTGGGTGAGTCAAACGGCAGTTTTTGCACGGTTTTGCCCAGCAGACCGCTCTTCACATCACGCTCGATGATGACGATCTGGTTGCTCTTCTGGTTGGCGACCAACACGAACTTGCCGCTCGGATCGAGGCTGAACTCACGCGGGTGATCCCCCTCCACCGAACGCCGCTGAAGCGCCTTGAGCTCGCCACTGGCCGGATCGATGGCAAACACCAGCAACTCGTTAGCGGTACCCCGATTGCTGACGTAGAGGAACTTGCCATCTGCCGAAGCATGCAGCGCGGCGGCGGCTTTCTGTGCCTGGGGCTGGCCAGCCGCCAGGTCGACCATCTGCCGCTGGGTCAGCTTGCCGGCCTGATAGTCGAACACGGCAACTTGCGCGCTCATCTCCAGGGTCAGGTACGCGTGCTTGCCGTCACCACTGAACAGCAAATGCCGCGGCCCGCTACCGGGTGGCAACTGGACCGATGCTGGCGTGGCGGCGGTCAGCGGCCGTTCCGGATTGGCCATGGGGTCATAGTGGTAGACAAAAATCCTGTCGGCGCCCAGGTCGTTGGCAAACACATACTGACCGTCCGGCGAGGACACCGTCGAATGCACGTGCGCCGACATCTGCCGTTCGGGGTTGACCCTGCTTGACGAATGGCTGCTCAACTGCACTGGCGGCATCAGCGTGCCATCGGCGCTCACTGGCAATACGGCAAGGCTGCCACCCGGGTCTTCGGCCACCGAATAATTGCTGACAAACAGGTGCTTGCCGTCAGCGCTCAGACTGGAATGGGTCGGCTCGTTGCCCAGGCTTTGCACCTGACTGATCAGGCTCAGTTGGTGGGTTTTCGGCTCGACCGCAAAACTGCTGACCCGCCCTACCGGATCGGCTTGCCCTGGACCATTTTCGTTAACCACAAACAGTCGCCGCTGATCGCTGGACAAGGTCAACCATGACGGGTTGGCACTCTTGACCACTTGCAACGGCGTAGCGTCGAGTTGACCACTCTGGCTGTCGAATTTGAGTCGGTAGATCCCTTGGCTCTGACCCTGGGTGTAGGTGCCGACCAGCAGTTCATGGATGTCGACGGGGGCGGCCTGCACCCCCATTGCGCCGACGCTGCCAGCCATCAACAGTGGCCAGACGTTACGCACCCTCATGCTCGTCATCCCCTTCGTCACCACCACCGAACGCTTCCATGCATACCAATCGGTGCTCACCGGAATCACCGGTGATGGTCCAGCTCTGCAGCGTCTGATCGAATACCGCCGCCTGCACCTGAGCCGGGCTGAACTCCCAGTGTTTGGCGACACGCCCGTCCATGCACTCGATGTGCAATTGATCATTCTCATCCAGCGAAAATTCAAAGGCATGCAAGCCATCGATTTCCAGCATGTCGCAGGTTTCAAGGGTAGTCAGCAAGGTGTCGGATGAGGCAGTCATGGCAGTCAATCTTTGAATTGGAAAACGCTAATGATAGGTCAAATTGCCGGGCAGACCTAAACGCCCTGCCACAGATAATGTTCAATGCAAAAAAAACCGCAGCCTGGGCTGCGGTTTTGATTGGCACCTGACAGGCGCCGGCTCTTAGTGAGCGAACAACGAATTGCCCTTCTGCCCGGCGAGTTTTTCCGGTTTGATCAGGAAGCGTGCCAGCGCCGGCAACAGCCACAGTGCGCCAAACATGTTCCAGAGCAGCATGAAGGTCAGCATCAGGCCCATGTCGGCCTGGAACTTGATCGCCGAGAAGATCCAGGTACACACACCGATGGCCAGGCACAGACCGGTGAACAGCACCGCTTTACCGGTGGACTTCAGGGTCTGGTAATACGCCTCTTGCAACGGCAGGCCGGCACGCAGGAAACTTTCCAGACGGCTGTAGATGTAGATGCCGTAGTCCACGCCGATCCCCACCCCGAGCGCTACCACCGGCAAGGTCGCGACTTTAACGCCGATGCCCATGAACGCCATCAGTGCGTTGCCCAGCACCGAGGTCAGGACCAACGGCAGCACAATGCACAAGGTCGCCGCCCAGGAACGGAAGGTGATCATGCACATGGTCGCCACGCAGAGGTACACCAGGACCAGAATGGTCAGTTCGGATTCCTTGATCACCTCGTTGGTGGCCGCTTCGATCCCGGCGTTACCGGCAGCAAGAATGAACTCCAGACCGTCCTTGTTGTTCTCCTTGGCGAACTCCTGCACTGCATGCACTGCACGGTCGAGGGTTTCGGCCTTGTGGTCATTGAGGAACACCAGTACTGGCGCCAGCGAGCAGCTGTTGTTGTACAGGCCATCGGCACGGGCGATAGAGTTGTTCAGCACGTCCGGGTTACGCGACAGGGTTTCCCATTTCAGGTTGCCCTCGTTCATGCCCTTGATCATCTGCTTGGAGACGGTCACCAGGGAAATCGCCGATTGCACGCCCTCGGTGTTCTGCATCTTCCACATCAGTTCATCGATCGGCGCCATGGCCTCATAACGCGAGCAGCCTTCAGCCTTGGTCTTGACCATCACCACCAGCACATCGGAGCTGGTGGAGTAGTTCTTGATGATGAAGTTGTTGTCCTGGTTGTAGCGCGAGTCCGGACGTAGCTCCGGCGCACCTTGGTCGAGGTCACCGATTTTCAGGTTCTGGCTGTACCAGAGGCCGCCACCAAAGGCGATCAGCGCCAGGAGGATCGAGACCGGTGCGACTTTCGAGCTGGCAAAGTTCGACAGCAGACGCCAGAACCTATGCTCACGGACTGCATCTTTCTTGCTGCGCTCGACGGCACGTTTGCTGATGCCAACGTAGGAAATTGCCACTGGCAGCAGGATCAGGTTGGTGAACACAATCACCGCCACGCCGATGGACGCGCCGATGGCCAGTTCACGAATCACCCCGATATCGATGATCAGCAAGGTAATGAAGCCCACCGCATCCGCAAGGATCGCAATCATCCCCGGCAGAAACAGCTGACGGAACGTGCGCCGGGCGGCGGTCAAGGCGTTGTCCGCCTCGCTGGACTGCAAGGCAATGCCGTTGATCTTTTGCACACCGTGGGAAATACCGATGGCGAAGATCAGAAACGGCACCAGCATCGAATACGGGTCCAGACCAAAGCCGAAAGCGTGCATCAACCCGAGCTGCCAGACCACCGCCACCAGGGTGGTGCTCAAGACCGCCACGGTACTGCGCAGGCAGTTGGTGAACCACAGCAACAGAATCAGGGTGATGACGAACGCCACACCGAAAAACATGACCACCATGATCAGGCCGTCAATCAGGTCACCAACCTTCTTGGCAAAACCGACGATATGGATCTTTACATTGGGGTTCTGCTTTTCGAACTTGTTGCGGATCTTCTCTTCAAGTTCGTGGGAGAACTTCTGGTAGTCCAGCGCCAGCAGCTTGCCCTGGTCCTGCGGGTCCGGGTAAGACTCCAACAGCGGAATATCGACGATGCTCGACTTGAAGTCGTTGGACACCAACCGACCGACCTGACCGGACTTGAGTACGTTGTTGCGCAGCAGGTCGAGGCTGTCGGCCGAGCCGTTGTAGCTCTGCGGGATCACTTCACCGCCGGCAAAGCCCTCCTCGGTCACTTCGGTCCAGCGCACGCTCGGGCTCCACAGCGACTTGAGGCCGGAGCGGTCAACACCGGAGATGTAGAACACCTCGTCGTTGATCTGGCGCAGGGTCTCCATGTACTCCTTGGAGAAGATGTCGCCATCGGTGGCTTCCACGGAAATACGCACGGTGTTGCCGAGGTTGGCCAGGTCGTTGCGATGCTCCATCATCTTTTCAATGAAAGGATGCTTGAGCGGGATCATTTTTTCGAAACTGGTGGACGGCCGGATCAGCGTCGCCTGCCAGAACAGGAAGAGGCTGACCAGCAGGCAGATGACGATCACTGCCGGGCGGTTGTTGAAAATCAGGCGCTCGAGAAGCGTCGCCTTGTCCTGATGATGACTGCTCATGGATGTCATAGCTCCGCCTCTAGTTATTTGCCCAGCTCGGCGCCGATTGGCGAAGTAGCGCGAACGCCGCCCTGTCCTACCAGAATCAAGTTGCCATTGCCTGCCGCCGTGACCGCCGAAACGGAAATGCGGTCGGGACGGTTAAATACGCTGAAGGTCATGCCGTCATCGCTGCTGCGCACCACACTGCCGCCGTTGCCAACAATCACGATGCTGCCGTCGTCGAGCAAGGTCGCACCGGACAGACCGAACTCCAGCGCGCCACGTGCGGCCTTGAGCTCGACCGGCGCCCAGGTGCTGCCAAAGTCAGTGGAGCGGAACAGGTTGCCGCGAAGACCATAGGCCAGCAATGTGGCCGGTGTGGCCGTGCCGATCACCCCGAACAGCGAACCCTTGTATGGCCCTTCAAGACGTTCCCAGGTTTGGCCCCAGTCGGAAGAGCGGAACATGCTGCCCTGCTCTCCCACGATGAACAGCCCGGAATCGTTGACCGCCGCGATGGCGTTGAGGTGGTACTGATCCGGGTTATCGAGGCGATTGCCGACGTCTTCCCAGTTCTTTCCGCCGTCGGTGGTTCCCAGCAGAGCGCCGTAAGCGCCCACGGCAAAACCTGTGCTGGCGTCCTTGAACCAGACAGCCAGCAGTGGCGCTTCGCGCTTCAAGTCTTCGAATTGTTTGGTCCAGGTCACGCCGCCGTCTTCACTGGCAAGAATTTGCGCATCATGACCGACGGCCCAGCCGTGCTGGTCATCGACGAAATAGACTGAGGTCAGCAGTTGCCGGCTCGGCACTTTGGCCTGGGCCCAAGTCTGACCCTGGTCATCGGAATACAGAATGTGGCCACGATCGCCGACCGCCACCAGTCGCTTGCCCGCATGCGCAACATCGAGCATCAGGCCTTTGGCGGACTTGGCGGACTCAATCGAGTAGACAACATCGGACGCTGGCGCAGTTGCGGCCAGAACGGGTGCCGACAGCGCGGCAGACCCCAACAGCGAGAGCGCTGTAGCCAGCAACGCGAATCTGCGTAACGCCGGCGGGCGGCAAAAACCCACACCCATGACAGGCTCACTCATAGACCTTCCCCCATTATTATTGTTAGGTCGTTCAACCTTTCAGGGCGCCGTTCAGGGCGTGCGTCTGATGGCAGATTCGGAGCATTGTCCTGAAACCTGCAATCTAGAGCCCCTTCGGAAGCAGGCCTATCCTATCCAGCTTTCGAAAGGTCTGACAATCGACGCCACGTTATGTTTTGTTAACTGGAGGGAATAACGGTTGCGGCTGAATAGACAGGCATTCGGCGGGGATGCTGTGCATCAGCAAGCCAGCTGAAATTTCCGGCACAAAGGTTTGAGCTTTGGCTTTGGCTTTGGCTTTGGCTTTTGATCTTGATCTGGCCTTTGATCCACCCGCCCCTTCGGCAGGCCGAGCCTAGGCGAGGTGCCGTACGCTTGGGGCGAAGCGTTTTGGTTACTTTTGGCTGGGCCGGCACTCCGGCGTCTGCAAAAGTGACACGCTGTAAGAGCGGAACCGTAAGTGGCCGTTACCGCAGAAACGGATATGTACACCTGCAAGAGATTGGTCGGCTATCAGGCCGCCAAGATCAAAAGATCGCAGCCTGCGGCAGCGCCTACGGGGGAATATCGCGCCCCGCTCCCACAGGGTCCGAGTGAACACCTGCGGGAGCGGAGATAAGGTCACGCCAGGCTTTTGCTGACCACTTCAAACACATCGCTGGACAGCTGACCCGAAGCGCGAATGCGCTCAAGTTCCGCTTTCATCAGCGCCTGACGGGCGCTGTCGTATTTGCGCCAGCGCGTCAGCGGCGCCAGTTGGCGGGAAGCGATCTGCGGGTTGAAGCCATTCAGCTCGATCACCAGATCCGCAAGGAAGCGATAACCCGAACCGTCGGCCGCATGGAAGTTGATCAGGTTCTGCCCGGCAAACGCACCGACCAGCGCCCGCACCTTGTTCGGGTTCTTGAGGTTGAACGCCGGGTGCTCCATCAACTGACGAACCCGCTGCAAACCACCCGGCAAACCGCTGCCGGCCTGCACACTGAACCATTGGTCCATGACCAGCGGGTTATCCTTGAAGTGCTCGGCAAAGCTGGCCAGTGCCTTGGCCTTCTCGGCTTCGAACGGTGAATTCACCAGCACCGCCAACGATGTCAGACGCTCGGTCATGTTGTCGCAGGCATCGAACTGCTCAAGGGTCGATGCCAGCACTTCTGGCTTGCCACTGAGCATCAGGTAGGACAACGCAATGTTTTGCAGGCTACGACGGGCGAAGTGCTCGGCCTCGGCAACGTAAGCGGTTTGCTTCGACAGCTCGCGATTGGCCTGATAACGCAGCCACAGCGTGTCGAACAGGTTGTCTGCCAGTTGCTTGCGAGCAAACTCACGAGCCGTGTGAATCGCATCAACGTCAGCCACTTCGCTGATTTCGGTCAGGTAAGCCTCGCTTGGCAGCGAGAGCATTTCTGCGACCATGGCCTGATCCAGGCTTTCGTCCGCCAGCACCGTGCGCAACGCGCTGATCAGGCGTTGATCCAGCACCAACGCTTGACCCGCTTGATGTTGAGCAATCAGTTCCTGCAACACTTGCACCGACAACTGCTGACCGGCTTCCCAACGGTTGAAGCCGTCGCTGTCGTGTTGCATCAGGAACATCAGTTGATCGCGGTTGTACGGGAAGCTCAGTTTCACTGGCGCCGAGAAGCCGCGTAACAAGGACGGCAATGGTTGTTCAGCGATGTCGACGAACGTGAAGGTCTGTTCGGCCTCGGTCACCGACAGCACGCGGGAGGTCCCGGCAGCAGCCGCTTCGCCGGCCAGACGCAGGGCAATCGCCGCGCCTTTGCTGTCGAGCAGGCCCAATTCGAGTGGAATCACGAACGGCCGTTTTTCAACCTTGTCCGGGGTCTCCGGGCAGCTCTGACGGAAAGTCAGGCTGTAGGTTTTAGCCACCGCGTCGTAAGACTCGCTCACGGCGAGACGGGGTGTACCGGCCTGGCTGTACCAGCGTTTGAACTGGGTCAGGTCGACGCCGTTGGCGTCTTCCATGGCCTTGATGAAATCGTCGCAGGTGACTGCCTGGCCATCGTGACGCTCGAAATACAGGTCGCTGCCTTGGCGGAAACCTTCGGCGCCGAGCAAAGTGCGGATCATGCGCACCACTTCCGAACCTTTCTCGTAAACGGTCAAGGTGTAGAAATTGGAAATCTCGATGAATGCATCCGGGCGCACCGCATGAGCCATGGGACCGGCGTCTTCGGCGAACTGGTGAGTGCGCAGGTACGCCACGTCCTCGATGCGTTTGACGGTGCGCGAGTGCATGTCGGCAGAGAATTCAGCGTCACGGAACACCGTGAAACCTTCCTTCAGCGACAGCTGGAACCAGTCGCGGCAGGTCACGCGGTTGCCTGACCAGTTGTGGAAGTATTCGTGGGCAACGACCGCCTCAACCCGCTGGTGCGCGGCGTCGGTCGCGGTTTCGGCACGGGCCAGTACGCAGCTGGAGTTGAAGATGTTGAGGCCCTTGTTCTCCATGGCGCCCATGTTGAAGTCGTTGACCGCAACGATCATGAAGATGTCCAGGTCGTACTCGCGGCCATAGACCTCTTCGTCCCAGCGCATGGACTTCTTCAGGCTGTTCATGGCGTGCTGGCACTTGTCGATGTTTTCCGGCTCGACGTAAATGCGCAGCGCCACACTGCGCTGGGTCATGGTAGTGAAGGTGTCTTCGACGCACCACAAGTCGCCGGCCACCAGTGCGAACAGGTAGGCCGGTTTCATGAACGGGTCTTCCCAGGTCGCCCAGTGCCGACCGTCTTCACCGGGACCTGAGGCAATCGGGTTGCCGTTGGACAGCAGCACCGGATAGCGGTGCTGCTCGGCGCTGACCGTGGTGGTGAACTTGCTCATCACGTCCGGGCGGTCGAGGTAATAGGTGATCTTGCGAAAGCCCTCGGCCTCGCACTGTGTGCAGAACATGCCGCTGGATTTGTACAGGCCTTCCAGCGCGGTGTTGGTTTCCGGGTGGATCCTGACGCTGGTGTCGACCGTAAAGCTGGCGCTGGTCGGGTGCAGGGTCAGGTGATTCTCTGTCAGCTGATAATTGTCAGCGCTCAGCTCAGTGTCGCCCAAGGCGACCGACAGCAGTTCCAGCTGCTGGCCATCGAGCACCAGCGGCGGCAGGCCCGGGCCACGGGCTGGATTACGGCGCATCACCAGTTGCGCATGGACCAGGCTGTGGTCCTCGAACAACTCGAAGGTCAGGTGCGTCTCATCGATCAGGTACTCGGGCGCCTGATAGTCCTTCAGGTAGATCATCTTCGGTTGTTCGGTGCGCATGCGTCGAATCCTTCTACTGATGCACGGCGAGCTGGTAGGCCGTGTATTTACGAATATTGATGACGCCGGTATCGAAGATCAGGTACTGGCCCTTGATCCCCATCAGCGTGCCTTCGGCAATCGGGTTCTTGTCCAGATTGAAGCTGACAATCTTGGCCGGGTACTGCTCGACCGGGTAACGGATTTCAATCGGCTCGACATCAAACACCGGTTGAATCGCTTGCAAACCGAAACGTTCCTGCAGTCCTTGCATGCCCTCGGTACAGCGTTCAAACAGTTGATCACGAATCTGTTTCAGATCGACCGGCGGCGCATCGCCCTTGAGCAAGGCGCGCCAGTTGGTCTTGTCGGCCACCTGACTGCGGAACAGGTCTTCGACGAAGCCGGATTGCTGACGGGTCGACACGCGCATGATCGGCAATGCCTGGCTGGCGCCCTGATCGAGCCAGCGGGTTGGCAGCTGAGTGGCGCGGGTGATCCCGACTTTGACGCCCGACGAATTGGCCAGATACACCACGTGGTCGGTCATGCAGAACTGCTCGCCCCAGGCCGGTTCACGGCAGGTCCCGGCATCGTAATGGCAACGCTCCGGGCTCATGATGCAGACATCGCACTGCGCCAGTTTGGTCATGCACGGGTAGCAGTAACCCTGGCTGAAGCTGGTTTTGGTTTTGCGCCCGCAATGGATGCAGTGGATCGCCCCCAGGTACTCCAGCCGAACCGTGCTGCCAATCATCGGATTGACCGGCACCTCGGTATCGCCCAGGCGAAAAGCGTATTGCACGGTCGACGCGTCGAGACGCGCCGACATCTTGCTGATTGCACCGCGGCCAATCTCGATCAATGGATGGCATCCGACTTGAACAGGATATTGGGCACAGTGATCGACTTCGAACTGCATTCCTGCGGCCCCATGTAGCCAGTGCGTTCTTCCTCGGGCAGGTTCTGCACTTCCCAGGCGATCATCGCCTGCAACGACAGTTCGCGCTGTTCGGCGGTCAGCTTGCCACCGTCAGACCACTTACCGATTTCTACCGCCAGTTTCAGGCTCTGGTAGATCTCCGGCGTGATGTTTTTGATCATTTCGTTAAAAGAGGACATCAGGTCTCCGCGCTCGTTATTCACATAGCAATTTAGACGGCGATTTATTGGACAGAGAGTCTACGGCGACTGTACAAGCCGCCCAACAAACCGGTGAGGCATCCGACGAGCAACCCGCCGACGTGCGCCGCATTGGCAATTTCGCCGAAGCCGATCATCGAGATCAGCCCCGACATACACAGCAGCAGCCACACCAGCATCATCACCAACACCCCGCGAGGCAGGCGATAAGCCGGGTTCGGCGACAACAACTGGTAGATCCAGCAATGCCCGAGCAGGCCATAAAGTACCCCGGACAGGCCGCCGAACAACGTCGGGCCGCCGTAATAATACTGGGCGTAGTTCGACACCAGACTGAACAGCAACGTCAGCCCCAGCAAATTGATACTGCCCTGACGCGACTCGATGCGCCGCCCCAGTTCCCAGTACCACATGCCGTTCATGGCCAGGTGGAGAATGCCGAAGTGGATCAGCATGGGTGTCACCAGACGCCACCACTGCCCCGCAGCCAGACTGTCGGCCAACGGCGTGAAATGGATGTACTCGCCCACCACGCGAAACTCTAGGAACGTCAGCCAGTGCATCGTATCGAGGTTCTCACCGAGCAGCGTCACCGCACCGACGATCATGCTCAACAGCAGAATCAGCGCTGTCACCGGGCTGTGGCGCAGTTGCTCGACGAACCCGGGACGCTGAATATTCGCGTGTGCAGCCGGTATATCCAGTTGATGTTCGGGATCGCCCGCAGGATACCGTTCGTACAGCGAGCGCACGTCTTCGCTGATCGCGTCAGGCACCCAGAGCACCTGTTCGCCGGCTTCTTCGCTGACCCGATGCGGCACGTGCATGCGTTGCAGCAATTGGACGAAACCACTGAGATCCACCGCCAGCGGCAGACGTAAAACAGCAACAATACTCATTGCAATACCTCTGGCCGTTCGACATCGACCCAGACAAATTTGCGTGGATCGAGACGGGTTTCCTGGTCCAGCCGATAGGCCACCAGCTTGCCGTACAACACGGCGCTGTAATCCAGACAGGCCAGGTTCGGACGGATCGGCGCCGGTTTGCCACTGCGCCAGTAGTGCCCGACAAACAACAGCGGTTCGTCGATGCCGTAGCGCAACAGGGTATCTTTTTCTACCGGCGACAGCGGCGTGCGGGCCACGGGCTCGGGCAAGGCGTCCGGCTGGAACACAATGTCGCCATAGGTTTGCGGGTTGTCTTCCCAGAATTTGGTGCGGAAGAACGAGCGCGTCAGACCGTCGCCGCTGGTCATGGTCAAACCGTGCGGCAGGCGCATGTCGGTGCCGCGCAGCAAGCGGTCGAACGCCATGCAGGCGAAACTGCCGGAAACCGCCGCCGCCTGGACGAAGTGCTCATCGACGCGACCGTCGTGGTGTTGCGCGCGCAGCACGTCGATCAGGCCACCGTCCCAGCAGGCATGGACCACCCGGAAGCGCCCGGCGTCGACGAACAGCGGCATCTCGTAGAACCACGCGAGAAAGTCATGCCAGTCCGCCGGGTGATCAGCAAACTGGGTCAGGGTCTCATCGATAAGACGGGCATGCCGTGGCGTGTGATCGCGCACGTACTGCTTGCCGCTGCCGGGGGGTGCCGGGGTGCTCCAGCCGAGCGCGTTGAATTCATGATTGCCCATGATGCACAGCGCCTGACCGGCCTCGACCATGTCGTGAACGATGTGCAGCGCTTCGCGAATCCGCGGGCCGCGGTCGATGACATCACCGAGAAACACGGCCATGCGTGACGGATGGCGCCAGACGCCAGCCAATTTTTGGTACCCGAGCCGGTCCAGCAAATGCTCAAGGGTATGAGCGCAACCGTGCACGTCACCGATCAGGTCGTAGCTACGCGCGGGATCGAGCATCAGTCGCCTCCACCACCCAACCGGCTGCCCCAGCCAAGCTTGGTCCGGCAGACTTCGTAGTAGTTGTGATCCAGCGGATGAATCAACCGCAGTTTCTGCGCCTTCTTGCTCACAGTGATGGTGTCACCGGGGGCGCAGGTGAAGTGATTCTGCCCGTCACAGGAGACTTGCGGGTAAATCTGCATATCCTTGGACACGACGATTTTCAGCTCGCTGTTTCCATCGACCACAATTGGCCTTCCTGACAAGGTATGGGGGTACATCGGCACAATCACAATGGCATCGAGCTTGGGATGCATGATCGGGCCACCGGCTGAGAGCGCATACGCCGTCGAACCGGTGGGTGTCGCGACGATCAGACCGTCGGCCTTTTGGCTGCAGACGAACTGGCCGTCGATGTACAACTCGAACTCGATCATCCGCGTCGACTTGCCGGGGTGCAGCACCACGTCGTTCAGCGCGTCGCCCTGGCCAATGGCCTCGGCGTGACGGCGAACTTCGGCCTGCAAAAGGAAGCGGTTTTCGACCAGATAGTGCCCGTCGAGCACTTCGGCGACTTTGACTTCCAGCTCATCCGGGCGAATGTCGGTCAGAAAGCCCAGGTTGCCGCGGTTGATCCCCAGCACCGGAATGTTGTGCCGTGCCAATGCCCGAGCGGCGCCCAGCAGGCTGCCGTCACCGCCAACGACAATCACCATGTCACACACTTCACCGAGCATCTTGCGCGATGAGGTTTGCAGGCCATGGCCGGGCAGGACTTCGGCGATGGTGTCCTCGAGAATCACATGCAAGTGCCGGTCAAGGAGGAATCTTTTCAGTCGGCGAACGGTATCCAGCACCTGCGAACTGCCCAGGCGACCGATGATGCCGATATTGCGAAATTGCTCCATGGGGCTCCTGCGAGGGTCTGCGACGGCGAAAAACACGATTATGGGCGAAAGCGGGCCGTAGACAAAATCCTTTCAGCCGCGAACCAAAGCGCTATGCTCGCAAGATGACCTTATTTCCTGACTTGCTTACTTTGCCTCGTCAGTTGCGCCATCCCGAAGTGCGCGACCTGGCCTGGGTCATCCTCGCGCCACCGATGCTCAGCGAAACACCCTGGCCACAACGCCATCCACTGGCTGGCAGCGACTGGGTACAAGCCCCCGAACGACTGGAACACTGGCTGCTTCAACTGGATCAGGACAGCCGTGAATTGCAGCGTTGGCTGGCGCTCGGCCCGACTCGTCGTCTGGGCCTGTATTACGAACGCCTCTGGCAGTTTGCCGTGCAGCACGCGCCGGGGGTCGAGTTGATTGCCGCCAACCTGCCGATCCGCCGCGAGGGCCATACCCTGGGCGAGTTGGACATGCTGCTGCGTGACCGCGACGGCGTGCATCACCTGGAGCTCGCGATCAAGCTGTACCTGGGACCACAGAACGGCAACGGCCAAAACACCGCCCAATGGCTTGGCCCGGGCTGTCACGACCGACTGGACCGCAAGCTGGCGCATCTGACCCACCATCAACTGCCGATCTCCGCTCGCCCCGAAAGCCGCGATGCGTTGGCCGCGCTGGACATCCTGCGGTTCAGCGCACACCTGTGGCTGGGCGGTTATCTGCTGTATCCGTGGCCCGGCAAAGCCCGGTCACCCGACTGTGCCCATCCGCAGCACCTCAAAGGACGCTGGCTGCATCAACGAGACTGGGCACACTTTATCGCCCAGAGCCCGCCCGGTCGCTGGCAACCATTGCCACGACACGCCTGGCTCGCGCCCGCCCACTATCCTGCCGAGCACACGTGGGACCGCACGCAACTGGAGACCTGGCTGACCGGGCTCGACCCTCAGGCGCCCGCACAGTTGCTGGTACGCCTGACCGAAAACGGCGACGGTGACTGGGACGAAGCCGAGCGGCTGTTTCTGGTGGCGGATCTGTGGCCGAACGTACCGGGGCAGAGTTGAGCCTTGTGGCGTCTGAACGGGCACCTCAGATTAATCGCGGACTCAGGATTTACAGCTGCCACGGGTTATTGGTGAGGTTGCGATATCACAAACGGATCACATGCCCCTCGATCGCCGCGATTTTCCCATGAAACAGCCGCGAAATCACCGTTTGCGCCGCTTCAAGTCCATCACTCTCCACCACCCTGAGCAATGGGTTGGCCGGTGCCGTCACTTTCCGATAAAACTGCTGAACCCCCTCGCCGAAATACTGGCTGAGCCGCTGCGCCCCCCATTCGGCGCTGCGTTTGCGAATCTGGATCGGTGCAAAGAAAAACGCCGGCTGCGGCCCTGTTATAGCGCTCAATTGCGGCTCATCCGTGCTCTGGGCGGAACCTGCAAAGCAGCTGTAAACCAATCGCTCGGCAAAATGCAGATGCACTTGATCGCGCAAGTCCAGGTCGCCGGAGAAGTCCACGTACAACGTCGGACGGTCAGCGGGCAACGAGGCCAATTCGGCGTACCCGAGCGTACGCTCGTAACACCCGAGATGTTCAACAAACGCCTTGTTTCCGGTCGATGTCAGTGCCACTCGTTCCAGATTTGACTGACCCTCCAGGCAAACCGCAGTGCCGAAAGCGGTTTTGCTCGAAGCGCTGGAGAACACCAGACGAGTCGCACCGAAGAACTGATTGTCTTGCAGGAAATCCGCCAACATCAACGACGTCAAAAACAGCGGATTTAGCAATATCTGCAGGTTTTCGAACGCCTCGCTGTAGTACCGATCCCAGCTGCAACGGGTGTACTGGTTGTAAGTCGATGACAGTGTTTGACGGTGCTCCACGGCATCATAAAAGCCGCGCTCGGTCACCCGGTCCGGACGTACCCAAAGATGACTGGCCAGTGGAAAGTACCCATAAAAGCGCTCCCCTACCGCAATGCCATCGACTTCAGAGGCCAGCACATCGGCAAACCCCCAGGCCGGGATGTGGCCCCACTCCGATTGTCCTGTCGGAAAGAACCCCCAGTAATTCATCAAGTCGCCATAGGCTGCGTAGGAGATGTTATTGGTGGTTAGCGCGCAGCGATCAATTTTCAGGATCACTTCACCCGCCGCCGGAATAAGGCTGCGCTGTTCACGCTCGACACGACTCTGGTCGATGGCGTTTTTACGAGTGATCAGCCGTGTCACCGTGCCAGGGCTTTGCATTGTTCCTACTCCTTGTCGCGTGGCTGTCCAAAATTCAATGGTTCGATCAACAGCCGACTGGCCAGCACTTCCTCAGCGCAAGCACTGGCCGCCACCCGATCACGCCTTGTTAAATTGCTCGACCCACTCAGCGTAGGCGTTGATGAAGTTCTGCAAAAACGGCCGGACCGACTCGGACACCTTGCCCGAGTCGTCGAACGCCGAACCGGCGTTGCTCAGGTAGGCTTCCGGTTGCTGCATGCAGGGCACATTGAGAAACACCATGGATTGACGCAAATGGTGGTTAGCACCGAAACCGCCGATAGCGCCGGGCGAAGCGCTGATCACCGCACCCGGTTTACCGCCCCAGGCACTCTTGCCATAAGGCCGGGAACCGACGTCAATGGCGTTCTTCAGGGGCGCAGGCACCGAGCGGTTATATTCCGGTGTCACAAACAGCACCGCGTCGGATGTCCTCACCTGATCACGGAAAGTGCTGTAGGCTGCCGGCGGTGTTACGTCGATGTCTTCGTTGTAGAGCGGCAGGTCGCCAATCTCGACGATGTTCAGCCTGAGGTTTGCCGGTGCCAGTTCAGCCAGCGCCAGCGCGACTTTGCGGTTGATCGACTGTTTTCTCAAGCTGCCAACCAGGACAGCAACCGTATAGACCTTGCTCATTGGGAATTCCCGACTATCTGGCTAAAGGAGCCTGTAGTTATAGATGATTCGGCAGCACTTCACGTGCTCCTTGTCGCGGAATAGCAGTTAAGTACTATTTTTTTCCTGTAGGAAAACTTACCAAGCTTATCGACGGTCTACAGAACCGCAAATTGAGTGACTTATCTCCAGAGGTTCTAAGCAGATGGCAGCAGTACTCGTCGGACAATTCCATGCAAGAGACGCGGAAGGCCGTGTTTATTCAGTGCATGAGTTCCAGGAATCCACCCCGTCGCAGGACGGTATCGCCGGCCCTGCGCCTGTCACCACCTATAAGCTGGCTATTGGCGATCGCGTGAACAAACTCGATGACAACGAATTTGTATTGGTGCAATCGGGCGTCACCATCACCCGTGAGCCCGAATCAAACGTCGCCTCATAAGCGACCGTTATGAGCTGAAGTCATAGGCACGGACTTGGGTTAGGATTCAGTCACTGACCCCTCACCTGCCGAACATGGACTTCATGCATGCGTTTACGTCATATCGAAGTGATCCAGGCGCTCCTGCAAACTGGTCATCTGGGCACCGCTGCCGAGATGCTGCAACTGCCGGTGGCCGGGGTCGAGGGGATTTTGCGCGAAGCCGAGGATCAACTCGGCTTCATGCTGTTTGCCAGCGTGCGCGGGCGCTTGCAGGCCACCCGCGAGGCGCGGGAGTTGCAGGTCGAGATTGCTCACGTCTACGAAGCGCTTGAACCGGTGCAGCGGCTGGCCAGCAGCCTCAAACAGTACCTGGCGCCCCCGTTGCGGATCATTTGCACGCCACCCTTGGCGCAACAGTTGTTGCCACAGAGCATTGCCACCCTGCGTCGACGTTTCCCGGATGCGCCCTGCTCGCTGCTCAGCCAACCCACGCGTGAAATCGTCAGAAGCCTGCTGCTGCGTGAAAGCGATCTCGGCTTGAGCCTGCACGACCCCGACCACCCCGACATTCAGTGTCAGGTCGTTGCCCAAGGCAAACTCCAGCTCCTGGCGCCCCATGGCTGGCTGCAACCCAAGCAAAAATACGTTTCAGTGCAGGACCTGGCCGGCCAGTCGATGGTCGGGCTGGAAGGCCACGACCCGCTCAGCGTGATGTTTGAGAGCAAGCTGCACGCCTTGCGCCCGGCACCGGTGGTGCAAACCCGGGTTCAGACCCATCAGATGATGCGCAGCATGGTCGAGGCCGGCGAAGGTCTGGCCGTTGTCGATCCGTTTACCGCGATCGGCGCCAAGGCCAGTGGCCTGGACGTTTGCCCGCTGTCACCGGCCGTCCCTATCAGCCTCTACACCTTGACCCTCAACAATGCGGCCATATCTCCTGCCATCCAGGCACTGCTGGACATCATCAAGGAACAAGCCGAGGCGATGTTGGCGAGCTAAGCGGATTTTCCAACGGATTATCGAACAACCGATACCAGAACAACGCCACCTCAGCAGTGTGCGGGTCGATGCCGCGATAACGCAGGTGATCGATGCCACCCATGACATAGCCGCAACGCTCATACAGCCGGCAGGCTCCCAGGTTGTTGTTCTGGGTTTCCAACATGATGCCCGGCAGTTTCTTCTTGCGACTCCAGAACTGCGCGACATCCAGCAACGCCTTGGCCACCCCGTGGCGACGCGCCGGGGCGTGCACCGCCAGCTCATCGATATGGGCAAAACCGTTCCAGTTAGTGCTGATCACGATGTGCCCCACCGGGGCATCGTCGAGAAACGCCATGAAAATCGCGCTGTCGGCCGCGTTCTGGTAACTGGCGAACTCTTGCGGGTCAATGCCGTAGCATTTGCGGTAGGGCGTGATGGTTTCCAGCGGCCACTGATCCACCGGTTTATTGATCTCTGCGGCCGCGTAAGCCCGGACCTCAAAACTGAAGTCGCTGCCCCAGATATACGCAGCGAATCCCTGATCGGCGACACGTACCGCCAGACCCGGGTGCTTGGGGTTGATGACCGGTTGCATACTGGGAAAGGTCCTCAAAGCTTGATGCAATCGACGGTGTAACACCGCCCATTGCCCTCGTCTTCATGCTGCAGACCGTGCACATCGGCGACGAAACCCGGGAAGCTGCTGTCGAACGTGCGGGCGAACGTCAGGTAATCGATGATCGAGCGCGTCGACTCGGTGAAGCGCTCGCCCGGCATGATCAGCGGAATCCCCGGCGGGTACGGCACCAGCATCACCGCAGCGATGCGTCCCTGCACATTGTCGATTGACACCGCCTCAACCTCGCCACGGACCAATTGATCATAGGCGTCGGCCGGTTTCATCGCGACTTCCGGAAGCACCGTGTACATGCGTTTGAGGTGCTTGGCCGTGGCGTTGCTGCGGTAGCAGGCGTGCAATTGATCGCACAGGTCACGCAGCCCCATGCCCTGATAACGTGCCACGTCTCGTTGCGCGACACACGGCAGACACGCCGCCAGACTGACGTTGGCGTCGTAGTTGCGTTTGAATTCGAGCAACTCGGTGAGCAAGGTGCTCCATTTACCCTTGGTGATGCCCATGGAAAACAGCACCAGAAATGAATACAGACCGGTTTTTTCCACCACCAGCCCGCGTTCCCAGAGGAACTTGCTGACCACTGCCGCTGGAATCCCCCGCTCGCTCAGTGCGCCACCCGCCGTCAGTCCCGGCATCACCAGCGTCACTTTGATCGGGTCCAGTAGCACGTAATCTTCCGCGATGTCGCCAAAACCGTGCCAGTCAGCTTCGGGCTGCAACAGCCAGTCCGAGGTCGTCACCCGGTTTATCCCCTCCACCAGCAGTGGTTGCCAGATTGAGAACCACCAGTCGTCGGCGGCGATGTGCTGGCGCAGGTTGGCCAGCGCCCGGCGAAAACTCAGGGCTTCATCGAACATTTCCTGCAAAAGCGAACGACCAGCCGGGCCTTCCATCATCGCCGACGCCACATCCAGCGAGGCGATGATGCTGTATTGCGGTGATGTGGAGATATGCATCATGAACGCTTCATTGAAACGGTCGCGGTCCAGTTGCCGAGCGCCACCGTCCTGCACGTGAATCATCGATGCCTGACTGAAGGCCGCCAGCAGTTTGTGAGTGGAATGAGTGGTAAACACCAGCGGACTGTCTTCAGTGCGCGAGGTGCCCATGCCATAACGCCCGGCGAAGAACTCGTGAAACGCCGCATACGCGTACCAGGCTTCGTCGAAGTGCAAGACTTCGACGCTGTTGCCCAGGGTTTGCTTGATCAGCTCGGCGTTGTAGCAGAGGCCGTCGTAAGTCGAATTGGTCACCACCGCCAATTTGACCTTGGGCTCTCGGCCCTTGGTCAGCGGGCTCGCGTCGATTTTGGCCTGGATCGATTCGCGGCTGAATTCACTCAGCGGAATCGGCCCGATGATCCCCAGTTCATTGCGCTCCGGACACAGGTACAACGGAATCGCCCCGGTCATGATGATCGAGTGCAACACCGATTTGTGGCAGTTACGGTCCACCAGCACCAGATCATCACGTGCGACCATGGCTTGCCAGACAATCTTGTTGGCCGTCGAAGTGCCATTGATCACGAAAAACGTGTGATCAGCGCCGAAATTACGCGCCGCACGCGCCTCGGCTTCCGCCAGCGGCCCAGTGTGGTCCAGCAGCGAGCCGAGCTCCGGCACCGAGACCGACAAGTCCGAACGCAGGGTGTTTTCCCCAAAAAACTGGTGGAACGCCTGCCCTACCGGGCTTTTGTGATAGGCCACGCCACCACCGTGCCCTGGGGTGTGCCAGGAATAGTTGGAATCGGCGGTGTGTTGCACCAATGCCTTGAAAAACGGTGGCAGCAAGCCATCGAGGTAGCTGCGCGCCGCACGGGCGACCTGGCGCGCCAGAAACGGCACGGTGTCTTCGAACAGATAAAGAATGCCGCGCAACTGGTTCAATTCGCTCATGGCATCGGCCGGGGCATTTTCCAGGGTGACCTGCTCGCCCAGGGCAAAGATCGGCAAATTCGGTGCACGGGCACGGGCCACGCGAATCAGCTCGACCATGTTCTGTAAAAGGTGGGTGTTTTCCCCGGCGCCTTCGGCGGCAATCAATATGCACGCGAGGCCGTGGTGAGTCGAAGCGACCAGTCGTCCTTCGGCGTAGTCCACGGCCGAAAAGATGCTGAAGCCTTCCTGTTCCAACTCCCGGGCGATGCCGCGCACACGATCACCGGCGACCGTGTCAGCCTTGATGTCGCGGTGGACAATAAGGACCGGGAACTTCAAGTCTTTATACATGGGGCTCGGCGTCCTGAGGCGGCAGACCGTAGTCTGCCAATACCCTCAGGGTAGAGGGTTGAGGCTGATGTGGCGAGAGGACAGATTATCAGGGACACACACGGTCAATGTAGGCGCTGGCGAAGGCTCGGGCCGCGTTCGGACGATCTTTTGACCTTAGAGCCCCTCCAAGGCGATTTGCGTGACGGGCAACGAATGGCCTGATGGGGCTTGACCTATTACGGCAACGTCCTTCAATCCTTCGGGACCTCTCCTACATTTTCCCCTCTGCGATTTTGTTAGCGTTCGTGTCATTACAGCTGGATGACTCGATTCAGGTGTGAGAGTCCTTAGCCATCGCAGAAGGAACAATGGATGTTCAACGCTAATCCGCAAAGCCGTTTCAGCCTGACGATCGACGACTTCATGCACGACGTTCAAGTCCTCTCGTTCACCGGCAAGGAGTTCATCAGCCAGCCTTACGCCTTCATTGTCGAACTGGTCAGCGAGCGCCCCAGGCTGGAGCTCGAAAGCCTGATGTATAAACACGCCTTTTTGGCGTTCGACGAAAACGGTGCAGGTATTCATGGACAGATTCACAGTTTTGCCCAAGGCGACTCAGTCAATCGCCTGGCCCGATACCGCCTGACCCTGGTGCCACAGCTGGCTTATCTGGCATATCGCACTAACCAGCGCATGTTCCAGCAACTGGCTGTCCCGCAGATCATCGCGCGGATACTGGAAGAGCACGGGATCCTTGGCGATGCCTACCAGTTTCAACTGGGCTCGCCCTGCCCTGCGCGTGACTACTGCGTGCAATACGAGGAGTCCGACCTGGACTTCATTCAGCGCCTCTGCCAGGAGGAAGGCCTGCATTATCACTTCCGGCACAGCCGCGATCAGCATGTGCTGGTGTTTGGCGACGATCAGACCGTGTTCCCCCGGCTCGACCAACCAACGCCCTATAAACAAGACAGCGGCATGGTCGCCGAGGGGCCCGTGATCAATCGGTTTGAAGTGCAGCTGGCGGCTCGCCCCAGCCACGTCACGCGCCGCGATTATGACTTCGAAAAGGCCCGCATGCTACTCGAGTCCGGCTATCGCCCCGACGCCGACAAGGTTCAACCGGATCTGGAGGACTACGCTTATCCTGGCCGCTTTATCCACCGTGAGCGTGGCAAGCTCCTCAGTCGGCGCGCCCTGGAACGCCACCGTGCCGACTACCGTCTGGCTTGCGGCAACAGTGATCAGGCCGCTCTGGCCTCCGGGCACTTTCTGCCACTGTCCGAACATCCACTCGAGGAGTGGAACGACCTCTGGTTGCTGACCGAGGTTCATCACGAAGGCTGGCAACCGCAGGCCCTTGAAAGCGATATGACCAGCACCGCCGCTGACGGAGATGGTTTTCAGGGCTATCGCAACCGATTCGTCGCCACGCCCTGGGATGTGTTCTACCGCCCGCCACTGACGCACAAAAAACCGCGAATCCCGGGCACCCAGACCGCCGTGGTCACCGGCCCCAAGGGCGAAGAGATCCACTGCGATCAGTACGGTCGGGTCAAGGTGCAGTTTCACTGGGATCGCGAAGGTCGCTACGACGATAAAAGCAGCTGTTGGTTGCGGGTGCTCACCAGTTGGGCCGGTAATGCCCATGGCAGTGTCACCATCCCGCGGGTCGGGATGGAAGTGCAGGTCAGCTTTCAGGACGGCGACCCCGATCAGCCGGTGATCAGCGGCTGCCTGGCCAACAGCGCCAACCCGGTGCCCTATGAACTGCCGGAGCACAAAACCCGTAGCGTGTTCCGCTCCCGCAGTTCGCCGGACAGCAGCGGCTTCAATGAACTGCATCTGGAAGACCGCATCGGTCGGGAGTTGATCTACCTGCGTGCCCAGCGCGACATGGAGCAGAAGGTCGAAAACGACAGTCGGCTGGAAGTGGGCAATGAACGTCGGGAAACCATCAAGGGCCACAGCATCACGGTGCTGGAGGCCGAAGAACAGCGCACGGTCACGGCGGATCGAAAAGTCCAGCTCAAGGCCAACGACTATCTGAATGTCGCCAGCAGCAGCCACACCCGTATCGGGCAAACCCTTGTGATCGAAGCCGGTTGGGATGTACATATCAAGGCCGGTGGCAATCTGGTGCTGGATGCAGGGGGGAGCATTACCTTGAAGGCCGGCGATCAACACTTCGTGCTTGGCCACGGCGCAATCTTCGGCAGCAGCGAGATGGCAATCGGTGGCGCGCCGGTTGCCGGGACAGCCGCGTCGCCATTGCTGCCCGGCGTGCTGGACGCCTTGTCGGCGCCAGCGCAACTGCCGCCAATCATTGCGCCCTCGCAGAGCACGCTCATGGCCGCCAGCAAAACCATGGGTTCAGATTTCTGTCCCCTCTGCGAAGCCTGTCGAGCGGGCCTCTGTCTGACGCAAGGAGCCGCCGCATGACCCACTCACTACCTCGTCAATGGATGAGCGAACAACGACGCCTTGGGCACTCCCTCTGCCTCGTTCTGGACTCAGCCGATGAACACGAAATGCGCCGTTCCTTGTTGAAGACCCTCCCATTCGATCAGTACCTGAGCGTGTACCGCGAAACCCCGGTGGCTGAACTGGCCGACGTCGGGCCGTTCATCTTTATCCTCGATAATCCTGACGACCCACGCCTCCATGAATTGCTCAAGGTGCCGGAGCGCAACTGGGGCTGGTTTGCCAGCCTTCAACACGGTGACCTGCTCGCGCTGGCCAAGCATTGGCGCGAACGCCTGATGATTGGCGCCCGGCCCCAGCAGGCGCTGTACCGCTTTCACGACAACCGCGTATTGGCCCGCGCCGTCGAGTATTTACCCGTCGAGGCCTACCCGGCCTATCTCGGGCCGGCAATCAGCGTGTGTTACTGGCAAGGGGAGCGTTGGGCCAGTACTGACAATCCCGCTCCCGGTGCGTGTCCAGTGCCTGATGAACCGCTGTGGCTGCAGATGCCTGTGCCCAAACTCCAGGCCACGGAGGCTCGTCTGGCCAATGCTCATCGCCATCTGCTGGCAGAACATGTTGAGGCCTACGCCAGGCTCGCCGAACAACAGGATCACGAGGCGTGGTTGAGCAGCCTATTGGCCTTGGCTGACGCGTGGGGATGGTCGGCACCGGAGCAGTTGGCGTTTCTGCTGACTCAGAGCTTGAAAGCGCCAGCCTATACACTGCCCGTGCACTGGCAAGTGCGCCCTGATGAGAACCCGATCGAACACTTCGAGCGGGTGTCTCAGGCAACGGCATTTTGGCAAGGAGACGCCCCGCTATGAAACGCATGCTACACACCGCAAGTCTGGGCTGCGGCCTCGCTTTAACGGCAGGCTGCGCCACCGGCCAGCCGAACACGTTTACCTTTACCGCCGATCTACCGCCCGATTTTGCTTACGTTGCAGCGGTTTACTACGTGCCCGCGAAAGGTGAAACCTGCTCCGTCGAATCGAGGGACAACAAAGCGCCGGTTTTCAATGACAAGTGGAGAACGGAATACAAGCCTGATGCCGAAATAGCCATTCGCAGAACCCGCAATGGCTGCCCGTTGGTGATCAGGCGCATCAAACTGGAAATCAACGCTACCTACGGCAAAACCCGGCGAGATTTTGGAGGGGACACTGCCGTGGTCGCCATTCGCGATGAGCTGGAGGAGCAGTACAAAGGCACCTTCAGCGAAGCGGGCGAAAGCACCTTCTATGGGCAATGCCAATGGCTGTTTCGCACCATGGGGGTAACGCGACGCATTGTAAAAATCCTCGACTGCAAAAAAACCGATGCACTGGGTGAGCCGGGTCGTGGTCGCCCGTTCTCGGCCTACACCCTCGATCAGCTACCGGGTAAAACCGTAAAAATGGCGATCAAGTTGGCGGATGAGGAAAGGCCCGGCTGGGGAGATACCTGGGTCAAGGTACCCAATGGCTGGAAACGCTGCATGGGCAAAGGTTTTGAAGATCAACGTGCTTACTGCAATGGCGATTACACAGATTTCAGCACCTTCAAAATGCCGGATGGCCGCACCTGCACCATTTACCCTGGCTGCACGGAATAAGGACATTACCCAATGACAACGTTGAATTCGCAGGTGAAGTCGCGGTTTAAAATCCCTGCCTTGGGTTGTTGCCTCGCTTTAACCGCAGGCTGCGCCACCGGTCAGCCGAACACGTTCACCTTTACCGCTGATTTACCGCCCGATTTTGCCTATCAGGCCATCGCCGTGTATGAGCCGGCCAAAGGGGAAACTTGCAGCGTGCCGGGCGGGAGAAACACGGAAGTGGGGTTCAACTTGAAGTGGCGTGAATCCTACACACCCAATTCTGAAATCGCCCTTCGCAGAACGGTCAGCGGCTGCCCCTTGGTGATCAGGCGCATCAAGCTGGAGATAAACGCCACCTACGGCAAAACCCGGCGAGATTTTGGAGGGGACGACGCCGTGGTCGCCATTCGCGATGAGCTGGAGGAACAGTACAAGGGCACCTTCAACGAAGCGGGCGAAAGTACCTTCCATGGGCAATGCCAATGGCTGTTCCGCACCTCAGGCAAGCCCCGCATCCTCAGAAAAATCCTCGACTGCAAAGAAACCGATGCACAGGGCGAGCCGGCGCGTGGTCGCCCGTTCTCGGCCTACACCCTGGATCAACTACCGGGAAAAACCGTGAAGATGACGATCAAGTTGGCGGATGAGGAAAGGCCCGGCTGGGGAGATACCTGGGTCAAGGTACCCAATGGCTGGAAACGCTGCATGGGCAAAGGTTTTGAAGATCAACGTGCTTACTGCAATGGCAATCACACAGATTTCAGCGGTTTTCAAATGCCGGATGGGCAGAAGTGCACCATTTACCCTGGCTGTACAGAATAAGGAAATGACGAAATGACACTAATGGATAAAGAACTGAACTCACCCTTAAGCAGTCGCGTGCTTGCCTGCCCCGTGCAAGGTAAGTGGACCAGCTTTCAGTTGGTGGATGAACTCGGCTCAGGTGAACCCTATGCCGGATTAGCCTATGAAGTCACCGATTCAGAAGGGCAAAAGTACACTGGCCGGTTGGATGCCACAGGCAATGGCAAGGTGGATAACCACTTTGCAGGCCCCATTGCGCTCACCCTTGATCAGATGTACCAAGGGACAGAGGAACTCTATAAAGACCTACAGACAAGACCGCATTACCCGCTCAAGATCACCGAACTTCAAGTCCGCGCTGAACAAACCCGCTACCTGAACAACAACGCCACCCGCACGAAAGACAACCCCGCACAAGCCTGCGCTGATGAGTACTATCAGGTGGAAGTACGCCATCTGGTCGAGTATGTCGCGCATTTGCCTCCTGAGGTTTATCGCCATTACCCCGTCAGTTCAGGGCCGGCGAAAATCATGGGTAAACATGGCCAGCTCGGCGTTGCCCTCATGCCGCAAAAACACACGGTGCTGGAAGTCCGCCCACTACGGGCCTTGCGCCCCATGTTGTCCACCGGCTCCGAATTCTGCGCGCTCAACCTCTACCAACTCGCGCTGATGGCGACCTTGAGTTATTGCCCGTTTGGTCAGCAGCCTGAAGACCAACCTGTTAAAACCAAGACCGTGAGTTTTCCCCTGCAACCGAGCGTAGGTAACTGGTTCGGGGATGCATTGGCCAAGTTCGATGAACTGTGGAGGGTCGACTCCACGCAAACCAACGCCTATTACCCGTTGTATGAAGAGGTGCCGTATTCCAAGCGGCTGGAGATTGTGCCGTTCGATCCCACTCTCTATCCGGTCAACGATCCAAAACTGCGTGAAGATCAGGAACACCCCGCCAAGATCCACTTCCTCGACGATAGAAAGCTTGGGGTAGAAGCCACCGACACCCAGGCGTTCATTACCCACAACGACGAACTGATCCTGATTTCAGTGCGTGGCACTTATGAACTCGTCGCGGATGGCCTGCGCGATGCCGATGCGTTTCAAGTGCCATTTGAAGACACCGACAGCAAGGTACACCGTGGTTTTTATGAGGCCGCGCAAAAAGCCTACGGCTTCGCTGTGAAATATCTCGACAAGTTCTATGCCGGACAAAAGCTGCTGATTTGCGGCCACAGCTTGGGTGGCGCAGTAGCGTTGTTACTCTCTGAGATGTTGCGTCGCAGTCCTGAAGGCTACGACATCCAGCTCTACACCTACGGCGCGCCCCGCGCCGGTGACGCCAATTTCGCCAAAGGTGCCGCCCCACTGGTGCATTACCGCATGGTGAACCACAACGACCCGGTGCCGAGCGTGCCCGGCACCTGGATGAACACCAAGGCGAAGGTGTTCGGCTCGGGGCTGGCCTTAACCTTCGTCAACGTACCGCTCGGCCTCTCGGTGTTCGTCGCGGGGATCACCAACTGGACGGGAGAACCCTACGAACACCACGGCACCTTGCGTCACTTCATGCCGGTGGAGTTTGGCCGCAAGGCACAGTCCTCGATCCTCTGGGAGCCCGGCTGCGACACCATTACCCAGCACGCCGCGTGCAGCGTGGCGCTCCAGCAAAAAAACGGCCTGCCGGATCGGCCGGGGTTACTGACGCAAGTATTCAGCGCCGGCAACCACTTGATGGCCGGCGGGTACATTCCGGCATGCTGGGCCACCCTGCGGCGTTGGCAAGAAGCCCAGGAGTCCAGGCGTTCCCTGGTGACCGAGCGGGAGTTTGAATGGATAGAAAGCGCACTGATAGGAATCACCCAGCAGTTGCGTGACAAGTGCCGTGATTTACTGGCGCGTCCCGATGCGTATGTACGAGCCCACGAACAGGCGATAGGTGCAATCAATCGTGAGGTCGACAAGGTACACACCACCCGCACTCGCCTGGCCACTCTGCGTTACATGAGCGTTAGCCAGAAAGATGTGTATGGACAGTTATCGGAGCAACCTGAACGACTGGCAGACAACCTGCCCCGCTGGCAGGCACACCCGCAGAATCAGGTCGTTGAACAACTGGCCATGGCGCCATCAAGCGGCAGTGACAGCACACAGACCGCTTCGATCTACGGCCACACCATTGGTGCACCGCATACACTGGATATCGATTCGATTGTCTAACTGAAGCGACACTGGACGAGATGGACGACCCGGTGAAGATTACCGGGCCGAAGTATTTGGCATTGATGAGTAAAAGATCGCAGCCTGCGGCAGCTCCAGGGGCTGCAATCAGCCCTGTGCCTTGGCCTCGGCCAGCTGGGTCCAGAGCGCCGGGGCACCGGCAGACTTGGCGATCACTTCAAGGCGCGCAACGTGCTCGGCCAGGTCCGCTTCACTGGCGCGAATGACCCGCGTCGGCTGGCGATCGGCGGGCAAACGACGGATCTCGCTCGCCCGATTGCCCGAACCCTCGCCCGAACCATTGCCGTCAGACGCGTTACCCGCCAGCGACAGACTGGTCTGACCGCCGGTCATGGTCAGGTAAACGTCGGCGAGAATCTCGGAGTCGAGCAAGGCGCCGTGCAGTTCACGGCCGGAGTTGTCGACGCCATAGCGTTTGCACAAGGCATCGAGGCTGTTGCGCTGGCCGGGGTGACGCTCACGGGCCATCATCAAGGTGTCGAGGATCGAGCAATGCTGGGTGATATCCGCTCGATCCTGCTGACCCATCAGCGCAAATTCGTTGTTGATGAAGCCAACGTCGAACGCCGCGTTATGGATGATCAGCTGCGCGCCCTTGATGAACTCGAAAAATTCATCGGCCACTTCAGCGAAGCGCGGCTTGCCCACCAGAAACTCGTTGGTGATGCCGTGGACGCCAATCGCGCCCTCGTCACTTTCCCGGTCTGGTTGCAAGTAAACGTGGAAATGCCGGCCCGTCAGGCGTCGACCGATCAACTCGACGCAACCGATCTCGATAATCCGGTGGCCGTCGGTCACCGGCATGCCGGTGGTTTCGGTGTCGAGCACCACCATCCTCTGAGCCATCTTCTTTCAACCCCTCTTCGTGCCGTTTTGCATAAGGCGGCGATGTTAACACAGAGCTTGAAAGTGCCAGCGACAGCCGACAGGACAACTGTCGGCTGCGGACGGCCGGGACTCAGCCCTGATCACCGCCGCCGACCGGCATCACCAGCCCAGTGATATAAGCTGCATCGTCAGAGGCCAGAAACAGGATCGCCCCGACCTGCTCGTCAATCGTGCCATAGCGTTTCATCAGGCTGCTGTCGACGGTTTGATCGACAATCTGCTGATACCAGACCTTCTCCTGTGGACTTTGCTCGGCACTGTTGCGCGGGATCCGCCGTGGCGGCGCTTCGGTGCCGCCCGGCGCGGTGGCGTTGACCCGCACGCCCCGCTCGGCGGTTTCAAACGCCAGGCACGTGGTGAGCGCATTGACCCCGCCCTTGGCCGCGCCGTAAGGCACGCGATTGACACCGCGCGTGGCAATCGATGAGACGTTGACGATGGCGCCGCTGCCCTGCTCCAGCATGAACGGCAACGCGGCATGGCAGCACCACAGGGTCGGAAACAGCGAACGCCGGACTTCAGCTTCGATCTGCCGTTCTTCGTAGTGCTCGTAAGGCTTGGCCCAGATGGTGCCGCCGACGTTGTTGACCAACACATCCAGACGGCCAAAACGCTCGATGGCCGCCGTCATCACGCGATGGCACTCGGCGTACTGTTCGAGGTCGGCAGTGAGGGTCAGCACCTCGCAGGTCTGCCCCAATTGTTCTTGCAGCTCAAACACCAGCTCGGAACGGTCGACCAGAATCAACTGCGCACCTTCGGCGGCCATGCGCTCGGCGACGCGACGACCAATCCCTTGGGCCGCGCCGGTAATCAGCACGACTTTCTCATGGAATCTGTTCATCAAACCCTCCCGCTTGCGCAGCACTTGCAGCGAACTTTTCGTAGTAGAAGTTTTTCGGCGCGATGCCCTGCTCGCGGATGAACTGGCTGACTGCCTCAACCATCGGCGGCGGGCCGCAGAGGTAGACGTCGACATCGCCGTCGTTCAAGTGCCTGGGTTCGATGTGTTGAGTCACGTAGCCCTTGAGCGGGTGCGCGCTTTGCGGGTTGGCCACGCAGGTGCTGAAACTGAAATTCGGGATCCGCGCAGCCAAGGCTTGCAGTCGGTCCAGTTCCACCAGGTCAAAATCGTGGGTCACGCCGTAGATCAAGTGCAACGGATGCTCACTGCCCTGATCGGCAATTTTCTCCAGCATGGCGGTGAATGGCGCCAGGCCGGTGCCACCCGCCAACAGCAGCAACGGACGCTGAATATCGCGCAGGTAAAAACTGCCCAACGGTCCCGCCAGGCTCATGCTGTCGCCGGCCTTGGCGATGCCGGTGAGGAAGCTGCTCATCAGCCCGCCCGGTACAGTGCGGATCAGGAAACTGACTTCACCGTCGCGTTGCAACGAGCTGAACGAATAGGCACGGGTCTGCTCGCTGCCGGGAACACCCAGGTTGACATACTGCCCCGGCAGGAACGCCAGTTTGCTCAGGGCGTCGCCCTTGATCGAGAGCGCAATCGTGCTGTCCGACAGCTGACGCACCTGACTGATCGCCGCGCTGTAGCGGGTTTGTTGGGTGCGGCAGACGTCCGAGGATGCCGGCACGCGCACCACGCAGTCGCTGAGGGCGCGCATCTGGCAGGTCAGCACAAAACCCTGTTCGGCCTCCTCGCCGCTGAGGGCGTCTTCGATGTACTCCTCGCCCAGATCGTAATGCCCGGCTTCGGCGAAGCATTTGCAAGTGCCGCAGGCGCCGTCGCGGCAGTCCAGCGGGATGTTGATGCCTTGGCGGTAGGCAGCGTCGGCCACGGTTTCGCCGGGATTGGCGTCAACGAATCGGGTGACACCGTCTTCAAAATTGAGTGCGATGGAATGAGTCATGACGGCCGCCTCACAGGTGGTAAACATCGATCACCTGACGAACGTAGTCGTTCTTCAGGATCACTTTCTTGGCCTTGATCAGCGGGCTGTCGCCACGCACGTCAAGGGTGTAGAAACTGCTGCCGAAATAGCTGTCGACGGTCTTGTAGCGAAAGCTCAGGGTGTGCCAGTTAAAGCGCACCTTGCACAGCCCATCGGCCTGTTCGAGCAGTTCGATGTTGCTGATGTTGTGCGAGGTCCGGGTGTCCGGCACGCTGGCGCTGGAGCGCTCGGTCTTGATCCGGAAAATGCGGTCTTCCAGGCCCGTGCGGTTGCCGTACCAGATCAGTGAAATTTCCCGTTGCGGGTCCTCGGTCAGCTCGTCGTTATCGTCCCAGGACGGCATCCAGAAGCTCGCGTCCGCGGCATACAGCTCCAGCCAGTTGTCCCATTCCTTGTCGTCGAGGTAGCGCGCTTCGCGGTAGATAAAATCGCACACGGCGTCGTAAGTGATGCTCATGACAACGCCTCCACCTTGATCAAGACCGACAGCTCTTCGCTCAACGCCTTGAGCATGGTTTCCTGCCAGTACTTGTGTTGCAGCACGAACAGGCCTTCGTCTTCGGTGCGCACGCCACTGAGCAACGGATGCAGATCAATCTCTTTGGCCGCCTCGTCGGCACCTTCAACCCAGTGCGCGGCGCCACGGGACATGTCGTTCCAGGCGGTGGTGCTGCCCTGATAGCCCATCTGGCAGGAGCGGAATTCTTCGAGGTCGTCCGGGGTCGCCATGCCGCTGACATTGAAGAAATCCTCGTACTGACGAATCCGGCTCGAACGTGCACTGTCGCTTTCGCCTTTGGGAGCGATGCAGTAGATGGTGATTTCGGTGCGGTTGACCGAGATCGGCCGGGCGATGCGGATCTGTGAACTGAACTGATCCATCAGGTACACGTTGGGGTACAGGCACAGGTTGCGCGAATTCTCGATCATCCAGTCGGCGCGAGCCTGACCGACATCCTTGGCCAGCTCATCGCGGCGCTCGTACAGCGGCCGGTCTTCAGGGTTCGACCAACGGGTCCAGAGCAGCATGTGGCCTTTGTCGAAGGAGTAGAACCCGCCGCCCTGCTTGGCCCAGGTGCCGGCGCTCATGGTTGGGTGCTCGTCACCGCATTCGCGCTGCTTGCGCTGGTTCTGGGTGGCTGCATAGTTCCAGTGCACGGAGCTGACGTGATAGCCATCGGCGCCATTCTCGGCGGTGAGTTTCCAGTTGCCTTCGTAGATGTAGCTACTTGATCCGCGCAGTACTTCAAGGCCATCGGCGGACTGGTCGACGATCATGTCGATGATCTTCGCCGACTCGCCCAGATGCTCGACCAGCGGCACCACGTCGGCCTTGAGGCTGCCGAACAGGAAGCCACGATAGGATTCGAACCGCGCGACGTTGGTCAGGTCGTGGGAGCCTTCGCAGTTGAAGCTCGCCGGGTAGCCGGCCGACGCTGGATCCTTGACCTTGAGCAGCTTGCCGGAGTTGTTGAACGTCCAGCCATGAAACGGGCAGGTGTAGGTAGACTTGTTGCCGGTCTTGTGTCGGCAGAGCATCGCGCCACGGTGGCTGCAGGCGTTGATGAATGCGTTGAGCTCGCCGTCCTTGTTGCGCGCGATGAAGATCGACTGACGGCCCATGGTGGTGGTGTAGAAATCGTTTTTGTTCGGAATCTGGCTCTCGTGGGCGAGGTACAGCCAGTTGCCTTCGAAGATGTGTTGCATCTCGAGATCGAACAACCGTGGGTCGGTAAACATCTCCCGCTTGCAGCGGTAGAGGCCCTGGTCTTTGTTTTCTTCAAGCAGGGAGTGAAGGTATTCGGGTCGCAGGGACATGGCCGCCGCCTCCATTGTTTTTATTCAGGCAGGCTCATGCTAGGGCGGCTGATGCAGGGACAATATCCGCTGGGTGCAGACCTTTATCCGTTTTGTGCAAAACGCACATAACCCTGCGGGGGCGCGTACACGGTCGGCGTAGGCGCTGGCGAAGCCTGCGATCTTTGGCGGTTTCCAGGCCGTCGAAGATCAAAAGATCGCAGCCTGCGGCAGCTCCTACGGGGGCAACGTACGCCCGTTAAAACAGGGGGCACACGGTCGGTATCAGTGCCGGCGCTTGAGGGTGTCCGACGGCAATTCGCCGAACTGCTTACGGTAGCTTTCGGAGAATCGTCCCAGATGCAAAAAGCCATAATCCATGGCCAGCTCGGTCACGTTGCGCACTGTGCAGGTCGGGTCGCTCAGGCAAGCGTTGACCCGCTCGAGCTTTTTCTGCCGGATGTAGTTTTTCGGGGTGGTGGCCGCATTGCGCTCGAACAACCCATACAGCGAACGCAGGCTCATTTGTGCCTGACGCGCCAGTTCTTCGCTGCAGATGTCCTGCTTGAGGTTGCGTTCGATGTAGTCGGCGATCAACTCGAAGTTCGCTGAACGCGAACCGAGGCTGAGGCGCCTGACATTGGTTTTCATCAAGCTGAGCATCTTGCTCACGACAATTTGCGTGTAATGCTCCTGAATACGCGGCATGCGCTCGCTTGCTTCAGCTTCCTGGCAGACCATGCCCAGCAAGTTGACGAAGCCTTCGAGTTCATCCAGTTGGTAGCGGTTCTCCAGAAACCGCACGCCCTGCCCCGGGTGTAACCAGCGTTGCTCCTGGCACACTGACTCCAGCAGGCTGGTGGGCATTTTCACGATGAATTTTTCGCAGTCGTCGGAGTACGTCAGGTCCACCGGATCGTCCGGGTTGATCAACAGCAGCTCACCGGGAGCAAAGTAGTGTTCCTGCCGATGACCGCGCCACAGACAGTTTCCGCGTAATAGCACTTGCAGGTGGTAGATGGTTTCCAGCGCCGGCGAGGTCACCCGCACGCTGCCGCCATAGCTGATACGGCACAGGTCGAGGCTGGCGAATTTACTGTGATTGAGACTGGCCTGAGGGCTGCTGCTCCTGGACAAACGGATGCAATGGTTGCCGACGTGCTGATTGACGTAGCCCGACACTGCATAAGGGTCGGCCTGTTCAAACACTCTGCTGCGCTCACCCAATAGATGCGCTTGCATAACCGCTCACTCTCATTGTAATTATCGGCTGCGGTATCGGTGCTGTTGGCCACGCACCCCAGCAAATCGGGCCTGGCCATTCTATGCAAGTCGCCGCAAAGCGGAAGGCCACGAAATCAACGGTCAGTTATCTCGTGGCCCGGGCCAACGCTGCTGATCAGTTCTCCAGCGCGCGCACTCGCTCGTGACGGTGTTGCTCTTCTGGCTGCGCCGACGACTGCAGGGTGAAATCGAATTCGATCTCGGCAAAACGCCCACTGACGCCATGCTCACGTGCACGCTGCTGATCATCACTGAAGGTGATTTTGGCGATCAACTCGTCACGGGTAGCGTAGGCGAAATCGTCATGCAGATACTTGTCACCGTCCAGGTTGATCTGGGTGGTCAGGTGACGGTGATCGTCAGCCGAGATGAAGAAGTGGATGTGCGCCGGACGCTGGCCATGGCGACCCAATTGATCAAGCAGCTGTTGGGTCGGACCGTCTGGTGGGCAACCGTAGCCCGACGGCACGATGCTGCGAAAACGGTAGCGACCTTCGGCGTCGGTGACGATCCGGCGACGCAGATTGAACTCCGACTGGCTGCCATCGAAGTACGAATAAGTGCCACCCGTGTTGGCGTGCCAGACATCCACCACGGCGCCTGCCAATGGCTGGCCATTGGTGTCCTTGACCTGGCCCTGCATGAACAGCACCACGCCCGGATCGACGCCGTCGTCCAGCCGTGCTTCGCTGTTGGACAGCGGTGCGCCAGCCACGTACAGCGGGCCTTCGATGGTACGAGGGGTGCCACCGGTTTTACCGGTCTGCGCGTCTTCGGCATCCATCAGCAGGTCCAGATAGTGTTCCAGACCCAAGCCTGCAACCAGCAGGCCAGCCTCTTGCCGCGCACCCAATTCGTTCAGGTAGTTGACGGCTTTCCAGAACTCTTCCGGGGTCACTTCAAGGTCTTCGATGATGTTCACCGAATCACGCAGGATGCGATAGATCAGCGCTTTGGCGCGCGGGTTACCACCATCGTTGAGCAGACCACTGGCGTCTTCAAGGAACTTCTGGGCGCTGGCAGTGTGGGAAATCTTGGCATTCATGATTAATCCTCATCTTGTATTTATTAGAGTACAGAGCTGGCAAACAACGGCTCAGCGATCATCCTCATGAATAGAGGAAGGATGCCTGCACATCGCATTCACTTCGATAGCCATGTAGGGATAAAGCGGCAGTTGCATTAGCAGGTCGTGCAGTTCCTGCACACTGTCGACATCGAACACGCTGTAATTGGCGTAGAGCCCGGCGATGCGCCACAGATGGCGCCACTTGCCCTGCTGTTGCAGGCGCTGGGCCAGGGACTTTTCGTCGAACTTGAGCTGGGCGGCGCGCTCTGGGTCCATGTCGACCGGCAGGTTCACGGTCATTTTTACGTGAAATAACATGCGGTTCTCCTCAGGCGGGATGAATGGCAGTGGAGGTTTTGTCGCGGCGGAAAAACGCCAGACGCTCTTCGTCCAGGCTCAGGCCAAGGCCGGGTGCCTGCGAAACATGCAAATGGAAATCGCGGTAAACCGGCGGCTCGCTGAGGATGTCTTCTGTCAGCAACAGCGGGCCGAACAGCTCGGTATCCCAGCTCAGTTTGTTCAGCGTGAGAAAGGCATGGGCCGAGGCCAGCGTGCCAATCCCGCCTTCAAGCATGGTGCCGCCGTACAGGCCAATACCTGCCGCTTCGGCAATCGCTGCGGTACGCAACACTGCGCGGGGGCCGCCGTTCTTGGCGATTTTCAGTGCGAACACCGAAGCCGCGCCTTCGCGCGCCAGATTGAACGCATCTTCCACACACTCGATCGATTCATCGGCCATGATCGGCGCGGGGCTCATCGCGTTGAGGCGCACCATGCCGCAACGGTTATTGCGCGAAATCGGTTGTTCGATCAGGTCGATGCCATTGCCACCGAGAATCCGGCAAGCCCGTAGCGCCACCGCTTCGTCCCAGGCCTGGTTGACGTCGACGCGCACACTGGCACGGTCGCCCAAGGCTTTTTTGATCGCAATGACATGAGCCAGATCGCGGTCGACTTCGCCGGCACCGATCTTCAACTTGAAGATCCGGTGGCGGCGCAGGTCGAGCATTTGCTCGGCTTCGGCGATGTCCTTGGCGGTATCGCCGCTGGCCAGCGTCCAGGCCACCGGCAACGAGTCACGTACACGGCCACCGAGTAACTCGCTGACCGGCAGCCCAAGGCGCTTGCCGTGGGCATCGAGCAAAGCGGTTTCGATACCGGATTTGGCAAAGGTATTGCCGCGAATGCTGCGCTCCAGGCGCAACATCGCCGCGTTGATGTTGCACCCGTCCTGCCCTAGCAGCAGTGGCGCAAAGTGTTTGTCGATGTTGGTCTTGATGCTGTCCGGGCTTTCATTGCCGTAGGCCAGGCCACCGATGGTGGTCGATTCGCCGATGCCTTCGATGCCGTCTTTGCTGCGCACGCGGATGATCACCAGCGTCTGATTCTGCAGGGTGTGCATCGCCAGCTTGTGCGGGCGGATAGTCGGTAGATCGACGATGATCGTCTCGATCGATTCAATGGCAGAAGAAAGCATGTCGATACCCGTCAGGTTCTTGAAGTTCTGTGACGGATTCTCGTACGGCTTTTTTCAGGGTTCCAATATAGAATTGGTCTGGGTCGATACCTTAAAGGTATTCACCATCCTCGACTGTGGAGAGCTCATGGAACTGCGTCATCTGCGTTACTTTCAGGTGCTGGGCCAAACCTTGAACTTCACCCGCGCCGCCGAACGCCTGCACATCGCTCAGCCACCGTTGAGCCGGCAGATTCAGCAACTGGAAGATGAACTCGGGGTGGTGTTGCTGGAACGTGGACGACCTCTGCGTCTGACCGAAGCCGGACGGTTTTTCCTTGAACACTCCAGCGCCCTGCTTGAGCAACTGAGCAAGGTCTGCGACAACACCCGACGTATCGGCTTGGGCGAGAAGACCTGGCTGGGTATCGGTTTCGCCCCTTCGACCCTTTATGGGGTGTTGCCGGAACTGATCCGGCGCCTGCGCAGTAATGAGCCGCTGGAGCTGGAGCTGGGCTTGTCGGAAATGACCACGTTGCAACAAGTGCAAGCGCTCAAGGCTGGACGTATCGATGTCGGCTTCGGGCGGATCCGCATCGATGACCCGGCAATCATTCAAACCGTATTGAATGAAGACCGTCTGGTGGCGGCCCTGCCCGCCGGGCATCCGCTGCTGGCCGGCCCCATCAGCCTCACCGAGTTGGCCGATGAGCCGTTTGTGCTCTACCCTGGCAATCCCCGCCCCAGCTATGCCGACCATGTGATCGCGCTGTTCGAGTCCTACGGTGTGAGCATCAAGGTCGCGCAATGGACCAACGAACTGCAAACCGCCATTGGCCTGGTGGGCGCCGGTATCGGCGTCACGCTGGTGCCGGCCTCGGTGCAGTTGCTGCATCGCGACGACATCGGTTTCACCCCGGTATTGGAAACCAATGCCACGTCGCCGATCATCCTGAGTCGACGTGTCGGCGATGTATCACCGGGGTTGAGTCATTGCCTGAAATTGATCGAAGCGTTACGCCTGCGCGATCCGAAATGACCGCCTTTAGAATCAAAAGATCGTCCGAACGCGGCCCGAACCTTCGGCAGCGCCTACGGGGACGCATTCCAGCGTAGGCGCTGGCGTAGCCTGCGATCTTTGCAGGTAGATCAGTCCTGCTTGTAACCCCGAACGTCGTCAACGCCACGGTTGGCCAACTGGTCGGCGCGTTCGTTGCCGGGATGCCCGATATGGCCGCGCACCCATTTCCAGGTGACGTTGTGGCGATTGACCTGCTCATCGAGCAGCTTCCACAGGTCAGCGTTTTTCACCGGTTCTTTCGCCGCGGTTTTCCAGCCGCGCTTCTTCCAGTTGACCATCCATTCGTTGATGCCTTTCATCACGTATTGTGAGTCGGTGACCAGCAACACGTCGCAGGAACGCTTGAGCTCTTCGAGGCCACGAATCGCGCCCATCAGCTCCATGCGGTTGTTGGTGGTATTGGCTTCGCCGCCCCAGAGTTCCTTTTCAACGCCCTTGCACACCAGCAGTGCGCCCCAGCCGCCAGGGCCAGGGTTGCCCTTGCAGGCGCCGTCGGTGAAGAGTTCTACGCTATCGCTCATGCCAACCTATCCAGAAAATGTCTGTGGCTTGCCGATCAATGATCAACAACGCCCGAGGCCGGGCAAGCCCGGCCGACCAATATAATAATTAAGAGAAAGAGTGTTTTACGGTTCCAGATGACGACGATTGACCTTGGCCATCGGCAGCGGGATCAATTTGCCCATAGGCTCGCGGCGCACCTGGCGGACCGGTCGCAAGCCAACGACGATCTTGCGCGCCACCAATAGATAGAAGCCGCCACCGGACAGCTGCCAGTCACCGGCCTTGCGTTCCCAGCCGGCCAGGCGGGCTTGCCATGCCGGGGACGCAAGCGGCGGACGATAGCACCCGAAGCGGCGTTTCTCCAGCGCAAACCCCAGCAGGTTGAGCCAGTCGGCGACCCGCGACGGCGAAATGCAGCGCGCCTTGCGCAGGGCGTCGTGGGCAAACACGTGCCGCAGTCCCCAACTGCTCCAGGGGTTGATCCCGACAATCAACAGGTGCCCGCCGGGACGCACCGCGCTGGCGGCTTCACGCAGCAGGCCATGAGGCGACAGGCAGAAATCCAGCCCATGTTGCATCACCACCACGTCGGCAGCGTGCTCACTGATCGGCCAGGCCTGTTCTTCACAGACAATTTCCACCCCCGGCAACGGCGCTCCCAGACGGACATTACGTTGCACCTGCCTCGCCGCCGGGGGTGTTTCGGCCGAAGGACCGTAATGCACCAGATACCCGCCAAAGAAACGCCCCAACTCGTCTTCGAGCATCTGGCGTTCTTCATTCAGCAAAAATTGCCCGATGGGACCTGACAGCCACTCGCGGGCGGCACTGATCAATGCCAGCCAGTCAGGATCAGCCTGAGCGAACGCTTTATCGGTCATTGCATTCTCCAACTCGCCAAGAAGCTCTAAGATGCACCAATGTTTTCCGCTTGGCGAATCTCGCGATGATACAGATCAGTGCCCTTCCCGCCTTCACCGACAACTACATCTGGTTGTTACAGGATCACCACAACCAGCGTTGCGCCGTGGTCGATCCGGGTGATGCCGCACCCGTGCAGGCCTGGTTGACCATGCACCCGGGGTGGCGGCTCAGCGACATTCTGATCACTCATCACCACCATGATCACGTCGGCGGTGTCGAGCAACTCAAAAAAGCGACGGGCGCCACCGTCTACGGCCCGGCGAGCGAAAACATCCCTGGACGGGACGTGGCCCTGAACGATAACGACCGCGTCAGCGTACTCGGTTGGGAGTTCGATGTGTTCGCGGTGCCCGGCCACACGCTGGGCCATATCGCTTATTACCATCAAGGCTTGCTGTTTTGTGGCGACACCCTGTTCGCTGCCGGTTGCGGGCGTTTGTTTGAAGGCACACCGGAGCAAATGCACCACTCCCTCAGCCGTCTGGCCGCACTGCCCGAAGACACACGGGTGTACTGCACCCACGAGTACACCCTGAGCAATCTGCGCTTTGCCGCGGCTGTCGAGCCGAATAACCCGGAGATTGCCGAACGACTCAAGAAGGTTTCCCAGTTACGCGAGGCCGGACACATGTCCCTGCCGTCGACCCTGGCGCTGGAGAAGCTCACCAACCCTTTTTTGCGTACCGGCGAAACATCTGTTAAAGAAAAAGCAGACGAACGGAATGGCCAGGATAACCGGGCTCCGAGTGAGGTTTTTGCGGCCCTGAGGACTTGGAAAGATACGTTCTAGACGGGGCTACTATAGGTCCAAAAATTCTGAATGGTTGACCGCACCCCGTGCGCTTTCTAGAATCGCCCGACATTTTTGCCCGGAACTAACTTCCAGCCAATGTCGTCAACTATTCGTAAATCCATCAAATCAGACGCATTGACCCGCTTGGCTCAAGCCATCGCGGTGGCTGTGTCCGCCACCTTGGCGGGCTGCCAAAGCACCAGTCATGTGCCGCAAACCGACGCGGCACATACGCTTTCCACCCGGACCAAGCAAAAACCTATCTGGCTCAGCGAAAAGCCATCGCCGCTAGCCGCGCAGGATGTCTGGGAGCGGATGCGCCAAGGCTTCCAGTTGCAGGACGGGCTCGGCGTCAACCCGCGCATCGAGCAACAGCGCCTGTGGTTCGCCAGCAATCCATCGTTTCTTCAAGGCGCCAGCGAACGCGGCAGCCTGTACATCCATTACATCGTCGAACGCCTCGAAGAACGCAACATGCCGCTGGAGCTGGCACTGCTGCCAGTGATCGAAAGCGCCTACAACCCGATGGCCTACTCGCGCTCCGATGCGGTCGGTCTGTGGCAGTTCATCCCGTCCACCGGGCGTTACTTCAACCTGCGTCAAACCCGCTTCTACGACGGTCGTCGCGACATTACCGCGTCGACCATCGCGGCGATGGATTACCTGACCCGCCTGCACGACATGTTCAACGGTGACTGGCTGCTGGCCCTGGCGGCCTACAACGCCGGCGAAGGCACGGTCAGCCGGGCCATCGAGCGTAACGAAAAACTCGGCCTGCCCACCGACTACTGGAACCTGCCGCTGCCGGCAGAAACCCAAGCGTATGTGCCCAAGCTGCTGGCCTTGTCGCAAGTGGTTCTGTCGCCAGAAGCCTATGGCGTGAACCTCAACCCGATCGCCAACCGCCCCTACTTCGAAGTTGTCGAAATCAACCAGCGCATGGACCTGTCCAAGGTTGCCGAAGTGGCCAACATCGACGAAGACGAACTGTTTCAGCTCAACCCGGCCTTCAAGCAACGCACCACCGTCGACGGTCCCCAACACTTGCTGGTGCCGACGTCCAAAGCGCAGTTGCTGACCGCCAGTCTGTCAACCATGAAACCCGAAGAGTTGATCAGCAAGCGTTCGCTCAAACCGGTGTTCGAAGGTGCTGACGACGGTGAGCTGGCAAAACTCAAGCGCAGCTATCGGGTCAAGCGCGGCGATAGCCTGACGCAGATCGCCAAGGCCAACAAGGTCGAGGTCAAGGACCTGCAACACTGGAACAAGCTGAACGGCAGGGACCTCAAGGTTGGCCAGACCCTGGTGATGCGAGACACCAGCAAGCGCAGCACACGCACCAGCACGGTGGTTGCGGCCAACAACAAGAAGCAGACCCAATACAAGGTCAAGCAAGGCGACTCGCTGTACATGGTCGCCAAGCGCTTCAACGTTGAGATGCAACACCTCAAGCGCTGGAACCCACGTGTTGGCCAGGCCCTCAAACCTGGGCAGATGCTGACCGTTTCTTCCCCGCGTTAAAAAAGAAAAGATCGCAGCCTGCGGCAGCTCCTACAGGACGTGTGCTCGGCGTAGGAGCTGCCGCAGGCTGCGATCTTTTTTTGTAGCTCTACGCGGCTTTCCGCCCCTACCTTTTTCCTGTGCATACAAGCTGTTACTGTACGGTCCACAAGCCCAAGCCGCCTGGACCGGATCTCTGCCTTGATACGCCCCCTCCTGCTCCTAATCAGTCTGGCACTGAGCTTTCCCGCAAGCGCAACGATCAGCGAAAGCCATGGTTATGCGCAGTTCGGCACACTCAAGTACCCGGCCAGATTCACCCACTTTGACTGGGTCAATCCGCAAGCGCCCAAGGGCGGTACGTTGCGGGTCATGGCGTTTGGCACCTTCGATACGCTCAACCCCTACACCTTCAAGGGCACCAGCCCGGTCGCGACCCCGAACTTTCTGCAGTACGGCATCAACGAGCTGAACGAACCGTTGATGGTCGGTACCGGCCAATACGCGCCGTCCGGCGATGAACCCGCCTCCAGTTACGGGTTGATCGCCCAGTCTGTCGAATACAGCGAAGACCGCAGCTGGGTAGTGTTCAACCTGCGCCCGGAAGCGCGTTTTCACGACGGTACGCCGATCACGGCCTACGACGTCGCGTTTTCCTATCGCTTGCTGCTCAAGGAAGGTCATCCGCAATACCGCACCAACCTTCAGGAAGTGCAGCGGGTCGACATCCTCAATCCACAACGCATCCGCTTCGTGTTCAAGCGTGCCGGTAATCCGTTGCTGATCCAGCGCCTGGGCGAGTTGCCAGTGTTGCCGCAGCACTACTGGGAAGGTCGCGACTTCAAGGCCACCACCTTCGAACCACCGCTGGGCAGTGGCCCCTATCGCATCACCGAGGTTCAGCCGGGTCGGCAGTTGGTGTTTGAACGGGTCAAGGATTACTGGGGCAAGGACCTGCCGGTCAATCGCGGCAAGTACAACTATGATCGCGTTGAAGTCGAGTTTTATCGCGACAGCGACGTGGCGTTCGAGGCATTCAAGGCCGGCGAGTTCGACATCTACATCGAGCACCAGGCCAAGAACTGGGCCAATGGCTACAACTTCCCGGCCGTGCGGCGTGGCGATGTGATCAAGGCGCAGATCAACCACCAGATTCCGACCCAGACCCAAGGCCTGTTCATGAACACCCGGCGCGGTACCTTTGCCGACGACAAGGTGCGTGAAGCCCTGGGCTTGATGTTTGACTTCGAATGGACCAACCGCACCCTGTTCAGCGATGCCTACAAACGGGCCATGAGTTACTACCCCAACAGCGAGTTCACCGCCTCAGGCTTACCGGTCGGTCATGAATGGCTGATGCTCTCGCCTTACCGCGATCAGCTCCCTGCCAGGCTGTTCACCGAGCCCTTCAGCCTGCCGCAGACCGACGGCCGCGGCATCCCCCGGCAAACCCTGCGCCGGGCGCTGGGTTTGCTCGCCGAGGCTGGCTGGAAGCTCAATGGTCAGCGCCTGCAGAATGCAGCCGGACAGCCGCTGCGGTTCGAGATCCTGCTGGTCAATCCGAACCTGGAGCGCATTCTCCAGCCCTACGCCGAGAACCTCGCCAGTATCGGCATTGACGCGCACCTGCGCACCGTCGACCGAGCCCAATACAAACAGCGTCTGGACCAGTTCGATTTCGACATGATCCTGATGACCCTCGACCAAACTCTCAGCCCCGGACTTGAGCAGTGGCAGTACTTCCACTCGAGCCAGGCCTCGGTCAAGGGCAGCAAGAATTACGCGGGCGTTGCCAACCCGGTGGTCGATCATCTGCTGGAACAGCTGCTCGCGGCAAAATCCCGTGACGAGCAACTGGCGGCCGGTAAAGCGCTGGACCGGGTACTGCTGTGGCAGCACTACAGCATCCCCAATTGGTATATCGATTATCATCGCCTGGCGTACCGCAACCGGTTCGCCTTCGTCACCACGCCGCCCTACACCCTGGGACTGAATGCGTGGTGGCTGAAGACTTCGGAGAAAGCCCAATGATGTGTTTGCGTACCCTGCTGGGTCTGGTCTTTGCGGGACTTGCCTGCACGGCCCACGCTGCCCCGCAGCACGCCTTGACCCTGTACAACGAGCCGCCGAAATACCCGTCCGACTTCAAGCATTTCGACTACGTGAACCCGGACGCGCCCAAAGGCGGGGTCTTCCGCCAGGCCGGCTCCGGTGGCTTCGACAGCCTCAACCCGTTCATCAGCAAGGGCGTGCCGGCCGATGACATTGGCCTGATCTACGACACCCTGGCGAAACAGGGGCTGGATGAGCCGTTTACCGAGTATGGCTTGATCGCCGGCAAAATCGAAAAAGCGCCGGACAACAGCTGGGTGCGTTTCTACCTGCGCCCCGAAGCGCGTTTTCATGACGGCCATCCGGTGCGTGCCGAAGACGTGGTGTTCAGCTTCCAGACCCTGATGAAAAGCGGCTCGCCGCTCTATCGCGGTTACTACAGCGACGTCGACAACGTGATCGCCGAAGACCCGTTGCGGGTGCTGTTCACGTTCAAGCACACCAGCAACCGCGAGCTGCCGCTGATCCTCGGACAACTGGCGGTACTGCCCAAGCACTGGTGGGAAAGCCGCGACTTCAGCAAGGGCAATCTGGAAATTCCACTGGGTAGCGGCCCGTACAGGGTCAGTGAGGTCAAGGCTGGACGCTCGATCCGCTATGAGCGGGTCAAGGACTACTGGGCTAAGGACCTGCCGGTCAATCGAGGCTTTTACAACTTCGACACCATGATCACCGACTACTACCGCGACAACACCGTCGCGCTGGAAGCGCTGAAGGCCGGGCAGTTCGATTACTGGCTGGAGATGAGCGCAAAAAACTGGGCCAACGCCTACAACACGCCGTCCGTCACCGAGGGTCGCCTGATCAAGGAGCAGATCCCTAACGGCAACCCCACCGGCATGCAGGGCTTTGTCTTCAACCTGCGCCGCCCGGTGTTCCAGGATGTGCGTGTGCGCCAGGCCCTGAGCCTGTTGCTGGACTTCGAATGGACCAACAAGCAGCTGTTCAACGGTGCCTACGCGCGCACCCGAAGCTACTTCGAAAACTCGGAAATGGCCGCCACCGGCCTGCCGGATCAGGATCAACTGGCGATCCTCGATCCGTTCCGGGGCAAAATCCCCGATCAGGTGTTCAGCGAAGCGTTCCAGAACGCCTTCAGTGACGGCAGCGGAATGATCCGCGCCCAACAGCGCAAGGCCTATCAACTGTTGCAGGAAGCCGGCTGGCGGATCGTCGACGACAAGATGGTCGACACCACCGGCAAACCGGTAAGCATCGAATTCCTGCTGGCGCAGACCGAGTTCGAGCGGGTGCTGTTGCCGTTCAAACGCAACATGAGTGACCTGGGGATTGACCTGGTGATTCGTCGGGTCGACGTGTCGCAGTACATCAACCGCGTGCGCTCGCGCGACTTCGACATGGTGGTTGGCAGCTTCCCGCAGTCCAGCTCACCGGGTAACGAACAGCGCGAGTTCTGGAAGTCCGAAAGCGCCGACAAACCCGGCAGCCGCAACTACATGGGCCTGAAAGACCCGGTAGTCGATCAACTGGTCGAAGCGCTGATCAACGCCGACTCACGCAAAAGTCTGATAGCTCATACACGGGCGCTCGACAGGCTGTTGCAATGGGGCTATTACGTGATCCCCAACTGGCACATCAAGACCTGGCGCGTGGCTTACTGGAATCACATTGGCCACCCGAACGTCTCACCGACCAATGACGTGGGTATATCCACCTGGTGGATCAAGCCCGGTGCAAAACCTGCGACCGAAGTGCAGACCAAAGAGCAAGCCGACCCTGCGGGCATGGAGCAATAAGATGCTGGCGTATATTTTTCGGCGACTGTTGCTGATCATTCCAACCCTGTTCGGCATTCTGCTGATCAACTTCGTGATCATCCAGGCGGCGCCCGGCGGTCCGGTGGAACAGATGATCGCCAAACTCGAAGGCTTCGAAGGCGCTACCAGCCGCATTGCTGGCGGCGGAGCCGAAGTGTCGGTGGCCGGTTCCAGCTATCGCGGTGCCCAGGGCCTGGACCCGGCGCTGGTCAAGGAAATCGAGCACATGTACGGCTTCGACAAGTCGGCGCCGGAACGCTTGTGGATCATGATCAAGAACTACGCCACCCTGGATTTCGGCGACAGCTTCTTCCGTGATGCCAAGGTCATCGACCTGATCAAGGAAAAGCTGCCGGTGTCGATCTCCCTCGGGCTCTGGAGCACGCTGATCATGTACCTGGTGTCGATCCCCCTGGGGATCGCCAAGGCCACCCGGCACGGCAGCCACTTCGACGTGTGGACCAGTTCGGCGATCATCGTCGGCTACGCGATCCCGGCGTTCCTGTTTGCGATTCTGCTGATCGTGGTGTTTGCCGGCGGCAGCTACCTGGACTGGTTTCCCCTGCGGGGCCTGACCTCGAACAACTTCAATGAGCTGAGCTGGGCCGGCAAGATCCGCGATTATTTCTGGCACATCGCGCTGCCAGTGACAGCACTGGTGATCGGCAACTTCGCGACCATGACCCTGCTGACCAAAAACAGCTTCCTCGACGAGATCAACAAACAGTACGTCGTCACCGCCAAGGCCAAGGGCCTGACCCGGCATCGCGTGCTCTACGGCCATGTGTTTCGCAACGCCATGCTGCTGGTGATTGCCGGCTTCCCGTCGGCCTTCATCGGGATTTTCTTCACCGGTTCGCTACTGGTGGAAGTGATCTTCTCGCTCGACGGCATGGGCCTGATGAGTTTCGAAGCGGCGATCAACCGTGACTACCCGGTGGTATTCGGCACCCTGTTCATCTTCACCCTGCTGGGGCTGGTGGTGAAACTGATCGGCGACCTCACCTACACCCTGGTCGATCCCCGTATCGACTTCGAACACCGGGAGCATTGAGATGAACCTGTCCCCTCTCAATCGCCGACGTTTCGACCGGTTCAAGGCCAACAAGCGCGGCTGGTGGTCGCTGTGGCTGTTTTTGATCCTGTTTGGCGCAAGCCTCGGCGCCGAGCTGATCGCCAACGACAAGCCGCTGGCCGTGCATTACGACGGCCAATGGTATTTCCCGGTACTCAAGCGTTACCCGGAAACCACCTTCGGCGGCGAATTCCCGCTGGAAGCCAACTACAAGAGCCCGTACATCCGCGAACTGCTCAAGGCCAAGGACGCCTGGACCTTGTGGGCGCCGATCCCGTTCAGCTACCAGAGCATCAACTACGACCTGAAAGTCCCGGCCCCGGCACCGCCCTCGGCAGACAACCTGCTGGGCACCGACGATCAGGGCCGCGACGTGCTGGCGCGGGTGATCTACGGCTTCCGGGTGTCGGTGCTGTTTGCGCTGACGCTGACCATTCTGAGCTCGATCATCGGCGTGATTGCCGGTGCCTTGCAGGGGTTCTATGGCGGCTGGGTTGATTTGGCCGGGCAGCGTTTCCTGGAGATCTGGTCGGGTTTGCCCGTGCTGTATCTGCTGATCATCCTCGCCAGTTTCGTGCAACCCAACTTCTGGTGGCTGCTGGGGATCATGCTGCTGTTTTCCTGGATGAGCCTGGTCGACGTGGTCCGCGCCGAGTTCCTCCGTGGGCGCAACCTGGAATACGTACGCGCCGCCCGGGCGCTGGGCATGCAGAACGGCGCAATCATGTTCCGCCATATCCTGCCCAACGCCATGGTCTCGACCATGACCTTCATGCCGTTCATCCTCACGGGCGCCATCGGCACCCTGACCGCGCTGGATTTCCTCGGCTTCGGCCTGCCGGCAGGCAGCGCATCGCTGGGTGAACTGGTGGCTCAGGGCAAATCCAACCTGCAAGCGCCGTGGCTGGGCATGAGCGCCTTTGCGGTGCTGGCAGTGATGTTGAGTTTGCTGGTGTTTATCGGCGAGTCCGCTCGCGATGCCTTCGACCCGAGGAAGTGAAATGAATCAGGACAATCTGATCGAAGTGCGCGACCTCTCTGTCGAGTTTGTGGTCGGTGAGCATGTGCAACGGGTGGTGGAAGGCGTCAGCTTCGACATCAAGCGCGGTGAAACCCTGGCACTGGTCGGCGAAAGCGGTTCGGGCAAATCGGTGACCGCGCACTCGATCCTGCGCCTGCTGCCCTACCCTTTGGCACGGCACCCCACCGGCACCATCAACTACTCCGGGCATGACCTGCTGTCGCTGAAAGAGAAAACCATCCGTCACATTCGCGGCAACCGGATTGCGATGATCTTTCAGGAGCCGATGACCTCGCTGAACCCGCTGCACTCGATCGAGAAACAGATCAACGAGGTACTGGGTATCCACAAGGGCCTGACCGGCAAGGTCGCGACCAAACGCACTCTGGAACTGCTGGAGCTGGTGGGCATTCCCGAACCGCACAAACGACTCAAGGCCCTGCCTCACGAACTGTCCGGTGGTCAGCGTCAGCGCGTGATGATCGCCATGGCCCTGGCCAATGAACCGGAACTGCTGATCGCCGACGAACCGACCACCGCACTGGACGTGACTGTTCAGCTGAAAATCCTTGAACTGCTCAAGGAGTTACAGGCCCGCTTGGGCATGGCCCTGCTGCTGATCAGCCACGATTTGAACCTGGTCCAGAGAATCGCGCATCGCGTATGTGTCATGCAGCGCGGCTGCATCGTCGAACAGGCGTCGTGCGAAGCGCTGTTCCGTGCGCCGCAGCATCCTTACACCCGGGAGCTGCTGGCAGCGGAGCCTCGCGGCAACCCGGCAACCAATGTCATCGGCCCGCCATTGCTGCAAGTCGAGGACCTGAAAGTCTGGTTCCCGATCAAAAAAGGCTTTTTGCGACATACCGTCGATTACGTCAAAGCGGTGGACGGAATCAACTTCAGCCTGCCTCAGGGACAGACCCTGGGCATCGTCGGCGAGAGTGGTTCGGGAAAGTCCACACTGGGCCTGGCGATTTTGCGGTTGATTGCCAGCAAAGGTGCGATCCGTTTTGAAGGCAAGCAGCTGGACTGCCTGTCGCAGCAACAGGTAAGGCCGCTACGGCGGGAAATGCAGGTGGTCTTTCAGGACCCTTTCGGCAGCCTGAGCCCACGGATGAGTGTGAGCGAGATCGTCGGTGAAGGCCTGCGGATACACAAGATCGGTACGACGGCTGAACAGGAACAAGCGATTATCGCGGCACTCAAGGAAGTCGGTCTGGACCCGGAAACCCGGCACCGCTATCCCCATGAATTTTCCGGCGGGCAACGGCAGAGAATCGCCATTGCCCGGGCTTTAGTGCTAAAGCCGGCGTTGATTTTGCTGGACGAGCCGACCTCGGCCCTCGACCGCACCGTGCAACGCCAAGTGGTTGACCTGCTGCGCACACTGCAAAGCAAGTACAACCTGACGTATCTGTTTATCAGCCATGACCTGGCTGTGGTTAAAGCGCTGAGCCACCAATTGATGGTGGTCAAGCATGGCCAAGTGGTCGAACAAGGTGATGCGCGAGATATCTTTGCCGCACCGCAACATCCCTATACACAGCAGTTGCTGGAGGCCGCTTTCCTGGCACCAGCCACTGCGCAATAACCTGAAAGAGGAGCAACACATGGGTTTTCTCGCCGGTAAGCGCGTACTGATCGTCGGTGTCGCCAGCAAGCTGTCCATCGCATCCGGTATCGCTGCCGCCATGCATCGCGAGGGCGCTGAGCTTGCCTTCACTTATCAGAACGACAAACTCAAAGGGCGTGTCGAAGAGTTCGCACAAGGCTGGGGTTCGAGCCCTGAGTTGTGCTTCCCGTGCGACGTGGCCAGCGATGAAGAAATCGCCAAGGTCTTCGAAGAACTGAGCAAGAAGTGGGACGGCCTGGACTGCATCGTGCACTCCGTTGGCTTCGCCCCGGGCGACCAACTGGACGGCGACTTCACCGAAGCCACCACCCGTGACGGTTTCCGCATCGCTCACGACATCAGCGCCTACAGCTTCGTAGCCCTGGCCAAAGCCGGCCGCGACATGATGAAGGGCCGCAACGGCAGCCTGCTGACCCTGTCTTACCTGGGCGCCGAGCGCACCATGCCGAACTACAACGTCATGGGCATGGCCAAGGCTTCCCTGGAAGCGGGCGTACGTTACCTGGCCGGCTCCCTGGGCCCGGAAGGCACCCGCGTCAACGCGGTATCGGCTGGCCCGATCCGTACCCTGGCCGCTTCCGGCATCAAGAACTTCCGTAAAATGCTGGCCGCCAACGAAGCGCAAACGCCGCTGCGTCGCAACGTCACCATCGACGAAGTCGGCAACGCTGGCGCCTTCCTGTGCTCGGACCTGGCGTCCGGTATCAGCGGCGAAATCATGTACGTGGACGGCGGCTTCAACACCACCGCCATGGGCAATATCGAAGAGTAATCTTCGCGCGTTAACAAGAAACCCGCCGATTGGCGGGTTTTTTATGGATGTAAGATCAAGAGATCGCAGGCTGCGCCAGCTCCTACGGGGTATTTGTGTACGCCCGTAGGAGCCTGCGATCTTTTAGACCAGGCACTGCGCAAACAATTGCTGGATCGGTTGTGTGCGCTGGCTGTAACGCTGCAGCAGCACAATTTCCCGATAGAACGTCAACTCGCCCAACCCTATGACCCTGACCTTCGCGCCATAGTCCAGCCAGAGCCCCGCCTGGGGAATCAACGCCACACCCAGCCCGCACTCGACCATTTTCACAATCGCCTCCAGCTCATCCAACTCCAGCGCGACTTTTACCTCAATCTGCTGCTCGCGCAGAAAGCGTGTCACCAGACGGCCACCGAACGAGTTGCGGTCATAACGCACATGTGGATGCGTGCTGAGCACCTGCAAAGGATCCTCACCTTCGAGGTCCGGCGGCACGATCAACACAAAAGGCTCCTGCCGAATCACTTGAGCAGACAGTTCCTTGGGCAACTCAAAGGGTGGCTTGATCAGGATCGCCAGATCGAGCTCGCCAGCGTCGACCTGACTCAACAGGTTGAGTGACACGCCAGGCACCAGTTTCGGCTCGAGCAACGGCGCCTGCTGGCGCAATCGCAGCAGTGCCTGGGGCAGCAAACCGGTCTGGGCCGTCGCCACAGCCCCGACTCTCAATTCGCCGCGAAACTCACTGACATCGTCACTGACGGCCATGCGCTGAAAGGTTTCGAGGATTTCCCGGGCCATCGGCAACGCCCGCTGCCCCGCTGCGTTGAGGATCGCCTGACGCCCGGTGCGGTCAAACAGTCGAATACCCAGCGCCTGCTCCAGGTTGCGCATTTGTGCGCTGACGGCCGATTGCGTGAGGCCAATGTGCATACCGGCAGCGGCAAACGTGCCATAGCGAGTCACTGCGATGAAGGTTTTCAGTTCACGCAGCATGAGCACCTCAATCGATCGATTTTATTTGAGCTGGAGGCAAAAATTATCGTCATTTAATCAAAAATAACAAGGCTAGAATCAGTCTCAACTTCCCCGTTGTCGAGGCTTGATCATCATGCGTCTATCCCCTTTCCATCTGGCCATCCCGGTGTATGACCTTACCGCCGCGCGGCTTTTCTATGGCCAGGTGTTCGGCCTTGAGGAAGGCCGCTCAAGCGAGCATTGGGTGGACTTCAATTTTTTTGGCCACCAATTGGTCATCCACGAACACCCGAAAACCGCCACCCAGGAATCCGCCCACACCAATGCCGTGGACGGTCACGACGTGCCGGTTCCACATTTCGGCGTGGTGCTGTCGATGGATGAATGGGAGTCCCTGGCCGAACGGCTCACGTCCCTGGGCACGCGTTTCGTGATCGAGCCCGGTATTCGCTTCAAAGGTCTGGTGGGCGAACAGGCGACGATGTTTTTGTTCGACCCGTGCGGCAACGCACTGGAGTTCAAGGCGTTCAAAGACATCGACCAGTTGTTCGCCAGGTAGCCTATAGGCGCCGCCTCATCTCACACCCCCGCCAGTTGCAAGGGCAGTTCGCGCAACCGTTGCCCGGTCAGGGCAAACACCGCGTTGGCCACCGCCGGAGCCGTCGGTGGCACCCCGGTCTCGCCGATGCCGCCCGGTTTTTCAGTGCTGGGGACGATGTGCACCTCGACCTCCGGCATTTCATTCAGGCGCAGCACCTGAAAGTCATGGTAATTGGACTGCACCACTTGCCCGTCCTTGAAGGTCAGCTTGCTGTGCAAGGTGAACCCCAGGCCAAAGGTGATGCCCGATTCCATCTGCGCGGCGATGCTCGCCGGGTTCACCACAATGCCGCAATCGACCGCGCAGACCACACGGTGCACGCGGATCTTCAGGTTGTCCTGGGACACCTCGGCCACCTGCGCGACGTAACTGCCAAAAGACTCATGCACCGCCACGCCCAACGCGTGCCCCGCAGGCAACGGCGCCTTCCAGTTGGCCTTCTCCACCGCAAGGTTCAGCACCCCCAGATGTCGCGGATACTCCTTGAGCAAGGTCCGTCGGTATTCCACCGGATCCTTGCCGGCCGCCGTGGCCAGTTCATCAACCAAAGACTCGACGACAAACGCCGTGTGAGTGTGCCCCACCGAACGCATCCACAGCACGCTGATGCCGGTTTTCGGCGAATGCAGATCGACCAGATGGTTGGCCAGCCCCTTGATGTACGGACTGTCGGCCACGCCTTCGACCGAGGTGGCATCGACGCCATTCTTGACCATCGTCGCTTCGAATGAAGTGCCGGCCATGATCGATTGACCGACCAGTACGTGCTGCCAGGCCTGGGGCATGCCTTTGGCGTCCAGACCAATGCGCGCGTGATGGAGAAACGCCGAGCGGTAGTAACCCCCGCGTATGTCGTCCTCCCGCGACCAGACAGTTTTCACTGGGCCGCCAGCGGCCTTGGCGACTTGCACCGCTTCACTGACAAAGTCCGAGGTCGGATTGGCTCGACGACCAAAACCGCCACCGAGGAATTCGGTATGAATCTCGACCTGCTCGGGTTTGAGCCCGGTGATTTTCGCCGCGACCATTTGGTCCAGCGTCTGGAATTGGGTGCCGGTCCAGATCTCGCATTTGTCCGGGGTGATCTTTACCGTGCAGTTAAGCGGCTCCATCGGTGCGTGGGCCAGGTAGGGAACACTGTACTCAACATCAATGGTCTTCACCGCCGTGCTCAACGCGGCACTGATATCCCCCGCCTGGCTGGCCGGGGTACCGGGGATCGCGGCAAGTTTGCGGAAGTTTTGCAGCAAGGCGTCGCTGTCCAGATCAGCGTTGGGCCCCAGGTCCCAGTCGACTTTCAGCGCATCGCGGCCGAGCTTCGCGGCCCAATAATGATCGGCCACCACCGCGACACCCGTCGGCACCTGCACGACTTTATGCACGCCCGGCAGCGCCAGTGCCGCCGCGCCGTCGAATGATTTGACGCTGCCACCAAACACCGGCGAGCGCGCGACCATCGCCGTCAACAACCCATCGAACTGCACATCCATACCAAATTTCGCCTGGCCGGTGATTTTTTCCGGGGTATCCAGGCGCTTGGTCGGTTTGCCGATGATCTTCCAGTCCTTGGCCTCCTTGAGCTTGATCGACGCCGGATCCGGCACTGGCAGTTGGCCGGCGTCATTGGCCAACTCACCGTAAGTCGCCCGCTGATCACCGGCGATTACCACGCCCGGCTCGGTTCGTACTGTCGAGGGTGCAACGTTGAACCGCTTGGCGGCGGCCTCGATCAACATCAAGCGTGCGGCTGCGCCGGCCTGCCGGTAGCGGTCGAATTCCATCCAGGTCGAGGTCGAGCCGCCGGTGATCTGCATGCCACCGAAAGCCGGTAGACCATAATCAGCCGCCGATGCTGGTGCATGCTCGACGCGAATTTTCGTCCAGTCGGCATCCAGCTCTTCGGCAATCAACATGGTCAGGCCGGTCCAGATCCCCTGCCCCATCTCGGAGTGCCCCAACAACACCGTCACGCTGCCATCGGGGGCGATGCGCAAAAAGGCGTTGGGGGCGAACACTGCATCCAGTGTCGACGCCGCCTGCGCAAAACGATTGGCCCCCGGAATGACAAACGCCACCACCAGGCCCGCACCGAGTACAGCACTGCCTTTCAGAAACTGCCGACGTGAAGTATCGATCACTGCGCTCATGGTCATGCCTCCCCGATTTGCGCAGCACGTTTGACCGCCGCACGAATCCGCGGATAGGTTCCGCACCGACAGATATTGCCCGACAGCGCCTGATCGATGTCGCTGTCACTCGGTGACGGGATTTTCGCCAACAAAGCTGCCGCTGACATGATCTGGCCTGACTGACAGTAACCGCATTGCACCACGTCGATCTCGGCCCAGGCACGTTGCACCGGGTGCGAACCGTCGCTCGACAGGCCTTCGATGGTGAGGATTTTTTGCCCGTTGGCGACAGCCGCCGCCGGGGTGATGCAGGAGCGCAACGGCGCGCCGTCGACATGCACCGTGCAGGCGCCGCACTGGGCCATGCCGCAACCGAACTTGGTACCGGTCAGGTGCGCGACATCGCGCAATACCCACAACAGCGGCATGTCGCCGGGCACTTCCAGGGATTGGTCTTTGCCATTGATATTGAACGTCAGCACGGCGGTCTCCTCAGCAACTCACGGTGTCCTTTCACGGCGTCACTGCGGCAACGAGTGCCTACGCGCGCCTCGGTTTATCCATTGAGCTAAGCGCAATTTTCCCGAGACCTTGATTGGCGCGACCACCGGTCACAAAAAAAATGATGACCGACAAAGACTCGAGCAAGTCTCAGCGTGCCATGCAGGCCATGTTGCAGATGAAAAAAATCGACATCGCCACGCTTGAGCGAGCCTTTAACGACGAGAGCTAATACACTCCCCACTGGACTGCCAAAGGACGCTCGCAGATGAAACATGCCATTGCCAAAGATGCTGACAAAGCCCCACGCTTCTGGCGCGATAACGCACTGCCCTTCATCGAAGCGCGCTCCATCGCCGACGGCCGCGAAGTCTGCTACGCCCGACATTCTCACGAGCACTTTTCCATCGGCGCGATCACCGCCGGGCGCAGCACCTATATCCATGAGCAAGCCGCGTTTGAAGTCGGCACCGGCACCGTGGTGCTGATGAATCCCGGCGATGTCCACGCCTGTAACCCGATCGACGATCAGCCGTGGTCTTATCGCATGCTGTATGTCGATACGCCGTGGCTGACCCACCTTCAGCATCAACTGGGGTTCAGCAAAGAGCTGGACTTCCGGCGCTTCTCCACCACCCACTGCGACCATGCCGAGCTGTTTAGCGAGCTCAATCGGCTGTATGACATACTGCTCGACGAACAGCTGGAAACGCTGCAAAAACACAGCGCCGCCATAGCGTTTTTTACTGACGTGCAGCTAAAGCTCAATCCGGCCGAACTGACCGTTCGCGAGCCCAACCTGAAGCTGGAACGAGCGGCCGATTACATCCGCGACAACTGCACCCAGTCGCTGAAACTCGAAGACATCTGCGACGCGGCAGAGCTGTCGGCGTCGTACCTGATCCGCGCTTTCAAGCAGCATTACGGCATGACGCCCCATGCGTTTCTGGTCAACCGCCGCATCCAGTTCGCTCGTAGCCAACTACGCCGGGGCAAGCTGATTGCCGACGTGGCACTGGAAGCCGGGTTCTCCGATCAGGCGCATTTTCAGCGAGCGTTCAAACAGCATCTGGCAGCGACGCCGGGGCAGTATCGCGGCTGATGTCTGACACTCAGGTCAACAGCAAGTAACCCGCGCTGACCGCCAGCAATGACGCCATCAACCGATTGAACAAGCGCATACCGCCGGCATTGCTCAGGTACTGCCGCAGAAAGGTCCCGGCATAGGCCCAGCACGCCACCGAAAGGTAGCAGACCACCAGGTACACCGCCGCAAACTGCCAGACCAGTTGCGCCTCGCCGTCGGCAACAAAAGCCCCCATCCCAGCGACACAGGCCAGCCAGGCTTTAGGGTTGAGCCACTGCATCAGCGCGCCGTAGAACATTGTCGGCGCTTGCCCTGAATCACCCGCGCTGAGCCGACCATCGTCAGTAGCGAGTTTCCAGGCCATGAACAGCAAAAACGCCACCCCGAACAACTGCACCACCCGCGTCAGTGATGGCCACAGCTGCAGCAACTCATGCAGCCCCAACCCCATCAACACCAGCAGCAAAACAAACCCCAGCGTCGCACCCGCCACATGCCGTTGACTGGCACGAAAGCCGTACTGCGCGCCCGAGCTCAACGCAACGATGTTCACCGGCCCTGGGGTGATCGACGACGCCAACGCAAATGCGGCCATGGAAATGAGCAGACTCATTGCACACCTTCTTCAATAACTTCGGGACATTCCGGCGCTCAAAGTAGGAGAACGCTGACAGGCCTGTATTGAAGAAAAACACCCCGTGCAGCCCTCGACATTTCAGATCGAACGCGTCGGTCACACAGGTGTCATTAATAGTAATGGGATCGCGGCCTCTGACCCTCCTCACACCGCTGAATGGGCAGCGAGTCCAGACAGTGCAGAGTCACCCATATGGATATAGCAAGTGACCCTCGCGCTACGCCGAAATCATTGCGAAGGAGATCCATCGATGGTGACTCACTATAAGACTGCCGGGCATCTGGCCTGCGGCCGCCATGGCAGCAATCTCACGTCTACGACTGAGTTTGCCCGCGTCAAATGCCGTAGCTGCCGTAATACCGACGCGTTCAAGGACGCCCGAAAAGACGCTCGCAACGCTGCACGCCGAGCGGCGCGCAGAGCCAAAGTCGCACATGCCTCGATTGACTGGCGCACGTCCTGGATCAAAAGACTCAGCGACATGCCGGGCCAGCAACGGCTCCCACGGGGATTCAGTGGTCAGCCCTACGTTTAGGGTTGTGAACACAACGCCAAAGGAACGCCGATGGTTACCATCGGCGTATCCGGTTTGCGAATGGCCGAATCAGTCGTGCTGCATCAGCCCTGAACTGTATTGATTAAAGCTGTTGCCGATCGGGCTACCACCAAAGCTCATCTTGTTGGCGCCCTGACCGTTAAACTGATGGCAGTCTTCTGAAAAACAGCTGCTGGTTGTCATGCCAGAGCACGCGCTCAACAACAACGTGCCAGCAATCAAGAAAGCTTTGACGAGGTTCAACTTCATTTTTCAGTTCCCCTTGGCTGGAAACGAGGTGATGCACGATCCGAGTTAACCATCCTACGCCGACAGACCATCTGAAACATAATGAAACATTACCCTCGGACAGCAGGGGTTCAGCTTCTGAAGAAGCGCCATCCATTGACAACCCGCCCCCAGCTGCGTAAATCGGTGCTCTCTCCTGACTTCAAGAACTCGCCATGGATATAGCAGCTATCCCGTTCGGCACAACCGACTGGTCAATCATCGAACCCACCGTCCACGCCGGTGAACGCGGCAGCGCCTATTGGCGCACCCGCCAGTTCGGCGCAATTCGCGTCCGAATGGTTGAATACACCGCCGATTACCTGGCAGACCACTGGTGCTCGAAGGGTCACATCCTGCTGTGCCTTGAAGGCGAACTGCACACCGAGCTCGAGGATGGCCGCCAGTTCGTGCTCAAACCCGGCATGAGCTATCAGGTGGCTGATAATGCTGAGCCTCACAGGTCGTCGACCGTGACGGGGGCGAAGCTGTTTGTGGTTGATTGACCTCGCCTCGCTCGGCTGAATGCAAAAAGGGGCGGACTTATTTGCCACGCAAATAAATCCGCCCCCATTTTCGCTACTGCTGCGACTTAAGCCTGGACCAGGTTGGAGATCTTGACGTCTGGATCGACGTCAGCCTCGTAGTCCACCCCTTCGATCCCAAAGCCGAACAGGCGCAGGAACTCCGCCTTGTAACCGGCAAAGTCGGTGAGTTCGTAAAGGTTGTCATTGCTGACCTGATCCCAGAGTTGCTTGACGCGCTCCTGGACTTCAGGCGCCAATTCCTTGTAATCCGCGCGCAGACGCCCTTCTTCATCCATGACGGGAGGATGGCCAAACAAGCTGTCTTTGTAGAGCGCGTAGACCTGCTCGATGCACCCTTCGTGTGTACCTTGCTCTTTCATGACCTTGAACAACAAGGACAGGTACAACGGCATGATCGGGATCGCCGAACTGGCCTGGGTCACTACCGCTTTCAATACCGAGACCCGCGCATCGCCGCCCAGATCCGCCAATTGCTCACGAATACTCAGGACTTTCTGATCCAGGTCTTTCTTGGCCGCACCAATGGAGCCATTCCAGTAAATGTCGTGGGTCAGCTTCTCGCCCAGGTAAGTGAATGCCGTCGTTTTCGCCCCCTCGGCCAGAACGCCCGCGTCGTGCAGTGCGTCGATCCACATCTGCCAGTCTTCGCCGCCCATGACCTTGACGGTACCGTCGATTTCTTCCTGGGTCGCCTCGGCCAAGGTGGTCACGTTGACCTCTTCCTTGTCGGTGTTCAGGCCGCGCTGGGTAACCGACTTGCCGATCGGCTTGAGCGTCGAGCTGTAGACTTCACCGGTTTTCGGATCGGTACGACGCGGCGCGGCGAGGCTGTAGACCACCAGGTCGATCTTGCCCATGTCGCGCTTGATGGTCTCGATGGTCAGGCGCTTGACTTCATCGGAGAAGGCGTCGCCGTTGATGCTCTTGGCGTAGAGGCCTTCTGACTCGGCAAACGTGTGAAAGGCCGCGGTGTTGTACCAGCCGGCGGTGCCGAGTTTACCCTCGACACTTTCACGTTCGAAGAACACACCCAGCGTCTGGGCACCGCAACCAAAAGCCGCGGTGATGCGTGCAGCAAGTCCGTAGCCGGTCGATGCACCAAGCACGAGGACATTCTTTGGTCCATCGGTGATCTGTCCTTGAGCACGCACGTAGTCGATCTGATTCTTGACGTTGGCTTTGCAGCCAGTGGGGTGGGTAGTCACACAAACAAAACCACGAACGCGCGGTTTAACGATCATAAATATCTCCCTCTTCCAAGATGCCGAGAGCCAACACTGGCTATAAAAGTCATAGACGCTGGGAAAACTGAAGCGTCACGGCGGCGGGCCTATTCATTGACCTCACTGTCCGGGCCTATCGCGAATCCAGCGCATACCCTCGATGATTTGAGCGGCTGTTTCCAGTCCGAAATTGGCATTATTCAAAAACAACCTAACATGGCGCGGTGACATTCTGGACCAACCCGTTTCCATTGCTAGCGTTATCCGTAGAAACACGTCAGGTCGTCAGGAGAAGTCCGGTGAGTAAGCCCATGGAAGAGCCTTATGGCAGTAGGCGCAGGACTTATCTGTTCAAACAGTCGCACCTGAGACCCCGGCGCCGACAAGTCACGACAGGGCGAACGTCATTTACGCGCCAACGTGTACCTGACGCACTCTTCATAGAAGCTCTGCCGGACAGCCTCGGGCTTGAACCTCGATTGACTGTCGTAGGTTTGCTCGGTAATTCCCAAGGCCATCATTCGCATCCAGCCCTTGCTGAACTTGTAAGCCTGTATCTTCTGGCGAGCGGCATACAGTGAGACCCCTGACAGCTTGAGCTCCTGGGCCCTTGCCGCAGTACCCGCCCCCCAGCTGCACATAAACCGATCATTGGGCATCAACTCTTTTGCCTGGACACAGACAGCAATGCTCGCCAGTACAAGCGAGATCGGCATGATCAATACATTCCGCATTTGCATTCCGCCTAACCACCTGAAAATAAAGTAATTTTGGCGGTAACCTTGAGGCTTCGGGGCCAGCAAAATGCCTTCTGTCCGACGTTGCGGGGATGACGTTTGCTGAGGTACAGATTATTGCGGCTGAAATGTCTGAAGGTAGGTCAACAGGTTTTCGATCTTTTCCGGATCGCTGATACCCCAAAAAATCATGCGGGTCCCGGGGACTACTTTTTTTGGAGCTTCGATGTAGGCGGCCAGCGTTTCGCGGGTCCAGACGACGCCTGATGATTTCATCGAGGAAGAGTACTGGTAGTCCGTCGTGCTGCCAGCATGGCGCCCAAAAATGGCATTGAGCTGCGGTCCAAAAGAACCCCGTGCCGACTCCCCGACCTGGTGGCAGCCGCCGCATATCCGGTTAAAGAGTTTCTCACCCGCTTCAGCATCGCCGGCCGCTTCTGCGGGCGTGCTGAATACGCCTGTATTGAGCATCAAGGCAAGGGTTAGTACTGCGGCTTTCTTCATGTTCTGCTCCACATCAGGTGTTGCTTACCGCTTTGAAAAACTGCAGCGTGCGGTGTGCCAGCCGTCACCAGGATTTACGGTCCACGAGGGGGCATGAAACCCTTTGATTAGAGGGTTCATCCCTGCGTTCGATCAAGTGCTGAGCGGCACAGCGGCCCATTTCGTAATACGGAACTTGCACGGTGCTCAGCGGATGTCATGCTTGGCAAAAGCATGACAACACGATGCCAGGCAGCAGGCGGCACGAATGGAGTGCCAGGGGCGCTCAGCGCTTGAGATCGGTCAGGTTCCAGACAGTCACTTCCCCGAACACCCCACCCCATTGACCGCGAAAGCGCTGACAACAAGGCCAGGTCACTTGGGTCAGTCGTATTCCGCTTCCTGATGCTCTCCCAGCAGGCGCCGTTGACGTGGTGTCGCGGCGGCCAGCACGCTCGGATTGAAGCGCCAGTGCAGGTAAGGCGAGAACTTCTGCGCCACCATGCGTCGGCCGTAGTGTACCTGCAACAGGTAGCGCACGCGGTCGAGAGTTCGATTGTCGCTACCGGCGTGCCACAGTTCACTGCGTAACATCAGCAAATCCCCGGCTCGACACAGCACCGGCTTCGCTGTACAGCCATGCCACTGGATTTCACCGCGAGCAGGCGGCCGCCCGGCTCGGTGGCTACCGGGTATCACCCGAGTAGGACTGAGGTCGGCATCGATATCGTCGAGGTAGAGTTGCGCGGTGCAGATCTGCATCGGCAACTCGAAGGCCGGGTCGACCAGCAGGCTTTGCGGCAGCTCCATCGCCAGGTAATCCAGATGCAATGGGGCCCCGACGAAGCCGGGATGGCAGCGCCAGGCGGTCTGGCCAATGACGTGACAATCGTCTCCCAAGGCAGCTTCGGCCAGTTCGATGATCCCGTTCAGGTCGAGAAACGGCAGCCAAAACGGATCGCGGTTGAACACGCACTTGTAATGATCGAGCCGGCCGCTGTAGTCCCAGTGCTCGGGTTTCAGACCATCGATTGCAGTGCGCAGCGCGGTAATCCGGGCGCTATCCAGCACGCCGGGCAGCACCACGAAACCTTCCCGGTGCAAGGCCCGCAGACGGCTGGCGGTCAGTGATGACAAGCGCTCGGTGGTACCCATGTTGCGCACTCGGCAAATGCGGAAACTCCCATTCATACTGGCACTGCGCGAGGTGCTTCGCCACGTTTTCGTCCTGACGAAGCCTGAGCGAACGCCCCTATCGTGCGGTACCGTCGCGAGGCTTGTAGAAGAGAAATTTTTTGGTCTCGGCGGTCTTGATGTATTCCTTGGCCCACTCGGGCTTCACGTTCTTGCCGTGGAAATACATGGCGCCGTGGGTGCGGTCCGTGAGCTGGTGGTTGAGCGCTTTTCGCGCTATTTCCGTAGCAACCGCATAGGGAGCGTCTTCGTCGGCTTGATCCGAACGTCGATCACACCACCACGAAAACTGGCAGGCATGCTTTTCCGAACCTTGTTTGACCACCTCGCACACGGTACCCGGAAAACCTTCATGGCCGAGCCGGTTCAAAACAACATTGGCGACAGCTTCCATATCGGCCAATTCCCCACCTTTGGCCTCCCAGAAAACAGTGCGTGAAAGGCAGGTAATTGCATCCTTTAAAGGTGCTTTGCCCGCCGGATCGACCGCCTGCGCTTCAGAGGGCGTAATCGCCTCGGCTTTGGGCACGGGCGACACACTGCCCTTATCTGCGGTTTTCTGTTCCAGGACCTGCGCCTTGTCCACCGCCACCTCCTTGTTTTGCTCTTGGTCAGCCGCGCTCACCTGGCCCCCGATAAGGGTTATTGCGAGGCAGGTGGCTATCCAGATCTGGCGCATGATCTAACCTTCTGACTGAGCCATATTGATGACTCCGCTTATTGGGTCGACACCGTACCCGTCCAATCATTCCAACAGACTGACCGCTGGCAACCACTGCCGCTGCGCATCATCCCGACTGTCCGCTCAGCCCTCTGCTTTGTGAGCAGATATGCCAACGACAGGGAACTCCTGACTGACGCCACACCTCCAAAATGATGTAACACATCCGTTGCTTCACCCTTTCGGAGGACGCCGTCATGCGTCGCATACTGCTCATCTCTTCGCTAATGCTTTGTCTGCCCTTTGGTTCGGTCCTCGCCAAAGTAGATGCGGGCGATGTCGCCACCTCGGCAGGGGTTTCCGCATCGCTGTACTCAACGTTCAAGGACCACAAAATGATCATCCCTGCCCGCGATGACGCTTCCAGCTTTGTGGCGAGTGGAGGTGCAATACGTGGTGTCTATCTGGAGTCTGCGTTGAAGCAGATTCGCCACGATCATCCAGACCTTAACGCCAGTGACGATGAGCTGGCCAATGCGATCCTCATTCAAGCCGAGGCACCTGCTGATCACTAGAGAAAGACGCACATCTGTGATGAGCCTCGTTGGGCGTGACGAACGTTGCTTGTACTCGGCAACGGTGGATGGGCAAGTCTATGACCCGCCATCCACGGGAGCCTGCGTCCCGATTTCAGCCACGCGCAGGCCTGCCAGCCCGCCGCGCAATGCCACCTATACTCAATTTCACCTCCCCCCTCGGGGCCTGCACTGCCAACAACAAGAAGCAGAGGTGGAACATGGTCTGGCAGCAAGTCTACGATCCCTTCGGTAACCCGGTGGTCTCGACCCTCGTGGCGGCGTTACCGGTCGTGGTGATGCTCACGTCCCTGGCGTTTTTTCATGTCAAGGCGCATCTGGCGGCCTTGCTGGCGCTGAGCACGGCGTTGCTGATCGCGATCTTTGCCTTCGGCATGCCGGCGAACATGGCCGGTTCCGCCGCGCTGTTAGGCGCCGCCACCGGTCTGCTGCCGATTGGCTGGATCGTGCTCAACATCATCTTCCTGCATCGGCTGACCACCGAGAACGGCTCCTTCAAAGTCTTGCAGGATTCGCTTGCGCGCATCACCGACGATCGCCGCCTGCAATTGCTGCTGATCGCCTTCTGCTTCGGTGCGTTCTTCGAAGGGGCCGCGGGGTTCGGCACGCCGGTGGCAGTGACCGGGGCCATTCTGATCGGGCTGGGTTTCTCGCCTCTGGCCGCGTCCGGTCTGGCGTTGATCGCCAACACCGCGCCGGTGGCGTTCGGTGCCTTGGGCACGCCTATCATCACCTTGGCCAAGGTCACCGGGCTGGACGAAATGGAACTGTCGATGATGGTCGGCCGGCAGTTGCCGTTCTTCTCGGTGCTCGTGCCGTTCTGGTTGATCTGGGCCTTCGCCGGTTGGCGCAAGATGCTGGAAATCTGGCCGGCGATTCTGGTGGCCGGGGTCAGCTTCGCAGTGCCGCAGTTCTTCGTGTCCAACTACCACGGACCCATGCTGGTGGACGTGATTGCCGCGCTGATTTCCATGGCCTGCCTGACCGCTTTCCTCAAGGTCTGGAAACCCGCCCACGTGCACACCTCTGCCGCCTTGTCGGGGCGAGTCGACGACTCAAAAGTAGAGGAATCCCGAGACGAAAAACCGGCGGCCAGCGCAACCTTTGCCAGCGATGCCCGGCCCGCGGTCATGCGCGCGTGGATGCCCTGGATCATCCTCACGGTCTTTGTCTTCGCCTGGGGCACTCAAGGCTTCAAAAACATGTTCGACACCCGTCCGGCCATGGACCCGCAAACCCACTCGGCCAAGCTCGACCCCCAGGGTAAGCCCATGAGCGAGGCGAACCCGATCTTCGCGCCGGCCCTGACCTTCACCACTCTGCACTTGCAGGTCGAGAAGGTTCCGCCCGTCGTGCCGCAACCTAAGCCGGAGGAAGCGATCTACAAATTCACCTGGTTCACCAGCACCGGCAGCGGCATCTTGCTGGCGGCGATCCTCGGCGGACTGCTGATGGGCTATTCCATCCCGCAGCTGGTGAGCCAATACCTGCGAACGCTGTGGGTGGTGCGCTATTCGCTCATCACCATCGCGGCGATGCTCGCCCTCGGTTTCATCACCCGCTATGCCGGCCTGGACGCGACCATGGGCCTGGCCTTCGCCGCCACTGGGATTTTCTACCCCATGTTCGGCACCCTGCTCGGCTGGCTCGGCGTTGCCTTGACCGGCTCGGACACGGCGTCCAACGTGCTGTTCGGCGGCTTGCAACGGGTGACCTCGGAACAACTGGGCATCAGCCCGATATTGATGGCCGCCGCCAACAGTTCCGGCGGGGTCATGGGCAAGATGGTCGACGCCCAATCGATCGTGGTCGCCTCCACCGCCACCCGCTGGTATGGGCATGAAGGGGAAATCCTGCGCTACGTGTTTTTCCACTCCATCGTGCTGGCGATACTGGTCGGTGGGTTGGTCACATTGCAGGCGTATGTGGCGCCGTTCAGCCATTTGGTGGTGGGCGGGCATTGATCGACACGAGGCTGGCTTTTTCCCTGTAAGCCTATGCCCGGGTTTGTCGCCCGGGCATGGAGCCTGGCGATCACCATCGCCCCCCCTTTTACACCAACCGCTCGATCTTCTGATGCTGCCAGACCCTTTTGTAATACGCCGTCTGCAACATCAGCATCCCCAGGTAGGCCACCGGAAACGCCATCCATACCCCTTGCAATCCGAACCGCGCATCCAACACATATGCGACCGGCAACTGCACCCCAATCACGCACACGATTGCAATCGCCACCGGCACCATCACCGTGCCGCTGGCGCGCATGATGCCGCCGATGACCGCCTGGAAGCCGAACACCAGCAGACTCCAGAGCATGATGTGCAACAGGTGTTCGGCCATGGCCTGGGTGGATGGATCGGTGAGGAACAACCCCAGCAACCAGTGCGACAGCAAGTAACCCAACACCACCAGGCCACCGGTCAGCCACACGTTGATCAACAGCCCCGTGCGCAGAATCGGCCCGATCCGCTCGATGCGCCCTGCCCCGATGGCCTGGGCCCCGAGGATCGACGCCGTGATCGCAATCGACAGCGCCGGAAATTGCACGTAATTGACGATCTGCGTCACTGCCCCGTACGCCGCCGTCGCCTGGGAACCGTGCTGGTTGACCAGCGCCAGAATCACCAGCTCCGACAACGACAGCACCACCATCTGCAACCCCGTGGGCAAACCGATGCGCAGCACTTTGCCGAGGATGTCCATGTCCAGCCGTATCGCCGCAAAAAACGCCCGATCCGGCGCCAACGGATGGCCCTTGCGAATCAACCGCCACGCCAACAACCCCATCGCCGACAGGTTACCCGCCAACCCGGCAAACGCCGCACTCTGAATCCCCATCGGCGGCAGCCCAAACCACCCGAGAATCAACGCCGGCGTCAGCGCCAGCCCGACACACGTCGACACCACCAGCGCCAATAACGGCGACAGCGTATCGCTCACCCCTCGCAACAATTGCGTGAACAACACAAACACCAACAGCGACGGCAGGATCCACATCATCACCTGCGCATACGCCACCGCATCGTCCAGCACATCCGCTGGCGTCCCCAACCCCTGCAACGCCGGCCGTGCAAACACACTCCCCACCACCGCCGCCATCAATCCGATCATCGCCCCCAACAGCAACGTCGTCCCGGCAATCGCCTTCACCATCTGCGGCTCCCGCGCCCCCCACGCCTGACCAATCAACACCCCGGCACCCGCGCCGAGGCCGATGACCAGCGCGATGAAGAAGAACACGATCGGGAACATACCGGACACGGCCGCCAAGGCCTGAGTGCCGAGCATTTGACCGATGTAGATGCTGTTGATCGTGCCTGACATGGACTGCAGAAAGTTCGACAGAACCATGGGCGCCAGGAACAGGAGATAGGTTTGCCAGAGGGGGCGATGGGTCGGGGGTGCTTGCATGGGTGAGTCTCGGGCGGGCAGGAAATCGCGGTTGGAGGAGTCTACGTCATGGGGAAATGCAGATGCATCGTAAAGGAGGCTTTGTTCGGCTAAAACCATGAGTCTCGTCCCGCCCACACGCCCTACATCAATCTCAGAAATGGCGCTCTAGTTACCCGCAGCAACAAAAACTATAGTCCCCTCGTCGCCTACCCAGCGACCAGGTTTGGCGACCTGTCGATCGGATCAGCCCTTCCAATCTGATTCGGAGTTCCACCCATGGATAGATACATGCCCCTCACCGGAATCGACCTGATCCCGGCCTCCCTGCTCATCGACACTCAAGCCCCGCTCGACGTGCTGCAAGCCACCGCCGACTACGGCATTCGCACGGTCACTCAGGTGCTGGAAAACATCGCTTTTCGTGTCGACATCGAGGGCGACACGGTGGTGTTGGCCGACTTCGCCAAGCTGCTGGCCATTCCGTTGCGCGATGGGTGCGATTTGATGGATGTGATCGGCAGGCGCTTGCGGGCGCAGGCGTCGAAGTGAATGAAAACGGGCACTCTGAAGGCGTAATGCCAGTCCGTTAAGCGTTTAAAAGATCGCAGCCTGCGGCAGCTCCTACGTTGGGACTGTGTACACCCGTAGGAGCTGCCGCAGGCTGCGATCCTGGCTATCTGGTAAAGGTAATCCATCACCAAAGGCAACAACCGACCCAAAGCCGTCGTTCGCTTCCACCGCAAGCAAACCCAATCTGATGGTTTGCCGACGATCACATCTCTGCTATGCAAACATACAAAACTTGCGACAGCGAAAGTGTTGTGAGATCCATCGGAACGACGCGCTAATTGATCTGCACAATCACCGGACCTTCCGTTACGATCGGCGGGTTCGCGTGGATATTCGAGGCATTTTTCTGAATCCAGTCGCGCGCGACTTTCAAGCTCGCATCGCTGCCGGCCTTGTCCGTGCAAACAGTCACTGCCGTACCGCCATCACCCGTATTCAGCAGTGTGTAGCTGACGAGGCCAGGCACTGTCCGCAGGGTAGCTTCGACGTCGGCGTTGCGCTCTTCTAAAAGATTGAAAAGCTGCTTTGCGCCAGCACCCAGGTAGGTTCTTATCACCGCATACATAGTCGTCTCCTTTGGGAGTACCGTCTTGATGCCAATCCAGATCCGCTGATGGCCACTCTCACTCAGGTTTCCGTTCGCCCGATTTATTAAGCTTAGCCAAACGCCGGCGACAAGCGAAATGCAACGACCATCGGCCACTTTTGCCCGATTTCCGCCCATCACAACCGTCAGAGGTCGGTCAAAAGCGGCCAGTCAAATGTACCTAGGGAATTGGGTTCGATTCAGAGCCGCGAAGCGGCTTCGGCATGAATGAACTGTTAGGCCGCGTTCTCGCGGTACGTGCCATCGGAATGCCTAGCCCAACCAGATTTGTAAATTCCGGTGGTGCTTCAGATACATAGATCAGCTTTCAGAGCAAATGATTGAGTCGTGACTGGATTCAGCAGCTAGCTTCAATCGGTCAGCTTTACTGATGTATTTAGACTTGCTTGGCGGTGCCAATTTGGCACTAGCCTTTTTGGCGTGAGCCTTTAATAGCTGTTTTATTTTTTTACGACGATTCATATTTTTCTACTTGGCATTGTAAATGCTTGAATGATATCAGCTTAAATATTGGACCAGATCCCTGATGCCCAGAGATCGACCAAAAGATCTCTTCGCACGAGTGCCCGCTTTTGGCCGATTTCGGTCAGTCACGACTGACCGAAATCGACCCACCACTCACATCCGCGCCAACGCTTGGGCCAGGTCGGCGCGCAGGTCTTCGATATCCTCGACACCCACTGACAAACGCACCAGCGCATCGCCGATGCCGAGCTGCGCACGGGTTTCTGCCGGGATGCTGGCGTGCGTCATGATCGCCGGGTGCTCGATCAGGCTTTCGACCCCGCCCAGGCTCTCGGCCAAGGCGAAGATCTGCACACTCTCGAGGAAACGCTTGGCGCCGGCCAGGTCGCTGTTCAGGTCGAGGGAGATCATCCCGCCGAAACCGCGCATCTGCCGCCGCGCCAGTTCGTGCTGCGGGTGCGACGGCAGGCCCGGATAATAGACGCGCGCCACCTGTGGCTGACGCTCTAGCCATTGCGCCAGCTTCAGCGCATTGCTGCAGTGGCGCTCCATGCGCAGCGCCAGGGTTTTCACTCCGCGCAGGGTGAGAAAAGCGTCGAACGGCCCGGCGATAGCCCCCACCGCGTTCTGCAAGAAGCCCAACCGTTCGCGCAGCTCGAAATTCTGCCCCACCACCGCTATGCCACCGATCACGTCGGAGTGGCCGTTCAGGTACTTGGTCGTTGAATGCAGCACGATATCGAAGCCCAGCTCCAGCGGGCGCTGGATCCACGGGCTGGCAAAGGTGTTGTCGGCCACACAGATGATGCCTCGCTCGCGACAGATGCGCGCAATAGCGGCGAGGTCAGTCAGGCGCAGCAAGGGATTGCTCGGCGTCTCGACCATGACCATCCGCGTGTCATCCTGCAGCGCCGCTTCGAATGCCGACAGGTCGGTCAGATCGACGAAGCTGAAGCGATGCCCGGCGCTGTGCCGGCGCACCTTGTCGAACAGTCGAAAAGTACCGCCATACAGGTCGTTGCCGGAGACGATGTGCGCGCCACTGTCGAGCAGTTCGAGCACGGTGGAGATCGCCGCCAGCCCGGAGGCGAAGGCGAAGGCCTGGGTGCCGCCCTCAAGGTCTGCCACGCAACGCTCCAGCGCAAAGCGCGTCGGATTGTGCGAGCGCCCGTAGTCGAGCCCCTTGTGTACACCGGGGCTCTGCTGCAAGTAGGTGGAATTGGCGTAAATCGGCGGCATCAGCGCCCCGGTGGAAGGGTCCGGCGCCTGTCCGGCGTGGATCACACGGGTGGCGAAGGCGCGTGGTGCGGCGGTTTCATCGTGTTGACTCATGTGAGGGATCTCCGCAAGTGATTGAGCATGTCGACTCGAGTAATCAGGCCGTGGAAGCCCGAGGCGTCTTTGATGATCGCCACCAGCCCACGGTCGAGCTCCGCCTGCAGTTCGGCCAGGCTGGCGCCGGGAGGCAGGGTTTCCAGCTTGTCGGTCATCGCGCTGGCCACGGTCATGCGAAAGTGCGAAGTGTCCTGGTGCACGTCAAGCAGAATATCGGATTCGTCAATCACGCCGACCAGCCGCTGGCCGTCCACCAGCACCGGCAGCTGCGACACATCCGCCAGGCGCATGCGCTGGAAGGCGGTGAGCAGCGTGTCGTCCGGGCCTACGCTGATGACCCGGCCATCTTCGAAGCGTCGCGCGATCAGGTCGCGCAGATCACCGTAGCGCTTGCGCGCAAGCAAGCCCTGGTCGGTCATCCACTGGTCGTTGTAGACCTTCGACAGGTAGCGGGTGCCGGTGTCGCAGACGAAGCTGACCACCCGCTTCGGCTCGGTTTGCTCACGGCAGTAACGCAGTGCCGCCGCCAGCAAGGTGCCGGTCGAAGAGCCGCCGAGAATGCCTTCGGCGCGCAGCAGTTGGCGGGCATGATCGAAGCTTTCCTCGTCGCTGATCGAGTAGGCGTGGCGCACGCTGGAAAGGTCGGCAATCGACGGGATGAAGTCTTCGCCGATGCCCTCCACCGCCCACGAACCGGGTGTGCCGAGGGTCCCGCTGCGGCTGTATTCGGCCATCACCGAGCCGACCGGGTCGGCCAGCACCATTTCCAGGTTCGGCTGCACGCGGCGAAAGAAGCGGGTCAGCCCGGTCAGCGTGCCGGCCGAACCGACGCCGACGACGATGGCATCCAGATCATGCTGAGTCTGCGCCCAAATCTCCGGAGCGGTGCTGCACTCGTGCGCCAGCGGGTTGGCCGGGTTGTTGAACTGATCGGCGAAAAAGGCCTCGGGAATTTCTTGCGCCAGCCGCGCGGCAACGTCCTGGTAGTACTCGGGATGGCCCTTGCCAACGTCGGAACGAGTGATGTGCACCTCGGCGCCCATCGCCTTGAGGTGCAGGACCTTCTCGGTGGACATCTTGTCCGGCACCACCAACACCACCCGGTATCCCTTGGCGCGGCCGACCAGCGCCAGGCCGAGGCCGGTGTTGCCGGCGGTGGCCTCGACGATGGTGCCGCCGGGCCGCAGGCGGCCATCGCGCTCGGCGCCGTCGATCATCGCCAGGCCGATGCGATCCTTGATCGAACCGCCGGGGTTCTGCGATTCGAGCTTGAGAAACAGCGTGCACGGGCCGGTATCGAAGCGGCTCACGCGAACCAGCGGCGTATTGCCGATCAGTTCGAGCACGGCGGGGCGGGAGTCGTTCGGCATGTCGTCACCTCGCTGCGGGAATTCACCCTGGATGGACAGCAACCGGCGGTGAGCAACGTGCGCCGGTCGCAGGCAATGCGTCGCTTGGACCATAGGCCGGGATTGTGCTGCCCGCAACCTTGCACAGCCAGTCGGTAGCGTCGCCGTCGAAACGACAAGGCCCGTCGAATGGCGCGACGCCGTTCAGTCGAGCGTAGTTTCCGGTTCTTCCAGGTGATCGATGTGCTTGAAGCGCTCAACCAGGAAATCGATCAGGCTGCGCGCGCGCCGACAGCCGAGTAATCGCCACTATCACTGGCGTTTCAGCCCATCGCGCCAAGTCATTGCACGGCCTGCTGACGGTCAAGCCAAAAAAAATCTGCCCCCCATTTCGCGCAACGAGCACAGACGAAAAAGCCCGGCTAACCGGGCTTTTTCACGTAAGAGCGTACTCACCAGCAGACGGGTACTGCGTTTACTGAACGTTTTTCAGCTTGATCACGTCACCGGAGATCTTGGTGGTGTAACCGGTCAGGACCCAAGCCCAGAACCAGTTTTCCTGTACCTGGGTGTTGATCATTGCGTCGCCGCCCTTGGCCTTGATCGCCGCGTCCTGAGCACGAACAAAGCGGCTGTTCTGCTGGATCGGGATGCAGCCAAACAGCAGGAGGCCAGTGGCGCTCGCTTCACTGTGACCCAGAACGGTGTACTGGGTGCTGTCATAGTGCTGGGTCTTCATCGAGGTGCCGGTGCAACCTGCCAGAACCAGGCCAAACAATACAACGGCAACAACTTTGCTGAGGTGTTTCACTGAGTAACTCCATGAGAAAAGCCCGGGATCCATTTCTCGAGCGGTGCACACTCTAACTGATCAGATGGCCAATTGGCATCAACCGCAGATTCGGCTAAACAACCCGACACCTGTGATAACAGTACCGTCCCTGCTTCTGGAAGTTGCCATGGATCTCGCCACGCTCACACTATTCCTTCCCGCCTGTTTCGCCCTGAACATGGCGCCAGGCCCGAACAATCTGCTGTCGGTCAGCAACTCGACCCGATACGGCTACCACGCGTCCTGTGTAGCCGGGCTCGGACGTTTGCTGGCGTTCGCCGGAATGATTGCGTTGGCCTCAGCCGGGCTGGCGGTGGTACTGCAAACCTCAGAACTGCTGTTTTACGGGATCAAGATTCTCGGTGCGGCGTATCTGTTCTACCTAGCGGTTCAACTCTGGCGAGCCAATCCGCAGGCTGAAAGCGCAGTCGCCAGCGCGCCGATTGGCATCCTGGCGTTGGCCCGGCAAGAGTTTCTGGTGGCGGCAGGCAAGCCTAATGATGGGTAATATAAAATTTCCGATGAGTTGCTATCGGCCGCGCCGGGGCTGCCCAAGCGCATCAAATGATGAGCTTGCATGATTTTACAATTTTAGTGCCCACCTAAATCCCAAAATTCAACGCCTTGATATCAACGTGCTACCTTAAAGCTCTTCTTAGTAAAATATTGAGGGATTTATGGCTCATTGCATTTACTGCCGTACGGACAAGGATGATTCAGAGTTCACCCTAGAGCACGTAATTCCACAGTTTTTAGGAGGTGCACATAGTCCCGATTTTTTGAAAACACGAGATGTGTGCAAAAATTGCAATAGCAACCTCGGCTTATTTGTAGATGCATCTTTTGAGAAGAACTGGGTCGTTTCCAATTGGCTCCGCGAGACATCTTCAGCACTCTATAACTCGGACAAGCCTGTTGGTGTGTCACTCATCTGCATGGGAAACAGTGACCTCTCCCCTCCAGAGCTTCCCGATGACCATGTCTGCGAACTGTGGCTAGGTCCACTTGGCGAACAAGTATTTTGGCTTCGTCCGCACGATGAAAGAATGTCCGCGTACGTTGGCGGAAATCCACGGACGATGAAGAGCGTTGAGACACGAGCCTATTTCTTATTTTCAGAAAACTCGCATACAGATCCTCTCAAAACATGGCTGTCCTTTGAACAGGCATTCCAAGGGCGCAAGGTCAAAAAAATCATGTGCACTGAGATCGATGGAGCTGATCCGGCTGACATAGGGTTCACGCAGGCTGATGAAATAGATCGATCACGTATTAAGTTTTTTCATGACAATAGTCATGGCACGTCAGAACGCAGCGTACAGGTTGTGGTGAACTCTCGGTTTGACCAACGATTCTTGTGCAAATTGGCAATAGGCGTCGCCTACTGCTTATTCGGGTCAAAGGTTCTAGATACCGATTATGGCAAGGAACTGCACAAAGGATTGTGGTATCGCGGAGACAATGAGGAACCGAATGTTCGTGGCACTGCACTGTTTTCCCATCCCAAAGATCGGGACATCAACAGCATCGTAGGCTTCCCTAATGCGGTAGCCATAGCGCTAATCTCTACTCCCGACGGCATAGCGATTAACCTTAACATCAGCTCGCAGCTGAATTGGACGATCCTGTGTGCGCCTATTGACACTCTTACGCATCAAGATCTTGCCAAAATTGGCGACGGTCAGATCATTGTGCTCGCACGCCCCCTCCAAACCGGTATCCACCTTGAACTCCCTGCATATCTGGCGCACTCGTTGGGGGCCACGCCACATCCCCAACTAAACGCGATCCAGGAACGCGCAGAAAAAAACAAATCAGCCATTAGTCCGCCGTAATTTTTTCTCACCCCATAGATCCGGATCGATAACGCTCGTTTACCTGTAAGCGGTGTAGGTCCGACGCTCTGCAATGTGCACCTTGGAGTGTGAACTGAACCAGAAGATTGTCACCAGCAATCCTAACGATGCCCAAAATAAAATTTGGTCAGACAGCTTTGGGCCAGCTACGGTCATTCAGTGTTTACAGACTTCAGGGCGATTCAATGCTAGCTTTATGCCTTCTCTCTGAAAGGCCTAAGCCGCCATGCCTATAGAACCTGATCGCCTCTATCACGACCTCGGCTACCTTATTGCGGAAATGCCAGACATGGCCACCCATCAATGGCAGACCGCTGAAGGCCAGCGATGGCTAGGACGCGCCTCGGCTCTTCTTGAGCAAAGTGGCAGCATCATGGATGCGGCAACTTTCAACGCCGCTACAGAGCGTTTGAGTTCCAACGCCCTCATACCAGGCCATCCTGAAGCCGTGCAACTAATGACAACTGTCCTTTATCGTGCCTTGGCCCGGGCAGAACTTCAGGCATCCCCTTCCACCCGCGGCGCCTTTATTCCTGTCGGAGAGACCTTCTCCGCGTTTACCGCCATATCGAAGATCCTGACCGAAGCCCGCAACACTGTGATGTTCGTCGACCCATATGCCGACGCCAACCTCCTGACAGACTTCGCCGTCTTGGTACCCGAAGGTGTCACAATACTGATCTTGGCAGACACCAGCGGAAGGAAAGCAGCATTAGCTCCGGCGGTGAGACACTGGGCACAGCAGTATTCGTCGGCACGCCCATTGGAAGCTAGACTTGCGCCAGATCGGTCGCTACATGATCGGCTGATCATCGTTGACGAGCTGGAGTCATGGAGCCTTGGACAATCCTTCAATGCACTAGCTGCACGTGCCCCTACCAGCCTAGTCCGTGCGGACTCCGAAACGGCCCAGCTTAAAATCCAGGCCCACAGCCTGATCTGGCAGACAGCCGTTCCGATTTAGTGAATTCGTTACGTAAGCACAAGGGGCCCGCGGCTTGGCTGATGTTGTCGAGTACCGCAGCCTAATACTGTCGCCGGACTCCTTTCTACCCATCACAACGGGCTGCTCTGAGTCGAACGCGGCGTCCCGCTCCGGCTCCGCCCGCCTAGCTGCTGTGAAATCAAGCTAGGCCCCAGTAACCCCAAAGCGATTTTGATTTTCACTGCATTCCTCCCGCAGTTCGTCGACCCGACGAAAGCCGTGACGCCGCAGTTCGCGGTACTGGGTGCGTTGTTTTTGTGTCTGGAATGGATCGCCATCAGTGCCTACGCCTACATGGGTTTGCACATGCGTCGCTGGTTTGCCGAGCCACGTGGCAAGCAGATTTTCAATCGTTGCTGCGCCGGGCTGTTGTCGGCAGCGGCGTCGATGTTGCTGATGGCCCGTCGTGCCTGACGCTTGGGCTTCAGGGTGCCATTTTTCTGGTCCCCCGTTGCCTTTTTGAAGTCCCCATTTTGCAGCGCACCGACCTTGCTCCAGCGCAAAGCTGATCGTTGCTAATGAACAACGACAACCAGCCCCTCCCCCTCACCCGGAATGCTGAAGTAGCGTGTGATCAGATCAAACTCGGCGTCCGTTGCTGCGAAATCATGTAAGCCCTCCGCGTTCCGTACGTGCAATCTGGCGCGGCAAGTCTCCTCGTCAACATCCAGATAGTGCAGACAATGCTGCGTCTGCGTTTGATCTGCCAAGGTGCGCAACCACTCGCGATCAGAGACGGTGTTTGCAGGAAAATCCAGTACCACGCAAACACCTGCCGCAAGCAGGCTGACAACCAACGGCCCCAACACCCCACGAATGCGATGTGCACACCGCACATAATCGGTCACCGAGCGGATCTCTCCCGGATAAAGCATCGAAAGCCAATGGTCTTCGCTGAGTAGAATGGCAGCGTGGTTGTCGGCAAGCACTTTTGCCAATGTCGATTTACCAGACGCGATTTTGCCGCACATCAAATGCAACGTAGGTGTCGTCATGGGATACGTTCCTTCATATCGGACAACGGATAGTGCCCAATACTGGCTGCCGGCGCGATAGCGCCGCAGCCCTTGTTAGCCATCAGATTACTTTGATCCGGTTTTATCCGGCGCCGTGGCGATGACACTGCCCGCAACACGCAGCAACCGCAACCAAGTCGTGCGTGACTATTGTGTGTGGGTTGTGTGAGCTTCGAACGCGCAGACGATGCCATCAATCATTGCTGCGATGCGCGCGGTATGCCGAAGGTCTTGATGCGTGACAAGCCAGACTTCGTAGACCGCCCCACGTGCGGGTTCCGGCCATATCTGCACGAGGCCGTCGTGTTCAGCCAGATGTATCGGAAGCTCACCGATGCCGATACCGGCCTTTACCGCAGTACGCAGCATGAGGCTAGAGTTGAAGGTCGATACGATGCGCCCCGCGTGTATCGGTTCGCCAGCAAGCGTCGGTGATCGATTGCTCGTCCAATTTCCCTGGTAGACGACAAGATCGTGGCCCGCGAATGCAGAGCCAACGGCGGGCTTGCCGTGTTGCTCGAGATAAGCATTCGATGCAAAGAGCGCCATGGGCCAGCGAGCCAGGCGCCGTGCGACAAGATCGGGATTATCCGGCCTGACTGACCGGACCGCGATGTCCGCTTCACGCTTTGCCAGATTCAGCATGCGCGTCGAGGTGTCCAGCAGAACGCGCACTTCGGGATGCACGGCATGCAGGCGTTCGATGGCGGGAAGCAGGAATTCGAGCGCGATCGAGTCGGTGCTGGTGACTCTCACGTCCCCCGCAAGCCGTGTATCCGTGCCTTGAGTTCGTCTGACAAGTTCGTGTGCCGAGTGCTCCATTTTCTCCGCTGATCTCAGCGCGATCTCGCCTGCGGTGGTCAACGCGTAACCCTCAGAGGTGCGCAGAAAGAGCGTTGCACGTAGAGCGTGCTCCAGTGCTGCAATCCGTCTGCCGACCGTCGCCTGATCGAGATTGAGCGCCCTGCCCGCTCCACGGAGCGTTTTTTCGCGCTCCACCGCTAGAAACACTCGCGCATCATCCCAATTCATCGTGCCCACTCCTGATGCAAATCTGCATCTCACCCTATGAATAATGCTGCACGTCAGCATCAGTGTCGATATCTATACTTCGCTGACTTGGGGGCCTCGCTCAATGATCCGCCCGGATCAATCGAGCCTCATCTATTGAAGGAGTGGTAGCTATGTCGGCTTCAACTTATCGCGTGCCGTCGTCCATGACGGCCATTGAAATTAAACAGCCCGGCGGTCCTGAGGTCCTGGTGCCGACTACGCGCTCGGTGCCGACGCCAACCGCCGATCAGGTTCTGATCCGCATCCACGCGGCGGCCGTGAACGGCCCAGACGTTTTCCAGCGCAAAGGGCTGTACGATGCACCCGCTGGAGTTACGGACATTCCAGGGCTGGAAGTCGCAGGTCAGGTGGTCGCCATTGGCTCCGACGTGTCCAAATTCCGGATCGGCGAACGGGTGTGTGCATTGATTCCCGGCGGTGGCTACGCAGAATATGCAGTTGCGGACGCCTGCAACACGATGCATATCCCCAAAGGCCTGACGTTGGTGGAAGCGGCGGCCATGCCTGAAACGTTTATGACGGTGTGGCTGAACGTTTTCCAGCGCGGCAAGCTGGTTGCTGGTGAATCAGTGTTGATCCATGGCGGTGCGTCAGGTATCGGTACCACGGCGACCATGCTGGCGAAGGCATTCGGCGCTGCGAAGATCATCACGACCGTTGGCTCGCAGGCACATCGGAAGGCCAGCCTGGCGCTCGGCGCAGACCTCGCGATAGATTACCGCGAGGAAGATTTCGTCGCCGAAGCGAAGCGTTATACCGATGGAAAAGGTGTCGACGTGATCCTCGACATCATTGCCGGCGACTACGTGGCTAGAAACTATGCCGTAGCCGCCATGGATGGCCGGATCCTCCAGGTGGGCGTGATCAAGGGGCCGGCGAAGGATCTCGACGTCGTGCCTATGATGATGAAACGTCTAACGCACATGGGCTCAACATTGCGATCGCGCACCTCCGCGGAAAAGGCGAGCATCATCAATGAACTCGAACAGCTGGTCTGGCCGCACATCGAGAGCGGCAAGATCAAGCCGGTTATCTACAAGACCTTTGCGCTTGCCGACGCTTGCGGCGCTCACGAGCTGATCGATTCCGGCACACACTTTGGAAAAATCGTCCTGACGACAGGTGCCGATCTCATTGGCTGAAGCCTGGCTTGCCGCTTTCGTTTTTGATGCTGTAAAGCAACGTATTTGTGTCGGCTTACATCAGCTACGCTTCCACATTGGGTATCAACTAGGCTGATGAGGGCGAGTGTCGCACGACTGAAACCCAACCGGCTGGAATCCAGGTCGGCGACTGGAGAATATGAACGCAAAGCCAGTGTCGCTTGCCTATTGGGGAGGCGGATGAATGATAAAGGGGGGACACATGCCTGAATCCACTGCCCGCAAGCGCAACAAACCTGCTACGGAACCTACTGATCCGAAAACCCTGGCAGCACAAGAAGACCCGTCCACGCTGTTTGCGGGGCGTGCCTCTTTGGCGTCGCGCATCGGACAGGGCAAAGCGGCGCGCGCAAAGGTGCCGCGCGCGAAGCTGGCGGACTGCAAGATCGAAGATCGGGACCCCATTGCGCTGCTCGACGCGTCCAACGTGGGTCGGGTGACAGAGCTGATACCCATTCGCTACGGACGTATGGTTGCGAACCCATTCGCGTTCTATCGTGGTGCGGCTCCGCTGATGGCATTCGACCTGTCGAAACTGCCTCATTCCGGCCTGATCGTGCAACTGGGCGGCGATGCGCATCTGGCCAATTTCGGACTGTTCGCAAGCCCCGAGCGGCGCATTCTTTTCGGACCCAACGACTTCGACGAAACACTGCCCGGCCCCTTTGACTGGGATGTGCGCAGACTGGCTACATCGTTCGTGATTGCCGCGCGCGAACGCGGACTTGCGACGCGTGATCAGCGCGCCTTGGTGCGCCGGCTATGCGAGACGTTCCGGCAACAAGTCGCCGAGTTCAGCCGGATGGACACGCTCGACGTCTGGTACTACCAGTTCAAGGCGTCAAGCATGCTGGCCATTGCCGATTCGACGGAAGAAAAGAGAAAAGAACTGACCGTCATCGACAAGGCGAGGCAGCAGTCGTCGCGTTCCGTGACGGCTCATGCCACCGAGCTTGTCAACGGCAAGCTGCGCATCAAGGACATGCCGCCGCACGTTTATCACGCCCCACTGGAGAGCCGGCACGATCAAAAGCAATACGATGCACTGGTCCGGCGTTTCTTCGCCGACTACCGTTTGACTCTGCCCGATGACAGGCGCGCACTGTTCGATCGCTATGAACTGGTGGATGTCGCCATTCGCGTAGTGGGCGTTGGGTCGGTGGGGACGCGCTGCTACGAGGCGCTTTTCATGGCCGACGGAGAGTGCCCATTGTTCCTTCAACTCAAGGAGGCGCGGGCTTCTGTACTGGAGAGTTATCTGCCGCCGAGTCGTTATTCCAATCACGGTCAGCGTGTGGTGAACGGGCAGCGTCTACTGCAATCGGCCAGCGACATTTTTCTCGGATGGTCGAAGATGCGTCATACGGGCAATGACTTCTACGTGCGGCAATTGCGCGACATGAAGGGTGCGTTCGATTTCACCCGCTTCGACGTTAAAGATCTCGGCGAATATGCGGTTTCCTGCGCTCACGCGCTGGCCCATTCGATGGCGAAAGCGGGAGACCCTGCGTTGCTCAGCGGATACGTTGGAAAGTCGGATGCATTCGACAAGGCCATCGAGCGATTCGCACTCGCTTATGCGGATCAGAATGAGGCCGACTGGGCGGTTTTGAAAGCAGCAGTCAAGGCTGGACGCATCCAGGTGATTCGTGAATGAGTGTGGAGCACCCTCATCGTTTTTTTTGCGCACTCGCAATGGCTGCTCGCCTGGCATCAACGGCAAAAAGAAATACCGGCGGCGCAGTGGGTGGCTTCTGATCCGGGCGTAGCTCTTCAACGGGCAATCGATACGTGCTACGGCATCCTCTAATGTTGGTGCATGGAGCGAAACAGGACGGCACAGGCCGAGAAAAAACTTAACGTCGTGTCCGGGATTAGTTGACCACTACAACACAGCAAGGCCTCTATCGACGAAAACCACCACCGCCACGCTCGGTCTGGGTGTAGCGTCGGCTCTGGGCTGCACCTCGGTGTCGATTCTGCATGTCCTTATTCAACTCGCTCACAGGCACCTGTCCGCTGGGTCTGCTATAGCCGCCCGCAGTATTTTGTGGAGTGCCCCCACTTGGCCTGTTCGCAGTCGATGGCGCCGGACGCTGCTGTTGACTGCTCTGCGTTCTTTGCTGAGCGGTCGCAGAATTGTTGGCTTGAGTAGTAGTGGGGCGCGGTTGTTGAACACTCTGCGCTGTCGGTTGCGTACCCTTCGGCGTGGGTTTGTTGACCGATGACCAGGAGCCATTGTCGTATTTCTGCCAGCTACCATTGGTGTTCTTGTAAACACTGCCGTCACGCCCGGCGTACATATCGCCGTTCGCGGTTTTGCCCGCCGCCGCGCGCCCGTTGACGCTCGTACTGGTAATGGCCTTGCCGCCGGCCGAATTCTGATACGTACCGACCGTCCCGCTGGCCGTCGTCGTATGCTGCGTCGCCGCCCACTGGTTGCCCTTCGTGACGACAGAACTTCCCCACTGGCCGTACGCGTTCGAGCCTTGGCGTGTCGCCGCATAGGCACCGGTGTAGGGATTGTAGGCCTGCGCAATACCGGCGCTGCCGTACCGTCCGGAAGCAGCCGCGCCGCGTGCATAGGTACCAGTGTTCGGGTTGTACGAGGTGCCCCATTGCGCGCTGCCGTTCGGTCCGTAAGCGCCCCCTCTCACGCCGCTGGCTCCCGTGTAAGGGTTGTAGGTGCGATAGCCGTAGGGCACCGGACGTGGATAGTAAACCGGGTAACGTCCGGGTCCCCGAGCGATATAGGGCGGATAGTAATACCCGTTGCCGTTCGCAATGATCGCGCCGACCGCCGCACCGACGATAAACGCGCCGACATACCCCGCCGTGTAACTTGCCTGCACGCTGCCGCTGGGGGTGACCTGTTGCGTGACATAGGTCACGTTATAGACGGGCGAACTAGGCGGGATCGTATAGATAACCGGGGGCACAGACGTGGTGGTTTGCCAGGGGCCGGCGGGGGACGAAGCATCGAACCACACGCCTTTAGTGCAGACATAGTAACGATTGTCCACCTTGATCACTTTGTCAGGTGTGTTCGTTGCGTACGCGAGCGCAGTACCTTCAATCGGCTGGAACTCGGGTTCGCCGTTGTACGAAACCTTGACCTCGCTCGCCGCCGCAGCAGGATCCACCTCGACGGTTGTCGGGATCTGTGCGAGCAGAACAGCATCTGCGGCTTCCGGTGTCCCGGGTACGGAACTGAGGACCCAGGCGGCCGCGCTGTCGCGCGGAATCTTCGCGAAATCGGGCGGTAACTGATTCGTCGCGAACGTCCACGGTCCGCCCAGTGCGGGCGCAGAAAACCACCGGCCGCCAGTCAAATAGTAGAAAGTCTTGGTCGGTGAAAAGACGAATACATCACTCTCGGTATTCTTGGCGAAGACCAGCCCAGTGCCGGGAATCGGTGCGTAGACCGGCTGCCCGCCGAAGGCAATCAGCTCAGCCGGGGCACTGCTGAAGAACACCCCTGGCGCCTTGGTTTTTTGCGCTTTAGGTGGCGGAATGTAGGGTTTCAGGTCTGCCCAGGTGGGGTCGGAAGGAACCTTGGACATCGTGGCGGGCAGCACTTTCGTTTCTGCCCATCCGCTTTTCGGGTCGGTCGATGTCATCCATGACTGTCCGGTAAACAGGTAGTACTGGTGGCTGGCGTTGTCGGTAAACAGCGGCCAGTTGGCATTGACCACGAATGAAAGGTCTGAATCCTGAATCGGCGCGAGCGTCGGTTCGCCGTCCACAACCAGCAGGATCGCCGGCCCGTAACTCACGAAGATCGCCGGCGGATCGTTCTTGACCTCGGCAACCGGAGGCGCTTTTTTGCTCTCCACGCTCGCGACCAGGCGGTCGACTGACAGGGTCAGCGAAGCCTGCGGATTGAGAAACTCGCGCACGAGTTGATCCAGCTTTTGGCTCGTTGCCTGGTCCGCACCGGGGAATGCGGTACTGACAATTTGCGGGTTGCTTAATAATGCGTTGCGACTGTCTATATCCACATCGGTATGCGTTTGCAGCGTGACCACGCCTACCTGTGGTTTGCCCCCGGGCGGGGTGATGTTTATCGCCATTCGACCGGTCAGTTGCTTGAAGTCCGTCCAGTCGTCGATCTGAGGCTGGTAATAGGTAAGGGTCGCGCCGTCCCGGACAACTTCACGCGGCCAACCGGGGTCCAGGGTCGCGGCGCGGATCGGCTGGATGGCAGACAATGCCAATGCCAGCGTTAATGCTCGGATGGGCAGTCTTGACGCTGTCATGCTTCGCTCCTGGCCTGCCTCAATGGCACTTCCGCTGCGCGGCCAGACCCATGGACGGAAGGCGATTTAGCAGACACTGGGTTGATCCTGATGGTCGGGTCACTATCGCCGTCAGGTATGCAGATCTATAAACATAGGTTGACTACAGCGCGCCTGCAAGATATTGGGTAGTGATCGGAAATTGTGATCCGCGATAACCTCTTACCAGTGCAAGACTGTCGAGCAGCGGCTCGTAGCCGGATGGCGAAGAACGATCAAGGTTTGACCAGAAAATGGTCCAGCAGCAGGTAGGTGTATGCCTGTATGTATGCCCATAACCTAGAAACGCTTGAATGAAACAAGGGGCTACAGGCAGCAATAGCGAGGCGATTCAGGATCGTTTCAAGGAACCGGAAAGCCATTTTGATTTTCACTGCGTTCCTCCCGCAGTTTGTCGACCCGACGAAAGCCGTGACGCCGCAGTTCGCGGTACTGGGTGCGTTGTTTCTGGGTCTGGAATGGATCGCCATCAGTGCCTACGCCTATATGGGTTTGCACATGCGTCGCTGGTTTGCCGAGCCACGCGGCAAGCGAATTTTCAACCGTTGCTGCGCCGGTTTGTTGTCGGCAGCGGCGTCGGTGTTGCTGATGGCCCGCAGGGCCTGAATCCCATTGAACGTTAAGGCACTGAAAACCCACATGAACCTGAGCATTTTCTACGCCTTGAGCGCGGCCGCACTGTTTGGCGCCAGCACCCCGCTGGCCAAACTGCTGGGCGTGGATGTCTCGCCAATTTTACTGGCGGGGTTGCTGTATCTGGGTAGCGGCATCGGCTTGACCCTGGTCCGGTTTATCCGCGACCGCGGCTGGCAGGCAACCGGTCTGACGGCCGGCGAGTGGCCGTGGCTGATTGGTGCCATCGCCTTCGGCGGGGTGCTTGGGCCTGTGGCATTGATGTTCGGTTTGACCCTGACTTCAGGGGCGGCGGCCTCGCTGATGCTCAATCTGGAATCGGTACTGACGGCGCTGCTGGCCTGGCTGGTGTTCAAGGAGAACGCTGATCGGCGAATCGTCGCGGGGATGTTGGCCATCGTCGCTGGCGGGGTGTTCCTTGCCTGGCCGCAAGACTCGACTCAGGCGCAAGGCTGGATCGGCCCGTTGGCCGTAGCGCTGGCGTGTGCCTGCTGGGCCATCGATAACAACCTGACCCGCAAGATCTCGGCGTCCGATGCCCTGTTCATTGCCGGTATCAAGGGGCTGGTCGCGGGGGCGGTCAACTGTACGCTGGCGCTATCGTTGGGGGCCAAACTACCGAACATTGCCACGCTCGCGCCGATACTCCTGGTCGGCTTTCTGGGTTACGGCATCAGCCTGGTGCTGTTCGTACTCGCTCTTCGCGGCCTGGGCACGGCGCGCACCGGCGCATACTTTTCGACCGCGCCGTTTCTGGGGGCGGCGATTGCGATTCTGATCCTCGGCGAACCGGCTTCATTGACGTTCTGGATCGCTGCCCTGCTGATGGGCATTGGCGTCTGGATTCACCTCACTGAAAGCCATGCGCACGAACACCAGCACGAGCCGCTGATCCATGGTCACCGGCATGTTCACGATGAACACCATCAGCATGAGCACGACGTTGAATGGGATGGCAGCGAACCCCACAGCCACGTTCACCAGCATCTGGCGATCCGGCACAGCCATCCGCACTTCCCGGACATTCATCACCGGCACAAGCATTGACCGCTTGCTCGCCGCGTTTGTGAAAGAGGAACAACCCAATGAGTAAGGTTTCTCCAGCACTCGTTGAAGCGGATCTGCCAAGACCTGAGGCGATCAGTTTCCGCGAGGCGTTCTGGTTCTGGCTCAAGCTCGGTTTCATCAGTTTCGGCGGGCCGGCCGGACAGATTTCGATCATGCACCAGGAGCTGGTCGAGCGGCGGCGCTGGATTTCCGAACGACGCTTTCTGCACGCCCTCAACTACTGCATGTTGCTGCCGGGGCCGGAGGCTCAGCAGCTGGCAACCTACATCGGCTGGCTAATGCATCGGACCTGGGGTGGCGTCATCGCTGGGGGGCTGTTTGTACTGCCCTCGTTGTTCATCCTGATTGCCTTGTCGTGGATGTATATCGCCTTCGGCGACGTGCCGGTAGTGGCTGGGCTTTTCTATGGCATCAAACCCGCCGTGACCGCCATCGTGGTGCAGGCCGCTCATCGAATCGGTTCACGCGCACTGAAGAACCATTGGCTGTGGGCCATCGCGGCGGCGTCGTTCGTGGCGATATTTGCATTTGATGTGCCCTTCCCGCTGATCGTGCTGAGTGCTGGATTGATCGGCTATGTGGGCGGCCGCCTGGCGCCCGAGAAATTCAGGATCGGCGGCCACAGCGCAGCCAAAAACTCCTATGGCCCGGCCTTGATCGATGACGACACCCCTACCCCTGACCATGCCCGATTCAGCGGGTTGAAACTGGCGCTGCTGGCACTCATCGGCGCCGCGTTGTGGGCGTTGCCAATGGGAATCCTGACCGCGCTCTTTGGCTGGGAAGGCACCTTGACCCAGATGGGCTGGTTCTTTACCAAGGCGGCGCTGCTGACTTTTGGCGGTGCCTATGCGGTGCTCCCGTATGTCTACCAGGGCGCGGTCGGTCACTATGGTTGGCTGACACCGACACAGATGATCGATGGCCTGGCACTGGGGGAAACCACGCCGGGGCCGCTGATCATGGTGGTGGCTTTCGTCGGCTTTGTCGGCGCCTATGTCTCACAGGTGTTCGGTGCCGATCAGGTGTTTCTGGCGGGTGCCCTCGCGGCCACGCTGGTGACCTGGTTCACCTTTCTGCCTTCGTTCCTGTTCATCCTCGCCGGCGGCCCGCTGGTGGAAGCGACTCACAACGAACTCAAGTTCACCGCGCCGCTGACCGGGATTACTGCCGCGGTGGTTGGGGTGATTCTTAATTTGGCGGTGTTCTTCGGCTATCACGTGCTGTGGCCCAAAGGGTTCAGCGGCACCCTCGATTGGCCCTCTGCGCTGATCGCCATTGCCGCAGCGATTGCCTTGTTTCGCTTCAAGCGTGGTGTCATTCAAGTACTGATGGCCTGCGCGCTCATGGGTTTGGCCGTGCATCTTCTGCGCTAGCGAGCGTCCTGCGCGAAAGTTTGAGCGCAAGAGACCGGGTGCGATCCTGCGGGCAGACCTTTAATCTGCCTGCAGTACCTGAACGTCTGTGCGGAATCTCCATGCCCTATCACCACGCCAGCCAATGCCTATCCACCATCGACCCGGACTGGGCGCGGCACATCGCAGCCATCGGCCCGTGCCTGCATCAGCCAAAACCGGCTCGCGATCCCTATGAAGCGCTGGTTCGGGCAGTTGCTTATCAGCAACTCCATGCCAAGGCCGGCGATGCCATTCTCGGGCGTTTGATTGCGCTGTTTCCCGACTCGCCTTTTCCGACGCCCGAGCAATTGCTGGCCTGCGAATTCGAGGTGTTGCGCGGCTGTGGTTTCTCCCGCAGCAAGATCGCCACGCTTCAAGGTATCGCCCAAGGCGCGCTGGAGGGTCTGGTGCCGGATCGTTCAAACGCGTTGTCGATGAGCGACGACGGATTGATTGAACGCCTGACCCGGTTACGCGGTGTCGGCCGCTGGACTGTCGAGATGCTGCTGATCTACACCCTGGAACGCATGGACATCCTGCCCGCCGACGACGTTGGCGTGCGCGACGGCTACCGCCGTCTCAAGGGGCTGGAGCAACAGCCGAGCCGCCAGCAGATGGTCGATATCGGTCAGGCATGGAGCCCCTATAGAACCGTGGCGGCCTGGTATTTGTGGCGAGTGCCAAACCCATGAAACGCTTTGTGTTGCTCAACGCTCAGGGCGAACCGCTAGACAACGCCGAACCCGGACAATTGGGTGGCCATCGACGATCACGGGTCTACGGTCGACTGGACTGCCCTGCTGCGCTGCGGGCCATTGCCCGTGGCGGCTATGTTGCGCATCGAGTGTTTTTTGCCGATGAAACCACGGCCCGTGCTGCGGGTTATCGACCGTGCGCAGTGTGCTTACCGCGGGCTTATGCGCAGTGGAAAAAATGCGCTGCGCCACCTCCGCTAAACGGCCCCAAGGGCAGGCGCAACACCGTCTAATCTGAGTAGAGCACCACCACAAACACGCCTCTAGCCTCTTGATACAGGGGCTTCTTGATACAGGGGCTTCTTATAGGGGAAGGGGGATGACCGGGAAAACAGCGCGCCAATGCTTGTCATGGGGCCTACCCTCCCTGCTCGCCATCAGCCTGGTGCTGACAGCGGGATGTGCAGGCAAAACTGCCACGGCTCGCTATTCGGCCTCAAGCACAGGCTCAAGCTGCTATGCAAAAGCGCTACCCACTGCCGGCGAGGGCGGCCTGGCTTGGGGCTCCACCTTGAGCATCGCTCGCCAAAAATCCCTGGATAATTGCATACGCTATGCCAGCCAATCCGGTGGCACGCCGAGTACCTGCAAGGTGGTGTTGGCGGAGTGCAAAAATTAATAGAGCCGTAGCGAAGCGGGCCGTTCGGATAGCCTCGCAGGCTCGACAGCTGCTACGGGCGTTTATACTTGCCGACTTGGCCTTCGTCGCGGGCTACAACGCCTGGTGTTGCCGGAGACCAAGCAATTGTTAGCCGACCGACGTCCCGGCTGCATTTTCGTCATTGCGCCCGACGTCGACTCTGAAACCCTGCTGGCCCACGCCTGCGAAACCCTCGCCTCGGCCAATGTCATGGCCAGCGATCTGGCGTTCGAGCTCGAAGGCCCCAAGCGCAATACCGCGCTGGCGATTCAGCAGATGATTTCGCTGGCTGAATTGGCGGTGAATCGCGCGCTGGATCACCTCGATCCGCCTGAACCGGCGTAGTCGCCGGAGGTTGGGCAAAGATCGCAGGCTGCGCCAGCTCCTACGCGGGACACGTCATTCGGCGTAGGAGCTGCCGAAGGCTGCGATCTTTTGATCTTGATTTCTGGGCCTTAGAACACCGACCAGCCAATGCGCTGACTCAACAATTCCAGCGCCGCCATGCCGGCCAGCGAGTTACCCGCCGGGTTCAGCTCCGGCGACCAGACGCATACGGTAAAGCGCCCCGGCACCACGGCCACGATGCCACCGCCCACGCCACTCTTGCCGGGTAGACCCACGCGATAGGCGAAGTTGCCGGCTTCGTCATACAGACCGCTGGTGGCCATGATGGAGTTGACCTGTTGGGTCTGGCGCGCGGTGAGGATCTGTTCGCCGCTGTGCTTGCAGAAGCCGTCATTGGCCAGGAAACAGAACGCCCGGGCCAGGTCGACGCAACTCATGCGCAGCGCACAATGGCTGAAGTAGCTGCGCAGCACCGCTTCCACATCGTTATGAAAGTTACCAAACGACTGCATCAGATAGGCCATGGCCGCGTTGCGCGCACGGTGCTGGTACTCCGACTCGGCGACTTTGCTGTCGACCATCACTTGCGGGTTGCCGGACAACCGCCGCACAAAATCACGCATCGACAGCGCCGGTGCGGCAAAGCGTGACTGGTTGATGTCGCAGATCACCAGCGCCCCGGCATTGATGAACGGATTGCGCGGCCGACCGCGCTCAAACTCCAGCTGCACCAGCGAGTTGAACGGCTGACCGGAAGGCTCGTGACCGAGTCGTTCCCAGATCGCCTCACCAGAATGGTCGATGGCCTGCACCAGGCTGAACACCTTGGAAATGCTCTGCACCGAAAACGGCGTGTGTGCATCGCCTGCGCAATACAGTTCGCCGTCATTGCCATACACCGCAATGCCCAACTGATCGGCCGGCACACTGCCCAGCGCAGGAATGTAATCAGCCACCTTGCCCTGTCCGATCAGGGGGCGAACCGTGTCAAGAATCTCGTTCAACAGCGCTTGCATGGCGGGTTCCGAATTCACGCCCCGTACCACTGCGGGGACACAAACGCTAGACGCCGCGCGCGCGCGTCAAAGCACAGTTTTCCGCTCAACTGCCAAGCCCCCATGCGCTGGCAAGCCACAGGCGTCCTTTGAACAGCGGTTACCGCTGCTCGCAGAACGCCTGAGCCATCTCAGGCCATTTCTGCCTGTTTGACCACGGCCGTTGTCTGCACCTCAAACCGATCCGCCAGGAACGGTGTGATGTCCAGCGGCAACGCCTCGTTGTTCACCAGCTTGTCCAGTAACACCCCGGTGATCGCCGACGTCAGGATGCCGGTACGGAAATGCCCGCAGGCATTGAGATATCCCTGAACCCCTTTCATCGGCCCGAGAATCGGCAATTCATCCGGTGAGCCGGGTCGCAGCCCCGCCCAGCAGCGCTTGAGGTTGATGTGTTCAAGCTCTGGAATGCAGCGGATCGCGCCTTGCACCAGCCCATTGATTTCCGGGTAGGTGGTGGTTACGTCGAAGCCTTTGTCTTCAGTGGTGCTGCCGATCAGGATCTCGCCGTTGTCCTTCTGCGCCAGATAGCAATCACTGGTCGTCAGGCAACCGCGCAAGATCTTCGGCATGCGCTCGGTCAGCAAAATCTGACCCTTGACCGGATTCACCGGAATGCTGATGCCCGTGGCTTGCAGGCTGAGCTGCGCAGCCCAGGCACCGGCGGCGTTGATCAAGGTGTCGCAACGGAACTCGCCGGCTTCGGCAGTCTGTACACCAACCACCCGCGAACCCTGGCGCAACACGTCAGTGACGTTAGTGTTGAAGTACAGGTCGACGCCATTCTGCCGGGCGCCTTCGGTGTAGGCGTCCGCCAGGCGGAACGGGCTGACCTGATGGTCGCAGAGAAACTCCAGCGCCCCACGTGCTTCATGGCTGACGCTCGGCTCGGCCTCGCGCAACGCGGCCTGGTCCAGCCAGCGCACCTGATCGGCGAGGTGCGGGATGCAGGCGACGATGTGCTCGGCGTACAAGCGATCCTCATCGTCGTAGATCACGAACTTCAGCCCGGTTTTTTCGAACTTGAAGTCCATGCCGTGGTTTTCCTGCAACTCGCGGTGCAGGTCCGGGTACATCGCATTCGATTGCAGGGCAAAGTCAAAGAACGACTCCGGCAGGATGTGCGGCGTGCTGGAATCAACCGCCACCGCCGTGCCTTGAGTGTCGCGTTTGCGGTTGGCCGACATCATGCGAAAGAAGATGACCCCGCAGCCCAGCCCGACCGACTCACCAATCGCCCAGAGGCCGCCTGCCGACGCACGGGTCGCGTTGCCGGGACGCTTGGCATCGATCAGGGCGATTTTCAGGTTTTTGCGTTTCGACAGTTGATAGGCACAAGAAGCCCCGATCACACCGCCACCGGCAATCACCACATCGTAGAACTTACTCATGATTCAACGCATCCGTGCCGAGGTTCTGGAAAGCCGAAAAAGGAATCGGCTCGATGGGAAAACGCGGTCGCAACCAACCGACATCCTGGCGGCCGGTGGCTTCACGCAAGCGGTCGCTGCAATAACCGACACACATCCGCCCCTGACAATCGCCCATGCTCACCCGCGTGCGCATTTTCAGGCTGGCCATGTCTTGAACGCCTTGGGACAGCGCCCGATCGATATCGGCGCGGGTGGCGTTTTCGCAGCGGCAGATCACCGTATCGGCAGCCGGCAACGCCGTCTGCCCGGCACCGCGTTCGGTGTAGCGATCCACCGCCGCGCGAAAGCGCACGATGGACTTGAGCTTCGCCAGATAGCGCTCACGCAATGGCAGCGCCTGTTCGGTGCTCAGCACATCACGCTGCACAAGGATCGACAACGCAGCGATTCGACCGCTGAACATCGCTGCTTCGCCGCCGCGAATCCCGCCCATGTCACCGGCCAGGTGAACGTGCGGTTCGCTGCTTTGCTGCCAGATATTGGCCGTGGCGCGCAGATAACCATCATCACTGAAGCCATGCTCCAGCCCCATTTGCTGACTGAGCTGAGTACGCGGAATGAAGCCATAGCCCACCGCCAGGGTCTGCGCCGCAACCTGCTCGGCGCGACTCAGGTCTGGCTGCCAGCTGCTGGAATACGGTGCGACCGTCACGTTGCGTAATTCGCCCTCGCCTTGTGCCTCGACCACACCCCAACCGTAACGCATCGGGATCCGGTGCAATTTCAGGTACGCGAGCATGCTCAGCCCGTCGAGGAACAGTTGCGGTTTGTTCAGCAGTGCCAGGCTTTCCTTGGCGATCTTGCCGAACGCGCTGGCTTCGAACACTCCGGCAACCTTCACCCCGGATGCGTGCAATTGACAGGCGACCAGCGGTAACAGCGGACCGGTACCGGCGATCACCACCGGGCTTTGCGGCTTGACCACGCCACTCTTGATCTGCAACTGCAAACCACCCAGCAATATCACGCCCGGCAAGGTCCAGCCGGGGAACGGTACGCTGCGCTCATGGCATCCGGCAGCGAGCAACAATTGCGGATAGGTGATTTCCTGCACGCGTTCGCCTGCGTCCAGCATGACCAACGCCCGAGTCCCTTCTGCACCGACGACCCGAGTGTTCAAACACACGTCGATCAGTGCACAACGGTCCTGAAAATCGCCATGCAGCCTGGCCAGAACCTCGGCGTAACGCGGCCCCAGATAGTCCAGGTGCACACCGTCGCGCAACGGCCCGCGATACACCACACCGCCCAGTCGGGAAGCTTCTTCAAGTAACGTGCAGTGCACGCCGTGTTCGGCCAGTTCAATGGCCGCCGCCATACCCGCCGGGCCACCACCGACGATTACCGGATGCAGGCTCATAGGGCCTCCTGCTCGGCAATACGGTTGACCACCGTTTCAACCTGCATACCTGGCTGCACCAGCGTCTGGCAGGCGCGGCGCTTGTGTCGGCCGTTGATTTTCACCAGGCAGCATTGGCACACGCCCATGCCGCAATAGGCCCCGCTGATCTGATCGTGATCATTGCGTGCGACCTGGCGCACGCCGAGGGATTGAATGACCGTCAGCACAGTTTCGCCAATCGCGGCGCTGACCCGCTGGCCATTGAGTTCGATGGTCATGTCCGCCCGCACAAGCGGCTGGATGTCAAAGGTACGGTCTAGGCGTTGCATGGCATGTTTCATCCGTGAAAAGTCATTGAGGGTTGGCAGCATCATGCTGCGGTCGTGCAACGACGTAACATCGCTGCGCCAAGGCAATGTCGCTGAGGGTGCTACAAGGCCCTGGATCTTTTACGTTACGTGATAGGCCAAAGCGAAACATTGATCCAGGCCAGTGAACTGCACCCCGCGGTCCATCTGACACGCCCATGAAAAAAACCGCATCTATTGACGCTGATGCCGGTGTCGCGCAACTCCCGTAGCAGCTGCCGAAGGCTGCGTTCGGCTGCGAAGCAGTCGTGAAATCAGGCACTGCGGTTTATCAGGTGAACCGTGGACACAGGTTTACGACCGCTGCGCGGCCGAACGCAGCCTTCGGCAGCTGCTACAGAATGCGCGGTGTCTGAAGGTTTGCTGGCTCCAGCGAAGTCGCTAACGCCTTGTCTGAAGGCGGTCTACCCTATATGAAAGTTTTTTTAGAACCCTCGCCGGCATTTCTTGGCACACTGCCGCCCGTGTACTTCATTCACTCTCAGGCAAGCCCCATGACCCGAATCCTGACCATTGAAGACGACGCTGTCACCGCACAGGAGATCGTTGCCGAGCTGAGCAGCCATGGCTTGCAGGTGGACTGGGTCGCCAATGGTCGAGAAGGTCTGGCGCGGGCGGTCAGCGGTGACTACGACCTGATCACCCTGGACCGCATGCTGCCGGAGCTCGATGGCCTGGCGATTGTCACCACCTTGCGAACCATGGGCGTGTCGACGCCGATTCTGATGATCAGCGCCCTGTCCGACGTCGATGAGCGGGTTCGCGGCCTGCGCGCCGGCGGCGACGATTACCTGACCAAACCCTTTGCCACCGACGAAATGGCCGCCCGGGTCGAAGTCCTGTTGCGACGCCAGAACACCGTCAAGGACTACACCACGACGCTGCGCGTGGCCGACCTTGAGCTCAACCTGATCAGCCGCGAAGCCAGCCGCGCCGGACAGTTGCTGAGCCTGCTGCCGACCGAATACAAACTGCTGGAGTTTTTGTTGCGCAATACCGGGCAGATCCTCTCGCGGATGATGATTTTCGAAGAAGTCTGGGGCTATCACTTCGACCCGGGCACCAACCTGATCGATGTGCACATCGGACGTCTGCGCAAAAAGATCGACCCACCGGGCCAACTGCCGCTCATACGGACTGTGCGAGGCTCGGGTTATGTCATTGCTGAACCCGTCTAAAGGCTGGCGCTCCTCCAGCAGCCGCTTGCTGGCGCTCTACAGTTCGCTGTTCGTGGTCTGGAGCGGCCTGCTCATGGGGGTGATGTATTACGAGGTTTCCAGCTACCTGGAGAACCTTGCCAAACATTCACTGATGCAACGCCAGCACCTGTTTTCACGCTTCCACGGCGAGCAACTGGATGAGGCGCTGATCGCCAGCATCACCTTCGATCAACGTGGCATCGACGCCTACGGGCTATTCGACGAGCGGCTCCGGCCCCTGCACGGGCTGATCCGCAAGATCCCCGCCGGTCTGCCGCTGGACGGCAAGATCCATGAACTGCACGACTGCGCCGACCCGGATGACGCCAGCATGCCGTCCGACAGCTGCGACGCCGTGGCGACTCACACCCTGGATAACCGCTGGCTGGTGCTGGTGCGTGACAACGGTTCGTTGTTCGCTGTCACGCGGATCATCCTGTATGCCCTGTTCTGGGGCGTCTCGCTGACCATCATCCCCGGCATCGCCGGTTGGCACTTGTTGCGCCGTCGGCCGCTGCGGCGTATTCGCGCCCTGCAAGCGAGCGCCGAAGCCATCGTCGCCGGCAACCTGAACCACCGCTTGCCGCTGTCCAGCCGCCGCGATGAGTTGGACATGCTCGCCGCCATCGTCAACGCCATGCTCGAACGCATCGAGCGTTTGGTGAACGAGGTCAAAGGGGTTTGCGACAACATTGCCCATGACCTGCGCACCCCGCTCACCCGGCTACGCGCGCAGCTTTACCGCATTCAACAACAGGCCGCCGAAGGTTCTGCCGAGGCGTTGCAGCTGGATCAGGTGATCGCCGAAACCGACACCCTGATGGCGCGTTTTCGCGGGTTGCTGCGGATTTCCGAGCTAGAGGATCAACAACGGCGTTCGGGCTTTGTGCTATTCGATCCGTTGCCGTTGCTGCAAGAACTGCACGATTTTTACCTGCCGCTGGCCGAAGAAGGTCAGCTGACATTAAGCCTGCAAACGCCACACACCCTGCCTGCGCTGACCGGCGACCGGGCGTTGTTGTTTGAAGCCCTGTCGAACTTGCTGAGCAACTCGATCAAGTTCACCCCGGCGGGCGGTCAGGTCATCGTGCGGGCGAGCAACAACGCCGGCAGCACACGCATTGAAGTCCTCGACTCCGGACCCGGCATCCCGGCGGACAAACGCACTGCGGTGTTTCAACGCTTCTATCGCGTTGACGACACAGCCAAGAGCGGTGGTTTCGGCCTGGGATTATCGATTGTCGCGGCCATCGTGAACCTGCACGGGTTCGCCCTGGACGTTGGCGGCAGCGAACTCGGCGGCGCCCGCCTGACACTCGATTGCCGCCAGCGGTTACTGCCTGCCGATTGATGCAGTGACCGTTAAGCGTTGACTGCCCCCAAAAGATCGCAGCCTGCGGCAGCTCCTACGCAGGAATATGCGCTTCCCTGTAGGAGCTGCCGCAGGCTGCGATCTTTTGATCTTCAGGCGCTCAAACCGGTGTCGGCAACCACAACCGGAACCGCGCACCGCCCAGCGGCGAGGTTTCGGCGGTCAACGTGCCGGCCTGGGCTTCGAGTGCCCGACGGCTGATCGCCAGCCCCAGGCCAAACCCGCCCGTGGCGCGGTCGCGGCTGCGATCCAGCCGATAGAAAGGCTCGAAAACCCGCTCACGCTCGTCTTGCGGAATGCCGATGCCGTCATCGTCGACCCAGATCTCACACCCTTTGGGGCAGACCCGCACGCCGATCTGAATACGTTTTTCGCAGTAGCGCATGGCGTTGCGCAGCAGGTTCTGGATCGCTCGGGCAGTCAGGCGCGGGTCGAGGCTGAAGCGTTCGAGTTGGCCGTGCAGCAAGACGTCGATGACGATGTCCGGCGACTCCAGTTCTTCATCGACACTGCCCAGAATGCTGTCAATGAATTCATCCAGCGACACCTCCACCTGCTCCGGCACCCGCGCCGGGTTTTGCAGGCGGCTGTAGGAGAGCAATTCCAGCACCAGCTCATCCAGTTCGCGAATGTGCGCCACCAACCCCTGTAAACGTTCGCGGCTGGCGGCCGGCAAGTCGTCGGACAATGCCAGTGCCAGACCGAAATCCAGTCGGGTCAGCGGCGTGCGCAGCTCGTGGGACACCGCATTGAGCAAATCACGTTGCTGGTTCAGGAGGTTTTCGATATCGCCGGCCATGGTGTCGAAAACGTTGGCCAGGCTGCCAATGTTCGAACTCGGCGGGATCTGTGTGCGCTCGCTCAAGTGGCCCTTGCCAAAGCGCTCGGCGGTATTTTTCAAACGTTCCAGATCACGCCAGTGCGGCCGCAGCCAGATCAGCAGGCAGGCCAGCAGCGCGGCGCCGATCAGCACATTGATGCTCCAGTAGAGCAAATTGACGTCCAGCGGATCCGGCGGCACCACCAGTTTCACTGACAACTGTTCATCCAGCGGTGACACCGCCAGCGTGCGCCAGCCCCAGTCGCCCATGCGAATGACCTTTTCACCGCGCTCCAGACGCTCACGCTCGTAAGGCGTGAAATCCGCGTCGTCATTGCGCACCAGCGCCACGTGCAGTGGGCTGAAGTCCTTGTCCAGCTGTGCAGCCAGCGTTGTCCATTGCTCGGTCGGCACGCCGTGAAACTGCTTGACGATCAGGCTCTGCAAGCCCCGAGACTGATCAAGGTTGTAGTTCACAAAACGCTCGTGAAACACCTTGATCACCAGGTCCGGGATGAAATAGATCGCTGCACTGAAGGTGACGATGGTGATCAGGTAAAGACGGATCAGAATGCGCAGCATGTTCAACATTCCCACTCGGAGCGACTGAACAGATAGCCCTTGCCCCACACGGTTTTGATCTTTCGCGCTTCGCCGGCATGGTCGTCGAATTTGCGCCGCAGCTTGGAAATCGCCACGTCCACCGAGCGGTCGGTGCCGTTGAATTCGATGCCGCGCAGGCGTTGCAGGATCTGGTCGCGACTGAGCACTTCACCGGCGTGGCGCGCCAACACCACCAGCAAGTTGTATTCGCCGCTGGACAGTTCGACCAACTGTTCGCGCCAGGTCACGGTGCGCTCTGACAGATCGATGCAGAGGTTGCCCATGAGGATCCGGTCACTGGCGGTCTGCGGCTCGTTCAGGCTGCTGCGCCGCAGCAAGGTCCGCACTCGCGCCAACAATACCCGTGGCTCACAGGGCTTGGTGACGTAATCGTCGGCGCCCATTTCCAGACCCAATACCTGGTCGTGACTGTCGTCGCGGGCCGTCAGCATGAGAATCGGCAAGGTCGCCGAATCGGCGCGCAGCAAACGACAGACTTGCAGGCCATCAAGGCCCGGCAGCATCAGATCGAGGATCACCAGATCCGGTGGATCGACCCGCGCCCGTTCGCGCACATGGTCGCCACGGCTGATCACGCTGACCTGATAGCCGTTGCGTTCAAGGTAGCTCGCAATCAATTCAGAAAGCGCGGAGTCGTCTTCGACCAGGAGGATGTTGGGCATGGGTGTTTCCAGGGAATGCTGTGGTGATCAATGGATCGCTATCGCGGCATGGATATTGACACATCTCTGATGACCGCAAAATCTCTCGTAGGAGCTGCCGCAGGCTGCGATCTTTTGGCGTCTGCAAGGAACGCCGAGGATCAAAAGATCGCAGCCTGCGGCAGCTCCTACAGGTGATCTGACCGGAACTTGCAGATGTGTAGATGCCTATCGCTTGCCCGCGGTCGACTGCGAAGCAGGCATCAAGGATATACGCCCTCACGCCTGCGTGAGTAAAACCCTTACACAATTTCACACAGCACCTACAAAGCTTCACCGCTGGCCTCGCGTACGCCCAGTAGGATGCCGGGGATCAATATTGGGGTATTTACATGTCAAAGAACCTGTTTGCGAAGCTCGGCCTGATTGCCTTGGCAATGACGCTAAGCGCGTGTGACAAGTCCTCCACCGCCATCGAGGCGGCGCCGCTGGCCACAGTCCGGATCGAAACCCTCTCAGCCCGGCCGCTGTCGATCAGCAGCGAACTGAGTGGGCGGATCGCCGCACCGCGAATCGCCGAAGTCCGCGCCCGGGTGGCCGGCGTGGTCCTGCAACGGACCTTCCGCGAAGGCAGCGACGTCAAACAGGGCGACGTGCTGTTTCGCATCGATCCGGCACCGTTCAAGGCAGATCTGGACAGCGCTCAGGCGGCGCTGCGTAAAGCCGAGGCCAATGCCTTTCAGGCGCGCTTGCAGGAGCAGCGTTACGCCCAGTTGATCGAAGGCAACGCCATCAGCGGTCAGGATTACGACAACGCCCGCGCCAATGCCCGGCAGACCGCCGCCGATGTCGCGGCCAATCAGGCGGCGGTACAACGGGCGAAACTGAACCTGGGTTACGCTACTGTCACCGCACCGATTTCCGGGCGCGTTGGTCGGGCTCTGGTCACTGAAGGCGCGCTGGTCGGGCAGAACGAAAGCACGCCCTTGGCGCTGATCCAGCAACTGGACCCGATCCACGCGGACCTGACTCAGTCGACCCGCGAACTCAACGAGTTGCGCCGGGCCTTCCGTGCCGGCCAGTTGCAACAGATCGGCCAGGACCAGGCCAAAGCCACGCTGATTCAGGACGACGGCAGCCTCTATCCGTTGCCGGGCAAGCTGCTGTTCGCCGACATCAGTGTCGACCCGAGTACCGGCCAGATCATCCTGCGCAGCGAGTTCCCCAACCCGGACCTCGACCTGCTGCCGGGCAGTTTCATCCGCGTGCGCCTGGAGCAAGCGGTGAATCAGCAAGGCATCAGCGTGCCGCAACGGGCGATCCTGCGTGACAGCGCCGGCATTGCTCAGGTGCTGTTGCTCGACGCCGACGCCCGTGTCAGCCAGCAACCGGTGCAACTGGGCCAGGTGCAGAAGGATCGCTGGATCGTCACCGGTGGCCTCAAACCCGGCGACCGAATTGTCATCGAAGGCCTGCAGCACGCCCGTCCCGGCGAGAAAGTAGAAATCGACGACACCCCTATTCCCCTTGCCCAGGTCACCGGGCAGTAGGCAGGACGCAGACTTTATGCCGCAATTCTTTATCGACCGCCCGGTGTTCGCCTGGGTGGTCGCGCTGTTTATCCTGTTGGCCGGCGCGCTGGCCATCCCGCAGCTACCCGTTGCGCAGTACCCCAACGTCGCACCGCCGAAGGTCGAGATCTATGCGGTGTACCCGGGCGCCTCGGCGCAAACCATCGACGAGAGCGTGGTCAGCCTGATTGAGGGCGAGCTCAACGGCGCCGACCACCTGCTGTATTTCGAATCCCAGAGCAGCCTTGGCGCCGCGACCATCACCGCCACCTTCCAGCCCGGCACCGATCCGGAAATGGCTCAGGTCGATGTGCAAAATCGCCTCAAGGTGGTCGAGTCGCGCCTGCCGCAAGCGGTGACCCAACAAGGCTTGCAGGTCGAGAAAGTCTCGGCCGGCTTCCTGCTGTTGATTACCCTGACCTCCAGCGACGGCAAGCTCAGTGACGTGGCGCTCAGCGATTACCTGGCGCGCAACGTGATGAACGAAATCAAGCGTCTGGACGGCGTCGGCAAGGCGCAGCTGTATGGTGCCGAGCGGGCCATGCGGATCTGGATCGACCCGCAGAAACTGATCGGTTTCAACCTGACCCCGGCCGACGTCAATGCCGCGATTGTTGCGCAGAACGCCCAGGTCTCGGCCGGCAGCATCGGCGACTTGCCGGCCCGCACCACCCAGGAAATCACCGCGACCGTGCTGGTGAAAGGTCAACTGTCGACCCCCGAAGAGTTCGCTGACATTGTGTTGCGGGCCAATCCCGACGGTTCCACGGTGCGCGTGGGTGACGTGGCGCGGGTCGAGATCGGCAGCCAGCAATACCAGTTCTCCACCCGCCTCAATGGCAAGCCATCAACCGCAGTCAGCGTACAGCTGTCGCCCGGCGCCAACGCCTTGAGCACCGCAACGCTGGTGCGCGAGAAGATGGACGAGCTGGCGCGCTACTTCCCGGCCGGCGTGGAGTACAAGATTCCGTACGACACCTCGCCGTTCGTCAAAGTCTCGATCACCAAAGTGATCGTCACCCTCGGCGAAGCGATGTTGCTGGTGTTCGCGGTCATGTTCCTGTTCCTGCAAAACATCCGCTACACGCTGATCCCGACCCTGGTGGTGCCGGTGGCACTGATGGGCACCTTTGCCGTCATGTTGGCACTGGGTTTTTCGATCAACGTGCTGACCATGTTCGGCATGGTGCTGGCCATCGGCATTCTGGTGGACGATGCCATTGTCGTCGTCGAGAACGTCGAGCGGATCATGGTCAACGAGGGCCTGTCGCCCAAAGAGGCAACGCGCAAGGCGATGGGCCAGATCACCGGGGCGATCATCGGCATCACCCTGGTGCTGGTAGCGGTGTTTATCCCGATGGCCTTCATGCAGGGTTCGGTCGGGGTGATTTACCAGCAGTTCTCGCTGTCGATGGCCACCTCGATCCTGTTCTCGGCGTTCCTCGCCCTGACCTTGACCCCGGCTCTCTGCGCCACGCTGCTCAAGCCGATTGCCAAGGGCGAACACCACGCCAAGGGTGGTTTCTTCGGCGGGTTCAACCGACGCTTCGAGCAGATGACCGAGGGTTATCAGCGCTGGGTCATTTACGCGCTGAAACGCAGTGGTCGTTTTCTGCTGGTCTACGGCGTGCTGTTGATCGGCCTGGTGTTTTGCTTCAGTCGACTGCCCTCTTCGTTCCTGCCCGTCGAAGACCAGGGCTACACCATCACCGACATTCAACTGCCGCCGGGCGCGAGCAAGAACCGTACGGTGCAGGTGGTCGAGCAGATCGAAGCGCACAACGCCACTGAGCCGGGTGTAGGCGACAGCACGGTGATTCTCGGTTTCAGTTTCTCCGGTAGCGGCCAGAATGCTGCGCTGGCGTTCACCACGCTCAAGGATTGGTCGGTACGTAGCCGTGATGACTCGGCTGCCTCGATTGCCGACCGCGCCAACAGTGCGTTGAGCCAGATCAAGGACGCCGTGGCCTTTTCGATACTGCCTCCTCCGGTTGACGGCCTCGGTACGTCGAGCGGTTTCGAGTTCCGCCTGCAAGACCGGGGTGGCCTTGGCCATGCAGCGCTGATGCAAGCGCGCAGTGCCTTGCTGGCGGCTGCCGAAAAGAGCCCGATCCTGATAAACGTGCGCGAAAGCGCCTTGGCTGAAGCACCGCAAGTGCAGTTGGAGGTCGACCGCAAACAGGCCAATGCCTTGGGCGTTTCCTTCGCCGATATCGGCAACGTACTGTCCACCGCCGTCGGTTCGGCGTACATCAACGACTTCCCCAATCAGGGACGCATGCAGCGGGTGGTGGTTCAGGCCGAAGGCGATCAACGCAGTCAGGTTGACGACTTGCTGAAGATTCACGTGCGCAACAACGCCGAGAAAATGGTGCCGTTGTCGGCGTTCGTCCAGGCCACATGGACCCAGGGTCCGGCGCAGTTGACACGCTACAACGGTTACCCGGCCATCAGCATTTCCGGTGAGCCGGCGCCCGGTCACAGCACCGGCGAAGCGATGGCGGAAATCGAGCGTCTGGTCGCGCAAGGCCCGGCGGGACTGGGTCAGGAATGGACCGGGTTGTCGTTGCAAGAGCGGCTGTCCGGCAGCCAGGCACCGATGCTGCTCGGCTTGTCGTTGTTGATCGTGTTCCTGTGTCTGGCGGCGCTGTACGAGAGCTGGTCGATCCCGACCTCGGTGCTGCTGGTGGTGCCGCTGGGTGTGCTCGGCGCGGTGCTGGCCGTGACCTTGCGCGGAATGCCCAACGACGTGTTCTTCAAGGTCGGACTGATCACCATCATCGGACTGTCGGCGAAAAACGCGATCCTGATCATCGAGTTCGCCAAGAGTCTGTACGACGAAGGCCATGACCTGATCGACGCCACGGTGCAAGCCGCGCGCTTGCGCCTGCGGCCGATCATCATGACCTCGCTGGCGTTCATCCTGGGCGTGGTGCCGCTGGCGATTGCCACCGGGGCCAGCTCGGCGAGCCAGCAAGCCATCGGCACTGGCGTGATTGGCGGGATGATCACCGCGACATTGGCGGTGGTGTTTGTACCGGTGTTTTTTGTGGTGGTGATGAAGCTGGTCAAACGTAAACCGTATAAACCGTAGGAGCTGCCGCAGGCTGCGATCTTTTGATCTTGTTCTTCGGCGCCACCGTCAAAGGCAAAAGATCGCAGGCTTCGCCAGCGCCTACAAAAGCCCTGTCGTGTGCGCTATGGTGCAACGACGTCTTGCCAAAGTGAGCCTCCATGCCACACCTCCTGCGCACCCACCCTCGCCTGACCGCCGCCACTTTGCTGGGGGTGACGGTCAGCATCCTGGCGCCCGCCGACTCACTCATCAGCAAAATTCTGATCGGCTGGAATGCCGGTGTCTGGACCTATCTGGTGTTGATGCTCTGGCTGACCGTGCGTGCGCGTGCCGATGACGTCAAACGCATTGCCGAAGTCGAGGATGAAAACGCCGGGATGGTGCTGCTGATTGTCTGCATAGCGGCGATTGCCAGCCTCGCCACCATCACCCTGGAACTGGCCGGCAGCAAGGACCTGGAAACCAGCCGAAGGTTATTGCACTACGGCTTCACCGGAATGACAGTGATCGGTTCATGGTTATTGGTCGGGGTGATCTTCAGCGTGCACTACGCACGGCTGTTCTACACCTGGAACGGCAAGGACCCGGCACTGCGTTTTGCCGAAGGCCTGCTGACCCCCAACTACTGGGACTTCCTGTACTTCTCGTTCACCATCGGCGTGGCGGTGCAGACCTCCGATGTCGGGGTCGCCACCCCTGGTTTGCGCAAGATCGTGCTGGCCCAGTCCCTGATCGGTTTTCTGTTCAACACGGCCATCCTCGGGTTTTCGATCAACATCGCCGCGGGGTTGTTCAGCTGAGGGCTGCACTGATTTTTCAAACACTACTCCCCGGCAGAAACCGGTATCACCCCTCTTAACGCGGGTGAGTTGCCATGGTTGTTGTACGCCACAATCTCCACATCGTATCGAGTGAGCGGCAGCAATACAGGAGCCAGGCTTTCTTTGATTGACTCATAGGGCAATACAGTTCCTTGCGGGCCAGTAATGGCGATTTTGTAACCGTCCGGACTGACGGGTCCGTTCGGTCTATCCCACTCCAGAAGAGGAACAAGCCCCGTTTTTACCCGGAAGTTGGTCGGCGCACCAGGTAACAATGGCTGGCTGTATTTATGAGTGAGGTAAGCGCTCCGGGACAAATTATTGGCAGCGTCGCTGGCACGTACCTCGAAGGTATCAATGACGCCATCAACCAGGCCGTTGATGGTATGCGAGGTTCCGTTGGCCCTCACCCAGGCAACGCCATTACGACGGACTTCATAGCCAGTGACACCCACATTGTCTTCCGACGCCATCCAGCTCAATTCTGCACTGTCGAGTGTCAACGGAGTGAGTTTGATCCGCTGCGGACGGGAAGGTGGCACATAGTCATGGGTCTTCACGCTGATGGACGCCGTAAGTGCCGGACGCCGGTCAGGAGGTTGGCGTGGCTGTATCGTGAACACATATGCCTTTTCAGGGATCAGGCCCGTGACGATACACTCCGGTTGGGTGGTTTGAATGATTGGGATATCGGGACAGGTTATTTCGTAGCCCATCAGAAAGGCGGAATCTTCTGGCATATCCCACGTCAGCCAAACGTCAGAGAACGTTCGACCGGAATCTCGCACATTTCGCGGTTGCGTTCTGTCTGGCCCGATGTCGAGCGTTTTCGTCGCCGCCACCGAATAAGCACTGCCATTTTTTGCTCGGACGTGGAAGAAATATCTCGTATCAGGCAGCAAATCCTGAAATGTATCTTCGTTACGGGTGGTGAGATAACACCCGATGACTGCCGGATATTGATTAACCAGCCCCCAGTAGACCTCATATTCTGGCGCCCCTCCCCCCCAAGTCAGCTTCACTTCACTGAAATGGACTTCTTCATTGAATGGGTATGGTTTTAGTGGATTGCCGGCCAGCGTCCTCACAGTGGTAGATGCGGCAGACGATTCACCATAAGCGTTGACAGCGACGACCTGTACCGCATAAAGCGTATTGGCAGTCAATTTTTCCAACGCTTCAGTCAGCAACCGCGTATCGATCGTGAAGGTCGTGCCGCCGGGCTCGGCCCAATAGCTGATGACATAACCGGTTGCGCGCGCGGAAGCCGACCATTGCAGCTGCATCGTGGTAATCGCTGGCGCAGCCTGAAGGTTACCGGGAGTTTCGGGGGGCTCGGGAACAGGAGGCTCGGTATACTTGAGTGTCCTCTCTATAACGCGCGTCGGCTCCGATTCGCCAGCATTGTTTACCGCAACAACCTCAAACCAGTAGCTGGTGTCTGACAACAATCTATCGAAGCAATGTTTTGGATCGATTGATGTTTCGGTGCGGCCGTCCTGCGAGTTGGGGGCACGTCCAAAACTGATCTTGTAGCTTGATGCATTGATGGAGGGTGACCATTTCAGGTCCATCAAACTGAGCTGTGGAAACGCGACGAGATTGGTAGGGCTTTGCGGCGGGGAGACGATGGCCTGGGTAGTGATGTCCTTCCAGGTGGGATTTGACTCCACGCCTTCCCTGACTCCGTAGGCGAAGACACGGTAAAGCGTCTCGGGTAAGAGGTTATTGATTACATAGCTCTTTAAACCGCTCTGGACATAATACCTATCGATCTCCTCGCCACCGCACCACCAAACAATAAGGGTGTCGTTGTCCGTGCCCGCCGCTCCGTAGGCCCAATTGAGCTTGATGGCGCCCGGCGCAGCAGACACTACGATAGTGGGCGTCTCAATACCCATGATCTCTGCGCCGGTCCCCTCTTTATCTTCGCTCATCAAGTATCTCCGCAGCGATGGTTGCCGCGCCTCCCATTAAAAGCCTCTGGGTGCCAACTCACCACTGACAGAACTGTTAGTGGCGGGCGCTGGTTTTCCATGCTACCGAGTGCAGTCAAGTCCTGATCCAGCACGGTACGGTTTAACCAAAACCCACCCGCGACTCCAGCAAATCCGCCGCGCACAAGGCAATGCGTCGACAGGCGTCCGCCAGTTTCCTGCGATCCACCACCAGGCCCAAGCGAATATGCCCCGCCGCACTCGGCCCGAATGCTTCACCGGCCAGTACCGACACCCCATAACCTTCCAGCAGCCGCTCGGCGAAGTGCTGGGCCGTCAGCCCTGTCTGCCGTACATCGACCATCACGAACATCCCGCCATCGGGGCGGATCGGCCGGATGCCCGGACAATCACTCAAACTGGCGCACACCAGGTCGCGCCGCTGGCGATATTCCTCACGCATCAGCGCCACTTCCGGCAAATCCTCGTCCAGCGCCCATTGCGCGGCGTTCTGAATGAACTCTGGAATGCCGAACAACATGCACAACGACAGGTGCTCCAGATGATCGGCCAGGGTTTTGGGGCCTATCACCCATCCGACCCGCCAGCCGCTCATGGCGTGGGACTTGGACAGGCTGTTGATGGTCGCCGTACGCTCGGCCATGCCCGGCAGGCTGGCCGGGCTGATGTGCTCGCCCTCATACAGCAAATCGCTGTAGACCTCGTCGCTGATCAGCCACAGGTCGTGACGAATACACAGCGATGCCAGTGCCTGCCAGACCCTCAGCGGTAAGCTGGCGCCGGAAGGATTGTTCGGGCTGTTGAGCAGGATCGCGCGGGTTTTCGGGGTGATGAGTGCCGCGACATCCGCCGGATCGACCCGGAAACCGTTCTGCGGGCGCACCGCCACTGGCAGCACTTTCACCCCAATGGCACCGAACACGCCTTCATACGTCACGTACATCGGTTCGGCGATGATCACTTCATCGCCCGGATCGAGCAGGCATTGCGCCACGGAATACACCGCACACTGGGCGCCGGGCATGACGATGATGTGATCGGCACTCACCGCCTGACCACTGCGGCGTCGATGGCGACGGGCGATGCTGTCGCGCAGCCCTTGAGTGCCGCGTACGGGCGGATAGTGAGTGTCACCCGCCACCAGGCTGTCGATGGCGGCCCGGACAATGGGCGCAGGTGTATCAAAGTCAGGATCACCGATCGACAGCAGCAATACGTCGACACCCTGCTCGCGCAATTCCAGCGCTCGATCATGAATCTGCCACGCCGCCGCTCCGTCACCGGCGATGCGTTGGGTCAACGCTGAGTAGCGCATGTGTTCTCCTGTCGCGCGGGTTCCCAGCCTAAACCCTATCTCAAATTGCCAAACGCGGCAGCCTGGCGTTTTAAATCGACGGACGGACACGCCACGCCGATCGACAGAAAACGGCAGCTCAGGCATTTTTCGCGCAACGTCCTACATCCTCTTTCTCGCCTTCACCGAGGATAAAAATCTCGCCTAATCAGAAAATTAGCGCTTATCCGTAAGACCGAGAAACTCACAGACAACTCCTACAAATCTCGAGCACTTGCTCCTACAGCCGTTTCCATAGCGCCTGATTAAAGTACGCCACCTGTAATTTGTGACAGGTTCCAAGGTTGAGAAATCGCGATATAAGAAAACCGTGCTTTCAGCCCGTACAGGTACCTGAAGGTCGGTCGCGCGGACCCCACCCTTAAGAAACAGGAAGATTGCGCCGCGCCCACGCCGTCAATGATGATGAATGGGAGATTCGCTTATGTACCGTTCCACAACTGCTTCAGTTCGATCATCGCCAGCCCCGGTCAACCTCCAGCCACAGCAACCCCCGCCACCCGAGGCGATCACGCTGACGGCCAGGGAAAAAGAAGTCTTGACGTGGGGCGTGGCCGGTAAGTCGTCCTGGGAAATCGCCCAGATCTGCAGCTGCAGCGAGGCTGGCGTGAATTACCACTTTTGCAATATCCGTCGAAAATTCGGCGTGAGATCGCGCTGGGCCGCCATGGCCAAGGCGCTGGAACAAGGCTTGATCCAATCGTCTTGAATCGGTCTCTCTTCAGCGGTCAGCGTGTCATTGACCCTTGTTGAGATTTTTCATGAAGCTGGAACAGACGCCCCGCCCCACACCGTCTCACCTCTCCCGCGACCATGCCTGTGACGATACGCCCGTGTCGCACAGGCATCGCCCCTACCAACCGCTGCGCATCATCCTCGCCGATGACCATCCGGTGGTGCTGATGGGGGCTGAAATGGCCCTGCGTGCGTCTTGCAAATCGACGTTCTCCATTGTCGCACTGGCCAGCAACGCCGATGAACTCATCGAGCACCTGGAACGCACGCCGTGTGACCTGGTGATCAGCGACTACTCGATGCCCTACGGGCGTTTCCCCGATGGTCTGGCGCTGATCGGGTACTTGAGGCGTCATTTCGGGCACATTCCGCTGATCGTGATGACCATGCTGCGTAATCCTTCGTTGTTGCAAGCGTTGCTCAACACCGGCGTGAGCGGCGTGTTCGACAAGCGCAGCCCCATGGGCGAGCTGAAACAGGCAGTACAAACGGTGATCAAGGGGCGTCGACACCTGTGCCCTACGTTTGCCGGGATCCTGAAGGCCCAGTGCCTGCCCTCCTCCAGCACTGGCGCGCCATTGGTGAGCCTTTCCGAGCGAGAACTGGAAGTGGTCCGACTGTTTGTTCAGGGCTTGTCAGGCCGGCAGATCGCGGCGCAACTGAACCGCAGCGAAAAAACCATCAGCCGACAAAAACGCACCGCCATGGACAAGTTGGGACTTGGCCATGACGGTGGGTTGGTGGAGTTTGCGCGGGTGAGTGGATTGTGGGGGTGAGTCCTCTACAACACAACGAACTTGCTCGAGTGGGTATCTCGATAATTAGGGTTTAAAACCTGCTGTCGTTTTTCCTGATTTCTTCGATTCGATTCTTTTTCTCCCAAGCTTCTTTCTGCTTCTGCTGTTCAGTTATTGGTGCCGGTTGTTTTGGTCTGGGCGATTTTTTGTCAGAGATCTGAGTTGAAACTTTTTGCTTAGTTGATGTATTAGTGACTGGCATTTCAATAGCTGGATTTTTAACTTTCGCCTGCTTGAATGCCATATCGAATGTTTCCTGTGAAGAGTTGGGTGCGACATATCTATCGAGACGCGCCTCTCTGGCCAAGGTTTGTGGAGCGCGTTCAGGAGAACGCGAATAGTCCGGTGTTATAGAACGGGCCCTTGCCGAAGGCTGACGCACGGTTGGTCTTGAAGGTCGAGTAGACACAGAAAGTTTTCCCAACTCATCGGTGACGTTCACTAATTGTCGAGAACCACGGCCTGCTGTTTTCGCGGCATTTGAACCAACCCTACTGGCCACCGCTCCGACTACATCGTCGCCGCCAGCGTACATAAACAACATAGCAAGCCTGGAAAAAACTGAGTGCCCTGTTTCATCCTTGAATCGAACCGGATTCCCCAAACAATACATATACGCATTCAATCCCCCGACACCAAACGGGCTCCAGCTATCGGGGCCATGAAACCGCATCAACAACGGATTGAACGCCCGATACCCATTACCCAACAAGTACCACCCGGTTTGCGCTTCCCGTCGTTCGCCGTTGTAACCCAAATGACCGCTCACGGCCGGGTCAGCCCCACGATGGCCGTACGCCGAATACACCACTTCGCTACGCCCATCCTGGCTGAGTTCGCACAGCACGCTGTTCTTGTCATCACTGGCCAGCAACAGGGACTTTGGGCCAGCACCTGCCTGGAGCTCGGCGAGCACAATCCCGTCGGCTCTTACAAAGGTACTGTTGTTGGCACCCTTGATCTGGTTGGCCAATTCACCGCCCTGGTAAAAACGCTGTTCATTGCCGCCAGAAGTGCCAAGGCCGCTAAGCGTGTCCAGCGAGTCATAGTGATAGTCGGTGGCCGTTTCACCAGCCTGGGCGCTGACGCTGATCAGACGCCCCAGGCTGTCGTAACCCAAAATACGACCGACTTCGTCGCGCAGCAGATTCCCGTCGGCGTCGTACGTAAAGTCGATTCTAGGCGGATAAAGCGGATCGCCAGGTAGCGCCGGACTCAATTGATTGGTGAGCGCGGTCAACTGGCAAGGATCGTCGGCGTTCGTGTATTCGAAGTAGATCGAATGACGGCCGCCGTCAAAGGTGGTCTCCACAAAGTCCAGATTGTCCTGCGCATCAAAACCAAAAAGCTGGCCCTTGATGACTTTGCCATAAGGGTCTTCTGGCAGTTGACTGCCTCTGCAGTTGTAGTCGACCAGGCGTCCGCGTTCGTCATAAGCGTAGGTTTCGTCACGCAACGTCCCGCTGCCCTGCATCAACGTGCGCTGAGTCAGCCTGTCCACCTCGTCGTAGGTCTGGCTCAGGGTTTGTGTGATCTGATTGCCCAGGTCGAATGTACGCAGCACCTCACGGCCAAAATCATCGTACTCAAGGTCGATCTTCAGCCGCTGCGCTCCATCGACGGTTTCAATCGTCTTGAGTTGCGCCAGATCGTCATAGATGAATGTCGAGCGTGTGTCCCCAAGACGGGTGGCGATCAACTGGGCACGTGCGTTGTATTCATACTCCTGGGATTGCCCGAGGACATCGGTATACCTCATCAAGCGTGCCTGCCGGCTGTACTCGTAATACATGACCCGCGTGACTTCGCCGGTCTGCTCACGGCGTTCACTTTTCAGTTCACCGGTGCTGAAATACTCACGTGCAAGGCTATGTTTGATGCCTGACGGGTCAACTTCTTCAGTGGTCTTCAGACGCGCGTTCTGGGCGTCATAGGTAAAGATCGCGGTACTCTCCAGCGCAATCCGCTGTTCTGGATCTTCGCCCAGCTCCGGCCGATACACGTAACCGGTTTCCACCCCGCTGGGACGCTTGACGCTTTTCGGCTGGCTTTGTCCCGGGTCGAAGGTATAGACACTTTTCCGCCCGCCGGTAATGGACACGGTCATCCGATCGAGCCCGTCAAAACCCTGTTCCCCCAGCGCAACACCGTTGACACTGATCTTCACCGGAAGGTCTTCGCTGCTGTGCCCGGCATACTGGCGCTCGACTTCGTTGCTGTCCGGCAACACGGTTTTGGTCATTCGATCAAAACCATCGTACTCATAACGTGTCCAGTTGCCGGCAGCGTCGTACTCCTCGGCGGTACGCCCCGCCCCGTCGTATTGATAAACATGCTCGCTGATCTGCTGGCCGCTCAGGTCGATACGTCTGACGCTGTCGGGCTTGTCGAACAGGTTATTGGACGTGACGGTTTTACCCATGCCTTCGAGCCGCGGCGAGAGTAGAAGCCTGGTGCTGCCGACCGACGACAAGGCTTCCTGGCGTTTCGACTATGTCCCCGAGAGCGGGCTGACCTGCCTCAAGCATGTCTACACCCCCACCGGCGGCCATGAGACCGTTACTTATTCGGGCCGCCCGCATTACTTTCCGGGCGTGGCCGGGCGTACCCTGCCACGGGTGCAAGCCCACGTGCGCGACCCCGGTTTCGGCCAGCCAGCCAGCGAAACCCGTTACGAGTACGACGCCCAGGACCGTAACTTTGTGGGCTTCGGCAGCGGTCTGTCCTGGAGCGACGATGGCCTGGACAACCTTTATAAAGTGCGCTCCGCGTATGAGTACGAAACCAAAGAAATCCTCTGGGACGCCTCGGCCGGCAAAGCGGTGCGTGAAACAAAACGGGTGTTCAACCGCCTGCATCTGTTGACCCTGGAAGAAACCACGCAATACAGCAGCGATCCGGCGAAAAATACCCTGCAGACCACCGCAACCGACTACCACTTCGATCCGAGCCTGGACTTCAAGGACCAGCCACCTTTTTGCCAGCTGCCAAAAACCGTGACCCAGACCTGGCGCCACGCCAGTGCCACGGTGCCCCGGCACGCAGAAGTTACCACCACCACCTACGACAACTTCGGCAACCTGCTGACCCAGGTCAACGCCAACGGCGTCACCGAAACCAGCGAGTGGTACCAGGCACAGGCCGAGGTCGGTTGCCCGGCCGATCCGCAGGGATTTGTGCGCAACCTCAAGAGCAAGACCGTGACACCCGCCCCGTCGAAGTTTGGCGATGCGCCAACCCTGCAAACCCGCTACACCTACACCGCGCAATTGGGCCTGACCGGCAGCGGGCCTTGGTTGGCACTGCGCGATGAAACATTGCTGAACATTGTCGATGCCAATACTGCAACGGAGTTACGACTGCTGACCCATGAGTACCTCAGCACGCCCGCCAATCCATTGACCCACGGACTCATCCAACGGATGACGCAAACGCTGCATGGCCGTGCCGAAACCCTGACGACTACCCTGTACAAGTACGGCATTACGCGCAACGCCAGGGCGCAGACTATGGTCATGCGCACGGAGAGCGAACTGATCGGGTTCGATGACACGCCAGGCAAGCCCATACGCAAAGTCATCACCCAGGAACACTCACTGCTGAACGGGCAAAAGCTGCTCAGCCAGGACGACAACGACGCCCGGATCGCCTACGCCTATGACCGGCTCGGCCGGGTGATAGAAGAAATCGTCGCGCCTGACTCCGATGACTACAAAGCCAGCCGCGTCTATACCTACATGCTCACCGATGGCGTTGAGGGTCAACAGGCCTTTCAAACCGCCACAGACGTCAAGGGCGTCAAAACCATCACCTGGCTGGACGGCCACAATCGGGTCATCAAGGAAGAGCGCCAGGACGCCGATGCCCTGGGCGGCAATCCGCAAGCGTTTCGCGAAACCTACAACGCGACCTATAACAACCTTGGGCAGTTGATCCGCGAAACCATCATCGACTGGGAGGGCGCCACCGACAAGCCCTTGACCAGCCACATCCATTACGACGCCTGGGGCGAGCAATACAAGGTGATCGGAGCCGATGGCGTGGCGCAGATCACCGAAACCAACCCGCCGACGCAAACCTTGCGCAGCTGGACTGAAAGTACCGTGGCGCCGATCAAGGTCAGCGGTAAAAGCCGCACGACCATCAACCGCTTCGGCAAAGAAGACAGGATCGAGGCGCTGGATGCCCAGGACAAGGTCGTCAGCACCAGTGAATATCTGTATGACGGCTTGGGTAACTGTGTAGAACAGACCAACGAAATGGGCGAGTCCACCCGCTTCGAGTTCGATCTGTTTGCCCGGGTGCAAGCCACGATTTTGCCGGACTACACCGAAGTGCGCCGCACCTACGCCGCTCACAGTGCCGGTGAGCTGCCTATCGACCTGCGCGTTGTCGGCCCGGCAGGGCCTGTTAGTGTTGGCGCCCAGACCTTTGACGGCCTTGAACGCCGCACGACGCTGGAAGTCGGGCAGCGTATTCAGGCGTTCGAGTATCGCGGCGGGCAATCCCAGGTGAGCAAGATGACCACCGCCAGCAACCAGGAGATCACCTACGAGTACAAGCCGGGGCTAGTGGGCACGCCGGTCGGAAGTATTGCTCCGGATGAGCAGTCGAGTTTCAACTACGACGTGCGGAGTGCGCAACTGACCTTGTCGCAAAACACCCAGGGCGAGCATACCTTCAACTACAACGCCAACGGTCAGTTACTCAAGGAGTTGTGGAAAGAGGCGCGCTCCGGCAAACAATGGGAAACCCGCTACACCCAGACCCTCAACGGACGTCCGCTCACCCGTCTGGACGCCAATGGACTGGTCTGCAGCTATACCTATGACGCAATCGCCCGACTCAAGACCCTCACTCAAGGCCAACTGGTCGCCGCCTTCGAGTACGACAACCTGGGCCAGGTGAGCGAAACCACCACCCGCAATACACACACCGGGCAGGCCTTGAAAACCACCCTGACCTATGACGAACAAGGCCGGGAAATCACTCGGCTGATGGCGCTTGACGGTCACCCGGAGCAAACCATCAGTCAAACCTACCGCGATGACAGCAAGCTACAGGTTCGTCACTTGCAAGTGGGTGGCCAGACCGAGTTACAGGAAACCTTCGATTATGACCCGCGCGGGCGCATGGTGGCCTATAACTGTGAAGGCCCTGCCCTGCCTCAGGATCAATACGGCAACGCCATCAAGGAGCAGCTGTTCGAGTTCGACGCACTCGACAATATGACCGGGGTCTACACGCTGTTTGCCGACGGTAAACGTGACGACGCCATCAGCTATTTCTCTGCGAACGATCCTTGCCAAAAGGTCGAAGTCACCCACAACCACCCCGACTACCCGGCCAGTTTCAAGCTTGATTACGACAAGGATGGCAACCTGCTGCACGATGAAACCGGCCAGACACTGCACTACGACTCCCAGAGCCGATTGCTTCGGGTCACCGACAGTGGCGGCAAAGTCGTCAGCCAGTACCGCTATGACGCTCACAACCATTTGCTGGGTGTCACCCGGGGCACACAGGCTGAAACCCTGCGCTTTTATCAGGATGATCGCCTTAGCCGCACCGAACAGGGCAACCAGAAAATCGATTATCTGTACGTCGGCGATCAGCCCCTGGGCCAGCAAGAGCAGGATGATCCGCAGCAGGCTTTGCTACTGTTGACGGATGGTAAAAACAGTGTGCTGGCGGAAAGTGATCGGAATGAACTGCGTAAAGCGGTTTATGGCGCCTATGGCGAACGCAACCCGGACGACGAGTTGAAATGCCTGCTTGGCTTCAACGGCGAAGTGCGTGACGAACAGAGCGGCTGGTACTTGCTGGGGGTCGGCTACCGGGCTTACAACCCGACGCTGAGGTGCTTCCATAGTCCGGACTCGTTGAGCCCCTTCGGTGCCGGCGGGTTCAACTGTTACACATACTGCACGGGCGACCCAATCAACAATACCGACCCGACGGGGCATGCCAACCGGGGGGTTAACTGGGGTGGGGTGGGGGGTGCGATTTTGTCGGCCATCGGTATCGGACTGACCATCGCAGCGGTGGTGGTGGCTCCGCCAGTTGGCGCAGGGGCTATTGCATTCAGTATCACGTCTACAACGATTGGTCTTGGTGGTGGCGGCTATGGCATCTATGAAGGCGTCATGGGTAATACCGCTACCAAATTGACAGACCGTGAAAAACACACCACGAGTTCCCTGATCTCCGGCGGGGCAGACGTTGCGTTGGGCGGGATCTTCCTTGGGAGGGCCCTCAGTACTGCTGCCAAGGCTGCCAGAAATGCGAAGTTGGTCAACGCTAGAGACGCATTAGCTGCTAGCGGGAATCATTTTGCCCCGGGCGCAGCAAATGGAACGCCTTGGCCGCAGGGTGCGCGGGGTGCGCCTGGAGTTCCGGGGCCTGCTGGACCTGCGGGGGCAACTGGGCCTCAGGGAGCACAGGGAGTGCCGGGAGCTCCAGGGCGTCGCGGACCTCAAGGAGTTCCGGGGCCTGCAGGCGCGACGCCGAACATTCCGGCAACTTCCGTACCACCACCCAGAAGGCCAGCGGCTCAAGTTACTGATACAACTTCCAATTCTGCTTTTGGTACGCGTGAACGCAGCTCTGGATACAACTGGACAGATCGCCAAAGAGATATAGACACTCGTAAGGCAACTGGGTACGTGGGAGACGGTGGAAATAGGGTGGAGGCGAATATAACCGGTGATATTTCTCACGATCTAAGTTTAAATATTGCCAGCACCCGAGACATAATTTCTAATAATCTGGTCCTGCGCATACATCCTTAAGCCTACGCTAGAAAACAAAGAAAACCACGGGCTCCTTCTTTCGAAACAGGAGCCCGTTTTATTTCATGAAACAGATACACATCTGCAAACACCACCTCTCCAACACTGAGAGTTCTCTCATATCCCCTCCCCACCCTCCCCTCTACACTCCCGCCGCCGAGACACCACCCCCCTCCCCACTCACAACAATCGTGAGCACTTCCGGCATCGTCTCGGGCAATAAAGCCGGACTTGATCTAGCTAAGGATTTGTTACATGAAGACATCTTTGTTCGCACTACCATTGGCTCTTGCAATGGGCCTGGCCGCCACTTCGGCATTCGCCGCCGATGGTCGTATCAACTTCACTGGCAAGATCTCCAGCGCCACTTGCCCGATTGAAATCGTCAACCCTGAGAACGGCAACGTCAGCAACCTGGTGTCCCTGGGCTGGGTTGATTCCAGCGCCTTCAAGGGTGTCAATACCGTCGCCGGTGAACGGTCCTTTCAAATGCGTGTAACGCCAGGTAGCGCGTGCGTACTGGACCCTCTGAAACTCGATGCAACCGTGACCTTCAACTCGGTTTACGGCGGCGGTGGCGACCACTACGGCCTCAAACCGAACGGCTCGCCAGCAAGAGGTGTCGCCGTCGCCATCAAGGACGTCAGCGGCGCTTTCATCAAAAACGGTGACACCTCCGTCGTTTACAAACTGGACGCGACCGACCCAACGCTCATGGACTTCAGCGCCATGTACATCGCCACCGCAGCCACCGTAACGCCTGGCCCAGCCGACTCCGATGTCGAGTTCACACTCAGCCTTAACTGATCACACGCACCCGTTTTAGAACAACGGGCCTTACAGCCCGTTGTTTATATGCAATGTTTCGACACAGGGATTTTTTTTATTATGTTCGGCTTCACTAAGCACCCCGCCCAGGTCAGGTGCGGGATTTTGTCCTGCGCGTTGTTCGGCGCTCTGACCCTATGGGTTCCACACAGCCACGCAGCCTTAACAATCAGTAGTACCCGGGTGGTGTTCGACAGCGACAAGCGCAATGTATCGCTGAGCGTTTCAAACCCCAGCAATAAACCTTTTGCCGTACAAACCTGGGTCAATACGGCTGCCGACGATCAAGCCACTGCCGTGCCTTTTATCGCATCCCCTCCGCTGTTTCGATTGAATGCAGGCAAAGAGCAACACGTGCAGATCAACGGACTTCCCAATACCTTGCCCAATGATCGAGAATCACTGTTTTATTTCAATGTTCAGGAGTTGCCACAACTGCAAGCAAGCGATACCAACCAGTTGAACATCGCGCTTCGAACCCGCATCAAGCTGTTCTACCGCCCGGTCGAAATCAAGAGCAATCCAGTGGACCGCTTGCAAGAACTGCGCTGGTCGATCCAGCACATCGACGGCAAACCTCGCCTGCAAGTGATCAATCCAAGTCCATTCCACGTGTCTTTCGTGCGTGTCGAACTGCGTGCCAATGGCCAGACCGTCACGCTCAAAGAGACGCCCATGGCAGAGCCCATGGCGACCCAGCACTTTGAACTCGATGGCTTGAAGCCGACGCCGGGCATGCAGGTGAATTTTTCCGTGATCACCGACTACGGCGGCTACACAGCCCCCATGACGCTGCCGGTCGGCCTTGATTCCTAATATTGCGGACGTTCACCATGCCCTCCTTCACACACCGGCGTACGCCTGTGGCGCAGCGCTTGCTCCCGATAGTCATGTTCACCGGTGCCAGTTCGGTGCTCCTGGATATCAAATCTGCCCTGGCGGATGCCCCCGTGGAGTTTCAATCCACGTTCATGCGCCAACTGGGCAACCATGCCGGCGACGCTGGCGCGCTGGCCCTGAAAACGCTCTCCGCAAGCCAGGATCTGGCGCCGGGACGCTACCTTGTCAGCATCGAAGTCAATCGCAGTTTTTTCGACCAGAGAGAAATTGAGTTCACCGCCAATCCTCAGGGTGATGCGCTTTCACCCTGCCTGTCATGGCAACTGCTCCAGGATATGGGCGTCAGGCTCGACAGCCTGGCCGCGCCTGAAATGCCGGCCGATTCATGCGTTGATCTGCTGCGCCTGGTGCCTGGCGCATTGACTGAATTAGATGGCGGAAAACTGCTTCTCTCTATTTCCATTCCGCAAATTGCCATGCGCCGGGATGCCATCGGTTATGTCGATCCTCAACGCTGGGATTACGGCATCAACTCGGCGTTCATCAACTATCAGGCCTCTGCGCAACAGGGCCGCAATCAGTCGGGCCACAACAGCAGCCAGGATCTTTACCTCAACAGTGGTTTGAATCTGGGTGCCTGGCGCTTGCGCAGCAACAACGCCTTTCGCAGCGACTCGCAAGGCGAGCGTAGCTGGACTCGCGCCTACACCTATCTGCAACGTGATCTGCCCGGCCTGTATTCACAACTGACCCTGGGCGAGACGTTTACACCGGGTGAAGTATTCAAAAGCGTGCCGATCAAGGGCATCCAGATTGCATCCGACATGAGCATGCTGCCTGATTCACAGCAACACTATGCGCCGGTCGTGCGCGGCGTCGCGCAGACCCGGGCCAGACTGGAAATTCGTCAGAACGGTTACCCGATTTATTCCAGCTACGTCAGCCCGGGCCCCTATGAGATCGATGACCTCACAATCGGCGGCGGCAGTGGTGAACTGGAAATCATCCTGACCGAAGCCGATGGTCAGGTGCGGCGTTTCACCCAGCCCTATGCAACGCTCAACAACCTGTTGCGTGAAGGCGTATGGCGCTACAGCACCAGCCTGGGCCGTTATAACGCCCCCTCTTTCTCATCCGAAAACACATCGCTGTGGCAAGGCACCCTGGCCACCGGCGCGGGATGGAATTCGACGCTTTACGGTGGATTGATGGCCAATGAATTCTATCGGGCAGGTACGTTCGGTGTCGGCAGGAATTTCGGTTCCATAGGGGCGTTGTCGCTCGATGTCACACGTTCCTCCGCGGATATCGACTTGAAGGACGCCGGGCGTAATGTTCAGGGCATGAGCTACGCCGTCAAGTACGGCAAGTCGTTCGAAACCCGCACCAACTTGCGCTTTGCCGGTTATCGCTACTCCACCGAAGGCTATCGCGACTTCAGCGAAGCGGTGCGTGAGCGCAGTGCCGATCAGCGTTTTCGTGGCAGCCGACGCAGCCTGCTCGAAGCCTCGGTGTTTCAAAACATCGCAGCCGACAGCTCGTTGAGCCTGACGTTATCCCAGGAAGATTTCTGGCAATCCGATTATCAGCAGCGTCAGTTCCAATTCAATTTCAACAGCCGTTACAAGTCGCTCAACTACAGCCTTTATGCCTCGCAATCGCTGAACGATGAGCAGTCCAACGACCGACAATTGGGCTTGAGTGTTTCCTTCCCGCTGGATTTTGGCAACTCCACCACTGCCACCTTCGACCTGCGCGAAAATCGCGGCGAGTTGAATCAGCGGGCTTCCCTGTCGGGCCGTGGCGAAGGCGATCGACTCAACTATCGGGCGTCCGTGTCCAGTAATGAACGCCATCAACAAACCGGCGAGCTGGCAGTGGGTTATCAGACTTCTGTCGCCAGCGTCGGCGCAGGCATCACTCAAGGCAGCGCCTACAACAACCTTTCACTCAATGCCAATGGCGCGCTGCTGGCCCACGCCGACGGCGTCGAATTCGGCGCCTACCTGGGTGAAACCAGCGGCCTGGTGCATGTGCCGGATATCGCCGGGGTCGGTCTGCTGAATGCCTCCAGCGCCAAAACCAACGATCGCGGTTATGCCTTGATCCCCTACTTGCAGCCTTACCGGGTCAACCGGGTCATTCTCGATACGAACCAGCTCGATCCAAATGTCGAGATCGACAACGGCGTGACCCAAGTGGTGCCGCGTCGCGGCGCGGTAGTGAAAGCGACTTTCCCCGCTCGGACAGTGCAACGACTGGTGTTGACCACACGTGATAGCCAAGGCGCGCCCTTGCCTTTCGGCGCTCAGGTCAGCAATGCCGATGGCGAAGTACTCGGGGTTGTCGGCCAGGCCGGCCAAGTGCTGCTGGGCACTGTCGATGGCCAGCAAACCCTGAATGTGAGCTGGGGCAACGCCGCCACCGAGCAGTGCCAACTGCAGTTCAATGTTCAGAACATGCCCACGGAGCAAGGCTACCGGGTTCAAGACCTGACTTGCCGCTGACTCGGCCATTCGTTTACTCATACTCGATGCACCCTGCGGTGCATCGAGTTGTTTTTTTCAGGACAGACACAGCATGTCGAAACGATTACTGCCCGGCGCACTGTTCACACTTGCCGCCAGCGCACTGATGCCATTTGATACCGCCTACGCCACCAATTCGTGTTACTGGGGCACCAATCCAGGACCGATCCACTATGTGGCCAACGTGGGCACATTGTTCATCCCCAGAGATGCCAAGGTCGGTGATCCCGTCGGCCCGATAGAGCAGCCGTTCCTTCAGAGCGGTGGAGGATTGTCCATTCACTGCGAAACCGATGGCACTCGACTGACATTCGAGGCCGCGGCGAAAGCCATACCGGTACCAGGTCCCATTGCTAGAGTGAATGGCACCCCCATGAGTGGCACCTTGCTCGAAACCAACATCGCCGGAGTTGGCGCCCTGATCAAATTAGGCGATCCCTACGATGGTTTTACCGCTGGCTACTGGAAGCTCAGCGGCTCTGAAAGCACAGTGCCATTCAATGCGTTCATTGATTTCAGTACCCCCTTTGTCTTGCAGCACTCGTTATTGCGTGGCGTGATCACTCTGGTCAAAACGGGGCCGATCGGGCGAGGCATGCAACCCCTGGACTCCGGCAAGGAAATGATCTCGGCCTCGTTCACCGGTCTACCCAATGCGTTCAGCCTGGCGTTGAGTGGTTCGGTCACTCAGGCAGAATGCACCCTGTCGGCCAATCCGGTCAGCGCCGACCCCGTCAAGCTCGGCGACTGGTCAACTACGCAATTTACTGGCGAAGGTGATACGACCGACCCGGTCCCGTTCAGCATTGCCTTGAACTCGTGCATTTCCGACCCGCTGCCGGGCGGCACGGTGACCAATGCTCACATCCGTCTGGAGCCCATGGCGGGTTCGACGACAATCGATGCCGACCTGGGATTGTTCAGCCTGGGCAGCGGTTCTACCGCAAGGGGTGTCGGCATTCAGATACTGGGACGTGATGCCGCGACGCCTGTCACGCTGAACACCGATGTCATTCAGGGCGCCATCCCGGCCAGCGGGGGCATGCTGCTGGAGTTCAATGCCCTCTACTATCAGACCGGAGCGACGGCAGACGTCTCGCCTGGGTCGGCGGATGCATCACTGGCTTTTACCATCACCTACAAATAAACACGTTCCCCGGTAGGCCAGACCTGCCGGGGAGCGAACGAGATGCTCGGCTACGTGACCAGTTTCATCGCCATCGGTTTGCAGAGGCGGTAACTATGTCCCTGATCAAAGCTGACACTGGCATACAGGGTAAATGTCTCGTTAAGAGGCAAAGGCGCAACATAGTCCTTGGGCAGTGGCGTAACGAACTTTCCACTGGCATTGAGCGGTGTCGGCGCGTCCGTCAGGAAATCTGTTCGAACGCCGGATGCCATCGACCACACATTTATTCGCTGAGTGACCTCATGGTAAGCCCATTTATCTATTTCGATGTTGGCACCGGACAACGCCACCTTGCTCTTGGAGAGCGTCGCCGGTGAGCCGATTTGTGCCTCGGGGCAACCGACCGAGCCAAACGCTTCTCCAGACAACTCATTGATGGCCAGCGTATAAACCGCTGAGTGCTGTGTTTCATGACCGGCCCAATACCAGACCTCAACCTTGCGCCCATCGCCACTGACAGGGATGTTGGCTGCCACGACTGGAGCCGGGATAGCGAACTCCAGGCCGCCCGGGGTGGTCGGTTTCACGCCCATGACAGAGCCAATCCCACCCTCGCCGCCCAGACCGATAAAATCCACGAGCACAGCTTCATCGGGATCGACTTCCGATGCCGCCACCACCACTATCACCCCTGCTGTACCCCTGAGTGGATTCAATATCCCCGTGCCACTCGGCGTACTGTTCGCCTGCTGGACGGTTGGAAACTTGCGTGGGGTGGGTGGGCGGATATTGACGTCCAGCTTCTCGTCATTAGATAGTACAGACTTGTTTCCGGCCCTGTCACACACCCGATAGGTCGCATAGAAAACTCCGTTGGCCCTGCGCAGCAAATCCCCCGTGAAGCTCACTTGCACGGGCTGTCCGATGTCGGTTTGCTCAAGCGTCCTGGTGCCTGCCACCTCACGCCCACCGGGAGAGAGTTCCCAATACCAGGTAATGACGTCACCTACTTTCTTCACGGTGTATTCGGGCACGGTTGCCAGTACCTGATCCTGATTGACCGGGTCGGCAAGATACGCAGCAGTGATTTGATTGGGAGGGAGAACTTTGGCAGGAAAAATCAGCTTGCCGCTGGTGACAGGCGCGGTTTTATCAACAGTGACACTAACCGGAACCGATGTCCGCGCAGGCGAACCATTCCAGGGTTGCAACCGGTAATACAAGGAATGAACACCCTCATCCAGTTTTGAGGTCGGGACCTGTAGCCACAGTAACGATGGATCAAACGGGCTACCGGTCCCCTCAAAATGTTTTTCGGCGACAGGATTGTTTTCATCCCCATCCCAGATCAACTGGACGACATCGGTCAGGCCGGATACCGGAGCGTAATCACTCCATAATTCAAACTCCACACGCAACGGAACCAGCCATGCATCCTTGGGCAGCAGGTTTTCTTCACCACCAGGAACGGGTTCGAGCACGCCGATGATATCGGGAGCGGTGAGACTGTTATCAAATTCATCAAGTGGCGCGGATTTTTTTGACATGTCTGTTCCCTCACTAAGAAGCGAGCCAAAAGGACTATCGCGAAGAGTCTCTCCGGCCAATGTTGTGAAAATGCGATGTCACGTAGTTACCCGAAACGCTGTTGTGAATGACAAGCGAGAAAATAAAAAACGGGGAAGTCATGCCCTCTCTCCCCCGCTGCAGTGCGATCACCAACTATAGCGAGCACCGAAATTGAAACCCCACGGCTGTTCGATCTTGTCACCGTTGCTGTAATCGACATCAGCGTGTACAGAAACCTTGTCGGTCAGGTTCATGGCGATCCCTGCACCCAATTCGCCACGGGAACCTGAAAGGTCGTTGTTGAACACATTGTTATTGACTTTGACTTCATTGTTTTTGGCGAACTCATGCACATAAGCGGAACGGATATACGGCTGCACCACTTTGCCTTCACCCAGATTGAAATTGCGCCCGGCGGTGGCGCCGACCTTGCCCAGCAGTGAGCGAGTGCGATCACCGTCCGCGGCCAGGCCATTGTCCAGATCATAACTTTGCCCCTGAATAGCCACGCCCGATAACTGAGTGTATGGCTCGACAAAATAGTCGTCGGCCAGTTTGATATGCCGGCCGAATTCCAGAGAAGCACCGATACCGTTATTGTCGTAACTGCCCTTGGTCTTGCTGCCATCACTGAGTTGTACATCGGCCTTGTTCTGGAAACGGTTGAACTTGAGCACGCCATCAAAGTAATAACCGCTCGGCTCATCCAGCCAGGTGGTGTACGCACCGACATAGTAACTGTCGACCGTACCGCTGGTGCCATGGCTCAGGTCCAGATCGGATTTGCTATACCCGCCCAGCAAGCCTGCCAGCCACTGACCATCACCGATTGGCAACGGCGCATCGGCACCAAACGACAGGCCCTGTTGGGTCTGCTGGTAAGCCACACCGGAACTGGCATCGACATCGAACTTGTTGCCATAAGCACGAATCCAGCCACCCGCCTTGCCGCCGTCCATCCGTACTTCGCCCATTCGGCTACGCAATGTCGGGAGTTCGCCATACCAGACAGTGGGCCCCGCATTGAACAACGCCACTGCCGATGCCGCACCAGGGCTGATGACCCGAGATGCGGTGTTCAGGTACCAGTCGTTGCCGCCTTGTTTGATCAGGTCATAGGAGAAAGCACCCAGGTCTACCGGACCACCGTGCAACGAGAACTGGGCGTCACCCGCCGCGATGTGGATCACCGGGATGGCACCGGCGGCCACGGGTTCGGAACCGCTGGCATCGATTGCAACCGAGTGATTGCCGGTCGCGGTGCCGGTGACAGTCAGGGTATCGATCTGACCAAAGTTGGTGTGCATGAACAACGTACCGCCGGTGCCCGACAGATTGCCCACCGTCAACTTGAAGAATTCGCCGGGGTTACCGAACTGCACACCACCGCCGTTGAGTGCCAGGTTCGCGATGTTGCCATCGCCGACCATCACCCACCGGGCGTCGCTGTTGACGGTCAGCTGGCTGACGTTGTCGAGCTGACCGGTCAGGGTCGCGCGGTTTTGCAGCGTGATATTCGCGGTCGCACCGGCGTCAGCGACGACATCGCCGACCAGATGGCTGTTATCGACCGTCATGTTGGCCGTCGATACACCGTTGACCTCAAGAATCTTGCCGTTGCCACCCACCAGGGTGGAACCATTGTTGACCTCGATCGTGGCCAATATCGGCGCCAGACCAAAGTCGTTGACGACAATGGCTGAGCCGGTCTGACCGATGACATTGGTATCGTTGAGGACCAGTTTTCCTGGATTGCCTACGTTATCGCTGGTGGGCGTAAAGAGAACGCCCTGAGCACCGCCGCTGATTGTGCTTGCAGTTGCCGATACGGAACCGTTGGCCAACTGAAGCCCCGTACCCGTGGGGTTGGTTGCAGTCACATTGGTTTGAATCAGCGTCAAATCGCTCAAGTTTCCGGCCAGGACGCCAGTCCTGCCACCGGTAATATTGCTGCCGGTGACCGTTGCTGTGGAGCCGCTCGGGTTGGGTGCGGTGGCGGTGTACCCAAGTGACAGAGCTGTCCCGCTTGCGGTGACGTTACTGCCGCTGATGGTTGCGCTGCTGTCCACCAGATCGACAGCGGTGTTGGTCCCGATGGCGGTCGTCGTCGAGCCGTTGAGTGTCAGTGACGAACCGGGCTCAACTCGTATTTGATTGGTTGTCGCGCCATTGGCGGTCAGGTGGGCATTGTTTATGACCCGATAGTCTTCGACGACAGCGCTGCCACCGATCAAGGTGTCGGTGACAATAATTCTTGCCAACGAGTGAGTACTGGTCAGCAACAAGGGCACAAGCGTTATCCACTTGAGGGAGACCGAAAGAGGGTGTAAAGCAAAAGTCCGTTTAGCGTTCATCAGGCACCGCAATAAAGTTATTAAACATCAAACTCGCCAAACCCTCGGGTCCGGCCCATGAAATCAAGGGCGACGAGGCTAGTTAGAAAACTCAGAGGTGTCTGTAGGACTAGTCCCAAGCATCATTGGAAAAACATCATTGAAACAGCAGGAAGGGCCCCCTTCCTGCTGGTCGAAGTTGATCATGTCAAGGTCTGGGTATCACGCAGTGGTCATTACCTGAGCCTGCATCCTCGAACACGCCGATAAGACACTCCTTCACGTCGGACGCGACCATCTGACCTCGAATATTGATGCCATAGGTCACCTTGCCGAGGCCGGCATTGGAAACACCAGGTACATAGGTGGGTTTTAAACATTTCTCATAGGGGATGAACCAGTCGATGCCGGTTTGTTCTTGTACCTTGCTGACTGTCAGTTCCTCAACAAGGTAAGTCGTCGGAATCTCTGTAACCTTATCAACTTTATAGGTGTTCCAAACGGCAACCACCTGCGCGCCTTCTTTCAAGTAATCCGACGTGGGAATACGCACGTACACCCCCCACTTCCCGCTGCCATCCTCTCGCAGATGACTGCAATTGATCACTACCGCAGGGACGGTGATCTCCGGAAGGGTGACGACTTCCACCATGACGTTGATCGTTGTGCGCCGCGATTCCTGTGGGTTGGCAAACCCTGTGTGTGTCAGCGTGTAATGCAGCGGCAAGTTGTCCATTACCGGGACGAGCTTGATATCGTCCCACGGAATAGCCATTGGAATTTCCTGGGCGGGCGTTTCATTACCCGTTACGACATAGGGGGCGGAGCTGACAGCCTTGCCGTTGTAATAAAGCGTTAACGTGTCGCCAACCACAGGGGCAGGCGTGGTGAAGAGTTTGATGTGCCCTGTCGCGGGCTTGCCGATATCGGCAATGGTTAATTCTTTATCGCTGCCGCTTGAACTTTCGAATCTGATTAACTCCAGTGTAGGGCTAATTGGCTCAGGATTCGGGTTTACCGGCCCAGTGATTGCGAAGTCCGTATTGACGCTGATCTTTCCTGGCGAAGAGGTCGGGTAATCACCTCTAAATACTGTGTAGTCCACATCGATAGGCTGCACGTGGGTCGTGGAGGCAAAGTCGTACTCTCTTGCCATATGCAACCACGACACGGGGATTTTCAGCGGAAATGGACGGTGAGCACCGACAGAAGTTCGAGCCAGATTATTCTTGCCCCACGTGATCACAATCCCGTCATCATCGTCGACCCCTGTATATTCCTCGATATGTACTTTGGTCGGAAAGGCAGCATCTGCCCGATCAATCAAGCCATCATCTGCCAATGGGACCGTGCAAGCTTTCAAACCACTGGGAAGCTCCCCAAGGGCAGCCTGCACACTTTTCGGTAAGGACATTTCACTTCGATTGCCCGCCTTGTCGAACAGGAAGTACACAGCGTATTGGATTGCCGACCCTATAGCCGTTACAAAGCTCGCAGGTACGAGTATTGTCCGGTCCGAGGGCAGCAGATCAAAAAACGCAACCCGCTCGGGAAAGTCCGCCTCGTCTTCCGGCAGATCCTTCATCCAGCCGACGGCAACTTTGACAAAATCTTTTTTATCCTCGATGAAATCCGGCACCACACACTTGACACCGCCGTCGCGGGTTAAAACAGCGTCGGTAATCAAGGGCTCAACGATTTCGATGGGGGCAGGTGTAGCTGGCCTGATCGGGCCGGTTCTGTCGATGGTGACGGGAACTTCAGGTGCCAATCTAGAGCCGCCGTCGTTCCAGTTAGTGACGGTGTATCTGAATTTGAATGTACCTTCGTAGTTTTTGAAGATCTCGAGGGGAATTACCTTTTTGAGGGGGAAATCGGCATCGGGCAGGGTATCGCTGTCGGGAATATCCTCCGCAGTACCAATGGGCAGATAGTCACTTGAACTTTCAGGCAGCCACTCCAGAGCCAGCTTGTTCACCTGGCCGAACCCGATGGGTGGCCGATCCGACCACAATGGAATCGTGACGTTTATTGCAGCATCAATTTTGCCGATGGGCATCAAACCGTCCGCATCACCGGGCATCGCGTCCACAATGGTCGCTTCGATGAGCGGATCTGCAGTGAAGAAATTTGCGCGATAGTTGTTTCGCACCTGTTCAGCAGTCAGCTTTTGCTCTTGGAAGGAACTTGCCATCGTTTTCTCTCCGGAACCGTTTGAGTTCGGCCATGAACATTTTCATGGCAATCAAAACTTGTCTGGCAGTTCGACGGATGGCTTGGATACTGCGTAACCGCCCGGTCGCTCTGCTCGGTCGTAATGACCTGAGCGGATTAAGCACCGGCTTTTGAAAGTGCGATACTGTCAAACTTGACAGGTGGCGATGCATACAGTGAGTACTGGAGAGTCGGGAGAGCATTAGACTCAAGGTAATAAGCCCTGAATTCGAAGGCTGTTGAAAAGACTTGCAGGCAACCCGGAGCATGTACAGCGAACATCGTCGCAGAGCGTCTGTTTAAACGCGCGCAACGTCACTTCATGAAAACTACAAGGCCTTGCGTCGTTGCGTACGGTTACGCCAGAATCCGCCGGCTTGTGCGCCTTGGGGCCGCTCGGTAACTTGATTCGCGTCACTGCCCATCAGTGATCGGGTTTAGTCGCCCGGCTAAGGTAAAGCGGTCGTACAAGCATCATCAGTCAGGTATTCGCCTGCGCTTGATGGTAGCTGTGCGCAGGGCGTCCTCGGACGCGCCGGTTTTTGCTTTCCCTACCGGTCGACTAACCTGCGCTCAGCTGCCACCCCTTTGTTTAGTCGCGAGTGGTTGCAGCCCTACTCAAAAGGGAAGCATCTATGTTCAAGGTAACGCCAAACCCACCAGACACCGATCCGGCCTCCCCATACGAGCCCGATTCAAACAAACTCAACGAGGCCGCCGAGCGCGCCCTCGACTTCCACTTCCCGTCGATTGCCGACATCAAAGCCACCCCGCGAACACCCTGCACGCTGTTTACCGTCGACCCAGAGGCCACGACCGAAACGCTGATGGTGTATCTGGTCGAGACGCTGGCCTCGGTCGATGTGATGGTCCATGACCTGGTGGATCATCTGGAGGGGGGGTCGCGCAATGCGCTGCTGGGTATTTCCAACAGCGTGATGCTGGCGGAGATCACGGCGAACCGGGTGCTCGATCAGATCGACCCGCCGGAGTAGTTACTGACAACGCTCCCCTGGTAGCAGCTGGCGAAGCCTGCGTTCGGTTGCGTAGCAACCGTAAACCCTGAGCATGCGGTCATCCTGGAGGACCGCATTGTCTGATTTTACGACTGCTGCGCAGCCGAACGCAGGCTTCGCCTGCTGCTACAGGTTGCGCCAAGGCTTATATAACGAAGCGCGCCACCATGGCATTCAAATCCACCGCCAGACGCGACAGCTCATGGCTGGCGGCGCTGGTCTGGTTGGCTCCGGCGGCCGATTGGGTGGCCAGGTCGCGGATGTTCACCAGGTTGCGGTCGACTTCACGCGACACTTGCGCCTGTTCTTCGGACGCGCTGGCGATCACCAGGTTGCGCTCGTTGATCTGGTGGATCGACTGGGTGATTTGCTCCAGCGCCACGCCGGCCGCACGGGCCAGTTCCAGGGTCGTGTGAGTGCGCTGGTTGCTTTGCTGCATGGAGTCGACCGCTTCGCCGGTGCCGTTTTGAATCCCGGCGACCATTTTTTCGATTTCCTGGGTCGATTGCGCAGTGCGATGGGCCAAGGCGCGGACCTCGTCGGCCACCACCGCAAAACCGCGTCCGGCTTCACCGGCACGCGCCGCTTCGATGGCCGCGTTGAGCGCCAGCAGGTTGGTCTGCTCGGCAATCGCCCGAATCACGTCCAGCACCTTGCCGATATCGCGGCCCTGAGTGGCCAGACCTTCAATCATCAGCGAGGTGGTTTGTACGTCATGGGTCATGGTCTGAATGGCGTTAACGGTTTCCACCACGCGGTCGCGACCTTCACGGGCGGCCTGGGTCGATTGATTGGACGCTTCGGACGTAGAGACGGCATTACGTGCAACCTCTTCCACGGCGGCGGTCATTTCATTGACGGCGGTCGCGGCCTGTTCGATTTCGTTGTTCTGCTGTTGCAGGCCGCGCGACGCTTCCTCGGTCACCGCACTGAGTTCCTCTGCGGCAGCCCCCAGCTGATTCGCGGAACCGGCGATCTGCTCGATGGTTTTGCGCAGGTTGGCCTGCATGGTCGACAAGGCCCCGAGCAAACGCGCCGGTTCGTCCTTGCCATCGACTTCTATAGGTTTGGCGAGGTTACCGCCGGCAATCGACTCGGCGGCGGCGACGGCGCGGTTCAGTGGTGTGACGATGCTGCGGGTCAGCAGCCAGGCCAGCAACACCGTCACCAGCGCTGCGATCACCGACACCGCGATGATGCCGTTGGTGGCGTAGGCGTACTGCTCACCGGCCAAGGCGTCGGCCTCGGTCGCGCCCGCCTCGTTAATGGCGATCAGCTTGCTCAACTGCTCCCCCATCAAATCGGTACCGTCCTTGATACGCGTATTGATCAGGTTGCGTAAATCTTCGGTTTTGTTCTGCCGCGACAGCTCCATCATCTGGTTTTGCGCTTGCAGATAGCTGTCGAGGGTGGCGGCAAAGGTTTTATACAGCGCCGCTTCTTCCGGGCCCGCTGGCAGGGCTGCATAGCTCTTTTGAGCTTCTCTGGCCTTGTCAGAGAGTAAAATGACGCGGGTTTCAGCTTCTTGCAACCCGGCCGCGTCGCGGTTTACCAACACACGGAACGACAGAATGCGCAAGCGCAGGATGTTCTCTGTGATATTCCCAAGGAAGGCGACGCTGGGTAGTTGATTGGTTTCCATGTCGATGGATGCCTGACGAATGATCGACATGCGGTTCACGGCAAAGACACCGAGCACGATCACCAACAACGCAATGAAAGCAAATCCGAGGAAAGCTCGAGGCGCGATATTCATATTACGTAGGGACATAGGATGACTCTCGGGGTAGTGAAGTCTTCGAGCATCCTTGCCGTTAACGCTGCCAGGCAGGAGATCACTCCCGGCGGGCAGGTAGGCGTCATTGTTTTGATCGGTGTGTGCGCCTATACGCTGTATCGGCAGGGCTTTAGGTTTTATGCAGAGTTGAGAGAAATATATTTCTTGATGTGACAAGTGTTTCAAGGGTGAAACACTTGTCGGGTTTCAGAGGACTTTTGTAGAACGACCGAACGCAGTTTGTCAGGTTGAATGCGTTCACCGGTTTTACGGTTGCTACGCAACCGAACGCAGGCTTCGCCAGCTGCTACAGGATTACCGTTAACCCTTGCAAACCGCGATGCGCCAGACGCGGGCGATGTCCCGCGCTCGATCCTGCAACAGACGCGGGGCGTCCGCACAGGCTTGTTCCAGGGTCATCGGCCCAGACGCGAGGGCGAATGCCGCATCCACGCCATGTTCGTACATCTGCTGATAGCCCTCGCCGAGGGTGCCGGCGATCACGATCACCGGCACGCCCTGCTGCCGGGCGATACGCGCCACGCCAAAGGGTGTCTTGCCGCGCAAGGTCTGGGCGTCGAAGCGGCCCTCGCCGGTGATTACCAAGTCCGCATCACGTACCGCATCCTCCAGGCCGACCAGATCGGCGACCACTTCCACGCCGGCACGAAATTGCGCGCCAAGAAACGCCTTGGCCGCAAACCCCAGACCGCCCGCTGCACCACTGCCCGGCTCTTCGCGCAGATCTTTGCCCAGGGTTTGGGCACAGAGCCCGGCGAAATGCCCAAGGGCCAGATCCAATTGTTGAACCTGTTCGAGCGATGCGCCTTTTTGCGGGCCGAAAATGGCTGAGGCGCCGTGGGGACCGCATAGCGGATTGTTGACGTCGGCGGCGATTTCAAAACGCACAGTGGCCAGACGCGGGTCCCTGTGACTCAGGTCGATCTGCGCCAGGTGCGTCAACGCCAGGCCACCCGATTTCAATGTTTGCCCCTGGGCATCGAGCAAGCGCACACCCAGCGCCTGCAATGCACCCGCACCGGCGTCGTTGGTGGCGCTGCCGCCGATGGCCAGGATGATCCGCTGCGCCCCCGCATCGAGCGCGGCGCGGATCAGTTCGCCCGTACCAAACGTGCTGCTGGTGCATGCATCGCGCTGGCCCACCGGCACCAACTGCAAACCGCTGGCTTCGGCCATTTCGATGATCGCGGTGTGATTGTGGGGCAACCAGCCCCAGTGCGCGTCGACCTGTGTGCCGAGCGGACCCTGTACGGTGGCGCTGCGCAGTTCACCCTCGCAGGCAGCGAGAATCGACTCGACCGTCCCTTCCCCGCCGTCGGCCATCGGGCACTTGACCAGCGTCGCGTCCGGCCAGACCTCGGACAGGCCCAGTGCAATGGCATTGGCCACGGCTTCGGCACTCAGGCTGTCCTTGAACGAATCAGGGGCGATGACGATTTTCATGTGAATTCTCCAGTTCCAATGGCGCCCATGCTGCCAGTTGACATGAACAATAACGCCGGTCCACTGCACAAGTGCGGCAGGGGTTTATTGTTCATTCTCACAAAATCAAAAGATCGCAGCCTGCGGCAGCTCCGACGACCGCGTACATACCGATTCCGTAGGAGCTGGCGAAGCCTGCGATCTTTTATGGGTGAGTGTCGGTCTGCGGCAGCAGTTGCACGCCCAGGTACAAGGCGAGCATGCCATCGAGGCGCAACGGGTCAACACCGCTGAGTTCGGCGATGCGCTCCATGCGGTAGCGCAAGCTGTTGCGGTGGATACCCAGCGCATCGGCGCAGGCCTGGCTTTGGCCGTCGTGTTCGCACCAACTGCGCAAGGTCGCCAACAGTTGACCGTTACTGTCCTTGGCGATGACTTTGCGCAGTGGGCTGAGCAGCTCGTCCAGCGCATCGTCGTTGCGATGGCGCCAGAGCATGACGGGCAGTCGATAGCGGTTCAGCGTCAGCAAACGGCTTTTCGGCAGTACATCGCGCCCGTACGCCAGCAAGTCGCCGACCCGCCGATAGCAGCGACGCAAGCCTTGCAACCCATCCGCCTGGCCACCCACGGCGATGCGCAAAATGTTCCAGCCCAGCCCTTCGAGTTTCTCCAGCAAGCGCTCGTTCTCCACCGTTTGCGTGGTCGGCCGGCACCACAGCAACGACGACTTGGCGGAACTCACGCACCAACTGTCGGGATAGCGTGAGATCAGCCAGGCACTCAAGGCCTCGGCGGTTTGCCCCGCCCCATGTTCCAGGCCCAACTCAAACAAATAAGGCGTGCGCGACAGCTGCGGTTTGAGGCCCATTTGCTGTGCTTCGTCAATCAGCCGTGGCGAGTCCCCCGCCTCACTGAGCAGCAACGCCAACAGGTCATCGCAACGCTGGCGACGCCATTGCTGGTCGGCCTGCTGGTTGCGCTGGCCGACCAGCATCTCGGCAGTCATGCGCACCAGTTCCGCATAAGTACGCAGTTGTTCCGGTTCACCGGTAATGCCCAGTACGCCGATCAGGCGCTGATCGAGCAGCAGCGGCAAATTGATCCCCGGCTGTACACCTTTGAGGTGCACGGCGGTCTGGGCGTCGATTTCCACCACCCGACCGTTCGCCAACACCAGCTGCGCGCCTTCGTGTCGGGTGTTGACCCGCTCCGGCTCGCCGCTGCCGAGGATCAGCCCTTGGCTGTCCATGACGTTGACGTTGTACGGCAGGATGGCCATCGCCCGGTCGACGATATCCTGCGCCAGGTCGTGATCGAGTTCGAACATGCGGCGTAGTCCTTGAAAACGGGCGGTGATTGATTGTTCACCCGCACAGGCAGTGGGTGCAAACCCTGTGCTCAGGCACAAAGACATCCGCTTAGGGGTGACCGAGACTCTGTGGGCGATCAACGTTACCCTCGTATCGCAAAAAATCATAATAAAGAGAGACCCGCCATGTCACAGAGCGCCGCCGCCACCCTGGCCACCGATGACGATAAAAATGCCGTCTACAAGCGCGTTACCCTGCGCCTGATCCCCTTCATCTTCATCTGCTATCTGTTCAACTACCTCGACCGGGTCAACGTTGGATTTGCCAAACTGCAGATGCTCGATGCGCTGAAATTCAGCGAAACCGTGTACGGCCTCGGGGCCGGGATTTTCTTCATTGGCTACGTGCTGTGCGGCGTACCGAGCAACCTGGCACTGACAAAATTCGGTCCTCGGCGCTGGATCGCGCTGATGATGGTCACCTGGGGCATGCTGTCGACCTGCCTGCTGTTCGTCACCACACCGACCGGGTTCTACACCCTGCGCCTGTTCACCGGTGCCGCCGAAGCCGGGTTCTTCCCAGGCGTAGTGCTGTACCTCTCGCAGTGGTTCCCGACGTTCCGACGTGGCCGCATCATGGCGCTGTTCATGTCGGCGATTCCGGTGTCCGGGCTGCTCGGCAGCCCGTTCTCTGGCTGGATCCTCAACCACTTTGCCACCGGCCAAGGTGGCCTCGCCGGCTGGCAGTGGATGTTCCTGCTACAAGGCATTCCGACCATCGCCCTCGGCGCTCTTGCGTTCTTCCTGCTCAGCGACAACTTCGCCAGCGCCAAATGGTTGAAACCGGAAGAACGTGCGGTACTTGAGGCGGATCAAGCCATCGATTGGGCCAACAAACCGAAAACCGCCACCGACTCGCTGCTGGCCGTGTTCAAGAACCCGGCGATCTGGGCGTTCGGCCTGATCTACTTCTGCATTCAAAGCGGCGTTTACGCGATCAACTTCTGGCTGCCGTCGATCATCAAGAACCTCGGTTTCGCCGATAACCTGGTGATTGGCTGGCTCAGTGCGATTCCCTATCTGCTGGCCGCGGTATTCATGCTGATGGTCGGTCGCTCGGCCGACCTGCATAAAGAACGCCGCTGGCATTTGGTGGTGCCGATGCTGATGGGCGCGGTGGGTCTGTTGATCGCCGTGAACTTTGCGGCCAACCCGGCTATTGCGATTCTTGGCCTGACCCTCGCCACCATGGGCGCCCTCACCGGCCTGCCGATGTTCTGGCCGGTGCCGACCGCCATGCTCAGCGCCGGTGCGGCCGCCGGTGGCCTGGCGTTGATCAACTCCATGGGCCAGATGGCCGGTTTCCTCAGCCCGTATCTGGTGGGTTGGGTCAAGGACAGCACCGGCTCGACCGATGCTGCGTTGTACCTGCTGGCCGGTGTGATTGCCTGCGGCAGTGTGCTGGCGCTGCGCATGACCCGGACCTTGCGGGTGTAACGCGGCAAGATCAAAAGATCGCAGCCTGCGGCAGCTCCTACGGTGTACCTCATTCCCGTGTAGGAGCTGCCGCAGGCTGCGATCTTTTCGTTTGCCACACCCGACTATTCTGGTATTTGATTGAGCCTTTCCCACCCGTAAAAGGATTTCAACATGAGCTACCGCACGCTGGGTCATTCGGGTTTGCAGGTTTCGACCCTGACCCTGGGCACCATGATGTTTGGCGAGCAGACCAGCCCTGAAGATTCACTGCGGATCATCGACAAGGCCTGGGATCAGGGCGTCAATTTCATCGACACTGCAGACGTGTACACCAGCGGCCGCTCCGAGGAAATCGTCGGCGAAGCCATTGCCGGTCACCGCCATGAATGGGTGGTGGCCTCCAAGGTCGGTTTCGGCCCGGTGGACGGTGTGCCGAATCGCAGCGGGCTGAGCCGCAAGCACTTGTTCAATGGTATCGACGCCAGCCTGACCCGCTTGGGCACCGATTATCTGGACATCTATTACCTGCACCGCGAAGACCACGACACGCCGCTGGAGGTGACGGTGTCGGCCATTGGCGATCTGATTCGCCAAGGCAAGATCCGTTACTGGGGCCTGTCCAACTACCGTGGCTGGCGTATCAGCGACGTGATCCGTGTTGCCGAGAAACTTGGCGTCGACAAACCGGTGATCAGTCAGCCGCTGTACAACATCGTCAACCGCCAGGCGGAAACCGAACAGATCACCGCCGCGCAAAACTATGGCCTCGGCGTGGTGCCCTACAGCCCGTTGGCCCGTGGCGTATTGAGCGGCAAGTACGCGCCGGACGTCACCCCGGACATCAACAGCCGCGCTGGCCGTCAGGACAAGCGCATTCTGGAAACCGAATGGCGGGTCGAGTCGCTGCGCATTGCCCAGCAGATTCAGGCGTACACGCAGGAGCGCGGCGTCGGCATCGTCGAGTTCGCCATCGCCTGGGTGCTGAACAACTCGGCCGTCAGCTCGGCCATCGTCGGCCCGCGCACCGAAGCCCAATGGGATGCCTACACCAAGGCCCTGGCGGTGAAAATCACCGCCGAAGACGAAGCCTTCATTGACTCGCTGGTGACGCCGGGACACTCGTCGACGCCGGGATTCAATGATGTGAGCCATTTTGTCTCGGGCCGCACCCCACGCTAACTCTGTAGGAGCTGCCGGAGGCTGCGATCTTTGTTTTTAAGATCAAAAGATCGCAGCCTCCGGCAGCTCCTACGGGTATTAGGCTATTCTCTGCGCCCCCTGAGTTCCCCACGTGTCGCGAGGACAGTTTGTCTAAAGGTATTGCTCTATCGGTGTCAGCCTCGGTGCTGTTCGCCGTCATGTATTTCTACACCTCGTTGCTGTCGCCCCTGAGCGGCGTGGAAATCTTTGGCTGGCGAATGCTGCTGACCGTACCGTGCATGACCGTGTTCATGGTGGTTTCCGGTGAATGGCGACGTGTGGTCGAAATCCTCCGTCGGGTGGGCAGTAAACCGGCATTGTCAGGTGCTCTGCTGGTTTCCTCGGCATTACTCGGCGTGCAACTCTGGTTGTTCATGTGGGCGCCGCTGAATGGTCATAGCCTTGACGTTTCGCTGGGCTACTTCCTGCTGCCACTGACGATGGTGCTGACCGGGCGCATCGCCTATGGCGAACAGCTCTCGCACCTGCAAAAGGTCGCCGCGTTTTTTGCCACCCTCGGGGTGCTCAATGAGTTGTATCAGGTGGGCAGTTTTTCCTGGGCGACCCTGTTGGTGGCCATCGGTTACCCGACCTACTTCGTGCTGCGCCGACGTTTGGCGTCGGACAACCTCGGCGGTTTGTGGCTGGACATGGCGCTCATGCTGCCGGTGGCGTACGGGTTCGTGCACAGCGGTGAACAAGGCTTTGCGGTATTCGATCAACATCCATGGTTGTCGCTGCTGATCCCGCTGCTCGGGGTGATCAGTGCGTCGGCGCTGGTGGTGTACATCATCGCCAGCCGGTTGCTGCCGTTCAGCCTGTTCGGGCTACTGAGCTATGTCGAGCCGGTGCTGTTGCTGAGGGTTGCCTTGCTGCTGGGGGAAAGCATCAAGTCTGGGGAATGGCTGACGTATATCCCGATCTGGCTGGCGGTGCTGGTGTTGATGCTTGAAGGGTTCAAGCATTTGATGCGGCATCGACGCCCATAAAAGCAAAAGATCGCAGCCTGCGGCAGCTCCTACACCGGTATCCATTTATGCCGTAGGAGCTGCCGCAGGCTGCGATCTTTTGATCCAAAAAAAGCCCGATCAACAGTAATGCTGACCAGGCTTTTTCACAGCTGAAGCAAATTACTCAGTGCTGAGCACACCGCGGCGAACCTGGTCGCGTTCGATGGATTCGAACAGTGCCTTGAAGTTGCCTTCGCCGAAACCATCGTCGCCTTTACGCTGGATGAATTCGAAGAACACCGGGCCCATCAAGGTTTCCGAGAAGATTTGCAGCAGCAGACGCTTGTCGCCCGACTCAGACGAACCGTCCAGCAGAATTCCCCGCGCTTGCAGTTCGTTGACCGGCTCGCCGTGGTTCGGCAAACGGCCTTCGAGCATTTCGTAGTAGGTCTCTGGCGGCGCGGTCATGAAGCGCATGCCGATCTTTTTCAGGTGGTCCCAGGTCTTCACCAGGTCATCGGAGAGGAAGGCAACGTGCTGGATACCCTCGCCGTTGAACTGCATCAGGAACTCTTCGATCTGCCCGGCGCCCTTGGACGACTCTTCGTTCAGCGGGATGCGGATCATGCCATCCGGAGCGGTCATGGCCTTGGAGGTCAGGCCGGTGTATTCGCCCTTGATGTCGAAGTAACGGATCTCGCGGAAGTTGAACAACTTCTCGTAGAAGTTCGCCCAATAAGCCATACGGCCGCGATACACGTTATGGGTCAGGTGGTCGATGATCTTCAGGCCCGCCCCTACCGGGTGGCGGTCAACACCGTCGATGAACACAAAGTCGATGTCATAGATCGAACTGCCTTCGCCGAAACGGTCGATCAGGTACAGCGGCGCGCCGCCGATGCCTTTGATCGCCGGCAGGTTCAGCTCCATAGGACCGGTTTCGATGTGGATCGGCTGGGCGCCGAGTTCCAGGGCTCGCTTGTAGGCTTTTTGCGAATCCTTGACACGGAACGCCATGCCGCACACCGACGGGCCGTGTTCGGCCGCAAAGTACGAGGCTACGCTGTGGGGTTCGTTGTTGAGGATCAGGTTGATCTGGCCCTGACGGTACAAGTGCACGTCTTTGGAGCGGTGGGTCGCGACCTTGGTGAAGCCCATGATCTCGAAGATCGGTTCAAGGGTGTTCGGGATCGGCGATGCAAGCTCAATGAACTCAAAGCCCATCAGGCCCATTGGGTTTTCGTATAAATCTGCCATGGTTGGCGCCTCATCATGATGCTTTTGGAATTAACGGCTGGATTAACGGAGCGTTAGTTACAAGCAATGCTGAGAGCGGCGGGTGGCGCGCAGGAGATGCCTCGCACACTGCGGGCGAGAAAATCACCGTAGATCAATTGGAACCCAAATATCTTCATTGTCGACCCAAGGCTCTTGCGGGCGAGGCTTCTGCTGCCAGAAGACGTTATTCTTATATGCGTAAACCGATTCTACACAGCGTAACCAGATTTGTCCGCCTTCTCTATAAAATGCCCCTTTTGGGCGCCGGTGCAAGGGGTTTGTTGCACAGGTAGATGCCCAGCAGAATCGCCCCGCCTCCCAGGTACATCGCCCCACTTAAATCACCGGCGACCCTGGCGTTTATCAAATTGGCCACGAGTCTGGATTACCGCTGAAAAGCACAAAGCCTGTACGCCATCTATCATGGCCCGTATCTGTACTCTTTTTGAAAGGCAAGCCTGTGCCCTGCCTGCATTCGAGAGCCCTACTCTTTCTGAGAGCCCTACTCCATCGTCGCAGGTTCCACCAATGCCCTTGACCATCAACGTCCGTCGCACGCCACTGACTCGCAACCTCATCACGCTGCTGATCGGCCTGATTCCCGTGGTACTGGGAACCGTCATTCTGCGCATGCAAGCCGAACAGGGGCTGGAACAGAGCACCTACCAAACAGCCGAAGAAGCGGTACGGCAATTCGATTTGATGCTCGACAACACCGCGCAGGCGGCACAAGAACTGCTGCCGCTGGCTGGACAACCTTGCGCCGAGGTAAAACTGGCATTGCGCGAACAAGTCACGCGCCGACCCTTTGTGCGCTCGACCAATCTGGTGTGGGATAACAATCTGTATTGCAGCTCGCTGTTTGGCGACTATCAGGCAGCGGTTGATCCTGGCGAGTACACCCAAGGCACGTTGTGGTTGATGAACGGCAATCCGGTCACACCCAATACCGCATTGCTGGTGTATCGCCTCAGCAAAGGCAGACAAGGCGCCCTAACCTCCCTGGACGGCTATCACCTGAGCAACGTCCTGCGGCTGATTGGTCGCAAGACCCTGCTGTTACTGCAAGTCGGCCCCCACTGGCTGTCGGCCGATGGCAAGGTCCATGAGGGCGCCCTGCCCGTATTACCGGTAGCCCGAAGCAATCTTGAATCTTCGCGGTATGCCTTTGAGGTCGAGGCCGGCTTTCCCGAGGGCGAAGTCTGGCGCTACATGAAAAGTGAATACCCGCCGCTTTTCAGCCTGCTGATCTTCTTTGGGGTGATTGCCGGGACCCTTGGTCATTGGCTACAGAAGCGCTCGTCGTCACCGAGTCATGAATTGCGGCGAGCACTGGAAGCCAATGAGTTCATTCCTTACTTTCAGCCCGTGGTCCACGGCGACACTAAACAGTGGGCCGGCATTGAAGTCTTGATGCGCTGGAAGCACCCAAAAGAAGGGCTGGTGCGTCCGGACCTGTTCATTCCATTCGCTGAGCATTCTGGATTGATCGTGCCGATGACCCGCTCGTTGATGCGCCAGACTGCGGCGTTGCTCGCCCCGCATGCACATGTGTTCCATACGCGCTTTCACATCGGCATCAACATCACCGCCAGCCACTGTCGTGACCTTGAGCTGGTAGACGATTGCCGCGAGTTTCTCGCAGCCTTCCCGCCTGACAAGGTTGCGCTGGTTCTGGAGCTGACCGAACGCGAGCTGATCGAACCCAACGCCATCACCCTTCAATTGTTCGAACAGTTACATGAGCTGGGGGTGATGATTGCGATCGATGACTTCGGTACCGGGCATTCAAGCCTGGGCTATTTGCGCCAGTTCAATGTGGACTTTCTGAAAATCGATCAAAGCTTTGTGGCGATGATCGGTGCCGATGCCTTGTCACGCCATATACTCGACAGCATTATCGAACTCTCGGCCAAGCTGGACCTTGGTATCGTTGCCGAAGGTGTCGAAACCCTCGAACAGAGTGATTATCTTGCCCGTCATGGGGTGAACTTTCTGCAAGGCTACCTATTTGGACGACCGATGCCGGGCGCCGATTTCATTATTGCGTTGAACAGCCATTAATTAGCCACTTTCCGCGTTCCATGGAGATCCTCAACAAAAGGAGCCGCAGCACATTGCACCAAACAGCAGCGTACGTTACATCATGAAAAAGACGTGATTTACTCTGAGCGAATTAACTACTACAATTTTTCTTGCCTGCGCGAGATTGACAGGTGAGCCATTAACACCGAGTCGCTACAAGGCTCTTGGCTTATAGCTTTGTTGGCGGTTGGTATCAGCCAAATACACTATTGGAGTAAAGATATTGTCCAGACTCGCTGAATTTCGTGCCGCTGAAAAGGCCCTTCAAGAACAGCTCGCACAGCTGGAATCGCTGAAGAACGACGCCGGGCTCAAGAAAGAAATCGAATTCGAAGAAAAGCTCCAGGGGCTGATGAAAACCTACGGCAAAAGCCTGCGCGACATCATCGCCATTCTCGACCCGAACCCAAAATCCAGCCTCCAGCAGGCCGCCGCACCTAAAACCCGCCGCGCTCGCGTGGTCAAGGTTTATCAAAACCCGCACACCGGTGAATTGATTGAAACCAAGGGCGGCAATCACCGCGGCCTGAAAGCCTGGAAGGAACAATATGGTGCGAGCACCGTCGACTCCTGGCTGCGCGCTTAAGCTTCCCTGCGCCCCTCCAAAAGCCCTGCCTGTGCAGGGCTTTTTTATGCTCGGCTACACTTGATGCAACGATGATCGTCGATCTAGTTGGAAACGCCCGCCAAATACCGTGGGCACGCGGCACAACTTTGTTCTTAATCCCTTTGGGTATTAAACACTAACTCTCGGCACTGAAAGCGTGCAGACGTCGCGCACTACTAAAGTTTCAAACTGTTTCGCGCATCGCGTATGTCATCCTGACTTGCGGCATAAGCCTCGGCTTGGCCTGCGTAGGAAAAAACATAGGCCTTATCGGCATCTAGCGCCGCGACTAATGTTTGCGACAACAGATGTCGTCCATTCTGCGTGACCGTACAGGTGGTTTCCAGCGCTGGCAGCCTGCTCAATGTAGCAGGATGAATTTTGTTGCAAACACTTTGATAGCCGCCCTGAAAAAAATCCTTTTGCACGGACTTGCGCATTTCCAGCAGCACACCTTGCAAATTGACTTCATGCCCAGGCTCAACCTGGCTCATGGTCAACTCCATCACCAGGACCGGATCACCGTTTGCATCGTTTTTCACCGCCCGCTGCCTTGAAACCCTGGACGATGTTTGAGCTGTCGCATCCTCTTGTGGCAACACTTGCACTTCCCAGCCGCTGGGCCAGGTAATCTCGGGAAGCACAGTCTCGGCGCGGGCAACAGCCGAAAACAGGCAGGTCAACACAAACAGATAGCAATACGGTCGCAACATTGCACTCAACACTGACGGGGTGAACGTTAAAGTTTGAGCCCAGCCACGCCACCAGGCAATAGCCGAAGGTTTTGCTTTGGCGCAATGCGCGCCCCTTGCGTATTATTGGCGTACCGCAAGGAAGCCCAATCAACTGCAAGCCAAGGGACAGCTCTTATCTGGAGCGCCGTTTGCCCCACTTATTTCCCGGAGGGCCCATGAGCCTGCACGAACTGAACACGTTCCCCGGCGTTACCGCCCAACCTGACACTGCCACGCAGCAATTCGTCTTCAACCACACCATGTTGCGGGTCAAGGACATCACCAAATCCCTGGACTTCTACACGCGCATCCTCGGCTTTACGCTGGTGGAAAAGCGCGACTTTCCGGAAGCCGAGTTCAGCCTGTACTTCCTGGCGCTGGTCGATAAAAACCAGATCCCGGCCGACGCCGCTGCACGCACCCAGTGGATGAAATCGATTCCCGGCATTCTTGAGCTGACGCACAACCACGGCACCGAGAACGATGCGGATTTCGCCTACCACAATGGCAACGCCGACCCTCGCGGTTTCGGCCATATCTGCATCTCCGTACCGGACATTCGTGCCGCATGCGAGCGCTTCGAAGCCCTGGGCTGCGATTTCCAGAAGCGCCTGAACGACGGCCGCATGAAGAGCCTGGCCTTCATCAAGGACCCGGACGCGTACTGGGTTGAAATCATTCAGCCGGCACCGCTGTAAAAAGATCGCAGGCTTCGCCAGCTCCTACAGAGCTTGATTCGGCGTAGGAGCTGCCGCAGGCTCGGGCCGCGTTCGGACGATCTTTTGATCCATATATAAAAAACCCCATGATCGCTCATGGGGTTTTGTGCTTTCAGCGTTGAGGTTTATGCCGGGGCAGACGTGCGAATCAGATGATCGAAAGCACTCAACGATGCCTTGGCACCCTCGCCTACTGCAATCACGATCTGCTTGTATGGCACGGTCGTGACGTCACCGGCAGCAAACACACCTGGTATCGAAGTCTCACCACGGTTGTCGACGATGATTTCGCCGCGCGGCGACAGCTCGACGGTGCCTTTGAGCCAATCGGTATTAGGCAACAAACCGATCTGCACGAAGATCCCTTCCAGCTCTACACTCAGCACTTCGCCTGACTGACGATCCTTGTAACGCAAGCCGTTGACCTTCTGACCGTCGCCGGTCACTTCAGTGGTTTGCGCATGGGTGATCACCGTCACGTTCGGCAGGCTGTGCAACTTGCGTTGCAACACCGCATCGGCACGCAACTGCACGTCGAACTCCAGCAGGGTCACGTGGGCGACAATACCGGCCAGGTCGATGGCCGCTTCCACACCCGAGTTACCGCCACCGATCACCGCAACGCGCTTGCCTTTGAACAGCGGGCCGTCGCAGTGCGGGCAGTACGCCACGCCCTTGTTGCGATATTGCTGCTCGCCCGGGACGTTCATTTCACGCCAGCGAGCACCGGTCGCAAGGATCACGGTCCTGGCCTTGAGCGAAGCGCCACTGGCGAATTTGATCTCGTGCAACTCGCCGTTCTTGCCCGGCAGCAACGTGTCGGCGCGCTGCAGGTTCATGATGTCGACGTCGTATTGCTTGACGTGTTCTTCCAGTGCAACAGCCAGCTTCGGCCCTTCAGTCTCTTGTACCGAGATGAAGTTTTCGATGGCCATGGTGTCCAGCACCTGACCACCAAAACGCTCGGCCGCAACGCCGGTACGAATGCCTTTACGGGCCGCGTAGATCGCCGCCGAAGCACCGGCCGGGCCACCACCGACAACCAGCACGTCAAAGGTTTCTTTGGCGTTTATTTTCTCGGCCTGGCGCTCGATGGCGCGGGTGTCGATCTTGGCGATGATTTCTTCCAGGCCCATACGGCCCTGACCGAAATTAACGCCGTTCAGGTAAACGCTTGGCACCGCCATGATCTGACGCTCAGTGACTTCGTCCTGGAACAACGCACCGTCGATGGCGACGTGACGGATGTTCGGGTTGAGCACCGCCATCAGATTCAACGCCTGAACCACGTCCGGGCAGTTCTGGCACGACAGCGAGAAGTAGGTCTCGAAGTTGAACTCGCCTTTGAGCGAGCGGATCTGTTCGATCACCTCGACACTGGCCTTTGAAGGGTGACCGCCGACTTGCAGCAAGGCCAGCACCAACGAAGTGAATTCGTGGCCCATGGGGATACCGGCGAAACGCAGGCTGATATCACTTCCCGGGCGGTTCAACGAGAACGATGGCTTACGCACATCGGTACCGTTGTCGAGCAAGGTAATGTGCTGGGAAAGACTGGCAACGTCTTTGAGTAACGCGAGCATTTCCTGGGATTTCGCACCGTCGTCGAGGGAGGCGACGATCTCGATCGGCTGGGTGACCCGTTCCAGGTATGACTTCAACTGAGCTTTAAGATTGGCGTCCAACATACGGGCGATTTCCATTTTGAATACGGTAGAAAAAACAACGCCCGGGCTGTCGCCTGTACGGCGAGTTCGTTAGATCAAGTTCGGATGCCGGAAGTCCAGAGCCAAGGCGCCGCGACGACTCATAGCCCGCTATGGGGAGGAGCGGCAACGCAGGATATGGACTGCCGGCGCCGAAATTGACTAACAGAACTCGCCACACAGGCGACCAACTCGCCCAGGCGTTTTTTGGGGCGATGGTGTTTACGTGTTTAAGAGCTCATCGCCCTCAATCGACTCACAGACTTAGATCTTGCCGACCAGGTCCAGGGACGGAGCCAGGGTGGCCTCGCCTTCTTTCCACTTGGCTGGGCACACTTCGCCCGGGTGAGCAGCGACATACTGAGCAGCCTTGATTTTGCGCAGCAGCTCGGAAGCGTCACGGCCAACGCCGCCGTCGTTCAGTTCGACGATTTTGATCTGGCCTTCCGGGTTGATCACGAAGGTGCCGCGGTCAGCCAGACCGACTTCTTCGATCAACACGTCGAAGTTGCGGGAGATCACGTGGGTCGGGTCACCAATCATGGTGTACTTGATTTTGCCGATCGCAGGCGACGTGTTGTGCCAGGCAGCGTGGGCAAAGTGGGTGTCGGTCGACACGCTGTAGATTTCAACGCCCAGCTTCTGGAACGCATCGTAGTTGTCAGCCAGGTCTTCCAGCTCGGTTGGGCAAACGAAGGTGAAGTCGGCCGGGTAGAAGAACACGACAGACCATTTGCCTTTCAGATCGGCGTCCGACACTTCGACGAAGTTGCCGTTTTTGTAGGCGGTAGCGTTGAACGGTTTTACTGGGCTGTTGATGATAGGCATCGTTGACTCTCCGTCAGGGTTGAAAAGTTGATGGAGTGAATCCTACCTACCCGGTCGCCTGATGGCTCATTGGCAAACCTGATGCTGCTGATTGGTTTTCGCTATTAGCCAACACTATTAATAGAAGAAAATCGTATCTAATCGCCGACAGCCTTTTCAGCGTTCCGGGCCATCCCTGAGAAACGGGCTGGCCCTCGCGATTAACGCAGAGCCAGACACCGCTTCAGGGATGTTGAAGGACGATTAACCCGCTACCGGCGTGCGCATAGTGACGAACTCTTCGGCAGCGGTAGGATGCACGCCGATGGTTTCGTCGAAATCGCGCTTGGTGGCGCCGGCCTTCAAGGCAATCGCCAGGCCCTGAACGATCTCGCCCGCTTCCGGGCCAACCATGTGGCAACCCAAAACCTTGTCGGTCTTGCCGTCCACCACCAATTTCATCAACGTGCGCTCCTGGCTCTCGGTCATGGTCAGCTTCATTGGCCGGAAACGGCTTTCGAAAATCTGCACCTCATAGCCTTCTTCCCTGGCCTGCTCTTCACTCAGGCCAACGGTGCCAATGTTCGGCAAGCTGAATACGGCCGTGGGAATCATCTTGTAGTCGACCAGACGATACTGCTCAGGCTTGAACAACCGACGCGCCACTGCCATGCCTTCAGCCAGGGCTACGGGCGTCAACTGTACGCGACCGATCACATCGCCAATCGCCAGAATTGATGGCTCAGCGGTTTGATACTGCTCATCGACTTCGACAAAACCCTTCTTGTCGAGCGTGACCCTGGTGTTCTCCAACCCCAGGTTGTCGACCATTGGACGACGACCCGTAGCGTAGAACACACAGTCCGCCTGCAGTTCGCGACCATCCTTGAGGGTCACGTTCAAACTGCCGTCGGCCTGCTTTTCTATGCGCTCGATGTCGGCATTGAATTGCAGATTCATCCCGCGCTTGGTCAGCTCTTCCTGCAAATGCTTGCGCACTGCACCGTCGAAACCGCGCAGGAACAGCTCACCGCGATACAACAAGGTGGTTTCAGCACCCAGCCCGTGGAAGATCCCGGCGAACTCTACGGCGATATAGCCGCCGCCGACCACCAGAACGCGCTTGGGCAGTTCTTTGAGGAAAAATGCCTGATTGGAGCTGATGGCGTGCTCATGCCCCGGAATCTCGGGGATCTGCGGCCAGCCGCCCGTGGCAATCAGAATATGCTTGGCGGTATGGCGCCCGCCGTTGATCTCGACCTCATGCGGGCCAACGATTTTGGCGTGACCTTCGTGCAAGGTTACGCCGCTTCCGACCAACAGATTGCGGTAGATACCATTCAGCCGATTGATTTCGCGATCCTTGTTGGCAATCAGCGTTGCCCAATCGAAATTCGCCTCGCCCAACGACCAGCCAAAGCCCTGCGACTGCTCGAAGTCTTCGGCAAAATGCGCCCCGTAAACCAACAATTTCTTCGGCACGCAGCCAACGTTAACGCAAGTCCCGCCCAGATAGCGGCTCTCGGCTACTGCCACTTTCGCGCCAAAACCTGCAGCGAAGCGTGCTGCTCGTACACCGCCGGAACCGGCGCCAATCACATAAAGGTCAAAATCGTAGGCCATTTTCAATCTCCTCGGCGGGCCACAAGCATACCCGCTGCAGCTTTCTCGGTCAGCGCTGCGAATGACATGGGGCCGGAATCGAGTAGGAGGCGGCTTCACAGCCGCCGTCCTCTCACACCACCGTACGTACGAATCCGTATACGGCGGTTCAAATTATGCGATTAAGCCGGTTGATTGCATCCAGTATTGAGACCAGTCCATACCGATCCCACAGTTTCTTCGGTAGCACGTGATTCAAATGCGCAGCACCGGAACTCCACCATGGGCCTCGGCCATTGAACGCCGATATGCAGGCGCGGTGCCTGCTGAGCCCTAGGCGTATCAGGTTACGAGCCCTTGTTGAGGGCCGCTTCCATTGACGCCATATGGCGCAGCGCAGCTTACGACGCACCCAACCATCCAACTCCTCAAGGGGCCGCTTGCTCTGGCTTAGCTTGAAATAACCTGCCCAGCCACGCAGTACAGGGTTTATTCGCTCAATGACAGATGCCATCTTGCGACCCCGCGCTCCGCGCAGTAGTTCTCTGAGTCGGTCACGTAAGCGACTCAGACTCATCGTCGCTACTCTCAGCCTCGGTCGTTGGTGCCAGCTCATCCCGTAGCCCAGATAATCACAGACCCAAGGCCTTGCCACGCGACTCTTTGCCCCATTAAGCGTCAATTTCAGACGCTGGCTCAGAAAGCGCTCGACACCGGCCATCACTCGCGCACCAGCCCGCTGACTGCGCACATAAATGTTCGCATCATCGGCATAACGCACGAAGCGATGACCTCGCCGCTCCAGCTCACGGTCAAGTTCGTTGAGCAAGATATTCGACAGCAACGGCGAGAGCGGGCCGCCTTGCGGCGTCCCTTCCTGCCGTCGGCCGGCGATCCCGCCCGACATCACGCCGGCCTCGAGATAGCGACGGATCAGCGCTAATACCCGCCGGTCTTCAACCTGACGCTGCACATAGGCCATCAAAACATCGTGGCTGACCCGGTCAAAGAACTTCTCCAGATCGAGTTCCACGCACCAGCGGTGACCCGCCGCCACATGGGCACGGGCTGTTTCGATGGCTTGGTGGGCGCTTCTGCCCGGACGAAAACCGTAACTGTAGTCCGAGAACAGCGGGTCGAAGATCGGCGTGAGTTGTTGCAGCAAAGCCTGTTGGATCAGACGATCCACGACGCTGGGGATACCCAGTTGTCTTGTCCCGCCTTTGGGTTTGGGGATATCGACGGCGCGTACACCCTGTGGGTGATACTCGCCGGCCAGCAACCTCGCCTTGAGGATCGGCCAATACTGTTTCACGTAGTCCGCCAGTTGGTCGACCGTCATGCCATCGGCACCCGGTGCGCCCTTGTTGCTGACCACGCGCTGATACGCACGCCTGAGGTTGGCGGGTGCAAGCACCCGCTCCATCAGCATGTCCGGCTCCGCGTTCGTCCACGTCACAGACGCCGTCGATACCTGTGCGCTGTCAGCCGTCATCCTCGGATTCTGTCCGGGACTCGGAGTAACAGTCTTCTCTGGGAGAAGTTTCTGCATTTCGGTATTCAACGAGACTTTGACACCTACTAGCGGCATAACTTGTTCAGCCCTTGGTGGCGCGGTTAACCGCCACTTACTACGGCTTCGGCTGACTTCTGCACGCTCATCCCGTCGCCTCTCGACGCTCGGTAGCACAGTGGCAAACGTGCAGATCTCCCAGGGTAATTCGCGCGACCTTCCTGCTTATGCCTGTCGGATCTACGTCGCAGCGTCCCGTGCAAGTATTGGGCTTTGAGGAAGTTTGCCCCCTTACCCCACTGCGCCGCCTCTATCCGCTTCCTGTTCGTCAGGCCAGCAGTTTGCCTCGGGCTTCCTTCAGATTCGCAGTCGCCCGCGACACCCTTGCCTCTGGCTAACACTTCCCCTTGCCGGGTGTGTAGAAGACTTTCACTTCCAAGTCACCAGCAAGACCACCACAGCCAAGCTGATTGCGCTTACGCGCAACGCGCCATGCCTGGCGCACAAACGAAAAAGCCACCCGAAGGTGGCTTTTCAGAACAAAACAGCGAAGCGCTTTTAGTAAGCCTTGCCCGTCTTGTAGAAGTGTTCGAAGCAGAAGTTGGTCGCTTCGATGTAGCCTTCAGCGCCACCGCAGTCGAAACGCGTGCCTTTGAACTTGTAGGCAATCACGCAACCGTCTTGCGCCTGTTTCATCAGGGCGTCGGTGATCTGAATCTCGCCGCCTTTGCCCGGCTCGGTTTCTTCGATCAACTTGAAGATGTCCGGCGTCAGAATGTAACGACCAATGATCGCCAGATTGGAAGGAGCATCTTCCGGCTTTGGCTTCTCGACCATGTTACGGACGCGGTACAGGTCATCACCGATCAAGTCGCCAGCGATTACGCCGTATTTGTGGGTTTCCTGCGGGTCGACTTCCTGGATCGCAACGATGGTGCAACGGTACTGTTTGTACAGTTTGACCATTTGGGTCAGTACACCGTCGCCATCCAGGTTGACGCACAAGTCGTCCGCCAGCACGACCGCGAACGGTTCATCACCGATCAACGGACGACCGGTCAGAATCGCGTGACCCAGGCCTTTCATTTCGGTTTGACGGGTGTAGGAGAACGAGCACTCGTCGAGCAGCTTGCGGATGCCGACCAGGTACTTCTCTTTGTCAGTACCTTTGATCTGGTTTTCCAGCTCGTAGCTGATGTCGAAGTGGTCTTCCAGGGCGCGCTTGCCACGACCGGTAACGATGGAAATTTCTGTCAAACCAGCGTCCAGTGCTTCTTCAACGCCGTACTGGATCAGTGGCTTGTTCACCACCGGCAGCATTTCTTTAGGCATGGCTTTAGTCGCTGGCAGGAAGCGAGTACCGTAACCGGCTGCTGGGAACAAGCATTTCTTGATCATAAAAGTCCTTAAAAGGGCTGTGTGTACGAGTTTCGGCGCAGTCTAATCAGGCGGCGAGCACCTTACAATGCCCCGCGCTGGCTAACCGATGCCATCATAGAGAAATATTCCCGCGGATAGTTCCGCAGCGACGCAGATTAGCCTCCAGGCTAACGCGTATCGAACAACGCAAAGACTTCACTTTAGACCAGTGAACGCGCCCAGGCACTTTTCCAGTTATCATTGCGCGATTGAACCAGCCAACGAGGCAGATAGATGTCGGCAGCAAAAAGCGTAAACGGTTACCTGATCAATCAGGCCAAAGATGGCCAATGGTGGGTCGACAGCGCCAGTGGCGAAAACATCGCCGGGCCTTTCCCTTCTGAAGCAATGGCGATCGAGGTAGCCTCGGTGCTGCAAGACACCCCTCCGGCACCCAAGCGGCGCGGCGCCAAGCCTGAGTAACACCTGCGCCGCAAAAGAGCCCTGCCGCCAACGCGCAGGGCTTTTGGGCGTCTATCTGTACCGAAAAGGCTGTTCGCTATAGCATCTCGCTGCAGGGTGACCCGTGCCCGTTACGCCCTTTCCACTCGATGACGACCCTCACATGAAAAAATATCTGGCTCTGATTGCGGTGTTGGCCTTGAGCGGTTGCGCCACGGCCTCCAAAACCTATCTGGATAACGGCGAACAAGGCCTGTCAATCGACTGCTCGGGGGAAGCCAATTCCTGGGCCAAATGCTATGAAATGGCTGATGCTTCCTGCGCTGGAACCGGCTATCGGATCATCGGCACCGAAGGCTCGCCAACCACCAAGGAAAGCGACAAGACCCTGGGTGTCGACGTTGGCAACTTCAAGAGCCGCAGTGTCGTTGTCGTGTGCAAGTAACCGGCAAGACGCTGTGGGCCGTTACATGTGAATTTCGGCGAATTTGATCCCGAGGCCACGCACTGTCTCGATCAAATCGTCCAGCCGAGCGAATGATTCGACCTCGTCGTTTTCATCCACCAGGAAAAAGCTGCGCCCCGCACTTTTCTTGAAGAACACAATCCATTCACCGGAGTTTGCCGGGTTTTGAATCACATGGGTCGCAGAAATGTGCCCCTCTGCATGCCGCTCTCTTACTTGCTCTCGCTTCATTGACCACTCCAGAAATGACAATGCCGCCAAAGCGCGAACCCGGACGGCATTGTGTCGATGGACGACAGTTTATCGGATGCCTTGCCCCATCAGCACGCCATTAACCGTTTGTCCGTACAGATTGACCCCATCGTTGGCGTGGAACTTCACCCGGGTTTTCTCAATGGAGCCGTCGATCAGCCGCGGATCCTGAGGGCGCTCATGGCTGTTGATGAACGCTGCAACGTCCCAGGCCTGCTGATCGCTCAAGGTCTGCGCTTTACCCAGCGGCATGTTGTATTTGATGAACGAAGCCGCCGTATTGATCCGATGCATACCGGCGCCCCAGTTGTAGGAGTCCTTCCCCCACAGCGGCGGCATCACATAGTCCTGGCCGACTTTTTGCCCTTGTCCGGCGTCACCATGGCAAATCGCACATTGCGTCTTGTAGACCTGCTCGCCTTGAGCAATGTCGTATCCCTTGGCCGGTTTCGCCACCTCAGGGTAACCGCGCCCCGGTAGCTCGACACCAATAGGCGCCTTGCTTGCCAGCCAATAGGAATACACCGACAAGGCGGTGATCTCCGGGCTGTCCGCCGCTGGCGGCTTGCCGTTCATGCTGTACTGGAAACAACCTTGCAGGCGCTCGGCAAAGGTATTCACCTTGTCGTTCTTCTTGCGATACGCCGGGTACAGTGGATAAGCCCCCCACAGTGGCGCGGAATTGGCCAAACGCCCTTGATCGAGGTGGCAATTGCTGCAATTGAGTCCGTTACCGACAAACTCTGGTGCCTGGCGTTTGGTGTCGACAAACAAGCTGTAGCCTTGCCGGACCAGTTTGCCAAAAGCGTTATCCGGTAATTCATGCTCGGTCGGTGGTTGGAAATATTGGGCATGACCTGCGGCAGGTGCCGGGGTTTGCAGTTCGGATTGGTCGTCCATGACGGTCGATGCGGCATCAACGTGGAGGCTCAACAGCGCAAAAGCCAGTGGCACAACATGACGAGATTTCATGGCTTGACCTCCTGATTGCCCAGTGTCGAGAAATAGTCGGCCACCGCATTGATTTCATCCGAGGTCAGGGACTTGGCAATGTGTCCCATCAGGTCATTGGGATCGTTGTGGCGGGTTCCGTCACGCCAAGCGTTTAATTGCGCCACCAGATAACTGGCAGGTTGAGCGACCAAGGGTGGAAACGCGACGCCGACGCCAACACCGCCGGGGCCATGACACATCACGCACTCTGGAATCTGACGATCCCAGGCACCACGCAGCGCCAGTTTTTCACCGGGGCTTTTGGGCGATTCATTACGCGTGATGAGTGGCGATTTGGGGGCTGGCATGGCCGCCAAGGCGCTGGAAACCGCTTGAATTTCATCTTCGGCCAAGGCTTTCGCCAATGGCTGCATCACCGCGCTGACGCGTGAACCGCTTCTGAAGTCCTCCAGTTGTTTGCTCAGATACCCCGCAGACAACCCCGCCAGTCGCGGAAAACCGGCTGCCGGCATACCCATGCCGTCGCCACCGTGGCAAGCAAAACAAGCCGTCGCACCCGGCTGCGCACCGCCCTGAGTAAATATTTTCTGTCCGTCTGCGGCATGGGCGCCGCTTACGGCAATGAGCATCACGCTGCTCAACACAATCCGGTTGAAAACCATCTCGAACTCCCTTTTCTAGTTATAGGCTTAGACTTATTCAGCATAAGCATACAAAGAGTAGGTGATTGTTCTGCCCGTCACAATGCGGGCGTCAGTACGAGATGGCGAAACCAGAGGGTTGGGAGTTTCACCCCAGGCAATCGAGTGAGTCACTCTGCGGGGACGAAAAAGCCCGGCCCCGGACCTTGAACAGGTACCGAGCCGGGCTTTGCGTAAATAGTGTCGTGTGCAGGCGAACAGGTCTTAACCGGAAATGCACTCATTGGCGGCATTACCGATATCTCCAGGCCGAAACGGCACATTGGACATGCTCTCGTGAAGCTTGATACTGCTACCGCCAGATCGCTCTTCGATGTCAAATACCGCAGCAGGGCCTGCGGACAATTTCCCGGGAACAATCACCCGCACGCCATCCTTATGCGGTTCCATCTGGAGCGCTCCGCGGGTCTTGGCCAACTTGGCGGCCACGCAGTTGGCGTACGCTTGAGGCTTTTTCCCCGAAATCACATTCATGGTCGGCAGCGTCTGACTAATGTCCGAGACTGTCGCACAACCACTCATCGCCAACACCAGCACTAAAACGCCCCGTCTCATACAAAACCTCCGATAAAGACCCTCCGACAGCACAAATACTGTTTTTCTCCGGAGACCGCTGCTTTATCACCCATAAAAACCCGAATAGCTGTTTTTATTGTCAAAGCGCCCAGCGGTAGCCCAATAATAAACCGTTCGGGCTGATAAACTGCGCCATCGCCCATGCTATCGTTTTGATTTTGTAGAAAAAGCCCTTCTGGAGGCGCCACCATGAAATTTATCCACCAGCGCGAGCACCTCAACGAAGATGACATCGTCGTCATTCAATGCTCCCAAATGTGCAACATCCGCTTGATGAACGACGCCAATTTTCGCAGCTTCAAGAATGGCGGCCGCCACACCTACCACGGCGGCGCATTCGACACCTTCCCGGCGAAAATCACCGCGCCAAGCACCGGTTTCTGGAACATTACTATCGACACGGTCAACCGTCGGCCGATCAGCGTGACCCGCAAACCGACGCTGACTCACTCGATCAAAATCATCCGCCGGTCCAGTTCGAAACTCAGCTGAGACCTCGGCCCGCACAGCGACAAACAGGTACGACCGTGGCCCAAACGACTAAATACGTCATCAAGTACAAATTCAACGGCGAGCGCCGCTTCGAGTTCGCCCAGCTTGAAAATGGCACTGAAGCAGAGGCCAAGGCCGCGCTCACCGCCATTCATGGTGAAACGTCAGACATCATCAGCGATATCAGCGTCAGCAAAGCGCTGTAACGCCGATACGCTCGGCAGCCACTCCGGAGTTCGACCGCAAGCACCGGAGTGTCGCCCCCCCTTGAGCTCCCTAGACTGGCACTCCTCAACCTTGAGTTCAGGAGCCGGAACATGTCCATTTCTTCGCCGCACCACACCTCGATAGCGCGTCATATCGACGGTGTCTGTGCAATGGGCGAACAGCCTCTGACCTCGCGCATCAACGCACTGGACTGGCTCACCCTGGAGCAAGACCTCGACCGGGACGGCTGCGCGACAATCAAAGGACTGCTGAGCCCTGAACACTGTGAAGACCTCAGCGCACTCTACGCTCAGCCCACGCTTTTTCGCTCGCAAGTGATAATGGCGCGGCATGGTTTCGGGCGCGGCGAGTACCAGTATTTCAGATACCCGCTGCCAGATATCATTGCTCGCCTGCGCAGCACGCTGTACCCAAGGCTTGTGCCGCGGGCCAATCGCTGGAATGAACGGATGGACTTGCCCACCCGCTTTCCCATGGAGCACGCGGCGTTTCTGCAACGCTGTCATGACGCAGGACAAGAGCGCCCTACGCCGCTGTTGCTGCAATATGGTCCGCAGGACTACAACTGCTTGCATCAGGATCTGTATGGCGAGCATGTGTTCCCGCTGCAAGTGGCGATTTTGCTGTCCGCACCCGGTGAAGACTTTACCGGCGGCGAATTCGTGCTCACCGAGCAGCGCCCACGGGTGCAATCACGGCCCATGGTGATGAGCCTCGAAAAAGGCGATGCGCTGATCTTTGCCGTGCATCAGCGCCCGGTCAAAGGTGTTCGCGGCGATTACCGGGTGAACGTGCGTCACGGTGTCAGTCGCCTGCACAGCGGCAAACGGCATACCCTTGGAGTGATCTTTCACGATGCGCAGTAAAGCGATGCCGCCAACGACCTTCGACCTGTTAGCCGATGACGATCAACAACCGGCCAGAACCGAGCAAATCGGCGAACAGTCTTTCGTTCTCCGAGGTTTCGCCCTGCCCTGGGTGGAGCAATTGCTACCGGTGCTGGAGAAGATTTTATTGGCCGCACCGTTTCGGCAGATGGTGACCCCCGGCGGTTTCACCCTGTCTGTCGGCTTGAGCAGTTGTGGCACGCTGGGCTGGACCACCGATCGCAGCGGCTATCGCTACACTCGCATTGATCCCGTCAGCGGCCAACCTTGGCCGGCGATGCCCGAGGTCTTTAGTGAATTGGCACAGGCGGCAGCACGAGAAGCCGGTTTCCATCACTTTGAGCCCGATGCCTGCCTGATCAACCGTTATCTGCCGGGCGCCAGGATGTCGTTGCATCAGGACAAGGATGAACGCTCCTACGATCCACCCATTGTTTCGGTATCCCTCGGCCTGCCGGCGATGTTTCTGTTCGGTGGCTTTGAGCGTAATGACAAGAGTCAGCGAGTGCCGCTGTTTCACGGAGACATCGTGGTGTGGGGCGGCGTGGATCGCTTGCGTTACCACGGCGTGTTGCCGCTCAAGGATGGCTATCACCCACAACTGGGCGGACAGCGGATCAACTTCACGTTCCGCACCGCGGGATGAAACCCGGAATTTGACCGCAAGCACCGGAGTGTCTTCACCGCCCACACTCGCCAGGCAGTTTTCGTACAGAGCCTAGGCTGAACTGAAACTTTTACGGGTAATGCCCATGACCACTGCCAAACACACCACTGAGCAAGATCCCCGTTGGTCCGCCGTGCTGGCTCGCGACTCGCGTGCTGACGGTCAGTTTGTCTACGCGGTGAAAACCACCGGAATCTACTGCCGCCCCAGCAGCCTGGCACGGCTGCCGAAACCGGAAAACGTCGAGTTTTTCGACACTGAGGAACAGGCTCAGGCTGCCGGTTATCGCCCGAGCAAACGCGCAGCAACGGACCAGACCCATCTCGCCGCACAACACGCCACACTGGTCGCCGCAGCCTGTCGGCAGATCGAGTCCGCCGAGACGGTGCCCAGCTTGAACGCGCTGGCAGAGACCGCACGAATGAGTGCCTTCCACTTTCACCGGGTGTTCAAGGCAGTCACCGGCCTGACGCCCAAGGGCTACGCCACCGCACAGCGCTCACGCAGGGTTCGTGAACGCCTGGAAGTCGCCAGCTCGGTGACCGACGCGCTGTATGACGCAGGCTTCAATTCCAACAGCCGTTTCTACGAGTCCGCTGACCATCTGCTTGGCATGAAGCCCAGCGACTACCGCGCCGCGGGCCAAAACACCGATATCCGCTTTGCCGTCGGCCAATGTTCGCTGGGGGCGATTCTGGTGGCACAAAGTCAACGCGGGGTGTGCGCGATCCTTTTGGGGGATGATCCCCACGCACTGGTCTGCGACCTGCAAGACCGGTTCCGCCAAGCCAACCTGATTGGCGCTGACCATGAGTTCGAGCAGTTGATTGCCAAGGTGGTGGGTTTCATCGAAGCCCCAGCGCTTGGCCTGGACCTGCCGCTGGATGTGCGCGGCACGGCGTTTCAGGAGCGGGTGTGGATGGCGCTGCGAGATATTCCGGCGGGCAGCACCGCCAGCTACGCCGACATTGCCCAGCGCATCGGCGCGCCAAAAGCGTTCCGTGCCGTGGCCCAGGCCTGCGGTGCCAACAGCCTCGCGGTGGCTATTCCCTGCCATCGGGTGGTGCGCAGTGACGGCGGTCTCTCGGGCTATCGCTGGGGCGTGGAGCGCAAGCGTCAACTGCTTGCGCGTGAAACCCAGCCTTAGAAAATGCCGATGTGTACTGCCACTGACTCAGGGCCGGTATAGGCCTCGAAGTCGGTGGCAAATCGGCGTTTGACCTGCGGATTGGCCTCAAAATACGCCCAGACTCTGCCCCACGCCTCGATGACACCGCCCGGCATCGCCCCCTTCGCCTCGAAAACCAGGTACTGGCCGCCCTGTACCTCAATGGTTTCATAACCGGGGGCGGCTTCACTGACCGCCACCCCGGCCATCACATCGAAAGCCCCGGAGGCATCGGACTCATAGCTGGAGTACACCCCGTAAGCCGGTGAATCCGGTTTTTTATTGGCAATTTTGTCAAACAGCCCATCGACAAAAAATCGCTGCCACATCGGACCGATTCTGGCGGTAGTTGCCTGCTGTTCAGCGCTGTTGAGCGTACGTACACGCAGTCCCGACACGCGGAATGGCGAAATCTCAAGTTGCTTAAAATCCATGGAACAACGCCTCCGTCGTTAACGATTCACATCCACCACAAGCGGCCACAATGCCTTGGCCCGGGTGCTGGCACAAGCGTTGTGCCAGGGTGTGGCTACCGACCGAGTCAATCACCGCACAAAAAAGCCACAAGCAATGTCACAACCGAAGGCTACGCTTTGTTGCACTCGGCATCTGCGCCTAAAGGCCACTGGTCTTGTGACGCTGACGCCTGCTACAAAACCGACTCTTGTCATGAGGAGAGCATCCCGATGAACCCGTGGCCTGACACGCGCATTCTTGATCTGCTCGGCATCGAATTACCGATCATCCAGGCGCCCATGGCCGGAGCCACCGGATCGGCCATGGTCATTGCGGCCAGCAATGCCGGTGCCCTGGGTTCAATGCCCGCCGCCATGCTGAGCATCGAACAGTTGCGCGCCGAGTTGAACGTCATCCGCCAACACAGCCAGCACCCGTTCAATGTGAACTTCTTCTGCCATCAACCACCGATGGCCGACGAGCAACGCGCCCGGCAATGGAAAAATCTGCTGGAACCGTATTACCGCGAATTGGGCGCTGACTTCGACGCACCGACCCCGGTTTCCAATCGTGCGCCGTTCGATGCCGCCGCCTGCGCGGTGGTCGAAGAGTTCTGCCCGGAAGTGGTGAGTTTTCACTTCGGCCTACCGGAAAAATCCCTGCTCGATCGGGTCAAAGCCACAGGCGCGAAAGTCCTGTCTTCGGCGACCACCGTCGATGAGGCGATCTGGCTGGAACAGCATGGCTGCGACGCGATTATCGCCATGGGTTACGAGGCCGGAGGCCATCGCGGAATGTTTCTCAGCAACGACCTGAGCAGTCAGGTCGGCACCTTTGCGCTGGTGCCGCAAATGGTCGATGCCGTGAGCGTACCGGTGATCGCCGCTGGCGGGATTGGCGATGCGCGCGGGATTGTCGCCGCCTTCGCCTTGGGCGCCTCGGCAGTGCTGCTGGGCACCGCCTACTTGTTTACTCCAGAGGCCAAGGTCAGTGCCTCCCATCACCGGGCACTGCGCAGCGCCAAGGAAAGCGAGACAGCGCTGACCAACATCTTCACCGGGCGTCCGGCACGGGGAATTCTCAATCGGGTCATGCGTGAACTCGGCCCGATCAGCCCCGCTGCCCCAGCCTTCCCGATGGCCGGCGGCGCGCTGATGCCGCTGCGCGCCAAGGGTGAAGCGGATTTCAGCAACCTCTGGGCCGGGCAAGCGCTGCGACTTGGGATTGAATTACCGACCGCAGAATTGACCCGCCGCCTGGCCGACGAGGCGCTGGCCTTGATGTCCCGCCGCTAAATACCGTTCGATTGATCGTTACCACGCTCTGCGTCTGATCAAACAGCGCCCTGCTGGCGCGGCTTAAAAATTGTATACAATTTTTGCGCGAAAACAGCCTGTGAGTTCCGTTCGTCGCCAATTCGCTATATATTCCGATATATAGCGTTTTTGCCTCAGCCCCGGCGCAGTCGACTGACAACAACAAACTGCCCACTTCACTTGCACCTCGGAGCCGCTTCATGACTATTCGTGCCTCACGTTTTGCCCCCACTTGCCTGGCATCCTTGCTCGCCGTGTTTGCGTTGGGCTCAGCCCACGCCGACGAAGTCCAGGTTGCGGTCGCGGCTAACTTCACCGCACCGATCCAGGCCATTGCCGCCGACTTCGAAAAAGACACCGGACACAAACTGGTCGCAGTCTATGGCGCCACGGGCCAGTTCTACACCCAGATCAAAAACGGTGCACCGTTCGAAGTGTTCCTGTCGGCTGACGACGCCACTCCGCAAAAACTCGAGAGCGAAGGCGACACGGTCAAAGGTTCGCGTTTCACCTACGCCATCGGCACCTTGGCACTGTGGTCGGCCAAGGACGGTTATGTTGACGCCAAAGGCAAAGTGCTCACCGACAACAAATATCAGCACCTGTCGATCGCCAACCCGAAAGCCGCCCCTTACGGCCTCGCGGCCACCCAGGTGTTGGCCAAACTGGGCCTGACCGACAAGGTCAAGGACAAGATCGTCGAAGGCCAGAACATCACCCAGGCCTACCAGTTCGTCTCCACCGGCAATGCTGAAATAGGCTTCGTCGCCTTGTCGCAGATCTATAAAGACGGCAAAGTCACCGGCGGCTCGGCGTGGATCGTTCCAGCCGACATGCACGACCCGATCAAACAAGACGCCGTGATCCTCAACAAAGGCAAAGACAACCCGGCCGCCAAGGCACTGGTCACCTACCTCAAGGGGCCTAAAGCGGCTGCCATCATCAAGTCCTACGGTTATCAACTCTAAATGACGCTATCGAGTGCCGACTTTTCCGCCATCTGGCTGACCCTCAAACTGGCGTCCCTGACGACGGTCATCCTGCTGGTCATCGGCACTCCGATTGCGTTATGGCTGTCGCGCACCCGCTCGTGGTTGCGCGGCCCGATCGGCGCAATCGTCGCCCTGCCCCTGGTGTTACCGCCAACGGTAATCGGCTTCTATCTGCTGCTGACCCTCGGCCCTAACGGGGTCATCGGCCAGTTCACCCAAACACTTGGGTTGGGCACGCTGACGTTCAGTTTTGCAGGGCTGGTGATCGGCTCGGTGATCTACTCGATGCCCTTTGTCATCCAGCCATTGCAGAACGCCTTCTCGGCGATTGGCACGCGTCCGCTGGAAGTGGCCGCCACCTTGCGCGCCAACCCTTGGGACACTTTTTTCAGCGTGATCTTGCCGTTGGCCAGGCCAGGCTTTATCACCGCGGCCATTCTCGGCTTCGCCCACACCGTCGGTGAGTTCGGGGTGGTGCTGATGATCGGCGGTAATATCCCGGACAAAACCCGGGTGGTGTCGGTGCAGATCTACGATCATGTCGAAGCCATGGAGTACGCCCAGGCCCACTGGCTGGCCGGGGCGATGCTGGTGTTCTCATTCCTGGTCTTGCTGGCGCTGTACTCCAGCCGCACAACCAAAGCCGGCTGGAGCTGATCAATGGCCTCAACGATTCACGCTCGCCTGCAACTGAGCTATCCGGATTTTTCCCTGGACGTCGACCTGAACCTGCCCGGCCGAGGCGTGACTGCGCTATACGGCCATTCCGGTTCGGGCAAAACCACCTGCCTGCGCTGCATCGCCGGCCTGGAAAGAGCCGGGCAAGGCTTCGTCCAGATCAATGACGAAGTCTGGCAGGACAGCAGCAAAAAGCTGTTTGTCGCCCCGCACAAACGGGCGCTGGGTTACGTGTTTCAGGAGGCCAGCCTGTTTCCCCATCTGTCGGTGCAGGCCAATCTGGAGTTTGGCCTGCGGCGCATTCCACGCCAGCAACGCCGGGTCGACATGGCCCACGCCACCGAACTGCTGGGAATCGGCCACTTGCTCGACCGTCATCCACAACACCTCTCGGGCGGTGAGCGCCAACGGGTCGGTATTGCCCGAGCGTTACTCACCAGCCCTAAGCTGCTGTTGATGGACGAGCCGCTGGCCGCGCTGGATTCACAGCGCAAAAGCGAGATCCTGCCGTACCTCGAACGGCTGCACGACGAACTGGAAATCCCGGTGTTGTACGTCAGCCACTCGCAGGATGAAGTCGCGCGACTGGCCGACCACATTGTCTTGCTCAGCTACGGCAAGGTCCTGGCCAGCGGTCCTGTCGGCGAAACCCTTGCGCGGCTCGACCTGCCGCTGGCATTGGGTGACGACGCCGGCGTGGTGATCGAAGGTCAGGTGACGGACTACGACGCCCATTACCAACTGCTGACCCTGCAACTGCCCCACAGCCCATTGAACGTGCGGGTCGCGCATTCGCCTTTGGCCGTGGGCAAATTGCTGCGCTTCAAGGTCCAGGCTCGCGACGTCAGCCTGAGTCTTCAGGGCGGCGAGCACAGCAGTATCCTCAATCGCCTGCCAGTGACGGTGACCAGCGAAATTTCCGCAGACAACGCCGCCCATGTGCTGGTGCGCCTGGATGCTGCCGGAACGCCATTGCTGGCGCGCATTACCCGCTATTCCCGCGATCACTTGAAGCTGCATCCAGGTCAGCAACTGTGGGCGCAGATCAAGGCGGTGGCGGTCCTCGCGTAAGGCGACGAACAGCACGAGAGCCTTTTTGCGCCTTTTCAACTTGCTTCTATAGTTGATGTGAACACGATTGAAGTTCGGTGATGCCATGGAAGACATTTTCGTTGTGAAACGTTGCAACAAGATCAGCGTCCAGGGTCGCCGGGCGGGTGAAGTGTCTCAGCAACAGCCGATTGCGGCGATCTGGTACCGGATCGCCGATACCCGCACCGGCGGCGGTTTTATCGGCGACGGTTATGAGCGTATTGAAGATGCCATGCGTGAGTGTCGACGGCTCAATGCCGCCAGTTCGCGGGGCTCGCGTAAAGTCTGAAACGCAGACGTGAAGCGGCTCCTCTGCAATTGGTTTTCTGGGTCTATACTGATTTCAGCTGAAGGATCGGCGACCTCATCGGCAAACGCTCGCTCCCGGCGAGCGTTTTGTTGCTCGATCAAAAGCTTCTCTGATAGGGAGGTGCTTCTCATGTCCGAAAAAGAGTCCATCACCACATTATTGACCCTGCTCGACTCGCGTCAGGCGCGCTTGGCGGCGGCCTGCAAGGAAATCGCCGACTGGGTCGACATCCATGGCGGCCACCCCACCGCGATGAAAATTCGCGACCGTCTGCAAGACATCGAGAAAGATGCGCCGCTGATTCAGAATGCGCTGACATCACTCAAACCCATCGACCGGCCACTGCCTCGATTCCGGTAAACAAGTCCCGGCCCCTACGCTCAAGCCAGCTGAAGCCGGGACTCGCTCAGGATCGGCGCGCCACCGACAGGGTGTTTCTCAGAGCCGATCCCGCGCAATACCGCTGCGAATACGCAGAATATCGGCGAGCACCGCCAAGGCGATTTCCGCCGGTGTCTTGCTGCCCAGATTAAGCCCGATGGGCGCGTGAATACGTGCCAGCTCAGCCTCGTCCAAACCACCGATACGCCGTAAACGCTCAAAGCGCTTTTGCGAGGTTTGCATCGAGCCCATTACACCGATGTAAAACGCCTCGGTGCGCACCGCTTCCATCATGGCCAGGTCGTCGATGCGCGGATCATGTGTCAGCGCCACCACCGCCGTATCGCTGTGACAGCCACCGTCGGCGATGAACATCGACGGCAACTCGCGACGAATCTCCACGTTCTCAAGGACCACACCGTCGAGGACCTCATCACGCGGATCGCACAGAATCACCTCGAAACCCAGGCCAACCGCGAACTCGGCACACGCCTGTGCCACGCTGGAATAACCGGCGAGTAACAAGCGTTGGGCCGCACCGACGCGCAAACGCACCCGATCAATTTCTCGCTCGATACGCGGCCCATGTTCACGATCAACCAGCAGGCTGCGTGCACCGCTGGCCAGATCGACTTCACGAATCAAGCGACGCTGGCCCAGCAATGCGGACTCCAGCTCGCGCAAATGGGCTTGCACCTCACCGTCAGGCTCAAGCTTTTCCACCAGCACGTCGAGCAACCCGCCGCAGGGCAGTTTCACCTGGGAGCGCGGGTCGTCGCCTTCGCCGTAGCGCACCACCGAAACGGCATCGAGGAACGCCCCTTCGGCCATGCGCTCAAGAAAGTCCTCTTCGACACAGCCGCCCGACAGCGAACCAATCCAATGGCCGCTGTCGTTGACCGCCAGCATCGAGCCCGGCGCACGGGGCGCCGAACCGTAGGTGCCGAGCACACTGCAGAGCCACACACGCTGACCAGCGTTGGACCAGGCCAACGCTCGCCGAACCACTTGCAGGTCAAGATGCTGCATATCAGTGTGCCTTGTGCTCAGCGGGGATATCCGCCTTCAACTGCTCGATCTGACTGATCAGCAGATCAGTCGGTTGACCACCCCAGGCCTGACGCAAGTAGTTGATCAGGTCGGTCGTTTGTTGCTGGCTCAATTTATCAGCAAAACCCGGCATCGGTTGCATGCGCTCGAAACCGGCAAACTTCTGTTCGCCAATGCCGTCTTCGATCACCCGCAACAGGTTGCGCGGATCTTCCAGGCGCAGCGTGGTGTTGCCTTGCATCGCCACCGCGATGTGCGGCTTGCCTTCGCCATTGGCACCATGGCAACCGGCGCAAACGTTCAGGTAATCCTGACGGCCACGCTGGGCACTCTCGGTCATTTTCGCCAGCGGCACTTCGCTCAGCACCTTCGCCGGTGGTGGTTGGTCGCCGAGCAGGAAAGTCGCCATGGCCGCCAGGTCCGGGTCATTGAGGTTCTGGGTGCTGTTATGGAACACCGGGAACATCTCGTTGAACATCGTGCCCTGGGCGCTCATACCGTGCTTGAGGAAAGAGCTCAGGTCCTGATGCGTCCAGCCGCGTGCCGCCAGATCGTTGGTGAGCAAGCTTGGCGCCAAATAGCCATTGAGCAGGCCGCCGGTCATGCGTTTGTCTTGCTGCATCGCGCCGGGCAAGCCACGCGGCGTGTGGCATTCACCACAGTGACCGAGTACATCGACCAGGTATTGGCCGCGTTTCCAGTCTTCACTTTTGCCATCAGCCGTCGCCAGTTTCACGTCCTTGCCGTAGAGCATGTTCCAGCCTGTCAACCCCAGACGCACGTTGAACGGGAAGCTCAGGCGGGTGACCGGTGCGGCACGGTTGATCGGCGCGACCGTCTGCAGGTACGCGTGGATCGCATCGGAGTCTTCACGCGGCATCAAGTGATACGAGGTGTACGGCATCGCCGGATACAGGTTGGCGCCGTCACGACGCTTGCCTTCGGTCAACGCAGCGAAGAACTCGTCGTCGCTGTACAGACCAATGCCGTGATCCTTGTCCGGGGTGATGTTGCTGCCGTAAATCGTGCCAAACGGTGAAACGATCGGCAGGCCGCCGGCATAGGGCGCGCCACCGGGTGCGGTGTGGCAAGCCATGCAGTCCGCCGCCCGTGCCAGGTATTCACCGCGCTTGATCTGTGGCTGATCGGCGGCCTGGGCCTGCTGGGTCGCCATCAGCGAAACGGCCAGACCAACCGCAGCGCCAAGGCCGGAAAGTAGTCGCTTCATGCTTAACCCTCCTTGACCAGGCCGAGATCGGTCAGCACGTTACGCGTGGCGCTGTAATAGCGCACGTAGCCGGTGCAGCGGCAGATGTGGTGGCCGAGGCTGTCCTCGATCACCGCTTCCAGTTGGCTTTTCTTGATCGGCTGACGCTGGAGTTTTTCCACCAGCACCGTCGCAGCGTTGACAAAGCCTGGGGCGCAATAGCTGCACTGGAAGGCGAACTCGTCGACGAAACGTTGCTGGATCGGGTTCAGTTCGGTGACCTTGCCGTTTTCATCACGGGCCGCATGGCCTTCGATGGTGCGGATTCTTTTGCCCTCGAAGTAATGCGCGCCGGTGATGCAGGTGCGCACTTCTTCGCTGGTACCGTCGGGGTTGTCGACAATCACCACGCAGGCGTGGCAAATGCCCTGGCCACAGCCCAGGCGCGAACCGGTAAGGTTTCGGTATTCGTGCAGGTAGTCGATCATCGGCAGATCTTCAGGGACCTCCACGGGACCGACGGATTGACCATTGAGGGTCATTTGAAGCGGACGGTTAGCCATTGAGGGCCTCCTTGATGCGCGCTGGAGTGATAGGCAGGTCCCGGACCCGTTTGCCAATTGCGTGGGCCACGGCGTTGGCAATGGCGCCCACTACCGGAATCATCACCACCTCGGCAATGCCCTTGGACGGATCGCTTGGCGACAATGGCGGGAGGATTTCCGAGGTCTGCGTCCAGACCGCGACGTCCTTGGCGCGCGGCAAACGGTAACGGTTGAAGTTCCAGTCACCCTCCCCAGGTCCACCTTCGTACAGCGGCATTTCTTCCAGCAGCGCGTGCCCGATGCCCATGGCGATCCCGCCTTCGAGCTGGCCCTTGACCAGTTCCGGCACCAACACCCGGCCACATTCGAGCCAGGAGTGATGGTTGAGGACGTGCACCTCACCCGAACCCTTGTTCACTTTCAGTTCAACCAGCGTCGCCACGGGGCTGTAATAGGTCACCGCCGCGTTGTTCAACTGGGTCGCCGGATAGGTGATGTTCTGCCGATCCAGCAGATGGAAACCGGCGCTGGTCATCTGCGCCTTTATCGCGTTCGGCGCACCGTCGCCATACTTCACGGCAAGACCATCGAGTGGCAACCGCTCGCGCACGCCATTGATGCTGTACTCGGCCTCGGCCCAGCTCCAGCGGTTGAAACCGTGCACCGTTGCACCGGTCACCAGACCGCGCTCATGGGCACGTTTGGCCAATACGGCAAATGGCAGCGGCTCCATGCCGTTGGCGGTCAGTTTGCCGTCCACCCAATGGGCATCTTCGCGGCGCAGCACATACGGGTTGGCTTGACCACCGAACGGCCCCTGACGCCAAATTTCGACGGCGGCTGGCCACAGACCGTGGTTGAACAGCACACGCGCCGCTTCACGGGTGGCGTGGCTGAAGTAGTAAGCAGAGTTGGTCGCCGACGACGCCGAGGCAATCTTGCCGACCCAACGCGGGTTGCGCAGCACGGTGTCCTGCTCGGCCTGGCTCATGATGTACGGGTTGCCACTGCTGGTCAGTTGCAGCTCTTTCCATTCGGTTTCGCCGGTCTTCACTTCACTGGCCGGGTTGCCGAGGAAATCGGCGACCACCAAGGCCTGCGAAGTGGACATGCCGGTGCCAATTTCGATGCCGATATGGCGCAGCGTGATATGCCCGTCAGCAGTGAATTCGACACTGGCCATCGGCGCTTCGGACCCGGTGCCGAAGTCTTTCTGGCAGATGGCAAAACCGATGCCGTACCAGTTATCCGGATCCTTGGCGTCCTCTTGCTTTTTCAGTGCGTGACGGTTTTTCCAGAGCTCGTTATCAGCTGCCTTCTCAAGAATTTCGTGCAGGCGCAACGCACCTGCCGGCACTGCGCCCTGGGTGTTTTTCATCCCGGACAGCAGCGCGTTCTTCTTGCGCAGGTCGATGGCGTCGATACCCAGACGATCAGCGATTTCGTCCACCATCATCTCGGTGGCGGCCATGCTTTGCAGGGTGCCGTAACCCCGCATGGAGCCTGCTTCAACGCCGCGCGAGTGGTAAGCGGTCACTTGCAGGTCGTTCTGTGGCATGTAGTAAATCGACTGCGCGGCCGTCGCACCGACCGCCGCCACCGAAGGGCTGTAGTTGATTCGGCCACCGCCGTCGATGGACATGTCAGCACGGAAAATCTTGAAAGTGTGATCCTGTTTGTCGACAGCCAACTGGTAGCGAATGTCGAACGGATGACGCTTGATACCGCTCTGGAATTGCTCGTATCGGTCGTTGGCCAGACGCACCGGCACACCGCCACCATACAACGCCGCCAAGGCCGCGTAGTAGACAAAGATGTTGTGGTCTTTGGAGCCGTAGCCGACGGTATAACCAGGGTGCATGTTCAGCGTGCTCAAGCCGAAACGCGATGGTGCGATCATCTTCGCGGTTTCAGTCGCAGCCTCCAGCGGGCACTGGGTCGCGACGACAAAATGCAGGGTCTTGGTCGCCGGGTCATACCAGCCATTGCCGTTGTCCGGTTCCATTGCAGCCGGTTCAATCGACGGCGTCTTGTAGCGCTCGTCGAAGACCATCCAGCCTTCTGGCGGGGTTTCCAGTTGCTGCTTCATGCGATCGGCATAAAACAGGCCACGCTCGGTCAGGTTGCCATGCAGGTTCGGCTGGGCGTTCCACACCGGACGCCGCTCGCGAATCATTGGGAACAGGATCGAGTCTTTCAGACTGGCGAATTCATCTTCATCCGCCGAGGTTGCACCTCCGACCCGCACGTAACGGAAACTGCCATAAGGATCGCGCGTGTAAAACGGCGCCTCGGCGCCGTAACGGATCGCTTTGTCGTTGAACTTGAGTGTGTTCTTGGCCTGACGGAAACGCTCGAAGTCGTTCCAGATCAGGATCGCCACCGGGTGGCCGATGAACATCGGCACCTTGCCGGTCGGCAGCAGTGGATCGGGCGCGTGGTCTTCAGGGAAAACGATGCCGTCCTTGTCCAGGTCTTCAGCGGTGACGATGCGATCTGGCTGCAACTCGGCCCCCAGCAACGACAGGTCGAAACCGTCATAAATGCGGTCGGCGCGAATGGTTTTGAGCAACATCGCGTGGCCTTGTTGCTGCGGCCAGCCCGGCATGTCCTTGGCGCGGATGTCGCGGGCAAATACCTTGCTGCCGCAGACCTTGGACAATGAGTCGTTGCGCATGCGTGCCTTGCCGTTGTTGCCGAGCCATTGCTCGGACGGGACGGTCACGCTGTTTTCCATCAAGGCAGCCAACGCCTGACTGCTGAGTGGCGTCAGCGTCACGCTGACGCCAGCGATCAACCCACCCTGCAGGAAGGAGCGCCGGGATATATCACGGTTGGACATGGATCATCCTCTGGACGGTTATGAAATCCGCCCATGTCGTTATGGTGTACGGGGAAATCTCTGGTCTCAGGAGCCCTTCCTGGCAATGCGAAGGGCTGACAGGCCTAAAAAGCTGACCTAATGGTTAACTTTATAGAATTTGTCAGACCTCGGCAAAAGTAATAGTAGTTCGAAGGTGGTTTTCCCTCGTTGAAGGAGGAGTTCTTTAGGCGGGTTTAAAGGTGCGCAGCTTTACCTACAGCGCGAATCGAGGTATGGCCTCGTCGAAGCAGCTCTGCACCTATCGACAAATGGACAATGTTGTAGTGGTCTAATGATTCCGGACACCCATTTAGGCGAGAATACCCGCCAGATCGAGGTGTCAGATGACCAAGCAACGCCGTACCTTTTCCGCTGAATTCAAACGCGAGGCTGCCGACCTCGTGCTCAAGCAAAACTACAGCTTCATCGAGGCCAGCCGCTCGCTCGGCGTTGGCGAATCGGTTCTGCGCCGTTGGGTCGACCAGCTTCAGCAGGAGCGCACAGGCATCACCCCACAGAGCAAGGCGCTAACTCCAGAGCAGCAAAAAATCCAGGAGCTGGAAGCTCGGATCGCTCGCCTTGAGCGCGAGAAATCGATACTAAAAAAGGCTACCGCGCTCTTGATGTCGGAAGATCTCGAGCGTACGCGCTGATCAATCAGTTAAGCGTCCATGAGCCAGTTGATTGCTTGTGCGAGGTGTTCGAAGTCGCCCGCTCGAGTTACTACGCACATCGTCTCAGACGGCTAACCCCTGACGTTGAGCGGCTCAGGCTGCGTAGTCGAGTGAACGAGTTGTTCACCCGGGGGCGAAGTGCGCCGGGCAGCCGCAGCATCACCGTGATGATGCAAGAAGAGGGTGAGCAAATCGGGCGGTTCAAGGTACGCGGCCTGATGCGCGAACTGGAGCTGGTCAGCAAGCAGCCGGGATCACACGCCTACAAAAAAGCGACGGTGGAGCGGCCTGATATCCCGAACATCTTGAACCGGGAGTTTGATGTCGAGGCGCCCAACCAGGTCTGGTGTGGCGATATCACCTACATTTGGGCGCAGGGTAAATGGCACTACCTTGCGGTTGTCCTGGATCTCTACGCGCGTCGAGTTGTGGGCTGGGCGTTATCAGAAAAGCCGGATGCAGATCTGGTGGTCAAGGCGCTGGACGTGGCTTACGAACAACGTGGAAAGCCTCAGGGGTTGCTGTTTCACTCGGATCAAGGATCGCAGTACGCCAGCCGCCAATTTCGCCAACGACTGTGGCGCTACCGTATGCGCCAGAGCATGAGTCGCCGAGGAAATTGCTGGGATAATGCGCCGATGGAACGGGTGTTTCGCAGTTTGAAAACAGAATGGATACCGACCACTGGCTACATGACCGGCCAGCAAGCTCAGCGAGACATCAGCCAGTACCTGATGCATCACTACAACTGGATCCGACCCCATCAATTTAACGATGGGTTGGCCCCGGCGAAAACTGAAGAAAAACTCAAAACCGTGTCCGGGATTAGTTGACCACTACAATGTTGAGGTCGAAAAAAAGCCCGCATGCGGGCGGGCTTGAAGGGAATATCTCAAAGGAGTCAGGTCAATCTAGGCCGGTCAGGGTGAAGACTTCGTGAAAGGGTTGTCACGGTTACGGAAATATCACAGTCCCCCAAGAAGCCAGCGCCTTCTCAACGCCCTTCACACTTCCCTGCTGTGTTTTTTTCGTCTCGCATCTTTACTCCATTTTTTACTCACCCGCTTTCGAATAGGCTCAAGAAAAAAGAACAATACATAGCCCGAGAGAACGAGCACGAGATCAATCCATGACTCAGCAATGGGGCCTACGAAGTATTCAATGCAGTATTTAGCAACGAACAGCAACGAAATGCCGCCAAGCGCCATCAATGTGAGCACTGCAAAACCTGATAACCTTTCCTTCAACTGGGTATATCTCCCTACTCTATAGAGGCGACTTGATCTGAGACGCCTGGAAACTTCCATCGTTCCGAAAAATCCACAATGATGTCGCAGAGGCTACCTGACAGCCCTGAGCGAGCTGCAATGGCGAACCGCGCTTATTTAAGGCTGATTCGATGAGCTTTTACTTCGTCCGCGTAGGTTGCCAGCCGCTCTTCGGCGGTTTCCAGCACCTGGCACGTCTTCAGCAGTGCCTCGGCGTCGACCTCACTACCGGTCTGTCTCAGTCGCTCGGCAATGCCTTTGAGCTCCACCGCTGACCATCGCAAATCAGATGCAAGGTTCTGGAAATCGCTGCGCAGTTCGTGTTCAGGTTTGTTGAGTAACATGGCAATTCCCTCCGCGTCACGGCATCACTCGATGCGACGCTCTGAAAATCGATACAACTGCAAAATACTTGATAACCCTCTCGTGCACTTGATGCAACTCCCGGATTTAGTACTTCGCTACGGCGGTGAACAATGCCTGCCGCCAGATCACCCACCAGTCGCCCGCCTGTTCAGGCGAGGAAAGCACTCACGGCGTCACGCTGACGGGCTGCGCGCCGAATCGCTGCATGAAGGCCGACCTTATGGCGCAACTGCCCGGTCTTTTGCTGGCAAAGCTGAACCTCGCCGAGGCTCGCAACACGCGCAATCGTCGGCCTTCGACCTGACTTAATCGTTGTGTCAGCCAGCGAACGCTCTGCGCCCGGCTTTCAACTCAGTACGCAGCTCACCGATAAAGTTGGCGATCTCCCGGACACTGCTCAGCTTCGCCGTCGACATGCCCGTGATCAGTAGTTCAACGCGTCCGGATTCTGGTTCGACAATCGTGATCCTCAACGATCCGTCGGGATTCACCGTACAGGTGCACGAGAGTGGATAGAAACCGGACTCCACAATCTGGCAAAGCTGAAGAAGAGGAAACATGGCATTCCGTCCGTGGGGGATTGTGTACTGGAGTGTTGCCTGATCCTTACAGGTTAGCTGCCTCCCACAAATGCGAACGGATTAAGCTCAAAGTGCTATCCGCTTCTCAATGTGTAATGCCACGACGCCCGCAACAGGCTTTTACAAAGCATCTAGACTCCAACGAAGCACTGCTGAAGATTTATGGAAGTATTAGCCCTTGATAGCGAGTCACTCCTACCCAAACCCTGAGTACGCAAGACTATGTGTGAATCCTGTGATTCAACCGCTGCGCCAGACGCAAATGGCCGTCGTCGTTTTCTCCGGCTTGCAGGACTAGGGGCTGGTGCCCTGCTGCTTACCGGTGCGCTGCCTGACAGCATCGTCCAGGCCGCCGAGAAAAAGGCTCCTCCTCCGAAACCACAAAACTCGATCAGCCCGGACATGGCCCTTCAACGACTGATCAAGGGCAATCAGCGATACATCAGCGGCACCTCCATGACACATGATTTCAAGTCCGAGCGTGAAGCCCTGGTCTCTGGCCAGAACCCGTTCGCGGCAGTGTTGAGTTGTGCTGATTCGCGCATCGCCCCCGAGTACGCGTTTGATACCGCCCGCGGCGACCTGTTTGCGGTGCGTGTCGCAGGCAACTTCGTCACGGAGGAAGGCTTGGCAAGCCTGGAGTACTCGGTCCTGGTTCTCGGCGCACCACTGATTCTGGTGCTGGGGCATGAAGACTGCGGCGCCCTCACTGCCGGCATCAAGGCAACAAAGGACAATGCGGTTTTCCCTGGACACATCCAGAAACTGACTGACGCACTCAGGCCCTCTATCGAGAAGGTACTCAAGGACCCGGGAGGTCTACTCGAGAACGCGACCGTGCAAAACGTCAAAGACGCGGTAAATAACCTCAAGACAGCCTCACCCGTACTGACTGAAGCGCTGAGCAAGGGCACGTTGAAAGTCGTCGGGGGTATCTATCGCCTGGCCAGCGGCAAAGTAGATCTGATTGCCTGATTTGCAAAATGCATCTCACCACGCGGTGAGATGCATTTTTTCATACCCACTGACTCGCGCCATTTAAAGGGGTCTGGCTCTATCGTGCAGTTTTTCAAGCTCGTCTTCGACCAAGCTTCGATCATCCTTCCACTTTTTCGGATTATCTGGCTGGAGCTCGTCGCGGTCCTGTTGCGCGTCATCCGAACGGATCGGCTCAACTGGTTTTTTAGTACCTGGTGCTTGCGGATCGGTCTTCATGGTTCACCTCTCGTACGCCCTGCGGTCGATACATATTAGAAGTTTAGAAACGACCCATGCTCAAAGCCAGTTCCAGCCAGCGACAAATTTCAGGCAAAAAAAAGCCCAAGCAGCTGATGGACGCTTGGGGCTTAAAAATGCGTAAACCGTGGTAGGTGAACACGGGCGCGATAATAGTTCACCACTCGACATGTAACAAGATATTTACATCTTGTTTTTAAACGAAATAATCACCTAAGCCCTTAAATAACCACACTTTTTTCAAGTCTACAGCTTGTTACGACAAGGGCATTACAGCTCTACAACAAGGTATGCGCAGTCGCTGCTTCAGCGAGAGCTTGGCGTTATTGAAATACCCTCGCTCACATCACCGTAAATTCGAAAATGCTTTACCTCTCCGGCATCCATGGTCGTCAAGACCTCGCGCAAGGAAATACCTATCGAGCACAGGCCGTTACCCTTCAGGTCTTCTCCTGCGCCCACAAAGACTTCCCCAGGTTTAGTGAAAAATCTTGCTCCTTCACCAGGCCCCACTCTCGCAACAAAATCACCATTCACGTAAACACCGATGTAACAGGCCGAACCCAGCAAGCCACCATCACGAGTTACAAAAATCGTTCCACTGTCTCCCTCGACGGGTTGCTGAAACGCAAAAACCCGATCACTTGGAACCTGAGCTGCTTTTTCTGCTGAAACTGGAGAAGTCGTGCACCCTGAAATTAATGCAAAGGCTGCAACCCCTATCAAAATCCGCATGTTGAGCCCTCGTAAAACTATGCCAAGGCTTTATCACCAGCGAGTGAACAGGATAGGCCCCAGGATCGTGATCCCATGGCTGAATACATGACAAACAGTATAGATGTCAGGGATGAAGACCTGATCGACTGCCGTGGCTGGCCAGGAATTATTCCTGCACCGTTAACTATCGCCAGCTCAGCCGCTCGGCATCCATTGCATGAATTCCCCGGAAGACAATGGGACAGAGAAGAAACATCCCTGCCCGACCTCATAACCTTGCAATCTGAGAATGTCGCGCTAGGCAGCATGCTCAATGCCTTCAGCGTTAACCCGCACTCCTCGGCCAAGGGTATGAATCGCGTTGGCGAGATACTTCCCGGTGTTGGGTGTTCCCAGCGTGCCAGCGCCTCTACGCCGACAAGACGCCCGTTCATCAGATCGACTTGCGGCTGGCGCACAAACGAGAAAGCCCAGCACTAGGACTGGGCTTTTCTCAGAGCGGGACTCACACGCTCTGAAGGGCAGGCTTGTATGTGTCAGTCGCCTCTGTCGTCATATTCACGATTATGGTGACGACCTTCACCCTGATCATTGTCACGACGATCGTATCCACGGTCATCGTGGCGCTCATAACCACGATCATAACCACGGTTATATTCGCGACCTCGGTCATGATCTCGACCGTGCCCGCCTCCATCTTCCCAGTAAGGCCAGCAGCCTCCCAGCAGGAGAGAGCTTGAAATGGCCAGGATCATTATCGCTGTGCGCTTCATTTGGACATCCTAAAAGCAAAGGTCAGTGCTACGGAGAAGGATTGTCGCTACCCACAAGTTTAGTTCGGAGAGCGTTCAACCGCAGATACGACCATCAAGCAGTTCAATGATTCATTCGTGGGAGTCGGCACACCAAAAAATCAGATCCAGTGATTATCAAGCCTGACTGATGTTAGGGTCGTTACCGGCGCCTCTCGCGATTTCGATCCCCCAGTCCAGAGCATCTTCCATGTCCAGCAGATGCGGTTTTGGGTCGTTGTCCTCAAGGAGGACCGTGCCGTCTGGCTGGTAAACACCGATGAACATCTGCAACGAACCGTCCCTCAGAATCTTGGCCCTGACCTCGATCTTGCGTCCGTTCGAAAGCGTTTCCGAGTGGATCAAATGGCGCTCAGTCATTGCTGCATCCCTCTGGTGGTTGATATTCGAGTAACCCGCACACACATTCGCCATGCTACCTCGGCAAGGCATCTCCCTGCCGACAGAAAACCCCTCGACCTCTTTGCGGGCCTTTCAATTCTTCGACATGCTTTTCACAAAGCGCTCACAAACCAAAGCGCAGATTCAGTGGACAAAAGGATTTGACCCCATATGCAAAGAGCCCGCCGCGTGCGGGCTTTTTGTTACTCCGATGTAAGCTCTCGACGGCGTGCCACTTCCACAGGTCGAACGTTGGCACTGCCGCGGCCTCTACAGTTCTAGTTCGCCATCGCAAATGCACTGACGAGAGCAGCTTGGCGATAGGAAGCACACACGCACCTTTCAAAATGCTCAATATGTAGTGGTCTAATGATTCCGGACAATAAAAAACCGCCAATAGGCGGTTTCGATTCAGAGCGTGGTGGGAAGAATATCTATCTGCCCATCGCCGCCAGTAAAGACTCGATATTTTTTGATTACGTTTTGCTGCGCTGAAGCGTCTCTTTCTATTCGCTCCGTCCCCATACTGCACATTCCAGATCCCGAATACGCCGCCCCAAGAGTTACCTTCCCAGGCTGGATATAGAAAAGCGCATTCTGTCCCGGCTCAAGAACTGCCGCCTAATCATGTCTCTGGAAGAGAGCAAATCGCTTGATACTGCAATCGACAAGCGCTACCCAGAACTCAAGGACACGCAACGCAGCATTAGATTGTCAGCAAAAAACCCATGGCAGGGGATCATCAGCTTCTACTACAGCAACGGCTCAACTGACACCGCCGTTTTCCGTTTCACCATTAACGACCAGCAAGGTGGGCCGCGTCTGTATATTGAGCGAGACTGGCTGGACTAACGAAGAACAACTGTCCCGGCCCTTTCTTGCAAGCCCAAGGACTGGGATTGCGCCAATTTCGGCGCGCTTACGACCTAGGCAGTCTCTGTGTTCAGCCCACCAACGTAATCCATTCGGCGCCATCGCGTTTCAGGATTGCAGCTTGCAGGCCGAGCGGAGGTGGGGCCACGCCGAGTTTTAGACACCACAATTCAATCTGCTCGACCCGCAATTCGATCACCACCACGTCCGGGTCAAATGGTCCGCCAGGGAACCACAAGTCTGAATTCTTCCGCCACAACGTGCTTTTGAGTGCCGGATCGTGATCCAGCACTTTTGCTTGTCCAAGCAGTGTCACGTACGCATGATCTTCATCACATTGGTAAGACAGGGTCATTCGCCCAGCGTGTTGCATTTCCTGCACCTTACGGCACTGCCGCCCCGTCAGAAAACGCACCGACCAGTGTTCGCTCAATGAATAGGGTTCAACAATACGAGCATTCGCATGGCCCGCTTCGGTAACGGTAATTGCCATGCAATACGGCACTTTGGCAACGATGCTGCGGGCTATGTGAAGAAGTGATTCAGTCTTGTCGGTCTGCATAAGCTCTCTTCCGTAGGGAGGCAGGCATAGATTGCTCAATAAGGCGATGCAACGTTGTAATGCGTTGAGCGGATAAATGTTTATTGCTGACTTTAAGCTGATTGTCGACGCTGGCAAACGACTAAGGCAGCCGTTCAGGTTCTGGAAAATAAGTGTGTTCTGACTTTCAATCAAACGCTAGCGGGAACGGCTTTACCAACTAGTGTGAATACCCCCCTATACGTCATCCTTTGGTGACTCACAGCAGACCGTCAAGGCTCAGGGAAGAGCTGAAATCCGTTCAGATACAGAACGGAAACCAAAGCCAGTATGAGGAAATTATCAACCTCATTCTGTCGCGACTTTCTTGAGGCCTTGGCTGGCAGTGACTGAACCACTGCCAGCCCCAAGCCCCAGTCCAGAAATAACAATCTTCTCGTCAGCAAGCCTTGCCAATTTTATCTCCCCCATTTTCTTCCTCTCGCAGCCCTGCCGCATCATGTCGTTGGTTGTGCATTTTTGTGCCTGAGTATCAGGCGTGTTCGGTCGAGCCAGAGGCCGCCGAAGACGATGATCTCCGACGGCCGCCCGTACAGGTGGTGCAGCAGAAAGGGCCCAGGCCCGAACGTATCTGACTCTTTGCCAGGTAGCACTGCATCGCGCGATTCGGGTGAGCCGTGCGACCGACACCCATAACGATCATGTCGCCACGCTCCGGCTGATCGACTCTCACGAAACCTGCTGCCTCGTAGTTGGCCTCGTGCAAGCTTGCCGCGTCCGCATTCTCCCACCAGCCATCTTCGCGCTTGAAGTTTGGCAGCTCGATGCTCATGGCGCGGATGTAAAAATCTCGTACAACAGCAAAACAGTCCCAAGCGCCGAGCACAAACGGACTGTTTAGCAATGGCGTACTACCGGTCGGCACGATGGTGCGTAGATCCACCCGCGCCACTGGAAACTATCGAGCCATTGCATGTCCGCCAGTACCTCACCTGGCGAAAGTCGGCGCCAGTGAGAGCCAACAGGGAAAAAGCGCTGCTGAGTGCAATCTGGAACTTCGCCCGAGATACCGGCTACACCTCATTGGCCAACCCCTGTGCGGGAATCAAGGGTAATAAGGAGACCGGTCGGGACGCGTATATCGAGGACGAACTGTTCAAGCGCGTGCACGACAAGGCTGATGTCGGCCTGCGCGATGCTATGGATCTGGCCTATTTGACCGGCCAGCGCATGACCGACACACGCCTGATGGACGAACGCGATATCCGCGACGGGCAAATTTGGGTGTTGCAAGGTAAGACGAAGGCCAAGCGACGAATCGAAGTGACCGGTGAACTGAAGGTTTTGATTGATCGAATCACGGCCCGAAAGTTAGGCCATAAGGTCCGCTCGACGCGGCTGATCGTTACAGAGGAAGGCACACCGATGACAGTGGCGATGTTGCGCAGAAGATTTGATGTGGCCAGGGAGGCCGCTGGTGTTTCAAAGCCAGAGTTTCAAATGCGCGATTTTCGCGCAAAGGCCGGTACGGACAAGGCTGAATCGAGTGGTGACATCATGTAGGCCAAGGATCAACTTGGGCATACCACCGTCGTTATGACAGAGCAGTACATCCGCAACCGAAAAGGCAAGAAAGTCTCGCCAACGAAGTGAATTGCGGACCAACTCTGAAATTGCGGACCAGAAATGAACAAGGGTTTGCTTAGCTTTCGCTCGCAAACCCTTGATAAATATGGTGCCCGAAGCCGGAATCGAACCGGCACGCCCTTACGAGCGGGGGATTTTAAGTCCAAGTACTTCTTATTTAAAATCAGCTAGTTACAGGGTTTATTTTTCCGCATATTGTGAATTTCGCCACCGTTGAAAGCCAATAAAATCAGGGCCTCTCAAAAAATTGCGGAATGAAGCTCTCGCTGTTGCGGCGACTGCATTCGGCCAGAAGTGTCCTCTCAGGTGGGGCTGCGAAACTTGGGAGGTTCAATCTGCTGGCTTGAGCGTTTCCCGAAGTTCCGCCCATTTCAACAGTGCATCCAGTGCCGGACAAAGCGCCTGACCCCACTCTGTCATGCGGTACTCCACCTTGGGTGGTACTTGCGGATAGGCGGTGCGATGCACAATGCCATCCGCTTCCAACTGGCGTAACTGCTGGGCGAGCATTTTCTGGGATATCTCGGGGATTAGCTTTTCCAGCTCGGAAAAACGTTGCACCTGGCCACCGAAGAGGTGGAACAGGATCACCAGCTTCCAACGTCCTTCGAGTTGCTTGAACACTGCTTCTACTTCGCTAGCCGCAGTAGAGGGCGTATAGATTTTTCTCATATTTCCCTAGCTTACTTTTTCGTGGGTTCTTGCCATCGGGTATGGCCGAAAGCGAGCATGTGGATGAAGAAATCCTTACATCAGTGAGGTGAAATCGCCATGAAAATCGAATTGCCTGAACCGCTCGCCAGCTACCTTGCGGCCGAAAAGATTACTGACACCGAGGTGTTGGAGCGCTGCTTCGCCAAAGATGCCACCGTGCGCGACGAAGGCCGGACGTACAAGGGGTTGGAGGCTATCAAGTCCTGGAAGCAAGCCTCCCAGGCCAAGTATCAATACAGCATCGAACCATTGAGCAGCTCGCAGGAAGGACAGACCGTGACCCTGCTCGCTCGGCTTACGGGGAACTTCCCTGGCAGCCCTGTCGAGCTCACTTACACCGTTGTACTCGTCGACGACAAGATCGCATCCCTGGAGATTCGCTAATGAGCATCGCACTGGAACTCGAAGACCTCCGGACGCTGGTCACCGGCGGAACCAAAGGCATTGGAGAAGCCGTCGTCTCCCGACTTCGCGAGGCTGGCGCAAAAGTCCTGACAGCTGCGCGCTCGCGTCCCGAACACCTGCCCGAGGACCTCTTCGTCTCAGCGGACATCACCACCACCGAGGGTTGTGCCAGCGTCTTCGATGCCGTCCATGATCGTCTCGGCGGGCTCGATATCATCGTTCATGTCGCTGGCGGCTCATCGGCTCCAGCCGGTGGCTATGCGGTGCTCGACGACCAGGAATGGCAACGGGCTCTGGACCTGAACCTGTTCTCAGCAGTTCGCCTTGACCGAGCGCTGTTGCCTATGCTGCTCAAGCAAGGTTCGGGTGTCATCATCCATGTCACCTCTATCCAGCGGCAGCTTCCGCTGCCTGAATCCACACTTGCGTATGCCGCCGCCAAGGCCGCGCTCTCGAACTACAGCAAGGGCCTTTCCAAAGAGGTCAGCCCCAAGGGCGTGCGCGTGGTCAGGGTTTCACCGGGATGGGTGGAGACGGAGGCATCAGTCGCCTTTGTAGAGGAGATTGCGAGGCAGAACGGCACCGATTATGAGGGTGGCCGCCAAATCGTAATGGGCTCGCTGGGAGGCATCCCAATCGGACGCCCCGCTAAACCAAGGGAAGTAGCCTGACGCCGAGCGCGAAAAATCCGCACCCTAACGTGAGATAAATAGCTTCAGATTCTTTTGCACCTGTTGCAACAGAATATCAAAACAGGTCGGCCTGAACGTTCCAACTGAAGTTTAGCTCCTCCTTTGCTTCGCTCCCTTTCCAGACGCTCGCTCGTGAGCAGAGCGTACAGGACACAAAAGGTCGTGACGCCCCGAGGATGGTTTACCGTTCCTGCTCGATGAGCCAGGTGGGTTGAGCGGGACGAAGTTCCTGAGAGGGAAAGCCAGGCGATTGTGGCCAGTCACGCAGCTCACGCCGGTAGACTTGCAGCGCCGCGTATTGCTCGGCTTTGAGCGTGGTTGTCGGGCCACCTTCTAGCTCGTCACGGTGGCGCGCCACGACGCTGTCGGTCGTAGCCAACTGCCCGTCACGCCAAGCGCGCTCGATGTCAGCCAACTGCTCGGGGGACATCGGCGGACGCTCAATCAGAGACGGCGGCTCAGTATCGAAACTGATCTTCTTGCCGTTTCCTTGCCCCGTCAAAAGTTCGGCATGTAGCTCGGCTGATATTTCAATCGCGTCCACCGGAAGCTCACCGCCTAAATCTGGATCGTGAAAAAGTCCCGTTGTCTTACTGGAATAAACCATGATCGTTTCCCCTTAAATCCCAAAGGCCAACACCTTGCCCGCCGATTGACTGGCGGTGTAGTTCGTCTGCAAAAGCACTTGGCCAAGACCGTTAGCCATGCCTGCCACAAAGGGCGTCCCACTGGCGCCATAAATAACGCTGTCCGTCATGGTGACCAGGCAACCGAAGTTCATACTCGGAAAAGCAATCGGCAAGTTGTAAGCGCCCGAAGCCGGACCCGGACCCGAGAAGGTCGCGGTCATCCATTGAACGATCAAACCGGATGGTAGTTTTTGATAGCCTGACGGACCCAACATGCAAGCCCACGGTCGGGTTTTCCCGACCACCCCCGTGCCGGTCAGCAACCAAAGGTTCATGCCGATGAACATGCAATCGACGTAGGTGTCTGGCGGAATCGAGCGCGTGGCAGCCGTCCACATGCCGTCTATATTTTCCTGCATCTTGTCGGCACCCTGAACACTCAGGGCCATAGCGTAAGTGCCCCAGTTCTGCACCCGAATGGCAGCCCCTACTGGAATGTTGTTCGTTGCACTGTCAGGCAGACTGTAGGAGTTGTTCGTAGCCCCCGAGCAATGGACCACCCCACCAACGTGGCCGACAGCTCCCGGTGTCGCCCCCGAAAACGACCAGAAGCCTGAATACTGATGCCCTCGGGCTTGCGCTGCCTCCGTACTCATCACCTGGGTGCTGACATCGAACCGAGGAGGAAGGGCCGTTAACGGCTTACCCCGCAGGACCGGACTGATAAAGTCCGATTGCTGCAACTGCACATTGGTGGCATCACAGAACAGCAAGGAGGACGTGTTCGGCGTGATCGCAATCCCTACGCCCGCCGCCGTTTTTACCGTCACCGTAAAGGCGCCCGTCGTGACGTTCTGCATTTGGAATCGAGCAGTCACGTTTGGCACGATCACCGTTTTGTTGCCGGTCAACACGCCTGACAGGTACACAATGCCTGCACTCAGTTGAGCCGCTGTCAGCACAATATTGCCGGCCCCAGCAATATTCACCGAAGTAGCGCCATTGATGGCGCTCTGTACAAACTCGGAGTTCACTACCGACTTATCGTTGGCTCCAGGGGGCGGCGTGGGGGATTTCGGATTGCCGGTCAGGTTCACGCTGTCAAAGTCGCTCTGCTGCTGAGCAATGGTGTTTGCACCGGTCACAAACAGCAGAGTTGACGTGTCCTGCGTTACCGCGACCCCCGTACCGGTCGCCGTTTTCACAATCAAGGAAAAGGCACCAGTGGTGCCATTGACCACCTGAAAACGCGCGGGCAATGTCGGCACGATGATCGTCCGGTTACCGGTGAGAGTCCCGTACAGACTCAGCGTTCCGGTCCCGGCCTGAGCCGCCGACAGCGTTAGAACGCCCGAGCCCGAGACATCAATGAACGTATTACCGTGCAACGCCGTGCGCACAAATTCAGTGTTCGACACGGACAGATCATTGTCCCCGGCTAGCGGGGTTGGCACCTTTGGGTCACCCGTGAACGTCGGACTAGCCAACGGTGCTGCATCATTGATGATTTTCTGAATTTGATCCTTGAGCCATTTAGTGCGACTCGCGAGCTGTCTTGCCTGGAGGTTGTCGATACCTTCCGGCCCACCCAGCACAGGATCTGATGTTTCGAGCTGATAGACACCTGGTGCCCATTCATTTGATTCGGGTAGATCGGCCATTAGCTGCTCCCATGGTTGTATTGGCCGTCGCGGCGAGCAACGCCGTTGTGTCGGATGGCTACCGATTGATAGTCGAGCGACACCAGTCGGCAGCGAGTCGGTGCGACGGAAAGTAAAAGTCGGCGCAGGAGCGCGGCCTGATCGTTGGTGATAACGCGCTGGAGATACACCCGGTAAAGCGCCCACGCTGAAGGGGCGCCATGGACGTGGCTCCCATCTCTGGTGATGGAGCCGTTGTGCACCTGGTTGTTCAGTCCTTCCTGCAGGACCACCTCACCGAACCCCAGCAGCCGAATGACCTCGCGCATCGCCCAGGGGGTGCCTTTGAAGCGATGCAGTTCGGCGGCGCTCTTGATCAGGTTGCGCTTGGCCTCCTCGGACTCGGCCAACATCCAGGCAGCCTCATCGAGGAGCGAGAATTGATCGGCCAGGGTCGGCAGTAGTGACGTTTTCACCAGGTCGATCAGGTAGACCAACATCACGTTGAGATCGAGGTCGGTCAACGTCTCGTCGAGCAACTCACAGAGCAGCGCAAAACGTTCATCACCGGCCAGCGCAGGGGGCAGCTGCTGATCAGCCATAAGCCACCCCAGCATCGATCAGTTGAATTGAGGTGCAGTTTGCCCATTCGTTGCCTTGCAGTTCGCGCAAGGCAGCAGGCAGCTCCAGATCGGCGCGGTACACACCAGTCACCTGGAGCAGTGCCGTCAATTGCTCCTGCACAATATCCCGTCCGAGTCCGGCCCGACGTTCTACGGCATAGGCGTCAGCTGCGGCCTGCGCGGCAGCCATGGCATCGCTGCGGACTGCGTTGGCGTAAAAGGTGAGCCGTGCCTTGATCTGAAAACCTACCTCAGTCGGTGACAATGCCTTGACGGTGTCACACAAGGGACGGAGTTTTTCGCCGCTGACCTGATTCTTGACCTGTTGCAGCAGGTCGTCCGATGGCAATCCGTTGGTGGTCAACGGGTACAGAGCGACATGACCATCTGGTTGCCCTTCGTCCGGCCCATGCACGGCGACATCAATAATCGACTGATGCACGGCCAACGCGTGGTAGCGATAGGCACCGCGACTTCCGGCATTGCTGAACGCCTCAGGCGCCAGGATGATCCTCTCACGGTAACGGTCATCCTCTTCGTCCTCGACACCGTCAGCTGTGACTCTGGTGTTACTAGCGACCAGCCCCGCTGCTGGCGAGGTACCAATGCTGCTGATCTGTCCGATGGTCCAACCATTACCCAACTCACCAGCAATCAGGCACGTCGCAATGACAGTCACCTGGGTCTGCCCCACTGCAATGACAACATCCTGATCCGTCACGAACGTCAGCTTCGCATCCTGGGTACTGACCTGAGTTCCAACAGGAATCAACAAGGGTGCCAGCACGGCGGCGGGCATGCGGAAACGCAAAGGGCATTGAGCGGGTTGTGCCAAGAGCCTGGGTGTAGCCACCAATTCACCGAGGTAGTCGAGGATCGGTCCGCGAGCGAAACGCACCAGGAGCTGCTCGCCTGCGTTCTGAATACCCATCTGCAACCGAGTGACGGCGTAGGCAATCTGGTCGATGTACAGGCGCTCGATCTGGGCCGGGTACAAGGTTTTGCCGGACTTTTCCTCATAGCGGGCAATCAGTTCGGCTTCAAGCGCCGCAGGATCAATCTTGATGAACTCGGGTTTAGGCAGCTCGCGCATAAGGCACCTCGGTCACTTGGGTGATCCCATTAGCGACGCGCCAGAGCACTCTCACGGTGATCTGCGCTTCATCTATAAGGACTTGCACCTGGACCACCGTGACGCGGTTTTCCCAAACACGAATGGCATCGACCGTTTCGCGCACCAGGTGCGGAGTCACACGGTTGGTGGGCCAGTCGAGGTAGAGGTGAAGATCGCTGCCAAACTCTGGCCGATGAGGATCACTGCCCTTGGGCGTGGTCATGAGGATCCGAATGACCTGGTCAATATCGCGCAGCCCCACGACCACTTCACCCGAGGTGCCGAGGGCAGGCTGCCAGTGAGCAGCGGTGAGGCTTGTGTAAGGGATGGATGTCGTCATGTGCCCATGATGGGACGGTCGGCGAGCGCCGGCTTTTAATCTGGTTTAAAGACGGGCAACATCAGTGCACCCCCCGACTAGGAGCTGGTATGGACATATGGAACGTCGACAAGCTGGTCTTTTTCATCGCATTTGTGGTTCCAGGCTTCATCAGCCTGAAAACGTATGCGTTGCTCCAGCCGACTCAGATTAAAGACACCTCTCAGCAGTTGGTGGATGCCGTTGCTTACAGCTCTATCAATTACGCCTTACTGATGGGCCCAATTTACGCCATTGAACATATCGACCTAAGGTCCACCCACCCAACGCTCTATGTTCTTTTCTACGTTGTAGTGCTGCTTTTGGCGCCAATCGGCTGGGCTTGGGCATTCTTATGGCTCAGAAAAACGCAGCTTCTTCAGCGTTCAATTGCACACCCAACTGGAAAGCCGTGGGATTTCGTCTTCAGCCAGAGAACCCCCTACTGGGTGATTGTTACGCTGAATGATGGACGTCTGGTTGCAGGGCTCTATGACTCGAAGTCCTTTGCCTCAAGCAGCCCGGCACCGGAGCAAATTTACCTCCAGGAGACTTGGGTGCTGAATGACAACGGCGGATTCGAAAGGTCGAGAACGGATTCTGCGGGCATCATCATCCTCGCTAAAGAAATCGCTACACTTGAGCTGTTTCACCTTAGAGCCCCACAGGAGAGTGACAATGACGAATAAAAGAAATGACCCTTCCGAGAAGTACGGTTACCAACCAAGTAAGGGCGACTCCCATCCTACAAAAGATGGCTATGCACCGCCGCCAACCAGCGAAAGGGCACCAGCGCCGCCGCCCAAGAATCCGTAAGTAGTGACTCAGAGTTTACTCATATAGGAAGAATGACCATGACGGACAAGAAAAGTGAAACGAACAAGCCAGTGCTTACACCGGGCCTAGGTCAGGATGGTTACCAGCCGATGACCCAGCGTCCCAATCCCCAAAGCGTAACCAAGCCCGTTGCACCTCCCCCCAAAAAGCCATAACGCAAAGGTTCCACCCAAGGGCATGTTTAATGATCGTGATGGTTTGAGTTACCTCCCGTATCCATGATCGTCCCGGTAGCATTGATATTGCCATTCACCTGTAGGTCACCATTCAAGGTGACCTGTGGGATGTCCAAGGTCGCTGAAGGCGCCTTCACCACCACCAGGTCACCAGATTCGACGGTCAGGTTCTTGGCGCACTTGAGCAGGGTCGCCCCGACGCAATCCAGGGACATCACGCTGGCCACTTGGTCATACGTGATCACGGTGCCATCTTTGAAGCGTACATAGTCAGTCCCTTCATCTATTACCGGTGGCGGTTCTACGGTTGAATAGATTCCGCCCAGGTACACGCCACCGACACCATCGGCATCGAGCAGCACCGCGACCTGTTCATTCAGTTCCGGCATGATCGGGCGGCACTGGATACCCTGAGTGTTGCGCTGGGGCACATTCAACCAGTAACTCTGCACCCCATCACGATCATCCAGCCGCACACGGATGCGGCAGGTTTTGTAATCAACGGCACTGACTTCGCCGTATTCCAGTTCAACGCCCATTCATTTTGCCCTTCATTATTAAGCCACCACTTCGTGTTCGATACCGTAGGTCGACAGCGCCAGGTCGGGCTTGGAGTTATCCAGGGTGAAACCAATCGACGGCGCCGACACCCGGCAGACTTCCTGGTCGACGGTGTAGCCGCCACTGCGGGTCATGCGGTGTTGCGACGAAAGGATCATGTAGTTGCCACCCAGCTTGCCTGCGGCGACCAAGGTCACCACATTGCCGCTCACCAGGTTGGGACGGCCCATGGCGGTCCAACTGCCCGTAGTGCGCTCACGGTTAGCCTTGGCCAGCTCGGCCTTGGCTTTGGCTTTAGCCACTTCGGCGGAGGCGGCGCGTTTGCGACTCTTCTTGGTGTCGGCACTGGTGGTGGTCTTGCTGGCGCTGCTCGGTACCGCGACCGTCTCACCATTGATGATTCGGTAGCTGACCAGCTGCTTCTTGACCGGGTCTTTGTGCTTGACCTCGACGGCCTTCGGCACGTCCTTGATCTTGTCGCGTAGGTGCACGTTGGCTTGATCCTGCAATAGCTGCCTGGCGACCGGCTTGCCTTTCGCCAGTTCGCTGATGGCGTGGAACACCAGCTTGTTGCCGGTCACCTTGAATGCGTAGTCGTATTCGTCCGCCAGGTTGCTCAGGAAGGTCAGGTCGGAGTCCTGCTGGGTCAGGCGGTCAAGCTTGATGGGTTCGATGCTGCCGATCAACTCCAGCCCCAGGCGGGTTGCGATCTGCTTGGCCACGGCGTCGAGAGTGAGGTTTTCATAGGCGCGATGTTCGGTAGTGCGCAAAGCCGTGTTGATACCGGCAGCCAAAGCATGGATGGTCACGGTTGAAGGTGGGCAACGCAGCTCGACCTCATCGATCTCAAAGCGGCCCAGCGTTCGAAGTGGCGCACCCTCCCAGCCGATGGCCAAGGTTAGTGCATCGCCATGCCCTGGATACCAGGCATCCCGCCATTTACCCTCGGTGTCCTCCAACTCGACCTCCAGACTATCGGCCTGCCCGGACAGATAGTCGATGTACGTCAACGAGAGCAGATGCAGGCTGATGTTGTGGGTGATGTTGCTCTGTTGATAGGTCAGCACGAAGCGCGCTTCGGGCACTTGCTTGGGGATCAGCGCATCCATGGGGGAAGATCCTCGGCGGTGACCACCGGCTCCAACATCGGAATGGCCAAGGTTAATCCGGCTGGTAAAGCGGCAGTCAGCGGCACGTGCAGGTTGGCCTGAACGATCGGCAAATACCGATGAGCGTCACCGTAGTAGCGCCAGGCCAATTGGTCCCAGCGTTCGCCTTCGGTTGTTACGTGGGGAATGAACATCAGGCCCTCCGGGTTAGTACGTCAGCCGCAAGGCCCGACAGGCGTTTACTGGCGCTATCCATGGTGGTGATGGCCTGCCCCAGGTATTGATGGGAAGCTGAGAAACGGTCGACGATATTCCCCAGGTCAACCGGATTCAGACTGGAGCGTGCACCCATCACGCTGCCCAGGACGTCCTCACCGAGTCGGGACAGATCGGCGCCGTCGTTGAGCAACCCTGCAGCTGACGTCAACCCTTGCAATGGTTCGATAGCCCGCGCCGTCACCCCCAGCAACTGGGGAACTTGTCCGAGGATCGTCGAGGCGTTGCCACTTTTGACTGTCTCGTACAGGTTTTTCCCAGCACTCAAGACGTTGCTGGCTGATTTTGCGTGACCGATCACCAACTGAGTGGTGCTGGGCGATGGGGTCAGCCGCGAGATGAGTCCAGGTGAACCAAGACCATTCGCTGTACCACTCAACGCCGGATTGAGCAGACCAGGTCGAATGACCTTGCGGGTAAAGGCCCCGGTGTACTCGCGCAGGCTGACTTGCACGGTCGATGCGACGACTTGGCCGACAGCAGTAGCGCGGCGAATGGCGTTGCTGATGTGAGTGATGACATAAGGGCCCAGGTATTCACCGCTGCCCATGACAAAGGCCAAGGGTTCGTGTTGGCTTTTGGCCTGGCGCAGTGAGCGCAAGCGTGCCGCTGGATCACCTAACAGCGGGTGCAGTTCAATGGTCAGGTTGATCTCGTCCAGTCCTTCGCCAATCCACTCCAGTAACGGCTTGCCCTGGATACGTGCATGTTCGGCCCAGTCCGCGGAACCGGTTTGCTCCATGCCGCTAATGCCACCGGCCACGGTGAATTCGATAGTGCCCAGGATGGCAAACATCAGGTGCGGCCTCCACCCGTTGAGCCGTAACTGCGGCGCTGTCGCTCGTGTTCAAAGCGCTCCATCATCCGCAAGAACTCGACATAGCTCGCCTGCAACCCCTGATTGACTTGCTCCATCACACCAGGACCACCTGGCACATTGATTTGAGGCGAGAAGCTCACTTCGATTTTTCCGCCCATACCGCCACCCCCCATCATGCTGGCCATCGAGACATCGGCGGGGTTCGGTGGGGCCATGTTGACCCTGGATTGGGACGCCATGTCCAGGGCCGCTTTGCGTACCAAGTCGGACTGACCGGTGATCCCCAAGGCTGCGCCTTCACTGACATTGGCACCGTAGCCCATGAAAACCCGGCTGGGGGAATGGATCTGCAGATCCCCGGTAAACCAGCTTTTGATGGACGAGCCCAGTTCTAACACCGCATCCGTGGCGGCAGAGGCTTTGTTCTTGATGCCGTTGACCAGGCCATCAATGATCATGCTGCCGAACTCGGTGAACTTGCCGGGCAGTTCAACACCGAAGTAACTCATCACCCCGGCAAAGGCTTTGTAGAACAGGCCCAGGGGCGAGAAGTTGACGATCAACGCGGCAACACCGGCCAGACCGCCGTCAAACGCTTTCGGTATCTCGCCGATACCTTCCAGAAGCCACCGCACAGGGGCCAGTAAGCCGGACAGCACGGCGCCGACAGCCCGACCGAACTCGATTCCTGACCAGGTGGCCTTGCCCAGTTCATCGCCCGTCACCTGAACTGGACTGAACAATTCACGGAACCAGGTGATCACCGGTTTGATGAATGTTCCCAGTTTGGCCAGCAATGGCGCCACCGGAGCAAAGGCTGCTGAGAACGCATCTCCTATCGGTTTGAGTCCATCCTTTAAACCAGTAAAAAAGCCAATCATCCAGGCCTTGAGTGGTTCCCAGTTTCTGTAGATGGCTAAACCCGCAGCAGCGACTATTGCAATTCCTACGGCAACCGCACCAATGATTAGCCCAATAGGATTCGCAACCAACACCGCATTAAAAAAAGCCATGGCTCCCGATAAGCCGGGAAGCACTGCCGTGAGTCCTATGACACCCGAAATAAAGGGCGCGAGTCGAGTGGAGATCAGAGCACTGTTAAGCAAGGTGGTCTTGCCCGACAGCACTGCCATGGTGGTGCCCACACCGTTGAGCGCTGATGCCCCAAGATTGGCGCCGTACTTCAAGGCGATGAAACCCAGCTTGAGGGCAACGACCCCGGCGACGGTCTTGATTACGCCGCTGACCAGCCCCGCGTTTTCTTCTGTCCAGGCCGAAAATGAGCGAATCAGCGGAATGGTCGCGTTGGTGATGTCGAGCAACGCCGGAAGCAGGATACCGCCCAGCCCAATGCCGACATCCGTAAGACCCACCGACAGCGCCTTCAACTGCTCCTTGGGGCTGCCCATGCGCATCGCCCAATCCTGATCCAGACCTCCCAGATCAGCGGCCTCGATCCCGCCTTTTTGGATGCTGGCTTGTTCGGCCTGGTTGGCCAAGGCCGGACGCACAAAGGACAGTACTTGCTGGTCGCGAAACAACTCGCCCAGTTTGTAGGCTTCATTCAAACGATCCAGCGCGATCTGCCGCTCCTGGTCATCTTTCATGGCCATGACGCGCTGGAAGCCAGCGGCGGCAGCCGGACCTTTAGTGCTGGTGTACTTGGTGATGGTTGCCATCATGGCCTGCATCGGTGTCAGGCCTTTACTGATCATGCCCCTCATCGTGTCTTGCAGGTCGATACCGGCATCCGCAAACGCTTTTAACGTGTCGGGTGCGGTGATCTTCGACAGGAAGTTTTTGAAGTTGTTGGCCGCCTCATCGTTGCTGCCCGCGCCTTTACGGGCGATCTGTAGTGAGGCGCCAATCTCGGCCACGGCGCGTTCGCCGGTAATACCCAGGGCGGCGAATTGAGGTGTTAATTGCGGCAACCACTTGGCCATGTCCGCCAGTTCAAACTGACCCCGTTTACCGGCATAGGCCAGGATGTTCATAGAGCGTTCAAGGCCCGCCGCACCAATGCCCAGGTTGTCATTCAGCGCGATGGCCACCGAGCCGAGATGTTCCATGCTGGCCCGCGTGGCCGTTGCGGCTTTGGCCATCACCGGGGCATAGGCCGCGAGTTCCTTCGCGCTGGAGATGCCACCGGCAATCAATACCCCGGTGCCGTTAGCCACTTCGGTTTGTGTCTGATTCCAGCGCAACGCTGATTCGCGCATCACATTGCTGAGGCGTTGTTCTTCTTCCGCGTCAAAACCACCGGTAATGGAGATGTCACGCGTCTGGTCCTGAAAGTCGATGGCTTGACGAAACGACTGCACAACGGGGGCTCCGACCACCGCCGCTGTGCCCAGTGTTTCGAGTGCCTGCCCGCGCAGTTCGCCCCGTTCGTTTTTCAATTGTGCGCCACGGGCCAGGCTGGTGTTGAGACGCTCCTGCTTGACCTTGAGCTGATCAATGGCGCGACCGACCTGGTCGTACTGGCGACGTAGGCGTTCCACCCCAGTACCGCCCCGCGCCAGGGACGCCGCCAGTTCGGTGCCGATGAGTTTTTGCTTGGCTGTGAGTCCATCGGTCGCTCGACCGAGTTGCTGAACGGTTGATTTGGCAGAGCCGAAGGCCGCACTCAAGGTGCCGGAAACGGCGGCGCCGATCTTTAACCCGACGAGAACTTCATTGGCCATGGCGTGCCCAGCTATTTATAGGATGGAAGGTGTGTCGCCCTGATGCGGGCGACACAACATTGCGCGGGGAATGTGGCGAAGGTTACTGCTTGTTTAGCTGCTCGATCCGACGATTGATCTCGCGCTCACACGACTCGACCCAGCGCCAGTAGTCCACCATGTCAAGCTGGGCTATTTCCGAGGGCTGCAACTTCAGCACCAGCAGCAGCGCTTCGTCCCAGGACTGCAGCAAGGTCTCCTCCAGAGGACATTTCCCGCAACACCTCAGTGGCTGACTTCGAGTCAGCAATGTCGAACTCGCCCAGGTCTTCCAGGGTGATGCCAAACATCTTGGCAATCAGCATGTCTTCCATCACACCTTCATCCTTGGTGGCCGATTGAGCAGAGCTGATGTCCTTGCGTTTCAGGCGCTTGATCGACACCGAATTCAGCTGCACGCCTGCGGCGGTTTTGAAGGGGAACTTGAGGGTGAGGGTCAGTTTGTCGGCCATCTTTATTGCTCCAGGTTGATCGATCTGATCGGTTGCTATTCAAGAGCCCTGAGCATCGCACCTGGCCGTGGTGCAGACTTTTAATCGGATTTAAAGAAACGCCCCCGCACGATGGCGGGGGCTTTGGGTTTGCCGTCCTGGCGACTCCAGTCCGTTGGAGCTGATCCGATAACTCGTCAATGACGATGGTTGCAGCCGTGACACCGGCAACTGGGTGCCATCTGGTAACGACCCGAAGACAATCGGGCTAATGCCTCGGTCAGCGCTGCAAGCGGCAGGTCCTGTAAAGATCGACTCCAGTACGCCTTGGCGCGGACATAATCCATATCGCGACGAATCTGCATGTCGAAAATTTTGACCAGCTCCTCCGAACCTTTCCACACCTCCTGCTGTTCCACCAGGGGTCGTTCCATAAACACCTCCAATACCGGGATCTGAATAACCTACGCCTGACCGATGTTCTGCCGGTACTTGGCCAACTGGTCCTGACCACCGACCTTGAAGATGTTGGCCAGGTAGTCGAGCAGTACCACCTCTTCACCATTGAGGATCTGGCGAACGTAGGTTGCGGAAAACGGCGTTTCAAACTTGCTCGGATCACGAGGCTTGAAACTGCCCAGGGCGTATTCCTTGAACATGACGGTCATCAGCGTGACCAACGGGATCTCGTCCACCAGGCCTGCACTGTTAAAGACCTGGACGTTGGAGCGGCATTGAAGCTGTACGGTTTTGAACGGCGTGGCCATCTTCTTGGCCGAGTCGATGTAGAGGCTGTTCCAGGTGATCTTGCCTTCGAGCTTGTCGATGCCGTCCGGCAGCTCGATCAACCCGACCATGCCCAGTCCCTGGAAGTCGCTCATCACGGTCTTGATCGAACCAAGGTCGATCTCTTCGCAGCGACCGAAGAAGCTGGCACCGCCCAGGTAGACCGCTGCGTTGGTGATGCGGTGTGCGCTAAAGCCTGCCATTTATGCGGCTCCCAAGTTGACCAGGTATTCCCCGGTGATTTCGGTCTCGAAGGTGCCGCGTTCGAACGGCAGCGGCACGGTCAGTTTGTAGTTGAACAGCACGTGTCCCTGCTCCAGTTCGGTTTGAGGGTTGCGGGCCGGGTCATACCAGCACTCGCCACCCAATAGCGCCTGGTCACCAATCAATTTGCGCAAGAACTGGTTGACGCTTTCGCTGATGCTGTCGATCAGTGACGTGGTGACCGGCTGATCGGTGAACTGCAGGGAGCTGTAGCGGATCGACTCATCGACAATGTCTTTGGTGCGCCGTACGTTTTCGAAGTTGCGCATGTGGGTCACGGTGGGCCAGGCCGCTGTACGGTTGCCCCATAGGCGCAAGCCGGTACCAAACGAGTTGAACACGGTGGTGATGCCGTTCTCGTTGAGCAGGTTGACCTCGCTGTTAGGGTCGTCGATCCGAGCCGTCAACGGACGCTCCAGGCCGATCACACCCAAGAGTTCCTGGTTCGAGCTGCTCCACCAGTAGCCCTTGTCGTTATCCACCTTGGCCCGCAGACCGGCAGCGCGGATCGACAGAGGTTGCAGGCGCTCGCCATTGGTTGCAGCGTCATACACTTTGACGTGGGGATAGCACAGGCGCACCCGGTCGCTGCTGGTGTTGAAGTTGAGGGTGCCCGCTGGCCCACGACCGGCGATGACCTGCTGCACGGTGCTGCCAATCGGTGCGTCGATGTAGGCCACCGCGCCCACTTGAATCGCCGAGGCGATCAGTTCGACGCTCACGGAATTCAGCGTGCTGAAGCCTGGCGCAATGAAGATCTTCGGGAAAAAGCCCAGCAGGTTGTAACTGTCCTGGAAGGCCTTCAGACCGGTACGCAGACCCGCCGCATTCACGGTACCAATGATGTCGGCAGGCGTGACCTTGCTCGGATCGGCGTAGGCGTAGTCGGCTTTAACCGCCCCCGTCACGGGAATGGCACCGGCAGTCAGCCGCTTCACCCGACCGGTAATCAGGTCCACCGTATAGTCGGTGTTCAACACGTAGGTGGTATCACCGGTTTCGGGCTTGAGCACCAGCGATTGCAGGGCACCATGCTCCAGCTGCAGCAGGTCGTTGTCGCCGAATGCCTTCGCCTCGGCGCTGATGCTGGTGCGGTGGATGGCCGGATCGAGCACGTTGATCACCAGCACTGTTCCGGCGCCGAAGTCATAGATGCCATCCAGGGCTTCGGGAATACCGAACCCTGGCATGTCAGGGCCGAACTGGGCGCCGTCGATCTCATTCAGCGAAAGAGTCAGGCTGTTGACCGGCCCCATCGGTGCAGTTCCGACCAGGGCGATTACTGCCGACTTGACCACTCGAATGGCCCGAGGGCCGCGTTCGACTTCAATGGTTTCAATACCGTGCAAGTAGTTAGCGGGCATTGGGCTTTGCTCCTGTGTGCTCAGTGACCAGTGGGGAGTCAACCGGAGCGGCGGATTTTGGTTTCGGCGTTGACTTGGGCTCTGTCTCAGCCGGTGCCAGCACCAGGTGTTTGAGTGCCAACAACACCAAGGTGTATTCATGGTCGGCTGGCAGCTCGACGGGTTTACCGGTCAGCAGCTGGACGTCCAGCAGTTCGGCGGAGCCTTCAACACGCAAGCACGCTGCGCTTTGAGGGCCTTGATAGATGTATCGAGTCAGGTTCACGGGAATTCCTCAAAGGTGAGAAGACTCAGCGGTGCGCCCTGTTCGGGCACCATGGATTGCAGCTGAGTGGCGCGAGTGGAAAAGTCCTGGGCGTACTGCCAAACACCGTCCCGGTGACCAATGAACTGCTCGGACACGGGGCGACAGGCCATGTCGCAATGCGGGGCGTACCAGCCGGTCAAGCAAGTTCGGATACGGTCTAGGTAGCTGACGACACCGTCCTTGCCGTTGAGCTGGCGAAACACCAGGGTCAGGCGGATCACGATGTTGCGGGCCTGGAACACCGCGTCGGTCCCTTCGGAACCACCAAAGGTCGACCTGCCATAGGCCAACAAGATCGCTCCACACGGGTGGTTCAAGCGGTACTGCATCGGGCTTTCCGGGAACAGCTCAACGGTCAGCTCGGTGTTGAACTGTTCCTGCAAACGCTCCAGAAGCGCGCCCAGCAGCTTCTCGGTCGGGGTCTGTTCGTGGGGTTGGTTCACCGGTAGCGTTCCCACAGATTGGGACCAAATTGCTGACGACGGGCACGAACACGGATCTCGCCAGGTTCGGGCGCCGCTTCACCACCGGGCATCCCCAGGGTGACCACGCCGTCGCGGATGCTCTCCAGGAGCTTGATGGTGTCCTTGCGGTTATCCTTCACCGAGTCCGGCAATGCGCCCTCGGGACGGCGCTGGTACAACCAGTGCCGCGCCAGGTACACCACAGCATCGCGCAACACGGTCGGCACCGGATTGAGCGGCAGGTCGTAACGACCCCGCAGGTAGCCGTCGACCAATTCTTCCGCCTGGCGCACGCCGTCCTCAATCACGACTTCATTCGGCTGCTGGGCCGCTGGGTCATCGTTGGAGAGCTGGATCAAGGTCCGCAGGGGCATGGCGTTGCCGATATCGGCGCGAGTGCAGTAGCGCATAGCGACCTCAGATTCCCCGGACGATACGAATGACATCACCGGCAGCTGTCGCTGCATCCAGCGCGATACCGTTGTCCAGTCCGGACGCTAGCGTCACGGCCCGACCTTCAGCGTCAGACTCCACGGGGTCACCTGCGGCAACGGCTGCACCGCTGGTGACCAGGCAAATCCCTAGGACGTTGATCGGAGCGACGTTGTCCGCTTCGGTGTCGGCCTCAACGACGCCAAAAGCCTTGAGGCCAGCGGCGCAAAGACCACCGGTAAAGCCCGCGAAGCGGTAGCGCGGCAGGTCAACCACCGCGACCATCGAGACGGTTAAAACAGGTTGTTGTGTCTTCACTGGTTGAACTCCTGAATCGGTTCGATGATGCGACGTTGCAGCAAGGGGCCTGCTTCGGTGTCGCTCAGAGAGATGTCATCGCCCATGTGGTACCACTGGCCGTCATGCAACACCGACGACACGTCCGTCACGTAGTAGCGCGGCAGCTGTTCGTCCTGGATAACCTCATCCAAAGGCTCAAACGGGGGCGCGGCTAGCGTTGCATTCGGCACGAGTACTTGCGGTGATTGGGGCGCCGACGCACTGCCGTCCTGCAGCGAGCCCTTAACCAGTTCCTGGTCATCGGTCGACGCAGACGCAGACGCAGCGTCCTTGTCTTTGGTGTTTTTAGTAGCCGCCATGACGCACCTCAGCCGTTGGTGTCGGAGATCAGGTAACCGGCATCCGCACCGACCACCACCGGCTTATAGATGTCGGTGTTACGCACGAAGCGCACCTTGCCGCCAGCAGTGTCGTAGGTGTCGATCTCGGGCATGCCCTTGCGACGCAGGGTGTAACCAAAGCTCGGCTCTTCGTAGTCGGCGTTTGAACCGGCCATTGGCTTGGCCACGTAGGCCAGGGTCATGTTGTCGCCCCAGATGTCGGAGGTGTTGGTCGCACCGGCCAGGGCTTCACCGATGAGGATGGTCTCGATGCCGAACAACGCCTTCAGGTGCTCAAGGGTGATCAACTTGCGCTCTTGCGAGCCCAAGGCGGCCTGAAGCTTGGGGTGGAACTTCAGTGACTGGTACACCGAGGCGCCCATGGTCATGGTGTTGGGGCGAATACCGATTTTGGCCCGCACAGTTTCCTTGCCGGCTTCGACCACCGCGATAGGGTCACCGCCGCCGTTGCTCCACTGACTGGAGCCGGATAGCGTGACCTTGCTGCCCATAGGAAAAGTGCCAGGACTTTGCGCCAGCCTGGCGCAGGTGACCTCACGACGCAGGTCGATCACGTTCACCACACGACGTGAAGCACGGGCTTCGGCGTCGAACATGGATTCGTTCTGCTCGCGGTAATCCACCGGATAGGCGATGTCATGCTCGCGCAGGACCACGTCCAGACCGTCCAGGTCGTCCGGGGTCATGAGGTTCGACTGGGCGCGAATGGCGCGCTCGGTGTCGTAAACCTCAAACGCTTCCTTGCCGAACAACGGGATCACCCCAGCCTCTTTGTCCATCAGCGCGATGGGGAACAGCGCCTCACCAATGAACTGGGCATTACGATAGCCTCGCGCCAGGTTGGTGAGGACGGGATCGACGACCCGCAGTATCTTCAAACGATCAGCCATGATGACTCCTGGTTACTTGACGAGCTGGCGAACTGCCGACTCGTAGGGAATGTTTTTCTCGGCGGCCAAGGCGGTCGCACGGTTGTGCAGACCGAGACGGTCGGGGTCGGTATTCTTTTCGGCGAACTCCATGTCCATCGGCGAGTTACCGTCACCTTTACGGTCCTTGCTCGCCTGTTCGGCGAAGTCGATTTGCTTTGGCAGGTCGTTGAAGATCGCCTTCAGACCATCGACAACCGGTGCACGCTGGTCGCCTTCGCCAAACTCCAGCGGCGCGTCACCGGCTTCGGCGAAGTCCAGGACGGCGATCAGGGCATCAGCATGTTTGGGCAGCAAACGACCGGCGCCGACCAGGCCTTCGGCAAACGCCAGGTTGGCGGCGTGGCGTGTTTTGGCAGCGGCGTTGCGCTCATTGGTTTGGTGTTGCTCAACCAGGGTTGAGAGACGCTGGTTCTCCGCTTCCAGGGCGGCTTTCTCGGCCTCAGTCACAGGCTGTTCCTCGGTGGTTTTGGGTGGGGTTTTGGTGGGCTCGCTAAAGGCCGGACGGCTGCCTTCGCGGCGGGCTTCTTCGGCCAGGTTGTCGACGTCGTAACCCGGCACAACCTGATCAGCCGTTTCCTGGCCGAACTGGGCGATCAGCCACTCACGCAGACGGCGAAAGACACTCGCGGAAATGCTGTCGCCGAAGTCGCCAAACTCGATGACACCTTCCTCGCCATCCGCCAGCTCGATGGGGCGCAAGCCCTTCACCGCAGGTGGCTGGGCACCGAGGAAGCCAACATGGCGCAGGTAGTACACGCCTGGCACCGGGTTGTTCGCGGCATCGGGGTGATAAAAGGAGGCAGAGATTTTCTTGTAGCTGCCCTTGCTCACCTGCTCGGCAAAGGACATATCGACCTGTTGCGGTTCGGCCATCAGCCCCAACGGCGCGGCCGACAAGGTCTTGACCCAGCCGGCTGCCGGGCCGTCGTGTTTGGGGTGGCCAATGACCAAAGGAGCTTCGTGCAAATCGGGGTTGTAGGCTTGCACCGTTGCGGCCAGATCGGACGCGCTGATGGTGTAGCTGGCACCGTTCATGGCGGTGTGCGTTCCCGGCTTGAAAATGTGCAGTGGTTTCATGGGCTGTGCGCTGACTGGAAGTGATACGCACAGCCTGAACCGCTGAGCGGCCCAGGACTTTTAATCGGGTTTAAAGAGTGTTGATGGGGACGAACACCGCAAACGGTGCAAGTGGCACCCGCGTAGCGGGTTTGGAATACGGCGGGAGGGGTTTATAAAACGTTTACAGCGATGATCAGGGTTGCCAGAGGATGAACCGGAGCCGCTCGGCAACCACAGGGCCTCTGAGGGCCTTACAGGCGAGCGGCTTTTTCCAAGTGATTCAGGGCCAGCTCCAGGATGGCTTCCTCTGCTTCGGGTTGCAGCACGCCCTCGGCATCCATCGGCAGGTACTCACGCGCCGGGATATCACCCCACAGGTGTGGGAACTCTGACTGCTTGCCACCGAAGTGCATCATGGCTGCATAAGGTTTGTTGCTGCCGACCAAGGCGGAGCTGTCATCTGAGTGGCTGGTGATCGAGGCGGCCAATCCGGCAGAGCTGACCTGCAGCATTTGACCTGGCCAGTTACCGTTCTTCGCACGTCGCTCGGTGGTGACATCGGACAGCTCGGCCCAGTCGGGGCGACCTTCCTCCTCAAAGTTCTCCTCGGTCTGGCTGGCCATCTCGGCAGCAATGCCGCGCATCAATGGCGTCAGGTCACCCACGGCCCACTCAATAGTGTTCAGCAGTTGCTGCAAGCGTGGGCTGTCCAGTTCAACGGTGATCATTGCAACACTCCTGTCAGGCCGCTGAGGCCTGTTTGCGTTTGAGCATGTCCGCCAGCCCGGTACCGGGCGCATGGTTGAATCCAGGATCGGTGCGGAATGTAATTGGCTTGCCCGCCGCATCGGTGGTGCGCACCAAGGTGACCTGGGCGGTTCTAACTTCGCCGGTACGCTTGTCGATGCCGGTTTCAACCGTTTCGTTGGACACTTGTCCCTGGCTGGAAACGATGGTCAGGCCACGGCGCTTGACCGCCGACTCGGAGAGCGCGGTCACCCGGCATCGGCAGTTGAAGCCGTTCGGTGGGTAGATCGCCGACCAGACCGGATCATCGTGTCGATACACACAGCCACTCAGTGCCCGATGGCTGGGACGGGTCTTGCCGTCCAGGATCGCCACGTAACGCCAATACGGATGGGTGTCGCTGGTCTCTTCCATGCTGGCCTTGCGACCGGCCATGTAGGCGCTCTGCAGGTTGGTCTGGTAGATGGTCTTGAGTCGACGTGGACTGCCCAGCTGGACCAGTTCGCCGACACCCTGGCTATCGACAATCACCTGTTGACCCCACCAGCCCTGGGATTCCAGCGTCGGCTGCAGCTCCTTGATGAACTGCTTGAGTGTTTGGCCCTCCTGCAACGCGGTTTCTACTGCGCCGCGAATATCCGACAGCAGGTCCAGGCGCATGGCCTTGGCCACCGTGAAAGACTGATCGTGTGCCTGGTCACGCATCTCCTGCCAGTTCCAGGTGATCGCGTAACCCTTGCTCTTGAGGTAGGTAATCGCGGCCTCAGGCTCCAGGCCGAAGATCGCTTTGAGGTCCGCAGGGTTCGGGGTTTTGACGGTGGCCATGTCAGTCCTCCCGATCCGCTGCGGCACTCAGACGGCCCCAGGTGTTGGTGATGAACAGCAGGTTTGTCAGCTTGCGCTCTAGCGCCTGTGCATCCATTGACGGGTAAGCTTCGGCCAACAGACCGAGTACCTCGGTGTCGGTGCGAGCCTGCAGCAGTGCGTCGATCAAAGGGGCCACGACCTGTTCGCTTTGTTCCTGAAGCAACTCGGCGGGCAGGCTTTCAATGGCCTGATCGAGTGCCAACTGATCCAGGATAGGTTTCAGGCTGGGCTCGGCAAACTCTGTTGATTCAACCGGCGCTGCAGTTTCGATCAGGTCACCGTCCTGCAGATTGTAAGTACGCTTCCAGTACTGCGGCGCGAACTTTACCCCTGATTCGGTTAGCGACTTGTCGCGGTCGGCCTGGGTCTTGTCGATTTCTTCCTGTTCCCACAGCTCGTACACCGGGGCGGCGACATGCTCGCCAAAGTTCAGATCGACGATCCGTCGAATGATCGCGTTCATCGTCGCGGTGACAATACCCTTATCGCCATCGCGAATTTCCCTGACTACCTCCAGTCCGGCGGTCGCGCTGGCTTTGTTGCTGCTGGCTTCGGTGGTTTGGTTTTGCCCTAGCAGGCCGACGTTGATCTCGCTACGGCAATACACCAGCAGTTCGCGATAGACCTCGGCACTCCCGGTCTTACCCGTGGCTTCGATGATCTCGACGCTGGAGTCATTCGGAATCGCCCCCACCGCGTCCTGGACCATGGCTTCCAAGCTGTCGAGCAACAGGTCGGTCTCGCCGGTACTGGCACCACGCGGGTGTTTGCCGATCACCCAGGGCGAGCCGTACTTCTCGGTGAACTGCACCCAGAACTTCAGCCCACCCTTCATGAAGATCACCGGCCAAAAGCACATCGACAGGTCGGCAAAGCCATACGGGTTGTTATAGGTTGCGTCCTGACGGGCCACGACAAAACGCTTCGGGCTACACAGCTCACCGCTCATACCGGCATCACGGGCGCGGAAACGCAGCTGATTCTCCTGGTCGTAGAGGAACCACTCGGCAGGCTTGCCCAAGAGATCCGTGGGAACGATGTGCATGCCCAGCGGTTGCCACATCAGTTCGATGGGCTGAAAGCCAAACAACGGAGCATCGAGCATCTCACGGATAATCCGGTCGAGATCGAGGTCGGTCAGCCAGTCACGCACAAAGCGCTCAACCCGCACTGGGGCGTTGCCGCGCTTCAGGTCACGCTCCAGAGCAAGCACCGAGGACTTGCGGCGACGAATGTTGCCGCCGACCAGGGCGGAACTGCGCAGGTCGCGATAGACCGTAATGTCTTTTCCCTGGGCCTTGAGGATTGGGTCAGGGTTGGGCAGGTACATCCCCAGCGACTGAGCGTCGAAGCTACGCGCTCGGCTGGCAATATGGTCGGTCAGCCCCTTGTCGCGCTTGGGCTCGGCAAAGTTGACGAATTCCGTGGGTGAGACCCACACACCTTTCTTGCTCATGCATACCCCTGAGTCATGCGGGTGCCCTGACGCGGGCGACGGGATTTAACAGAGACCGGACCTGAAACCATTTCCAGGGTCGCGAAGTTGGCCAGCATGCCGGCCCCCGCGAAGTCACCGTGACGATGTAGCTCCGGATCTTTGAGGTCTTGCGAGCGGGCTTTCATGACCATCGGAATGCCGTCCACCGTTTCAATGGAACGCACGTCCTGGTGCAAGGAGTCATCCTTGGGCAGCGTGATCGTGCCGTCCTCAAAGAGCTGAATGAACTTCGGCATCCAGGCGCCATACCAGGCACGACTAAGCTTGACCTGCTGAATGCGGTCACGACCAAACTCATCAGCGGTGTCTTCGGCCAAGGTCTCGCCGTTGCCAGTGGCATCCAACGCAGCACCCACAAAGCGCGGCAAACGACGCAGGATGTAGAACAAAATTTGCTGTTGTTGACGGGTGGGCACCTTGTGCATCTCCACCACAAACGGCACGTCACGGTTGCGTGCCTGGTCGACCGACATCGGACAGATGATCGAAAAGTCTCGGTGGCGGGCGTAGTCCATGCCCAGGTAGTGCCGCAACTCTGGCGTCAATGCCAGCAACAGTGGCGCAAGATAACGTTCGATCCAGTCATCGACATAGGCTTCACGACGCGCAACGGGCTGTAGGGCGAAGTCATCATCCAGCGCCAGGCGCAGTACCGTCCGACCTGGCCGCATGGCGTCCTCGATCCACACACCAGGGATGCACACACCGTTGCCATCCCGAGGGATCGCATCCAGTTCTTCGCGCATCTGCGCCTTGCGCGGGCCATAGGCATTACGGATCTTTTTGTACCAAGCTTCTTTGTCTTCGGCGGTAGCGAGCTTGCCGGCCATGAAGCACACCCGCTCAAACAAACCGTTGGCCACTGCGTCGTCAAAGGTGGCCCGATAGACTTCAGCGCTGTCGCCGTAGCGCTTGTCCCGGATGTCATTGACCATCTGGTTGAACGGATTGGCCTTACCGTTGTGGGTGCTGATGATGACGATGCGACCGCCCCAGATCAGCAGCGCCGTGGCGGCGTCGAGTACGGCGGATACGTCACGGTGAAACGCCGCCTCGTCGATGATGACCTTGCCCTGCAAGCCGCGCACGCCGGCTGGATTGCTGGACAGTGCGACGATCTTGAAGCCTGATGCGTAACGAATACGGTAAGCGTTGATCTGGCGGGTGTTGCCCGAGTCGTCCTGGTCTTCAAATAGGAACTCTTCGATTTCACTGACGCCCGATGCTTGAGCCTCGGCCATCACCCGGCTGAACTTGGCGCAATAACCAATAAACTCCAGGCCTTTTTCCTTGGTGTCGCCGATGTAAAAGCAGTCCATGCCACCCGCGACTTTTTGCGATGCGGCGGTGATGACCGAGTCCAGCGCCTCGGCGAAGGTAATGCCAGTACGGCGGCCTTTTTCACAGAGCTTGATCTGCGCGTCGATGCCCAGCCATTGCGACTGATGGGCCATCAGAATCCCTTCAATCAGCGGGTTGTACCCCTCGGGAATCTCCCGAACGCTCGGCGGCAGTTCGTCCCACTCGACGACACGCAGCGTGCTGGCTGACGGCTTCATTGCTTCACGCCCAGGAACTGCTTACGCCAGAACATGGCCTGTTCTTCGGTCATGCCCTTGGCCTTGACCGCGCTATCCAGTTCGGCAGCTTGCTCCTGCAGCAGACGATCACGACCTGCCTGCTCGGCAGCCTGACGCTCCTTCATGCTCAAGGTGCGGGCCTGCATGGTGTTCTTGGCGGCGCGTGCGAGATCCGCCACTTCCTTGGTGGTCACGTCATCCTTTTCATGGGCGCCCATTGCGGCCTGGTAAGCCAGGGTCGAGATAGCTTCCACCAACAACGCGCCGGTCTTGTCCGAGGCATCTTCACCAAAGGCACCGACAAAGGCTTCCGCCTGCTCGCGATGCTGACGGGCCTTCTCGGTCAACAGGTCATAGCCCACCTTGAAACGCCCCAACGCACTGCGACTGGGGGACTTTTCGTTGGGGAAGCGTGACTGGATATCGGCCAGCATGTCATCCAGCGTCATGCGGTCTTCGCGCAACAGCTTCTGGATGTACGCCTTGACCATCGGCGGCAAACGGTTGATGGATGACTTGCCCGCCATGGTTAAGCTCCTGGCCGCTTGATGCCGGGAACTCGTGCGCGTCCAGCAGCAATGTCCTGACCGCGTTCAGTCAGGGTGGCCACCAGCACCGGCCCCACGTCATCCAAGGTCAATGCGCCTTGCTCCAGCAGCCAGTGCAGTTCGGTCTTGACCTGGTCACGGCTCAGGGTATGGCCGTAATTGTCCAGGGCCATGGTCAGCACCGAGCTGTTGGCCCGGTAGGCCGTCATCTCGGCCAGCAGGCGCAGAATCACCAGGCGGATGTCCTGGCGCAGGTATTCAGCGTAGGGCGTCTTCATGTCTTCTCTCTCAGCAGGTAATCATTGATCCGGTCCAGCGAACGGGCCAAAGGGCCCAGCGCTTCCTTGACCCCCGACAGTTCGGCCCGCACGGCTTTCATGTCACCCAGCAGATCGGTGACGGCGGTCTGGTCTGGAAGATGACGGACGTGTTCTTCCAGGGCGACGATGCGGGTGCGCAGTTCCAGAAGTTCCTGGCCGCTAGCCGCCTGGCGTTTGGTCATCCAGGTGTAGATGCCAAGTACCGTCAAGATCAGCCACTGCACGGTTTGGAAGCCGAAGTTGAGTTCGTTCAGGTTCATCGAAAACCCCGCGTAGCCAAGTGTTCCAAGGCGTCTAAGCAATCAAAACAATGTTCGGCACCAGGCTCAGCCTGGCGGCGATCTTCGGGAATGGCGTCACCGCATTCCTCGCAGCGATAGGCCGAACGGCCTGAGCGCCGCTGCAGTTCGCTGCTACAGGCGCGCCGGATTGCCTCTTCGGTGTCGTCTTCATCCGTAGCGTGTTCAGCTACATCCATAGAGCGTCAGTCCTTTTTCTGGAGATCCAGTAACCCGTTGAGCTGGACGAGGTTGGTGCGAGCCCACAACCCGTAATCCTGGGCGTGGGCAAGAATGTCGGCAGGCGTGACGCCGCTTTCCAGTAGCTCGGCGTCAGTGCCGGGGGTGGGCCAGGCCGCTTGTTCAGCAGCGGTGGCAGCGGCGCCTGGTCTTGGGGCGGGCACACCGAGGGCGGCGTTGTAGTCGCGCAACCAACCAGCAGTGAACACGCAGCGAGGGATAGGCTGAGCAGCAGCACCCGGTGCCGGACGGTATTGGGTCGTGACATGGGAAATGCGCTCCTGGAGCTGGCGTTTTTCTTCGGCGTGCTGGGACATGACATCGAGCAACAAGGCTTCGGTTTCATTGGCACGGGTGACTTGTTGCAGCAGCTGCAGGCGGTTGGCGCTCTCGGCGACTCGCGCTTGTTCTGCGTGCTCGGTCTTGAGATTGGCCAGTCCGGTGTCACCCAGTGACGCGGCATAGCGAAAGCCAAAGCCGTAGGCGATGGAGCCCGCTGCAGCCGCGCTGAGCGCACAGGCAAACCCGACAGCAGCCAGGCGCGCAGGCAGTGGCCAGACGAGCTGATCAAGTGCGCCCATGCTGATGCCTCAGACGGTTGCGTGATTTGCGCGCTCGGCGCTTGGCCGCCGCGATGCCGGTCTTGCCATAGCGATAAGGAGGTATGACGCTGGAGTTGATCCAGGTTCCGGCTGCTGTACTGGGAGAGACCCAGCGACAGGCCCCAGCCAGACCCGCCATCAGCGCAGCGAAGGTTCTTCCGAACAGGTTCAGCCTCATGAGGAGGCCCCCTGATCCGGTGGCCCCTGTTTGATCAGGCGCACAACAGTCAGCAGCAGTGCCAACACGCTGTTGAGCGTGGCGTACGCTCGGTCCGACAGCTGCGCCTGCCACATCGGCAGCAGCTCCAGTTGAGCGACGCCGAGTAAGGCCAGCAGTACGCCAAGCTGGACGCTGTAGAGCTTGTAGCAGCACCGCCAGGTGCAGATCAGTTTCATGCGGGGACTCCCGCACCGTGCTGGACACCGCGCTCGATCCCGGCCAGGGCCAGCCCATCAACGATGACCGGCTCGCCGTACCAGAGACCGCCTGGCAGTGGGCCTGGACCGTTTTCGTGACGGATGATCGCCAGCACCAGGGCGCGCATGGTGTCGTACTGGTAGACGTCCAGACCTTCAAAGTCAGGATCGACACCAAGGGCGCGGGCGACGGTAAGTACGTAAGCCTTGGTGTCGTTTTCAGAGGCTGGCGCCCAGCGTTCGATGATCTCGCGCACACTGTCGATCCGGCTGCCATCAGCGGCACGACGTTTGTCCTGGTAGGTAATCAGGACACGGGCAATGGCCCGAATGCCCCAGCGCGGGCCATTGAACTGAACGAAAGCACTGTCGGTTTGAACAGCGGCCATGCCTTGCCAGCGCACGCCCTTGGCATGACGGATGTTGCCGGGGTTGAAGTTACGGATACCGCGAGGATTTTCGGGTCGCATGGGACGCCTCCAGTAAAGGCGCCTCCCTTTTGAGGACGCCAAAAAGCACACACCGCCATCATCGGCGGTGTGTGTTCGGAGGACTTTTAATCAGGGTTTAAGAGATCAGTGGATCGCGCTTTCGCGGAAGTCGAAGAGTTGGGAAACCAGGCGTTGGAACCAACCGACCTTAACCAATTGCTCTTTTTTGTAGCCCATCGCTCGCATGGTTTCGTTGTGGCAAATGCAGTTGAGTACATGCAATACCGGTGGTTCTTCGGCCTCAATACTGAGCCTGGATTGAGTCACGCCTAGCAAGCACTCAGTTAACTACGCCGGTTGAGCGGTAAAGTCCACGACCTCCCGCGACAGCATCCGAGTGCGTACTTCCTTGAATACGATTCACCGCATACAAAGACAGCAGTTCAGTGCAATCCTGTTTGGTCTTGGCTCCCAAAAGTACAGCATTGACCCCTTCGATTACATCCGTAGCCTCCGCATAGCGACCTTCGGCGCGAATTTTCTTGGTAATGAACCATGCAACGTTCGCGAGTTTTTCCTCATTCTCGACATTGCATACGGTTAGGCCTCTTGTGAGTGCTGCCTGTGTGCGCTCCACCTCCGGAGAGTTACTTTTAACCGTTCTATCCAGGCTCAGAATGGTGAGCTTTTCCGCGGTGCTCTGTGCGTTTGCCGCCATGGAAAAAAGTGAAGCCAGAACAAAAAATAAGATTTTCAAATGTATCTCCCTATTTAACAGTCTGAAGAAGCCGCGCAGGCCTTTTTAGGTGTCACAGTATTCGTCCAGGTTCTACGTTTTATTTTTGTCCTGCGCCAACTCCTTGTAAGAACTAAGACCAGAACCGTCCAACGAAGATGCCGAACAAAAATAGCCCAGCTGCATTCGTTTTATACATGAGCAGAAATTCACGAAGTTGCAAAGGTTCCGCTGTTTGCACCTGAGGTATTTCTGCCGCAGGTTGTGGATTGATTTCAACCTGCTGAACAAACTCTAGAACTCGCTGTAATTCATTACGCTTGAGGTGGCTAAGCTGCGTGCGGCCGAAGCTTAGGTCGCAGAAATTCAGCATCTCCTGGCGAGCGTCTTTCTCTGCCGTGCTTCGGAGGATTTTGCCCATCAAGCGACGCTTGTCGGCTTCTTCTTGCAGCTGCTCTAAACGACCACTAATGACGGTTCGTGCTTCATGAAACTGCTCTGCAGTAATTTCACTGATGGAACATACCCCTAGCTGTGCATGCACCCGGCGCCATACATCACGTGGGTCGTCCCCCAGCTCCTCACACTTAGCGCGCAGTTCATGCAGCTCCTTGCGTTGGGCTGTCACCAGTCCTCGAAACTCAGGCTTATCCGGAAGATTGATATTAATACCGTAGTTATTGATATCGCCTTCGGCCACTTGGCCCACACCTCCTTGGAATTCCTGTCCCATAATTATTTTTTCCTCTTGCTGCCACCGACGTTGAGCGTAAGTCCAGTCTGATTCACAGACCCCTGTATGTATTGACCGACTTCTTTGAATGTATGGCTAGTGGTTCCGCTGGTAAGCCCCCCCAGCAGAACTCGAAGCGCTGCATCTCTGAGTTCTTGCTCACTTTCTCGAAAGCGCTCGATCAATAAACGCTCCTCAGATGTGAGTGCTACGGAAGACCGTACCCCGGTTAACACGTACTGCACATCAACCCCGGATAGGGCAATGGCAGATAGATAGTCAGCAGTCGGAGAACCATCGCCCTTTTCATAAAGAATCTGAGACCCCTTAGAGACTGCTCCAAGACGTCCGAAGTCGGTCTGATTCATTCGTAGGCGTTTTCGCTCCTCAACAAGCCTTACGCCAAGATCAATTCTTTGCACCAAAAATCCCCTTGCATGGTTCAAGATCCTGAACCATAATGACCACGCACCACCACTAATAGTCACAATCTACCACACAGGGGGGCGCCATGAACGGCACCACAACTGCACTCGACTCGGCGCCACTGCCGTACCCACAAACCCCCAAAAGCGCCAATGCCTGGTTTGTGAGTCATGGCATTTGCAAGGCGCACTGGGCGAAAGCCCAAGGCCTTGACCGGATGACCGTAGTTGACCTGTTACGGGGGCGATTGAAGGGGCTACGAGGTGAGGCGCACCACGCAGCAGTGGCCTTGGGATTGAAGGCCAACCCTGCAAACGCCCAATCCGCCGTTGCCGCGTAACCGGAGCCCCTCATGACTCAAACCGTTTCCGCCGCAGCCCGTGTATTACGTGTGCTCAAGGCTTTAAAGGGCCACACCGTTACCGGTCTCAGCAACACCGAACTGGCCCAATTGACCCAGAACAGCCCCAGCAACATCACCCGCGCCATGCAGACCCTGATCGAGGAAGGCATGGCGGTGAAGCTGGATAACGGTCGATTTGCCCACTCGATTGGCTTGTTGCAGATCGCACAAGCCCACGCCGAACACATGGCGCGCTTGACCCACCGGATGCAGGAAATCAATCAGCGCATTGCCGCTGGCTCGATGAATTAAGGAGAACACCGTCATGGCTCGTAACAAAGTTGAAGCTCCAGATGCCGTTGAACTACCCGTTCTGAATGGCGAGATGCTGACTGCCAATCAGAACCTGATGGCCAGCCACAACGCTGAAGTAATGGCCCAGTTTGGTGATGGTCTTCCATATGACCGTACGCGGCTCGTGAACGAAGCTCGCTTCTATATGGCGCAAAGTGCTGAGGCGATGTTGGAAGCCGGTAAGCGATTGATCGTCCTCAAGGAAAATGAGCCTCATGGGGATTTTGAACAGATCGTACGGGAACAGCTTGGCATGCCTGAGCGCACTGCTCAGCGAATGATGCAAGCCGCGCTCAAGTACCTGTCACCCCAGCTTCAGGCAAAAGCGCCAGCGCTGGCGCTTTTGGGCAAAACCAAACTATTTGAACTGATTGCCGAAGATGATGAAGACCTGGCGGCTTTGGCTGATGGGGGGACCGTAGCCGGATTGGTCCTCGAAGACATCGACCGTATGACCAGCCGCGAACTACGCGCTGCCCTGCGTGACGCCCGCGACGATTTCAGCGCACAGGGCAAAGTCATGGCAAAAAAGACCGCTGATCTTGATGACGCCAAGGTTGAACTGGAGAAAGCCCGTAAGCGCATCCAGTCCGCCACACCTGATGACGTGATCAAAGACCTGCGCAGTGAAGTGGTGGCGCTGAGCTTCGAGATCGAATCGAAGGTGATGGGGGCATTGCGTGAAGGTTTCACTCAGATGGCAGAGCACGCCAACGAAACGGGGCAGGATCATCGTACGTTCAAGGCAGACCTGATCCGCCAACTGGAAATCACCCTGGCCACCGTGCGCAGTGAATTCCACTTGCCTGCACACCAGGGCGATAGCAAGCCGGTCTGGATGGCTGCGGACGAGGCCTGAACATGAACCCGGTTCAGACCCAGCTCCTGGCTCAGATCGCCCAGCGGGCAGCCAGTGCCCCGCATGGTCAGCGTACCGCCATCTACAAGGCGGGGGCTGCTGAACTGGGCATCTCACTCCAAACCCTACAGCGCAAGCTGAAGGAGGTCTCAGTGACCAAGCCTCGCAAACGTCGTAGCGATGCAGGGTGCAGTGCCTTGCCCCTGGAAGAGGCGCAGCTGATTTCAGCGGTGATGCTGGAGTCGATCCGCGCCAACAATAAACAGCTGTCCACCATCGAGCGTGCTGTCGAGCGTCTACGCAGCAACAACATGATCCTCGCCGGTCGTGTCGATGAGGCCACAGGCGTGTTTCAACCGCTGAGCAATGGAGCGATCAGCCGTGCCTTGCGCAGTTACAAGCTGCACCCGGAACAGCTGCTGCACGATGCACCGGCTGTCTCGCTGGCCAGCAAGCACCCGAACCATGTGTGGCAGGTCGATGCCTCGATCTCGACACAGTTCTACCTCGCCGATGACGGTGCACGGGTGATGAACAAGGCCGAGTTTTACGACGGCAAGCCCGCCAATTTGAAGAAGATCGAACGCCAACGCTTGTGGCGCTACGTTATCACTGATCACACCAGCGGCACGTTGTACCTAGAGTATGTGTTGGGTGCGGAGTCCGCTGAGAACCTGTGCACCGTGTTGATCAATGCGATGCAGAAACGTCACGAGTCAGACCCGTTTCATGGGGTGCCGTGGATGCTGATGACTGACCCCGGTGCGGCCATGACCAGCGGCATCTTCCGCAACCTGTGTCGCGCCATGTCCATCGACTTGATCATCAACCAGGTCGGCAATGCGCGAGCCAAGGGTCAGGTCGAGCAGGCGCACAACATTGTTGAACGCGAGTTTGAGAGTGCCCTGAAGTTTCAGGCAGCCGAAAGCCTGGAGCAGATCAACGCGTGGGCAGGCCAGTGGATGCGTTACTACAACGCCACCTCGGTCCATACCCGCACCCGGCGTACCCGATTTGGTGTGTGGCAGTTGATCACGCCCGATCAATTGCGCCTGGCACCGACTATTGAGGTCTGCCGCGAGCTGGCCGTCAGCACGCCAGAAGAACGCAAGGTCAGCAACCTGCTGCGGGTGTCATTCCGGGGAGCGCAGTTCGATGTCAGTTCGGTACCGAGTGTGATGGTCGGCGAGAAGCTGTTGATCACCCGCAACTGCTGGCGTGACCAGGATGCCGCCATTGTGGTGTTGATGGGCGAAGACGGGCGCGAGCAGTACCACGTTGTCGAGCGGATCGAGATGAATGAATTCGGCTTTGCCGAGACCTCGGCAACCATTGGTGAACAGTACAAACGTCACGCCGACACACCGGCTCAGGTCTCGCGCAAAGTGCTGGAGCAACTGGCCACCGGCACCACCAACGAGGCAGATGCAGCCGCCGCTCGCAAGGCCAAGGCCGTGCCATTTGGTGGTCAGATCGACCCGCACAAGCATGTGACCGACACGGTGCTTCCGGCTTACCTGCCACGTCGTGGCACATCGCTGAACGTCAACGCTCCGACCGTAGAGCACGCGCTGCTGACTCATGTCGAGGCCGCGAAGCTGTTGCGTCCGCGTATGACTGACATCTGGTCGGCTGAAACCTTCAGCTGGCTGCAACAGCACTACCCGGACGGTATCGCCCAAGAACAACTGGACGCCATCGAAGCCGAGTTGAAACGACCTGCCGAAGTTGTACGCACACCGCTCAGCCTCGTGGCAGCGGTTGGAGGTAACTGATGTTGAAACTGAAGTACGTACTGCAAGGCGTTGGTCGACCGCAGTCGGCCTTGGCGGAGTCGTTGAACCTCAGCAGCGCCGCTGTTGCCCAGTTGCTGAACCACGGTCAATGGCCGCGCAGTCTGGATAACGAAGAACTGCAGGGGCGCATTCGCGTGTTCCTGACCGAAGCGGGCGCTAACGATGCCGATATCGCTAACGCCTTTGAAGAAGTGGATCTGCCGTGTTCGAGCACGGCAGATCCGGCCCAAGTGAATGAGCCGTCCGGGGAGGACGAACCTATGTTACTGCCAAAACAAACGTTACTGCCATCGACCCGCAAGGTGTTCAGTCTGTTCCGCGATCCGTTTGAAGAGCTGCAAAGTGCCCAGGACATGTGGGTCAGCCCGGACATTCGTTATGTGCGCGAGACCATGTACCAGACCGCACGCCACGGTGGGTTCCTGGCGGTGGTGGGTGAATCGGGCGCTGGTAAAAGCACTCTGCGCCGGGATCTGATCAACCGCATCATGGAAAGCAACGACCAGGTGGTGGTCATCGAGCCTTATGTTTTGGCGTCCGAAGACAACGACACCAAGGGCAAATCGCTGAAGAGTACCCACATCGCTGAGGCCATGATGGCGGCGATTGCCCCTCTGGCTAAACCCAAGAGCAGCCCCGAGGCGCGTTTCGCCCAACTGCACAAAGCCCTGAAAGAGTCGCACGCAGCGGGCTACCGGCACTGCCTATTAATAGAAGAGGCGCACAGCCTGCCGATTCCGACCTTGAAACACCTCAAACGCATTCTGGAACTGGAGGTCGGCTTCGTCAAACTGGTCAGCATCATCATGATCGGGCAGCCGGAACTCGACGTGAAACTCAGCGAGCGTAACGCCGATGTGCGTGAGGTGGTGCAGCGCTGCGAGCGCGTCACCCTGACACCCATCGACGGCAAGCTGTTGGAAGACTTTCTGACCTTCCGCTTCAACCGTGCGGGCAAGAAATTGTCCGAGGTGATCGATGACAGTGGCATCCAGGCGATTGCCGCACGCCTGTCCCAGCCGAGTCGTCGTGGCGGTCGCGATGAAACGGTATCGATGCTGTATCCGCTGGCCATTGGCAATTTGATGAATGCCGCGCTGAACATGGCCGCTGAGCTTGGCGTGCCTTTGATCAACGCTGACGTTGTGAAGGGGGTGTGAGATGGCGTCTTTGTACCTGAGAGGTGTGCAAACGGTTCCATGCATCAGCATTTTCGCTGAGGAGTTTCTGCCGAAGATCTCAAGCTTCAATAGCCTGACCCGCGATTTGCGTAAGGCCGGTATCGAGATCAAGCACCTAGTGTTTCTCGACAACAAGATTTTTATCGAGCCGAGCGGTGTTCGTCAGCTGCATCGCGAGTTTGGTGACGAACTGCGCGGCATTCGTTGCAGCACCGAAGGCCGGGTCACCCGTAACACCGTGACGATTCGTGGTGTTGATGTGGCATGGCTCACCTTGGTGAAGGAGCAGGATCAATGAACCAGCCCCTAATTACTGCAATCGCCGCCATGCGTGATGCGGCTGAACATGAAGCTCCGACCATGTTTTGGAGCGAGGCCATGGAGCACGTGGCGGTGCTGCTGGAACATGTTCAGAACTCGTCCAGCGCCACGGAGTCGCTCCAGGCTGTTCGGATTGCTACTGCTGAAGGCCGTCTGCCGGAAGCCATCCAGCACCTGCACCAGGTGCTGCATTGTCTTCAGGCCCAGTCCAGTGAGCATGTCATCCGTTTGGCCGATCTTCTGGTGACCTATGAAGCCGCTTTGTTGGTGAAGCCGTTCCTGTGGCTGGAGATTGGTTACAACCGAATCAGCGGCTGGATGATCACCGTCTACGACAAGGCTGGCGGTTTTGAACGTGTAGTGGTGCAGGTAGCGGGCCTGCGCACTGATGACACCTGCCAATCGGCTGCGCAGCAGCTTCGGGCTCTTATAAAGGAAGAACACCATGTCTGACACCATCATCCCAGCAGGCTTCGTCCGCAATGCCCTAGGTCACCTGGTACCGGAAGCTCAGGTCCGTGAGCAGGACAAACTGCGTGACCAGGTTGCCCGTGAACTGGCGGCTGAAGCCATCCCGTTGCACGCGGCACTGAAGCGTTTCAAAGCCAAGGCCCTGGGTGACATCGCCGATCTGGTCAGCATCTCGGGGGAGCGTTATGGCGTTCAAATGGGCGGCAAAAAGGGCAACGTCACCATCACCAGCTATGACGGGCAGTTCAAGATCGTGCGCTCGTACGCGGATCGCGTGACCTTCACCGAGGAAATGGAAGTGGCGAAGGTCATGGTTTACGACTGCATCAAGGCCTGGAGCAAAGGTGCAGACAACCATCTGTTGGCCATCGTGGATCGGGTGTTCAGCCCGAATCGAAACGGCCAGATCAAAACCACTGACGTTCTCGATCTACTGCGTCTGGAGATCAATGACGACCAGTGGAAGATGGCCATGCAGGCGGTGAAGGATTCGATCCTGATTTCCGGGAGCGCCGTGTACGTCCGGGTGTATGAGCGGATCGGTGAGTCGGACAACTACAAAGCCATTCCTCTCGATCTGGCGGCGGTGTGACATGGACAACAACCGCACGCTCGAAAAGATCAAAAAATGCCTGGAGATGGCCAAGTCCAAAACCAGCAATCCGCATGAAGCCGAAATCGCGCTACGCCAGGCGCATAAGCTCATGGAATTGTACAATCTGGAAGTCGGTGACGTGCTGGCCAGCATGGCGAGCGAGCATCCAATCCTTGCTGGTTCGGAAGGCATGCCCCCGGTTTGGCGTGTCCGCCTTGCGCAGGTATGTGCCGACGCGTTTGGCACGCGAATCATTATTTCCAATCGCCTATACAGTGCCGCACGTTTCATTTTTGTCGGTTGCTCAGCCGCTCCAGAGTTGGCTGGGTATGCCTACCAGGTGCTAGTGCGCCAGCTGCAGAAGGCTCGCCGCGAGTACCTGGACACGCAGAAGCGTTGCAAGCGCTCGACCAAGGTGGCCCGAGGTGACGCTTTCGCCAATGGCTGGCTTGATGCCGTAAGCCGCAAAGTCGAGTCCTTTGCTGGTGTTGAAGACAACATTGCCGAGGCCGTAGAGGCTTACATGCAAAAGCACTACCCCGACCTTGAGAGCGCGGACCTTAAACGCCGCAAGCTCAAAGTACGCGACGAACGTGCTGCCGATGCTGGCTATGAAGCGGGCAAGTCCGCTCAGTTGCACCAGGCGGTGAGTCATCAGCCGCGTGCGTTGCTGACAATGGGGGTTTGATATGAGCACCGAAAATCAATACGACACCCTGGTGGTGGAAGGCATGGGTGAAACCATTCCTCAGGCGGTTGGGGGGCTTCGTGTCGCGGCTTGGCATCGTGGTCATGCTTTGGATGCAAAATGTGAGTTGGAGGACTTCATTCGCAAGCTCTCCTACGGTGACTTTGAAGATCCTGAGCAGGCTGCAGTGGACCTGATGGAGCGTATGAATTGGGCATGAGTAGCTTTGACGTTACGCACACTGGAGGTGCTCAGTGACCAACGCGCCGTCCAACCCAAACCGGCTGCGCTATATCAAGCTGATCCATGTTGCTCGGCGTGAGCTGGGCATGGATGACGACACCTATCGCCTGATGCTGTCTGGCATGAAGGGTTTGGGCGGCGCAACCTCTACCGCGGATTTGAGCCTTGCTAACCTGCTCAAGGTTTTGGAGCAGCTCAAACTGCTAGGCTTCAAAGTACGTCCAAACAATGCTCAAAAAAGACCGCTGGCTGATGACGTACAATCCAAAAAAATCCGGTCGCTGTGGCTGTCCTTGCATGACCTGGGCGCGGTACGTGATCCATCCGAGGAGGCCTTGGCCAAGTACGTATTGAGCATGACCAAAGTCTCTGCGCTGCAGTGGCTCACTACCGCACAGGCCAGTCGAGTGATTGAAAACCTGAAACAGTGGATGGGGAGAATCCAATCATGAGCACCATTCGAGGCAGTGACCTCTTAAGCGAAACCATCGAACCTATGGCGAAGGTGATCCAGGAAAGCCTGGGGGTCAGCGCCGATCTGGCCGAAGCGACCAGCGTGGAAATCACCACGCTGTTTGCGCATCTGTGGGGCGGTCAGGTGGTCTATGTTCCCAAAGGCGTTTGCATTCAAGCGTCCAGGCTGCACCAGAAAATCTACGATGACTTTACCGGTCGTAACCACCACGAGGTTGCGACCAAACATGGCGTTTCCGTTCAGCAGGTTTATCGAGTGGTCAAACGTATGCGCCTGGCAATCATCGCTCGTAATCAGCGCGACCTCTTTGTTCCAGATGAGGAGTAAGGAGCAGGACAACGGCGCCTCGTCAGAGGTATGCTGAGCCCCGGTCAAGGACGATTGATCGGGGTCTTTTCAAATTGCACTGGTTGCAACTCTATTGCAGAACTCCGCTCACTATGGACCACCATGTCCCGGAGTATCTCGGGTTTACCTCACACCCCCTCTGGTATTTATCTCAGTCCTAAACAATTTCGGAGCGCTTGAATGCAGCCTGGCCGCCACCCCCGCCCGGGGCATTTGTTCCCTGAGCCCTTGGCCACAGGTGAGGCGCGCTTTCGCGCAGAGATTCCGCCCATTCGAGCGGGGTCAGAGGTGTTTTGCCGTCTTTGCCGAGGATGGCTTGGCCTTCCTTATCAACTGCGACAGCATCGCCCTCTTCGTTCAGCGTGAACTGCCCTCTGGCACGAAGGATCAGATCGTCCGTCGCTTCAGGCAGCGCACCCGCCTTGATTGCAGCAGCGCGAATCGAGTCGCCGAGTACCTTGTCTCGGAACTTGTTGGCGAACGCTTCGGACTTTTCAGCTCGAGTTCTTTCGCCGGCCAGCTGCTTTTCGAACTCACCACGCAGACGCTCAGTACGCTTTCCAAAGACTTCGTCGATCTTTCCCTCGGTCAGCAGCTTGGTTTCTTCATCCTGACCCGCTTTGGCCAGCAGCCCTTTCACCGCATCAATGTCGATGCCTTCGAACTGGGTTTCGAACTGAGTCAGCTTGCCGCTTGTGTCCTTGAGCTTGCCGATCAGCTCGGAGTTCTTGGTTTTCAGCCCGGTAACGGAGGCTTCAACAGCAGTCGCGATAGCGGCCTTGATTGCCGGGTTTTCCAGGTCGATTTCGTTTTCTTCTGCCACTTGATGCACCCCTTGGGTATGGTTTTCCCGCTTTGCAGGCATAAAAAAACCCGGCACATGGCCGGGTTCGGTTTGAGTCTTAGCGTTTGGGTATTCGCTCAGAGTCTGGAACTTGCTGGTTGATGCGCTTCAGCATTGCCATCAATCCTCCATGCAAGCCTGTCTTTGTCGCCTTTCGCCCTGATAGCTGCGCCTGAATCAGGTGACCTGGTCCGTTGTAAATCTCCTCGAACGAACCGTCTCGATTCATACGAATGCCAAGGTAGTAATCGGGAACATGATGCACCGGGAATGTGAGACTGGTGCCAAAAGTGGTCTTAATCTGAACGTTACGGCCATCATCCGTCACCGCATCATGGTGCTTGGTTAGCCCTTCGTTCAGCGTCAATTCATAGGCCAAGCTGGCAACAACCTCACCAATATCACCAACTAGACGACCGTCTGGTGTAAATGGTTTGCCAGGATAAGCGTCCTGGAGCATAGAGACAGCCGTGAACAGCCCCTTCAATGCCTCTTCAATCTTTCCCTGGATTGCTTGATCCATGATGGCTCCTTAGTAATTTCCACCATCCTAGCTCAGATCCCTGCGAGTTCGAACGCCAGTGGCTCCAGCGCTTTCATCTGCACCAGGGTCAGCGGTGAGAAGTTTCGATCAAGCTGCAGTTCGGCGAACCGCTCCAGGCTCAAACCGCCCTCCCGAAACAGCTTCGCCCGCTTCGGGCCTATAGCTGCATCCTGAAAGGAGGCCGGCTGCTGCTGGAGCCAGTGGTAATAGTCGAGACTGGCACTGACCTGCTGCGGCCCATCGTCGCCCACCGAAGCCCGTGTAGCGCCCTTCGCGAACATCTCGCTGAGCTTGGTCAGCAAAATGAACGTGGTGCGGCAGTTCGGGTGGAACGGTGGCCTGGGCCCGGAATCAACCGGGAACCGTCGCTTATCCATCGAGCGACATTGCTGGCTGGTCTTGCTATCCAGTGTGGCGACCATTTCAATTTCGACCACGATGTCCGTGTTGGCCTTGGCCACTTCCATGCGCGCCTGTGACGACACATGCTGAATCGCGGTATGGACGACCGTGCTTGCATTGCGATTGGTCGTTGCCAGAACGCCGTCTTTGTACCCCGCCGCCTTGGTGCCGCGAATATTGCGGATGACCTGGAAGTTCGTCTGCCCTTCGAAGAACCCCTGCCGAATAGTGCTGGTGACGCGTTCCCGTTCGGCAGTGGTCCAGCCCTTGATGAACGATTTCAGCAGCTTTCCGCCGCCAGTGCCGCGCACGCTGAGCGGGTTCGTCAGCACCGCCGCCCTGATGGCTGCCGCCGTCGGCGCCGCAACGTCCAGCGACACACCAACCGGCGCAGACCTGGCCAGGCTCGTCGCCTCGAACTCAGCTTCGTAGTTGGCAATGTCGATCAGATCGAGATTCAGTTGCACGCTGTAGCGATCAAAGATGCCCAGCAACAGGCTGTCGACCTCTTTCAGCAGCGCCTCCAGCCGCTTGACGTTGTACTCGGTCAGGTCCGACTGGGTAAGTCGATCTCGAATCGAGCGGTCAATCTCCTTGAGGAACGGAGCGAACTTACCGACCTCGCCCGCCTTCAGTTGCTCGAGAAAGACAGCATGCCGGATCGTGGCATCAAGGATTGCCTGGTTGACCGCCACTATTCACCCCCACGTCATCCAGGCCGAGGCCGTCAGTCTGCTCCGACAGCTCGCCGTCGATCTGCAGGTCTGTGCGTTCCGGAGCAATCAGCCCCAGTTTGCGCAGATACGCACGCAGGTCTGCTTTCGCGAAGCCGCCGTTCTGCCACAGGCCAACCAAGGCCGTGATCATCTGCGGATCAGCCGTCAGCTCAACGAACTCCTGATTGACCTGATAGGCGACCTTGTCAGTAACGCCCATGTATTGGCCGCACCACATGATTGCCCTGGTGTATGCCTCGCTGATGTTCGCTACACAGCCGGCCAGCACCGAAGTCGATGCCGATTGATCGCCGCGGGCCTCGGTCGCCGTCTTGGACGACAATGAAGCCACAACCATACGGGCGCCCAGCTCGATCATCATCTGGTTCTTGTCGGCCATCGCCTCTTTGACGAGCGTGTTCGGCAACGGCTGTGCGTAGCCGAAAGCCCCGTTGACCGGAAGCAGCATTGGCGCCCGGGAACCGACGTAAACACCCTTTTCCTCCAACAACTTCACCCATGACTCAGTCAAGCCGGAAATCCAGGGCTGAGCCTGGCCACACCAGAACACGCTGTCTTCATAGTCCGCGCTGTTTCGGTAATGACCGAGGTTGATCATGGCGATATCGTAGAGCGGCGATTCATCGATGCTCGGGTCGTTGTTCTGCGCACCGACGAAGGTGAACGGGATTTCTTTCAAACGACCTTTCACGCCAGTCGGGAAATGCTCCTCCACAACGGCAAGCGGGCCGCCATTCTCCGGTCCGGATCGGCGCCAAACTCGGCAGACGAAACCTTCAGTTTCCAATGCCAGTTCGCGGTACTGCTCAATCGTCTTGAAACCGAATCCGTCTTCGACTTCTGGGGTCTCACGGAGCACGACCAGAGTCAGAACGTAGTGACCATTCACCATGCCGGTGCGCCAGTTGATGATGTCCTCGGCGCAGTAAGTCAGGATCACTGAGTGGCCACCGGCGCCGTCGTCCTGGTGATAATCGACGTACAAGCCGTGACGCCCTGCCTCAAGTACCTTTTCGAGCACGCCCTGCGACTGCTGATAGATACTCACGCCGGAGCCGTTGGCGTTGTCCTGCAAGTACTCCAGCTTCTTCGGCACAGTGAGTGTTGGGTCTTTGTGGAATGCCAGGCCGAGCAATCCATTGCGAGTGTGGCCGGTGGCGTTCTTGAACACCGCACGCTCGCGGTATGCCTTGTTGCGGTCGGCATTCTCTGGCGACTTGTCGTGTGAGTTGATGCAGGGAAGTCGCGACACAACTCGGTGCTGACCGGCGCAGACATCACGCACAGTCGCCCAGCGGTCCAGCACTTCCGTGTAGTCCGCCCTCTTGAAGGAGGCGTCGTTGCTCATCGGGCGTATCCCATTTTGATAGAAGTGGCCGGCTTCCTGGCGCTCTTCGCTACAGCGAAGTACCGGAAACCGTCGGAACCGTGAGAGGTCCAGTCATGCAGCGGCCGATCTTTCCAGCAGCCGCGCTTGTCGTCCCATTCCTTGCGGTAGTTCTCGATGCAGTTGATGCCCTCTTCGCACTTCGACTCATCGAATACGCAGAGTGGGAGGATTTCCCGGACCTGCTCGATGCCGTCGTTGATGCCGATCTTCGGGACCACCTGAAACGTCATTTGGTACTTCTGCCCGTCGATCTCGTAGCCCTCTTGGGCGAGCTCACGACGGGTCTTGGCATCGCTACCGAACTCGCGGTTGTCGATGTCGTGCGGCCCCCAGTGCTCGGAATAGGTGTAACCCTTGTCCTTGAGCACCTTCATGTAATGCCGCAGGCCTTCGCCCGAGTTCTCGTAGTAGTCGATGACGTGGTATTCGGTGCCGACCTGTCGCACGAACCAGATGGCCGTGGAGTCGCTTACGCCGATGTCCCAGAAGGTCATCACCGGCAGATGGCTGTTGTTCGGTATCGCGCCAATACGCTGTTGGGCGTAAAGCTTGGTTAGTTGCTGTGCGTAATAGGCACCCTCGACCGACTGCTGGAAGGCTTCGACAGGGATCGACGGGTATTCCCGCTTCATGTCGTCGCCGAGTGTCTTCTCCTTGGCCGCGTACCAGGCGCGCTGACCGTCGTTCGTGACGATCCCGTGCTTGGCGTGCAGCTCGTTGAAGTAGTCGGTCAGGCGCTGCGGGATGACCACGTCTGTCGGGTCAAGCCAGTAGGCCTTGTTCTTCCACCAGCTGAAAAAGAAGAACTTCCAGTCCAGCAGGCCCAAGGGCACACCAGCCAGTTGCTGGCGTTCAGCACTCTGCGAGTAATCGAAAAAGTAGCCGGCCCGGCCTTCCGCCGTCGATTCAATCGTGACGAAACAGTCAGTGGCCACAGCCTCAAAGGCACCGGTGACGATCTCTCGGGCCTTGTGCGGGAACTTGGCGCAGATCTTCCCGAACTCCGACACATGCAGGTAACGCAGCGTGCCGCCTCGGAAGGACGTGGACACGTAGACCGAGCCGCCCTTGCTGAATACCAGCTCGCCGGCTGAATCGTTGCTAGCGGGATTGGCGGCGCGGATCTCGGCCGGCAGGTTGTCGTAGGCGTACTTCACCTTCTCGCGGAACAGGCGCTTGGCGTCGTTCAGGGTATGAGCGATCAGTGCGCACTTGGCCGACTCGAACAGCGCCGCGTCGAGCTGAATGATGCAGCACTCAGTGGTGAAGCCAAGCTGCCGAGCCTTCAGGATGATGTTCCGGGTATGCATCCCATCGAAGTATTCAATCTGCTCGTCCGTCATCCGGAAGCGGACTTTCTTGCCCTGCTTGTCGGTGATGAAGTAGAGATTGTTGATCCGCCAACGCTTATCCCGGAGCAGCTTTAAGTGCTCGGGCTTCATGTCAGGCATCCTTCGATAGTTCGTCCATCATTGCGGCCAGGTCGCTGACTGTCTTGTCACCTGTCTCCGTGTCGAGGTTGTAAGCCTGGCGCTCCCCCTTGATGACCTTGAGCTGTGCGTCAACACCAGCGTTCAGGGATCGGGCGAAGTCGCCGATGTTGTCCTTATCCACGTCCATACCGGAGAACGCATCGCAAAGCTTGTTCGCAATGCCACGCCACTGAGCAAGATCGGCCCGGTGAGCCAGCACTACTGAAGCAGCTTCGTCGGATGCCTCATCAATAATTTGCTCATCTTCACGCACTGCGCGCTGCGTGACGTCAGTGCGTGAAGCTGTGCGTGAAAGCTTGCCGTTGGTGGCTGCTCGCACCTGATCAGTCAAGTCTCGCAACCAACCATGCTTCTTGGCTCTGCTGCGTATCGTGCCTTCGTTTGTATCGTACTTATCAGCGATTGCGCGCAGGGACAGCAATCCAGCCCGGTAGGCCCGTTCGATCGCCTCCCAGTCGGGCTGCTTGGTTGTCATATTTTGTCCCAGGTAAGCCTAAAGGCGGGATTGAAATAGTGGCTCGGTGCCGGTATTGGTATGGATCCAATCCAGAGATTCACATAATGAAAAAAGTACTAGACCACGCTTTAGAACTGCTCAAAGACGATCAACTTCTTCGGTTTTACAACCTTCAATCAGGGAGCCAAGCTGACATTGCGAAAATGCTTGGTGTGGTTCGATCCGTTGCCCAGACCCGCTATCGCGCTACGTTACCGGCGATTGAGCAGCTAACTTTGACGGATGATGATGGATTCAGCCACGAAAACCCTGGAGACCTAATTGCCCTTCTATTTGAAACAGTGGTGCGAATTAATGGCAACGTCGATCTTTGGTACACCCCCGGTGCCGGCGGAGCGGAGGGAGAAATTAACACTACGCTAAACAACTTCACTCATGGACCGAGCTCAATGGGCGGTTCACCTACCGAAGGAGTCAAGGCAACAAAGTACTCGGAGGCCCTACAGCAGTTGATTCATATCGTGAAGAACCGGCGGCCATTCTGAGATCTCGATACCGCCTCAGCCGCAATAGCGCTTAAATCTCAATCAACTACGGCAAGGCTGTATTGAGGCCTCATAAGCCTTGTCATCTGCCTGATTAGCACTGCCAGCCCAACTATGTGTCAGCCCTGGCAGCGTCGATGGCGCTATCCAGATCGATCAGCGCCTTGTTGATGTTCTTGCTAATGGCAACGCGTGGTGCAGGCGGGTTACGTTGGTCATGCTGACTCCAGTGTCGCGACACAATTTGCTGATTCGCGAAACGTGTCGCGACCTACCCCGCCACCTCAAACACATGCCCACGTCGAGCCCAGGCGTAAGCCACCACTCCGGCATGGATCATCACGGTGAACGGGCTCACGTAGTGCCCCTGGATCGCCGCGGCGAAATCACCAAAGGCGCCGATGGCCACCAGGTAAAACGAGACGCTGAGCATCGGTTGCTCGATCGGGCGTACGCGGCGCAGATAGTCGATCGCAGCAATCACCACCAGTACGCACAGGAATGCGTCTACGACTCCCAAGATAGGATTCATGATCAGGCACTCCCGGTTGCGCCGAACTTTCCTGCCAGCGCCTTGAGGCCAGGGATGATGTTCATCGCCAGCAGCCCAATCAGAAAGGCAACACCGTTTTGTGTGTCGCTATCTGGCGGAAGCCCGAACTGGTGAACAGCCAGGGGCGTGGTGAAAATTGCAGACAGGAAGCCGGTGGCCACCGCCCAGAATGCTTGCTTGCGTGTCAGCCCCTGCAATAGGGTCAGCGATACGCAGGCGCCTGCGAAACCAGCCACAGCTACGCCGTACTTCGCAACAAGCGCAGCTGCAGCTGTAGATGCTGGTTCAGCCATTTGATACTCCAGATACGAAAAAGCCCCGGCAGATGCCGAGACCTTGAAATAGGGTTGCGGTCTTTCCCGCCGTCTACAGCAAAAAAGCTCCCCGCTGGTGAGCAGAGAGCATGTGCTGTCTTTAATGACACATTTAGCGTTTAGAACTCCCAACCAATGTGACCATAGGTTGGATATGGTGCTGTGCCTGTGTGCACGGGATCAGCATTATTTGGGTAGTAGACTTTTCGCCCCCGAATCGATGGCGTGAAGCCAAATCGAGCCCAGCAAACCCTATCGGAGATTACAGAGAAACTACCGTTTGCCTGGAGACGCAGATATGCCTCCGGATGACCAGCAGTACCTGAGTTCCAGAGGGGCTTCATGCTGGCATCGTAGATAACGAAGTTGCCATCACCCTGCATTACAGCGCGTGTCGCGCCTTTGTTTTGGGTCCAGGTAGCCCAAAGCACACCCAGTGGACCATTCGACACAACGAAATTGCCATCCGACTGGAAAACCATGGTTGTGCCGCCAACTACATAGCGCTGATCTACTACAAAATCAGTGCCTGGCGGAATGAGGATCGCAGGCTGCTCAGGGGCACTTGGGATGGCCGAATTACTCGTAAAAATCGGGTTTGCCTGGATGATGACCAGATTGCCATCATCTTGCAGTTGCAGATGAGTACGTACCGCAGCGTCGGCTTGGTACTTATCACCGCCGAGTACATCCGTATTTTGCGTTTGCCAGATGCGTTGGTTTTTAAAATCTTGAACAACCATTTGGTAGTTCATAGACACCGAGGGACCTTCTACAGCTTTCCATTTGTAAATAAGCTGCCCCGCGTAAGCACTGCTTGCATCTGCGACCCAAACTGCTGCGCCGCCATCGTACAAGACACAATTATTGTCATCCTGAAAAATCAGCCGGAACCGCTTATTTGGGGATTGCAGAAACTGACCAACGCTCATGACGTTTCGCGGAGGCAGAATAGCGCCGCCATTAGCAGTAAAAGGAATCATGGTGTAAGACATATTGTTCACCTATAGAGTCGAATGATTTGTTTGCGCAGCCTTGGCTGCACTCATGTCGCTCACAGGCGATTGCTCGAGGCTCGTGGCCTTCACATGATTCAACGTCCCGCATCGGGAACATTTGATCTGGAGCTCGGTAAACTCGCCCACGCGGGCGAGAAGTCGTTTGCAATTACCGCATCTGCATTCTTTCAACATCTGCAAATTCCTTTTGCAAATTGATTTCTTGAGTGGCTACAAAAAAGCCCCGAACTTGTCGGGGCTTTTTGCATTTCTGGCAGGCATAAAAAACCCGACTCAGTGGCCGGGCTTTTTGCTTCACTCCTACACACGCAGGAATGACAGGATGGGATTAATTTCGCTCATCCGCTCACTGATGTCAACAGGCAATTACGCGGCCTTTTCAATCAGCAGGCCTTCCATCCCCAAAATGTCCTCTGCATGGGCCAATGCCTCGTTCACCAAACCATCTGCCGCCTTCTGAATCGACTGCCTCCAGCGGCGGCGAGTCGACTCCGGCGTGCCATCATTGTCCCAGGTATTCATGTCGTAAAAGCTGTCTTTGAGCACGATCATCCCCGACGACCGCGACTCATCCCTCTTAACTTTGGCCTGGCCCGCAGTCAGGGCCGCCTTAACCATCGAGTCGCGACGCCATTCCGGAGCATCCAGCGGTATCTCAACCGACACCGAATTAACGACCTTGGGCCGCGCGCCCTTCAGTTGAGGAATCGCCCAGGCAGTCAGCGCCTTGTACAGGAACAGCTTTGGCGCTGGCGTACCGACGTGTGCTTGCAGTGCTCCCAGCGATTGCACCTTACGTGCCCTGTGGGTGCTGTACTTGGCTACCAGGGCATCCCAGTGTTTCGGCTCTAGGCCGTGGTGCAACCTAGCCGACACCCAGCAATCGACTTGCGTTCGGTCGATTGTGTCAGCACCCCACGAGCGAACCAGCGTCGCCAGATCGCCGCCCTCCTCTTCGTCTTCCGAGTTGTACAGCTTCTGCCAAGCCTGCTTGCTGGTGTTGTCGATGGCTTCGGCAGCGAGGGCCGAAACAACTGCGTTCAATACGCTTGGATAGATCATGCTGCTGCCCTCTTCAATTCTTTGATTTTTTCCCGGTAATCCGCCTTCATGGCCTTCAGGTTTTCAATGGTATAACGCTTCGGCTCATGCGGTCCTTCCAGCCATTCAACACGCTCAGCGCCGATGCGCTTCACCAACTCGATGCGGTAATTCACGATGTCGCCGGACTTGTGGTTATTGCACGGTGCGCACTGCTTCCACACGTTGAGCGGCTCGAAGCGCAGCTCGGGGTTCGCACCCACAGTGCGGTAGTGCCCGGCGTGATACTGGCCTTCGTGGTGCCGGCCGCAGCTCACACACGGCAGGTCCTTGTCGCGTAGGCGGATGAACTCGTTGAACGCCTGCTGAGCCTCGCGCACGTGGTCCGCCTTTGGCTTGATGCGCTCTTTTGCTACACGGATCTCCCGGCGCTCGCACTGATCGATGGACTTCCGATCCTTCTCGCGCTTGGCCTTGGCAACCGCCAGACCGCACAGGGGGCTGCACACCACCTGCATGGAGCGAGCTGGAACGAACTCGGCCCGGCACGCAGCGTTGCAGCACTTCTTCTTGCGGAGCTCCTTGAGGGCGACTCTCATGCAAAGCTCCCAATCTGGTCGGCGGCCGCCAGGGCCTCTTGTTCGGATTCAAAAATCGCAGACAGTACCAACCGCCAGCAGGCGTTGAAGACGTCGCGATAAAGTGGTTCGAAAGCGGTGTCATCCATGTTTGCCCAACTGATCGACTTGGCCTCTTTACGAATCCCTTCGGGCGTGTGCACCAGGTGGTAATGGCCGGCCTCGATCGTCACCCACTCACGGAAGGCTTCGCGGCTCTTGTCGACTGCCGGGAAGCGTTCCGCGCGAGCCTGCTCCAACCCGGTGATGTACGCGGCGACCGCATTCGAAAGCTGCCCCGGCTTTCCGCTCTGCGCCTCGAAGAACTTGGCCAACCCATGAATGCCGCGCATCTCCTGTCGCGGGATCAGGCCGCCGACCGGCTCCCAGTACTCCCACGCCAAATCGAGCATCGAGAAGAACTTGCCGTGGAACTTGCCGTTGCGCATGCGGGTGAACTTGCCGTGGATGACCTGGCCAGCCTTCCACTTCTGGACGGTTTCACGGTCCGCTTCGGTGGCCGGCACAAGGCCCTGGGCGGTACGGATCAATGCGAGCTCAGCCATAACGCGCCCCTTAAAGACTTTTCAGAAGGGATTGCAACTGCTTGAGCTTTCCGACCGCTTCAGCATTGCCTTCACGCTCAGCCTCGACCGAAAGCGCTACCTCTTCGATGCGTGCGGCCAATTTCTTCATGCGCTGGCTGACCTCATCAGAAAGACTGATTACCTCACCGGACAGCGCAGCCAGGACGTCGAGGGCGCCAGACTCTGACTTGTTGATTGCTACTACGGTCTGCTTGGCCGCCTGGGTCATGACTTGCTCCTTCTTGGGTTTTGGGGTTGCTGCATCACGCTGAAATTTTCCACCTACCGGCTCACGGATAAGCCCAGCGTCTTTGAGTTCGCCCAAGGCGCGGCGGATGGCATAAGTCGATGCGCCAGTTGCGTTGGCAGCCAGGACCGCGCTGTGGATGTCGCGAGCGCTCCAGCTCGCTTGGATTGGCACGTAGCCAAAGACCTTTTGGGCGATCGAAGACTGGCCGGCTAGGATTTGGGCTTGCCGGGATTCATTCATAGCCATCAGAAACTCTCCTTGCGTTGCGCGGCAGCGATGGCCATTCGGACCTTCCGCTTGCGCAGATACGTGTCGACCCGATCTGCCTGAGCCTTTTTGAGTCGCTCCCGTTGTTGGCGCGCCTTCGCCGCATCGACGATCTGGCGCACTTCGGCCAACTTTTCGCGCAGGTGTGGCGACGGTTCCGCGGTAGAACCGGTGAGCAGCCCGGCAATGGCCTGGCCATCCTCAGTGATTGGTTCAAGATTGAGGCGCAACAGCTGATCATTGGCGTATTCAAGCGACAGGCGCTTCATCTGAACTGCCTGCTCAACCGCCATCACTCGCCGAGCTGGGTCGAAGCCAAGGGAAACGCTCCAGATGGCCGGCACGGCTTCGGCTCGGGCGCTGGACACCAAACGTTCGTAGGCATTCATGAACGCCATGCGGGCACCGACCTTGTCGCCCAGATTGAGTACCGGCCGAGCGGCGACCATGGCTTGCTGGATCTCGGAGGTCATGACGACTGTTTCTGATTCGTCGTTGCCGGTCAGAGCGATCGACCACGCTTCGTCCTTGCCTGGTCGACCATCCTTGAGTTGGACGCGCGACAGGATGTCAGCCATCGCCAACTTGCCCTTCACCTCGTTCCGGCAGGACTTGAGCGCATCACGGACGATGGCGACCGGGTAGACAGCCAGGTCTTCAGCCATCATCGCCGCGGTGCCAGGGCTCATTTCCTGGCCCATCGCCTCTGCTGTAGCGCAAATGGCAGCGGCCAGGCCGGCGACCTGGGCGTCGTTCATCTCAAAGGTACTCATTGCGCTCTCCTGCCTGGCGTTTGGCCAAGACCAATTGAGCCGCTTGCTCGGCGGCGGACAGGTTGGCCTCGGTGCGTTCCATTTGGCGGGCGGTGGTCCCATTGATGCGCTGACCAGTGACCCACTGGGTGTGATAACTCTCGGCGTTGGCGAGCAGCTCGTTGAGGCTATGGCACTTGCGCAGAACGGCGGCATCGCCGGTTTTTAGGTAGTGGGCCGCGACGTGGTGAGCAACGTCCGCACCGAGACGGTCGACCAACTGGCCGAGCTGACCACCGATCTTGGCGTTCCACACCGGCCAGGTGCTGTAGCGCTTGCGGTAGGCCATGGCGTAGTTGGCCCAGGCCTTGAAGGTTTTGCAGGTCTGGTCTTTCGGCCCTGGCATGTCGGCCGGGATTTCAACCCGTGGCGCTTCGGCGCGATCAACCACCAACACCAACCCACCGGACCGGGTCGGCTTGTCCGAGCCGCTGTCCTGCAAATCCTGATTACTGGTTTCCTGATTGGTACCCTGATTATTGGTACCCTGATTTGTCGGAGATTTTTCCGACCCTGGCTCGGATTTTTTTCCGACCTTGCTCGGAGATTTATCCGAGGTAGATCGGATTTTTTTCCGACCATCGAGTGCATCGGAGGTCGGATATTTTTCCGACCCATCCAATTTGCGGTTCCACTCTTTTGCTTTCTCGGTCAGACGAATCAGGGTGATGCTGGACGTGCTGGAAAGCTCGATCAGGCCCGAGTCTTTCAGTGCTTTCAGAAGGCGATACGCGGTGTCCGGCTTATCGGTGAGCAGTGGTAGTTCATCAACGATCTTGCTCTTACTCAGGGCGAAGTAAATCCCGGTATCCGTCTTGATTGGATTAGCCCAGCTCGGGCACTCATAGACAAAGGCAAACAGCAGGGCTTGCTGTGCGTTCAAGCCCCACTCCAGCGCCTTCGGCTGATTGACGGTTATCGTGTACTGCATGTCAGGCAGCCGCCTCCAGCGTGACCTTGATATGGCAGAACTCACCATTCCAGGCGGCCTTCATCGGCAGCTTTTGCTTCATGTACAGCTCGTGCAGGCGCTTGGCGCCATCCTTCAGCAGCACTGGGGTGTACTTTAGGAATGGCTCTTTGCCTTCCTGCTCGATGGTGGTGACGCGCTCGGTGAGGTACCTGTCGCGCGCCTGGCATCCAACCCGGTACTTCACGGAACGCTTCGAATCACGCTCGGCGTTGTAGATCCAGTTGCGTGCCAGTAACGCGTTGTTGATCTGCTGGCAGTTCACGCCGTTCAGGCGCTTGCAGAATTGCGTAGGGGTCATACCGACCTGAAAGATCGACTCAAGGCTGGCGATCTTCTCGGCCTGCTGGTGGTTTTGGATGGCCAGCGCTGCATTCTGCTCTTCCAGGTCGGCAGCAAGGCGCAATGCGTCAGCTCGGGTCTGAGGAACTGAAAAGCCCTGCCCGCGAACAAGGCTCCAGAATGCTTTGACGAGAGTCTTCTTGAATTCGCGAACGACGGGGCCGTTGCGCATGTACGTCATGATCAACGTGGACTGCTGCTCGTTGAGCAACGCAAACTCGGTGGGACGCCCTCCTGTACTTTCAGATTTGAAATCCAGAAGTCCAAACTCCTCCAGATCGGCCTGATAAGTCCGGACCAGCTTGATGACGCTGGCGTGGTCGACCTTGCAACCCTTCGCGATTGCGAGTGTGGTGGTGACAGCTTCGCCATCAATCACCGATACGATGCCGATGAAGGCTGTACGCGACACGCTTTGCGAATACTGAAAACGTGTCGCGACATTGGTCGGGGTATTGCTTGAAATGGGTTGGCTCTGCATAATCGGCCCTCTCTAGTTTTGCGAATCAGCCGACCTCTCCGTCGGCTTTTTTCTGTCTGGGATTTGAGTACTGGATGGATCAACAGCGACTTCGGGTTTCTATCTGTGCAGACCGACAGGGCCGATACTGGCTTCAATGGATCGACGGACAGGGATTTTGGTTAGCCGGCGAGGCGTTGGGTTTGAGCGGGAAAGGGCTTCACCTCTTCCGCTTCAAAGCTGCCGTCATCGAGCTCAGTTACATAAACCTCTCGGTCCGCCTTCAATGCTTTACTGATGCCGCCCTGACTCATTCGAAGAGCTGTCGCTGCTTTTAGCTGACCAACCTTCGTCACAAAATCTTTTAGGGGTGTGCGCTGCATGCGGGGTCCTCCTTCACGATGCATAAATCAAAGTATTACCTGCGGTCTTTATTAAGTCAATATCGGCGGTCTTGGATTGATATTACCTGACGTAATACAGTTGCCCAATGAATAAACCTCTGAAGAAACGCCCCTTGAGCGACGTCGAGCAGCGAGAATGCGCGGCTTTGAACACGCTCTATAAGGCGAAGAAAAAAGAGCTTGGACTGAGCCAGGAAAAAATCGCTATCGAGGGTCTCAAGGCCAATAGCCAGAGTGCCGCGAGTCATTACTTGACCGGGCGAAATGCCTTAAATATTGAGGCGGCCTCTGTCTTTGCGCGCTATTTGAAAGTCCCTGTTTCGGCCTTTAGCGAGCGCCTGGCCAAAGATATCGACATGCTTTCAAGCTCTGAGCCGTCCAATGTCGAAGCAACTCGCCAACCCATCGAATCATTCCGCTACCCGGTGATCAGCTGGGTTGCCGCCGGCGCCTGGGCCGAAGCTGTCGAGCCCTTCCCACCTGGGTTCTCAGACCGATACGAGCTATCGGACTACAACTCAAAAGGTCCCGCCTTCTGGCTTGAAGTCAAAGGTGATTCGATGACATCACCAGTTGGGATGAGCATAACTGAGGGAACGTTGATCTTGGTCGACACCGAAGCCGATGCACAGTCAGGGAAGCTCGTGGTCGCGAAACTGGCTGACAGTGACCAGGCCACATTCAAAAAGCTTGTAGACGACGGCGGACGGCGCTTCTTGAAGCCGCTGAACCCGGCCTACCCTATTGAGATGTGTGCGGAAAACTGCCGGATCGTCGGCGTAGTGGTCAGGGCGCTGCAGAAGCTGTAGATAGCCTGTTCTTCGGCCATTTGTCCTGATTGGGGATGTTCGTGCGCTGAGTCATCGAACTTGATCGGTTGTTCTGAAGCCTGAAATTTAGCAAGGACGCGCAAATGAGTATTACATTCCTATGGATCACGCTTGCTGTTCTGACAGCACTAGCGGCCAGCTCTCGTGGCCGCTCGGTGCCAAGATGGCTTGCTATTGGGATCTTCTTCCCAGGGATCGGCTTGATCGCGGTCCTGGCTATGCGAGCGCTCCCCAAGACAGGCGTCGACGCCCTTGCACATGAAGACCTGCGTGCCTGCCCCAACTGTAGCGAAGCCATCCAGGCAGCCTCTGCAAACTGCAAACAATGCGGTGAGGATGTTTTACCCATCGACGTGAAAGATCGGAGTGGCTGGATTGCTCGCTTCACCTGCATAACAGATGAAGAGTTTGATCACCTCGCCGCTAAGCTGGCTGAAATTGATCTCCCGACGATCCTCGATGAGAGCCCGGTTGCAATCGTTGGTCCCTTTGAAGACAAAGGCGAAGCGCAAAACGTCCTCGGTTACTTGAAGTCGAATCATGCATTGGACGGGATGTTGGCCTGGCGTTCGGTTACGAGGTAGTCCGAAAACAGTCGTATCATCAGTGTTGTAGTCAGAGCGCTGCAGAAGCTGTAGTGATCTGGCGTGGGCTCACTTGAATTGATTTGGAATCAGGCATGAACGACGCGATCAGGGAAATCACCGAAGCGCTAGATCAGCAAATGGAACTGAATTTTTTCATGGCCGGTAAGCTTATAGAGCTATCTCCAGCCAGCGAACAAAAACGCCTGAAGAAAGACCTGCATACTCGGCTTAGCGTTCTAAGGGAGCGAACCCTGAAAGCCACGTGTGCACTTGATGCCCTGACGAGCGATCGCAAGCCTGTCCGCACTACCCTTTTTTCAGTACTCAAAAAATGGTTTTCCGGCGGTTGAAATCTGGCACGACGAGATTTGCAGGAGGTCACCATGGCACTCAACAAACCCAACCAAGAGCTGCGCCGCGACTTGAAAGCCGCCGCGTTCGCCCTCGAGGAGGCCGCTCTGGAAATGTTCAGGCTGGCAAAGCAACGCGGGGATACAGAGCTTCTGGAGGCAATGGAGACGATCGAAAAGCTGCATGAGCAAGCTGATCGGCTGACTGCGTATGCTGATGAGGTAAAGGCGGGAAGAATTGTAAGGGCCAAGCCGGAATAGATCGCGATCTTGGGGCGCGTATTCTGATGGGCGATGTATTCGCGCTAACAATTGAAAAACAGAGCAATGCCCTGCAGAAGGGTTACTGAATGCCCAACAAACAGTCGAAAAGTAAATCAGCAGTGACTGCTGCTGAAATTGAGCGCTCTATCCAGGCCCTGAACAAAATGGCAGAACGCCTTTGGGGTGATGGCCGAGAAGCTGAGGCGAAAGCCCTCCTCGATGCTCTGGATGCATTAAACCGGGCGCTCGATCGGATCAGGATTGGGGAGAGCCGCAGGGTTCTTCATTGAAACGTACACATCCCAGCTGAAGGCTGGGTGTATATGAGTAGAGAAGCCCGGCTCCAGCGCCGGGCTTTTTCGCTCCGCCCCGTCATACCTTCGTCACATCCACCAAGCACAATGCGGTCAGCCAAAAGGATTTGGCCCCGTCTACAGAAGAGAGCCCGCCATGCGCGGGCTTTTCATACAAAATTTTGTCACCATCCTCTTTGACCGCCACCATCCTGACCTACACTGAGATCAGCTGACGGATCAGCGCCCCTTCGACAGAGAGCCTGCCACCTGCGGGCTTTTTTGTTGTCCGCCCTCCCCCAGCTGCTACGCTTTCGATTCCTCGAACGGAGTCGACCTCATGTCTGATCAATACGCCCTCCCCGACATCCTCGAAAGAATGTACGAGAACCAGCTCGCCCTGGAGGCAGCCCTCATGGAGCTCACTTTATGGGTTGAGCAGCGCGGATCGGCAGAGGTCGGCGAGAACGTCCGAGGAGCACTGCACGCCATTGGCGAGAATGCTGGGCACATCAAGCAAGGACTGGCCAGGCTGAAGGTCACCCAGCAGCAATAGGCAGATCCAAGAGACTCGCCCGTAGCCCGCCAAGCGCGGGCTTTTTTACGCTTGCTCAACAGTCGCCGCGTAACTCTCACTCATACACCAGCCGAATTCGCACTCCAATCTGTCGAAATATGACAAAATAAATACTGTACATGCATACAGTAAAGCAAGGAGCACCAAATGCCACAAATAGCACTAGCCACGCCACAAGCCAGAAATTGTTACGAGCTTGTTGGTCGGCGCATTCAACGCCTGATCGCCACCCCCAATGTTCAGAAGGTTCAGGTGGTTACCGTTTCTAAGCAGGAAGACGAAAGCGCTGAAGCGTGGCAGCAGGTCCTTCTGGAAATCGAAGAGATCAGTGGCGTTCGCATAGACCGTCTGGAGAGCGGCTCCGTCAGAATTGGCTGGCGAGAGTACTGCGAAGCCTAAAGAGAGCCCGCCTTTGAGCGGGCTTTTTATTATCTGGTGTATTTTTTATTACCTGCGGTCTTGACGATTAATATTATCGCTAGTAATTTATATCCCAAGCCAACGCATCACCGGCCCAGCAGCGAAAGCCGCGCCGCTCTTTAAAAACTCAAAACACGATCCCGCTGCGGAAATAACAGCGGGGCCTCCTGTCCGGCAAGGACAGGGAGGGTCGATGCAAAGGCTCTCAACAAAACCTAACGATTGGCCGCTACGCCTCTACTGGAGACCGGCGATCCGATCCGACCTACCGCCTCGGGAGTGACTGGGGTGCAGGAAAGAAACGCAGGGAGAACCTGCGGCGGACGAGGGATACCGAACTGGCGAATGACCCAGATATGCGTAGCGAGACGGCAATACCGAAATATTCACTGCGGCGCCCGGCGTGCCGACGCAACGGTGAGCAACGACATTCGATTCAAGCCAGTGACCGACGCCAGTAGCGGGTTGCTGCGGAAATTTTCACTACTGCCACTGGAGACGGTGGCAGCGGGAAACCAACCGGGAGTCACGACGATGGAAGCAACAATCATCAACGGCGCATGGAAGGGCCACCTCGGTCGCGGCCTTGCGCCGCGAGAGCTTCAGTTCCTTCTCTGGATTGCCCAAGGATTCACCTCGAAAGAGATCGCCAGAGAGGCAGGCATTGAAGCCGGCACCGTCAAAAAGCGCCTCACCAATGCGATGTTCAAGCTGGGCGTCACACGGCGCACCGCTTTGGTGGCCGAGGCTATGAAGCGGCAGATCATCACGCCGATGTGTTTTGTCCTGGCGGCGTTGGTCGCCATCCATTCAATGCTTGATGACGAATCGATGCGTCGTGATCGCCGAGTGCCTGATCGTCGTACAGCTCAAGTCCGGATGGTGCGGAGGGCCGAGTGCCCTGTCTTGGCCGTATGACCAAAACACAGATTTCACTGGCTGGCCTTGGCGACAGGGCCAGACGGGAAATCAACCGAGGGTAGATCAATGACACCTGAGCAGAAAGTGAAATTCCTGATCCTGGCGCTCGATGCGCGCTGGCAAAAAAAGGAAGCCCCGAACTACGCCGCGATGACCGGCACCGATGCGGACACAGGTTATGCCGCACTGGTAGAAGCCGGCGAACACTGGGACAGCCGCAATGAGACCCGCTGCGGCGACGTCGAGACAAGTATCCCGTGCGATGGCGGCCGCCACTACGAAGCCAAGTCGGTAGCTGCACGGCTACCAGATGGGTCATGGGTTGGCTGGACTTATTACTACGGCGGAGGCAAGCACGCCGAACCGGAGGCAATCGACTGGATGAGTGAGGCCTACGAACTGGATTGCGTCGAGGAAGAGAAGGTTGTGACGGTTCGAACCTTCACCAAGCAGGCCGCCTGAATCAACCAGCGCCACGTCAACCTGACGATAACTGCCCGATGCGGAGGAGAACACGCCGGCCCAGCGCCGGCCACCTACCTCAAGTCAGCGGTATGTTGCTGGTGATCACATTCCGGCTTCCGCATTTGCACACGGGGATCATTGCTTCGGAGCGTTTACGATAAAACTCGTAGTCGTTTGCAGGGACGATGTTAAAGCCTTCCCAGAGCTCCTCTGTTCTACCCCAATCATCTGAACGCCAGACCTGTACACCTTCATGCCCACAATCGCCGCAGGTCGCTTTGTACCTGCGCTCATCCCAGCTCATTTTGACCTCGATTTCACCGAAGAACTCGCTGAAATATAGCAGCGATACAGCCCTCCCCCCTCCGATACCACCCGCATGCACTCCCCTCCGCGCCCAACGGCAACCAGCGGAACGGATGAGTGCAGCCGAGTGTTTTTTGAACCAATACACCAAGCGGAGATTGCCATGCATCCAGCCATTCAGCTCGCAAACGATGTTCGCAAGGCACTGCGTCAACGCTCACATATCGCGATCGCCGACTTCTACGAGTTGATCGGCCAACCGGTGCCTGGCGCACCGCCGCGCTTCGTAGTGAGGATGGCGGGTAAAGCTTTCTTCCATGTGGTGGACAGTCGCACCGGCAAGGTCCGGGGCTTTCGCCGCAATCACAATGAAGCGTGCGCTCTGGCGCGCCAGCTTGAACAAAAGGAGTAGGTCATGCTGAATTTCCTCGAAACACCGGAAGGGCCTGACTGGCTACACGATGCAATCAACAAGCTTATCTGCGGTGAGAACGTCACTGCACCGCGGGCGAACGGCAAGTTGGTTGCCTTGGTCACTCCGCAATCGTTGTGGGAAGCGCTGGCCGAACATCTCGGCGCCCAGGAGCACATCGCCCCACTGCTCACCGACAACCGTGAGTATCCGATTGAGCACCTACTGTGCGAGATCGTCGCCGACGGTCGCCGGATTCATCGCAAGGCGTACGACCTGGCGATTGAAGCGCTGGGCCAGCCGAAGAACAAACAGCACCCCACGGCATTGCACGATATTGCCGAGGCGCTGATCCGGCCATGGGCCAACGAGTATGGCCGGGCACGCGCAGATGAGCTTGCCGCCGACCGTGCTGCCGATCGCGCCGAACAATTGAGGGAGGATGCAGCATGAGCGGCCATGGCGCACATCTACGCGGCCAGCACCTGGCCAAGCGCTGCGCGAAGCTTCGACGTGAAGGCCTGCCACTGACTGAGGTCGCTCAGATCGCCGGCGTCACTCGCGAGCAAGTCGCCGCCAAGATCAAGCTGGGCGAGCGCCTTCTGTCGCTGGTTGAGTCTGCATGACGACCCGCCAGCGTGTCCTTCGCCACTTCATCTGGCACGGCACCGCAACCTCTCTTCATGGCTGGTCCGGCTGGCTGACACTGATAGCCCTGGCCGATCTGATCACACCGAAGTAACTCGAATCCAATTTCACAGCGCCCCGCAAGGATGGCGCGGGAGACACTCATGTCTGCTCAAAGCGTGGCGCCGGTGGCGCACGAACAAACTCTGCACGTTCTTCCTCATGCCGCGACCAGCACCAGCGCCCTGGTGCTCGACGGCGACAGCCTCGACAAGATGATGCGTCTGGCCGATGTCATGGCCACCGGCCGCGCCACAGTGCCCAAGCACTTCAACGGCAACTCGGCTGACTGTCTCGCCGTGGTGATGCAGTCCATGCAATGGAAGATGAACCCCTTTGCAGTCGCCCAGAAAACGCACCTGGTGAACGGCGTCCTCGGCTACGAGGCCCAGTTGGTCAATGCGGTGATCACCACCTGCGCGCCCGTGCTCGATCGCCTGCACTACGAGTGGTACGGCGCATGGGAAAAGGTGATCGGCCAGTTCGAAATCAAGACCAACAGCGACGGCAAACAGTATCGCCAACCAGGTTGGAAGCTGGAGGACGAGGAAGGCTTGGGCGTGAAGGTCTGGGCCACGTTCCGCGGTGAGGATGAGCCCCGCGTGCTGGAGTTGCTGCTGGCACAGGCCCGCACACGCAACAGCACGCTCTGGGCCGATGATCCCCGCCAACAGTTGGCCTACCTCGCCACCAAGCGCTGGTCCCGCCTCTATTGCCCCGACGTGATCCTTGGCGTGTACAGCCCTGACGAACTCGAGGAAGCCGCGCCGATCATCCGCGACGTTTCGCCAACGAAGGCCCGGGGCACGACTGAGCTTCCGCCCTACCCCGAAGAAAAGCTCACCGAGAACCTGCCGAAATGGCAGATCGCGGTCGACGCTGGCAAGTCATCCCCTGGCCACCTGATCGCAACCGTCAGCAGCAAATTCACCTTGAGTGAAGAGCAGATCGAAAAGATCAACGCCCTCGCACCGATTGAAGGAGAGCAAGAATGAAAATCCATAACGTCGCTCAGGGCTCCGAAGCCTGGCACGCGCTCCGCGCCAACTACTTCACCGCCTCCGAGGCGCCAGCCATGATGGGCGCTTCGAAGCAGATGAAGCGTACCGAACTGCTCCACACCAAGAAGACCGGTCTCGACCGCGACGTATCGTGGTGGGTGCAGAAATACCTGTTCGATAAAGGTCACGAAGCTGAAGCCCTGGCACGGCCGATTCTGGAAGCACGAATCGGCGAAGACCTGTTCCCTGTTGTCGGTACCGAGGGCGACCTGCTCGCCTCGCTCGACGGCTGCACCATGCTCGGTGAAACGCTGTTCGAACACAAAATGTGGAATGAGCAGCTTGCCGCTGACGTACTCGCCGGCACGCTCGACCCGCACTATTACTGGCAGCTCGAGCAACAACTGCTGGTGAGCGGCGCGGAGAAAGTGATCTTCGTTTGCTCCGACGGCACCGAGGACAACTTCGTGTCGATGGAATACGCGCCGGTCCCAGGTCGTGCCGCAACACTCGTTGCCGGATGGAAGCAGTTCCAAGCCGACCTAGTCGACTTCACACCTGCTGATGTTCTGCCTGAGGCCGTCGGCAAGACACCTGAAAGCCTGCCGGCGTTGCGCATCGAAGTCACCGGCATGGTCACCGCCAGCAACTTGGAGCAGTTCAAGGTGCATTCGATGGCGGCACTTGAGTCGATCAATACCGTCTTGGAAACCGACCAGCACTTTGCCGACGCCGAGAAGAGAGTCAAATGGTGTGGCGATGTTGAAGAGCGTCTTGAGGCGGCCAAGCAGCATGCACTGAGCCAAACCGAAAGCATCGACGTCCTCTTCCGCACCATTACCGAAATCAGCGCTGAGGTTCGCAGAAAGCGCCTGGAGTTAGAAAAGCTCGTAAAGGCCCGCAAGCTCAGTATCCGCGAAGACATCGTCATGGATGCCGCCAAGGCGCTGCAAGCCCACATCGACCAGATCAACACGTCGTTGGGCGGCAAGGCTCGCATGCCAGCGGTACCTGCAGACTTCGCCGGCGCCATCAAAGGCAAGAAGAGCATCAGCAGTCTTCGCGATGCTGCCGATTCGGAGCTGGCCCGGGCGAAAATCGCCGCCAGCCAAATCGGCGACAGCATCCGCGCCAACTTGGCCAGCCTGGTCGAGCTCGCCGCCGACTACGTGTTCCTGTTCAACGACGTCCAGCAACTGGTGCTCAAGGCCAATGACGACCTGGTCGCGCTGATCAAGGTACGGATCTCAGAGCACCAGAAAGCCGAGGCCGCCAACGAAGAGGCGCAGCGCGAGCGGATTCGTAAGGAAGAACTGCAGCGAATTGCAGATGAAGCGAAACCAGTCATCGAGCCGGCGCCTGCACAACCAGCATCAACGCCCTCCCCGGCGAAAGCCACTCCAGCGGTTGCTGCAATTGCGAAGCCCGCAGTAGCCACAGCAAAGCCGGCGACCTACCGAGCAGAAGTCACGGATCTGGAAGCACTGGTGCACGCCGTCGCCGGTGGTCTCGCCCCGCTCAGCGTGCTGACCGTGAAATGGGAAGCGCTGGATGCCCTAGTTGCTCAGCAAGGTTCGCTCTTCAGCATGGCCGGCGTAACCCTGGTGAACGCTGCGGCATGAGCAAGATCAAGCAAGTAGTAAATCAACGACGCCGGCAGTCCTGGCTGGACCTGCCGGCCAGCGGAATCGAAGAGGTAGGCCATGGCAGTGGATGGAAGGACGCGATCTGCCAAGGCGGCATTGAAGCGGAAGGCGAGGCAGGAAGTGGAGTTGCGTCACAAGGTGCGCGACGGCATCACGCAGATGCTGGCCGATTTGATGCGATGGAACGAGATAGAGGAAGCTGGCGAGGCGTTGCAACTGCTGATATTGAATGCTGACCCGGCTGCGGCTCTATCGCAGGCCGCGGTTGAGCTTCCGTCGTCACCACCTGGATTGATCCGGCATCACGTCAGGTCTGGAGCTCTCGAGCGGCTGAATGAGGTTGCCGAGAGCCTGCACGGCGCCAGCCAAAAGCATGTGATTGAGCTGCTGATTCTGTGCGCGCATGCGGCCGGGCCGGAGGGCTCTGCAAAGTATCTGCGTATTCCGCGACACAAAATCGTATTTAGCGAAAACGTGTCGCGGGCTTTTGATAATGAAAGCTTGAGAGAGCTAAAGAAAAATCCAGAAGATGAATATTTCTCACCGCATCATCTGAAATAGCTTAAAAATTGATCAACATTAGAAACAGAGCGTCGTACATCTGAGAACAGCTCACTCAACTCAGAATCATTTCCTTCATACATCCAAACGAGTCTACTTTCATGATCCAAAATACCGATCACCAAAGACTCATTCCAATAATGATCCCGACCATCTATATACTTCTTAACTCTAACTTTATATACGCAAAGATTTTGAGATTTGAAATCACACTCAAAATACAAAGGAATAACATCATCCGACCCTACAGTAACGGGATTTGGCGCATCTTTAATTTGCCAGCGCAGTCGCCTTGTAGATGTTTCTTCTATTAAGCGAACAACCATTTTCTTAGTTGATGAGTCCATCATATTCTAGCCGCCTCATTATCTTTATCTAATCCGTTAAGCATGACCTCAAACTCAGTCATACGTCTAGAAATGTACCAGCCGTCATCTCTAGACATTTCAGACACCTTAGAAGAATACCATTTACGCTCATATGCAAGCAAAGAAATAAGAACATCAGCCAAGGCCTTCTCTTTACTACCTAAGCTCGGGCGTATATTTTGTATATGCCCTCGCACCTCATAGAGTTTATGAATGACGTCTTCTTTTGAATCTTCCCACGTTTTCAGACCAGCTCTTACTTCTGGCATAAGCCTAGTGATGTCACCATAAACAGCTGGAAGCCTACTTTTGCTTACAAGAAGCACTCTTACTTTCCTTACATACACGAAGGTAACAACAGCAAGAGCAAAGCCAACAATAGTGCAAATTATACCAAACTGGTTAAGCCACGCCCATAACTCATCACTACCCCACATAACAGCTCCTAAAGTCATACGTCACACGATACGAATTCTATCTTCATCTGAGGCGCCAGCCTACAAAGGCTTTAACCATAATTTACAAAGTCGCCATCTCGTTACGGAGGGCGGCGCCTACCCGAGGTAATCGCAATGCCCGTTCTCCACAGCGTGATCCACAAGATCGACAAGAAGCCCGACGGCACACCGGCTGTTCTGTTCCTCGGTAGTGCCGAACAGGTCGAGAGCCAGGCTCGCGACAATCTGGTTCAGCAGTTCAACGAAAACTACAACGCCACCACCGGTAAGGCTTGGGGCTTCTTTCATCCGGATTCGGGTGCTCACCCGTTCAGTGGCTGGCTCGCCAAGTACCTGGCCGGCGGCGATGATTTTCTGTCGTTCACTCGAACAGCCGTCGAGCATCTGACCCGACTGATGGAAGAGTCGAACCTGACCACCGGCGGGCACGCCCTCTTCTGTCACTATCGGCAAGGCTTGACCGATTACCTGATCATCGCCCTGGTGCAGGAAACGGAAGCCGTGACCATGACCGAAGAGCTGCACCTGATGACGGTCAAGCGCCTCGACCTGGACCATATCCGCTTGGCCGCGCGCATCAACCTCAGTGAGTGGAAGAACAACCCGCAGTCGCGTCAGTACATCTCGTACCTCAAGGGTAAGCAGGGCCGCAAACTCAACGAGTACTTCCGCGATTTCATCGGTGTTCAGGAAGGTATCGACGGACCGGGCGAAACCCGCACCCTGCTCAAGGCGTTCAGTGACTTCGTTGAAAGCGAAGACCTCGGCGAGGAATCGGCCCGCGAAAAGACCAATACGCTGGTCAGCTACGCAATGGCCCAGACCAAGTTGGGCGAGCCGATCACGCTCGACGAGCTATCCGAAGTACTCGACGACGATCAGCCAAAGGCGTTTGCCGAGTTCATCCAGGGAAAGGACTACGGCCTTTCGGCTTCGATCCCGCCAGACAAAAAGACGCTCAACAAATTCCGACGCTTCACCGGGCGCGCCGATGGCCTGTCGATCAGCTTTGACCAGCACCTGCTCGGTGACAAGGTCGATTTCGACGAAGCCAGCGGCACGCTGACGTTGCGCAAATTGCCCGCCCCACTCACCGATCAACTCAAGCGGGCAGCCGCCTGACGCTCACCGCTACGCCGCGCGCTGAACGAAGGGCGGCGCCTGACTAGAGCGTCACCAAGTACATACCAGTTCGGCGATTCCGGGCCTTAGTTGCACCTCCACTCTTTCTCTGATCGGCCAGAAGAGGCGGTACTCAGCTTGCCAGCTATCCAGTTCAGACTTGAGAAAGTGATTTCGCTGATGATCCCCGGTGTATTCACAGAAACCCGCTGTGGATTGAGCCCCTAAGGTTTCGTCCAAGTGCCGCCTCAAGCCCTCAATATCGATGATTTTGACGCAGGCCTTCTTTTTCATTTTTCGAGCTAAATCGCCAGTAAGCCGAGAGCTGAACGACAAAATCAGCCCGTCATCTTCGTAATAGTCTGCATTGAAAAAATCCGGTATTGGGACACCGTCTATTTCGCAACCAATCATCGTAAGCCCTCTAGTTCCAAGAGCTGGATTGACATCTACGCAGCCGCGAAGCGAGCGGATATCGACTACCGATTTATGAATTAAATTTTCATCCGGAGTAAAAATCCCAGCACGCTCCATGCTTTTGTACGTGCTTGCAGGATTAATCGGTATCAGGCCGCCAGCCACCCAAGCATCTGCATGCCAGTGTTCATTCAGATAAAGATACAGGCTCATTGATACCCCTCTCCGGCCCCATGCCGGGTCGAACACAAATACCCCACTTCAACGAATCACGCCAGCCGGCGAGGATCCCCTATGTCCGCACAACAGAAGAAACCCCAGTTCATCCATGTCCAGCCAAGCATGGGCCTGCCGTTCGAAAAAGAACTGGTAGTTGACCTGTTCGCCGGTGGTGGTGGCGCCAGCACCGGTATTGCCCGGGCGTACCGAGAGCCAGATGTGGCGGTAAACCACAACCCAATCGCCCTGGCTGTGCATCGCGCCAACCATCCGCAAACGGCCCACTACGTCGCGGACGTTTTCGAAGTTGACCCCGTGCTGGCCACCGGCGGCCAACCAGTCGGCATCCTTTGGGCCTCACCCGACTGCCGCCACCACAGCAAGGCCAAAGGCGGAGCGCCGCGCGATCGCGGTGTACGAGGCTTGGCCTGGGTGGTTGTGCGCTGGGCCCACGCTACCCGGCCCCGCCTGATGTTTCTGGAGAACGTCGAAGAATTCTGCGACTGGGGGCCTATCGATGAGGAAGGTCAGCCAATCAAGGCCGAGCGCGGCCGCACCTTCAAATCATTCATTGCAGCGCTAAGCACCGGGCTGGCCGCTGATCACCCTGACATGCCGGAGATTCTGCAATCGATCGGCGAGTTCGTGCCGGCGGAAGCGCTGGTGCGCGGCCTTGGCTACAACGTCGAATGGCGCGAGCGCATCGCGGCCAACGCTGGCGCGCCGACCATCCGCAAGCGCCTGTACCTGGTAGCACGCAGCGACGGCAAGCCGATCGTTTGGCCGGCACCTAAGCGCCACAAAGTTCCGACGGGAAAACAGCAGCCTTGGCGCGCAGCTGCGGAGTGCATCGACTGGAACAACCTGGGCCGCACGATCTTCCGCGACAAGCCGATGGCGGTGAACACGATGCGCCGAGTGGCCAAGGGCTGCTGGCGGCACGTACTAACCAGCATGAAGCCGTTCATAGTTCCGATGCGTGGCACCTCGGCGGCTCACACCAGCACTCACGGTACGGACGAATCACTTTCAACCATCAGCGCCGGTGGTACGCACCACGCACTGGTGCAGCCAGTTGCCGCGCCGCTCCTCACCGAGTGCGCCAACGGTTCAGCGCAACGCAACTTCAGCGCGATAGAGCCGCTGCGCACGCAGGTTGCCCAGGTCAAGGGCGGGCACTTCGCGCTGGCTGCCTGTCACCTGACCCACCTCACGCACCACGGAGAGCGCAGCGGGTATTCCCCGGATGACTCTTTCCGCACGATCACCGGCGCCAACCGCGGCGAGCAAGCCCTTGTTGCTGCGAACATGGTCACCTTGCGGATAGGTTCGGTTGGGGCTGACGTTGCCAGCCCACTTGGCGTGGTAGCCACCAGCACCGGCCATCACGCAGTTTCGGCGGCGTTCTTCGAGCAGGCTAACGGTGGTTTCTACGACGGGGACGGCCGCGCTGCCGACTCGCCGCTCTCGACCATCTGCCAGTCCGGCGCCAACCAGCGGCTGGCGAACGCCTACCTGGTGAAGTACTACGGCAATGAAAAAGACGGGATATCGCTGGCCGAGCCAATGCACACGCTCCCAACAAAAGATCGGGTGGCGCTGATTGAGGTCGTACAGGTGCCGAACACGCTGACGCCGGAGCAACTGGAAGGTGCCCGCCGCTGTGCTGCCTTCATGCACGAACACCTGCCGGAGCACTTCAAAGACCCGGCCGAGATGGTCATGGTCGGCGGCTATGTGCTGGTGGACATAACCCTGCGCATGCTCCAACCGCCAGAGTTGAAGGCAGCGCAAGGCTTCGACAAGGACTACATCATTGATCGCGGGCTTTTCGTTGACCCGGTTACCGGTGCCAAAGAATGGCGCGACATCAACAAGACCGACCAGGTGCGGCTGATCGGCAACAGCGTCTGTCCGGATGAAGCCGAGGCCCTGGTCAGAGCCAACGCCGCCGACATCATCGAGCTTTATCAACGCCTCGCTGCATGAGCCACTATTACCTATTTCGTAGTTCTCTGCGCAAACTAGCCGCTGTAGCTCGAGTTTATTTTGGTTTCAAGCTTTCGACAATTTTGGCAACTTGCTCTAGGCCATCAAAAGTGGAAGGGATAACACTTTCATCCGTAACTATGCCGCTAAATATGACTTGTTCAAATCTTGTGAGCAGTTCTTTATCACTTTTTCGAGCATCGGAGGCAAACTCAACATAGCTATTGATAAACTGACAGAGCGTCATTCTCAAGTCTATCTGTAGCAATTGCGCCTTCGTTGATCGAAAATTTTGCAGTGTAATTCTAAAAAAATAAACCACCATAAGTTCGAAAGCTAGCAGAGCAGCTATCGCAAAGGACTCCTTCACCAAATCACTACTGTGCTCAATTACATTTAAAACCTTGAGTAGAGGAACAATTACCAAGCATATACCTAGCACAACCATAAATTTAAACGTTAGATCTTTTTCGCTAGCCTTGTCTTTTCTTAGATTTGAAAATCCTTGATATAGGCCAACAAAATTATAAGCATTTTCGTAGCCTTTCAGCTTGTCAGCTAAAGCGTTGACACGCTCTTCCCTTTGGGAAAGCTCGTCAATTGACTTGATTCGCGCATCCTCTGAAGCCTGGATGGCTTTAGGAAGATCTTTTAAGCTAGTCATATGCGGATGGTTTATGTATTCACGCAGCATTTGAATCGCCATGTGATTTTTTGCCCATCTGATTTGAAATGACGCGCTCTTGAGATCATTTAGATCCATATCGGCAAGTTCGATCCAAGCAGATCTCAACCCCGATGACATGCTTGTAGAAGATTTCAGCTCAAATTCTACCACAAACCTATAACATAACGAGAACAAGGAGTCGATCTCATAACTTTCGGCTGCACTAACCTCCTGAACACTCTCAGTAAACTTAGCCCCCACATGCTTAATATTGTAATCGCATGACAAATCAAAAATTGCTGGCATTAGCATCATTTCATTCAGCGCTTCACGAACAAAACACAAAGCATTGAAGGTGTCATCCGCCCCAGACTGCGTCCGGATTATTTCAATATGCCTACTAATACTATGGTGGGCCCTAGTGAGATGAGAAAGCATTGCCGCATTAGAGAAAAATATCAGAGGCTCGTTGCTGCTTTCGACACCATCAATACTGTCGCTCACTGTTTTTCTCCGTTTTATTCGATTACCCCAAATATTGGAGGATGCCTCAAGCGCGGAAGAACTCGCAAGAATAACCACCTGAGCAGCTCCATGACCGGCCTGCCGGGCCTCTACTTCCCCGCCGAGATCGACCCTGACGGCGATGCGCCGCGAAATCGCCGCCCTGATGGACTGGGGCACCGTGGCCACGCTCCCTGGCTGGGAGCATTCGGGCGCCCGGCTGCTGAACGCCTCGGCATGACGGTTGTGGATGCCCATGATCTGGTATCGATGGAGATTGCAGAATGAACGAGGTAATGCGTTACGACCTGGACCGGGACACCGACGAGGGTTGTGCGGACATGACGCCGATCAGCGATGGCCGCTTTGTTGAGTTCGAAGACTTCGCCCGAGTGACCGCCGAGCGTGACGCCCTGCAACAGCGCCTGAACGCAGCGGATCAGCGGGTTGATGAACTGATGGCACTGATACAGCGCGCCATAAAACTCGATATCGCCGGCCAATATCTCGATGACGAGTGGTACGCCACTTTGGACGACCTAAACCCGGCAGAATCAGTCGAATCATGACAGGAGTACATCTGTACTCCAGCACTCTGTAACTCCCTCCCCCCCTTCAAAGTCAGCCGCTATAGCGGCAAGGAAATCTATGCGCCTGAAGAAAGCTGAGCGCGAGCAAATGCGCCTGAAATACGGCGGCCACTGCGCCTACTGCGGTGTCGTGCTGGTTGGCAACAAATGGCACGAGGACCACCTCGAACCGATTATTCGGCAGCCGGACAAGCCCACCGAGCGCCCGGGAAACCACAACCTCGCCAACATGATGCCCGCCTGCGCGCCGTGCAACATCAGCAAGGGTCGGCAAACGCTGGAAGGCTGGCGTGAATGGATCGCAGGGCACGTCAACAGCCTCAACAACTACCACGCCATTTACCGCTTGGCCAAGTCGTACGGGCTGATCGCCGAGACCGGTGCGGAGGTGGTCTTTCACTTCGAGAAGGTAACGGCATGAAGGTCACCGATGCAGAAATCTTGAAAGCCATCTGGCAGGCACAGGTCAAGAAAACCGCCAAGGGCGTGATCACCAACTACGTCGGCGGCAGCAAGGGCCTGAAAAGTGACAGAGAGCAAGACCGTCACTACGCCCAGTACCAGAGCATGATCAGTCGCGGAGGCCTCGGCATCCCGCTGAGCAAGGGGCAACTCGCGCGCCGCCTGAAAGCCCTGATCGGCGGTGACAACCTGCAATGGCGCGGGCACCCCGGGAATGCCTACGAGTTCTGCACCGACGCAGCTATGGACGTGTTCCGGTTTGCGCGTAACTGGTGGGAAGAGCGCGGCGTGCCTGCCGGCTTTGATCAGGTCAAGAAGTGCATGCGAACTATCCAGCTCAGCGACTACGAGAGCCTTGCTGCACAGCTTGAGCAGGAGCTGCTGGAGCGCTTCGGCAATCTGGAGGTGACCGCATGATCGCCCTCGCCTACATGGCCTGGCTCATCTACACGGGGCCACGGCGATGATCCTTCGCAAAGGGTTCTTACGCCGAAAGTTCGAGACTGCACTGATCCGGCTTGCCATCGCAATCTTGATGGGCCGGAACATGACCCGGTCGCTGGTTGTGTCACGCCGCGACAACAACGACATGTGGTACATGGCCGAGCAACTCGACGACATCGCCAAGCGCATCAGCAAAAACTACACCTAACCCATCCCCACCTTCTGCCGCCACGCGCGGCATGGAGCAGCTCTTGAACATCCAGTTTCTTTCCCACGAGGAGGTTTGCGAGCTCACCGGCGCGCGGACCAAGGCAGGTCAAATTCTCAATCTGAAGAAAAACGGCGTCAGGCACACCATTAAAGTGAATGGCTGGCCAAGCGTCACGGCCATGGCCGTAACAGCGGTCGGCATGCTTGAAGCAGAAAAACCCGAATGGAAACCACGCAAGGCTAGCTGACATGGGACGACGACCAAGTAAACCCGGCTCAATAGCCCGGCTGCGAGAGCGCAAGAAAGCCAGCGGCCGGGTTTTCTACTATTACGAGGCAGGCGGCAAGGACCGCAAGGAGATCGCGCTGGGTAGCGACTACGGCCTGGCAATCATGGAGTACGCCAAGCTGGAGCGCGATCGCACAGCGACAGCCTTGGTTGCAAAGGTCATCACGTTTCGATACGTGGCCGAGAAGTATATGGTCGATGTCGTGCCAACGAAAAAGCCCGCCACACAGAAAGACAACGTCCGCGAGCTGAAAAACCTGATGTCGTTCTTCGACGATCCGCCGGCTCCACTCGAGACAATCCAGCCGCTGCACGTCCGCCAGTATCTGACCTGGCGCAAGGCTGCGCCTGTTCGGGCGAATCGTGAGAAGGCCTTGCTCAGTGCTATCTGGAACTTTGCTAGGGACGTTGGATATACAGCTTTGGCCAACCCGTGCGCCGGGATCAAGGGCAACAAAGAGACAGGAAGGGATATCTACATCGAGGACTCATTGTTCAAGCGCGTATACGAAAAAGCGGATGTCGGCCTTCAGGATGCCATGGACCTTGCATACCTGACTGGGCAGCGGGTGACCGACACCCGCTTATTGGACGAACGCGATGTCCGCGACGGTCAGATCTGGGTTCTTCAGGGCAAGACCAACGCGAAACGCCGAATTGAGGTAACTGGAGAGCTGAAGGTATTGATTGATCGAATTATGTCCCGGAAAAAAGAACACAAGGTCCGCTCGACGCGGCTGATCGTTTCAGAGGATGGCACACCAATGACGGTGGCAATGCTGCGGGGAAGATTTGACTTGGCCAGGAAAGCGGCCGGAGTCGCGAAGTCCGAGTTTCAAATGCGTGACTTGCGTGCCAAAGCAGGAACTGACAAAGCTGAATCTAGTGGCGACATCATGCAGGCCAAAGATCAACTTGGGCATACCACGGTGGTTATGACAGAGCAGTACATCCGCAATCGCAAAGGCAAGAAAGTATCGCCGACCAAGTGAATTGCGACCCAACTCTAAAATTGCGACCCAGAAACAAACAAGGGCTTGCATTAGCTTTCGCTCGCAAACCCTTGATTTTAGATGGTGCCCGAAGCCGGAATCGAACCGGCACGCCCTTACGAGCGGGGGATTTTAAGTCCATTATTTTTCCATTATAAATCAGATATTTAGAGTTTTTATTTTTCCGCACATCACAAATCTTCTCACCGTTTCAAGCCAGTAAAATCAGGACCTCGAAAGAAATTGCGGAATGAAGTCCTAGCTGCTGCGGTGCCCGCACTCGACCAGAGCCAGGCAGTCGGATGCCGGTCCGGAGAAATGACTGCTGCCAGCGGAAAGTTCAGCTAGTCTTCCCGCACCAGCTACTCAGGGACCATACCCATGCCGGATCGCTCTGAAGCGAACATAGCCTCAGCAGACGCTCTCACACTGCTGCTGCACAACCAGCACGCCATATGTGCGGCCATTGAAGAGGTGACCAAGTGGCTCTCTGAAAACGGAGCTGGGAATGTCGCCGCTAACGCAATTGCGACCATGGAAACGCTGGATACCAATGCTCAAGGCATCACAGACGCCATCATGCGGCTACGGCAGTTATAGGAACACAACAAAACAATCGACCAAAAGCGGCCTCTCCCCCAGAGCAGGGGGAGGATACTCAGCCATCGCAATTGATCCATTGCGATGGGACAGGTCGCTATCAATTCGTCATGGACGAACTAGAAACTTCACTAAGCAGCTCCGTTTAATTCGGCCACTAGTCAGCGGGATGCGGTCGAAAGCCCCCCGTGACCACCCTTGATAAAATCTATTGGGAGTTAACCTTAGCGTAAACTAATGACCTGTTGCGCCATCGGTACAGCTGGGTAATTGCACAGGCTTATCGAATTGCTCAGGCGCTCGATCACCCAACTCCTAAGCATCCAAATCAGTCCGGAGACAAGTACTGCACTGAGCGGGATTGACCAGAGAATCGTGGTGATAGTTACGTTCACTGACGTCTCCCGTGTGTAACCTACTTGTGCTCCTTACGAGCGAACAACGCGCTCCGAGCATTGTTGAGTCCGCGACTGGCAACGTTGAAGTAGTACGGCACACTCTCACGAGTGTATTCCTTCAACGCCTCTTGGTACGCCATCACCGCCTGCTCCAGCCGGACCGTCCCCACCTCGCGCTCGCCTAGCGCCAGCAGCGCATTACCCAGGTTACTCTGCGTCATTGCCCAGTCCAGCGGCATGCGCTCGCGCGTGTATTCCTTCAAGGCCTCTTGGTACGCTGCCACTGCCTCCTCCTGCCGCTTCGTCCCAGCTTCGCGCCCGCCCAGACTCGAGAGCGCGTTGCCCAGGTTGTTCTGCGTCGCCGCCCACTTCAGCGGCACACGCTCGCGGCTGTATTCCTTCAACGCCTCCCGGTACGCCGCAACAGCCTGCTCGAGCCGGAACGTCCCCACCTCGCGCTCGCCCAGATTCGAGAGCCCGTTGCCCAGGTTGTTCTGCGTCATTGCCCAGTCCAGCGGCATACGCTCGCGGCTGTATTCCTTCAACGCCTCCCGGTACGCCGACACCGCCTGCTCCAGCCGGACCGTCCCCGTCTCGCGTTCGCCTAGCGCCAGCAGCACATTGCCCAGGTTGTTCTGCGTCATCGCCCAGTCCAGCGGCACGCGTTCGCGAGTGATTTCCTTCAGTGCCTCCTGGTACGCCGTCACTGCCTGCTCCAGCCGGGTCGTCCCCGCCTCGCGCTCGCTCAGCCTAAAGAGCGTGGTGCCCAGGTTGTTCTGCGTCTTCGCCCAGTCCAGCGGCACGCGTTCGCGACTGTATTCCTTCAGTGCCTCCTGGTACGCCGCCACTGCCTGCTCCAGCCGGGTCGTCCCCGCCTCGCGCTGGCCCAACTCCAGCAACACGCCGCCCAGGTTGCTCTGCGTCATCGCCCAGTCCAGCGGCACGCGTTCGCGCGTGATTTCCTTCAGTGCCTCCTGGAACGCCGCCACTGCCTGCTTCAACCGGGTCGTCCCCGCCTCGCGCTCGCCCAGACTCCAGAGCGCGGTGCCCAGGTTGTTCTGCGTCTTCGCCCAGTCCAGCGGCACGCGTTCGCGACTGTATTCCTTCAGTGCTTCCTGGAACGCCACCACTGCCTGCTCCAGCCGGACCGTCTGCGCCTCGCGCTGGCCCAGCTCCAGCAACACGCCGCCCAAGTTGTTCTGTGTCATCGCCCAGTCCAGCGGCACGCGTTCGCGCGTGATTTCCTTCAGTGCCTCTTGGTACGCTGCCACTGCCTGATCCAGCCGGGTCGTCCCCGCCTCGCGCTGGCCCAAACTCCAGAGCGTGGTGCCCAGGTTGTTCTGCGTTCTCGCCCAGTCCAGCGGCACGCGTTCGCGCGTGTATTCTTTCAGCGCCTCCTGGTACGCCGCCACTCCCTGATCCAGCCGGGTCGTCCCCGCCTCGCGCTGGCCCAGACTCGAGAGCGTGGTGCCCAGGTTGTTCTGCGTCATCGCCCAGTCCAGCGGCACGCGTTCGCGCGTGTATTCCTTCAGCGCCTCCTGGTACGCCGCCACTCCCTGCTCCAGCCGGGTCGTCCCCGCCTCGCGCTGGCCCAGACTCGAGAGCGCGTTGCCCAGGTTGTTCTGCGTTCTCGCCCAGTCCAGCGGCACGCGTTCGCGCGTGTATTCCTTCAGCGCCTCCTGGTACGCCGCCACTCCCTGCTCCAGCCGGGTCGTCCCCGCCTCGCGTTTACCTAAGTTCAAGAGCGCATCGCCCAGGCTGGCCTGCGTTCTTGCCCACTCCCTCGGCACGCGTTCGCGCGTGTATTCCTTCTGCGCTTCCTGGATCGCCGCCACTGCCTGCTCCAGCCGGGTCGTCCCCGCCTCGCGCTGGCCCAGACTCCAGAGCGCATTGCCCAGATTGGTCTGCGTTCTCGCCCAGTCTAGCGGCACGCGTTCGCGCGCGTATTCTTTCAGTGCTTCCTGGAACGCCGCCACTGCCTGCTCCAGCTGGACCGTCTCCGCCTCGTGCTGGCCCAGACTCGCGAGCGCGGCGCCCAGGTTATTCTGCGTCATCGCCCAGTCCAGCGGCATGCGTTCGCGAGTAATTACTTTCAGTGCCTCCTGGTACATCGCCACTGCATCTCTCATCGCACCGTTGTCGCCACTCTGCTCGCCGTAGGTACTGAGGCCGTATCCGAGAATAACCCTTAAGTCCGCCTGGAACGGCCCAGCTACGGAACCGTTCTCAATCAAGTATCGCACACGGATAATGAATGGCTTTAGGCGGTCAGCAACAAAGCTTCCACTTTGCTCGGAGAACGACGCTGCTTGACTGCTAGCCAACAACAACAGTACGTCGTTCAAATCATTGCGAAAAAGCTTAGGCAGGTCATAGCTGCCGCTGGCTGGCTGGTACTTCTCGGAAGTTTTCCCTAGCTCAACCCCACTATCCGCTGTCCAGTGCAGGCGCATTGGAGCGTCTGGCTGTACGTCGAACGCTTCACCCCAGATCATGGCCTGAGCATGGGATTCGCCAAGCAGCTTCTTAGCTCGCTCGTGTCCCGCCCTAATGGCCTCTTGGGGCTTTTCACTATTGCCTACCGAGATGAGTCTGTCGAACAACAGGATCTCTACCTCGTTGTTGCTGAACTGGCTGGTCAGAGCATCTCGTATGAGCCTCCGGTGTACATCGTCCTTGTCGTTATCCAGTCTTGCGATGGCGATGGAAAAACGCTCCGGGTTGGCCTGTGGAAGCGGATTAAGCTCGCGAATCGTGGTCAGTGCCCCACTCACGCCTGGGAGTTGGACCGCCTTTTCCCAGTTGTACCAAACCAGCACGCTAGCTATCAGAAACGCCGCCAAAGGCCAGCCAAGACGGGTATTTAGAAACTGGTAAAACTTCTTCATCGCAATCGCTAGCGGGCTCTCGCTGGCCTGCGAGTCGGGGAAATCTTTCCTGGGCGCGAACTTTTCTGTTTCCTTCAGTCGCTGAAAATGCTTTTTTCTGGCCACGGCCCATCCCCTCATCCTCGCACTTTTGTTGTGCCGCTAATGCAAGATAGCCCGACAACCAACAGCAAGTTCGAATGCGAGCTGCTGGATGGCCGCTTTCGACCGGTTGAACCCTCAACCCAGCGCGGGCATTCAGGCGCTCAGCTCTCCGACGATTTTGTTGAAGTCACGGAGCCATAGCGAGCGGCACGTAGGACTATTAAAACGGTTCAAAACTGGTGATGATGCTTGCCTCCAGTAAGACAGGGAACCTTGGGATGACGGACCGATTTCTCCTTTACATAGATATTCTGGGCTTTACCGATATGGTGCGCAAAGAACCAAGGAAGGTAGCGCGCACCTATTCGATTCTAGATAGCCTGAATGTACACAAACATAATAGCTTCAAGACCATCGTTTTCTCAGACACGGTACTGGTCTACAATATTGAGCCGGCCTCCAACGACGCCGAGAGAGAGTACCTAGTCTGGTACCTCACGGAGTTCGCCGAGGACTTACACCACCGTCTTACCGGTCAGGATATCTATTTCCGTGCGGCTCTCGTAGCCGGCGATTTCTCCCACTACGATCTGAAGCACGTTGAGTGTTTCTACGGCACTGCGTTGATCTCAGCATATTTGGCCGAAAAGGACATTCCGTCGCTTGGCTTGTTCATGGACCACGAGTGCGCAAAGTACAACCAATTTTTCCGCTTGGCACCGTTCAACGCAGACTATTCCTTCGTATATCTCAACCGCTCATTGGAGCAGCTGAATGAACTTGCCGGTGGCCGTTTCCCGGTTGAGGACTACCAGATGCATATGGGGGATATTGCCCCTTACGTCACATGGCAGGTTCGTTTTCTCCAAGACATATACAATCAAATGCGCAACCATCAAGTGCCGCATGTCCGCACTAAGTTTCTGGCTGCTTGGGATTTTTACAAGCAGCGCTACCCCGAGATGCTGGGGGTACTGGAGAAGAACGATTTTTCCGCACGCTCGTTGGGACGTGCACCGGACTGGGATGATTTGGACAAGTATATGAAACGGGATATCGGCTACTTCAAACGAATCGGCAGCGGCACGAAACTGTCCAAAGCCATCACCAGTCCTAACAGGTTCAGTCTTAAATTCTCGAAAAGCTTCAAGGACTAGTAGCCCCGATGACTTGGGTTGTGGCCGATAGACGAAGCGAAGGGCAGATACTCACCGGTTTCTAGTGGTGCTGACCGGCTGCGTTGGGGCGATTGTAGCCTTTCACCAGTGGTAGGAATCGACTCATTGCGGCCCCCCCACAGTGTCTAGAAAAGCAGGGGGCGATTCAAATTCGTATGAAGAATTGGAGGCAATAAAGATGAGCGCGGCCTATACATTTGATTTGAAGCTGGTATGTGGAGGTTACGCCTATTTTTCAACTGACACCTTGGGCAGTAAACCAGGCCCTGATGGGCTTGAGTTTCGCACACCATCGCAGGTGAGCAAGGAGAGATTCGGTGTTGCCTTGGATGACCTTGGATTCAACTACATGTGGGTTGACGACGAACGCACTTATTATGACTGGCCCTGTGTTCAGGGTTGGGCATTAGTGGGCTCTGATTTTGCTAGGGAACACATGAGTCACTGGCTCAAAAAACGCGAGTGTCTGATTTCCCCATACGGCTCCTTCACTGATATTGAGATTGCTGCTCCATCCATTAGGAGGCGCACCTTTCGGGGGAAGTTCAAGAAGCGAATACTTGATCGAGACAATAACCAATGTGTCCTATGTACAGGACGGGATCAGCTGACTCTTCAACATGTTAGGCCCCATTCCAAGGGGGGAGAAACCAGTTTTAGGAATTTGGTGACGCTTTGCGCTCCCTGCAATCAGGAGCTGGGGGCCGAAACGTACAGGGAATTGTATCGTTTGGCGGGGTTGCAATCGGGCTATGAACCATCCCTTCTGAATGCTTCTGGCGGCAGTGAAAGAGCATTTTGGCGTGCTGTTCAATTTTCATCCAATATGATGCACACCCGATGTGAACTTTATTAGGTTCCGTGGTAGTGAGTGAATCGCCCCTGATTTCATAGACGCGCCCAATTGTCTGGCTTTTGCCAATAAGCCAGTTCTGAATGACGGAAGCGGGTCGGAAGCGCTCTATCAAAATATTTTATATTGGCAATCGTCAGGGTTGCTGGTGCCCAGCTTGATTCTCAGCTGCTGGATGGCCGCTTTCGACTGTGGATTCAACCGGTCGATGCAACACAACTAAATTCTGTGTAAGCAGAAGGAGTGTTGCAGATGAAGCAGAGACCTCGGATCTATTACACCGAAAGCCAGAAAAAACTGATGTGGGATCACTGGCAGAAAGGCGACTCTCTCCAGCAGATCGCCCAGCTATTTGAACGAAACCACTCATCAATACAGCGCATCTTGGCGGAAACAGGCGGTATCAGACCCGCTGTACGCCGCAGGTCCAGATTGGCGCTGACGCTGGCCGAGCGCGAAGAGATTTCGCGCTCAGTGGTGGCAGGTAACTCGATCCGTTCCATAGCGACGCTGCTAGGGCGAGCAACCTCTACCATTAGCCGTGAGATCAGACGCAACGGTGGTCAAGGATGTTACCGAGCTAATCAAGCTGATCAAGCTGATCAGGCTGCCTGGGATCGCGCCCATCGACCTAAGGTCTGCAAGCTTGTTGAGAACCGAACGGTGGCGCAAATTGTTGCAGACAAGCTTCAATTGCAGTGGTCACCGGAACAAATTGCCGGCTGGCTGAAGCGCACCTACCCGGACGATACGAGCTATCAGGTGTCACACGAGACGATCTATCGCACCCTCTTCATACAGGCTCGCGGGGCTCTGAAGAAGGAGTTGCTTGAGCATTTACGGCGAACGCGAGCCATGCGTCGCTCGCGCCATCACACCCAGAAGAAAGAAAATCACGGTCGAATTACAGATGCGGTTTCGATCCGCGAACGCCCGGCCACGGTTAAAGATCGGGCGGTGCCAGGTCACTGGGAGGGGGACCTGCTGTGCGGTAGCAGGAACAGCCAAATTGCAACTCTTGTGGAGCGTCATACCCGTTACGTAATGCTAGTGAAGTTGGTCGGTAAGGATAGCGAGACGGTCATCAGCGCCCTGATCGAAAACGCCCTCGAGCTACCCCAAGAACTCTACAAATCGCTGACGTGGGATCGCGGCAAAGAGATGGCTGACCATAAGCGCTTTACGGTGGCTACCGACATAAAGGTCTACTTCTGCGATCCTCATCGTCCTTGGCAACGGGGATCGAATGAGAACACCAACGGGCTGTTAAGGCAGTACTTCCCGAAAGGAACTGACCTGGCGGATCACTCGCAAGCCACGCTCAATGAAGTGGCAAGGCAGCTAAATAGCCGCCCTCGGAAAACACTAAACTACGAAACGCCCGCTGAACGATTTAGCCAATCTGTTGCATCGACCGGTTGAATCCACAACCCATTGCGGACATTCATCCCAAGGCTGTAGGTTCACAGTTTGGCCAGGAGTCGGGGCGCTCGTTATGACGTTTTCAACGTGAGCGCTCAATCGTCCTCGCGGAGTGCTTTGACTCGACCGTGCTTTCCTGCGTTGGCAAGAGCAGAATGCATCCACTGCGAATGGTATCATGGGGTCTACCTGGACGTTTGCTTCGTAAGCTTTTGGCGCCCCTCTGCCTTCGGCCCCAACTGACAGCAACAGCGGCGGGTCAAATCTATAGACAGCCTGCACCAACAACTAAAGTATCTGGCTAGGTAGCCGAAAACTGCTTAAGCACCACGGATTGGAATCTCTCATGAGCATGTTCGACGACGTCATTGAAGCAATTCTCTCGCCTTTCACAATTATAACTGACGCTTGGGACAAAATCGTAATCAAGATTGCGGGGAAGCGAATCGCCGTGCTTGGAGCGAGGGGTGCCGGAAAAAGCACTTTGCTACATTTTCTGAGCACTGGCACCCTCAATACAGTGAATGCCCAAACAGTTTCGAATGAGAGAGTTGCGTCCAATCGACTTTCTTTGCAAGATTTAAAATTCGAACTCAAAGCAACGCTTGACGTCCCTGGTGGCGCAGATGCTAAAGAGGATTGGCATAGGCTATACAACACAGCTGACTACGCCCTGTACCTAATCAAAGCCTCTTCTATTGATGTTAGTCGTGTCCAGCGAGACCTAGGGCTTGCAGAAGTGTGGCAGAAAGCGCTGAAGGACAACGGCAAGAAGGCACCGATTCTTATAGTGATAGTCACTCACATGGATAAAATTGATGGCTATCTTACTGCCAGCTCTGCGATCAAGGGAGACTTTAGAGACAACTTCATAAGAGTGCAGCTTGAGGCCGGGCTTTCTAAGCTGGACTTGCCCCTATAAAACCGGACACCAACTCCCCGTTAAATTGATGCTACTGCGAAGCGCCTGAACTCCCTCGGCGAGCGATAGTTCAAGGCGCTGTGCGGATGCTGCTCGTTGTAATGTTCGAAGGCAATGGCCAGGTTACGCAGCGCCGTTTCTCGATCCGGCTTGGGCATGTGCGCCACGTAATCCCGCTTGATCGTCTTCACGAAGCTCTCTGCCATGCCGTTACTCTGTGGGCTGCGCACCGGTGTGGTCACCGGCTGCAAGCCGATCTGTCGAGCAAACAGGCGCGTCTGTTCGGCGGTGTAGGCCGAACCGTTATCGCTGAGCCACTGCACCGGCGTTGCAGGCAGTTGATCACTGAAGCGCTTCTCCACGCTTTCCAACATCAAGTCGCGGATGTCATCGCCGCTGTACCCGGTTGGGCTCGCGACCCAGCCGATGGCTTCGCGATCACAGCAGTCCAGGGCGAAGGTCACGCTCAGTTTGGCGCCGTCCTCGCAACGGAATTCAAAGCCGTCCGAGCACCAACGCGTATCGCTGGTTTGCACCGCAATACGGCCTTCGTGCCGACGCGGCACGCCGGGTTGTTTGATCCGGCGCTCAAGCAGCAGGTTGTGATCACGCATCACCCGGTAAACCCGCTTCACGTTGATCGCGGGTAGCAACTGGGTTTCACGGGCGCGACGCAGCAATCCCCAGACTCGACGGTAGCCATAGCTGGGCAGTTCGCTGACCTGTTGCTGGATTTCGGCCACCAACTCAGCGTCGTTCACAGGCCTGCTTCGCCGTGTCTTGGGTGATACCGATTGCTTGATTCGAACCGTTAATTGCGAGCGCGCCACACCGAGACATTCGCTGACCAGCTTCACTGGTCGTCCCCCGGCAACAAGGGTGAGTGCGCAATCCATTTTCGCGACCGGGCGATCTCCACGGCCTCTTTGAGGATTTCCGCTTCCATCGTTTTCTTGCCCAACATCCGTTGCAGTTCACGGATCTGCTTGAGCGCATCGCTCAGCTCGGAGGCCGGCACCACGGCTTCGCCCGCGCTGACCGCCGACAGGCTGCCGTCCTGATACAGCTTGCGCCACAGGAATAACTGGTTGGCATTGATGCCGTTGCGCCGAGCGACTACCGATACACTTTGCCCTGGCTCAAGACTCTCGCGAACCATGGCCAGTTTTTGCTCTGGGCTCCAGCGGCGCCGCCGCTCCTGGCCCAAAAGCTCCCCACTCTTATCGTTGCTGTTAGTCATAAACATAACCGTTTGCCTATCCCTTATCGTAAGGGGGAAACGGTGTCCTGTCTTTCATGGGGCTCGTTCATAAGCTAAATACACGACCAAAAATAATCCTCGGATCATTTGATGTCGACTCCAGAATGAAGTCGACAGTTCAGCATTTAATCCAGGTCATGGGGTCTATATGAAAGCTCTAGCGTTTTACGCGCAGGCGCTCGACAATAGGTCTAGCGACACTATGCTCAACGAAAACAGCGAGATAATTTCAGTCTCAGAACAGAGACAGAAAACCTTGTCGAAAATATCCCATGTGACCGCAGACGGGAAACTAGCAGCCTCTGGAGATGGATGGAAAATATTCCATCTTAAAAATTATTTCGTAGCGCAGATAACAACATCCGAAAGTGATTCGCTCGGAAGATCCGCACCGATTGTGTGTTTGATTGATAGTCAAAATAGTCCTGATGATGTTGATGTTGATGTTGATATTCAAATGAAAACGTTTCTATCCCGAGTAAACCGGACAGTCGATGCACCAAGACTAGATGAGCTTCTCCAGAATCTGCGAATTTATCAAAAAAAAAGATCTCAACGCGATTCTTTGGCAGGAAGCATGAGATGGATCCAGGAAATAATCAGCTGGATAGTTAGATTCATTCGTAGTCGCCACTAGTAAACGAGAGTAAAAATCTGAATGTCATTGTTTCCGGAAAGTCACTCCAAGCGCAGAGCGATCTTAGTCCTTAACGAGTCAGATATCGAGCACTGTCGCTACGACCTGCCACCAGACGAGCGGAGTTTTTTATATAGTGAAGAAGCGTTTGTTTTGCCGACCTCCGCGCTATCTTCAAAAGAAGAATGCCTTGCCCTGACCAACATCCTTGACTCTGATCAGGTAAGGCATGGCAATATACTTATCCAAAGCCCTTACGATAGAGACGTATATGCTGAACTGCCGGAGGCTAAAGAAGTATTTTCAATGGAAAAAATGCGCCACTTTACTAGGCTTTGCCAGATTCTAGGTGCGTCAAAGGTGCAGATCAAGCAAGTGGACATTACAAAAGAAGGGGCAACCTCCACTCTCAATCTAGAAGGCCGCACTACTCTAGCGACAGCCGAAGTATGTTATGAAAGCTCAATTTCAAAAGTTCTAAAAAACGTGTTTTCAATTAGCAGTAGCTATTCCGGCGGACAACCTGACATTACAGGGGCCGAGCAGTACCTTCGTAAAAACCTGCTTTGGAATGACTCTGTGCTACGTGGGCTTGTAGAGCAGCGCGGTCATCAAAGCAACCAAATAAAGGATCAAAATATTTGTATCAACCTAACACGGGAAGCCAACAAAAGCCTGAGCGTGGCCGCAAAATTAAATTTACCAATAAAAAATATTGGAATTCAGGCAAACTATAGAGAGGTCGCTAGCGCCTCTGAGGAGTTAAGCTTAACAATGAACGTGGTTTTTTAATGCCGCACTTACTTCTGAGACAGCTTGATGGCCGCCCTGGCTCGCTAGCGCTTAACCCTTCCTACGTTTCGTAAACAGCCATCCTCCTCAGTTTTATACGGTTGTCGGCTAATAGCCGAGTGCCCCCCACCAAGGATAGCGTTGGGTCGATATCAGCCGATCACGACTGACCGCTTTTGGCCGATAGCTGCCGCTTATGGAGGGCAGCTTTCGACTCGAAGCTGTCAGCCAGGACGTAGCTATCGGCTAAGGCGGCTCGATGGCGCAGTTCACAGAGGCCATGTTGATACCGGACTAATCCGTCGCTAGCCTCAGCAAATCCCAATCCTTGATGCTCGAAGTGATTATAGATTAGAAGTGTCATCGTAAATCAGCTTGAAAACTCGGCATCCTCCTCTTTCTTTAGAAAAAGATCGGCATATTGCAAAATAATATCAGCATAGGAACCTACCAGACCCATAATAAAATTAAACACATCAACAACCATTAATGGTGACAGCTTATGCTTCTTGTGCCCGTCATAGCCACTATTATGCGAATAGTCATTTCTAATTCTAAGAAGCTTGGCACAGAAATCATCCGGCAAGCTGGGAAGAATTACGTTGAACAGCACACTAGAAAGCCTAGCAATTTGATTTGGATCATGGAGCGTTGCTCTTGATAGAGCAGCCTTTAAGACCTCATAACTTTGGCAGCCCTTAAGCTTTAAGTAAGCTTTATCTTTATCATTTAACTTTTCAATCTGGCTTACTGCTAGCTCAGCATGGCTCGACTTATCAAGAATTACAGAAAACAAATCGTGAACAAAGCCCTCATATGCTGAGACGATGCCGACCATCATAACCCCACAGAGAAATTGACTGCTTTTTTCTGCGGAGCTTTCCATCACCGGGAATGAAATGCTTATCGATTCCATATTGTCTTTAAATTGGAAAAGCTTATCCTGCATTGACAACAACAAACTTACCCACTCGCCGCTTTCCTCTACCTGCCCTCCCCAGAAATCCATGTCTCTTAAGGCCGCCTCCAACTCCCGCTCGTTCTCGTCCCAATCAAACTCTAACTCCCCAACCCTAGAACCACTATCATCATTCATTTTTTAACCTACATAATATGAAGTATTAACCATGGTGCCAGCATTGTCGAAAATTTACGATTTAGCCAATCTGTGCATCGACCGGTTGAATCCACAGCCGAAAGCGGTCCTTGGCGAACGACCATCCTGGGTCGATTGCTGCCCTTCGCAACTGGCAGAAATCGGCCAAAGGCGAACGATCGTGACCGACAATCCTCGGCCAGTCCCCGGTCATTTGCGATTGGTTGCTCCAGTGTCAGTGTGTCCTTGTTCTCGCGAGCAACAATTCTCTATCTGCAAGGTCGTTTAGTACATGCATTTTCCCGTGACAGTTGCGGCACAGTGCGACACTGCAGCCACCGAGCTCTTCATGGCGCTATTCCTATGGCTAAGTCCGTGAGATCCACAGACTCAACCGGTCGTCATCCTATCCGATTCAAACACCGCAAAGCATTAGGTCAACTAGCTACCTTCCAAGGTTCGATAAGGGTCGAATGCAGCCCTTCCTAACCGACAGCTTTTGATGAGGTCACTCGACAAACGCTTTAAAGCGCATCTCTAGATGGGTTTCGGTAAGCGTGCATTTCCATCTGTCTTAGGATTAACCGTAGGCAGACATAAACGTTAGCCACCCCCAATGATGGCAAATAGACATGATGCGCAAGAAGTTGCGCACTCACCGTCCTGAAAACACTGCCCTATCCTGCTCCAGGCCATGTCACACAAGGCCTGTAGCCAAGTGCGCAAGAAGTTGCGCAGCACTGCGCAACTTCTTGCGCACTTTAGCGACTCTTCCTACATCAAAACAGGGAATGTCTGACGCAGGTAACGCATATCTCCTTGATTTATATGCGAAACGCACTACATGGCACGAAGCTTGAAGTGTAGGAGTACCCACCGGGCGATCTCGCCTCCCGGGCACCCTCATTTATTTAGCAAGGAGAGCATCCATGGCTACACCAGCGTATATGTCCATCACTGGCACCAAACAAGGTCTGATCACCGCCGGTGCATTCACCGCTGATTCGGTTGGCAACACCTACCAGGAAGGTCACGAAGACCAGGTCATGGTTCAGGGTTTCCAACACGAAGTGATCATCCCGCGTGACCCGCAGTCCGGCCAACCAACCGGCCAACGCGTTCACAAGCCAGTGAAAATCACCAAGGTTTTCGACAAGTCCTCGCCACTGCTGCTGGCGGCTCTGACTTCCGGCGAGCGTCTGACTTCGATCGAAATCAAGTGGTACCGCACCTCGGCTGCCGGCACCCAAGAGCACTACTTCACCACCAAGCTTGAAGACGCGATCATCGTCGACATCAAAGACTACATGCACAACTGCCAAGACCCGGCGAACTCGCACTTCACTCACCTGGAAGACGTAGAGTTCACCTACCGCAAAATCACCTGGACCCACGAAGTATCCGGTACTTCGGGTTCCGATGACTGGCGTTCCCCGGTCGCTGGCTAAGTCTGGCCGACCGTTACAAAACATCGGCCAGCTCTGCTGGTCGATGTTGTTTGCGCCACCCAAGAATTCTTGCATTCGTTGAGCGCCCACGTGGGCCTCGACGGATGCTGCTGCACTGCACGAGGAACAACGGATGTTCGCGCCGGCCAACCAGACTCACTTCAGCCTGACCGTAGAAGGTCTTGCGAACGATCTTCAGGTACTCGCCCTCACCGGTCGAGAAGCCATCAGTCAGCCCTTTCAGTTCGACGTCGAACTGGTCAGTGAACAACCGTCCCTGGACCTCGAAAGCCTGTTGCACAAACCGGCGTTTTTACAGCTCGCGCAAAACGGCACCGGCATTCACGGGCAGATCTATCGCGTGGCCCAAGGCGATGCCGGTAAACGCCTGACTCGCTATTCGGTGACCCTGCGTCCGCAGCTGTCTTACCTGGCGCACCGCATCAACCAGCGCATTTTCCAGAACCTCAGCGTGCCGAAAATCATCGGCCAGGTCCTCGAAGAGCACGGCATCCAAAGCAATGCCTATGAATTCAACGTCGGGGCGATTTATCCCGAGCGCGTGTATTGCGTTCAGTACGATGAATCGGACCTGCATTTCATCCAGCGCCTGTGCGAGGAAGAAGGTATCCACTACCACTTCCAGCACAGCGCCACCGCGCACAAGCTGGTGTTCGGCGATGACCAGACGGTGTTCCCGAAACTCGCGCCCGTGGCCTACCAGCAAGACTCCGGCATGGTCGCCAACGACCCGGTGATCAAGCGCTTCGACCTGCGCCTGGAAACCCGCACCAGCCGCACCACCCGTCGCGACTACGACTTCGAAAAACCGCGCATCACCCTCGAAAGCGAGTCCCGTGGGGACACCAAACCGGACCTCGAAGACTACGACTACCCAGGCCGTTTCATCGACCGCGAACGCGGCAAGCACCTGGCCAAGCGAAGCCTTGAACGCCACCGCAGCGACTACCAACTGGCCGAAGGCAAAAGCGATCAGCCGCTGCTGGTCAGCGGGCATTTCCTCGCCTTGAGTCAGCACCCCAAAGCCAAGTGGAACGACCTCTGGCTGCTCACCGAAATTCTCCACGAAGGCAAACAGCCGCAAGTGCTCGAAGAGTCGGTGACCAGCGACACCACCGACCTTAAGGACGACTTCCACCAGGGTTACCGCAACCGCTTTCAGGCCACGCCGTGGGACGTGCCAAACCGGCCGCCGCTGGTACACCCAAAGCCGCGCATCCTCGGCAGCCAGAGCGCGGTGGTCACCGGCCCCAAAGGTGAAGAGATCCACTGCGACCAGTACGGTCGAGTGAAGGTGCAATTCCACTGGGACCGCGAAGGTCAGGCCGACGACAAGACCAGCTGCTGGTTACGCGTCTCGTCCGCCTGGGCCGGCGCGCACTACGGCGGCATCGCCATCCCGCGGATCGGCATGGAAGTGCTCGTCACCTTCCTCGAAGGCGACCCCGACCAGCCGCTGATCAGCGGCTGCCTGTACCACAAGGAAAACGTCGTCCCCTACGACCTGCCGGCCAACAAGACCCGCAGCACCTTCAAAACCCTCAGCTCACCCGGTGGCGGTGGCTACAACGAGCTGCGCATCGAAGACAAGAAAGGTCAGGAACAGATCTTCCTGCACGCCCAGCGCGACTGGGATGAAAACATCGAACACGACCAGAAGATCCGCGTCGGCAACGAGCGCCACGACACCGTCGAGGCCAACAGCTACAGCGAGTTCAAGGCCGAAGAGCACCACACCGTCTACGCCGACCGCAAAGTCGAAACCCGCGCCAACGATCACCTGACCGTCGGCGTAAACCAGCACATCAAAATCGGCACCGGCCAGTTCATCGAAGCCGGTCAGGAAATCCACCTCAGCAGCGGCCTGAAAGTCGTGCTCGAAGCCGGCAGCGAACTGACCCTCAAGGGCGGCGGCAGCTTCATCAAGATCGACGCCAGCGGCGTGACCCTCAGCGGCCCGGCCATCAACATGAACAGCGGTGGCAGCCCCGGCAGCGGAACCGGCGCGGCACCACTGATGCCCGGCGCACTCAAGCAGGCCGACGCCGACAAGGCCGGCGCAGTGCTGACCCCGGCGCAAATCAACACCCTCAAGCGCAACGCGCCGTTCTGTGAAGAGTGCGAAAAGTGCAAGGCAGGTGCCTGTGCCATCTGATCGCCTGACTCCCCGCAACTGGCTCGCCAACCGCCCGCTGCAAACCGGCGAGCGCTTGTACCTGATCATCAGCAACGCCAGCGATGCGGCTCCGCTCAACGACTTTTACCAGCAAGAAGCGACCACCGAACTGATCCCGATCTGGGGCGGCACACCCTACGCCGACTGGCAGCCGGTAATGCCGTACCTCGCCGAGCTGAAACCCGGCTCGGCGTTCCTTGAATGGATTGCCGAAACCGACGCCGAAGACTGGGGCTGGCTGGCGGTTTCCAGCAGTGCACCGGACGTGGTGTTCGAACACTTGCGCAGCCTGACCCAGGTGCGCATGCCGGATGGGACTGAAGTATTTTTCCGGTTTTGGGATGGGCGGCATATCTATCCGATCCTTGAAGGCCTCGGCGCTGGGGCGGGTGAAATTCTGCCGGTGTTTGAGCGCTACCTGATCAATGGCCAAAGCCTGGAAGTCGGTGTACGAGGCGTGCCGCCGGCCAAGGCGTGGCCGTGGTGGGAAGTGCCGCAGAAGCTGCTCGATGCACTGGCGGAAAAAGACCACACCACCGTCGTCGACAACCTGATGCAGTGGCTGGGAGAGGACTGCCCGGAACTGTACTTCGCCCTCCCTGAGGACAACCTGCGCCACAAGGTCGAACGCTTCGTCCGTCAACAACCCAATACAGAAGATATGGCCGAGCGTCTTGCGGCTCAGCTGACAAAGGAAGTCACGTCATGATTGATCCCATCGGTAAATTGGTCCTTCAGGTTCTGGACGCCAAGACTCCTGACGTGAGTGTCATTCTCAAGGATTTCAATAACTGCCTCAGCGACTACAAAGCCTGGGCCGACAGTTTCTGGACCGGCTGGGCATTGGATGTAAACCAGACGTTCAAGGTGGGCAACGAAGTCAGCGTCAGTGAGCGAAAAACCAAGACAGGAGCGGTTGAAACATTCGCCACCTGTCCTTTGCTGGGTGATTTCACACTGATCCATATGTTTGAGGCCGCGCGGTTCGTGCCCATTGGCAACACCCCGGTCAAACTCGAACCGGTCAAGAAAGCGATGATCGGGTACGACGTGGTCGGTCCCGTGGTCACCGCAACGATCGGCGCCAGTGGTATTGAAGTCATCAAGGGTTGCAAACGGGGTCAGCTGTACCGCATCACTTTTTTCCCGAACGTCTCTGAAAGCAACGTCAAGGCGCTGTATGCCTCCTACCAGGGCGTCATCGGCAACCTCGATGGCTGGCTTAAAAGTGAATGGTCGGACAAGTTCCAGCCACAATGGGCCAGCTATTCGGCAGTTGACCGCATGGGCAGATCTGCAATTCTTGTAAAGTCAGCGCTCGACAGCCTGGAAAAAGCATTGCTGGGTCTCTGGGACGACGTCAAAAACCTGTTCGAACTGCTCGCCGACCCGATCAAGTCCGCGAAAAAACTCGCCCAGTACCTGACTAAGGAGGAGTTGGACAAACTCTACGCCGCCTCCAAGGAAGCCATTGCCACCGGCCTGCTGATTCTTAGCGATGAACCCCTGATGTTCATCTATGTGTCGGCGATCATCGCTTGGGTCGGCATGCTATCGCCACAAATCTGTGTCGAAGTGATCACCGCGATCAGCAGCTCCTTTTTGATCAACGTTGTACTGGGCATTTGCCTTTCCGGTGGTGTTGGCCTGGCAGTACGCGTCGGCACACAAACCCTGGCCAAGGTCAAATCCGGCACAGCGGTCAAAATGCTGGAGGAACTCGCCGAAAAATTGCTGAGCGTCAGCAAAGGCCATGCGCTCAAAGCGCACGGCGAGACGGTGAAACCTCTCGTTGCAAGCGCGCAAAGCATACCGATGAGCGCGTCCAAAACCGCTGCGTTAAAGATCGAAGAAGCGACTGCGAAAACCGCTAAAGGCCCAGTGCCGAAAACCACCGATACCCCTACGCAGTTGGAGAAAAACGCCTCCGCCTTTGCCCGGAAAAAAACAGAAAAGAAAACCACCCTGGAGAAGAAGGAAAAGGTCGACGACGCCCCCGCCCAGTCGAAAAACCCCGACGAGAAAAGCGCCACCTGCGCCAAGAATACCTGCACCAACAACTGCCCGGTGTCGATGGTCACCGGTGAAGAACTGCTGACCCTGACCGATGGTCAGCTCAACGGTTTGCTGCCTTTCGAGTGGACTCGCCTTTACCGCACCAGCGCCGCGGAAATCGATTGCGGCCTCGGCTACGGCTGGAGTCACGCCTTGGCGCAACGCGTCGACATCACAGGCGACGAGGTGGTCTGGACCGACCACGAAAACCGCGTCACCACGTTCCCGCTACCAAGCGTGCAACGCCCGGCCATTACCAACAGCCTATCGGAAGCGGCGATTTTCCTCGGTGACGATCCCTCCGAGCTGATCCTCACCCAGGCCGGTGAACGCGCCCGGTTCTACCACTTTCGCTACAACAGCAAGGGCGCGACACTGATTGCCATCAGCGACGATTACGACAACCGTCTGCACATCACCCGCGACATTCACGGGCGCATCAAACGGGTCGATAACGGCGCTGGTCGCGCCCTGCTCTTGCGTTACGACCGCAAGCACATCGTTGCTGTCGACTATCAACAGTTCAGCCCGGCCGACAACCTAGAAGACGCCTGGAGCACGGTCCAGACCGTCGTCACCTATGGCTATGACGCACAGTGGCGTCTGATCGAGGCGAAGAACGCCGCTGGCGAAGCCGAGCGCTACGCCTACAACGAGCAGAACGTGATCCTCGAACGGCAACTGGCCGGTGGCGCGAGCTTCTACTGGGAATGGGAAAAGGAAGGCAAGTCGGCACGCTGCATCCATCACTGGGCGAGTTTCTCGCAGATGGACGCGCACTACGTCTGGGATGACAAGGGCAGTGTCACCGTCACCAATGCCGACGGAAGCGAAGAGGTCTATACCCACGACGATCAGGCTCGACTGGTCGCCAAGGTCGACCCGGATGGCGCCGAACACCTCAAGGCCTACGACGAAAAAGGCCGTTTGATTGCAGAGAAAGATCCACTCGGCGCAGTGACCGAATACCAGTACAACGAAGCCGGCCGACTGGTGGCTGTCATCCCGCCGGAAGACGCACCGACTACTTACGAGTACTACAACGGTTTTGTGCGTGTGGTGAATCGGGGTCAGGCGACCTGGAAATACTGGCGCAACGACCAAGGCGACATCACCGAACAAATCGACCCAGACGGCAACTCTACTCACTACAGCTACGACCGCAAGGGCCGCCTGCTGGAAATCCGCCACCCGGATGGCAGCCGTCATCAGTTGGGCTGGAACAACCTCGGCCAACTGCTCGAAGAGCGCCTGCCCGACGGCGGCCAGCGCAAATACCGCTACGACGCACTCGGTCGGCAGATCACTCGTCAGGAAGAAAGCGGCGCCATCACCCACTACCAATGGGACAAAGCCAACCGCCTCGCGCAAATCACCCTGCCCGGCGGCGCCACCCGGGCCTTCAGTTACAACTCTTATGGTCGGGTCACCGCCGAACGCGATGAGCTGGGCCGCGTCACCCGCTACGAATACGCCGATGACCTGCACCTCGTCAGCCGCCGCATCAACCCGGACGGCAGCCAACTGCGTTATCGCTACGACAACTCGCGGCTGTTGCTCAGCGAGATCGAAAACGAACGTGGCGAGCACTACCACCTCGATTACTACGCCAATGGCCTGATCCAGCAGGAAACCGGCTTCGACGGGCGTCGTACCGCTTACGAATACGACCTCAACGGCCAGTTGCTGAAGAAAACCGAATTCGGTGACGACGGCAGCGAACGGGTCACCGAGTACCAGCGCGACGCCGCCGGCCGCTTGCTGGTGAAAACCCTGGCCGATGGCGAGGAAGTTCACTACAGCTACGATGCCCTCGGTCGTTTGGTAAATGTCGACGACGGTCACTGGCCGCTCGCCTACGAATACGACCTGCAAGACCGCCTGATCACTGAGCATCAAGGCTGGGGCACCCTGCGTTATGAGTACGACACGCTCGGCCAGTTGAGCCATTGCCGCCTGCCTGACGGCAGCACACTCGACTACCGCCACCAAGCTGGCGGCCGCCTGAGCAGCATCGACCTCAACGGCTCGCGCCTGACCACCCACCAGTTCAGCGCCGGCCGCGAACAACAACGCCAGCAGGGCCTGCTGCTGAGCCAATACCAGTACGACGAACAAGGCCGGTTGCAGGCGCACAGCGTCAGCCAGCAGGACCGCCACCTGTTCCAGCGCCGCTACGCCTACGACGCCAACGGCAACCTTGCGGGCATCGATGACAGCCGCAAGGGAAATCGCAGCTACCACTACGACCCGCTCGATAGGCTGATCAACGTGCGCGGCAGCACCCCGGAAAGCTTCGCCCATGACCCGGCCGGTAACTTGCTGGGCCAAGGCGATCAGCCCGCCGCCAACCTGGCCAACGTCAAAGGCAACCGCCTGCTGATGCAGGGCGACCGCCATTACGACTACGACGCCTACGGCAATCAGACCCGCGAACGTCGCGGCACCGGGCAAAAACTGGTCACCGAGTACCGCTACGACTGCCAGCACCGCCTGATCGGCGCCAGCCTGCCTGGCGGCAGCAATGCAGCTTACAAATATGACGCCTTCGGCCGCCGCATCGCAAAAACCGTCGATGGCCACACCACCGAGTTCCTCTGGCAAGGCGAACGATTGATCGCCGAAAGCGCCGACAACCGCTATCGCAGCTACATCTACGAACCCGGCACCTTCCGCCCCTTGGCCATGCTCAACGGCGAAGGCCCGCTCAAGGCCGAGCCGTTCTACTACCAACTCGACCACCTCGGCACCCCGCAGGAACTCACCGACTACAGCGGCGAGATCATGTGGTCCGCCAAGTATCGCGCCTATGGCAACCTCGCCACCCTCGACATCGCCGAAATCGACAACCCGCTACGCTTCCAGGGCCAGTACTTCGACGCCGAGACGGGCTTACATTACAACCGGCATCGCTACTACAATCCGGGGACTGGACGGTTTTTGACCCCGGACCCGATCAAGCTTGCGGGTGGGTTGAACAACTACCGGTACGTGCCTAACCCGACAGGGTGGGTGGATCCGTTGGGGTTGGAGACAGTACCAGTTGTCTGCCCGGGCGGCCCTAATTGTGCTCCGAAAGCAAAATCATTAGAGGAGCTCGTTCCCGGAGGTAGCGTTCCTAGCGTTAAGGATGGGGCATTCAGCAAATGGTTTAACCAATTATCCCCAGACGAATTCGACACGGTTTGGTCAAACAAGGCTTATCAGGACTCCATAAAGTCCCGACTACGGCATCCAGGCGGAATGCACGAATGGCACATGGTTTCCCGAGCTGATACGTTCAAGCGTTGGGGTGTCAGTGCAGAACAAATTTATGAGCTACGATCAGCAATCGCTGATGTGAAATTCGTAAATCCGGCAGGCCGTCATGGTGGCAAGGGGTCTACAAAGGCACACAACGAAATACTTGAAGTTATTGATAAATCGAAAAATTATGATGGATTCCGAAAAGGCCTGAATGAATGGGCTGGACGGAGGCTTGAAGGTGGAGCAGACGCCCTACCTTCAGGATTCAAAGATTGAAGGAGCTAGAAATGGGGTTGATCAAGTCCGTCTCGATTTGGGTTGCAAATACAAACTGGGAAGAGTCCACACTTCGAGAGGTAATGAACCCTGCATATTCCGAAGACGGAGACTTTCTTGGCTCCGAATTCACCAACGCTTTTTCATTAGGGTTTGTTGATGACGACTCGATTGAAGCCGATAAAGTCAAGCTGACGAAGTCATTATCTGAAGCAATTGATGGCTTCTCATATGACGTTGATATTTTTGCTGACATCAAACAAAAAAACATCTCATCACCCATACATGAAATAGATACATTAGCTTTGGTTTACGACTATAAATTCTCTGGAGCCCCCTTAACAAACTCAATTAGACACAAGCAATTTTTTTTCTTGGGGAACTTCGAATACAGAGAATAATTTAGTTTAAAAAGAGGGCAGCGCACATTATTTCAATCGTTGCCCTCATCCACAAACGTGGTCTGCCCCTAACTACCCTGGAGGCCCCAACTACACGCCTATAAGCGTAGCGGAGGATCCGACTGCTGCGGCCAAAGTAGATGAAGGGAAACCAGAAGTACCAGGTAAATATACGGTAGGTCCTTATAATGGCTGTACCGGGTCTTGATGCTCATCACGTCGGGCAGAAAGCGCTAATGAAAGACATGATCTCCGGCTATGATCCAGCAACGGCACCGTCAATTCTTGTTCCTAAGGTTGGCCATACAACCAAAGGGCCAAATGGTATCGTCTCCCGAAGAACAGCGGGACTTTCGAACCCACGACAGGTGCTTGCACGTGATATTTTTTAACTTCGTCGAGTTTATAAAGATGTACCAAACGCACAGCTAAAGAAATTAATAAAAATAAACAAAGACTCTTATCCTGAAGCTTTTTCCAAGGGAGCAACTACCAAATGAATCCAAAAGACTTTGTGACCGGACTCAAAACCACTGTCGTAGACGACAACATTTCCATTTATAAAGATCTATTTTTTAACACACCCATTGAGAACGCAACCAACGAGTACTGGAAGCGTGCATTGGCTCTATTCAAATCGTTGCATAAGGAACAGCAGGAAGTTTTCCTTGAGGTAATTAGGCAGACAATGGTTGACACCACATCGAATATCTTGGGAGTTATCGATGGAGTTAGTACAATTGATGGCGCAAATGATGAATTTTCAATTGCTTACGGCACAAATCAACAGTCACTAACTGGTGACTTGCAGAGTTTATTTTTGGCTGACGAAGAAAAGTCACCGAAAAGAGAGTAAGTCTTTTAGCTTCTTAAGAGCATAATCGGCTTTGTGCTGTCGATCCGTCAATCATAAGACGTCCTTACAGGTACAACTACTGGATTGGTTTGACCAACACCACTTCGAAATACTTAAATTTCTTCTTCGTCTCAGTCTTGGCCTCCAATTCGGCAACAAACGTGCTTAATGTATTCGCATCGTAAGTGAACACCTCAGTGTTCGCAGCCGATCCGGCTCTCGTGTGGAGTGATGGCCGTCTGCGATTGAAATTTGACACACTACAACTCTACAAGGACAGAACGCCGAACGTTACTGTACCGCACGAGTTAGGTGGCGCAGGCCCGAATTTTGAGCCTTTCACCAAGGCGTACCCTGAATACCGTATCGGTGGCTCAAGTCAACTTATTCCAAAATCGGGCGATCCCACTTACATTAAAGTTGATGAAATCAATATTTTGCCGGAGAAATAAAAGTGCTGACCGACCAGCAGGCCCGCTTATCGCTCAAAGAATTGATTCATAAATACCTGAAAGGCAAAGATCCTGAGCACGACCGCCTGATCGAGATGGTTGAGGATCCTTCGCGCCAAGTGCCCATCAGAGGAGTACTTGAGCACATTAGAAAATTCAACAATGTGCAATTTACGCAACTAGAGCTGGACCTGATCCACGAGCTTTTATACGCGCATGGGTAAGTCGATCTGTCATTAATAATCCTCCTGCGCGCAAATTTAACATGGCCTCTTTGAGTGTTTGCCACTTCCCTGGGTTCATCCCGGCCAGTCCCGTGGAAAGGGCAAATTCGCGAGCCGAACGGCAAAATGTCGACAGGGCCATTGGCGCACGGCCTGCATCGATGTATTACCTTCGTCCATGCTCGTAGGAACGCTCCACTACCATCATTGTTCAAGGTCCGGTTTCCAGCCGTTGTCCAGCCTTTTCCATCTATGCTGGGATTTTGTCGAAGGAGTCGAAGCAAATGCCGGGTGACTACTCGCTATCTGACGTGCTCGAGAGGATGTATCAAAACCAACTCGCTTTAGAGACGGCCCTCATGGAGTTGACGCTTCAATCCGAGGAGCAACGGCTGACCGAAGTCGGCGAAAATATTCGTGGTGCGTTGTTTACGATCGGAGAGAATGCGGGTCACATTAAACAAGGTTTGGCGAAGCTCAAGAATAAAGGCCTCTGATCCAAGCCTTCGCTGATTCCGCGCTCCCAATTTGAGCGGCCGCTTTCGGCTGTGGATTCAACCGGTCGACACCGAAACAGCTCGCCGGTTAAATTGCCGTCTTGATTATCAAACGGCGTCCAATATGACCGACATCTTTCAGGGCAGCTGCCTTTGCGGTGCCGTCAAATACGAAATCCAGTCACGACCAAAAGCCCTTTCTCACTGCCATTGCAGCCAATGCCGCAAAAGCCATGGAGCGGCGTTTGCCAGCTATGGCAGCGTGTTGCGTAGCCACCTGCATCTTGTCCAAGGCGCCGATGGCATCAAGTCGTACCAGTCCTCTGAATCAGTACTTCGCCAGTTCTGCGCCGAGTGCGGTTCGTCGCTATTCTGGTCAAGAAGCCAAGGTGAGTACGCCGAGTGGATCTCGATAGCGATGGGCACTCTGGACTCCACGTTCACTTCCGACAAGCAGAAACATATAGAAGTGGTGTCCAAGGCAACATGGTATGAAATTCAGGATCATTGGCCACAGTCCCAGTGACCGTTTGGGGTCGATTTCGGTCAGTCGTGACAGGCCGAAATCGACCCAAAGCGGGCGGTCGCGACAGGGTGCTTTCGGCCAGAATCGGCCAGTCTGCTTGATATATCGATATGTCCCATTTTTCACCTTATCTCGATGGCCAAGCAGGACGAGCTACGTCATTGATCTGCGATAGCTGATGTCGATCTCGGAGCGTTTTCTGAAAAAATTTGAGAAAAGCAGTAAATAAATCCGAGGAACGTGCCGAACAGTGAAGTAGGTGACTGAAAGTCGGTCGCCGCACCCACTGATAAGGCTCTTGAATGAAGAAGCTGTACAAGCTGTTCCGCACCACTGCCAACATTGCTGGCGCCATCATCTGTTTCGTGCGCAACTACTGCGCGGATAACCCGTGGGTCATATCTGGCCTGAAGAAGCTCATGGTGGTCTCCAGCATCATCATTACGATCCTGTCGGCGATGCTTTGGCACATCTCTGCTACATGGCAAGAAGACGTGGCCCAGATCCAGAACCTCGATCAGGCGAAAGCTATTGCGATCACCACCGCGGCCGCCGTGTTGAACACAAAAGCAGCGATGCTTGGGATGATCGCAGCCCTCCTGAACGCCCTGTACTTTTGGATCGGGACGCTGAGCAGCTCCATTGAGTAATGGACACTCTCTCCAGGGCACATCGTCAGCGATGAATCGTCCCTGATGTCCTACACGCATAGGATGGCTGCTCCTGGCCATCCTCTGCCTGTCGCGACAGGCCGCGAACGACCCATTGCTGCCGGTGACGACGGGTAGAAATCGGCAAAAAGCAGATGTCGGCGCGTATTTCGTTGATGTGATTTATACGGTTTCAGGTATCGCGCAAGCCGGATTCATCGAGAGTTGCCACCGATTTCAGCATCTTCAAAATCACCAATGCAAAAGCACGGCTCTTGGTCTCGTTATCCAGCACTTCCAACGACAATTTCTCGTGGTCGGTCATGGCGTCCAGAACAGTGTCTAGTACCCGCTTGGGGAAAAGGCCGTGCATCACCTGCTCGGTCGTGTGGTTGTTCACCTGGGCCATTACATCCTCTTGGCGACTTATGCGCTGAGCAATACCGGTGAGAAAGTGCAGCTGGTCATCGTCGCTCGTTTCGGCGCCGAAGATATCGTTCAGCGCCTCGATGATTTCCGACAGGCGCTTCTTCTCCGGGTCATGCGCCTTTCCGCTGCCCACGGCTGTAGCCGGGTCAAGCCCGTAGTCGCCACTTTCTTCACTCAGACGTAGCTTATGTTCGGCACGCTTGCTTAGGCGGTAATGAGTCAATTGCAGCTCGCTCACGTCTACATCTTCTTCCATCAGGCGATCTACCCGCAGCAACGGGTACAGATGTTTTGCATACACGCACAACTGCTCCAGTTCGCGGTCCTCAAAGGGCACTATCTGCGATAGGAACTCGTATAGACGCACGAAGCTCTGCAGGTTTTTCTTGAACAGGTCGAGCTGATCGACCTGCTCGCCGGCTTCCTTCAGCGCATGCTCGGCCTTTTTCAGACCAGCACTATCGCCATTAGCCTCAGCCGTGCGTTTGTAATCCAGCGCTTGCTGGCGTGACTCCACGGAGAAGTCATAACGCTTGGCAAAGCGCTCCTTGCCCGGCTGGCAGTAGTAACTCAGCTTGCTGGCTGCAGCCTTGGGGTCGAAGAAGGCGATGGCGAAGGACTCGACCTCAGCCCAGTGGTAAACCCCCTCAGCATCCAGCTTTTTCTGCAGGTCATAGATGATCTGCGGATCGGTCACGTCGGTCAGCTCGGCTTTGGTGTAGTACGGTAGAAAGGCGTCGAGGATGTCTTGGGGCTCGTTAAAGAAGTCGAGGATGAAAGTTTCCTTGGCATCGAAGGTGCGGTTCAGCCTCGACAGGGTCTGCACGCAATCCACGCCCTGCAGCTTCTTGTCTACGTACATGGCGGACAGTTTGGGTTGGTCGAAGCCTGTCTGGTACTTGTTGGCCGCGATCATCACGTTGAAGTCCTGGGTGTCGAAGGCCTTAGCCAGATCACGGCCATTCAAGCCGGTGTTGAGTAGGCTGCTGTTTTCCGTGACCTCTTCGGGGATCACCTCATCCGGCAATACACTGCCCGAGAAGGCCACCAGTGGATGCACGTCTGTGTAGCCCATCTGTTGCACATAAGCTTTGACCGCCAACTGGTAACGAACCGCTTCCTGGCGGCTACTGGTCACCACCATAGCTTTAGCTTGGCCATTGAGCAGATGGCGGATGTTGGTGCGGAAGTGCTCGACGATCACTTCGACCTTCTGATTGATGTTGTACGGGTGTAGCCGCACCCAACGTGCCAGCTTCATGCGCGCTTTCTTCGAGTCCACCTCGTCGTCCGCGCCCTCCGGATGGGCGATCTTCCAAGCGGTGCTATAAGTGGTGTAGTTGCGTAGAACATCGAGGATGAAACCCTCCTCGATGGCCTGGCGCATGGAGTACAGGTGGAAGGCTTCCGGCTTGTTACTGGAGCTGGTCGGCAGCGTCGGGTCAGCCGGGCGCCCAAACAGCTCCAGGGTCTTGGCCTTGGGCGTGGCGGTAAAGGCGTAGTAGCTGATGCGCTCGTTCGGCTGGCGTGCCTGCACGGCGGCGTCCAGCAACTCTTCTGCGCTGACTTCGTCCCCGTCCGGCGCGTCGCTGCCCAGGATGCTTTTGAGTTTGCTGGCCGAGGAGCCTGTTTGTGAGGAATGCGCCTCGTCGGCAATCACTGCATAGCGCCCGCTGGCTAGCTTGGGGTACTTGTCCAGTGCATCGAACAGCGCCGGAAAGGTCTGGATGGTGACGATGATGATGCGCGTCTGCTCGGCCAGCGCCTCGGCCAGTTGTTCGGATTTACTCTGGTTGCCAATATCACGGGTAATCGGCTTGACCACGCCCTGGGCGTGCTCGAACTGGTAGATGGTGCTCTGCAACTGGTTGTCCAGCACCGTGCGGTCGGTGACCACTATCACCGAGTTGAACAACCGCTGGCCATCCTCCCCATACAGCGAAGCAAGCTGGTGAGCGGTCCAGGCGATGGAGTTGGACTTACCCGAACCGGCGCTGTGCTGGATCAAGTAACGTTTACCCGGTCCTTCGGCGCGAGTGGTGTTGATCAGCGTGTTGACCACTTCCCATTGGTGATAGCGCGGGAAAATCATGGACTCTTTGGTGGTAAACTGGCCATCGAAGCCTTCGCTGGTTTTCTTGTCCAGATGCAGAAAACGCCCCAACACCTTGAGCCAGGCATCGGGCTGGAACAGTCGTTGCCACAGGTAACTGGTGGCGTAATGGCTGTCGTCCATAGGTTGTGGGTTGCCAGCACCGCCTTCTTCGCTGCCGAGGTTGAACGGCAGGAAGAAGGTATTCTTGCCCGCCAGCTTGGTCGTCATGGCCACCTCGTGTTGACTCACGGCAAAATGCACCAGGGCGCCGCGCTTGAACGTCAGCAGCGGCTCGGGCTTGCGCGTCAGCGGATCTTTGATCGGGCGGTCGTAGCGGTACTGGCGCTTGGCGTTTTCCACCGACTGCTTGAACTCGCTTTTCAGCTCCAGCGTGGCAGTGGGGATGCCGTTGACGAACAGCACCAGATCCAGCCGCGGGTTATAGCTCTGCCCTCCAGCATCGCTTTCACGAAAATGCGGCGAGTAGGACACTTCCGGCACCACGCGCAGGCGGTTGCACTGGTAGCGCTTTAGGGTATCCGGGTTCATCCCATGGTCGGGCTGGAAGCTGCACAGCTCCACCTTCACCGCCGGCAGCTTGAAGCCGTGGCGCAGTACATCCAGGGTGCCGCTCTGCTCCAGCTCGCGCACCAGCTTCTGCACCAGCACATCTTCCGGGGCATTGGGGTTGGCCTTACTGAACTTGTCCCAGCGCTCCGGCCAGGCCTCCTTGAAGTATCCCCGTACATCTTCGGTGTACAACGCCGTGCGCCGGTCGTAACCGCTGGCCGTGCCGACCAACCAGCCCTGGGCGGCCATCGCGGCAATAATATCCTGCTGGAACTGTGCTTCCTTGCTATCCGCCATTACACGGCCTCTTGTGTTAATTCGCGGGCTTGCGCGCTGGCCGGTAGCTGCCAGCCGCGCACGTCGATCTTACCGGTGACGGCCGCGAAAATAAGGGCGGAGCGGCGTTCTTTGAGGAGTTCTGCTGCCGACGTAGCCTGATCAACTAAAGCGTTGAAGTCACAGTCGTAGTTTTTAACAAAATTGACTACCGTATGCTGCACGCCTTGCGGAGGCAACACTAAAGGCAAATCACCAAGGATGACCATATTAAGTCCTTCCATTGTTGAGCCTTGTGATTCTTCTCGCAGCCTACTCTGATATCTCAAACTCATTAGCAATATTTTTACGAATTCAGGAGTTATCTTGCTTTGACAGAATTTATATCGAACTAGTCTGGGATTTATTATTCCAACTTCAACTTCAGCAGGTACAACAGACACTCGACCAATCGTCCCCATGACCGAGACTAGTACATCTCCTGGGAACACCGTATAACGCTGCATTTCATTGAATTTTTCCTCTGAAATGTAGTAGTCACCTATTGAGAAATCATCTGATATGACTTGCTGTTGGCCATAAACTCTATAGCCAGAATTCGTGTACATGGCCTTTGTCAACGAAGCGCCATATGGACCAGCCACCTTTTCGTCAACGAGAAACTTTAAGGGTGATATGGACCAATGTACCGGCACCTCACCCAGCCACTCAACCCCGGAGTCCTTCATCGGCACCGTGGAGTCGAGGCCTTTGGTGACGGCGAGGGAGATCACGGCCTGCCGCTTTTCCTTGAGCAGTTCAATCAGGCGCAGTTGCTCCTCGATCAGGGCGTCAATGCGTGCGGTTTCGTGGTCGAGGAAACGGGCAATTTGGATTTGTTCTCGAATGTTTGGAAAAGCAACAACGATGGATCTCACATTATCTTTATTGAGTTTCGGCTGAGCTGTTGTTGTCGCAACTTGGAGGATTTGACCCTGACCACCCTTGCTCAAAAGGACCCAGTAAAGGAACTTAGATTGCAAGCTATTGTTGGTTTTCAGTAAATACATGTTGGGAGCTAGTGATGCCTTGTAATCAACGTGTGGCATCAGATAAATCAAGCCAACTGAGCCTACGGAGGCCATAAGTAGCTCGCCACCTACAAGCGAAGACTTTTCAAGATATCTATAGGCTTTCTCGTCAATCCATATACCATCAGTTTCAAGGTTTTGGCGTAGATCGGTCATTCTTATCAACCGAGCGTAGCCTGATGATTGGTATTCCACATTCTCCGCAAGAGATGCGAACGACCCATTTGCTGTGAAGTCAGTGAGTACAGCAATACCTCTCTTCGCAGCATTCACACTCCAATGCTCGGGTATTTTACCCAACCATGCGAGCCCGGAGTCTTTGTACGCAGGATATCTCGGGAGCGTCATGCCGACAGCTCCTCAATCATCTGTTTGATGCGATCGGTACAGACCTTGAGGTCGTGATCAATGGCTTCCAACGGGCGTGGTGGCTCGAACACATAGAAATGGCGGTTAAAGGGAATTTCAAAGCCGACGATGCCGACCTCGCCGTCCTGAACGTCGGTTTTGCTGGCGTCGATCCAGGCATCCGGCGCATGGGGGATAACTTCGCGCTGGAAGTAGTCGTACACCGACTCGCCTAGCGGTACGTTCTCGTTGTCGCGCAGTCCAGCGTCTGCTTCTGGTTGGCCCTTAGTGGTGCAGATATCTGCCTCGGGGTCACGCTCGCTCAGGGCATTAAGCAGGGCTTTCAGCTCTGACGCGCTGAGATTGACGTTGTGCGCTGCCAAGGCTTTTTTCAGCAGCTTGCTGAACTGCTCGCGGTTACGGTGCAATACGCTGGCATCGATGGCTTGCAGGGCGGTTAGCAGTTGCTGGTGCGCAGCGCAGTCGAGCTTTTGCAGAGTTTTTTCGTCCAACACCTTACCGATGCGCTCGGCACTGGTTTGGAAGTTCAGACGAAGCGGCCGCTCGACAGTGATACGGCGGTAACCGAAGACCTCGATGGGGAAGATCTTGCTCTGCACGCTTTGCTCGAAGCGGCCATACAGGCGCACCAGCTCGCTGATTTGCTCGTCGGTGATGTACTGCCGTTTGCTGCCGAGGGATTTGCGCATTTTGGCGAAATGCTGGCTGCCGTCGATCAACTGCACCTTGCCCTTACGCTCGGTAGTTTTGTGGTTGGATAGAATCCACACATAGGTGGCGATGCCGGTGTTGTAGAACATGTCGGTGGGCAACGCGACGATGGCTTCGACCAGATCGTTCTGCAGCAGGTAGCGACGAATCTCCGACTCGCCCGAACCGGCTCCACCAGTAAACAGTGGAGAACCATTGAGGATGATACCGATGCGCGAGCCACCATCGCGCGGACTACGCATTTTGCTCACCAGGTGCAACAGGAACAGCAGCGAGCCGTCGGACACCCGTGGCAGGCCAGGCCCAAAACGGCCATCGAAGCCTTTTTGGCTGTACTCTTCGGTGATCTGCTTCTGCACCTTCTTCCACTCCACGCCGAATGGCGGGTTACTGAGCATGAAGTCGAAACGGGTGCCGGCCAGTTGGTCGTCTGAGAGGGTGTTGCCAAGCTTAATGCTGGCTACATCCTGGCCCTTGATCAGCATGTCGGCTTTGCAGATGGCATAGGACTCAGGGTTCAGCTCTTGGCCGTGCAGGGACACGGAAACCTTGTCGCTGATCGACTGAATGTACTCGTCGCCTTCGGAAAGGAAGCCGCCGGTGCCGGCGGTCGGGTCGTAGATGGTGACGATGCTGTTAGGGGCGAGTTTTCCGTCCTGCCCGGTAATCACCAGCGAGGTGGTCAGGTGCACGATATCGCGCGGGGTGAAGTGTTCCCCGGCAGTTTCGTTGGAGCTTTCCGCGAATTTGCGAATCAACTCCTCGAAGATAATGCCCATACCGAAGTTGCTGATGTAATCGGGGCTCAAGTCGGTGGCAGCAAAGCGCTGCACCACCTGATACAGCAGGTTGGCGGTGGCCAGCTGCTGGACGAAGTCCTCAAAGTGGAAGTGCTCGAAGATTTCACGGGCGTCTTTGCTGAAGGACTGCACGTAGCTCATGAGGTCAGCAGCGGTCTGGGTATCGGACAGGGTGCCCAAGTTCAGCGGTGAGGCGTTGAAGAACTGCTGGCCAGCGGCGCGCAGCAGAATCATTTCGCGTACGGTGTCTGGGCGTCCTTCCTGGGCGAAGGTCTGTTTGATGACTTCAGCCTTGGTCGGCGCCAGCACGCACTCCATGCGTCTCAGTAGGGTGAACGGCAGGATGATGCGGCCATACTGGGACTGCTTGAAATCCCCGCGCAGCAGGTCGGCAATCGACCAGAGGAAAGCGGCCGTCTGGGAATGATTCTCCGTATTCACGCAATAACACCTTGAGGTAGGGGTAAAAGTGCGAGTCTAACACCCGAGAGTGCCCACCAGGAGCGTCCACCGGTTAGATCTACAGGTGAGAGCAGCCGATAAGCGGGGTCCGCTTTTGGCCGTTAGCTGTCTTTCGCGAAGAGTAACTTTGGGTAGATAGCTGCCACCGCAAACTGCGACTATCGACCGAGAAACGGCGCCTCATTCTCATCAACGTCCATTTTGAGGCCGAAGTCCTCGCTCGACACTTGCGCAGCCTCGCCCAGCCGTTGACGCAACGCCGTGGCCAAGTGTCGTTCTATGTGCCAGGCATCCGACATGGCGGCCAACTGTGACGCCAGTTGCGGCGACATACCGAGCAGCGATTCATTGAGCATGCGTGCGACCTGAAAGGCACCCTTTTGCACTACGCTGATTTCCACCAGTTCCCCTTGGGCCTTGCGAAACTCCATCTCAGCCATTTGCGCTAAATATAGTGCTCGCGATGCGTGCGGGCTTTCTGGAAGTCTGGTTGATTGCCCAGGGCGGGATCCATGCGCGGCGGCGCAGCCGTGGAAGTCGGCTCGGATAGGGGTGACAGCTCGCTGTATACTTCGCGCTGGAGCCGTTCTTGATGGTGACGGGCGGTGACGCCAACCTTGCTTGGGTCGGCGGTATCGCGAATGAGCGTTTCGGTGGCCAGGACGTCGACCAGCTTGCCGTTAGGCGAATGCACCAGACGGCCGTTGTCCTTGAGCCAGGTGATGTAGCTGGGCGATCTGCCAATCCGCGCCGCGAAGGCGCTCTTGGATAGGTAGTTGGGGATGCTCATGAGCCTTCCTTTTCAGCGGCTTTTCAATGAGTCCTTTCACGATTTCAGTGGTTGAAATTTCAGTAAGCTGGCGAGCCTGCCACTAACACGATCCCGCGGGTTTCCGACCCCGTGTCCTTTGAAAGTCCCCAGGGTCCCCGGCGCCTTTTTGGTGACCTGGGCTGCAGATCCGCCTCGCTCGACTAGTCTCAGTTGACGATCTGTCAGAGGGAGAGAAGTCATGGAAATGATTGCCGTGCGTTCCAGTGCGATGACCGCTGTTGGTTACGACCCAGCAACGAGACGAATGAAAATCCGCTTTGAACAAGGCCACTCCTACGACTTCTGCGGCGTTCCCTCGGCAGTGCATCAGGGTTTGATGGCGGCCACATCCAAAGGCTCCTACTACAACCGGCACATACGTGATCGTTATCAGTGCTGAGTGACGTCTTCCATTTGGAAAGACGGACATCCCCGCGCAGGTTTCAGCTAGAGAGAATCCGCGAGTTCGATAACCCGTATAGGGGGCGGCCCTCGGGGAGGACCCGGAAAAATCGGCGCCCCGCCCGGCCTACCTGGCTCATGCCTTCGATTCGGCCTGGCTGAGGTCCAGTCGCTTGGCGACCCAGCGCTCGTACAGGCCGACCGCGACATCGGCGCCAGCCATCGCAGTCAGGCAACCCAAGGCACCTGCCGTCCAGATCGACAGGCCCGCGCCGAACAACAACATCATCGCCGACACGCCGCAGACGATGCAGGCACCGGACCGAAGTGCGAGGCGGCGCAGTAACGCCCAGCCTCGTGCCCCATCCTTGTCGGCGCGCCACATCTCGCCCGACACGCCACCGACCAGGGACAGGGCAATCACCAACCAGATCGGCATCTCTGCCAGCGCCTGTTGCTCGTTCGTCATTGCCCTGCCCCTTAAACAAAAAGACCCGGCGCTATGGCCGGGTCAAGTGGTGGGTTGCCTGCCACGCTTTGCGGTCGCACCCATCGAAGATGGCCCCTTTTTACAGGTCGATTCTGCTGGCAGCAAGACCGTTTTAATGCCATCCGGTGAATGTGTGGGTTACGCCCGGTGAACGGCTGGCGAATGTCGGTGAATATCTATCCCGGATGTCTTTTGCTTTGGTGGCGTCCCATGCGTCCCACTTCTTCAAAACAAGGTGGGACGTCTGAAAGCCCCGCAGAGTGTGGGCTTGCCCCACCGTCCTACTTTTATCTCTCCTTTCTCGTGTAAAGAGAGAAATTTAAAAAGCACGCGTGCGCGTGAACGCGCGTACCTGTGCCCGCTACGCACACACGGGTGGGAGATAGGAAAAACGTGGGACGGTGGGACAGCCCAATAACGACGCGGCCTGCGGCCGTCCCACCACCGCAAAAAGCGGTGGGACGGCCGCAGGTCGGTGGGACGGCATAAGCCAGAGGGATGCCCAGGATCAAGCAGCTTCCCCCAAGAGGAAGTGCTCGACCACGATGTGGGCGTCATGCAGGCGCTGGTAGTAGGTGTTGCGGTTGCAGCCGCTCTGCGCCAGACGCGAAGCCAGGCTCGCCTCTGGCTGACAGTAATGCACCTGCACCACGGCCATCAGCTCGGGGTCGAGACGTTTCTTGAGGATCCGCTCGATGTCCAGAGAGGCTTCCAGCGGCACCCTACTCCCGCGTCGGCCGCGCACGAGCTGACCACCGCTTTCCATCATCATCGCGACCATGTTGCCGCCCGAATAGCCGGCAGCAGCGACGTCGCTGTGCAGTTCCTGCGCCCATTGTTTCAGAGCCATATCGATTGCCTTAATCATCGAAGCACGGCTCCTCGAACGCATCCTTTTCCAACACCGACGCCCTACCCCAGTCCTCTGGTTTCTTATAGGCCCAGGGGCGCTGCCGGCTCTTGGTCAACGCGCCCAGCCGGAAACGTCGCCAGCCCAAGCGATGCATGATCGCCCCGACGCGCATCTGCTCCGGCTTGCCCCAATGTCCGGGGTCAAGCTTCAACGCCTGGCTCATCACCTCACTGCCGGTGGCGGTCTCACCGATCTGTGACTCTTCCAGCCAGGTCAGGATCGGCCCTTCCCATTCGTCCACGACAAAGCGCTGATCCTGGGCTTCGGCAAACATCGGGGCTTCATCCGGCGTGACCCACCAGAGGTCGCCTGCCTCGTAACAGAACACCGCCTCGGCCCAGAGCTGGTCGCGGATCTCACGCAGCAATGCCACGTCGACCTTGGTGCAGGCCACCGGCCAGTAACGGCGGTTGCCGGTGGCGTCCTTGAGGTATTCGTCCTGGTTGGTGGTCCCGACGAACACACACTGGCGTGGCACGTCCATGGTTCTGCGGCCGTAGCTTTCGCGGTAGGTGTCGGTCGAGGCTGAGAAGAACTGCTTGGCCTTGGTGCTCTCGGCCTTGTTGAAGCTGTCCAGCTCACCGAGCTCGACGATCCACTTGCCACGGATCGCCTGAAAGCCGTCTTTGTCACCGAGGGCAAACGGCGTGTCCATGAACCACTCGCCGCCGAGCACGCTCATGGCGGTCGACTTACCGGCGCCCTGCGCACCTTCGAGGATCATCACCGAGTCGGCCTTGCAGCCGGGCTTCATCACCCGGGCCACGGCGGAGATCATCCAGCGCTTGCCGACCTTGGCGGTGTAATCACAGGCCGGCACACCCATCACGTCGGTGAGCCAAGCTTCCAGGCGCGGCACACGGTCCCACTCCAGTTTTTTCAGGTACTCGCGCACCGGGTGAAACGCATGGTCATGCGCCACGACGCTCACCGCCTCGATCACGTGCGAGGACTTCACGCGCAGGTTGTACTGCTGCGCAAGCCACTTCATTACGCGCACGTCGTCGATGTCGGCCCACTCGCCGGTACCACCGCCATACGGGGCGGCACGCAGCTTGACGATCTTTGAGCTGAAGGCGCTGTAGCTGATCACCCCGGCCCAGCGCTCATCGTGGGCCAAGATCAGTTCGACGTTCTGCATGTGCGCGATCAGGGCGCCGCTCTCACTGCGGGCGAGCTGATCTTTCCAGCCACCGGCAGCCGGTGGACGCACCACGGCCAGCACCTGACGGCGCACCGCGTCCAAACCTTCGGCGACGTGCAGGTCGTTGAAGTCCGTCCACTTCTCGTGACGCTCGACCGAAAAGATCGGCGAAACGACCTGGGCACCGACGATCAAAGCGGCGTTGCTGGCCTTCTCTTCACCGGGGTTCCAGGCATCGCCGTTGGGCTTGGTGGTCTTCCAGTCGTCATCGCGGCAGATGATCAATGGGCAGCCAGCAAAGCGTTCGCGCATAACCTTGCACACGGCCAGCAGGTTGCCCGCATCAAAGGCCACGGCCACGGCAAGCGACGTCGCCATGTGCAGGCTGGCGCCGGTGGCGTAACCCTCACAGACCAGCACTGGTTCGCCCGGCACCGGATGCGGACCGAGCAGGTGAAAGGTGCCCTCCTTCGCCATCCCGTAAGGCCAGTAGGATTTGTCGCGACCAGTGTCTTCCTGCTTGTTCGGGAAGATCACCTGCAGACCCATGATCTGGTCACGAGCATTGTTCATCGGCACCAGCACGGCGCCGGTGCGCGGCGCATAACGGACCTTGATGCCAACGATCTGCTTGCGGTCCAGGTAGTCGCTGCGTCCGTTGGTCGGCATGCGCTCGAACAAACCCTGCGCCCTTTTCGCGGCCCGCCGCGCAGCGTTATTCGCGATTTCCGCAGCGCGGCGCTTGGCTTCTTCCTGGCGGGCGCGCATCACTTCACGCTCTTCCGGCGACATCCGTCCGGCCTTGACCTTGATCTTCTGCGTCTCACCCGAACGCCAGTCACCGAAGGCGCCGAAGATCAGCGTGTCGCCCTTCTCCGTGCGCTGCTCGTGGACCACGTACCAGCCGTTCTTTTCCTTGCCCTTGTCCTGCGACGTCTTGCAGCGGGTCAGCTTGCCGAACACCAGCGGTTGCGCCGGCTCCAGACCGTAATCGGCGAATTGCCCCAATACCTCATCGAGCATGACGAATCCCCCGCTCAGAGAGGGATTGGCAACTGATGCACTGCGAGCAACCGGGTTGGGCCAGCCGGCGTGCTTCCGGAATCGGATCGTCACAGGCTTCACAGAACAACAAGGAATGGGAAGTGCTTTCGGCCTTGGCAGCGCTGCGCGCGGCCATGGCCTGATCGATGCGTTCCTGCACCAGATCGTTGGCGAAATCAGCGATGTCAGCCACGGTCAGCACCTCGCGTCGTCTGGTTGACGTAGGTGGCGCGGTTGAACAACCCCAACAGCCCTTGAATGCCACGGAACACCTGCAGGCGAATCGCTGCCAGTTCCTGATCGGTGACGACGCCGTCGCCGATGCTCCTGGCCCAGGTCTCGGCCAGATCGGCGACCTGCCGGAAGTATTCGGCAATACCCGTGGTGAGGGTCTCGGGCATGTCGTTGGTGTAGGTGTCGGCCAGTTCCTGCCAGATCGTGTCACCGACCAGCGCATGCACCGCATCGAGAATGCGGCGATCCTTGGTCAGTTCGAGGATCTCGCCGAACTCCTGAATGTTGATGGAGTGACTCGGATGGGTCGGTGACAGTTTGTGCTGCAGCGTGGTCGCGTTGCGGCCGGTGGTGGCCGCGATGGCAGCAGCGCCGCCCGGATAATCACGAGCGGCATGGTAAAGCGCTAAATCGAGCGGCAGGATTTCCCGCTGCGCCCGTTCAAGAGAACTGAGAGCAATTCGGCTCATGGCATTAATCCTAAAAGTTGCCAGTGCCGCGCGACAGACGTTGGTGATACATTTGCCGCGTGGCTTGGTATGGCCCAAACGCCGGCTAGGTTCGTAAGACCAACACCGGCACCGTGCTGGGGCGAACAATCCGTTGTTCACCCCTGGCGCAACAGCTGCCAGCTCTGTGGTAAGAACGGCAGCAACACCAAGGCTTCCGAGCCTTGGAAACGCGATGAAAGTCGGCGGCATGTGGTGTGCTCGCCTTCTGACATCGCGACCCGACTGCATTGTGGTGATGCTGTCGGGAGGAACTGGGCGACCCTTGGGTCGCCTTTTTTCTATGCGGCTTGGGACTCTTCCATTTCCGGAGGAAATACGTCATCAAGACTGCACGGCGCTCCTAACTTATTCAGCGCTCTGACTATGGCTCTGCACTCCGTAAGTCCTGCGATTCGACGTCCTGCTTCGTAATTGCTTATACGTGCCTGAGTCCACCCAAGAGCTACAACGAGTTCCTTTTGCTTGATCCCAGCTTTCTCTCGATGTTCAGCGATCAGATTCATGATGCCCTCCAATTAGCCGCAGCCATCTTAATCACGAATCGTAGATATTTCAACACGCAAAGTGATGATAAATAATTTCATAGCGTGGTAAAAAAAGCACATGAACACACTCGGCGCACGTATTAAGCAATACCGCAAAGCCAAGGGCATGAGCCAACAAGCCCTTGCTTACGCTTGCGGCTGGGAATCCCAGTCTCGGATAGGTAATTACGAGAAAGGGGCTCGCCAGCCCAACCTCCACGACTTGCAAAAGATAGCGACAGCACTGGGAGTGTCTTTTCCAGACTTGGTAGCAGGAAAAAATCGTTCCGACGTCGAGTCGTACTCAGACGCCATTCAAGGTCGGATTCGGTCTGAAGACCGTCTTGTGAGGGACTACGGAAGATCGAAAGACAAAGACCAACCTGTTAGCAGCCTTGTAGGCTGGGCTAAGGATGGAAAGGTGCCTGTGCTATCAAACGCACAGCTGGGGAATGAGGGCTTCTTCGACACGATAGAACCGCCACCTGGTCAAGGTGAAGGCTACCTAAACATACATAGCGATGACCCAGATGCCTATGGCATAAGAGTCATGGGCGATAGCCTAATGCCCCGCATCAAGAATGGCGAGTTTGTGCTTATAGAGCCGAACAAACGCTTCAGTAGCGGTGACGAGGTCATAGTTCGAACGTCCTCCGGCAAAGCCATGATCAAAGAGTTTATTTATCTCCGCGACGGAATGTACCGGTTGGATAGCGTCAATACCGACCACGAAACTCTTCATATAGCAGAACAAGAGGTGGAGGAAATCCATCTCGTAGGCGGAATACTGAAGTCATCACGCTTTCTACACAGTGCCGCGCTATTCTAATCACATTATGTGTTGACACAAACAAGCACACTGCGTGATATTTGCCTCACTCTTTACCACAGAGCGAGGCAATACCTATGCGCACCACCGCAACCTTGCATGTCCATCCGGCATGCGTCAGCAATCGCAAACTGATCGAACAGCTGCAGCTCGCCACGGGCTGTCTGGTCGTCATTCATAACAGCAAACCCAAGCTTGTTTCCAAGTCCTGCCAGCCCTCTCCTATCGATCCGAACGGTGGAGGGCACGCGGCATGATCAAGTACAAGATCGACAACCGCACCCTGCAGTTGCTCAACGCCCAGGTCAACCTGTCCGAAACCTTCAACCACGTGCTGCGCACAGCGCCGAAGCGTGAATGCCTGGCATTCCGTCTCAAGGCTGATCGCGGCACAGTGGAAAGCACTTTTGTCGTCGAGCTGGGCAGCGAACGCCACACGCTGACCCTGCAGAACGACAAGAAGATGCACCACAAACTCGCCGACTTCATCGAAGAGATTGCCAACGGTCCGTTCGACGCGAGCAACTCCAGCGACCTGGTGCATCGCCCGCATGCCGATCGTCAATACGGCCGTTTTGAAGTCCAGGACAAGCAGCGCGTGTTCGAACTGGTGCACACCGGCGGCGTGCTGAGCCTCGACATGGGTTTCGAACTTCCCCTGCATGTGGCGCTGCATCGCACCCATTCACGCCGCGGCGTCACCGCTATCTTGAGCATCGGCAACAAGAGCCCGCATACGCGCTGCTTCACCCTGTACGACCCCGATACCGAGATCTACGCAAGGATCATTGAGTCCATCAACCACCTTGCTGCAGCGGCCACTCCTGCTGCGCATGCTGCTTGAGGATCGGTTTATGGAACGCACCCTAGCCCAAACAGCCGCTCAACTCGGCCTCACTCGCCCCAAACTGATCGCTCTCATGCGGGAAAAAGGTTTGCTCAAGGGAAACCTGCCGGCGGACCCGAAGCGCGACAAAGCGTACCTGCGGGTCAAGGACAGCCCCTGGTATGACGAGAAGTACGGCCTGCAATACAGCCAGTCGACCCGGGTCAAGCAAGCCGGCATCCGCTGGCTGGCCGAGCAGTTGGACATCGATCTTCCTGCCATCCCGGCAGACCGCCGTGACGTGGCCTAGGGAGTACGCCCGCCAGATCGTTGCCATGCGCACACGCGAGGAGCGCAACGCCGCGCTCCTCGAAGTGCCCGAACATCTGCGCGAGCTGACTAAACGCCACTGCCTGAACGCCTGGAACCACCCGGCACGACAACAACGCAAGGAGGCTCGACAAGGCCATGAGTAACGCTGCACAGAATCCGCTTCGCCTGCATCCGGCGCCCGAATCGGCCACCGTCGAACTGCTGTATCGCATCTTCGGTGACGTCCTGATTCCTTTGGAAAAGGTGCGAGAACAGTACTTTCGCAACCTCAACGAGCAGTCGTTCGTGACGGAGATCAACAGCGGCCGGATCCAGCTTCCGATCACCACACTGGACACCAGCCGCAAGGCGCTGAAGTACGCGCACATCCGCCACGTCGCCTCGCTGATCGACATCCGCGCCTACAAGGCCGATGAAGACATGCAGCGACAGCAGGACGGTCAACGCCATGCTGCCCCCACACCACTGACGGCTGTCACCACCAGCCAACGACAATCCCTGGAGCACACCACATGATGACCCCAATACAAATCGGTGCACTCGTCATCCTGATAGTTCTGGCCGCACTGCTGCTCTGGGGCGGTTACATCATGGGCCGCAGCGATGGCCTGGAGACTGGCCTGCGCGAAGGTGAAGATAACCAACGCGCAGCAAGCGCCAAAACTATCCGCGAACTGCAGGCCTCCCTACAGTTCATCCGCGCCGATCACACGCGCCTGGCACAAACCTGCAAACGGCTTGAAGCAGGTCCGCTATTCGGCCCGGTCGAGCACCAGACGCTGGTCGCCATCAGCGAGTTGCTGCGGATCTCCGCCGAGACCTTCAGCGCCTTTCGTACCGGCAAGAAGCTCGAGCGTGATGCTCGGTCCCTGCGCGAACAGGCGCATGCAATGGCTGCGCAGCTGCAACCAGGAATCGAGGGCAGCAACGTCGCACCGCAAGCGCATTCGAAGCGCTCTGTATTTCCTAGCAAGGAGGCAGCATGAACATTCAATTTCTTAGCCATGAGCAGGTCTGCGAGTTGACCGGAGCCAAAACTAAAGCCGGTCAAATTACTGTACTGAAGCGCAATGGCATTCGTCACACCATCAAGCGAAATGGCTGGCCTTGCGTGATTGCCTCGGCGCTAACAGGAGTAACTACAAACGCGCCAGAAACTCCGACGTGGCAGCCACGCTTGGTGGGATAAATGGGACGAAGACCAACAAAGCCGGGGAGCATTCCTCGCCTGCGCGAGAGAAAACGCGGCAACACCACCTATTACCTTTATGACACTGGCGGGAAACCACGCAAGGAAATCCCGCTGGGTACAGATTACGGCCTAGCCATCTTAGAGTACGCAAAGCTCGAAAAAAGCCGCGTCTCTCAAGCTCTGACACAAACCGTACTTACCTTTGCTTACGTAGCCGAGCTTTATATGAATGAGGTGGTTCCCACGAAAGCCCATGCCACCCAGAAGGACAACGCGCGCGAACTGAAAAACCTTCTTCTGTTCTTCAACGACCCACCTGCTCCTCTAGAAGCTATCGAACCGAAACATGTCAGCCAGTACCTTCGTCATCGCGGTAAGACAGCCCCTATTCGTGCGAATCGGGAGAAAGCGTTACTCAGTTCCATCTGGAACTTTGCTCGCGAGAATGGCTATACATCTCTGGCAAATCCTTGCTCAGGCGTGAAGGGCAATAAAGAAACCGGTCGCGACATATATGTCGAAGACGACGTACTTGCCAGAGCCTATCAGCATGCCGATCAACCATTGAGAGATGCTTTGGACCTGTTCTATCTGACAGGTCAGAGGGTCGCAGACACATTGAAGATGGATGAGCGAGACATAAAAGACGGGAAGCTTTCCGTCCAGCAAGGCAAGACTGGGGCTAAACGAAGGATCGAGATTATTGGTGAGCTCAAAATCGTAATCGATCGAATCATGGCGCGAAAGGCTGGACACAAAATCAGATCAACACGCCTGGTAGTAATCGACTCTGGGCAGCCGATGACGACCAGCATGCTCAGAAAAAGGTTCGATGACGCGAGGGAAGCAGCCGGGATTCCAAAAGCAGAATTTCAGATGCGTGACCTAAGAGCAAAAGCGGCAACGGATAAGGAGGAGTCAACAGGGAGCATCCGAGAAGCTCGGGACCAGCTTGGGCATACAACCGTCGGGATGACAGAACAGTACATCCGAATGCGAAAGGGGATGAAGGTAACCCCTACGAAGTGACTGACGGTCACGAATTGCGGAAAAGATTTTTTGATTGCGGAAAAAAGAACTAAGGGCTTGCATGAGATATGTCATGCAAGCCCTTGATATTCATGGTGCCCGAAGCCGGAATCGAACCGGCACGCCCTTACGAGCGGGGGATTTTAAGTCCCATGCGTCTACCAGTTTCGCCATTCGGGCGGTAGCGCGGTGAAGCCGTCAAGAACGATCAAATTAACGATCAATCCTTTTTGGTGCGGTGTAGCAAGGGAAGAAATATATACAGCCCTTCTCCTCTAAGCAAGTTCGCTGACGTCAAATTCAAGACAAAATCTTGCTGCCTACCGAAAATAAAAAAGCTCCGTAAATCAGTGATCTACGGAGCTATTTATAGTGGAGGCCGAGGTCGGAATCGAACCGGCGTAGGTGGATTTGCAATCCATCCACAAAATTAGCTATTTCAATAGCTTAGCAGCTTTACCGTTCCGCAAGCTACTGATTTTTAAAGGTCTGCATCCCACGGGATTCAAGGCGCCCGTTTTGGGTTGCGGAACGGTTTTTTTGCGATATCCCTGACTTACTGCCCACCCAGCCCCTCTGTTTCTTCAAGATCTCATGCGACTACGCTGGAATCACCACGGAGGATTACGATGCCAAATTAAGACCTGTTCCACAGGAGACAAATAGGTACCAAAATGACAATAAGCAATGTTACTCAGCTCGCCGACACACCTTGCTAGTACTTTCCGCTGACCTCAATGAGGCCTCGTGCCCCTAATCCAGACAGTGGAATGAGAAGCTCTGATAAACAGCTTTCGTCAAGCCGCCCATGTCGCGATCCTCTGTGGCAGCGGCGTTACGATGCGCATGTCAGTCCTTTATGATGCAACGGCCAGCTTTCCAGTTGTATTCGGCAGGAACTTGCCAGACATGGTCATCGTGATTGCAGTGACGTTCTGCCAATCGCCCCGCTGAACCGTTAAGGTCCAATTGGTGTATGGCGTCGGCATCATATAGGCAGCGGTATCAGCAAATTTCCAACTACTGATAAATTGCGGTGGCGTGCCGGGATTGTAAAAGTTGCTCATCAATACAGCCTGAGAGACAAAACGCAAATTGCTATTTTCGATCATACTTTCATAACGGCCGGACGTTGCTACCTGGAGTTCGACCTCGCCGACCTGCGTGGCGCCCTCAAGGATGAACGTAACCTCGTCAAGATAGAGCGCAGTGTTGCCCCCTAACTGAGCGGAGAGCCACGCATCGCCAGCGGTGATTGACCATTGTGCTTGTCCGATGCCGTTGTCTTCGATGAACAGCGGGATGTCATCCCGCACGACAGTGTAGCTGATACCGTTAAAATCCTGGCGCGGCCGTAAGGGCTTGCTGGGGTTGCCCGATAGCACATTAACGAGACTGTCGATTGACAGTTGCGCCTGCTGAGCGAGCACCACGTAGTCCATGCTGACGTCGACAGAAATATTGGAATGCTGCAACCACTGATAAAAGAAAGCTGCCCGGTAATTGTCTACCGCCGAAACCAAGGAGCGCTTGACGTCAAGATAGCCACGCTGCAGCATGCCGATCGCCGCTTGCAGTTGTTGATCCTGTTGCGTCAGCATGCTTTCAAGATGCCCCCATTCAGCTTTCGCTTGATAAACTGTTTGCAATTGGGCGAAGGTTGAGACGCCATCGGTAAATAGGTCTAGCAACTTCATTTGCAAGTCGCCGACGGCAGCGCCATAAGTCGCCACGAGCTTAACCGCGGTCAGATAGGCGGCGACCTCAGGGAGATCCATGTGGGGCTGCACAGCCGCCTCGGTCTGGATCACGACGACATTCCAATACGTTACTGGATCAAGGCCACCCGTGCTAAAACTGCTGAGATTGGGGGCTGCCGCGAGTTTACTGGCAAAGTCCGGCGCGTACACTATCTCGGCAGGCGCGTTGGCAATTGCCGTGCCAACGACCTCGTAAAGGGCATTCATCGCGCCGCCAAAGCTCGCAACCGACGCGGCAAGCACTTGCCCGCCTTGTAGGGCTGTGACGGAGGCCGTGCTAGACGGCGCCTGAGCTGCAGCCTGTACACCATCGGCGATGGCCGCTTGCACCGGCACACTGGCGGTGTCTATGATGCTTTTCGTGATTTCGAGCGCCGCTTTCATAATCGCCGTACTGCTTCCAGCCAAAACTTCGGGATCGCCGAGAATCGAGGCGGCGCCGCCGACATAGAGGCTGGCGAGGGTGAACATTGTACTGATCGCGGTTGACACTAGCTCTCGTTGAAACTGATCATTAATTGCGTCAGTGAGCGCCTGTTGTAGTCCGGGCAATGTCGCTGTGATCTGTTGTAGCTGAACCGCCGCATCCAACAGTTGCATCTCCAGCATCCCCGTTTCGTTCGCCAGACTCTGTAGCCGCGTGAGCAACGGCCCAGCAGACTGCTGGTTAATGGCGCCGAGCGTTGCACCAAATTGCGCCAGATCGCGCTCAACATTTTGCCGGGATTGCAAAGCGTCTATTTGGGAGTCGTAGATCTGGGCCAGACCAAGAATGCTGTTCACTTGCACCTGATACAGGTCCGTGGACAAGATCGGCACATAGACCGCACCTGACGCCACGGTCTGTGTCGACACCAGCAACGCCGCCGCGCTGGCCATCATCGACGCGATGTCGGCCCAATCGAGGGCCGGGAAGCTGGCTTGGTTGGCGAGCAGGGCGGCACCGTTGGCCGTGACCCAGCGCAGCATCAGATCCGCAAGCGCATTTGGCCCGGCACCCAACTGATCCGCGAGCACGCCAGCAATAGCACTAGTCAATTGCAGGGAAAGCAGGCACCAAGGCGAATGCATGATGTCGGCGACGCTCACGCTATCGGCCTTGATCGCCAGCGTCATCGGGGCGGACGCATCGAGCGTGAGGATTTGCGGCGATTTCACCCCGCCAAGTACGAATGGTACCGCCGCGCTAGTGCCAAGAGTGACCGATAAGCTACCGATGATCTCCGCGGTCATCAATTGCAATGACGCGCCAGCATCGCTCACGTTCAGCGATGATGAACCGCCGCCGGCGACTTGTACCGAGCGGGCAAAGATGACGACGCCGGTGGCAGAAATCCGTGTAGTGCCCGCAGGAACGGTTAGCGTGTCGACGGCGACCACCAAGACATTGCTCGCCGGCGCCGTGCTCAGAATCGTGCCTAGGTCGAGTTGCAAGCCCGTCGCGACATAGCTGCCCGGCGGCGTAACCGAAATAATAGAGGCCGCCAGCGGCGTGGATTCCAGGAACGCCGCAGCAATGGCGTTCAAATTGTTCCAGCTAGGTTGCCAGCTCGTCATGACTCATCACCCCCGCTCAGTTGGATTGCCTGTTTGGATCGGCCTGCGTGCGGTTGGCATCAACCTTCAATGCTTGCTTTGGTAGTGAAGGTGACCAACCCTGCCTGGTAGAATGTTTCGGCCTTGGACGCGATCAAACTCCAACCAGAGACAGCAATCTTGAAGTTGATTTTGTCCATAAAGGCGCTCCAGTCCTGGACGTCTTGTACCGTTAGGCTTTGCAGTCGCAGGTTGATCTGTGATTCGAACTCGGCCCAACCGCCTGCAAGAGTGCTGACCGCGTTGAGGAATTCGGTGCCGTCAGTCTCGACATCATTAATTGACTTATTGAAATTACCGAGGACGAGGACCAAGGCTGCTTTCTTTTGTTCGTCCTCCTCCAGGCCGGAAACCGTATTGCGCAGATCTTCCATCTGTTTCTTCACCTTGGTGGCTAGAATGCCAAAGGTGGTCGCATCGGCGATCGCAACAACCGGGCCGATGATGGGGATAAGGAATAACAACGGTGCCATGCACGCGGCAACGGTAAAGCCAATATATTCCTTATTGAGGTCATCGATCGTACTGTTCAGCGTGTCCACTTGGGTCTTATCGCTGCCAAGGACGCTCGTCGCATCGGTAAGGATGTTGTTTTCCTGGGTGAGATAGACTTTCAGTGAATCGGTTGGGCCGGTGAGCTGGCCGTTCAGCGTCTCGTAGAAGCTCATGGTCTTGGCTTGGAAGACACCAATCGAAGCATTCAAGCTAGTAGCATAGGAAGAAATCCCGCCCTCGCCTGTGAGCAACTCGCTCAGTTCAGTAATGCGAGTCTGTGGGTCAGGCGTGTTGCCGATATCAGTCAGACCTTCCTGCAGTAGCGACACGATTTGCTGCGCGCTGGTGATTGTTTGGGCGGCAAGCCAGACAGCGTGACCGTAGATCGAGTCAGGCGGGGTGTTCGCCTTCTGGAATGCGGCCAATTGGCTGATCAGCGTCAATGGGTTGCCGTATTGACTTGCGGTCTCCTGGATCTTGCCGAGTAGCGCTAATGCTGAGGTAACTTCAGCCTTGTCGGTGAACGTTCCATAAAGGTTATTAAAGTCGTCGTTTGTCACGGGAAAGGCGATAGCGGCTCTCACCACCGCCTGCATTTTTATCCATGCTGCGGTCTGAAGCGGGAAAGCGTAGTCGCCTGCCCCGGATAGAGGGTTGATGATCTTTGTTAAGAGGGCAGCAGGCGGCTCAATGAACAGATTCATAGTAGTGCTCCGGAGTTGAAAAACTGATTTATGCCAAGGGTGAAAGTTCAGGCTAGGTGTTTTTTGCCAGAGAAAGAATGCGTTGTGTTAACGCACAGGGATCGTCAGCGCCCTGAGCTTGCATAGCCGCCGCAAGTTCAGAAGGATCAAGCTCGCTCGCGAGTGGGATGCCGACATCTTGAAAGACCTTGTTGACGACGACGAAGAAGCTAGATGAAGAACTGATCGAGCCGGCGCTGCTATGGAAAAGATACCCGCTATGATCGCCATGCGAGGTTGGTGAACTGTCTGCGCACAAATAGCTCTGGTTCGTCCCCCGCAAGGCGATGGTCAGCAAGCCTTCTTCGGTCAAGGTCATTGTTTCATCACCACCGATAGCAGTGATCCAATCTGCCGAAAAGGGGGCTTGAACCTGGACTGCATTACTGTAATCCGGACGGACACTCGCATAGAGTGTCATGCCTGAAAAAGGCTGCTGCGGGGACAGACTGACATTCTTGTCACCATCAATCTTGCTGATGACCCAGTAAAATGGGGTCTCGTCGCTCGGGTCGCAATTCAGCGCCGAATACAGCCAGTTGTATTTCACGCGCAAGTTTCCGATATTGTTGAGAGGGACAAGTTGGCCTGAAAGTACAGCGCCGGGATTTGCTGCCTTCAAAGAGCCGCTGAGGGTGATCTGGTTAGCAATCATCTGTTCGTTCCTATTAGGCGGGAGTTGCTGGCATGCTGATCGAAGGCGATTGCACTGCTGTTAAGCGAGTTCCAAGCAGGGATCGCCATTGCGACTGCAGCGCGGACCTGGCCGGCGGTGGCTAAATGTGCGCTCCCGTTCGATAGCGCTTTAAGCTGGGACAAGATGCTTGACCAGCCCCCTTGGAGGTTGGTCAAACCACTGGATAAAGTGTCGAGAGGGCCCGCGATCGACTGCCACTCAGGCGGCAGCGAACTGGCGATTTGTCCGAGCGAGATATCCGCCTGCCGGTTCTCCGAGACAAAGCTGGCGACGTCTGGCGCCAGAGCGACGACATTGTCGTTCACAACATTGGCATGGTCGGCGAATGCCTCAAACTGCACCCGCCACATAAACAACTGTCCAGCAGGCACCGGGGCAGTGTCTGGCAGTGCGGCGACATCACTTTGGATTTTCAACAGCACGGGCGGCACAGTAGCGGCGAAGACTCCAACCAGCACTGCATTTGAGATCAACGCCGGGTATGTCTTGGGCCGCCATTTGACACAGACTGGCAGTAATGTTGGATAGTTCGGAATGAATTTGATGATTTGCTGGGCGATTTGCCGGGCCTCGACGACCACGGCGGCTTGGCTATTGAAGGCATTCCATTGATCTAACGATATCTCGTATATCGCACCCGCATCGTTCGGCAAGGGGAAGACGCAATCATCTATCGAATTGGGCATCAGAACGCTCCAGGATATTTTACCTACATGGCATAACTCGCCATTGTCTGTTCTCAATCCGGGATAACGTTCACCTCACACCGTCGCCTGTCAGCCACCAACGAACCGAAACCTCTCTCCATGACGTTACCAATTATTGCGCCTCCGACGGCGAGCGCTCCTTGGTGTGCCGCGTAGATGGCGTGGTTAGCCACAGCTGCCACGCCTTCCTGCGTAGACTTAACTGTATCCATAGTGCTTTGGCTCCATGCTCGTACTGGATAATGGGTGTAGACGAATCCAACGTTAGCCTAGATTCTCAGAATTGCAATCGGGGATAAGAACGGTCCGGCCCAATAAATCATTTAGTCGCCACAGAACCGAGGCTCCAGCCATGAACGGACCAGACGCATCACCGACGTGATAGTTGGGCCTGTAGACAAACATTCTGCAGAAGAACGACTTCATCTTCATTTCGTTGGTGCTGTTTGTGTTTGGCTCAGAACTTACGTAGGCAGTTCGCAACAACAGGTGCTAGTCTCGCCGCGCTTCGTGCACGGAGTAAGAGCCTTGGCTGGACTTGCAGGGACAATCTGCAGGGACGGGGGCCGGGTTGGATGTTGACGCATCCACCCCGGCCGCTCTTTTTTTACTCCGGTGTTGAGACTTCTTTGGCATAGGCCTGACAGGCTCCGAGGGCGATCAGTCCCGTGTCGCCAATATCGGTGGCGTCGATATTTTGTTGGCCATACGACAACCAACTTGAACTCTTACGCGAATCAAGCCTTCCGTCGAGGGTTACAGGAAACCTCGGCCCTCAGTTGGAATGCTCCCTTAATTCGGCCCAACAACTCCCGCAGACTGAAACAGTTTGCAACATCTCTCCGCGATCGCGATCTTGCGTAGACCCCCACTATCAAGAATGATACGCAATCTCGATAGTCGATTATCTATTGAGCCTATGAAAATGCACCAACAATTTCATTCATTCTATTTCTTAATAAGGAAAGTTTGATTTCAATGCCAGTAATCGCGGCATTATTGCAGAGACCGCAACAACCTTGGGGGCAGCCTTTGACGGAACGGCATTTGAGATAGACATTTACGAAACTCACCAAATCAACGCTGGTCGGCGTTGGTAATGTTTCGTTAGATTGATAACTACAACACCAAGCCCCTTGGAACATACATGAACAGAACAGATAAAATAATCGCAATCTCATACCCACTGATTTTGCTTGCCATCACAATCGCATGCACAGGTGCATTATTAAGTAACTATTCATCAGGCAAATACAGCAGCGAAGCTGATTCTTTGATTATACCGCTATCAGCAATAGCCATCACATTGCTGGCCCAGGTATTCCTATACGCCTTGCAGCTACCTTATTACACCCACCGCCCTTCACAATCCGGCAGAGGTTTGGTCAAGAAAACTGTTGCTATAGTAGCAACAGCAATATCATTAACAACTTTCGGCTGGATCATCAAGTTCTGGAGCGGAGCCACCAACTTAAACATACAACTCCTGTATATCTCAGCAGCCATTATTTTTGCTGGATTCCAATACAGGCTGTACCAGAAAAAATAACAATCCCCCTAAATTATAATACGACCCTCGGATAGACTTCCATCTTATCAAAGTGCCGCTTTACTTGTTTTTTGAGACTTCCATGGCATAGGCCTGACAGGCAGCCAGGGCGATCAATCCTTGGTCGCCGGCATCGGTGATGCCGATAATTCGTTGAGCATGCGCTGGGTCAAGTTGGGCTCTTGCGGCTCCATGAACCACGCCGCTGGTTGTGGTGGCGGCTGACACTGCGGTGCCGCTGGTTGAATCGGTGGCGTCGAGTAGGACTGACAGGCGCAAATCAGCAGTGGCAAGGCGATCGCGCGAGCGACCCTGATCACGCTGGACATCGCTCAAGACTCGATAATGGGTTTGTTCACTGGCTGAAAGCCGCTGTTCGAGTGCCAGGCGCTTGTCCTGCTCAATACGCTGTTGCGTGGCCGACGCCTGGGCCAGTTGGTTGAGAGTGTCGGCCTGCAGGCGGGCTTGTTGCTCAAGCTGCCGGCCGTAACGCCAGTCCTGAACCCTCCAGGCCGACGCAGCAGAACCACCAACCAATGCGGCCAGCAGCACGCCAATGGCTAACAACCGATAAGGCGCAGAAATCAAGTCGACGACACGCATAGCACTGCCCTCGCCCGCCCCCACAACTCCAGCCGATCCGGCAAGCCGGGACCAGCCGCCACGGATGATCCGCCGCACCCGCAAGAGAAAGAACGGCAGCACCTGGGTGGGCTACTACAACGGCCGGGACGCCGACGGTAACCGAGTGGAGATCCCGCTCGGCGGCGACCTCGATGAGGCCAAGGTCGAATGGGCGCGCCTGGATCGCAAAGCCACACCCAAGCCTGCCCACCTGATGGGCAGGCTATTCGACGACTACGAAGAAAAGGTCATCCCAGGACTGAAGTCCGGCACCCAAAAGGACTACTTGAAAGGCCTCAAACAACTACGCAACGCGTTCGGATCAGCCCCCGTCGACGCAGTCACCCCACAAGTGATCGCCCAGTATCGCGACGCACGGACAGCAAAGGTGCACGCCAACCGCGAAATCGCCCTCCTCTCCACCATATTCACCTTTGCCCGCGAATGGGGCCTCACCGAAAAGACCAACCCCTGCGCTCGCCTGCGCAGGAACAAAGAGACACCCCGCGATTTCTACGCTGGCCAAATCGTTTTGGATGCCGTGTACGCAGAGGCACCGCACGAGCTGAAAGACGCCATGGACCTGGCCTACCTGACCGGCCAGCGCCCCGCCGATGTGCTCAAAGCGTCGACTGCCGACCTCAACAACGGATTCCTGATGGTGGGCCAGGGCAAGACCGAGAAACGCCTGCGCATCCGCCTACACGACGGGACAGATGCATCAAACCTCAGCATCTTCCTCGATGCCCTGCTCGAGCGAAAAGCCATGGCCGGCATCAGAAGTTCAAGTCTAATCACCAACCAGGCGGGCCTGCGAATGAGTTACGCCATGCTGAGGAATCGATGGGATGAAGCCCGAGAAAAAGCAGCCACGAAGGCCGCAGCGGAAGGTGATGTAACGCTTGCCGCCGCAATCCGCCAGTTCCAGTTTCGCGATATTCGGCCAAAGGCAGCGAGTGAGATCGACGACATTGGTCATGCCAGTCGACTGCTCGGGCACTCGACGCAGGAAATGACGAAAAAAGTTTATCGTCGCGTGGGCGAAATCGTGCGACCCACAAAATAACTACGGGTCGCAAAGGGTCGCCACCGGCTATCCCTGAAAGGCACGAATCAACCCGAAGTGGACTTTCACCAATCAAGCAATTCGATCATCCGCCCGAAAAACTTCACCCCAAGCCGTAGAACTTACCTAGCGCGGTCGCCAGCAGTGTTCCTGCTGTCGCCACACCGACTTCCCAGCCACCCGAGGCTGCCAAGGTTACCATTTTGCCCATCCAGGCGCTGACACGCGGGCCAAAACCTTTGTCGGAACGAGGTTCTGGATCTTCCTGCACAGCGATTTCAAGCTCACGAATTTGGTCTTCATTGAGGCCTTTAGTAGTCAGATAGCGGGCCAATGATGAGAAATCAGACGGCGTGATTGTTTGGGTGTTGGTCTGGGTGACCGAGCTGTCTTGCACATTGCCCAGGATGCCTTGGAAATTTTCAATGCGGATGTTCTGACTTTGCATGGCCGTTTTCTTTTCGCTGGCGGAGAAGGAGAGCCCATCACCCAAAATCCCTTCACTCTCTAGAGATAGTGCCCACTCCAAGATACGGGTTCGGACGGTGTTGAGAATGGCTAACAGTTTATTGGCACCTACGACGCGTACTGGGCGAAGGGGCACAATGCTCTGTTGTAACGACATCAACATCCGCTCTTGGTCTGGAGTGAAGAAGGACACAATATGCCCTTGTTCTGGACCAGTTATAAGTTGATGAATTGACGCCACTGACTCGGTGATGTTGATTTCCGTGACCCTATCGTGCAACTGCTGTGGCACTAGGAAAGGCTGCAGTCCATGGTAAGGATTTTGCACCTGTAACTGACCGTGGATGACACGATAGTCAGGAAGCATCTCTCGCGATTTACCCGAATAGCCGTTGAGCTCGGCCATAATCCAGTCGCGAAACTCAGACAAGCCAAGCTTGGTCGCCACCATTAGCGACTTACGCAGCAACTCGCTGATGTCGTGGTCGCTACTCGACGCCAGTTCTTGAAGCTGCATATACGATAGGCCGAGACATACTGCGGCATTTCCCTCTGCGTGCAAGGGCGGCCCTTGCTATCGATTGATCACCGCCTGAAGCCGAGCATATCAGTGTGAATAGCCGCAAGGCATCATTCTAATTTCGGCACGAGACTGACAGGAAAGATCTTGGGCCAGTAATTCGTGCTGTCATTGGTATGGTTGCTCCGTCGATCCTCGATTCCAGCAATTCGTTGCGGTTGAATCCACACCCCAGAGCTGCCATTCGCTGACTCAGCCGCTCAGCGGCCACCATTATCTTGTGTAATCGACTTAATGGGTCTCAAAAGAATTCCACTGATGGGTGTCTAGATCTACCGCGCAGTATGGCTCAAAAACATACAGTTCAAGAGCATTCTCGATGGCTATAGCCGCAACTTGTAAGGAGCGTAAATAGACTTGCGCCTCCATGAATGAAGTGCCAAACAAAGGGTCTTCCATTGCCTCGGAGCGCGTTAGTTTAGCTATAGTCCGATCAGGATGCTTCGCCATAGCGATGCGAAATGCCAAGCTTGCATCGAAATGCGTCTTGCCGAAGACGTGCTGCCGAAGGCGACCAATCACGCCTCTAGAAATGCCAACATAAATGGGAGAGTCTTTGTCTAGTAGAACGTAGCAGCCTGAGAAGTCCTGAGGTAGCCCGAAATTCTTGAGCAGTGTTTTAACACCTACACCTGGCTCTGCAAATACCTCCATCTCCCTCGGATCAGCCAAAGAGACCCGCATTCGGCTCATATGCGCCGGCAAGACAGTTGCAGCAAGCTCTTCAAATGTGTGCGGACATTCGTGTAATGGCATTGGGTAATGACTGGCGATATGTGGTGGGCGTCAAAGGTAGCGCGAAGAGCTGATTCTAGACAACCGATGCGGTGGAGGTGTCCTGGAGTACTTGAGCTGAAACGACGAATGACGGCCGATTGCAGCCTGCCATCACTCCGTTCACAGGTGCTCCCATCGTTCGCAGTTGCGGAACAATGCCCGAAAATTGCGGAACACCTCATTTTCCTGAAGGCAATAAAAAACCCCGTAACTCGTTGAGCTACGGGGTTTTTAAGAGTGGAGGCCGAGGTCGGAATCGAACCGGCGTAGGTGGATTTGCAATCCACTGCATAACCATTTTGCTACTCGGCCTCAAACGTCCGATGCCTTAAAAACAACATCAAACGCATACAAACTGGAGAGGGAAACTGGATTGTTATCTATTTCCAACCCTTTGATATCTAAAGGGTTTTTCTCGTTCCTGAATCAGGAATGGACGCAATTCTGGACGTGTTCGCCGGGCATGTCAAGGACGGGGAGAAAAAAATTCTATGCACGCTATCGAATGCGCTCTGCAACCCACCGATGGCGTTCCAGGGCAATGTGTCCATGAGCATGACTACTGGATATTTCGCCATTCATACCTACGCTGATTCGCAAGAGGTCCAGGTTTCGGGCGGACTGCGATTGGGCCTGACTTGAGACTGTCACGAACGTGAATGAGAAACTCAGCGTGAACCAGACCATCACCAGGTGCCTGGCGGCCTGAGCTATTTACAAGGCGACCTGAATAAAATGTCTCAACCCATGGAGTAAAAATATGAACCTGTCCAGAAAGTTGCTTGTCGGTGTTGCCTTGACCAGCCTGCTGCTCAGCGGTTGCACTTCAAAAATTACCGAAAAAGAACAGTACTCAGGGTTTCTTTCCAACTACAACAACCTGCAAGAAGTGACCACCCCCAGCGGCGAGACAGCCATGCGTTGGGTCACCCCGTCCTGGAACCCGAAAGCCTATGACACCGTAGCCTTCAAGCAACTGGAACTGTACCCGGCGCCCAAGCCCAATGAACGGGTCAACCGTCAGACCCTGGACCAGTTGCAAACCTACATGACGGATAACGCCAAAAGCGTACTGAGCCAGAAGTACCGCGTGGTGCCCAATGTTCAGTCGGCCCCTGCCGGTTCGCGAGTCCTGGTCATAAGGGCCGCGATTACCGGGGTCAGCGCGTCCAACGAAGGCATGAAATGGTATGAGGTGGTTCCGGTCGCTGCCGTGGTCGGCGCGACTCAGGCGGCCAGCGGCCACCGCGACCAAGACACCGAGCTGTACCTCGAAGCCGAGATGGTTGACGCGAGCAATGGCCAAACCGTGGCCAAAGTCGTACGCAAGGTCTTTGGTAAACAGTTGAAGAATGCAAGCCAGCAGGTTACCGCCAACGACTTCAAAGCAGCGATCCAGAAACTGAACAGCGACTTGCAGGCATTTCTGCGATAACAACAGGGTACAGGGCCGATTCAGCCCACAAGGCTGAGTCGGCGGTCATTACAGATACCAGCGGTACTCGCGCGCACTGATCTCCTGCAAGAAGGCCAGGTGGTCCTGGCGCTTGTTCTCGCAGTACACATCAACAAACTCCGCCCCCAAGCCCGCGCGCAGTTGTGGCTGATGCTGCATGGCGCGCACGGCTTCGAGCATTTCCAGCGGGAAATCGATCCCGCTGTTGCGGTCTTCATTGAGCGATGTGATTGGCTCCCGACCGGCTTCCAGCCCCTGCTCCAACCCCACCAGAATCGCCGCCAGAACCAGATACGGGTTGGCATCCGCGCCTGCCAGGCGATGCTCGATGCGCAGATTTTTCGAATCCGAATCGGGAATCCGCACACACGCATCGCGATCCTCAAATCCCCAGCTGGCACGTGTCGCCGCGTTCACCGTACCGCCCAAACGACGGAAGGCGTTCTGGTTCGGCGCGAAGATCGGCATGCAATGCGGTAACAGTTCCAGGCAGCCGGCTACCGCATGCCGCAGTGCTTGCTGCTGGTTGGCCGCCAGCAGGTTTTTACCCTCAGCGTCATAGAGGCTGACATGCACATGCATGCCGCTACCCGGATGCTGCAAGTAAGGCTTGGCCATGAAGCTGGCGCGGTAACCGTGCTTGAGCGCGACGCCACGGGTGCTACGGCAAAACAGCGCCGCCCAGTCGGCGGCACGCAGGCTGTCATCAAGGTGACCGAAATTGATCTCGAACTGACCTGGCCCAAGCTCGGCCGTGATCACCGTGGTATCGATGCCTTGCGCCCTCGCCACTTCGACCATTTCGTCGAGCACCGGCGAAAAACGCGACAGCCGCTCGATGTGCATGTTCGGTTGATCATCGGCATCGTCCGACAGCAGATCGCGGGGGTACTGCGGCTGCCCATCGCGCAGCTGTTTATCGAACAGATAGAACTCCAGCTCGAACGCCACCACCGGATGAATACCTTTACCACGCAACCGCTCCAGCACTTGCGCGAGGACCTCGCGTGGTTCGAAGACGATCGGCTTTTCAGTCCCATCCGAGGTTATCAGCATCTGACCCAGCGGCTTTGATTCCCAGCTCACCGGCTTGAGCGTGCCTGGCACCAGGCGCCGCAGAGCGTCCGGGTCGCCGTCGTTAAAACAGTAGTCGCCGATTTTGAACAGCCCACCCTGCACGCCCAGTAATACGCAGTTCTGCGGCAACTTGAGTGCACTGCCGGCAGCCACCTTCTCAAGCATCTCTACCGGATAGCGTTTGCCGTAAAAATGCCCTGGAATATCCAGGGAAATCAGGTCGACATACCGCACCTCGGGGTAGCGTTGGCGAAAAGCACGAACTTCAGCCAGCAGATCAGAGCAGGCAGCATCCATCATCGTTGTTCCTTTTGTTGTTATCAGGTGTAAACCCAAAGCACTCGCGTGAGCTGGTCAGTGAGGTTGCCATAGCGACAACGCGTGTGACTGTCGAGCTGAAAACTGTCGCCGGCCTGTAAGGTGACCGGCTCATCGTCATCACCCAACCACAGCGTCAACGCGCCTTCCAGGACGTAGCCGCCCTGCTCCGAGCTGTCGCTCAAGTGCCGCTCGCCACTGCTGGCACCGGCCTCCAGTTGGCTTTCAAGCATCGAGAAGGAAGCCCTGATTTTCGGCGAGACCAGAATGTCGGTAATCCCGTTGGCGTAGTACAGCGTGCGGCGCTCATCCGGCCGGGTCACCCAAGGCAACACCTTGGGTTTCGGCAAGCTGTAAAAATAGGTGGTTGGCACCCCGAGGGTCTCACTGATCGCGGTCAGGTCCGCCACGGTAGGCCGTGACAAGCCCCGTTCGACTTGCGAAAGGAAGCCGACCGAGCGGTCGATTTTGTCGGCCAGCTCCTTGAGGGTGCATTTCTTGTGCTTGCGCAGATCGTGGATAAGGATCGCTAACGCGGCGATTTCTTCTTGCTTGTTCATGCCAGGAATTCCGAAAAATGCCTCATCAAATGCTGTCGCGCAGTCGGTACCAGGCCTTGCCGATGGCCTCCAAGGGCGCTGCCAGGTATTTACCGCCGGGAAAGCTGCCATTACTCAACCCCTGGTACAAGGTCAGCTCATCCGGCTGACCGAGAATCGCATCGGACACGGCGCGAGCCCCGGCCAGCGTGGGGAGCACACCATGCCCGGAATAGCCCTGTAGCCAGTAGAGGTCGCCGCGCCGACCAATGTCAGGGGTGCGTTTGAGGGTAAGGTCGATATGCCCGCCCCAGGAAAACTCCAACTCGACACCTTTGAGCTGCGGGAAAACCCGTTCCAGATAGGGCCGTGTCGCGGCCGCGATGTCTTTGGGCATCCCACCCAGATAGGTGCAACCGCCACCGAACAACAAGCGGTTATCCGGTGTGCGACGGAAATAATCGAGGACGAATTGGTTATCGGTGACGCAGACATTACTCGGCAGCAGCTCGGTGGCTTGCTCTGCGGTCAGCGGCGCGGTGGCCACCTGATAAGTGCCCACCGGCAACACGCAGCTGGCAAGTTCCGGATCGAGTTGATCGAGATAGGCGTTGCAGGCCAGCACCAGGACATTTGCCCGAATGCACCCGCGCTCAGTGGTGACCACATACTGATCGCCTTCTTCGCGATAGCTCAGCGCTTTGCTCTGCTCGTAGATGCAGCCGCCAGCTCGCTCGATGGCGGCGGCCAGGCCGAGCGCCAGTTTCAGAGGGTTCAGATGCCCGCCTTCGGGGTCATAGAGCCCTGCCTGATAACGCTCACTGGCGACCCACTGCGGTAACTGCTCACGCGCTATGAATTGCAGGCCATCGTGGCCCCACTTGTGGCTGGCCTCGCGTTGCCACTCTGTCAGGAGACTGATCCGACGCGGCATGACCGACGTCCACAAGTGGCCGGGCCGATAATCGCAGTCGAAACCATGGCGCACGGGCAACTCGCGCAGCTCCTGCGCCGCCCAGCGCATGCCGTCCCACAAGCGCCGCGCGCGCTCATAACCCAGCGCAGCCTCCAAGGGCGGCATGTCACACGACCAGCCGAGAATCGCCTGCCCACCATTGCGCCCCGAGGCAGCCCAGGCAACACGACTGGCTTCCAGTAATGTCACGCGCTTACCAGCCAAGGCCAGGCGCAAGGCCGTATGCAGACCACTGAAGCCAGCGCCGATGATCAGCACCTCGGCAGTGTGTTCACCTTCCAGTGCGGCTCGACCCAACAGGCGATCAGCGCAACTGTGGGCGTAATAGCTGGCGACATGCTGCGAGGACTGCTGAAACATTCGGGCATCCATGAAATTATGTTTTTATAATTTCATGAAAAACTACAGAATAAATTTCACCAATGCAACACCCTGCCATCCCTCGCAGACCGGATGAGTGCGTTGGCAACCCTAAAAGATCGCAGCCTGCGGATTTGCGTACGGTTTCGACTGGTTGGCGTAGGAGCTGCCGCAGGCTGCGATCTTTTGGGGCAGACAGGCGTTATCCCCGCGTCAGCGTTTCAATCAATGTCGAATGTTCAGGAAACAGCTCACTGAGTCTGCGCCGACTACCCAATTGCATATCCGCAAAATCGAACCCTGGCGAAACGGCTTCACTGATCAGGCCGTACGCTGCCGGTCCATCCATCAGTTGCGATGCCTTCCAGACACCGCCCGGCACGTGCAGTTGCAGGCACTGCCCGGCGCTGACGTCATTGCCCATCAGCACGGTTTTCAATGTGCCATCCGGGTAGATGAGGAAGTACTGAATCGCATCGCCCACATGGTAGTAGTGAACGATGTCGGACTTGTTCAAATGAAAGTGGCCGACGGGAGACGTGCCCGTCAGCAGGTAATAGATCGAGGTCATCGCATAACGCCGACCACCTGCGGTCTCGACCATGGCCTGCTGATCAGACTGAAAGGTTCTGCGGTAAAAACCACCTTCCACATGAGGTTCCAGATCGAGTGCGGCCACGATGTCTTGAGCGCTGGGAGTCTGTTTGCCGGAGCTGCTATCAGTCATGTGAAAGGCCATCAGTCAGGTTGAATCATGACGTTTGCATAGCGTGTAACGGATCGCAAGCGATCCTGGGAGCCTTGACGAAGGGCTTCGATGGCCACTCGCTTTCACTGCTTTACTGTAAGAGTCGAGCCTGCCAAACGGGGCCGCAGTTTCACTTAATCTCCCTGCCGCTGCCGACGCCAACGGAAAATCCCGCCCCGGAGAGTTGTCATGTCCTTGCATAACGTGGCCCTTTTTACCGACCTTCGGGAAGACCGTGGTACTCGCGTAGCAATCGGTTCACTGAAGATCGTGCTGTTGCGGGCCGGTGAACGGGTCTACGCCTATCAGGGCGAATGTCCGCATGCGCAGGCCCCACTGGACGAAGGCATCGTCTGCAATGGACAGCTGATTTGCCCGTGGCACAAGGCGATGTTCACGGTCGAGGACGGCCAATTGTGCGAACCGCCAGCCCTGAATGGACTGACCCGCTATCCGGTCAAGGTCGTCGATGGCGATGTCTACGTTGACGACCAGCCGCTTGCACCCCTCGAAGCGAATCGTGCCCCTGATTCACGCTGCTTTGTGATCGTCGGTGCAGGTGCTGCGGGCACAGCGGCAACAGCCGCCTTGCGTGAACAAGGCTTTGCCGGTCGCCTGGTGTTGATCGATCGCGAAACGGCCCCTGGCTATGACCGGACGGTCCTGAGCAAATACGTCCTTTCCGGGGAAATGTCCGCAGAAGAAACTCCACCGCTACTGGATGAACGCTTTTACAGCGAACAGCAAATCGAGCGTGTTCAAGGTGAGGTCATCCGTCTCGATGTGGCCGCCAAAAGGGTCTCCCTGGCTGATGGACGCACCTTCGACTACGACGCCGCACTCCTGGCCAGTGGTGGCGAGCCCAGACCGCTTTCGGTCAACGGTGCGCATCTGCACAACATCCTGGCGTTGCGCTCACGAGCGGACGTCGAGCGCATTCTCCAGATTGCAAAACCCGGTACCCGTGCAGTCATCATCGGTGCCGGCTTCATCGGCCTGGAATCGGCATCGGCCTTGCGCCGCCATGGCCTGGACGTCAGTGTGGTCACGCACCATGCAATACCGTTCAGCAGACTGTTCGGTGAGCGCATCGGCATGGCGATGTTGTCCCTGCACGAAGATAACGGCGTGGTCTTTCACGCCAATACCCAGCCGAGCGCGTTCGAGGGTCAGGACAATGTCGAGGCTGTTCTGCTCGAAAATGGTCAACGACTTCCCGCCGACCTGGTATTGATCGGCATCGGCGTCAGCCCGGTCACCGATCTGCTTGAAGGCGTTGAACTGGACGACGACGGCGGGTTACCGGTAAACGAAGGCATGCGCGCTGCGCCTGGCCTATGGGCCGCCGGCGACATCGCGTCCTTCACGTTGCAAGGTGTCCCCACACGCATCGAGCACTGGCGTCTGGCCCAGCAGCAGGCGCGGATCGCTGCGCAAAACATGTTGGGCAGTGAAACTCGCTACGCGGATGTGCCGTTCTTCTGGACGTATCACTTCGACAAGACCTTCGAGATGCTCGGTCACGCCGACCAATGGGACCGGATCGTCTTCGACGGCAACCCCGAGCGATACGCCTTCATCGCGTTGCTGTGCAAGGGGGAACAGGTCGAGGCGGTGGTCGCCTGCGAATACTCGCGGCAAATGGCGTTGCTGGCCGAGCGGATGAAACAGCCGTTGCTGCGCGAAGAAGCCTTGCAGATCATTCGACGAATGGCCGCGCAACAAGGCTGAACATCTACAAAAGGCGAGGTAATTATTAGAACCATCGTCCAATGACTGCGCAAGAAAACAACTGCAGAAATTCATTATCAATGGCGATAAAAACTTGCCCCGCTTATGAGGAATGAATTGAACAAGCCCCTCTCATCGCCAATCTTAATATCAAACAGCCAACTCTCTAACACCTCGCTATTAAGGAAATAAAATTTAACAACGGTACTAGCCCATTGCCCATTGCATATTTATCAACGCCTGCTTAACTGCAAAAACTGCTGATGACAGCAGTACTCGCACAACCACGGAAGGGTTCGTTATGAGCACCTCAACTCGTCACCCGGCCCCCCCTTATGGGGTCGCCATCCAAAGCGCGATCTCGGAAGGCAAGCTGCCGCAAATGAAGGCTTTATTAAAACAACGCGATACCTCCAAGCCAGAACCCAAAGAGCTAAGTACCGCTTACGAAAAGTTGGCAAAGGAAGTCGCTCGCCTGGAAAAGCACTAACGCTTTTTTCCACTCTACCTATTGCAATGGAGGCAATTATGTCTGGTTCTAATCAACACCCTGTCGGTTTATTTCCACTCTGCTATCAAATCGGTACTTCAGCAGCGGGCGCACAAAACCTGGCACTCAATCTCCTGGTTTTTACACCTGAGCAAACGGTCAGCGGTACTGCCGCCATCACTCAGGCCACCAACCCACCGCTGGATGTGCATTCCGATGTCTGGGGTGAGTACACCTACCTGACGGTCATGAAGCCTGGTGTCAGCAAAATCCTGATCACCGTTCAAGGCAACAATGGCGGCCCGGGTTCGAACTCCATCGTGAATTTCAAGTTGCATCTGGTGGTCGGTAACGACTGGAAAGCAGGCGTCGCCAACTACGAGTACTTCAATGGTCAGCGCTGGGTCAAGGTCAATGCGCCCGCCCATCTGGTCGAGTCGGTGCCCTCCTACGCCCATCCACTGCCGTTGGAACCGGGCCCGGTAATCCTGCCGTATCCGCCGATCATGCCGCTGTACGCCGCGCCGATTCAGGGTGCCATTGCCAGCGGTGACCTGGCCCAGATGAAAAGTCTGGCGAGCCTTGCCAAACAACAACTGGACCAGCAACCCCAGCTGCAGGGTGCGCTTGAGGCAGCCAAGGGTGAAATCAGCCGGCTGGAACGCCGCTGAGCGACAACTGAACGTGCCTGGCTTGTCCTGAATACAAATTAAGGGAGTTGCACCATGTCAATTGGACTTTTTCACACGCGCCTCAACGTTACCAACTCGCTACTTGGCGCACCGGTTTTAACCCTGGATCTGCTGGTGGATACCGTCAACAAGAAAGTCAGCGGCGTTGCGAGCATTTTTCAAAGCACCTACCCACCCCTCAACTTCCGAGCCCGGGTATGGGGTGAGTACTCCGAGGCCAAACTGATCCCTGAGGCGGAAAACCACATCATCCTCACCCTCGAAGGCAGCCCGAGTGGTCCTACCAGCCAAATAGCCCAGACCTTCGGCCTGCAGGGTATTTTAGGCGCCGATTGGGCCAGCGGTTTTGCCTCCTACAAGTACTTCGCTCAAGACCACTGGACTGCAGTGACACACGCCGCCGTCAGTCAGGCCCCGGCTCTGCGCCAGGAGCAGACGGAACATCCATACCATCCTCACTTGCCGCTCTACGCGGTCGCCGTGCAACAGGCGCAGGCCAGCGGTGACCTGGCACAACTGAAGTCCGTGGTAAGCCAGGGTGAACAGCAACTGGCCAGCAGTGGCGCCTTGCGCAGCGCACTGGAGCAATTGCACGCAGAAATCGCCCGTCTGGAAGCTCGCTAACCGGCAATGCCCGGGCTTGGCCAAATCACCGGTGGCCGAGCCCGGTACCTTTCAACCACTAAGGTAAATCCGCTCGCGCCATTGATACCCAGGAAGGCGCGAACACTTCGATGGATTCGTGCCGCGCATGTGTCTGTGCGCAAGGATTTCCCATGTCAGACAATCGCCCTGCCCGCTACCTCAGTGAAACCGACCTCAAACGCTACGTGCCGGTCCATGTGGTCTGGGAAATCACCCTGGCCTGCGATCTCAAATGCCTGCATTGCGGCTCACGCGCTGGCCATCGACGTCCTGACGAACTGAACACCCGGGAATGCCTGGACGTCATCGATTCCCTTGCGGCACTCGGCACCCGCGAGATCACCTTGATCGGTGGTGAAGCCTATCTGCGCAAGGACTGGACCCGGCTGATCCAGGCCATCCACGATCACGGCATGTATTGCGCGATACAAACCGGTGGGCGCAACCTGACGCCCGCGAAAATGCAGGCCGCGGTGGATGCCGGGCTCAATGGCGTCGGTGTTTCGCTGGATGGGCTGGCCCCGCTGCATGACGCCGTGCGCAACGTTCCGGGCTCGTTCGACAAGGCTGTGGACACCCTGCGACGCGCCAAACAGTCAGGGCTTGCGGTCAGCGTCAACACCCAAATCGGCGCCGCCACCCTGCCCGACTTGCCCGAACTGATGGACTTGATCATCGGACTCGGCGCCACTCACTGGCAGATCCAGCTGACGGTCGCCATGGGCAATGCCGTCGATCACCCGGAGCTGCTGTTGCAGCCCTACCAACTGCTTGAAGTGATGCCGTTACTGGCGCGTCTCTATCGCGAAGGTGTCGATCGCGGCCTGCTGATGAACGTGGGCAACAACATTGGTTACTACGGCCCTTATGAGCACATGTGGCGTGGTTTCGGCGACGAGCGCGTGCACTGGAGCGGCTGCGCCGCCGGGCAAACCGTGCTGGCACTCGAGGCCGATGGCACCGTCAAAGGCTGCCCGTCATTGGCAACGGTGGGGTTTTCGGGCGGCAACGTCCGCAATATGAGCCTGCACGATATCTGGCATTACAGCGAAGGCATGCACTTTGGCCGCCTGCGCGGCGTCGACGACCTGTGGGGCTACTGCCGAAGCTGCTATTACAACGATGTCTGCCGCGGCGGCTGCACCTGGACCTCGCACTCCCTGCTCGGCAAACCCGGCAACAACCCCTACTGTCATTACCGCGCGCTGGACCTTCAGAAAAAAGGTCTACGGGAGCGAATTGTCAAACTTGAGGACGCGGCAAAGGCGTCCTTCGCTGTCGGACGTTTTGACCTGATTACCGAACGCATCGATACCGGCGAGAAGGTCAACAGCGTCAGCGACAGCGGTCAGGTGATCAAACTGGCCTGGGCGAACCAGGGCCAGAAATCGCCTGACGAAGGACGTATTCCGCCGCAACTGGCACTGTGTCGTGGCTGCTTGCAGTACATCCATGCGCACGAAGTGACCTGCCCACACTGCGCCGCCGATGTCGCCGCCGCAGAAGCCGAGCACCAGGTAAACCGAGCCCGGCAACAAACCATCATCAATACGCTGACAGGCCTGCTGGGGTTGCCGCAAAATACCTTGGTGTAGCAGATGCCTGAGTACCAGGGGGCGAGTTGCCCTCTGGTTTGACCTAGCAGGGCATGCTGGAACTAGCCGTGCCCTTTCCCCCTGCGTCCCTGGAGCTGAGCATGAAAATCAATCCCTACCTGATCTTCAACGGTGATTGCAAAGCAGCCTTCACGTTCTACGCACAATGCCTGCAAGGCACCCTTGAAATCATGATGACCTTCGGCGAGTCGCCGGCTCGCGATCACATGCCCGCGAGTTACCATGACCTAATCATCCATACCCGGCTGGTGGTCGGCGACCAGGTCCTCATGGGGTCCGACACCACGCCCGAGCGGCCCTACCACGGCATCAGCGGTTGCTCCGTCTCGCTGAATGTCACCAGCATCACTGAAGCCGAGCGAATTTTTACTGCGCTGGCAGACCAGGGCACCATTCAAATGCCACTGGAGGCGACGTTCTGGGCCGCACGCTTCGGCATGTTGGTTGACCGTTTCGGGGTGCCATGGATGGTCAATTGCGAAGCAGACCAGTAAGCGAGCTGATACCGCTCTTTTCAGCGCTGTCGACCGATCATGCGCCAGTAAAAACGCCACTCGATGAGTGGCGTTTTGGCTATGTACACGTCAGGTATCGAGGCGCTTGCCCTGGAACCTCGCCCGATAACGACCCGGACTCTCACCGGTCCACTTCTTGAACGCCCGATGGAACGCGCTGGGCTCCTGAAAACCGATCTGCTCGGCAATCACCGTGATGCTCGATTGGCTCTGGCGCAGCTGTTCAAAGGCAACACCGCGGCGCACTTCGTCCTTGATCTCCTGGAATGAACAGCCTTCACGCTCCAGTTTTCGGCGAACGGTGCTGGGGCTCAGGTGCTGTTCGATGGCAAAAGCCTCCAGGGTCGGCCATTGGCTGTAATGGCTGTTGCGCAAACGTTGATGGACCTGCGATGCAAGGCCATGCTGGTTACGGAAACGAATCACCAGCCACTGCGGCGCACTGCGCAAAAAGGCCTTGAGTGACACAAGGTCCTGAACCACCGGCAATTGCAGATAACGACTGTCGAATTCGATCTCGGTGCGCTCGGCGCCAAAGGTCAGATTGGCGCCCCAGAGCAATGAATCATCACTGAGCGACAAACGCTCATGACGAAAGTCTGCACGATCGATGGGAATGCGTCGCCCGCCCAGCCAACACAGCAGACTGATCATCAACACCAGAAACGTCTCTTCACCGAAATGCGCGACATCGGTGTTTTGCGCCCGGGTCTGCAAGCCGATGACCGCTCGCTTGCCACGCACATTCAACGTGCCGCGAAAATCACGCAGGAACAGTGAGAAATTGGCCAGACACTGACGCATGGCTTTTTCCAGTGTCGGTTCCTGAATCAATGCCCGACAGATCAAGGCGAAACTGCCCGGTGGCATGCCATGAGAATCCAACTGAAAGAACTCGTCGTCCAACTCACGAATCTGCACCAGCCATAACGCCGCAAAAGCAGTGGCCGGCACCCGTGCCGTCGGTTGATCCATCAGGACCGGATCGATCCCCACCTGCTCAAGTACCGACCGCAGACGCTGCGGATCCTCACGCAGGGCATGGATCATTGGATACATGAAGTAGACCGCCACCGAATCCGTTTCCCGCATGTGATCGTCTCGCTCCTCATCATCTGAAAGTGGCAAAAAACGCCATCACCCTTGAACAGTTCTGGCATAGGCCGGCGGCGCTGCTGATTCTAGACTCGTGCCCAACAAAAAAGACTTTTTTCAGGGAACCAACATGAACCATTCCGATATTTTTGTGGTGAGCGCAGTCCGTTCTGCCATCGGCAGCTTTGGCGGCTCACTCAAGGATGTGCCACCTATCCAGTTGGCGACCGACGTTTGCCGCGCAGCCATTGAACGATCAGGCCTGGCGCCGGAACACATCGGTCATGCGGTGATGGGTCATGTGATCCCGACCGAGGCGCGCGACGCCTACATTTCCCGGGCCGTGGCAATGAATGCCGGTCTGCCGAAAGAAACGCCCGCCTTTAACGTCAACCGTCTCTGCGGTTCGGGTTTGCAGGCGATTGTCAGTGCCGCGCAGAGTTTGATGCTGGGGGATGCAGGGGCCGCGCTGGCGGGTGGCGTCGAGTCCATGAGCCGCGGTGCCTACTTGTTGCCACAGGCACGCTGGGGTGCACGCATGGGTGATTTGCAGGGCATCGACTACATGCTTGGCGCCCTGCACGACCCGTTTTCCGGCGTCCACATGGGCATCACCGCGGAAAACATCGCCGAGCACTATGGCATTTCTCGTCACGCCCAGGATGAATTGGCGCTGGTCAGTCAAGAACGCGCCGCGCGAGCGATTGCCGAAGGGCGTTTTGCCGGGCAGATCGTGCCGATCGAAGTGGCGACCCGCAAAGGGACAGTTTCGTTTGCGACGGATGAACATGTAAGGGCTGGGGTCAGCTTTGAGCAACTGAGCAGCATGAAACCTGCCTTCAAAAAAGACGGCAGCGTCACCGCCGGCAACGCGTCTGGTCTCAATGATGGTGCCGGCGCACTGATCATGGCCACCGGGCAACTCGTTCAGGAACAAGGCCTCAAGCCTATGGCCCGACTGGTGGGTTATGCCCACGCCGGCGTTGAGCCTTCAATGATGGGCCTGGGTCCGATTCCCGCCACCCGACTGGTGCTCAAACGCGCAGGCCTGACCGTTGCCGACCTCGACGTCATCGAGTCCAACGAAGCCTTCGCTGCCCAAGCCTATGCCGTGGCGCAAGAGCTGGGCTTCGATCCAGAGAAGGTCAACCCTAACGGTTCGGGCATCTCCCTGGGGCATCCGGTGGGCGCCACCGGCGCGATCATCGCGACCAAAGCCATTCACGAACTGCACCGCACTCAAGGCCGTTATGCCCTGGCGACCATGTGCATTGGCGGCGGCCAAGGCATCGCCGTGTTGTTCGAACGAGTTTGATCACAAGGACACGAACATGAATCTGCAGAACATTGGCGTCATCGGCGCCGGCACCATGGGCAACGGCATTGCGCAAATCTGCGCACTGGCCGGTTTCAACGTGACCTTGCTGGACATCTCCGAGAGCGCCTTGCAAAAGGCTCTGGCAACCGTGGGCAAGAACCTTGACCGGCAGGTTGCCAAGGCGTCGCTGACCGAGGAGCAAAAGCTCGCGGCTTTGGACAAGATCCGCACCAGCACCGACTACTGCACCCTGCACAATGTGCAACTGGTGATCGAGGCCGCCACTGAAAACCTCGAACTGAAACGGCGGGTGTTGCAGCAGATCGCCGCTCAGGTCAGCGCAGACTGCATCATTGCTTCCAACACCTCATCGCTGTCCATCACCGAGCTCGCCGCCAGTGTCAGTTCGCCGGCGCGTTTCATCGGCCTGCACTTCTTCAATCCGGTGCCGGTAATGGGCTTGATCGAAGTGATTCGTGGCCTGCAAACCAGCGACGCCACGCACGCCCTGGCCCTGGAATTGGCGCAACGCCTGGGCAAGACGGCGATCACCGCCGGTAACCGTCCGGGGTTTGTGGTGAACCGGATTCTGGTGCCGATGGTCAATGAAGCGATCCTGGTGTTTCAGGAAGGCCTGGCCAGTGCCGATGACATCGACGCGGGCATGCGCCTGGGCTGCAACCAGCCAATAGGTCCGCTGGCACTGGCCGACCTGATTGGCCTGGATACCTTGCTGGCGATCATGGAGGCCTTCTACGACGGCTTCAACGACAGCAAGTACCGCCCCGCTCCGCTGCTCAAGGAAATGGTCGCCGCGGGTTATCTGGGGCGCAAGACCGGCCGTGGCTTTCATACCTATGGCTGAGCGTTGCTCACGCTTCGCCGAGAGCCGGGACAAGGCCCTGGAGCTGTTCGCCAGCAAGGGTTTTGGCCAGGTCGGCATGCGTGAGCTGGCAGCCTTCCTGGGGCTTGCCCCAGGCTCGCTGTATCACCATTACCCCAGCAAGCAGCACTTGCTGCTCGACTTGATCGAAGAGTTTTACGAGGAACTGCTGGCAACCCTAGGACGCATCGAGCGACAGCCGCGAGACCTGCGCGGCTGCCTGCAAAACGTCATCCATGCACACCTGAACCTGCATCGGGAAATGCCCTGGCATTTTCGCCTGGTGGAGCGCGACAGCGGTTGTCTGAACGAGGATCAGCAAGCGCGTGTTCGGCAGTTGCAGGAACATTACGAACGGCAATTGCTGATGATCCTCTGTCCCACGCCTCAACTCAGTGAACAAGGGCTACTGGCCGCCGGGCACGCTATTGCCAGCGTGCTCAACAACGCCCCCAGCTGGCTGGCGCTGCACCCGCTGGATGATTGGGAGCGCAACGAATTGCTGGAGAACCTGCTGAGCGGAGCCATTGAACGTTTACTGGGCCATGCTTCCGGTGATCTGCCAGATGTTCAGACAAAGGTTGCCTGAAAAGCGCGCTCCAGATTCATTTCGATCTCAGGCAGCACCTGCATTGCTGACCCGCGCGGTTCGGATAAACAACGCGCGCACCTTATCCCAGAAGTTTCCACCCAACACGAAAAAGCTGCCGACCAACATCAGGTCGCCCAGCAACTGCAGCTGCCAGATATTCGGTCTGAGCCCAGGCCAGATGCTATCGATGTAAGGTTCAAGAAATGACGAAATCAGTGGCAGGCAGAACATGACCAGCCCAACGCTGTGACGAGTGGGACCCACTTCGAATTCTGTGGTGGGCACCAGCGCGGACACGTATCCGAACACGCTGCGTTTCAACTGCTGAAAGCCGGACTTGCCCATGACCGCGATGACCAGGATCAACAAGACCTTGTTGCTGATAAACAAGATGCCGGTCAGCGCCGCGATCTTTGTGCCGGGCACATCGAGCGCTGCGGCGAGTGGCACCATCAGCCAGCACCCCAGCATCAAACAGATAATGACGATGCCCAATTTGAAGCGCCAAGCGGATGAGTGCTGTTTAACTGCGCCTTGGGTGCTATCCATGATTTTAGGACCTCTTCTTGTTCGGCCACTGATTTGAGGGTGCCTAAAAAGCGTAGCAGTTACCTAGCGAGACTGATTTTCCAAAGTCGAAGTGGCCATCAGCCTCATCTCGCAGGTCCACGTTGTGATTGCCGACTGGTCCAAGAAAACCCCACTTGCTATTCGGACAACTATGCTCCTGTGATCGTCCTTAGCTGGAAAAGACCTGATGCATTCACGTACAGCCATGCTGATGCGGCCGGGTCAGCTCCTACTGCTAGGCGCGCTCGGCCTCAGCGGCTGCGTGCGCCTGGGGCCGGATTTTCAATCACCCGGTGAAGCATGGACAAAACACTGGAACAGCCCGACGCTTGAACAGGCCAGCCAGCAACGCCTGAACCCCGATGTTCGTCAGTGGTGGAAGGTCTTCGGCGACCCGGTCCTCGACCAGCTGATTGCCGAATCGGATGCTCACAACTCAAGCCTGAAGGTTGCCGGCCTGCGGGTCATGGAAGCTCGCGCCCAATTGGGTATTGCTCAGGCCGGACGGTACCCGCAACTGCAACAAGCCAGCGCCGACAGCTTGTACGTCAACCGCAACCAATCCGGTGGGAGCAACCCGCAGAACAGCCATTTCTGGCAATACAGTGCGGGCTTTGACATCGGCTGGGAACTGGATTTCTGGGGACGCTTCAGTCGCGCCATCGAGTCGTCCGATGCCAGCTATTTTGCCGCCCAGGCCAACTATGAAGACGCACTGGTGTTGCTGCGTGCCCAGGTGGCGGACACCTACTTCACATTTCGCACCACTGAAGCGCGCTTGCGTGTCGCCCGCGAAAACACCGCGCAGCAAAAGCGCAGCCTTGAGATCACCGAAAAGCTGTTCAACAGCGGCCAGAATGCCGAGCTCGACTTGCAACAGGCCAAGACCCAGTACCTGGGCACCCTGAGCAACATTCCCAGCCTCGAAGACCAGGTGCAACGCACCCGCAACGCATTGGCCGTGCTGATCGGGCAACCGCCCAATGCGCTGCCGGAGTTGGTCGAGAACATGGGAATGATCCCGCTGGTCGACCGCGCCGTGCTACAGGACGTGCCGGCCAATCTGCTGCTGCGTCGGCCGGACGTGCGCGCCGCTGAGCTCAATGTTGCCGCCCAGTCGGCACTGATCGGGGTGGCCGAAACGGATTTCTATCCGTCGCTGACCCTGCTGGGCAGCATCGTCTGGTCAGGTAATTCATTGGGTGGAACGCCCAACAACCTGGACCTGGTCGGCGGCCCTAGTCTGAGCTGGAACCTGTTTGACCACGGGAAGATCAGCAACAACGTGCGGGTGCAGGATGCTCGTCTGCAACAGTTGATCGAGGTCTATCGCGACACTGTCCGCCAGGCCGCACGCGAGGCCGATGATGCGGCCAGCGGTCTGAACAAATCACTTGAGCGCGAGCGCATCCTGCGCGAAGCCAAGGTCGCCGCCAAGCGCTCGTTGGTCCTGGCCAGCGCCCAATACCGTGAAGGCTACTCTGACTTCCAGCGGGTGCTGGATGCTCAAAGCGCACTGCTCCAGCAACAGGACAACTACCTTATCAGCCGCAGCGACGCCGTCAGCAATCTGATTGCCCTATACAAAGCGCTTGGCGGTGGTTGGTACAGCGCCCAGTCGAAGGTTGATCAAACCACTCGTCAACAAATGGAACGCCGCACGGACTGGGGCTACCTGCTGGATGAACCTGCCACTTCACAACCTGGTCCGCCCACGCCAAACAAGGTAAAAAACCATGAGTGAAGCCTCACCGCTCCCCCCCGAGGCATCGCCACCCACGGCGCCAGAGCCTGTCGCCGACCCCACGAAAAAAGGCATCAAGTGGGTGATGCTGCTGATCGTCCTCAGCCTGGCCTGGTACCTGCTGGCTGACCGCTTAACGCCTTATACACAACAGGCCCGTGTGGGCGCCTTTGTCATTCCAGTAGCCGTAGAAGTGGCGGGCCGAGTGACCCGCGTAGAGGTGCGCAACAATCAAGACGTAAAGGCCGGCGACGTGCTCTTCGAGGTGGATCAGCAGCCGTATCAGATTGCTGTCGACCGCGCCCGCGCAGACCTGGAGTCGACGCGCCGACAAATCGGTGCCAGCACCGCCGGTATTGCCTCGGCGCAAGCCTCCTTGCGGGCAGCCCAGGCCAACGAACTCAAGGCGCGGCAGGACAATCAACGGCTTGAAGGTTTGTATCGCGAAGACCGGGGAACCATTTCCGTGCGCCTGCTCGAAGTCTCTCGCGCCAACCGCGAACAGGCGGTCAGCCAGGTAGCCGCCGCCCGCGCCGAGGTTCAACGCGCACGTGAGCAAGAAGGGGGCAGCGAGGAAGAGAACGCCCTGCTGCGCAGCGCCGCCACTGCACTGTCAAAAGCCGAACTGGACCTGGCCAATACGCAGATACGCGCGCGCTCGGCCGGCTTGATCACCGATCTGCGTACCGACGTCGGACAGTTTGCAACGGTCGGCAGCCCGGTCATGACCCTGATCGCCATTCACGATGTGTGGATCAGTGCCGACATGACCGAGAACAACCTGGGTCTGGTCAAGCCCGACACCCCGGTTGGCATCGTACTGGACGCTCTGCCGGGCGAGGTCTTCGAGGGACGCGTGCGCAGTGTCGGCTACGGCGTCAGTGTGGGTCAGCCGACGGCGCCCGGCACCCTGCCCAGCGTGCAGAACAGCCGCGACTGGCTGCGCCCGGCACAGCGCTTTCCGGTGATTATCGAGTTTTCCGAGGGCTCACTGAACACGCTGCGTGACAGTCGCGCCATCCGCGCTGGCGGGCAAGCCGAAGTCATGGCATTCCCCACCCAACGTAATCCGCTGAACCCGCTCGGCCATCTGTTTCTCGGACTAATGAGTTGGCTGTCCTATGCCTACTAAGCGTGCACCCCGGGTTCAACGTGCGCTGCGTCTGGCCATGGGCACTGCGCTGTGCCTCGCCGCCAGCTTCGGTCTGGCATTACCGATCCCCTTTCTCGCGCCGGTGCTTGGCCTGTTGTTTCTTGCCACACTCAACCACCCGCTGCCCTTCAAGGCCGGACTGACCCTTGCTCTGGTCGCGATGTTGACCACTGGCGTCGGTTTGCTGTTGATCCCGATCCTGCGCTATTACCCGCTCAGTGGTGTCCTGCTGATTGGTGCGGGTCTATTTCTGGTTTTTCGCGCAGGTTTACGCGGCGCCAACAACCTGATCGTCACCCTTCTGATCATCGGCCTGACCATGATCCCTTCGGCTGGCACCGCCGATTTCGGCCTCGCCATCATGGTCATCGGCGCACTGGTCAAAGGTCTGCTCCTTGCCGTGATGGTGGTGTCCTTCAGTCATTGGCTGTTTCCGGAACCTGCCAATGCTGCGTCGCCACCGGCCGCCCCGGCCCTGCCGACCGACGAGGTCGCCAGGGTAGCACTGCGCGCCACGTTGATCGTGCTCCCGACCTTCTTGTTAGCCCTGATCGATCCCGCCAGTTACCTGCCGATCATCTTGAAGGCGGTCAGTCTTGGCCAACAGAGTTCCACGACGACGGCCCGTAACGCGGGTCGCGAGCTACTCGGCTCGACCCTGCTCGGTGGACTGCTGGCAATCCTGTTCTGGTGTGCGCTCAGCCTGTTTGTGCACCTCTGGATGTTCTTCCTGTGGATGCTGCTGTTCGGCTTGCTGTTGGCGCGCAAACTCTATGCCCTGAGCCCGACCCGGCAAAGCCCGGGGTTCTGGCTCAACAGCATGATCACTTTGATCATCCTGCTGGGGCAGTCAGTCCAGGACAGTCTGGCGGGCAAGGACGTTTACACGGCCTTCGCCGTGCGCATGGGATTGTTTATCGCCGTGACGCTTTATGCCTGCCTGATGGTCCAGCTGCTCGATCAGCAGCGGCAGAATCGTAGCGTCACACAACCCGATCACTAGCGAGTTTATAGATCCCCTCACGTCGCTCCCGGCATGACTCGACTAAGCTGAAATCGCCACCGGAGGATTTTCCAATGTGTGGAAGACTTTCACAGTACCGAGGCATCCACGACTTCGTCGCGGCGCTGAGCATGCCCAATGCCCTGATCAACACTGTGGGCGACCAGCCTCTGGGTCTGTACAACGTCGCGCCATCGACCCAGGTCGCGCTCTTCCACCTCGAAGGCGAAACCTTGCACGCTGACCGGGTACCTTGGGGATGGCGACCGACCTGGTCGAAAGACCACTCTGTACCGATCAATACCCGGGTCGAGAAAGTCGCACACGGCTCGTTCTTCCGGGCGATCTGGCCGCACCGCGCCATCATCCCCATCGATAACTGGTTCGAATGGGTTTATGAAGGCGGCCCGAATAAACAGCCTTATCTTGTCCGACGCAGGGATCGGGCTCCCATACTCTGCGCCGCCATTGGTCAGTATCCCGCGGGTGGCCGGGAACCGAAGAAGGACGATGGGTTTGTGATTTTCACCGCAGACAGTGGCGGTGGCCTGGTCGATCTACATGATCGGCGGCCGGTGGTTCTGTCACCGGAGTTGGCCCGAGAATGGCTCAACCTGGCAATGCCTAAGGAGAGCGCCGAGCAGATGGTGCTGCACCAGGGCGAGGCTGCCAAAACCTTCGAGTGGTTCAAGGTGGATATGGCGATAGGCAACGTGAGAAACCAGAGACCTGATCTCCTCACACCGATCGGCAAAATCATCAGTGGCGAGCACAAAAGCAATGGGTGATCGGGTGGCGACACCGAGGTTTCTCGACTAGGATTTTCGCGATATGGAAACGCGCCGTGCTGTTAGCGAGCACTTGGTCTGGGAGACGAAAATGAACCCGATTCGAATGGCCGAGCGGACCTACCGTACTTGGTCCAGCCCGATCCTGCTTGAGCTCAAAGAAAGGGAACATCAGCTGGAACCTTCAGACCGCCAGGCACTTGAAAATGTGCTGGTGGAGAGAAGACTTCTGAACACCGGCAGTCCTGCCGGCAAGGATCGACGCAAACCTCAGTCGACCGATAACGACAAGCCTTAGTCGCTGCCGCTGCTGATCACGCCTGACAATAGAGCCCGCAACAAGCGGGCTCCTTCTCGTTTGAGGCTGCTGAAAAAAGACCGACACGCTCCCCAGACGATCACGTCACCGTGTGTTGGAGTCGAAGGCCCGACGCGTACATATGAAACATCTTTCACAGTGATTTCGGCCCTTAGCGCTTATATTTCCGGCCGCTCATTCAAGAAACACTTGGCCCGCACCCTCCCGCGGGCTTTTTTTTCCCTGCAGAAAATCCAGGTCTAAACCGCCGCAAAAATATCCTTCATCGCCGCGTACTGCAGCAGCATGATGGTTTTCGCGTCAACGATCTGCCCACTGTAAAACGCCTCAAGTGCCTCATCGAATGTCAGTTCCAGCACCTCGAGGTCTTCAGCTTCCACCTCAAGCCCACCACCCGATCCGACGCGTGAAGCGGCATCATATTCAGCCACAAAGAAATGCAGCTTCTCGGTCACCGACCCCGGGCTCATGTAAGCCTCGAACACCTTCTGTACATCGTGAACGCGATAGCCCGTTTCCTCCTCCGCTTCGGCGCGAATGCGCTCCTGCGGTGAGGCGCCCTCCAGCAACCCCGCAGCCACCTCAACCAGCAATCCGTCATGGCCGTTTACGAAGACCGGCAACCTGAACTGGCGGGTCAGAACGATGGTTTTTTGCGCACGGTTGAACAGCAGAATGGCTGCACCATTGCCACGGTCGTAGACCTCACGGGATTGTCGCTGCCAAACGCCATTGTTGCGCAGGTAATCGAAGGTGATTTTCTTGAGCAGGTACCCGTTGTGGGACAACACCTGGGACTCGATGATGTTGACGCGCTCGGCCGTGTTCGACATGACAATCCATCCTGTTTGCTGTCAGAGGGCGCCATGGTATTCCATCAGAGTGACGGCCACAGCGACGGCTGAAACCAAGAAAGCCCGGCATCGCTGCCGGGCTTCGGCTCTAATCCTTTAGAACCTGTTGGGTATCACGCAACGAACCTGGCCTTACTGGAAGTCCACGTCGAAGGCTTGATAGAACGCATTGCCGGTGTTGGCGACAATCCACAGCAGCACAATGACGTGATGGCCTTTCTTGCCTGCTGGCAATTTCACTTCATGTTCGACTTTGGCTTTGAGTTCGCTGCTGTGTGCGTAGTAAGGCACCTGGGTGTAGAAGTCGTCAGCGAACGGTTTGGCCTCGAGTTGCGCACGGCTGATCCGTTGTTTCGGGTCCCAGCCGTCCTTGGTGATAAACCAGCTGTAGCCGCGGGTGGTGTGAGGTGCGGTGTACTGCCAGGTGACATGAAAGGTCTGACCAGGGTTCACGCTCAGCAGTGGCCAGGTAAATGGACGATTGAGCTTTTTGCTCATTTCTTCGTTGGTGTAGTTGATGCAGTCACGAGCATCAGCCTTGCCACCGCTGAGGATGAAACCATCCGCCGGTGGCGCAACACTGTCGCTGTCTGACTGGTACGGTGCGGGGAAAGGCCCGGCGGTCAATGAAGGGAAGTTCTTTCCGCCTTCCATTTCATTGACCTGCCAACCTTCCAGGAGGCCGACCTCCATAGCGACAGAGCCGCGGCTGGCGGGGGTAGTCACTCGACCGTGTTTGAGTTGCGCTTGTGTTTGTGGCTTGTTCATTTTTTCACTCCGTTGATTGAGAACGTTCCTTCCTGAGGAACGCTTTCAACCTAACCGAATGACAGATGAAGTCCATGGCCGCTTTTTCCGCGTTCCAGTCGCGTTTTCGAGCCGAACCCAATAAATACTGGCTATCCATACAGTTAAATGTATGAATTCCTACGTCTTGACTGGCAAAAGTACTACAGCACGAACCCGCAATCAGAACGATTCGTCTCAGGAGGGTTACACGCCACAGGCATTCACTTGGAGAACGGCACGCGGTAATCTCGGCATCGATTGCCCCCCAAAACCGTTACAAGGACGTCACGAATGAAACTGCGCATCGAGTTATCGCAAAACCCGCTACCCGAAGAACGTCAGGCGATTCTCAAACCGCTGCGAGCCTACAACGTCGCCAACGCTGGCGAAGGCCACCCGCAGGATATCGCCCTGCTGGTTCGTGATGAGCTGACCGACGAGATCCTCGGCGGGCTCTATGCAAAACTGTTTTACCAATGGATGTTCATCGACTTGTTGTCAGTGCCCGAGCAGGCACGCGGTCAGGGCACCGGCTCACGGTTGATGCAAATGGCCGAGGAGCTGGCACGGGAGAAGAACTGCATTGGGATCTACCTCGACACCTTCGAATTCCAGGCACCGGAGTTTTACAAGAAGCTGGGATTTACCGAGGTTGGGCAGATAGCCGACTATCCGCTGGGCAGTAAGCGCTTCTTCTTTCAGAAACGCCTGACGACCACCGAACAAAATACCTGAGCTTCACTGACTCACAAACAGGTTGCCAGTGCTGCCAGCCGGCGCTTGGCAACCCAATTGTCCTGAATGGCGTAGTACTTCAATGCGCCGCCTTGCACGTCGATGAAAGATTCGGCCGAGCGGGTGTAAACGGTAAAGCCACCGGCTTCGCCGGGTTGCAGGTAGCCACTGGCGTCGACACCGAACACCGCCTCGTCCTGCCAGGCAAACTGCACGCACTGGGCGACGACCAGATCAGGCTTGTTCGAGGAGAGGGTCTTGTAAGGGGTCTGGGAGCGCGCTTGTTTCATCGTCGATCCCGCGCAACCCGCCAGCAACACACCGGCCAGTGCCACCATCAAAATACGCATTGTGTTTCCTTATTCGCAAAACACTGACTGTATCACCGCAAGCGGCAGTCCCGAAGCGCCAGACTAAGCGGTTCCTCATACCCACCCTCGGTGCCGCTCTGCTTTACTTCATGCTTTACTTTATATAGATCGCGACAGCCCGCGCCGTTTCCCGCACCCTATCGCGCCATTATGGGCGCCTCGCCCGCGAACCTTCTTCTGGAAAGCCTATGACCCCCAATGCCGAGTTCTACAAACCTTCCACCGACTACGCCGACAAACTGATCAGCCAGATCGGCCAGACCCCGTCGTGGATCGCCAAACGCATCGGCGTGACCGACAAGCGCATTCGCTACATCCTCGATGGCGAAAGAACCGTCAAAGGTGAAACCACGCCGATCCAGATGACCTACACCGAACAGTTTGCACTCGAGTGCCTGGCCGCCGAGGCCAAAGCCAACAAGAAAAAGACCTCCTGACCCGCGTCAAGGCAAACGCCGTCAAGACGCTCATACTTTCCCTTTGACAAGGATGGTCCATGGCCCCCATCGAATCGCCACACGAACTGGCGCTGCAACGGTTTCTCAATGCACGACCGGCGTTACGCGAAGAACTCGATCACCTGAACCCTCTGGCCGCCCAGGCCAAGGGCGAAACCATGGTGCAGTATCGCAACGAGCGATTGCATGAAGCCTACGAAGCAGAGGCCGAGCGTCTGGGCCTGTTTGCCTGGGAGCTGACGTTGCAATTGACCGCGCCCACAGTTGAGGACTATGAAGCCCAACGGCTGGAGGTGCACAAGGAAGTGGCGCAAATGGCCGGCATGGACTGGAAGGAATATTGCAAACTGCATGGTCTTGAGAACTGATAAATGCTGCCGTCCTCGCCCAATCGCGCCCATACACCCGGCCTGCTGCACGTGCAGAAATGGCGCGGTCGGATAGGGATGTGCCTGGTGGCAAGCCTGTCAGTGCTGGCCGGCATGACCGACGCTATTGGCTTCATGGCCACCGGCGATTTCGTCTCCTTCATGAGCGGCAACACCACGCGCTTGGCGGTGGCGATCAGCGACGGTGATCTGGGCATGACCCTGCGCTTGCTGGTGCTGGTCGCCATGTTCATCGCCGGCAACGCCTTGGGCATTGTGGTCAGCCGCATGGGCGGTCGACGCGCACTGCCATTGATGATGTGCGTCGCTACCCTGTTATGCGGCGCCGCTGCGTGGCCATTCGAGGCTAAATATCCGGCGCTGCTGGCGGCAATCATCGCCATGGGGATGCTCAACGCCGCTGTCGAACAGGTCAACGGCTTTCCGGTCGGGCTGACCTATGTCACCGGCGCCCTGTCACGCTTCGGTCGCGGTCTGGGACGCTGGTTGCTTGGCGAACGCCGCAATGGCTGGCGAGTACAGTTGATCCCCTGGACCGGCATGTTTGCCGGCGCCATCATCGGTGCGGTGCTCGAACACCGTCTCGGCCTGCAAGCCTTGTACGCCAGTGGCCTGTTGGCCGGCGTGCTTGGGCTTGTTTCACTGAAAATTCCACGGCGCTGGCAGTTGGGCTACATGCCGCGCTGAATCGCCCTTCGCCGCACCGGCGATAAAGCTTTATCATGGCCGCAGATTTGTTGTCAGAGTTCGCCATGAAGTTCGCCATTGCGCTGTTTTCCGCCGCACACGTGCCCTCCTCGCGCCGCGCCCTGCTGTTTGCTCAGGCAGCGCTGGCCGGTGGGCACGAGATCGTGCGGCTGTTTTTCTATCAGGATGGCGTTTACAACGCGTCGAGCAACGTTGTCACGCCACAGGATGAACAGGACCTGGCGCTGCAATGGCGCACCTTCGTCAGCGAGCACCAACTCGACGGCGTGGTCTGTATTGCTGCCGCCTTGCGCCGTGGCGTGCTGGATGAAGAAGAAGCCAAGCGTTATCAGCGAACGGCAATCAATGTCAGTGCACCGTGGGAATTATCCGGGCTCGGGCAGTTGCACGATGCGGTGCAAGACGCCGATCGCCTGATCTGTTTTGGAGGGCCATGAAACATGCCTAAATCCTTGCTGATTATCAGCCGGCAGGCGCCCTGGTCTGGCCCAAGCGCCCGTGAAGCGCTGGATATCGTACTCGCCGGCGGCGCCTTCGACTTGCCGATCGGCCTGCTGTTTCTCGATGACGGCGTATTCCAGCTGGCCATCCGGCAGGACGCCAAAGCCGTGCAACAAAAAGACCTCAGCGCCAACCTGCAGGCGCTTGGGTTGTTTGGTATAGAAGATGTCTACGTGTGTGGCGAGAGTGCAACCGCACGGGGTCTGGAGCCGACGGCCTTGAGCCTCGAACCGTTGCACGTGCTGGCCGCTGAACAGATCTCGGCCGTTATTGACCGTTATGACCAAGTGATCACCCTCTGATGTCGACTTTGCATGTGTTGTCTCACTCACCGTTTACCGATAACCGGCTGACCAGTTGCCTGCGCGTGCTGGGCGCAAGTGATGGCGTTCTGCTCAGCGGTGATGCGGTTTACGCCTTGCAACCTGGCACAGCGCCACTCAGTGCGCTGCAAGCACGGCGCGACACCTTGCGTCTGTTCGTCCTCGACGAAGACGTTCAGGCCCGCGGATTGCAGGTGCCCGACTGGGTCAAAAGCGTCGATTATCCGGCCTTCGTCGAACTGTCGATTCACTACGACAAGGTCAACAGCTGGTTATGAATTCGCTCACCGTAGGCGCTCGTCGCATCGATCTGGACAAGGACGGTTACCTGGTTGAGCTCGGTGACTGGTCCGCCGAAGTCGCCGCGGCCCTGGCCGCCGCCGAAGAACTTGAGCTGAGCCCCGAGCACTGGGAAATCCTTGAGCTGCTGCGCGGCTTCTATCAGGAGTTCCAGTTGTCGCCGGCCACTCGCCCGCTGATCAAATACACCGCGCTGAAGCTGGGCCCGGACAAGGGCAACAGCCTTCACCTGAACCGATTGTTCAAAGGCACTCCCGCCAAACTCGCCGCCAAGCTGGCGGGCCTGCCCAAACCGACGAATTGTCTATGACCGATTTCGCCCCACTGATCACTGAAACGCCTGCCGAACACCCTTTCGCGCAGTTCGTGCGGATTCTCGGCAAAGGCAAACGCGGCGCCCGCAGCCTGACCCGCGAAGAGGCCCGCGAGGCCATGGGCATGCTGCTCGACGGCGAGGTCGAGGACACACAACTTGGTGCCTTCCTGATGCTATTGCGGCACAAGGAAGAAAGCCCGGAAGAGCTGGCGGGCTTCACCGAGGCCTTGCGCGAGCGGCTGAACGCACCCGCGCTGAATGTCGATCTGGACTGGCCGACCTACGCCGGCAAAAAGCGTCACCTGCCGTGGTACCTGCTGGCGGCCAAGTGCCTGGCGCAAAACGGTGTGCGGATCCTGATGCACGGCGGTGGCGCGCATACCGCCGGACGGCTCTACAGCGAGCAACTGCTCGAACAGTTGCAGATCCCGTTGTGCCGTAACTGGCAGCAAGTGGGTTCGGCGCTGGAACAAGGCCATCTGGCGTTCATTCCGCTGGGCGACTGGGCGCCGCAACTGCAACGCATGATCGACCTGCGCAACACCCTCGGTCTGCGTTCGCCGATCCACTCGCTGGCACGGATTCTCAATCCTCTGGGCGCGCGCTGTGGCCTGCAAAGTATCTTCCACCCCGGTTATCAGGGTGTGCATCGCGACGCCAGCGGCTTGCTCGGCGATAACGTGATCGTCATCAAGGGCGATGGCGGCGAAATCGAGATCAACCCGGACGCCGACAGTCACTTGTACGGCACCACCGGCGGTGAGCGCTGGGACGAGGAATGGCCGCAGCTATCGGCTCAACGTCACGTCAAACCGGCGAGCCTCGATCCTGAACACTTGAAAGCCGTATGGCGCGGCGATGTGCTCGACAGCTATCCCCAATTGGCGTTGATTTCGACCATGGCCCTGGCCTTGCGCGGCCTCGGGACGCCGCGTGATGAAGCCTTCGTCAGAGCTCAGCAGTTCTGGGATGCTCGCAACAAATCTATTTAATCGATCATTAACGCTCAACCTTTGCGCTTTTTGTTCGAACCCATCCGATTAAACTGAACTCCAACGTTTAACAGCCGAGGAGTTCGAAATGGGTTTGCTGATTGAAGGGCACTGGCGTGATCAGTGGTACGAAAGCAGCAAGGACGGCGCGTTCCAGCGTGAACAAGCGCAGCGCCGCAACTGGCTGACCGCCGACGGCAAACCCGGCCCCAGCGGCGAAGGCGGCTTCCCTGCGCAAGCCGGTCGCTATCACCTCTACGTCTCGCTCGCCTGTCCCTGGGCGCACCGCACGCTGATCCTGCGCAAGCTCAAAGGCCTGGAAAGCCTGATCGATGTGTCGGTGGTCAGCTGGCTGATGCTGGAAAACGGCTGGACCTTCGACAAGGCCTTCGGCTCCAGTGGCGACAAACTCGACCACCTCACGTTCATGCACCAGCGCTACACCGCGGACGCCGCCGACTACACCGGCCGCGTAACGGTGCCGGTGCTGTGGGATCACCTGCAAAAACGCATCGTCAGCAACGAATCGGCGGAAATCATCCGCATGTTCAACAGCGCCTTCGACGGTCTGACCGGCAACGGCCTGGACTTCTACCCGCAGCCGCTGCGCGCTGAAATCGATGAGCTGAATGCACGGATTTATCCGGCGGTGAACAACGGCGTGTATCGGGCAGGGTTTGCCACGTCGCAAACGGCCTATGAAGAAGCTTTCGATCAGCTGTTCAGTGAACTCGACTGGCTGGAAAACCGGCTGGGCGAGAAGCGCTATCTGACGGGCGAGTACCTGACCGAGGCGGACATTCGCCTGTTCACTACGCTGATTCGCTTCGACGCGGTGTACTACAGTCACTTCAAATGCAACCTGCGGCGGATCGCCGATTACCCGAACCTGTCGAACTGGCTACGCGAGCTGTATCAGTGGCCGGGAATTAGCGACACCGTGGACTTTGCCCACATCAAGGGGCACTACTACGCGAGCCATCGCACGATCAATCCGACCGGCATTGTGCCGAAGGGACCGGCGCAGGATTTCACTGCCGCGCATGATCGGGGACGGTTGAGCGGGAAAGGGGTTTGGCTAAGACATTAAGATCAAAAGATCGTCCGAACGCGGCCCGAACCTGCGGCAGCTCCTACATGGGAACATTCCGTAGGAGCTGCCGAAGGCTGCGATCTTTTCAACTGACGACACTCAAACTTGCGACTGGGCGCCTTCAAACCACGCGAGTTTCTCGCGAAGCTGCACCACTTCCCCCACAATCACCAATGTCGGCGCATGCACTTCATGCTCCGCCACCAGCTGTGGAAGGTTGGCCAGCGTGCCGGTGAAGACGCGCTGGTTAGGGGTCGTGCCCTGCTGGATCAATGCCGCCGGCGTGTCCGCCGAACGACCATGCTTGATCAACTGCTCGCAGATGATCGGCAATCCCACCAGCCCCATATAAAACACCAGGGTTTGCGCGGGCGCGACCAGATCGCTCCACGGCAGATCCGAGGTGCCATCCTTCAGGTGGCCGGTGATAAAGCGCACAGACTGCGCGTAATCACGGTGAGTCAGCGGAATCCCGGCATAGGCCGCGCAACCGCTGGCGGCAGTAATACCCGGCACAACCTGAAACGGAATGCCATGGGCCGCCAGTTCTTCGATCTCTTCACCACCACGGCCAAAGATGAACGGATCACCGCCCTTCAATCGCACGACACGCTTGCCCTGTTTGGCCAGGTCCACCAATTGCTGGTTGATCTGATCCTGAGGCACGGCGTGATCGGCGCGGCGCTTGCCCACATAGATCCGCTCGGCATCACGACGGCACAGCTCAAGAATCGCCGGTGCCACCAGACGGTCATACAACACCACGTCAGCCTGCTGCATCAGCCGCAAGGCGCGGAAGGTCAGCAAATCCGGATCACCCGGCCCTGCGCCAACCAGATACACCTCACCTGAGGCATTGGGGGATTCGCCGTTGATTTTCGCCAGCAACAAACGCTCAGCTTCGGCGCCCTGCCCGGCCAGTTGACGATCGGCGATCGGTCCCTGGAAAACCTCTTCCCAGAACGCCCGACGCTGCTGCACATCCGGGAACAGACCTTTGACCTGATTGCGAAAACGCGCCGCCAACCCGGCCAACTGACCGTAGGTCGAGGGAATCCAGGTTTCCAGTTTGGCGCGGATCAACCGCGCCAGCACCGGCGCATCGCCGCCACTGGAAACGGCAATCACCAACGGCGAACGGTCGACGATCGCCGGGAAGATCACGCTGCACAAGGCCGGCGCGTCCACCACATTGACCGGCACGCAACGCTGATGAGCGTCTTTGGAGACTTGCGCATTCAGTGGTTCATCGTCGGTGGCGGCAATGATCAGCCCGCAACCGTCGAGGTCCGACTCACGATAGCCGCGCAACACCAGCTCGCCGCCGCTGTTCTGCACCAGCTCACGCAGCTGGGCTTCGATCTCGGGTGCAACGACCCGCAGCAGCGCACCGGCATCGGCCAGCAGACGGGATTTGCGCAAGGCAATCTCCCCTCCACCGACGACCAACACACGACTGCCGCGCAGGTTGTGAAACAGCGGCAGAAATTCCATTTAGCCGATGACCTCAAGGCCGCCCATGTACGGCTTGAGCACGGCTGGCACGCGGATCGAACCGTCGGCCTGCTGATAGTTTTCCAGCACCGCCACCAGGGTACGACCGACCGCCAGACCGGAACCGTTCAGGGTGTGAACCAGCTCTGGCTTGCCGGTTTCCGGGTTACGGAAACGCGCTTGCATGCGACGGGCCTGGAAATCGCCGCAGTTGGAGCACGACGAAATTTCACGGTACTTGTCCTGGCTCGGAATCCACACTTCCAGGTCGTAGGTCTTGACCGCGCTGAAGCCCATGTCGCCGGTGCACAGCGCCAGGGTGCGGTATGGCAGTTCCAGCAGTTGCAGGACTTTTTCAGCGTTAGCGGTCAGGCCTTCCAGCGCTTCCATAGAAGTCGACGGCTCGACGATCTGGACCATTTCGACCTTGTCGAATTGGTGCTGACGAATCATCCCGCGCGTGTCACGACCCGACGCACCGGCTTCACTACGGAAGCACGGGGTGTGGGCGACGAACTTGATCGGCAGCAGTTTCGGGTCAATGATTTCGCCCGAAACAATGTTGGTCAGCGACACTTCAGCCGTCGGGATCAGGTACAGATCGGCTTCGCCTTCGCGACTGATCTTGAACAGGTCTTCCTCGAACTTCGGCAGTTGACCGGTGCCCTGCAGGGCCGGCGCCTGAACCAGATAAGGCGTGTACGCCTCTTCGTAGCCGTGCTCGTTGATGTGCAGGTTGATCATGAACTGCGCGAGTGCGCGGTGCAGGCGGGCAATCGGCCCACGCAGCAAGGCGAAACGGGCGCCGGACAGCTTGGCGGCGGTTTCGAGGTCCAGCCAGCCGAACTTCTCGCCCAGCGCGACGTGGTCCTTGACCTCGAAGTCGAAGGTGGTCGGCGTACCCCAGCGGCGCACTTCGACGTTGCCGTCTTCGTCGTCACCAATTGGCACGGATTCGTGCGGCAGGTTCGGAATACCCAGCAGGATCGAGTCCAGCTCGGTCTGGATTGCGTCCAGCTCGACCTTGCCGGCACCGAGCTCGTTCGCCATGCGCTCGACGTCCGCCATCAACGGCGCGATGTCTTCGCCACGCTGCTTGGCCTGACCGATGGATTTGGAACGCGCATTACGTTCAGCCTGCAGTGCTTCGGTGCGGGTCTGGACGGTCTTGCGCTGTTCTTCCAGCGCTTCGATGCGCGCAACATCCAAGATATAGCCACGGGATGCCAGGCGGTCCGCTACGTCCTGAAGGTTGCTACGTAACAGTTTGGAATCGAGCATGTCGGTCTCTCGTTTATCAAAGTTTGGTCAAGGATAGGCCAGCCCACGTCGCGAGCAGCCCGCCGAATACGCTGATGGCCAGATAACCGAAGGCTATCGGTGCCTGCCCGCTTTCCAGCAAGCGTAACGTATCCAGTGAAAAGGATGAAAAAGTCGTCAGACCGCCTACAAAACCGACGATCAGGCCAGCGCGAATTTCAATCGGCACTTCAGGGCGCATCAGAAACAGCCCGTAAAGCAAACCGATGATCAGACAGCCCACCAGATTGACGGCCAGGGTCGCCGCATAAAAATACCGCGGCCAATGGGCGTTGACCCAATTGCCGGCTGCGAAACGCAGTAATGTACCAGCGATGCCAGCCACGGACACCGCAAGAATAGTTCGAATCACTACTTTCTCCGCTGTTTCGGGCTAAGACGGTCAAGTTGGGCAAGATGGTTGAGCTTCTCGCCGATCTTCAGTTCGAGGCCACGCGGTACCGGACGGTAGAACGGCTGCGGCGCCAGCTCCTCCGGGAAGTAGTCTTCGCCGGCAGCATAAGCGTCCGGTTCGTCGTGGGCATAACGGTATTCGTCACCATAACCGAGCTGCTTCATCAACTTGGTCGGGGCATTGCGCAAATGCAGCGGGACTTCCAGCGAGCCATGCTCGGCAGCGCTGCGCATGGCGGCTTTGAAGCCCATATAAACCGCATTGCTTTTCGGCGCACAGGCCAGATAGGTAATCGCCTGCGCGACCGCCAACTCGCCCTCAGGGCTGCCAAGCCGCTCCTGCACATCCCACGCCGCCAGGCACAGACTCAAGGCACGCGGGTCGGCATTGCCGATGTCTTCGCTGGCCATGCGCACCACACGCCGGGCCAGGTACAACGGATCGCAGCCACCGTCGAGCATGCGCGCGAACCAGTACAGCGCGCCGTCCGGGTTGGAACCGCGGACCGATTTGTGCAACGCAGAGATCTGGTCGTAAAACGCTTCGCCGCCCTTGTCGAAACGCCGCCGGGTGTCGCCGAGCAGGCTTTGCAGCAGCTCGACGCCGATTTCCGTGCCGTCTTCAGCCAGGTCGGAGGCGTTCTCCAGCAAGTTCAGCAGACGCCGGCCGTCACCGTCAGCGGCGCTGAGTAGCATCTTGAAGCCGTCATCGCCGAGGCTCAGCTGACGCTTGCCCAGGCCACGTTCTTCGGTCAACGCCCGCTGCACCAGTTTTTGCAGTGCGGTTTCGTCGAGGCTTTTGAGCACGTAAACACGCGCACGAGACAACAGTGCGTTGTTCAGTTCGAACGACGGATTTTCGGTGGTCGCGCCGATGAAAATCAGCGTGCCGTCTTCAACGTACGGCAGAAAGGCATCTTGTTGCGACTTGTTGAAGCGATGCACTTCGTCGACGAACAGAATGGTTCGACGGCCATATTGCCCGGCCTGCTGTTTGGCAACTTCCACGGCCTGGCGGATCTCCTTGACCCCGGCCAGCACCGCAGAGACGGTTTCGAAGTGCGCATCCGAGACTTCCGCGAGCAGCCGCGCCAGGGTAGTTTTACCCACGCCCGGCGGCCCCCAGAAAATCATCGAGTGCAAGGCACCCTGCTCCAGCGCCTCACGCAACGGCTTGCCGCGGGCCAACAGGTGTTCCTGACCGACATACTCGTCCAGATTGGCCGCGCGCAAGCGCGCGGCCAGTGGCTGAGCTATTGGGGCACTGCGAAACAAGTCCATGGATTGCGCTTGAAACCTCTTATTCTTGGCTCTTTATTCCTGGATCACGTCGGCACCCTTGGGGATGTCGAACTTGAACTTGGAGGCTGGAATCGGCTCGTTGGCCTTGACCCCGGTGAACAGGATATTGGTGCGCTGGCCAACGCTGTCGATCATCTGCATGTCATTGACCATCCCGTTGCGGAACGATAGGCGCAGGCTGTCGAACAGCGTGTCCTTGGTCTTGGGCTTGAGCGTGAAGTCGATCACGCCGCCGGCTTCCTTGGACGTAATGGCGAAGCTCTGGCTGATTTTCGAGACGTCACCGGACAGCAACAGGGCTGGAGTCTGGGTCAGGCGCTGATCAAGGTTCTTGATGGTGACCTGTTGCAGGTCCGGGTCCCACAAGGACACTTTCTTGCCATCCGAAACCATCAGTTGCTCTTGTGGCGCATCGGTGTGCCAGTAGAACAGGCCCGGACGCTGCAAGGACATCTCGCCAGCGGTTTCCTGCAACTGAGTGCCGCTGCCGTCGAGGGTCAGCTGGGAGAAACGTGCGGTCAGGGTTTGCGATTTTTCGAGCAATTGAGTCAGACGCGCCACGTCCTTGTCATCGGCGTGGGCCGAGAGCGTGGTTAAAGCCAGTACCGGCAGCAGCAACATGCGGATAAGACGCATGGGAGTCCTCTTTGAGATTCGTTTGAATGGTGTGCCGCGTGACCTCACGCGGCACCGGTCAGTCGCGCATTGGGCTTGGGGCGAGTACTTCACGCGAACCGTTGGTATTCATGGAGGTCACGACCCCGGCCATTTCCATGGCTTCGATCATGCGCGCAGCGCGGTTGTAGCCGATCTTAAGCTTGCGCTGAACCGCAGAGATCGAGGCGCGACGGCTTTCCAGCACGAACTGCACCGCTTCGTCGTACAGCGCATCGGTTTCGCTGTCATCGTCGCCACCGCCGCTGCCACCGTCAAAGCCGCTACCGGCCTCTTCGACACCGGCGAGGATATCGTCGTTGTACTCCGGAGCACCGCGCAGTTTCCAGGCTTCAACCACCCGGTGAACTTCATCGTCGGAAACGAACGCGCCGTGAACCCGAATCGGCAGACTGGTGCCCGGCGGCATGTAGAGCATGTCACCGTGCCCCAGCAATTGCTCGGCGCCACCCTGGTCGATGATGGTTCGCGAGTCGATCTTGCTCGATACCTGGAACGCCATACGAGTCGGAATGTTGGCTTTGATCAGACCGGTGATCACGTCCACCGACGGACGCTGGGTCGCAAGGATCAAGTGAATACCGGCCGCACGGGCTTTCTGGGCGATCCGCGCGATCAACTCTTCAACCTTCTTGCCGACGATCATCATCATGTCGGCAAATTCGTCGACCACCACCACGATGGTTGGCAGCTTGGTCAGCAGCGGCGCTTCATCGTGGATGCTTTCGCGGTTGTACAACGGATCTGTCAGCGGTGTACCGGCTTCCTGCGCCTCTCTGACCTTCTGGTTGAAACCCGACAGGTTACGCACGCCCATCTTCGCCATCAGCTTGTAGCGACGCTCCATCTCGGCCACGCTCCAGCGCAACGCGTTGGCGGCGTCCTTCATGTCGGTGACCACCGGGCACAGCAGGTGCGGAATGCCTTCGTAGATCGACAACTCAAGCATTTTCGGGTCGATCATGATCAGCTTGGCGTCTTCCGGGCCCGACTTGAACAGAATCGACAGAATCATCGCATTCACACCCACCGACTTACCGGAACCGGTAGTACCGGCCACCAGCAGGTGAGGCATTTTTGCCAGGTCAGTGATGACTGGCTTGCCGCCGATGTCGTGGCCCAGGGCCAAGGTGACCGGCGACTTGGCGTCATCGAATTCCGGCGTCGACAGCACTTCGGAGAAGCGCACGATCTGCCGGTCTTCGTTGGGAATCTCGATGCCGACCGTGGTCTTGCCGGGAATCACTTCCACCACCCGCACACTGGTCACTGCCAGCGAACGCGCAAGGTCTTTGGCCAGGTTGGAAATACGGCTGACTTTTACCCCGGCCGCCGGTTGAATTTCGTAACGGGTAATCACCGGGCCTGGGTGAATCGAATCCACCGAAACCTCGACACCAAACTCCTTGAGTTTGATTTCCAGCAGATGGCCGACCGCAGCCAGCGACTCAGGCGAATAGTTGAGTTGTTTCTTTTCTGCCGGGTCGAGGATCGAGATCGGCGGCAAGGTGCCTTCCACCGCACTGTCAACGAACAGCGGCGCCTGCTTCTCTTTTTCGACGCGTTTGCTTGGCAGCGGCGCTTTGGGCGGCGCTGGAGCAATGACCGGCGGAACCTGCTTCTCGCGCTCGGACATGTGCTTGCTCAGGGCCTGCTCACGCTCGATCAGGCGCTCTTTGACCTTGGCTTGCTCGCGTTTGTCGGTCACGGTCGGTGCCACGACGTCGTGCACCCGATCGTCCACTTCACGCAATTGCGCAACCAGTTGCTGACGTTCGGTGCGCGCAGCCCACCAGCGATTGGCGGCCCCCTGGAACAGTTCGAACAGGTCGAGGGTGATCTTGCCGGTGACGTCCATCACCTTGAACCACGAAAGGTCGGTAAACACGGTCAGACCGAACAAAAACAGCGCGATAAACATCAGGGTGCTGCCCTGTATATTCAGCGCGTTCTTCGCCAGATCGCCGAGGCTTTCACCCAATGCACCGCCGGCTCCAGCCGGCAAACCGGTCGGGGCGTGGAAATGGATATGCGCCAGGGCGGCGCCCGACAACACCAGAAACACCAGGCCGATCAGGCGCCAGGAAAACAGCCAGCCGCTCCACTGCCACGGCTCGTGGCGCTGGCGGAAGATCTGATAGGTCTTGATCGCCAGCAACAGCGGGAAGATATAGGCGAAGTAACCCAGCACCATGAACAGAATATCGGCGCTGTAGGAGCCGGCCGGCCCGCCGAAGTTCTGTACATCGTCGATTTTGCTGTTATGACTCCAGCCCGGATCGTCCTTGCCATAGGTCAGCAAGGCCATCATCAGGAACAGGCACAAGGCACCGATGGCGATCAGTGCACCTTCCTTGAGCCGGTAGTGCAGATGCTGACGCCAGAGTGGAACTACTGTTTTAGGTGCTGCGGTGGATTTCTTCAAAACGCGTCTTTTCCTGCGCCTGTAGCGCGTCCAACTGTTGATTGACTACAAAAAACTGCCCAATCCGGGCAGGTAACAAAGTTAACAAGCGCAACAGTGACTACTTTTAACACTCTGACATCGAAATCTGAATCCGTAGGAGCTGCCGAAGGTTCGGGCCGCGTTCGGACGATCTTTTATAACGAAGAATTCGGAACATCCCGATACAGACCGGCATTGTACGGGTTTACCCGCACGATGCCACGCCAGAGCAGCTAAGGTGTAGCATAGCCAAAAGTACGTTGCGCGCGCTTCAATTTGAGCATGCATTCTCTTTTGTGACAAAGGCTTATGAGGTGTTTTTATGAGCGAAGCTAAGCATTCACGCCTGATCATTCTGGGTTCCGGCCCTGCCGGTTACAGCGCCGCTGTTTATGCCGCTCGCGCCAACCTCAAGCCGACCGTTATCACGGGCCTGCAAGCCGGCGGTCAATTGACCACCACCATTGAAGTCGACAACTGGCCAGGCGATGTCGAGGGCCTGACCGGCCCAGTGTTGATGGAGCGCATGCAAAAACACGCCGAGCGTTTCGACACCGAGATCGTCTACGACCACATTCACACCGCAGAGTTGCAGCAGCAACCGTTCCGACTCACCGGCGACAGTGGCACCTACACCTGCGACGCACTGATTATCGCGACCGGCGCCTCGGCGCAATACCTGGGATTGCCCTCTGAAGACGCCTTTGCCGGCAAAGGCGTTTCTGCCTGCGCCACCTGCGATGGCTTTTTCTACCGCAATCAGGTGGTCGCGGTGATTGGCGGCGGCAACACGGCCGTTGAAGAAGCGCTGTACCTGGCCAACATCGCCAAGGAAGTGCACCTGATCCATCGCCGCGACAAGCTGCGCGCAGAGAAGATTCTTCAGGACAAACTGTTCGAACGCGCCAAAAATGGCAACATCCGCCTGCACTGGAACCAGAACCTTGAAGAGGTACTGGGCGATGCCAGCGGCGTAACCGGTGCACGCCTGCGCGACAGCCTGACCGGCGAGATGAAAGACCTGGCGCTGACCGGCGTATTCATCGCCATTGGCCACAAACCCAATACCGACCTGTTTCAGGGTCAGCTGGAGATGCATAACGGCTACCTGCGAGTCCGGGGCGGCAGCGGAGGCAACGCCACCGCCACCGAGATCGAAGGGGTGTTTGCAGCCGGCGATGTGGCCGACCATGTCTACCGCCAGGCGGTGACCTCCGCGGGTGCCGGTTGCATGGCGGCACTGGACGCTGAAAAGTACCTCGACGACAACTGATAGGACATTCATTGCGGCAGGCCCAGGCCTGCCGCTGCCCTCCCCTTCTGCAAGCCTGGATGCCATGCTGACCTGGTTACAACGCGACTCCCTGAAATTCCCGCCGCTGGAAAAAGCCATGCGCGACCCCAACGGCCTGCTTGCCGCTGGCGGCGACCTGAGCGCTGACCGGCTGATCCAGGCTTATCGCCACGGTTGTTTCCCCTGGTTCTCTGAGGGGCAGCCGATCCTCTGGTGGTCACCGGATCCACGCACCGTATTGTTTCCCGACGAACTGCATGTTTCTCGCAGCCTCGGCAAGCTGTTGCGCCAAAAGCGCTACGAAGTGACGTTCGACCAGGACTTCCCTGCCGTCATACGCGCCTGCGCAGCACCGCGGGACTACGCAGACGGCACCTGGATCACCGATGCGATGCAAACCGCCTATATGGAGCTGCACGCTCGCGGATACGCCCACTCAGTAGAAGTCTGGGACCAAGGGCTGCTGGTGGGTGGGCTCTACGGCTTGGCCATGGGACAGCTGTTTTTCGGTGAGTCGATGTTCAGCCGCGCCGACAACGCCTCCAAGTTCGGCTTCGCCACGCTGGTCAATCACCTCAAGGACGCCGGCTTCGTGCTGATCGACTGCCAGATGCCGACCGATCACCTGCACAGCCTTGGAGCCCGGGCTATCCCGCGCCGAGAGTTTGCTGGCTATCTTCAGCAACACCTTGATCAACCCGGCCGCGCTCCATGGGTTTGCTAAGCGACTTTTGCGCCCGTGGCTTACACTTAATTGAACAGCTATTCCCGAGGGTTGATTCATGACCGAGTTGGCGCGCCTCAAGTTTTATGCCACTCAGCCCCACTCTTGCAGCTATCTGCCCGATGAACAGGCCACCACGCTGTTCCTCGACCCTAGCCAGCCCATGGATGTGCATGTCTATGCAGACCTGTCGGAAATGGGTTTTCGCCGCAGTGGCGATCACCTGTACCGGCCGCATTGCCAAAATTGCAATGCGTGCGTGCCTGCACGCATACCCATTGCGCATTTTTTGCCTAACCGTCAGCAGAAACGCATTTTCAAACGCAATGCCGACCTGCAGGTTCACCCGGCCAAACCGGGTTACAGCGAAGAATATTTCGACCTTTACCAGCGCTATATCGAGCAACGCCACGCCGATGGCGACATGTACCCACCCAGCCGCGATCAGTTTTCGACCTTTCTGGTCCGCGACCTGCCGTTTTCACGATTCTATGAGTTCCGTCTCGAAGGCCGTCTTCTGGCGATTGCCGTGACTGATCTGCTGCCCAACGGTTTGTCGGCGGTTTACACCTTCTATGAGCCTGATGAAGATCGTCGCAGCCTGGGGCGTTACGCGATTCTCTGGCAAATCAACGAGGCCCGGCGCCTGGGACTAGACGCCGTCTACCTCGGATACTGGATCAAAAACTGCAAAAAAATGAACTACAAGACCCAATATCGCCCCATAGAGCTGTTGATTAATCAGCGCTGGGTGGTACTGAACTAGGTTCAGCCCTAAAGCCCTTGGCTTAAACCCCACTTTTCGGGCACAATGCACGCCGCTTTTGCCTGGCGCAGTTGCACCGGGCCATTCATTGGATACCGAGGGCTTTACTGCATGTCGAAAGAAGACAGCTTCGAAATGGAAGGCACTGTCGTCGACACCCTGCCCAACACCATGTTTCGTGTGGAGTTGGAAAATGGGCACGTCGTAACCGCACATATTTCCGGCAAGATGCGCAAGAACTACATTCGTATTCTTACCGGTGACAAAGTGCGCGTCGAGCTGACGCCCTATGACTTGAGCAAAGGGCGCATCACTTACCGCGCTCGCTAATCAAGTCAATACAAAACGCCCGGCTCTGCCGGGCGTTTTTGTTTGCGCAGGATTTGTTCAAGGCTTTGACTGGCCCGTCGGTTGGGGGCATATCCGTTGCTGCGGTTAGGGCTGCTGGCGGTTTCGCTTTTACAGCGACTCACTTTTCCAAACGCCGAAAAGTAAGCAAAAGGCTTCGCCCCGGCGTACGGCGCCTCGCCAAGGCTCGGTGTCCCCTCGCTACGGTATCCATCAGGGGGCATCGCCTACGGTCTGCTTCGCTACGACCTCCTCTCGATGTGTTCGACTCCGTCGAACGGCGCTGCGCGCCTACCCCCCTGATGAACACCTACGCTCGGCCTGCCGAAGGGGCGAGAAATCAAAAGCAGATCAACATCAAAAGCCAAAGCGTTCCGCATCGAGCACATCCACCAGAAATCGACCAACACTCAGGCCGTCATCGCGGGCAAGCCTTGCTCCAGGTATTCGATCGCCCCCACCCTCTTCGTAGCATCCAAAGCCAAACACACCCCAACCACTCAGGCCGGCCGGTAGGTCGCCGTGCTTTGCTTTTGATCTTGCTTTACCCGCCCCTTCGGAAGGCCGAGTGGAGGTGTTCATCAGGAGGTTGGCGCGTAGCGCCGTACGGCGTAGCCGGACACATCGAGAGGAGGTCGTCGCGAAGCAGACCGTAGGCGATGCCTCCTGATGAATGCCGAAACGAGGGAACGCCGAGCTTTAGCGAGGCGCCGTACGCTCGGGGCGATACTTTTTGGTTACTTTTGAGGCGCTTGTCAAAAGTGACTCGCTGTAAGAGCGAAACCACCAGCAGCCGTTACCGCAGCAATGGATATACACCCCAAACCCAAACCCAAACCCAAACCCAAACCGCAGACAGCAAAAAGGCGCCATCAGGCGCCTTTCGTTTTTGTTACAAGGCTGTCAGGCCATTTCTGCTGTGGTCTCGAAGTCAAACGTCAACTCGCCATCCTTGATGTCGATGTGCACCACACCGCCATGTTCGGCCAGCTCGCCAAAGAGAATCTCCTCTGCCAGCGGACGCTTGATCTTGTCCTGGATCAAGCGAGCCATTGGTCGCGCACCCATAGTCGCATCGTAGCCACCAGCCGCCAGCCAACTGCGTGCAGCGTCGGTGACCTCAAGCAGTACACGCTTGTCTTCCAGCTGCGCCTGCAGTTCGGTAAGGAACTTGTCCACCACGCTTTTGATGACCTCATGACTGAGGCAACCAAACTGGATAATGGTGTCCAGACGGTTACGGAATTCCGGCGTAAAGCTCTTCTTGATCACTTCCATCGCGTCAGACGAGTGATCCTGATGCGTGAAGCCGATAGAAGCCCGAGCTGCGGTTTCGGCACCGGCGTTGGTCGTCATGATGACAATCACGTTACGGAAATCCGCCTTGCGCCCATTGTTATCGGTGAGCGTACCGTGGTCCATGACCTGCAACAGCAGATTGAAGACTTCCGGATGCGCCTTCTCGATCTCATCGAGCAACAGCACGCAGTGCGGCTGTTTGGTGATCGCTTCAGTCAGCAGGCCGCCCTGGTCGAACCCGACGTAGCCTGGAGGTGCACCGATCAGACGCGAAACGGTGTGGCGCTCCATGTACTCGGACATGTCAAAGCGAACCAGCTCGATCCCCAACGCCTTGGCCAGTTGCCGGGCCGCTTCGGTTTTACCGACACCGGTAGGGCCGGCAAACAGGAACGAACCGACCGGTTTGTCAGGCGACTTCAGGCCGGCGCGGGACAGCTTGATCGCGGTGGACAAGGAATCGATCGCCGCATCCTGACCAAACACCGTCAACTTCAGATCGCGCTCAAGGTTACGCAGCAGCTCTTTGTCGGAGCTGGTGACGTGTTTTGGCGGAATCCGCGCGATCTTCGCCACAATATCCTCGACCTGAGGCACCTCGATGCGCTTCACACGCTTCTCGATTGGCTGCAGACGCTGATAGGCACCCGCCTCGTCGATCACGTCGATGGCCTTGTCCGGCATGTGCCGGTCATTGATGTAGCGCGATGCCAGTTCGGCAGCGGCACGCAGGGCCTCATCACTGTATTCAATATTGTGATGTTGCTCAAAGCGCCCTTTCAGGCCGCGCAGGATACCAATGGTGTCTTCGACCGAAGGCTCCGACACATCGACCTTCTGGAAGCGCCGAGCCAAGGCACGGTCTTTCTCGAAGATTCCACGGAATTCCTGGAACGTGGTCGAGCCGATGCAACGGATATCACCCGACGACAGCAGCGGCTTGAGCAGGTTCGAAGCATCCATGACGCCGCCAGAAGCGGCGCCCGCACCAATAATGGTGTGGATCTCGTCGATGAACAGGATCGCCTGCGGACGTTTTTTCAGCTCATTGAGCAACGCCTTGAAGCGTTTTTCGAAATCGCCGCGGTATTTGGTCCCCGCCAGCAACGCGCCCAGATCGAGCGAGTAAACCACACTGTTGGCCAACAGATCAGGGACCTGATTGTCGACAATGCGCTTGGCCAGGCCCTCGGCGATTGCGGTTTTACCCACGCCTGCCTCGCCGACCAGCAACGGATTGTTTTTACGCCGACGCGCCAGAATCTGCGCGACACGCTCAACTTCCATTTCACGCCCTACCAACGGGTCGATACGGCCCTGGCGTGCAAGTTCGTTGAGGTTGCTGGCATAAGCATCCAGAGGATTGCCTGAAGAAGAAGACTCACCGCCCTCGTCGTCCTGCATATCTTGCTCACCTTCAGAGTGATCGCCATGCCCTGGCACTTTCGAAATGCCATGAGCGATGTAATTGACGACATCAATGCGTGCAACGCTCTGCTGTTTCAGCAGGAACACTGCCTGACTCTCTTGCTCACTGAAGATTGCGACCAGCACGTTGGCGCCAGTCACTTCGCGCTTGCCCGAGCTCTGTACATGAAAGACAGCACGTTGCAGTACACGCTGGAAACCCAGGGTTGGCTGGGTTTCGCGATCCTCGTCATGAAGGGGGATCAACGGCGTGGTGGAGTCGATGAACTCCTGCAGGTCATGCTTGAGTTTGTCGAGGTTTGCGCCGCAGGCACGCAAAACGGTGGCGGCAGCCTCATTATCCAATAGAGCCAACAGGAGGTGTTCGACGGTCATGAACTCATGACGTTTCGAACGCGCCTCCTTGAAGGCGAGATTGAGGGTGACTTCGAGCTCGCGGTTTAACATAGCTTCACCTCATACCCAAGTGGTCGGCGTTAACCGTCCTTCTCGATTTCACAGAGTAGCGGATGCTGGCTTTCCCTGGCGTACTGGTTGACCTGCATGGCCTTGGTCTCGGCGATGTCGCGGGTAAACACTCCACATACTGCCCGTCCTTCTGTATGAACGGCCAGCATGACCTTGGTCGCCAGCTCGCGATTCAGGTTAAAAAACACCTCGAGCACTTCGACGACGAAATCCATCGGTGTGTAGTCATCATTGAACAAAACCACCTTGTACATCGGCGGCGCCTGTAACGCAGGCTTAGCCTCCTGTACAGCAATGCCTGCTGAATCGTCGTCGTGTCCCTCCGGGTGATCTTTCTGGAGAGTCGGGCGATCCTGATTGAATGTTAGTCGAATCTGGCTGATTGCATGCATGGAAAGAAAGGTTCGTTAGTTGAGCTGGATACAGTGGTGGGGGCGGCCCCAGAGCTTTTCAACTCCGACTGCGTGGTCACCTTGACTATCGGCAAATCAGTGTTACAACCAATAGAGCCCACAGTGGGTAAAAAAGGTCCGCTGAGTCAACCCTGCTTCCAGGGGTTTGACGCGGATTAACTGGATGATACTCCAGTGATGGAGTCTGTTGCAGAGGGATATGAGCATGGCTAGCGGTAAGGTCAAGTGGTTCAACAATGCCAAGGGATATGGCTTCATCAACGAGGACGGCAACGACGAAGATCTCTTTGCCCACTACTCGGCCATTAAAATGGACGGCTACAAGACCTTGAAAGCAGGCCAGCCCGTGAGTTTCGAGATCATCCAGGGCCCCAAAGGCCTGCACGCGATCAACATCGATTCAGCCACGGTAAAGGCCAACGCGCCCGCGCCAGCAACGACCGTCCAGCACGAGACAGTGCTGAGCTGATACCACCGAACATCCAGTCATAAAAATCTATGGTCACCCCCGTTTTTGCAATACTGATTAATGGGTGAAGTGGTTGGCTTGCTTAAATCTATCCGGCGTCTGTTTGGGGCATGCCCCGCGCCACGATGAGAGTCGCGCCTGACGATCCTGAAAAAACCGACGGCTTTCTAAAGCCGATTTTTGTGCCAGGTTGTTCGTCAGGCCGGTGGGCCGTTCACGTCATCCGTTGTTCAGCTATCGCAAAACCTGAAGGGTGGTTCGTGGTACTGCAACAACCGCAGGGTCAGGCGTTCAGCGCGTCTGGCCCTGCTTCATACTGCGTATGGTGGGCCGCTAGCGCCCACGCGATCCGCGCCAGCTTGTTAGCCAAGGCACAGGCCACCACGTTCGAGTGGCGTCGCGTCAGCATTGAGCGTACCCAGTCGGCCAAACGGCCGCGCTGGTAGTCCAGCCTTTGCATGTAGACCCGAGCACACTGCACCAGCAATTGCCGTAGGTGCTTGTCACCGCGCTTGCTGATGCCGAGCAAATTCGCCTTGCCACCGGTGCTGTATTGTCTGGGCACCAGACCCACAGACGCGGCGAAGTCGCGACTGCACTTGTACTGTTGGCCGTCGCCCATTTCGACAGCCAACAGGCTGGCGGTGATCGGGCCGACACACGGCATGCTCAGCAGGCGACTGCCCAGATCATCGGCGGCCAGTTGGCTTGCCAGCTCTTTATCCAGTTCCTTGATCTGCTCATCCAGGCAAACGAAGTGATCGTGCAGTTGTTGCAACAGCCCGGTGAGCCGAACCGGCAACTCATGCTCGGCCAAGATACTCGCCAAACGTTTCATGATCGCCAGACCTTTGGGCAGGCTGATACCAAACTCCAACAGGAAACCGTGCATCTGATTGGCGGCTTTGGTGCGGTCGTGCACCAGCGATTCGCGCAGGCGGTGCAGAACGGAAAGAGTCTGCTGGGCCTCGGTTTTAGGCGAGACGAAGCGCATCGACGGACGTGAAGCGGCTTCGCAAATGGCCTCGGCATCCACGAAGTCGTTTTTGTTGCCCTTGACGAAGGGCCGGACGAACTGCGGAGAAATCAGTTTGGCCTGATGCCCCATGGCGATCAGCTGACGAGCGACAAAATGCGCGCCGGCACACGCCTCCATCACCACGGTACAGGCCGGTAGGTTGCCGAAGAACTGCATCATCTGTGGGCGCGAGAGCTTCTTGCGAAACACCTCTCGCCCGGATTTGTCCTGGCCGTGCAGATGGAAACTGTGTTTACCGAGATCGATTCCGATCAGCGCTGACTCGCTCATGATGATGGCCTCCGAAAACAAAACACCCTGCGAAAGCGTAGCCCTCGCAGGGTGTGGGGGTGACCATCTCATTAAACCGGCCGACTCATCATTTGAGTTGGCCGGTTTTTTATTTAACGCAAATCCGCTTACATGTGCGAGATCAGCGCATCGCCGAACGCGGAAGAAGACAGCAGCTTGGCGCCTTCCATCAGACGCTCGAAGTCATAGGTCACGGTCTTGGCCGAGATTGCGCCGTTGGTGCCTTTGATGATCAGGTCGGCCGCTTCGGTCCAGCCCATGTGACGCAGCATCATTTCAGCAGACAGAATCAGCGAACCCGGGTTTACCTGGTCCTTGCCGGCGTACTTCGGTGCAGTGCCGTGGGTCGCTTCGAACATCGCCACGGTGTCGGACAGGTTGGCGCCTGGCGCGATACCGATACCACCGACTTCAGCCGCCAGGGCATCGGACAGGTAGTCACCGTTGAGGTTCAGGGTCGCGATCACATCGTACTCAGCCGGGCGCAGCAGGATCTGCTGGAGCATGGCGTCGGCGATGGCATCCTTGACGATGACGTTCTTGCCGGTTTTCGGGTTCTTGAACTGCATCCACGGGCCACCGTCGAGCAGGGTTGCGCCGAATTCTTCAGCGGCCACTTCGTAGGCCCACTCTTTGAAGGCACCTTCGGTGAACTTCATGATGTTGCCTTTGTGGACGATGGTCAGCGAATCGCGATCATTATCGACAACGTATTGCAGCGCCTTGCGCGCCAGACGCTTGGTGCCTTCCAGGGAAACCGGCTTGACGCCGATACCGCAGTTCTGGTCGAAACGGATCTTGGTGACGCCCATTTCTTCTTTCAGGAACTTGATGACCTTGGTCGCCTCCGGCGAACCGGCCTTCCACTCGATACCCGCGTAGATGTCTTCCGAGTTCTCGCGGAAGATCGTCATGTCGACGTCGCCAGGCTTCTTCACCGGGCTAGGCACGCCTTCGAACCAGCGCACGGGACGCAGACACACATAAAGGTCGAGTTGCTGACGCAGCGCTACGTTGAGGGAACGGATACCGCCACCGACCGGCGTGGTCAGCGGGCCCTTGATGGAAACCACGTAATCCTTGACTGCATCCAGAGTTTCCTGAGGCAGCCAGGTGTCCTGATCGTAAACCTGAGTCGCTTTTTCCCCGGCGTAGACTTCCATCCAGGAAATTTTGCGTTCACCGCCGTAAGCCTTCTTAACAGCAGCATCGACAACCTTGATCATGACCGGGCTGATATCAACGCCAATACCATCACCTTCAATGAAAGGGATGATCGGGTTGTTAGGAACATTGAGAGAATGGTCCGCATTGACGGTGATTTTGTCGCCGACTGCTGGAACCTGAATCTTCTTGTATCCCATGCTGAACTCCATTGTTTGGATTGAACATCTGGCTCGTCCGAGCGTACCCCAGTTAAATCGGCAGGCAAACCCTATGTTCCATCCATCTGCCGCAAAGCTGCACAGTTCGCGACGTACAAGCCTGAAAGCAAAGGGAAAAGCGCCAAACTCAAGCACGGCGAACAACTCTACGCCCCAACACCCTCCTGCGACCTTTAGACCAATGGACGAGAATCGTTGCCTATGAACCATCGGCAGATTGCCAGCCACCTATGTATAATGCCGCCGCTGACCACAGGGTCACGACGGCTGACCTCCTGCTCCTAGATAAATAGCAACGAGATTTTCCGCCCGATAAGCCGGACTGTTACCGCAGTCCACCCGCTTGACGCTCGACTGATGCACCCAACATCACCGCGAAGAAACCTCGACATTCGGCTCATGGATGACTTTGAACGAACGCGCTTACCCGGCGCCCCTCGAGTTTCTGCGCACGCTTTAGCAAAGAAGAGAGTTAATCCGAATATGCCCAACCGCTCGAAGATCATCTATACCTTCACCGACGAAGCCCCAGCCCTCGCCACCTATTCACTGTTGCCTATCGTAGAGGCCTTCACCGCCTCCGCTGATATCGCCGTGGAAACCCGCGATATCTCTCTTGCAGGGCGCATCCTGGCCAGCTTCCCCGAGCAATTGGGTAACAAAGCCGTAGCCGACCACCTCGCCGAACTGGGCGCCCTGGCCGTCACGCCTGAAGCCAACATCATCAAGCTGCCGAACATCAGCGCCTCGGTTCCGCAACTGCAGGCCGCGATCAAAGAGCTGCAAGCCCAGGGCTATGCACTGCCGGACTACCCGGAAACCATCACCAGCGACGCTGACAAGGACGCCAAGTCCCGTTATGACAAGATCAAGGGCAGCGCGGTAAACCCGGTTCTGCGTGAAGGCAACTCCGATCGTCGCGCGCCGTTGTCGGTCAAGAACTACGCTCGCAAGCACCCGCACAAAATGGGTGCCTGGGCAAAAGACTCCAAGTCTCACGTCGCTCACATGAGCACCGGCGATTTCTACGGCAGCGAAAAAGCCGCCCTGATCGACGCCGCTGACGCCGTGAAAATCGAACTGATCGCTCGGGATGGCAGCACCACCGTCCTGAAAGAAAAAACCACCGTGCAAGCCGGTGAGATCCTCGATTGCGCCGTGATGAGCAAAAACGCCCTGCGCAGCTTCATCGCCGCTGAAATCGAAGACGCCAAGCAAAAAGGCGTACTGCTGTCGGTTCACCTGAAAGCCACCATGATGAAGGTCTCCGACCCGATCATGTTCGGCCAGATCGTTGCCGAGTTCTATAAAGACGCCCTGACCAAACACGCTGACGTGCTGGCACAGATCGGCTTCAACCTGAACAACGGCATCGGCGACCTGTACGCCCGCATCAAGGCCCTGCCAGCCGAGCAGCAAGTGCAGATCGAAGCCGATATTCAGGCGGTCTACGCCGCTCGTCCGTCGCTGGCGATGGTCAACTCCGACAAAGGCATCACCAACCTGCACGTGCCGAGCGACGTTATTGTCGACGCCTCGATGCCGGCCATGATCCGTGACTCCGGCAAGATGTGGGGCACCGACGGCCAACTGCACGACACCAAGGCCGTGATCCCGGATCGCTGCTACGCGACCATCTACCAGGCGGTGATCGAAGACTGCAAGCAACACGGCGCCTTCGACCCAACCACCATGGGCAGCGTGCCGAACGTTGGCCTGATGGCGAAAAAAGCCGAGGAGTACGGCTCCCACGACAAGACCTTCCAGATCAAGGCGGATGGTATTGTTCGCGTTTCCGACAGCGCTGGTCGCACGCTGCTGGAGCAGTCGGTTGAAGCCGGCGACATCTTCCGCATGTGCCAGACCAAAGACGCGCCGATCCAGGACTGGGTCAAACTGGCCGTCAACCGTGCTCGCGCAAGCGCAACTCCGGCAATCTTCTGGCTGGACCCAATGCGCGCCCACGACGGCGTAGTGATCGAGAAAGTTCAGGCTTACCTGAAGGATCACGACACGTCCGGCCTGGACATCCGCATCATGTCGCCAGTCGACGCGATGGCCTTCACCCTGGCTCGCACTCGCTCCGGCCTCGACACCATTTCGGTGACCGGCAACGTGCTGCGCGACTACCTGACCGACCTGTTCCCGATCATGGAGCTGGGCACCAGCGCCAAGATGCTGTCGATCGTTCCGCTGATGAATGGCGGCGGCCTGTTCGAAACCGGCGCTGGCGGTTCGGCGCCGAAGCATGTTCAGCAGCTGCTGGAAGAAAACTTCCTGCGCTGGGATTCCCTGGGCGAGTTCCTGGCCCTGGCCGCGTCCCTTGAGCACCTGGGTGTGACGTACAACAACCCTAAGGCGCTGGTACTGGCCAAGACCCTGGATCAGGCCACCGGCCAGTTCCTCGACAACAACAAGTCGCCATCGCGTAAAGTCGGCAACATCGACAACCGCGGCAGCCACTTCTACCTGGCGCTGTACTGGGCTCAAGCCCTGGCTGCCCAGACTGAAGACGCAGCACTGCAAGCACAGTTCAGCCAACTGGCGAAAACCCTGGCCGAGAACGAGGCAACCATCGTTGCCGAGCTCAACGCCGTTCAGGGCAAGCCAGTGGACATCGGCGGTTACTACCACGCCGACGCCGAGCTGATCAGCAAGGCCATGCGCCCAAGCAACACCTTCAACGCGGCGATTGCTGCGCTGGTTTAAGGCTGTAAGGATGCAAAGGAACCCCGGCCCAGTGCCGGGGTTTCTGTTTCTGGTCAAGATCAAAAGATCGCAGCCTACGGCAGCTCCTACACCGCCCCCGTAGGAGCTGCCGAAGGCTGCGATCTTGCCGGGGCTCACTGTTATGATTCACGCCTTCAACCTCTGCGCGGAACACCCATGACCTGGCTACCTCACATCACCGTCGCCACCATCGTCGAAGACAATGGCCGTTTCCTGATGGTCGAAGAACTCAAGGCCGGACGCGCGGTACTCAATCAGCCCGCCGGGCATCTGGACCCGAACGAGACGCTGATCGACGCCGCCATTCGCGAAACCCTCGAAGAAACCGGCTGGGACGTCGAAGCCACTGCCGTGGTGGGCATCTACCTTTACACCGCCCCGAGCAACGGCGTGACCTACCAGCGTGTCTGTTTTGCCGCCAAAACAGTAAAACACCACCCCGACCATCAACTTGACGACGGCATCGTCGGCGCAAAATGGCTGACCCGAGACGAACTCCTGACGCAACGCGACCACTGGCGCAGCGAGCTGATTATTCGCTGTATCGACGATTATCTGAGCGGTAAACTCTTCAGTCTCGAACTGATCCGCCCTTCTCTTTAGCCTTGCAGGCTCGGGCCTGATAGAATCGCGTCCTTTTTCAAGACACTCATTAAATCCCTATGCGTGATCCAGCCCCTTCTGACACACAAAAGAAGCGCGTCATTGTCGGCATGTCCGGCGGCGTGGACTCTTCCGTTTCCGCCCTACTGCTGATCGAGCAGGGTTATCAGGTGGAAGGCCTGTTCATGAAGAACTGGGAAGAGGACGACGGAACGGACTACTGTACCGCCATGGACGACCTGGCGGACGCCCAGGCCGTGTGTGACAAGATTGGCATCAAACTGCACACCGCCAACTTCGCCGCCGAGTACTGGGACAACGTGTTCGAGCACTTCCTGGCCGAATACAAGGCCGGCCGCACGCCGAACCCGGATATCCTGTGCAACCGTGAAATCAAGTTCAAGGCGTTCCTCGACTACGCCATGATGCTCGGCGCCGACCTTATCGCCACCGGCCATTACGTGCGCCGCCGCGACATCGATGGCCGCACCGAATTGCTCAAAGGCCTGGACCCGAACAAAGACCAGAGCTACTTCCTGCACGCCGTGGGTGGCGAGCAGATCGCCAAGACCCTGTTCCCGGTCGGCGAACTGGAAAAACCCGAAGTTCGCGCGATTGCCGAGAAACACGACCTGGCCACCGCGAAGAAGAAAGACTCTACCGGTATCTGCTTTATAGGCGAACGACGCTTCAGCGACTTCCTCAAGCAATACCTGCCGGCACAGCCAGGCGAAATCAAAACCACCGAAGGTGAAGTGATCGGCCGCCACCATGGCCTGATGTACCACACCATCGGCCAGCGTCAGGGCCTGGGCATCGGCGGCTTGAAAGACGCCGGCGACGAACCGTGGTACGTGCTGATCAAGGACCTGGAACACAACGAGCTGATCGTTGGCCAAGGCAATGATCACCCCTACCTATTCTCCCGTGCCCTGCTTGCCTCGGACATTTACTGGGTCAACCCGGTCGACCTGAGCTCGCCACGCAAACTGACGGCGAAAGTCCGCTATCGCCAGAGCGACCAGCCTTGCACCCTGGAAAAAACCGCCAACGGCTACCGCGCCACCTTCGATGACCCGCAGCGCGCGGTCACCCCAGGCCAATCGGTGGTGTTTTACGACGGTGAAATCTGCCTCGGTGGCGGCGTCATCGAAGTCGCCGAACCCTGGAGCAGTAAGGATTCGCGCGCATGAGCCCGACTCAGGAGCAACTGACGGCGCTCGGCGGCGTGTTTCTCGCCGCCGTTCTGGTCGACAAGATCGCCAAGACTGGCCAGGTCACCGAAGCCAGCCTGACCTGCATGCTTGGCAGCTTGTTGATCATCGACCCCAAGGACACGCTGGAGGTCTACGGCGGCGACGATCTCTATCTGCGCGAAGGTTATCGCGCATTGATCGGCGCCCTCGAACGCGACCCGAGCACCTTGCAGCGCGAACCCCTGCGCTACGCCCTGTCGATGCTCGGTCTTGAGCGGCAACTGGCCAAACGCGGCGATATGCTCGAAGTGATCGGCAAGCGCTTGCCGCAGATTCAGTCCCAGGTCGAGCATTTCGGCCCGGCCCATGAAAACGTGATCGCCGCCTGTGGCGCGCTGTATCAGGACACCTTGAGCACCCTGCGCCAACGCATTCAGGTGCACGGCGACATGCGCAACCTGCAACAGCCGAGCAACGCCTCGAAGATCCGCGCGCTGTTACTGGCCGGCATCCGTTCGGCGCGCCTGTGGCGGCAGTTGGGCGGTCATCGCTGGCAGCTGGTGATCAGCCGTCGCAAACTGCTCAAAGAGCTTTATCCGCTGATGCGCAGCAGCTAAACCGCGCCCGCAATCGTAATGTGTAGTCTGTAACGCGTAATACGCTGGTCAGTTGGCAACGGACCGGCGGATTTTTTTCATGTATGATACGCGCCCCATTTCGTTGCCCGACTGTCCGAGAACACCCCATGCAGCTCTCTTCGCTCACTGCGGTTTCCCCTGTTGACGGCCGCTACGCCGGCAGAACCCAGGCCCTGCGCCCAATTTTCAGCGAATACGGCCTGATCCGTGCTCGCGTCCTGGTTGAAGTACGCTGGCTCCAGCGCCTGGCCGCTCACCCTGCCATCGGCGAAGTACCGGCGTTCTCCGCCGAAGCTAACGCGGTGTTGAACACCCTGGCGGAAAACTTCTCTCTGGAACACGCCGAGCGCGTCAAAGAGATCGAGCGCACCACCAACCACGACGTTAAAGCCATTGAGTACCTACTCAAGGAACAGGCTGCCAAGCTGCCTGAGCTGGCCAACGTCAGTGAATTCATCCACTTTGCCTGCACCAGCGAGGACATCAACAACCTGTCCCACGCGCTGATGCTGCGCGAAGGCCGTGATGACGTGATGCTGCCGCTGATGCGCCAGACTGCCGAGGCCATCCGCGAGCTGGCGATCCGCTTCGCCGACGTGCCGATGCTGTCGCGCACCCACGGCCAGCCGGCTTCGCCGACTACCCTGGGCAAAGAGCTGGCGAACGTGGTTTACCGCCTGGAGCGTCAGATCGCTCAAGTCGCTGCCGTACCGCTGCTGGGCAAGATCAACGGCGCTGTCGGCAACTACAACGCTCACATCTCGGCCTACCCGGAAATCGACTGGGAAGCCAACGCCCGCGCCTTCATCGAAGACGAACTGGGCCTGGGCTTCAACCCGTACACCACGCAGATCGAACCGCACGACTACATCGCCGAGCTGTTCGACGCGATCGCGCGCTTCAACACCATCCTGATCGACTTCGACCGCGATATCTGGGGCTACATCTCCCTGGGCTACTTCAAGCAGCGCACCATTGCCGGCGAAATCGGTTCCTCGACCATGCCGCACAAGGTCAACCCGATCGACTTCGAAAACTCCGAAGGCAACCTGGGTATCGCCAACGCACTGTTCCAGCACCTGGCGAGCAAACTGCCGATCTCCCGCTGGCAGCGCGACCTGACTGACTCCACCGTACTGCGCAACCTCGGTGTCGGCTTCGCCCACAGCGTGATCGCGTACGAAGCAAGTCTCAAGGGAATCAGCAAGTTAGAGCTCAATGCTCAGAAGATTTCTGCGGACCTGGACGCGTGCTGGGAAGTCTTGGCCGAGCCAATTCAGACCGTGATGCGTCGCTACAACATTGAAAACCCGTACGAAAAGCTGAAAGAACTGACTCGCGGCAAGGGCATCAGCCCTGAAGCACTGCAGACTTTCATCGATGCACTGGACATGCCTGCCGAGGCCAAGGCGGAGCTGAAAAAGCTCACCCCGGCCAACTACATCGGCAACGCCGTGGCACAAGCCAAACGCATCTGATCGACCGCTTGACCCTTTGAGACGCCCGGCAGCGCCGGGCGTTTTTATTCCCGTCTGAAAAGTGCTTTTTTTCAATAGGTTACACATGAATCCTGATATTCCTCTTCAACTTCTGGGCGGCATCACGGCACGGGAGTTCCTGCGCGACTACTGGCAGAAAAAACCGTTGCTGATCCGCCAGGCGATCCCTGACTTCGAAAGCCCGATCGACGCCGACGAACTGGCCGGCCTGGCACTGGAAGAAGAAGTCGAATCGCGACTGGTCATCGAGCACGGCGAGCGTCCTTGGGAACTGCGTCGCGGCCCGTTCGCCGAAGACGAATTCAGCAAGCTGCCAGAGCGCGAGTGGACCCTGCTGGTGCAGGCTGTCGATCAGTTCGTGCCGGAAGTCAGCGAGCTGCTGGAGCACTTCCGCTTCCTGCCGAGCTGGCGCATCGACGACGTGATGATCAGCTTCGCCGCCCCCGGTGGCAGCGTTGGTCCGCACTTCGATAACTACGACGTGTTCCTCCTGCAAGGCCATGGCAAGCGCAACTGGAAAATCGGCCAGATGTGCGATTCCGACAGCCCGCTGCTGCAGCATGCCGACCTGCGCATCCTCGCCGACTTCGAAGCCACCGACGAGTGGACCCTGGAGCCGGGCGACATGCTCTACCTGCCGCCGCGCCTGGCCCACTGCGGCGTGGCCGTCGATGACTGCATGACCTACTCGGTCGGTTTCCGCGCACCAAGCGCCGCTGAAGTGTTGACCCACTTCACCGACTTCCTCAGCCAGTTCCTGCCTGACGAAGAGCGCTACACCGATGCCGACGCACAGCCAGCGATCGACCCGCACCAGATCCAGCATGATGCGCTCGATCGCTTGAAAAGCCTGCTGGCCGAGCACATGAGCGACGAGCGCCTGTTGCTGACCTGGTTCGGCCAATTCATGACCGAGCCACGCTACCCGGAACTGGTGGTTGGCCCGGAACTGGAAGAGGACGATCTGCTGAGCAGTCTTGAACAAGGCGCCGTGTTGATTCGCAATCCAAGCGCGCGCCTGGCCTGGTCCGAAGTCGACGACGACCTGCTGCTGTTCGCCAGTGGCCAGAGCCGTTATCTGCCGGGCAAGCTGCGCGAACTGCTGAAAATGATTTGCGCCGCCGATGCGCTGCACGTCGACAACCTTGGCCAATGGCTGAGCGATGAAGACGGCCGCAACCTGCTGTGCGAACTGGTCAAGCAAGGTAGCCTGGGATTTGCCGATGAATAAGATTCACGTACGTGTCGCAGACTGGCAAAAGGAAAACGCCGAGATCCGGCGCATTCGTGAAGCGGTGTTCATCGCCGAGCAATCCGTTCCACCCGAACTGGAATGGGATGCCGACGATGCAAGCGCCGTGCATTTCCTCGCATTCGAAGGCGACTTTCCGATTGGCACCGCCCGCCTGCTGCCCGATGGTCACATCGGCCGGGTTTCGGTACTCAAGGACTGGCGCGGCCTGAAGGTCGGCGACAAACTGATGCAAGCCGTGATCGGTGAAGCCGAGAAACGCGGGCTCAAGCAGCAGATGCTGAGTGCGCAGGTGCAGGCGACTGCATTCTACGAGCGTTTGGGCTTCAGTATTGTCAGTGAGGAATTCCTGGAAGCAGGGATTCCGCATGTCGACATGGTGCGCGGCTCCTGAAGATCAAAAGATCGCAGCCTGCGGCAGCTCCTACGAGAGTACGCAAAGTTCTGTAGGAGCTGCCGCAGGCTGCGATCTTTTTGAAGAACACCACAAAACGCCTCGACATTTTCAGATGTCGGGGCGTTTTGCTGTCTACGATTCAACTTGCCCCACCGCAGGCCGACAAACTGGCAATATCAAGCCTTTGATCGCGGAGATAACGGACATGTCCCTACGCACCCTGCTTACCACGCTGCTGCTGACCTGCAGTTTTTCGGTCGTCGCCGCCACCGAAGTGGTGCAACTCAACAATCGCACCAGCGCCGACCTGCTGCCGGTTGCGCAGAACTTTATCGGCAGGGACGGCAAGGTCAGTGCCTACGGCAACCAACTGATCGTCAACGCCGAACCCGACAAGATCGACGAACTCAAAGCCTTGATCGCGCAGCTCGACACCGTACCCAAGCGCCTCCTGATCACTGTCGACACCAACGAAAACAACCAGCACAACAACGCCGATCAGCAAACGCAGATCATCACCTACAGCACCTACAGCACCGACAGCCGCGAAGGCGGCATCCAGCAGGTCCAGACCAGCGAAGGCACACCGGCGCTGATCCAGGTTGGCCAGAGCGTGCCGCTGACCAACACCCAGACCGATGCCTACGCCGCCCTGCCAAACCAGGGCAGCACCTCCCGCCAGCCGCAAACCCAGCCCCAGACCAACACCTCCGGCCAGTCGCAAAACCCGGCCAACAACTACGCTCACCTGCAAAGCCAGACCCAGTACCGCAACGTCACCCAGGGCTTCTACGTCACCGCCAGCGTCACCGGCAACATCGTTCATCTGGCAATCAGCACCAACCGTGACCGCATGAGCCAGGAACGTCCCGATGTAGTGAACGTGCAAAGCACCGACACAACCGTCAGCGGCCGCCTGGGCGAGTGGATCACGCTGGCCGGCGTCAACCGCCAGACGCAAGCCGACAAACAGGCCATGAGCCGCAGCTACTCTACTCAGGGACGGGATGACATGACATTGCGAGTAAAAGTCGACGCCCTGGACTAACACACCAATAACTGACTGATTAGTCGCATTAGACTAAAGATGTAGTGCCTTAAAAAAAGCACTACAAAATGTTTGACGAGCCAAAAAAGCAAAGGCATGATGGCCTCGCTCCCGCTAATCAGGGGCCCTGGCAAGGGCCTTCGGATCGCGCTCTAACCTTACCAACCTGAGCCGATTCGTGTCTGTACCGCCCACAAGGTGTGTTTGACGAGGTTGCGACTGGAACGAAGTTGTCCCGAGGGACGGAAGCGTAATAGGTAGCCCGGCAACACACTGATGATCGTATAAAGGCCCACGACGCCCGAATGCGCCCGCCAGTTCGCCCTTACCTGCTCAGCTTTCATCCTCGAGCCCATCGTTCATCCCGTCGCATTCCCCGCCATATCCGACTTGACCGCCTAAGCTTCTGGTCAGCGAGCAGCCTTTTACGCCTGTCTAAATATGCGCAATGGGCACGCAGGAATTTTCCACCGCAGAACTAATTTCCATACAAGACGCGACGAGGTTTATCTCCATGGCACTGACACGCGAACAGCAAATTGCAGCCCTTGAAAAAGACTGGGCTGAAAACCCACGCTGGAAAGGCGTGACACGCGCTTACTCCGCTGCTGACGTCGTCCGTCTGCGTGGCTCGGTTCAACCTGAGCACACCTTTGCAAAATTGGGCGCCGAGAAGCTCTGGAACCTGGTTACCCAGGGCGCCAAGCCATCCTTCCGCCCTGAGAAAGACTTCGTCAACTGCATGGGCGCCCTGACTGGCGGCCAGGCTGTACAACAAGTTAAAGCCGGTATCCAGGCGATCTACCTGTCGGGCTGGCAGGTTGCTGCAGACAACAACTCTGCAGAATCGATGTACCCGGACCAGTCGCTGTACCCGGTCGACTCCGTGCCGACCGTGGTCAAACGCATCAACAACTCGTTCCGTCGTGCTGACCAGATCCAGTGGAAAGCCGGCAAGAACCCGGGCGACGAAGGCTATATCGACTACTTCGCACCGATCGTTGCCGACGCTGAAGCCGGTTTCGGTGGCGTTCTGAACGCCTACGAACTGATGAAGAGCATGATCGAAGCAGGCGCTGCCGGCGTTCACTTCGAAGACCAACTGGCTTCCGTGAAAAAATGCGGCCACATGGGCGGCAAGGTACTGGTTCCAACCCAGGAAGCTGTACAGAAGCTGACCGCTGCTCGTCTGGCGGCTGACGTTGCCGGTACTCCGACCATCATCCTGGCCCGCACCGACGCTAACGCGGCTGACCTGCTGACGTCCGACTGCGACCCGTACGACCAGCCATTCGTGACAGGCGAGCGCACCCAGGAAGGCTTCTATAAAGTACGCGCCGGCCTGGACCAGGCTATCGCTCGTGGCCTGGCCTACGCGCCGTACGCCGACCTGATCTGGTGCGAAACTGCCAAGCCAGACCTGGACGAAGCCCGTCGCTTCGCTGAAGCGATCAAAAAGGAATACCCGGACCAACTGCTGTCGTACAACTGCTCGCCGTCCTTCAACTGGAAGAAAAACCTGGACGACGCGACCATCGCCAAGTTCCAGCGCGAACTGTCCGCCATGGGCTACAAGCACCAGTTCATCACCCTGGCCGGCATTCACAACATGTGGCACAGCATGTTCAACCTGGCGCACGACTACGCCCGCAACGACATGACTGCCTACGTGAAGCTGCAAGAGCAGGAGTTCGCTGACGCTGCCAAGGGTTACACCTTTGTGGCTCACCAGCAGGAAGTGGGCACCGGTTACTTCGACGACATGACCACCGTAATTCAGGGCGGCTCGTCTTCGGTTACCGCGCTGACCGGTTCCACCGAAGAAGAACAGTTCCACTGATCCGATTCGCCTGAGCAAACGGCCCCACCGGACCGAGTAAAAAGCTAACCGGAATGCCGCACATCTGACGCCCCGACTGGTTCGGGGCGTTTTTTTTGCGCGCGATTTCACGGACATCAACCCCCCGTAGCAGCTGCCGAAGGCTGCGTTCGGCCGCGTAGCGGTCGTAAAACCATTCACCGCGAATTTTCAGACTCACCGTGTTGGCGAGCGCTGCGCACTCGAACGCAGCCTTCGGCAACTGCTACGGGGGGCACGTGTACGTCTGGAGCAGCGAGGAAAAACATTGATCCAACGCGGTGCATTGATCGGAAAAACAGGGTAAAACGACCCCGCACGCTACTTGCAGTAGCCGGCATCTAAGCGCAACTTTCCAGCCACCACCCCGAATAACAGTTCAAAAATCACCCCAAACAATATTGATTATCATTTGATGCCAATCATGTTCGTTACAACCCGCACGAAACATTATTGACAAAACCCCGGCTAATGCCCGTAACGCATGGGCTGCAGGGCTTTGGAGGTGCGCTATGTCCTTATTCTTATAAATAATTTCGCTATAGGAATTTTACTTGCTCGGTGTTTAGCCATAAAATCACCGCGATTGATTGCTGCGACATATCGTCACTGCTTTATTTCTTTTCAAGCTCAGAGACCTTTGCTCTCTGTTAAGGATTACCAGCATGCCCGAAGCGACAGGACTCATGGCCCACAACTGGGGCTTTGCCATTTTCCTTCTGGGTGTCGGCGGCCTTTGCGCCTTCATGCTCGGCGTCTCCAGCCTCCTCGGGTCAAAAGCCTGGGGCCGCAGCAAAAACGAACCGTTCGAGTCCGGCATGCTACCTACCGGTGGCGCCCGCTTGCGGCTCTCAGCCAAATTCTATCTGGTCGCGATGCTCTTCGTGATCTTCGATATCGAAGCCCTATTTCTCTTTGCCTGGTCTGTGTCCGTCCGCGAAAGCGGCTGGACCGGATTCGTCGAAGCTCTCGTTTTCATAGCAATTCTGTTGGCAGGTCTTGTCTACCTATTTCGAGTGGGCGCCCTTGATTGGGCTCCGGAAGCTCGTCGTAAGCGGCAAGCGAAGCTGAAACAATGAGGCTTTGGCGATGCAATACAATCTCACCAGGATCGACCCGGATGCTCCTAACGAGCAGTACCCGATCGGCGAACGGGAAACCGTTTCCGATCCGTTAGAAGATCAAGTCCACAAAAACATTTTCATGGGCAAGCTCGAAGACGTGCTGAACGGCACGATCAACTGGGGGCGTAAGAACTCCCTGTGGCCGTATAACTTCGGTCTTTCATGCTGCTACGTGGAAATGACTACCGCCTTCACGGCGCCCCACGACATCGCGCGCTTTGGCGCCGAGGTTATCCGGGCATCGCCGCGTCAGGCGGATTTCATGGTTATTGCCGGAACCTGCTTCATCAAGATGGCGCCGATCATTCAGCGTCTCTACGAGCAGATGCTCGAACCGAAGTGGGTTATCTCCATGGGTTCGTGCGCCAACTCCGGTGGCATGTATGACATCTACTCCGTCGTTCAAGGGGTGGACAAGTTCCTGCCCGTGGACGTCTACGTGCCTGGCTGCCCGCCCCGCCCTGAAGCTTTTCTGCAAGGCTTGATGCTGTTGCAGGAGTCGATTGGCCAGGAGCGTCGCCCACTTTCCTGGGTCGTTGGCGATCAAGGCGTTTACCGCGCCGAGATGCCATCGCAAAAGGAACAGCGCCGCGAACAGCGTATTCAGGTAACCAACCTGCGCAGCCCCGACGAAGTCTGATCCAGATCTGTTCTTACAAAGAAACGAGAAACTGGCTTCATTCTTTACGTTGACCGAAAGCGATAAAAAAACCATGACTACAGGCAGTGCTCTGTACATCCCGCCTTACAAGGCAGACGACCAGGATGTGGTCGTCGAATTGAACAATCGTTTTGGCCCTGAGGCGTTCAGCGCCCAAGCCACCCGCACCGGCATGCCGGTGCTTTGGGTTGCCCGTGCCAAACTCGTCGAAGTCCTGACCTTCCTGCGCAACCTGCCCAAGCCGTACGTCATGCTCTATGACCTGCACGGCGTGGACGAGCGTCTGCGCACCAAGCGCCAGGGTTTGCCGAGCGGCGCCGACTTCACTGTGTTCTATCACTTGATGTCGATCGAGCGTAATAGTGACGTAATGATCAAGGTCGCCTTGTCCGAGAGCGACCTCAGCTTGCCGACCGTGACCGGTATCTGGCCGAACGCCAACTGGTACGAGCGTGAAGTGTGGGACATGTACGGCATCAACTTTGCCGGCCACCCGCACCTGACCCGCATCATGATGCCGCCGACCTGGGAAGGTCACCCGCTGCGCAAGGACTTCCCGGCCCGTGCCACCGAGTTCGACCCGTACAGCCTGACCCTGGCCAAGCATCAGCTGGAAGAAGAATCTGCGCGCTTCAAGCCTGAAGACTGGGGCATGAAGCGTTCCGGCGCCAATGAGGACTACATGTTCCTCAACCTGGGCCCGAACCACCCTTCCGCTCACGGTGCGTTCCGCATCATCCTGCAACTGGACGGCGAAGAGATCGTCGACTGCGTGCCGGACGTCGGCTACCACCACCGTGGCGCCGAGAAGATGGCCGAGCGTCAGTCCTGGCACAGCTTCATTCCGTACACCGACCGTATCGACTACCTCGGCGGCGTGATGAACAACCTGCCGTACGTGCTCTCGGTCGAGAAGCTGGCCGGCATCAAAGTGCCAGAGAAGGTCGACGTCATCCGCATCATGATGGCCGAGTTCTTCCGGATCACCAGCCACCTGCTGTTCCTGGGGACTTACATCCAGGACGTTGGCGCCATGACCCCGGTGTTCTTTACCTTCACCGACCGCCAGAAGGCGTACACGGTGATCGAAGCCATCACCGGCTTCCGCCTGCACCCGGCCTGGTACCGCATCGGCGGCGTTGCTCACGACCTGCCGCGCGGCTGGCAAAAACTGGTCAAAGACTTCGTCGAGTGGATGCCAAAACGTCTGGACGAATACCAGAAAGCCGCATTGGACAACAGCATCCTGCGTGGCCGGACCATCGGCGTCGCCGCCTACAACACCAAAGAGGCCCTGGAATGGGGCGTCACCGGTGCAGGCTTGCGTTCGACCGGTTGCGATTTCGACCTGCGTAAGGCCCGTCCGTACTCCGGCTACGAGAACTTCGAATTCGAAGTGCCGCTGGCGGCCAATGGCGATGCCTATGATCGTTGCATTGTGCGCGTGGAAGAAATGCGCCAGAGCATCAAGATCATCGACCAGTGCCTGCGCAACATGCCGGAAGGCCCGTACAAGGCGGATCACCCGCTGACCACGCCGCCGCCGAAAGAGCGCACGCTGCAGCACATCGAGACCTTGATCACGCACTTCCTGCAAGTTTCGTGGGGCCCGGTCATGCCGGCCAACGAATCCTTCCAGATGATCGAAGCGACCAAGGGCATCAACAGTTATTACCTGACGAGCGATGGCGGCACCATGAGCTACCGCACCCGGATTCGCACCCCAAGCTTCCCGCACCTGCAACAGATCCCTTCGGTGATCAAAGGCAGCATGGTCGCGGACTTGATCGCGTACCTGGGTAGTATCGATTTCGTTATGGCCGACGTGGACCGCTAAGCATGAATAGCACGCTTATCCAGACAGACCGTTTCGCCCTGAGCGAAACCGAGCGCTCGGCCATCGAGCACGAGCTGCATCACTACGAAGACCCGCGCGCGGCGTCGATCGAAGCCCTGAAGATCGTCCAGAAGGAACGTGGCTGGGTTCCTGACGGCGCGCTCTACGCCATCGGCGAAATCCTCGGCATCCCGGCCAGCGACGTTGAAGGCGTGGCGACGTTCTATAGCCAGATTTTCCGTCAGCCCGTCGGTCGTCACATCATTCGCGTCTGCGACAGCATGGTCTGCTACATCGGTGGCCACGAGTCGGTGGTCAGCGAAATCCAGAGCAAGCTGGGCATCGGCCTGGGTCAAACCACCGCCGACGGTCGTTTCACCCTGCTGCCGGTCTGCTGCCTCGGCAACTGCGACAAGGCGCCGGCGTTGATGATCGACGACGACACATTCGGTGATGTGCAGCCTGCTGGCGTTGCCAAATTGCTCGAGGGCTACGTATGACCCTGACTTCCTTCGGCCCTGCCAACCGCATCAAGCGCAGTGCAGAGACCCATCCGCTGACCTGGCGTCTGCGTGACGACGGCGAGGCAGTCTGGCTCGACGAGTACCAGGCCAAGAACGGCTATGCGGCAGCGCGTAAAGCCTTCGCCGACCTGTCGCAGGACGATATCGTCCAGACCGTCAAGGACGCAGGCCTCAAGGGTCGCGGCGGCGCGGGCTTCCCCACTGGCGTGAAGTGGGGCCTGATGCCCAAAGACGAATCCATCGACATCCGCTACCTGCTGTGCAACGCGGACGAGATGGAACCCAACACCTGGAAAGACCGCATGCTGATGGAGCAACTGCCCCATCTGCTGATCGAAGGCATGCTGATCAGTGCTCGCGCACTGAAAACCTACCGTGGCTACATCTTCCTGCGTGGCGAATACACCACCGCCGCCAAGCACCTGAACCGTGCCGTGGAAGAAGCCAAGGCAGCGGGCCTGCTGGGCAAGAACATTCTGGGCAGCGGTTTCGATTTCGAACTGTTCGTCCACACCGGCGCCGGGCGTTACATCTGCGGTGAAGAAACCGCACTGATCAACTCCCTCGAAGGCCGCCGCGCCAACCCGCGCTCCAAGCCGCCCTTCCCTGCCGCCGTTGGCGTGTGGGGCAAGCCGACGTGCGTGAACAACGTTGAAACCCTGTGTAACGTGCCGGCGATCATTGCCGACGGCGTGGACTGGTACAAATCGTTGGCGCGCGAAGGCAGTGAAGACATGGGCACCAAGCTCATGGGCTTCTCCGGCAAGGTCAAGAACCCGGGCCTGTGGGAATTGCCATTCGGCGTCACCGGTCGCGAGCTGTTTGAAGACTACGCCGGCGGCATGCGCGACGGCTTCAAGCTCAAGTGCTGGCAGCCTGGCGGCGCCGGCACCGGCTTCCTGTTGCCGGAACACCTGGACGCACAAATGTACGCCGGCGGCATCGCCAAAGTGGGCACTCGCATGGGTACCGGCCTGGCCATGGCGGTGGACGACAGCGTCAACATGGTGTCCCTGCTGCGCAACATGGAAGAGTTCTTCGCCCGTGAGTCGTGCGGTTTCTGCACCCCGTGTCGTGACGGTTTGCCGTGGAGCGTCAAGCTTCTGCGCGCCATCGAGAACGGTGAAGGGCAAGCCGGCGACATCGAGACCCTGCTGGGTCTGGTCGGTTTCCTCGGCCCAGGCAAGACCTTCTGTGCTCACGCACCGGGTGCCGTGGAGCCATTGGGCAGTGCCATCAAGTACTTCCGTCCAGAGTTCGAAGCCGGCATCGCGCCCACCCGCGCCGCCGTCCCGCCTCTGGCAAGGCCGATCGTAGTCGGCGCTTAACGCTTAAAAAAGGCGAACGGTCCGTGCCGTTCGCCTTTCGTCCGATGACGCCTTTTCAGGCTGTTTGGATTCGGACGGATAACAAGATTCCATTAGCCACGCCCGCTGACACCGGGCCAACGAAGAACTTTGAACCATGGCCACTATCCACGTAGACGGCAAAGAGCTCGAAGTCGATGGGGCAGACAACCTGTTACAGGCATGTCTGTCGCTAGGCCTCGATATCCCTTATTTCTGCTGGCACCCCGCCCTCGGCAGCGTTGGCGCTTGCCGCCAGTGCGCAGTCAAGCAATACACCGACGAGAACGACAAGCGTGGTCGTATCGTCATGTCCTGCATGACCCCTGCGACCGACGGCAGCTGGATCTCCATCGATGACGAAGAAGCCAAAGTGTTTCGCGCAAGCGTCGTCGAATGGCTGATGACCAACCACCCGCACGACTGCCCCGTGTGCGAGGAAGGCGGTCACTGCCACCTGCAAGACATGACGGTAATGACCGGCCACAACGAGCGCCGTTACCGCTTCACCAAGCGTACCCACCAGAACCAGCAACTGGGCCCGTTCATTTCCCACGAAATGAACCGCTGCATCGCCTGCTATCGCTGCGTACGCTTCTATAAAGACTACGCTGGCGGTACTGACCTCGGTGTATTCGGCGCCCACGACAACGTGTACTTCGGTCGCGTTGAAGACGGCACCCTCGAAAGCGAATTCTCCGGCAACCTCACCGAGGTCTGCCCGACCGGTGTGTTCACCGACAAGACTCACTCCGAGCGCTACAACCGTAAATGGGACATGCAGTTCTCGCCGAGCATCTGCCATGGCTGCTCCAGCGGTTGCAACATCAGCCCGGGTGAGCGTTACGGTGAGCTGCGTCGCATCGAAAACCGTTTCAACGGTTCGGTGAACCAGTACTTCCTGTGCGACCGTGGCCGTTTCGGCTATGGCTACGTCAACCGCGAAGATCGCCCACGTCAGCCACTGCTGGCAGGCGGCGCGAAGCTGAGCCTCGACGAAGCGCTGGATAAAGCCGCTGACCTGCTGCGCGGTCGCAACATCGTCGGTATCGGTTCGCCGCGTGCCAGCCTTGAAAGCAACTACGCCCTGCGCGAGCTGGTCGGTGCCGAGCACTTCTACTCGGGTATCGAAGCGTCCGAGCTTGAGCGCATTCGTCTGGTCATGCAGGTGTTGAAAGACAGCCCGCTGCCAATCCCGAACATGCGCGACATCGAAGACCACGATGCAATTTTCGTCCTCGGTGAAGACCTGACCCAGACCGCTGCGCGTATGGCCCTGGCCTTGCGTCAATCGGTCAAAGGCAAAGCCGAAGACATGGCCGACGCGATGCGCGTTCAGCCTTGGCTCGACGCTGCGGTGAAAAACATCGGTCAGCACGCGCTGAACCCGCTGTTTATCGCCAGCCTGGCTGAAACCAAGCTCGACGACGTTGCTGAAGAATGCGTTCACGCCGCTCCAGACGACCTGGCACGTATCGGTTTCGCCGTGGCTCACGCCCTCGACGCCAGTGCTCCAGCCGTTGAAGGCCTGGACAGCGAAGCCCTCGAACTGGCTCAGCGCATCGCCAACGCCTTGCTCGCTGCCAAACGTCCACTGATCATCGCCGGTACTTCGCTGGGCTCCAAAGCGCTGATCGAGGCGGCTGCAAACATTGCGAAGGCCCTGAAACTGCGCGAGAAAAACGGTTCCATCAGCCTGATCGTGCCAGAGGCCAACAGCCTCGGCCTGGCCATGCTCGGTGGCGAATCGGTCGACGCAGCCCTGCAAGCGGTGATCTCTGGTCGCGCCGACGCCATCGTGGTGCTGGAAAACGATCTGTACACCCGCACTGACAAAGCCCGTGTCGATGCTGCCCTGACCGCTGCCAAAGTCGTGATCGTTGCCGACCATCAGAAAACCGCTACCAGCGATCGTGCGCACCTGGTTCTGCCAGCCGCCAGCTTCGCTGAAGGCGACGGTACGCTGGTCAGCCAGGAAGGTCGCGCCCAGCGCTTCTTCCAGGTCTTCGACCCGACTTACCTCGATGCGAGCATCCTGGTTCACGAGGGCTGGCGCTGGCTGCATGCCCTGCGTGCGACCCTGCTGAACCAGCCGATCGACTGGACCCAGCTGGACCACGTCACCGCTGCCTGCGCTTCGAGCAACTCGCAACTGGCCGGTATCGTCAACGCCGCGCCGTCCGCTTCGTTCCGGATCAAAGGCCTGAAACTGGCTCGCGAACCGCTGCGTTACAGCGGCCGGACCGCCATGCGCGCCGACATCAGCGTGCACGAGCCGCGTACTTCCCAGGACAACGACACTGCATTCTCGTTTTCCATGGAAGGTTACTCGGGCTCCGTCGAACCGCGTCAGCAAGTGCCATTTGCCTGGTCTCCGGGCTGGAACTCGCCGCAAGCCTGGAACAAGTTCCAGGACGAAGTCGGTGGTCACCTGCGTGCCGGTGATCCAGGTACTCGCCTGATCGAAAGCCAGGGTGATTCGCTGAACTGGTTCGCCAGCGTTCCGCGTGCATTCAACCCGGCTCAAGGCACCTGGCAGGTTGTGCCGTTCTATCACCTGTTCGGCAGCGAAGAGAACTCTTCGAAAGCCGCGCCGGTCCAGGAACGCATTCCGGCCGCTTACGTGTCGCTGGCCAAGTCCGAAGCCGATCGCCTGGGCGTCAATGACGGTGCCATGCTGAGCTTGAACGTTGCCGGCCAGACCCTGCGTCTGCCGCTGCGCATCAACGAAGCGCTGGGTGCTGGTCTGGTGGCGTTGCCTGCGGGTATCGCCGGCATTCCGCCGGCCATCTTCGGCACATCCGTTGACGGTCTGCAGGAGGCAGCGCAATGACCTGGTTCACTCCTGAAGTGATCGACATCATCATCGCGGTGCTCAAAGCCATCGTGATTCTGCTCGCCGTCGTGGTGTGCGGCGCGCTGTTGAGCTGGGTCGAGCGTCGTTTGCTCGCCCTCTGGCAGGACCGTTACGGTCCGAACCGCGTCGGCCCGTTCGGCGCGTTCCAGATCGCCGCCGACATGATCAAGATGTTCTTCAAGGAAGACTGGACGCCGCCGTTCGCCGACAAGGTGATCTTCACCCTGGCGCCGGTCGTGGCCATGAGCGCCTTGCTGATTGCCTTCGCGATCATCCCGATCACCCCGACCTGGGGTGTCGCGGACCTGAACATCGGCATTCTGTTCTTCTTCGCCATGGCCGGTCTGTCGGTCTACGCGGTGCTGTTCGCCGGCTGGTCGAGTAACAACAAGTTCGCCCTGCTGGGCAGCTTGCGGGCCTCGGCACAAACCGTGTCGTACGAAGTGTTCATGGGCCTGTCGTTGATGGGCATCGTGATCCAGGTCGGCTCGTTCAACATGCGCGACATCGTTGATTACCAGGCCCAGCACCTGTGGTTCGTCATTCCGCAGATCTTCGGTTTCCTGACCTTCTTCATTGCTGGCGTCGCCGTGACTCACCGTCACCCGTTCGACCAGCCGGAAGCGGAGCAGGAACTGGCCGACGGTTACCACATTGAATACGCCGGCATGAAATGGGGCATGTTCTTCGTCGGCGAGTACATCGGCATCGTGTTGATTTCGGCGCTGCTGGTGACCTTGTTCTTCGGTGGCTGGCACGGTCCGTTCGGCATTCTGCCGCAGATCCCGTTCATCTGGTTCGCACTGAAAACCGCGTTCTTCATCATGTTCTTCATTCTGCTGCGCGCCTCGATCCCGCGCCCGCGGTATGACCAAGTGATGGACTTCAGCTGGAAGTTCTGCCTGCCGCTGACCCTCGTCAACATGCTGGTGACCGCTGCGATCGTGTTGCTCAACACGCCCGCCATCGCGGCTCAGTGAGGATAGAGAATCATGAAGTATATTTTTGACATCGTGCATGGCTTCTTCACCCAGCTTCGCAGCCTGGTGATGATTTTCAGTCATGCCTTCCGCAAGCGCGACACGCTGCAGTATCCGGAAGAGGCGGTGTACCTGCCGCCGCGCTTTCGTGGGCGTATCGTCCTGACCCGCGACCCCGACGGTGAAGAGCGTTGCGTAGCCTGCAACCTGTGCGCCGTGGCCTGCCCGGTCGGTTGCATCTCGCTGCAGAAGGCTGAAACCGAAGACGGCCGCTGGTACCCGGAATTTTTCCGTATCAACTTCTCGCGCTGCATTTTCTGTGGCCTCTGCGAGGAAGCCTGCCCGACCACCGCAATCCAGCTGACACCGGATTTCGAAATGGCCGAGTTCAAGCGTCAGGACCTGGTGTACGAGAAAGAAGATCTTTTGATCTCCGGCCCCGGCAAAAACCCTGACTACAACTTCTATCGTGTTGCAGGTATGGCCATTGCCGGTAAGCCGAAAGGCTCCGCGCAGAATGAAGCCGAACCGATCAACGTGAAGAGCTTGCTGCCTTAAGGAAGAAAGATGGAATTCGCTTTCTATTTCGCGTCAGGAGTTGCCGTTGTGTCCACGCTTCGCGTGATCACCAACACCAATCCTGTACACGCCCTGCTCTACCTGATTATTTCGCTGCTCGCCGTGGCGATGACCTTTTTCAGCCTCGGTGCTCCATTTGCCGGCGTACTGGAAGTGATCGCCTACGCCGGCGCCATCATGGTGCTGTTCGTGTTCGTGGTGATGATGCTGAACCTCGGCCCTGCCTCGGTTCAGCAAGAGCGCGTCTGGCTCAAGCCCGGCATCTGGGCGGGTCCCGTTGTACTGGCTGCGCTGCTGCTGGCTGAACTGCTGTATGTGCTGTTCAGCCATTCCAGCGGCACCGGCGTCGGCCACACCACCGTAGACGCCAAGGCCGTGGGCATCAGCCTGTTCGGTCCTTATCTGCTGGTGGTCGAACTCGCCTCGATGCTGCTGCTCGCCGCAGCCGTCACGGCGTTCCACTTGGGCCGCAACGAGGCGAAGGAGTAACTTTATGCCTGCTATCCCTCTCGAGCATGGTCTGGCGGTTGCCGGCATCCTGTTCTGCCTCGGTCTGGTTGGCCTGATGGTCCGCCGCAACATTCTTTTCGTGCTGATGAGCCTGGAGGTCATGATGAATGCCGCCGCCCTGGCGTTCATCGTTGCCGGTAGCCGTTGGGGCCAGCCGGATGGACAGATCATGTTCATCCTGGTGATCAGCCTGGCAGCCGCCGAGGCCAGTATCGGCCTGGCGATTCTGTTGCAGCTGCATCGCCGCTTCCACACTCTCGATATCGACGCTGCCAGCGAGATGCGCGGATGAACCTTCTCTATCTGACTTTCGTATTCCCCCTGATCGGTTTCCTGCTGCTGTCGTTCTCACGCGGCCGCTTCTCGGAAAACCTCTCGGCGCTGATCGGCGTCGGCTCCATCGGCCTCTCGGCGATTGTTGCTGCCTATGTGATCTGGCAGTTCAACGTTGCGCCGCCTGAAGGCGGTCACGTCACCCAGGTGTTGTGGCAGTGGATGTCGGTGGGCGACTTCAAGCCGAACTTCGCCCTGTACCTGGATGGTCTGTCCGTGACCATGCTCGGTGTGGTCGTCGGTGTGGGCTTCTTGATCCACCTGTTCGCGTCCTGGTACATGCGCGGTGAAGACGGCTACTCGCGCTTCTTCGCGTACACCAACCTGTTTATCGCCAGCATGCTGTTCCTGGTGCTGGGCGATAACCTGTTGTTCCTGTACTTCGGTTGGGAAGGCGTGGGCCTGTGCAGCTACCTGTTGATCGGTTTCTACTACAGCAACCGCAACAACGGTAATGCCGCACTCAAAGCCTTCATCGTTACCCGTGTCGGCGACGTGTTCATGGCCATCGGCCTGTTCATCCTGTTCCAACAGTTGGGCACGCTGAACATTCAAGAGCTGCTGGTCAAAGCACCTGAGCACTTCAAGGTCGGTGACTTCTGGATCGTTCTGGCGACCCTGATGCTGCTGGGCGGTGCTGTCGGTAAATCCGCGCAACTGCCGCTGCAAACCTGGCTGGCGGATGCGATGGCCGGTCCTACCCCGGTTTCGGCACTGATCCACGCCGCGACCATGGTGACCGCGGGTGTCTACCTGATCGCCCGTACCCACGGTCTGTTTGCGTTAGCGCCGGATATCCTGCACCTGGTCGGCATCGTCGGCGGTGTGACGCTGGTGCTCGCCGGTTTCGCAGCCCTGGTACAAACCGACATCAAACGTATCCTCGCCTACTCGACCATGAGCCAGATCGGCTACATGTTCCTGGCGCTGGGCGTGGGTGCCTGGGAAGGCGCGATCTTCCACCTGATGACCCACGCGTTCTTCAAGGCGCTGCTGTTCCTTGCGTCCGGCTCGGTGATCGTTGCCTGCCACCACGAGCAGAACATCTTCAAGATGGGCGGTCTATGGAAGAAACTGCCACTGGCCTACGCCAGCTTCATCGTCGGCGGCGCGGCCCTTGCAGCCCTGCCACTGGTGACCGCTGGTTTCTACTCGAAAGACGAAATCCTCTGGGAAGCTTTCGCCAGCGGTAACCACGGTCTGCTCTACGCAGGTCTGGTCGGTGCCTTCATGACGTCGCTGTACACCTTCCGCCTGATCTTCATTGCGTTCCATGGTGAAGTGAAGACCGAAGCCCACGCAGGTCACGGCATTGCTCACTGGCTGCCACTGTCGGTGCTGATCGTGCTGTCGACCGCCATTGGCGCGATGATCGTTCCGCCATTGCACGGCGTGCTGCCAGAAAGCGTTGGCCATGCCGGCGGCGAAGCCAAGCACAGCCTGGAACTCGCCTCGGGTGCTATCGCCCTGTCCGGTATCCTGCTGGCCGCGCTGCTGTTCCTCGGCAAGCGTCGCTTCGTCACCGCCATCGCCAACAGCGGCATCGGCCGTCTGCTCACAGCCTGGTGGTTCGCGGCCTGGGGTTTCGACTGGATCTACGACAAACTGTTCGTCAAACCGTACCTTGCGATCAGCCACCTGCTGCGCAAAGACCCGTTCGACCAAACCATCGGTTTGATCCCGCGTCTGGCCAAAGGGGGTCACAACTCCCTGAGCCGAACCGAAACAGGTCAACTGCGTTGGTACGCCGCCTCGATGGCTGCTGGTGCCGTGCTGGTTATCGGCGCTGTCGTGCTGGTAGCGGTCTGATATGAACCTTGCGAACTTGCGAAAGGAAACGAGCCCGTCATGATTCTGCCTTGGCTAATCCTGATCCCCTTCATCGGCGGCCTGCTGTGCTGGATGGGTGAGCGCTTCGGCGCTACCCTCCCCCGCTGGATTGCGCTGTTGACCATGACCCTGGAACTCGCTCTCGGCCTCTGGCTGTGGGCCCACGGTAACTATTCATTTGCACCGGCGCCTGGCGCCGATCCGACCTGGGCGCTTGAATTCAAGCATGTCTGGATCGAGCGTTTCGGCATCAACGTGCACCTGGCCCTCGACGGCCTGTCGCTGTTGATGATCATGCTGACCGGTCTGCTGGGTGTCCTCTCGGTACTCTGCTCGTGGAAAGAGATCCAGCGCCACGTTGGCTTCTTCCACCTGAACCTGATGTGGATCCTGGGCGGTGTTGTCGGCGTGTTCCTCGCCCTCGACCTGTTCATGTTCTTCTTCTTCTGGGAAATGATGCTGGTGCCGATGTACTTCCTCATCGCGCTCTGGGGTCACAGTTCTTCGGACGGCAAGAAAACCCGGATCTACGCGGCGACCAAGTTCTTCATCTTCACTCAGGCCAGCGGCCTGATCATGTTGGTGGCGATCCTGGGTCTGGTACTGGTCAACTTCAACAGCACGGGCGTGATTACTTTCAACTACGCCGACCTGTTGAAAACCAAGATGTCGCTGACCACCGAGTACATCCTGATGCTCGGCTTCTTCATCGCCTTCGCGGTGAAGCTGCCGGTGGTGCCGTTCCACTCCTGGCTGCCGGATGCTCACGCACAGGCACCCACTGCGGGTTCGGTTGACCTGGCCGGTATTCTGCTGAAGACCGCTGCGTACGGTCTGCTGCGTTTCGCCCTGCCGTTGTTCCCGAATGCGTCGGCCGAGTTCGCGCCGTTCGCCATGGCCCTGGGCCTGGTCGGGATCTTCTACGGTGCGTTCCTGGCCTTTGCCCAGACCGACATCAAGCGTCTGGTTGCATACTCCAGCGTTTCGCACATGGGCTTCGTGTTGATCGGCATCTACTCCGGCAGCCAGTTGGCTCTGCAAGGCGCAGTGATCCAGATGCTCGCGCACGGCCTGTCGGCAGCGGCACTCTTTATCCTGTGTGGCCAGCTCTACGAGCGCACTCACACTCGCGACATGCGTGAAATGGGTGGCCTGTGGTCGAAGATCGCCTACCTGCCAGCCGTCAGCCTGTTCTTCGCCGCGGCCTCGCTGGGCTTGCCGGTGACCGGTAACTTCGTCGGTGAGTTCCTGATCCTGATCGGCACCTTCGCCAGCGCGCCATGGGTCACCGTGATCGCGACCGCAGGCCTGGTGTTCGGTTCGGTCTACTCGCTGATCATGATTCACCGTGCCTACTTCGGCCCGTCCAAATCGGACGCCGTGCTGCACGGCATGGATACTCGCGAACTGATCATGGTGGTTGGACTGGCAGCACTGCTGATTTACATCGGCGTCTACCCGCAACCGTTCCTCGATACCTCTGCCGCGACGATGCATGGCGTGCAGCAATGGTTCGGTACCGCCTTCACTCAACTCGCTTCGGCCCGGTAAGAGCGCTATGGACTTTACGATTCAACACTTTATCGCGCTTGCGCCATTGTTGATCACCAGCGCCACGATCATCGTGGTGATGCTGGCGATCGCCTGGCGTCGCAACCACTCGCAGACCTTCCTGCTGTCGGTAGCGGGTCTGAACCTGGCCTTGCTGTCGATCCTGCCAGCCCTGAAAGTCGCGCCTCTGGCCGTGACTCCCTTGCTGCAGATCGACAGCTTTGCCTGCCTGTACATGGCGCTGATCCTGGTCGCTACCCTCGCTTGCGTCACCCTCGCCCACGCCTACCTCGGCGATGGCGGTACGGGTTACCCGGGCAACCGTGAAGAACTGTACCTGCTGATCCTGATGGCCGCCGCCGGTGGTCTGGTTCTGGTCAGCGCGCAGCACCTGGCCGGCTTGTTCATCGGTCTGGAACTGCTCTCGGTACCGGTCTACGGTCTGGTGGCGTATGCCTTCTTCAACAAGCGCTCACTGGAAGCCGGCATCAAGTACATGGTGCTGTCGGCAGCCGGTTCGGCGTTTCTGTTGTTCGGTATGGCCCTGCTCTACGCCGAAGCCGGCACCCTGAGCTTCAGCGGCATCGGTCAGGCCCTTGCGGCCACCGGCCTGCCAAGCCCGCTGGCGCAAATGGGCCTGGGCATGATGCTGATCGGTCTGGCGTTCAAACTGTCGCTGGTACCGTTCCACCTCTGGACGCCGGACGTCTACGAAGGTGCTCCGGCACCGGTTGCAGCGTTCCTGGCCACCGCCTCGAAAGTGGCTGTGTTCGCGGTCATGGTGCGTCTGTTCCAGATCTCGCCAGTGGCCAGCAGCGGTGTGTTGAGCACCGTGCTGACCGTGATCGCGATTGCCTCGATCCTGTTCGGTAACCTGTTGGCACTGACCCAGAGCAACCTCAAGCGCCTGCTGGGTTACTCGTCCATCGCGCACTTCGGTTACCTGTTGATCGCCCTGGTGGCGAGCAAGGGCCTGGCGATGGAAGCCATCGGCGTGTACCTGGTCACCTACGTGATCACCAGCCTCGGGGCTTTCGGCGTGATCACCCTGATGTCCTCGCCTTACAAAGGTCGTGACGCTGACGCGCTGTACGAGTACCGCGGCCTGTTCTGGCGTCGTCCGTACCTGACCGCCGTACTGACCGTGATGATGTTGTCGCTGGCCGGCATCCCGTTGACCGCAGGCTTCATCGGCAAGTTCTACATCATCGCCACCGGTGTCGAATCTCACCAATGGTGGCTGGTCGGCTCCCTGGTACTGGGCAGCGCCATCGGCGTCTTCTACTACCTGCGCGTCATGGTCACCCTGTACCTGATCGAGCCAAACCTGCGTCGCGTCGACGCTCAGCTGCACTGGGAACAAAAGGCAGGCGGCGTGATGCTGCTGGCCATCGCAGTGCTGGCGTTCTTCCTCGGCCTGTACCCACAACCACTGCTGGCACTGGTTCAGCAATCTGGCCTGGCCGGTTGATCGCTTAGCCAACACGCAGTAGAAAAACAGAAACGGCACCTTCGGGTGCCGTTTTTGCGTTTGGGGGACTGCTCTCCCCTTTCTCGGAATGTGCCTGCAAGGGGACCGGTAACGGCTGACATCCGGCTGATGCTACTGAGCGCTAAGGTGAGTGACGGGCTATCAGGAGCACTCAATGAAACGAGGTACTTTTTCAGGGTTGGTCGAAAATATTGAATTCCTGGCGAGTGAGCGACAACGCAACACTCGGGTAAAAGGTGCTCCTGAGACGCCAGCGAGCTCAAGAACATCTAGATCTTTCAACGCTAACTCGGCACATGAAAACTTGGCCTATTGTCCCCTCACCTTTGCCTACCCAAAAAATTCTGGCTATATTTGTCCAGAATATTGGAGGGACATCATGATCATCGTTCCGTTAGGCGAAGCAAAAAACAATTTGTCCAAACTGGTCGATGACGCTGCTTCCGGACAGATCATCACGATTGCTAAACATGGCCGGGCCCTTGCCCGCCTTGTTCCCGTGGGAAAACCCTCCGGACGGCGCATCGGAGCGATGAAAGGCAAACTGACCTTGCCTGAAGACTTTGATGCGCCGCTACCGGACGAAATGCTGGACGCATTCGAAGGGACTCACGGATGAGGGTTTTACTCGATACGCATATTCTGCTTTGGACTCTCAGTGATGACCCAAAGCTATCCGACAGAGCCAGAAAACTCATTGAGAGCGCTGCCGACATTTACATCAGCGCAGCTACTTTCTGGGAGATGGCGATCAAGGTTGGGCTAGGAAAGCTAAGCGTTGATTTGGAAGAGATTCGAGAATACTGCCTCGAAAGCGGTTTCATAGAGTTGCCCGTCACTTCAGAACACGCCATTGCGGTGAAAGACCTCGAACATCACCATCGCGATCCGTTCGACCGTCTTATTGTTGCAACTGCAATCACAGAACCAATGAAGCTGCTCACCGCCGACCCTTTAGTCGCCAAATACACATCACTCGCTATTTTGGTTTAACCCGTTCTATCTCGACAAAGATTACTTCCATCAAACAAAAACCCGCACAAGGCGGGTTTTGTTTTTAGCTCAAGCAAGCGATCAGTCAGCCAGACGCCACGTCGTGCCGCCCTTGCCGTCTTCCAGCACCACGCCCATGGCGGTGAGCTGGTCGCGGATGCGGTCCGACTCGGCCCAGTCCTTGTTGGCACGGGCTGTCAGGCGCGCCTGAATCAGTGCATCGACTTGTGCCGCATCGACCCGGCCTTCAGCGCCGGCTTGCAGGAAGTCATCAGCTTGGAGCTGCAACACGCCGAGCACACTGGCCAGTTCTTTCAAACGCGCCGCCAGACCGGCCGCCGCATCGAGATCACTCTCACGCAGACGGTTGATCTCGCGCACCATCTCGAACAACACCGCGCACGCTTCCGGCGTACCGAAGTCGTCGTTCATCACCTGGGTGAAGCGCTCGACAAACGCTTCGCCACCGGCGGCCAGAACCGTCGGCAGGCCTTTCAACGCGTGGTAGAAACGCTCCAGAGCGCCTTTGGCGTCCTTGAGGTTGTCTTCCGAGTAGTTGATCGCGCTGCGGTAGTGGCTCGACACCAGCAGGTAACGCACAACTTCCGGGTGGTATTTGTCGAGCACGTCGCGAATGGTGAAGAAGTTGTTCAAGGACTTGGACATCTTCTCGCCATTGATGCGAATCATCCCGCAATGCATCCACGCGTTGGCGTAGGTCTTGCCGGTGGCCGCTTCGCTCTGGGCGATTTCGTTTTCGTGGTGCGGGAACTCAAGGTCGCTGCCGCCGCCATGAATATCGAAGGTCTCACCGAGGCAGCAGGTCGACATCACCGAGCACTCGATATGCCAGCCCGGACGCCCGGCCCCCCACGGCGATTCCCAGCTCGGCTCACCCGGCTTGGCGGCTTTCCACAGCACGAAGTCCAGCGGGTCCTGTTTCGACTCGTCGACTTCGATGCGGGCGCCAATGCGCAGGTCTTCGATCTTCTTGCGCGACAGCTTGCCGTAGCCCATGAACTTGGCGACGCGGTAGTACACGTCGCCGTTACCCGGCGCGTAGGCGTAGCCCTTGTCGATCAGGGTCTGGATCATCGCGTGCATGCCGGCGATGTGGCCAGTGGCGCGCGGTTCCATGTCCGGCTTGAGGATGTTCAGCCGCGACTCGTCTTCGTGCATCGCTGCGATCATGCGCTCGGTCAACGCTTCGAACGACTCGCCGTTTTCACGGGCGCGATTGATGATCTTGTCGTCGATGTCGGTGATGTTGCGCACGTAGGTCAGGTCATAACCGCTGAACCGCAACCAGCGGGTCACCAGGTCGAACGCAACCATGCTGCGGCCGTGGCCCAGGTGGCAGTAGTCATACACGGTCATCCCGCAGACATACATGCGCACCTTGTTGCCATCCAGCGGCTTGAAGACTTCTTTGCTCTTGGTGAGCGTGTTGTAGATCGTAAGCACGATTGTTCCTTGGCTCTAAATCACTGGCCCCACGAGTCACGCAGGGTCACGGTGCGGTTGAATACCGGGTGACCGGGTTTCGAGTCCTTGATGTCTGCGCAGAAGTAGCCTTCGCGCTCGAACTGGAAACGGTCTTCCGGCTGTGCATTGCCCAGCGAAGGCTCGGCACGACAACCGGTGAGCACCTGCAGCGAATCAGGGTTGATGTTGTCCAGGAAACCGGCGCTGTCTTCAGCCTTCTCCGGGTTCGGCGAACGGAACAGGCGATCGTACAGACGCACTTCACACTCGACACTGGCAGCCGCCGGCACCCAGTGAATCACACCTTTGACCTTGCGGCCTTCAGGGTTCTTGCCCAGGGTTTGCGGGTCATAGGAGCAACGCAGTTCGACGATGTTGCCATCGGCGTCCTTGATCGCTTCGTCGGCACGGATCACGTAGCTGCCACGCAGACGCACTTCGCCAGTTGGCTCCAGGCGCTTGTAGCCCTTTGGCGGCTCTTCCATGAAGTCTTCACGGTCGATGTAGATCTCACGGGCGAATGGCAGAACCCGCACGCCCATGTCTTCTTTCGGGTGGCAGGGCAGTTCGAGGTTCTCGACCTGGCCTTCCGGGTAGTTGGTGATCACGACTTTCAGCGGACGCAGCACGCACATGGCGCGAGGGGCGCTGTGGTCGAGGTCGTCACGGATGCTGAATTCGAGCATGCCGAAGTCGACCACGCCGTCGGAACGGTTGGTGCCGACCATTTCGCAGAAGTTGCGGATCGATTTCGGCGTGTAGCCACGACGACGGAAACCCGACAGCGTCGACATGCGCGGGTCGTCCCAGCCATTGACGTGCTTTTCATCGACCAGCTGCTTGAGCTTGCGCTTGCTGGTGATGGTGTAGTTCAGGTTCAGACGGCTGAACTCGTACTGACGCGGTTGCGCCGGCACTGGCAAATGCTCCAGGAACCACTCGTACAGCGGACGATGGCTTTCGAACTCCAGGGTGCAGATCGAGTGCGTGATGCCTTCTATAGCATCCGACTGACCGTGGGTGAAGTCGTAGTTCGGGTAGATGCACCACTTGTCACCGGTCTGGTGGTGGTGAGCGTGACGGATGCGATACATGATCGGGTCGCGCAGGTTCATGTTCGGCGAGGCCATGTCGATCTTGGCCCGCAGCACGCGTGCGCCGTCCTGGAATTCGCCAGCCTTCATGCGGGCGAACCAGTCGAGGTTTTCTTCCACGGAGCGGTCACGGAACGGGCTGTTCTTGCCCGGCTCGGTCAGGCTGCCACGGTATTCCTTGGCTTGCTCCGGGCTCAGGTCATCGACGTAAGCCTTGCCGGCCTTGATCAGCTCGACGGCCCAGTCGTGCAACTGGTCGAAATACTGCGAGGCATAGCGCACTTCACCGGACCACCCGAAGCCCAGCCATTTGACGTCGCTTTCGATGGCGTCGATGTATTCCTGGTCTTCCTTGGCCGGGTTGGTGTCGTCGAAACGCAGGTGCGTCACGCCACCGAACTCCTGGGCCAGGCCGAAGTTCACACAGATCGACTTGGCGTGACCGATGTGCAGGTAGCCGTTGGGCTCAGGCGGGAAACGGGTGACGATCTGCGTGTGCTTACCCGAGTCCAGGTCCGCCTGGATGATCGGGCGCAGGAAGTTGACCGGCACGGCAGGGCCGGTCTTGGAATTCGAGGTAGGGTCGACAGTGGGCTTGCTCATAGGATCCTTGAACGTACAAGTGCGTGGCCGGAACTAAAGGCCTGACAAAACAAAGCCGCTATCATAGCCGATGCTGTCAAGCCGCTGACAGAGCAGGCCTGCAAACGGCTGCATTTAATCGGCTACAAATGAAAAACAGCCTCGAAATTCACGCCTGTCGCGCTAAACTGCGCACCTTGGCCGACACTGGCCGGACCGGTTGGGGGCCGTAATGCCCCGAAACCCACGAACTCATAGAAAGAGTACCGATCATGACCCAAGTCAAACTGACCACCAACCATGGCGACATCGTCCTGGAACTGAACGCTGAAAAGGCACCGTTGACCGTTGCCAACTTCATCGAATACGTCAAGGCCGGCCACTACGAAAACACCGTTTTCCACCGTGTGATCGGTAACTTCATGATCCAGGGCGGCGGTTTTGAGCCAGGCATGAAAGAAAAGAAAGACAAGCGCCCAAGCATCCAGAACGAAGCTGACAACGGCCTGCCGAACGAGAAGTACACCGTGGCTATGGCGCGCACCATGGAGCCGCATTCGGCTTCCGCCCAGTTCTTCATCAACGTGGCTGACAACAGCTTCCTGAACCACAGCGCCAAGACCACTCAGGGCTGGGGCTACGCAGTATTCGCCAAAGTTGTTGCCGGCACTGAAGTCGTCGACAAGATCAAGGGCGTGAGTACCACTTCCAAGTCCGGCCACCAGGACGTACCCGCAGACGACGTGATCATCGAGAAAGCCGAGATCATTGAGTGATACTGCTGATTTCAGATTTACATCTGGAAGAGGAGCGCCCGGACATTACCCGGGCGTTTCTGGATTTGCTCGCCACCCGCGCCCGCTCGGCACAAGCGTTGTACATTCTCGGCGACTTTTTCGAGGTGTGGATTGGCGATGACGCCATGACCCCCTTCCAACGCTCCATCTGCCAGGCCCTGCGCGAACTTAGCGACAGCGGCACGGCCATATTCCTGATGCACGGTAATCGCGATTTCCTGCTCGGCAAGGCCTTCTGCAAAGCAGCCGGCTGCACCCTGCTCAAAGACCCGAGTGTCGTGCAGCTCGCAGGTGAGCCGGTGCTGTTGATGCATGGCGACAGCCTGTGCACCCGCGACGAAAGCTACATGAAACTGCGCCGTTACCTGCGCAACCCCATCACGCTCTTCATCCTGCACCATCTGCCGCTGCGCACCCGCCACACACTGGCGCGCAAGCTACGCAGCGAAAGCCGCGCGCAAACCCGTATGAAAGCCAATGACATCGTCGACGTGACCCCCGAGGAAATCCCGCGGATCATGCAGCAATACGGCGTGAAAACCCTGATCCACGGCCACACCCACCGCCCTGCCATCCACAAACTGCAGATTGGCGAGCAAGCCGCCAAGCGCATTGTGCTGGGGGACTGGGATCGCCAGGGCTGGGCGTTGCAGGTGGATGAGCAAGGGTTTGCGTTGGCCCCATTCGATTTCGTAGCAACGTAAAAATCAAAAGATCGCAGCCTTCGGCAGCTCCTACATAGGTACGTCATACACCCGTAGGCGCTGCCGAAGGCTGCGATCTTTTAGCGGCCGCCGCTAAATCAATGTCCGCTCGCCTCCGGCCCAGCCTTCGCCGCAAACGGCGGCTTGGCTAGCCATACCAGCAAAATCAACCCCATAAAACCCCAGCCCAACAGCGTGAAGTAATCCACGGTGGAGAGCATGTACGCCTGACTGGTCAGCAGGTGATCGAGTTGTGCATAAGCAGGATTGCCCGCCCCGCCCAGCGTATTCAGCGTATCCCGGGTTACCGGATCGAAGGTGCTGAGGCTTTCGCTCAGGTAGGCGTGATGCTGATCGGCGCGACGGATCCAGATCCAGGTGGTCAGTGAGGCCGCGAAGCTGCCACCCAAGGTCCGCAGGAACGTCGCCAGGCCCGCACCATCGGCGATCTGATGCGGTGGCAGGTCCGACATCAAAATGCTCAGGGTCGGCATGAAGAACAGCGCCACACCAATGCCCATGAACAGTTGCACCAGTGCCACGTGCTGGAAGTCCACTTCATTGGTGAAGCCGGCGCGCATGAAGCAGCTCAAGCCAATCGCCAGGAATGCCAGCCCGGCCAGCAGTCGCAGGTCGAACCTGTGCGCGTACTTGCCGACAAAGGGCGACATCAGCACCGGCAGAATACCGATCGGCGCCACCGCCAGCCCGGCCCAGGTCGCGGTGTAGCCCATTTGGGTTTGCAGCCACTGCGGCAGAATCAGGTTGATGCCAAAGAACCCGGCGTAACCAAAGACCAACACGAGGGTGCCGATCCGGAAGTTGCGATACGCGAACAGCCGCAGATTCACCACCGGGTGCTTGTCGGTCATCTCCCAGATCACGAACACCGCCAGCGCAATCGCTGAAATAACCGCACCGATAATGATGAAGTTCGACTCGAACCAGTCCAGGTCATTGCCCTTGTCGAGGATGATCTGCAGCGCGCCGACACCAATGATCAAGGTCAACAGGCCAATGTAGTCCATCGGCTGGCGACTGATCACCACCGGACGCTCCTTGAGCTGTTGCTTGACCACCATCACCGCGAACACGCCAATCGGCACGTTGATAAAGAAGATCCACGGCCAGCTATAACTGTCGGTAATCCAGCCACCGAGTATGGGACCGGCAATCGGCGCGACCACCGTGACCATCGCCAACAATGCCAGGGCCATCCCCCGTTTCGCCGGCGGATAGACCGCGATCAACAGCGTCTGGGTCATCGGGTACAACGGCCCTGCCACCAATCCTTGCAGTATCCGGAAGCCGACCAGCTCGGGCATCGACGTCGAGATGCCGCAGAGAAACGACGCCAGCACGAACAGAATGGTCGCCCACAGAAACAGCTTCACCTCACCAAAGCGCCGGCTCAGCCAACCGGTCAACGGCAGCGCGATGGCGTTACTCACGGCAAACGAAGTGATGACCCAGGTACCCTGCTCCGAACTCACGCCCAGGTTGCCGGAAATGGTCGGCAAGGCCACGTTGGCGATGGTGGTATCGAGTACCTGCATGAAAGTCGCCAGCGACAGACCAATGGTGCTGAGCACCAGGCTGGGCGGCTTGAAAGACGCGTTATTGCTCATCGCGAATCCTTTGAAACGAGGCAGTCGCTGCGACCGTTATGGCCGCAGCTGACGGATTGGCGAATCAGCGTTGAGCCGTTTTGCTCGCCACTGAACTGTTGTCGTGGATCAGGCGAGTGATCATCGCGTCGGCGTCAGCCAACTGACGGTCGTAGACGTTGGTGCTGAACGAGGCCTTTTGCGGCGGCTGTTGCGCCAATACCGGGCCACTCTGGTCGCGCAGGTTGACGTTGACCATCGTCGACAGGCCAACCCGCAATGGGTGCTCGGCCAATTGTTCGGCATTGATGTGAATCCGTACCGGCACCCGCTGAACAATCTTGATCCAGTTACCCGTCGCGTTTTGCGCCGGCAGCAAGGCAAACGCGCTGCCGGTCCCGGCGCCAAGGCTGTCGATAGTGCCGCTGTATTTCACTTCGCTGCCGTAGAGGTCGGCTTCGATCTCCACCGGCTGACCGATGCGCATGTCACGCAGTTGGGTTTCCTTGAAGTTGGCGTCGATCCACAGTTGATCCAATGGGATAACCGCCATCAGCGCAGTCCCCGGCTGAACCCGTTGACCCAGCTGTACGGTGCGCTTGGCGACGTAACCGGTGACCGGTGCGATCAGTGTGCTGCGGGCGTTGTTCAGGTAAGCCTGACGCACTTGTGCAGCGGCGGCCTGGACGTCTGGATGAGACGAAACCACGGTGTCGTCGACCAGCGCGCTGGTGGTGGCGAGTTGCTGCTGAGCGTTGGCCAGGGCGTTTTGCGCCGAGGTCAGGTCATCCCGTGCGTGGGACAGTTCTTCCTGGGAAATCGCCCCGCCCGCCGCCAGATTCTTCCGGCGATTAAAGTTATCCTGAGCCTTCTGCACTTCAGCTTTCTGTGCATTGACCTGGGCTTTCATGCCGTCAACGTTGCTGTACAGGCCGCGCACCTGGCGCACCGTGCGGGCCAGATTGGCCTGGGCATTTTGCAGAGCGACTTGCGCGTCGTTCGGGTCGAAGTTGATCAGCACCTGACCTTCATGAACCAGATCGCCGTCGTCGGCACCGATGCTGACAACCGTGCCGGTGACCAGAGGCGTGATTTCCACCACGTTGCCGTTGACGTAGGCATCGTCGGTATTTTCGTTCCAGCGTCCGTAGAGCTCGTGCCAGCCCCAAACAGCGAGGCCGCCAACAATCACCAGGATCGTCAGCACCAGCAGCATGAATTTGCGTTTGCCTGGATTGCCCGTGTCTTGGGCATCTTCAGGGGTTGGGTTGGTTTCGACAGTGGCCATGACAAGTACCTTGAATTATTGATTCAGCGTGGCAGGCGCTGGGGTTGGAGTGGCCGCGGCCAGGGTGTCGGCTTGAAATCCGCCGCCCAGTGCCTGCATCAGTTGAATCGACAGATCGATCTGCTCGGCATTCAGGTTCGCCAACTGACGCTGGGCCTGGAGCAATTGCTGCTCGATGCTGAGCACGTCCAGGTAGTTACCGATGCCGGAACCGTAACGCTGGACCACCGTGTTGTATGAGTCCTGGGCAATGTCGGTGGCGTGTTGCTGCGCACCGATCTGCCGACCGATGTCACGCAACTGGGAAATCGTGTCGCTGACATCCCCCAACGCTTTCACCAGCGTTTTGTTGTACTGCGCGACGGCGAGGTCGTAGTCCGCGTCCCGTGCATCAAGGTTGGCGCGCAAGCGGCCACCATCGAAGATCGGCAACGACACGGTTGGCATAATATTGAGGAAGCGGCTCGCCGAGCCAAACAGCGCGTCACCCAACAACGACTCGGTACCGGCGGCTGCGCTCAGGTTGAGGTTCGGATAGAACTTTGTTTTACCGGCATCGATGCTCTTGCTCGCCGCCTCGACCCGCCAACGCGCGGCGATCAGGTCCGGACGACGACCGAGCAACTCGGCTGGCAGTGTCGACGGCAACGCCACGGCGCTGGCCTGAAGGACTTTCGGCCGGGCAATGTCGTTGCCACGATCCGGGCCTTTACCGAGCAGCACGGCCAGGGCGATTTTCGCGCTCTGCAAGATCTTTTCAGCGTCGATCAACGTCGCTTCAGAGCTGGCTTCCAGGCTCTCGGTCTGCTGGTACTGGTATTGGCTGTCGATGCCGGAGCTCAGCCGACGCTGGCTCAGATCGAGCATTTGCCGGGTGCGTTTGAGGTCGTCGTTAGCCAGGTCATAAACGATATGGGCCTGCCCAAGGTTGCTGTAGGCGCGGGCGACGTCGGCCGACAAGGTCAGCTGTGCGGCTTGCTGATCGACTTCGGCAGCGCGGGCCTGGCCCAGCGCGGCTTCCCAAGTGGCACGCTGACCGCCCCAGAGGTCGAAGGTGTAATTGAAGCTGGCGCCGATACTACGCACCGTGGCGTAGTTGCCCCCTCTCCGGTCGGGTCCTTGTCACGGGCCAACCGCGAGCGACTGACGCTGGCACTGGCATCAAGGGTCGGCATCCGCGCGGCATCGGCGGCATAAGCGGCAGCGCTGGCCTGGTGGGCACGGGCGTCGGCGATTTGCATGTCCGGGCTGTCGTGCAGGGCTTCGCGGATCAGGCCGTCGAGCTGTGGGTCGCCGAGGCTTTTCCACCAGTCGCTTTTTGGCCACGCCGCAGGCGACAGGGTGACACCGCTGAGGGATTGTCCGGCCTTGAGGGTTTTCGCATCGAGGCTAACGCCTTGGGTGTTCAGGCCGCTGTAGCTGGCGCAACCGGCCAGACTCATGGCCAACAGCACCAAGCTGAGGCGAGTACGCAAGGGTTTACCGCTCATTTGTCACCTACCCGCAACAAGGTGATGGGATCACCGGCTGCCAGCAAAATTTTCTTCAGGATCTGTTCCAGGGTTTTCAACTCTTCTGGCGTGATGGCGCCTGCCAGTTCGTTCATCGCCTCGGCACCGATGTGCGGCAGACGATCGGCCAGCGTCTGGCCTTCCTCGGTCAGCACCAGCTGCACCTGACGGCGGTCGCCCTCGGAGCGTTGGCGGGCGAGAAAACCTTTCTGCTCCAGACGATCGAGCATGCGGGTCATGGAGCCGCTGTCCAGCGACAGGTGACGGCACAGTTCGGCCGGGGTATCGACGCCGAACTGGGCCATGATGATCAGCACCTTGAACTGCGCGGCGGTGATGCCGTGGGGTTCCATGTGCGTGTCGAGGATCCGGTCCTTGAGCAAGGCGGCGCGACCCAGCAGAAGCCCGAGGTGGCAATTGTGAAAATCGAACGGCTTGAAATGTTTCATCTGACCACCCATTAGCTGCCTAGGCAGGGAAAGTATGTCCAGATATTACTGCCTAGGCAGCGAATGTCAACGTAATAGTTAGGAGGCTTTGTAATTGGGTGGTAAATCGCGGGGCCCGAAAGCAAAAAGATCGCAGCCTTCGGCAGCTCCTACAGGGGTTTTGTGTACACCCGTAGGAGCTGCCGGAGGTTCGGGCCGCGTTCGGACGATCTTTTGATTTTGGGAGGCTTAGAAATCCCGCTTGTAGAAGATATCCAGCGAACTGGCAATGCCACTGGCGGCTTCCAGGTAGACCATTTTGCTCAGCTTGTAGCGAAAGGCGATGGTGTTGGCCGGTTCGAATACGCCGACGCCATAACGCAAACTGAGTTTCTCGGAGAGGTTGCCGCTGGCCACCACGCTGGTGGTGGTGCCGCTGCCCTGGGTGTCGAGTTGGAAGTCCTGAATGCCCAAATCCTTGGCCAAACTGCCGGTCAGGTCGGAACTGCCCATCAAACCCAGTCCCAGCGCAGCTTGAGCAAGCATGTTGTTGTCTTCGCCATTACTGCTCAGCGGGCGCCCGAGCACCAGATAGGACAATGCCTGCTCCTGACTCATCACCGGCTCCGAGAAGATCTGCGTGGTCGGTTGCTCGGCGCTGCCGCTCAGGCGAATACCGGCGATCACATCGTCCGTCTGGCGCACCGCTTCGATGTCCAGATAAGGCTGATCAATGGGACCGGCGAACAACAGCCGTGCACGCCGTACCGTCAAGCGCTGGCCATAGGCGCGATAACGGCCATCGTTGAGCCAGAGCTCGCCGCGAGTGTCCATGTTGTCACCGATGTGCACATGACCTTGCAGGTTCGCCGTCAGGCCGAAACCGGCAAAACTGAGCTTGTCCTCGCCCACCACCACATCGATGTCCATTGCCATGGCCATCGGCGGTTTGCCCGCTTCGGTCTGGTGACCGACGATCACTGTGTCATCGGACACCTTGACTGTCGATGGCGGCAACTCACGCACGGTGATCTCGCCCCTGGGCACCTGCACCTTGCCGACAATCGCCAGTTTGTCGTTGTTGATCGAGATGTTCAGATCCGGCGCCACCTCCAGCGCGGCGTACGGCTCGACCGTCACCGGCAATTGTGTGCCTTTGAGGCTCAGATCCACCACCAACGCCTGCCCCCAGGCAACATGCCCGCTCAAGCTGCCCTGCCCGGCCTTGCCGCTTTTCCAGCCGCCGTTGAGCTGCACGCTCTCGCCGGCAATCTGCGCCTGAAGCTGCAACGCCTCGAAACGCGTCGGCAGTTGCGGCCCCCAGATTTCACCGTCGCTGAGCGTCAGGTTGCCATTAACCTGCGGCGCCAGCAGTCCGCCCGACAAACTGCCGCTGCCATTCAAGCGCCCGGCCAGTTTCTCGACCATTGGCAAGAACGGTCGCGCCACCGACAAGTCCAGGCCGCTCAGACGGAACGAACCGCTCAAGGGCTTGTTCTTGGGCAGCGGATTGATCTGCGCCTGAACCATCAGCTCGCCCAACTTGCCACCGACGAAGTCGAGCTGCGTGTCGATGCGTTTCGGGTTCAGGGTGCTGGTCAGTTTCAGCGTCTGGTATGGGAAATCCAGCCACTGATCCTTTTCCTTCATGCGCAACGTACCGCCGCTGGCATCGACCATGATCTGGCCCTTCGGGCCGCTGGCCGGCAGGTCGAGTTGCACGTCGGCATTGAGCTTGCCCTGCCAGGCGAAGTCTTTGGGCAACCATTGCGCGAGGCTGTCGATCGGGAACTGCTTAAGGTGGTAACGCAGTTTCGGTTCGGGCATCAATCGCTGATCTTCGCCACACAGGCTGGCTGGCCCGGACATCCAGCAATGAGCGCCGAAGGTCAGCTTGCCGTCGGCCAGACGTTCGATTTTTGCCGGATTTTGCAGCTTCCAGTCCTGGCCGCCGGCCTGTATGTCGCCACTGGCCAGGCGTCCGCGCCAATTGCCTTTATCCAGATTGCCGTCGAGACCCAGCGCCAGTTTCAGCAGCGGACCTTGCAGGTCCAGTTGCAGCTTCTGGCTCTTGATATTGCCCTGGCCGCTGGCGGTCAGCGTGCCCAATTGGCTGTCGCCCACCTGGATGCCGCTACCCTTGAGGTCGATCTTCGCCCGTTGCACGTTGTCGAGACTGGCGTCGAGGTTCAGGCTTTGCAGGCGATTGTCTTCGAACGCCAGCTGCACGCCTTGCAGGCTGAGTTTGCCTTGCGGTGCCTGGAGATTGCCGGCAACCTCGACCCGACCGTTCAGCTGACCGCGCAACTGCGGCCAGAGCTGGCCGAGACGCGGTGCCTTGATGTCGATCTGGCCCGCGAGTTTCTGTTGCAGACTGCCGCTGCCATCGATGCGGTTGTCACCCAGTCGGACATGCAGCGCGCTGAGGTTCCAGCGCTCGCCCGTGCCGTCGGCCTTGGCTTGCAGGATCGCCGGTTGGCCGCGCAGCTTGCCCTTGAGGTCGAGGTCGGCGTTGAGGCTCAGTTGTTCGTTTTTCATTTCACCCTGGCTACGCAAAGGGCCGGCTAGAGTCCCCGGCAACTCCGCCAGCCAGTACGCCGGGTTGATCGCCGACAGGTCCAGCGCGGTGTCCCAGGCAATGCCATCGGCGAATTGCAGGTTCAAATGCCCTTCCGCCTTGCCCTGCCCGGCAGCCAGTTTGAATTCTGGCAGGAAGATTTTCGTCAGGTCGCCGCTGAACGGGCTGCTCAGGCTGAACGCTCCGGCCGGGCCATCCAGCGCCGCCTTGAAGTTGCCCAGGTAGTTGCCGTCGCGGTAGGACACTTCACCCTTGAAGCTGTGCAGCGCCACCTGGGGTTCGTCGATCAGCGGATAGAGCCGATGCCACGGGAAGTCCAGCCAATCGATTTTCGCCTCGGCACTCAGGCCCTCGGACCAATCGAGCTGCCCGCTCAGCTTCAGGCTTTGCGTGTCGTTGGCGCTCAAATCGAGCCCGGTGATCTGCGCGCCCTTGGCGTCGACCTTGCCTTGCAGCAGCAACGCGACCGGGCCTTGCTCGGCCGGCAATGTTGCTTTACCGAGCAACAGGTAACCGCTTTTCAGATCACCATTGCCGGTCAGTTCCAACTGATTGAGCTGCAAAGTGTCTGGCAAGTCGGCGCTGGCCTTGAAGCCATCAGCAGTTATCCGCACCTTGGCCGGCAGGTTTTCCACCAGCGGTTGCAACTCGCCCGTCAGCTGACCTTTCAGGTAACCGCTGCTGTCAGCGTTGAGGTTCAGGGTTTTCAGCAAGTCGCCATCGACCTTCAACGCCAGCGACCAGGGGGCTTTACCTGGTGCCGGCAACGTCAGTTTACCTTCGGCGCTGAGCGGCCAGTTGCCGGTCGGTTGCAGCAGCCCGGACAGGTCCAGACTGAAGTCATCGCGTTGCAGATGCACGGATTCGATCTGCAAGCCCTTGGCAGTCCAGCGCGCAGCCAGTTGCAGGTCTTTGAGCTGCTCGCTGCCGTTGAGCAACAGGCGGCCGATCTGCACCTCATCCAACTGGATCGCCACTGGCAATTTCAACTCAGGCAGGCTGATCGGCCCGCTGCTGGCTTCTCTGCTCGGAGCGAATTGCAGAATGACTTGCTCGGCTTTCAGTTGCTCGATGCACACCGTCATGCGCAGCAGGCACAGTGGCGACCAGACAAACACCGGTTTACTCAACTCAACCCGACTGTCCGCTTGCTGCCACAGCAGATGATCGGCACTCCACTGGCCGCCCAGGCGTCCCTGAAAATTCTCCACGCTCAAACCCGGCACCTGACCCAGTGCCCAACGGCTGCCGGCTTGCGTTCCGAGCAAGGCGCCGACTGTCAGCACCAGCAACACCACCAGCGAGAGCATCGCCAGCAGCGCTATTTTCACACCACGCATCACAGCTCAGGCCCCATGGAAAAGTGCAAACGGATACCACCGGGATCGTCCAGCGCATGGGCTAGGTCAAGGCGGATCGGCCCGACCGGCGAGACCCAGCGCACGCCGATACCCACCCCGGTCTTGAGGCTCGGCAGCTCCAGCGTGTTAAACGAGTTGCCCTGATCGACGAAGGTTGCGATCCGCCATTTTTCGGCGATGGAATATTGATACTCGACGCTGCCCGCCACCATGTAACGCCCGCCCACGCGATCGCCGTCAGAGTTTACCGGGGACAAACTCTGGTAGTCGTAACCGCGCACGCTCTGATCACCACCGGCGAAGAAGCGCAATGACGGCGGAATGGTTCGATAGCCATTGGTGGCACTGCCACCGAACTGCGCGCGAGCGAGGAACCGATGGTTGTCCCACACCGTGGTGATGCCTTTGATCAATGCAGTGCCATACACCACGTTGGTGTCCGAACCCAACCCTTCCTTGGCCACCTTGCTCTCGAATTGCAAGCGATAACCGTTGTGCGGGTCGATGCGGTTGTCACTGCGCAGATAAGAGTAACTGATGCCGGGCATCAGCAAGGTACTCAGGCCCGAATCGTCGCCAAGGCGATATTCCTCACGCTGCCATTTCAACGAAATCACTCGCTGCCAGCCGCTGGGCAATTTGCTGTGCCATTCAGGGCCCAGGGTCAGCAACTTGCTCAGGCTGTCGGTGTTGGCCAGCTCTTCATATTGATAACCACCGGCAAAGCGCAGTTTGTCGGTGAGCGGCGGATCCAGTGGCACGTCGTACCACAGGCCGACGTTCTGCCGTGGCGCCGAGACTTCCGCTTCCCAGCCATAACTGTGACCTTCTGCGTTGACCCAGTGCCGGGTCCAGTTGGCCTTGGCCCGCGGCCCGACGTCAGTGGAAAAGCCCAGACCCAAGCCCATGGTGCGCGGCTTGCGCGTATCGAGTTTGACCGCCACCGGAATCACCTCGCTGGCCGCAGCGGTCGGCGCTGCATCCACCCGTACCGCGTCAAAATAGCCGCTCGATTGCAGCGCCTGATTGAGCTCGGCGATCAGTTCGGAATCATAAGGCGCGCCGCTCTTGAACGGCACCATGCGTTGCAGCAGGTCTTCGTCGAACGGCGTATCGCCGGTAAAACTGACCTTGCCCAAGGCATAACGCGGGCCGCTGTCGTAAATCAGTTCGATGTCCGCGACCCCAGCCCGAGGGTCGACCAATAGCTTCTGGCTGGTAAAGCGCCCACTGAAGAAACCGAAGCGCGAAGCCTGATTCTGGATCAGCCGTTTGGCGTCTTCGTAGCGGCCGTGATTGAGCACAGCACCGGCTGTGAGCAGGTCGCTGTGGGGTACACGGAAGGATTTGAGGGCGGCTGCCGGACCGTCGACGCGAATGGTCACGTTGCGCAAACGCACCGGTTCGCCGGGGTCGATGTTCAACACCAACCGTGGCGACTCACCGTTTTTGACTTCGCTTTCTATATGGGGCTGGTAATAACCCAAGGCCTGGGCAGCCTTGCGCGCTTGCTCTTCGGCGCCACGACGAAAGCGCAACAAGGCTTCCTCATCGCGATCGCCGAGGCCGCCGATATAGCCCTCTATATTGGCCTTCAGTTCATCGTTGGACGGTTTGATCCTGACGTCCAATTCACTTTGCGCCAGGGCCGCTACGCTGCTGAACAGCACGAGCAAGCCGCTGGTAAATCTTCCTGGAAACTTCATAGGCGCGGATGCTATCACGAGCGTGGGGACGTGATAGAGCGAACAATCTGAACAATAGTTCGACCTCAACCCGTTGCGCTGTGTAACACCTGCGGATTGGCGTGGAAAAACACGTGTTCGAGAATAGGCCCTACAGCCACCTCGCCAATTTCCTCATAACCCTGACGCTTATAGAACTCCAGATAACGCGGATTTCCCGTGTCGAGTACGACGCCCTGGGAATGCTCATCGACTGCGCACCAGTTATGCACGGCTGCGAGCAACTGCTCGCCGAAGTGCTGGCCTTGAAACTCCGGATGAATCCCCAGCAACGGCAGAACATGCACCGAGTCCGATGGCAGGCAGGCCGCCACCGCCGCGTGATACTCCAGATAACGTCGGGTGCAACGCAATCCGGTGCTCAGCACCATCCGCAAGCGCCAGGCCCAGCTCTCGGTGATGCCCAGGCGACGTTGTGGCGGTGCGATCAGCGCGATGCCGATCAACCGGTCATTGACCACCAGACCGATCGCCGGCAAATCCTGCAAGAAATGCTGTTTGACCAGTTCGCGCACCGTGGCCCGCACCCGGTGCTCATAGCCGGGACGCTCGGACTCGAACAGAAACTTGAAGACCGGCTCATGCCGATAAGCGTGGTACAGCAAGGAGCGCGCTTCGCTCGAATAGCCGCTGTCGAGCCGATGGACGTCGGCAATCGCGTTAGAGGTTTCAGGCATGGCGGTTTATCTCCCTTGGCATCGGTATCTACACATCCCCAAGTTCCGCTCAGATCACCTGTAGGAGCTGCCGCAGGCTGCGATCTTTTGGCGTCTGCAGGACGCCGAAGATCAAAAGATCGCAGCCTGCGGCAGCTCCTACGAGAGATGTGGCGGTCATCAGAGATGTGTAGATACTTATGCTCCTCTGGGCGCGGCTCAAAAGGCCCCGCTCCTGTTAGTACGAACCCGGCGTAGCGGTGATCGTTCCCACACTGAAGGACATTAGCAGTGCATCCAGACTACTGCCATGCTGGCTGACTTCGTACATGTCAGCTAGCATCGCAGTTTTGCCAGGACTGCCGACCATGAAGATCGTCTCGTTCAACATCAATGGCCTGCGCGCCCGCCCCCATCAGTTGGCGGCACTGATCGAGAAGCACCAACCGGACGTCATCGGTTTGCAGGAAACCAAGGTGCATGACGACCAGTTCCCGCTCGCCGAGGTTCAGGCGCTGGGCTATCACGTGCATTACCACGGCCAAAAAGGTCATTACGGCGTCGCCCTGTTGTCGCGTCAGGCGCCGCTGGCGCTACACAAAGGCTTTGCCAGCGATGAAGAAGATGCCCAGCGCCGCTTCATCTGGGGTACGTTCGCCGATGCCAACGGCGTGCCGGTGACCATCATGAACGGCTATTTCCCACAAGGTGAAAGCCGCGACCACCCGACCAAATTCCCGGCCAAGGAGCGCTTCTACAACGACTTGCAGACGCTGCTCGAAACCCGATTCAGCAATGACCAGCCGCTGGTGGTGATGGGCGACGTGAACATTTCCCCGGAAGACTGCGACATCGGCATCGGTCCGGACAACATGAAGCGCTGGCTGAAAACCGGCAAGTGCAGCTTCTTGCCGGAAGAGCGCGAGTGGATGGCCCGTTTGAAGAACTGGGGCCTGGTGGACAGCTTCCGTCACCTGAACCCGGACGTGACAGACCGTTTCAGCTGGTTCGACTACCGCAGCCGTGGCTTTGAAGACGAGCCCAAACGCGGCCTGCGCATCGACTTGATCATGGCGTCTCAAGGGTTGTTGCCACGGGTCAAGGCCGCCGGTGTCGACTACGAACTACGCGGCATGGAAAAGCCCTCGGACCATGCGCCGATCTGGCTTGAGCTGAGCTGATCCACAGCACTCGGACCAACCCCAACAACGTAGGAGCTGCCGAAGGCTGCGATCTTTTGATCTTTTGATCGTTGGCGGCACACGCGAAGAGATCGCAGCCTGCGGCAGCTCCTACGTGGGACACGTCATTCGGCGAGCAGGCCCGATGTCATGTAAGTGTCACCTCCCTGTCTTATTCTCCCGACACGTCCTTTGACCTTAAAAGGTGTCGGCCCGATGCTGCGTATCCTGTTACCGCTGCTGTTCTGCGGTTTACTTCCTCTCTCTGCCACCGCCGCTGCGCTGCCGACACCCGAGCGCGGCCCCGCCCTGCGCATTCAAGGCTCCAACACCATTGGCGCGGCCCTTGGCCCGGCGCTGGCCAAGGGGTTGTTGCTGGAACAAGGCCTGCTGAAGGTCCATAGCGAAGTCTCGGACACAAACAACGAACAGCGGATTGTCGGCCAGACGGCCCAAGGTCAGCGGGTGATCGCGGAAATCGCCGCCCATGGGTCCAGCACCGGGTTCATCGCACTGAAGAATGCCAGCGCCGATCTGGCCGCGTCTTCGCGTCCGATCAAGGACAGCGAACTGGTCGACCTCGAAGCCCTCGGCGACCTGAAAAGCCCGAGCGCCGAGCAGGTCATCGCCATCGACGGCCTGGCGATCATCCTGCATCCGCAAAACCCGCTGACTCAGTTGAACACCGAACAACTGGCACGGATTTTCAGTGGTGAAGTACAAGCCTGGGACGAACTCGGCGGCACCGGTGGGCCGATACACCTCTATGCCCGGGATGACCATTCGGGCACCTATGACACCTTCAAGGAACTGGTTCTGAGCCATCGCGGGAAAGCGCTGGCCAGTTCGGCAAAACGCTTCGAGTCCAGCGAACAGCTGTCCGATGCGGTCAGCCAGGACCCGCAAGGCATCGGTTTCATCGGCTTGCCTTACGTGCGTCAGGCCAAGGCCGTGGCGATTGTCGATGGTGACTCGCAACCGATGTTGCCGCTCAACAGCCTGATCGCCACCGAGGACTATCCGCTGTCGCGTCGGTTGTATTTCTATTTGCCGCCCAATGGCCAGAATCCTTGGGCCGAAGCGTTGGTGACATTCGCCCAGAGCAGCAAGGGTCAGGCGATTGTTGCCGCCAATGGTTTTATCGCGCAGTCCGTGCAAGCCATAAACGTCGAGCCGGGCCCGCAGATGCCTGACGGCTACCGGGCAATCATCGATCACGCACAACGACTCACAGTGAATTTTCGCTTCGAAGAAGGCAGCGCCAGTCTGGACAACAAGGCTCGGCAGGACCTGTCGCGCGTACTCGACTATTTAAGGCAACACGACAAACTGAACAAGCAGGTGACACTGGTCGGCTTCGGCGATGCCAAGACCGACTCGCAGCGGGCCGCCCTGCTATCGAAGCTGCGCGCCATGGCAGTACGTCGCGAGCTGGTAAAAAGCGGCGTGGTGTTTCGCGAGATTCGTGGCTTCGGAGCCGAAATGCCGGTGGCGGCTAACAGTGCCGATGAAGGACGGATCAAGAATCGCCGGGTGGAAGTTTGGGTTTACTGACAGCCGCGCTCATTCTGGCGATTCAGGCTTGCGCAATAAATAGGTGTCCATGATCCAGCCGTTGGCCAACCGCGCAGCTTTCCTGACCCGCTCAATCTCTTCGGCAACGTCTTTGAGCTTGCCGCAAATGAGGATTTCATCCGGTGTGCCAAGGTAGGCACCCCAGTAGATCTGCTGCTCCTGATCGGCAACCTGCTGGTAGGAATCTTCTGCGTCAAGCATTACCACCAGGCTGTCGGCATCGCTGACCTGGCCCGCAGCCAGTCGGCGGCCGGTGGTGATTTCAATGGAGCGCCCAATGCGATTCAACGGCACCTTGTGCTGCGCCGCCAAGGCCTGGACGCTGCTGATACCCGGAATCACCTCGACGTTGAACGTACAACGACCCGAATCGAGGATCGCCTGCAAGATGCGCAGGGTGCTGTCGTACAACGACGGATCGCCCCACACCAGAAACGCCGCACACTCGTCGTCCTTCATCTCTTCGTTGATCAAACGCTCAAAGGTCTGTTGCTTGTCACGGTTCAGGTCTACGACGCTGGCGTCGTAGTCCACATCGCTGCGCACGCGTTCGGGGCTGTGGGCCTCGACGAAGCGATAAGCAGGATCGGTGATGTAGCGCTTGCAGATTTCTCGCCGCAGGTCGATCAACTTGTCCTTGCTCTGCCCCTTATCCATCAGAAAGAACACATCGACCCGGTTCAAGGCGTTGACCGCCTGCATCGTGATGTATTCGGGATTGCCGGCACCGATGCCGATGACCAGTAGCTGCTTCATGGAGGCTTCACCTTGCTGTGCGTAATCGTGTCCAACGGCTCATCCATAGGAAAATACGCCAGTTTCCTACACGAACTGAAGCACTAGCGTACAACATCAATCGAAACCCCCGCAGGCCCCGTCAGACAAGACTTCCGCCCCACTTTGGTGCTTTCAGACACATGAAAAAATTCACTGGACATGTAGCATAAATTACATAAATACTGATTTAACGGATTATGAAATAAAAGCAACACAGCCTGCAGCAGGAGCTCGGATGCCCTCACTCAGAGACCGGATCACCGATCCCGGCCTGGACCTCACGCCGTCGGAACGCAAAGTCATACGTGCATTGCTGGACCAGTACCCGCGTAACGGGCTGGGCCCGATGTCGCGTCTCTCCGAGCATGCCGGCGTCAGCGATCCGACCATCGTGCGACTGGTGAAAAAGCTCGGCTTCGGTGGCTATGCCGATTTCCAGGACACGCTCCTCAGCGACATGGATCACCGGCTGCGCTCGCCCAGCGCGCTGTTGCAACCGCGTTCGCACCTCAAGCAAGACGATGCCTGGACCCATTATCTGGCGGGCAGTCACCGCGCCCTGCTCGAAACCCAGGCCCTGACCCAACCGGAAGATGTGCGCATTCTGGCGCAATGGCTGCTCGATGTACGGCATCAGGTGCATTGCTTCGGCGGACGCTTCAGCAGCTTCCTCGCCCAGTACCTGCTCAATCACTTGCGCCTGTTGCGTGCAGGCTGCTTCGCCCTGGAAGACAACGCACAACTGCCCGATCGCCTGTTCGATGTTCAACGCCAGGACGTGGTGCTGGTGTTCGACTATCGACGCTATCAATCCCAGGCACTGCGCGTCGCCAGCGCGGCCAAGAGCCGGCATGCGCGCGTCGTGTTGTTCACCGACATCTACGCCTCGCCGCTGCGCGAGATGGCAGATCTGGTGATCACCGCCCCCGTGGAGTCGGCGTCGGCCTTCGACACCCTGGTACCGGCGCTGGCCCAGGTCGAAGCATTGATTGCCTGCCTGACGCTGCGTTGCCCCGATCTTGCCGAGCGACTGGAAGGTATCGACGCGCTACGAAGCGATTTCACCACTCACCTGCTGGAGGAAAAATAAGGATGTTTATGCTCCCCCATCACTCACCCCGCGACCTGCCGTTTGCTACCGAGCACACTGCGCTCCTGCTGGTGGACATGCAGCGTGCCTGGCTTGAGCCGCAGTTCGACCCTCATCTGCAAGGACCTGACGCCGAGTACTTCCTCAAGCGCACCCGCCAACAGGTGATTCCCAACCAGCTCAGGCTGTTGGCCGCCGTGCGCACGGCTCGGCAGAACGTCCTGCATACCATTATCGAAAGCCTCACCGCCGATGGTCGCGACCGCTCGCTGGACCACAAACTGTCGGACATGCACCTGCCCAAAGGCTGCCCGCAAGCCGCGATCATCGAAGAACTGACACCGGTCGAGAACGAAATCGTCTTGCCCAAGACCTCCTCCGGGGTCTTCAACTCGACCCACATCGACTACGTGCTGCGCAACCTGCAAACCCGCCACCTGATCATCGCCGGTATCGTCACCGACCAGTGCGTCGACATGGCCGTGCGCGATGCCGCTGACCGCGGTTATCTGGTGACGTTGGTCGAAGACGCCTGCGCGACCTACACCGAGCAACGCCATCTGGCGTGCCTGAACGCAATCAAGGGCTATTGCTGGATCACCGACACGCAGACTGTGCTCGACCGTTTGCAGGCGTTGCAGGCATGAGTCGCACCCACAACAGTGAGCCCCTGACGCCCGTGGCAATGACCACCATCGTCACCACAGACCTGATCGGCGTGACCCGCGGCCGGTCGTTTCCCACTGATGAACTGGAGCACTACCAGGCCGCCGGTTGCGGCTGGGTCCCGGCCAACAGTGCGCTGACCCCGCAAGACATCATCGCCTCAAGCAACCCGTGGGGTGCCTACGGCGACTTGCGGCTGATCCCTGATCTCGCCAGCCGCGTGACCGTCAGCAACGGCCCCGATGCCAGTGCACCGGCCCTGGATTTTATCCATGGCGACATTTGCGAAACCGACGGTCGCCCGTGGGCTGCCTGCCCACGGACACTGTTGCGCAATGAAGTGCAGCGTTACCACGACGAACTGGGGCTGCAGATCACCTCGGCCTTCGAGCACGAATTCAACCTCACCACCGACAGCGCCCAGGCCGAGCATCTGGCATTTTCGCTGGAGGCCCAGCGTCAGGGCGCAGCGTTCGGCGGCTGGCTGCTCAGCGCCCTGCGCGCAGGTGGGGCCGAGCCGGAAATGTTCCTGCCGGAATATGGCAAACACCAATACGAAATCACCTGCCGGCCGACCCAGGGTGTTGCGGCGGCCGATCGCGCGGTCAACGTGCGCGAGATCACGCGCGAGATCGCCCGGCAAATGGGCCTGAACCTGAGCTTTGCGCCCAAGACTTCCGAGCACGCGGTGTGCAACGGCGTACACCTGCACCTGAGCCTGCACGACCTGTCCGGCCATCCCGTGCTGTATGACGCCGGGACCGCCAATGGTCTGTCGACCCTTGGCCAGCACTGGGCCGCAGGCGTGCTGCGCTACCTGCCGGCACTCTGCGCGTTGACGGCACCGACACCGATTTCCTATGAGCGCCTGCAACCGCATCACTGGAGTGCGTCGTACGCGTGCCTGGGTCAACGCAACCGTGAAGCCTCGCTGCGTATCTGTCCGACCATGAGCCTCGGCGGCAAATCCGAGGCCGCACAATACAACCTCGAATTCCGTGCCATGGACGCCACGGCCTCCCCTCATCTGGCGATGGCCGCCGTGCTGATTGCCGGCCGACTGGGCATCGAGCAACGCCTGGCGCTAAACGCGATCACCGATGAAGTCCCGGACTCACTGAATGAAGAACAACGCCAGCGCCGCGGTATCGTCGCCCTGCCCGCGTCACTCACTCAGGCCCTGAGCCACTTGCGGAGCAGCGAGGCCTTGCTTGAAGCCCTGCCGCGCGCGTTGCTCGACACCTACTTCGCCGTCAAAATCGAGGAACTTGCCTTGACCCAACACCTGTCGCCCGCCGAACTGTGTGAGCACTATGCACGCCTCTACTGAGTCTACTGAACGTGGGCTCTACACCGAGCCGGCTTACAGCCTGAGTCGGGAAGCGTCCGAGCACCCGCTGATTCTGGTGTGTGAACACGCCAGCCGCTACATCCCGCCGGCATTGAACGATCTGGGGTTGAGCCGCGAGGCGGCGCACGCACACATTGCCTGGGACATCGGCGCGCTGGCGCTGGCCGAAAGCCTGTCCAAAGCCCTCGGCGCGACCCTGCTGGCGGCCAATTACTCCCGCCTGCTGATCGACCTCAATCGCCCGTTGCAGGCCCCGGACAGCATCCCGGCCAAGAGCGAAATTTATCAGGTGCCCGGCAATCAGGACCTCGACGAGGCGACCCGCGAGTACCGGCGCCAATGCCTGTTTGAGCCGTTTCACACACGCCTTGGCGAACTGATCGATACACGCGTGGCCGAGGGCCGCAGGGTGCGGCTGGTGGGCATTCACAGCTTCACGCCGATCTACTTCGGCCAGCCCCGAGCACTGGAAACCGGTGTGCTGTATGGGCAGGCCGAGGATTATGCGAAACGGCTGATCGACGGGTTGGCCAGGCATTCACTGCGGGTCGCCGGCAATCAGCCCTATAAAATCAATCCGGCAGCAGACATGACGGTGCCGGTTCACGGCGATGCCCGTGGCATCGACTCGGTGCTGATCGAGGTGCGCAATGACCTGTTGCGCAATCGGCTGGCGGTCCAGACCTGGAGCGATTATCTGGCGCCGCTGCTGTAGAGCCACGGCCTCAAGCGAACAGTTTCAAGCTGCAGAAAAACAGGGATGTATCACAACAATAACAAACGCCATAGGGTGTTTTGACCTGCCAGGTTCAAACACCGTGCCGTAGTGGCTTACAAGGAGAACTGCTTCATGGAAATAGAAGAATTCGGCTACAAGCAAGAGTTGAAACGCAGCCTGTCGCTGACCGATCTGGTGGTTTACGGGATGATTTTCATGATCCCCATCGCCCCGTTCGGGGTGTATGGCTACGTGAACCAGGAGGCACCCGGCATGGTGCCGCTGGCCTACATCATCGGCATGGTGGCAATGCTGTTCACGGCATTGAGTTACGGCAGCATGGCGCGGGCCTTTCCGATCGCCGGCTCGGTCTACTCCTATGCTCAACGCGGGCTGAACCCGCATGTCGGCTTTATCGCCGGCTGGCTGATGCTGCTCGACTACCTGCTGATCCCGCCGCTGCTCTACGTGTATGCGGCGATGGCGTTGAATCACCTGTACCCGGACATTCCCAAGGTCGGTTTCATCCTCGCCTTCCTGGTCAGCGCGACCTTCGTCAACCTGCGGGGAATCACCTTTACCGCACGGATGAACATTATCTTTCTGCTGGCACAACTGGTGGTGCTGGGGATCTTTCTGTTCTATGCCTGGACCGCCTTGCACGGGGGTGCCGGTAACGGCCAGTTGACCCTGGCGCCGCTGTACAACCCTGAGCACTTCAACTTCGCGTTGCTGATGCAGGCGGTGTCGATTGCAGTGTTGTCGTTCCTGGGCTTCGATGCCATTTCGACCCTGGCCGAAGAGATCAAGGGCGATCCCGGCCGCAGCGTCGGCAAAGCCGCGTTGATCACGTTGGTGGTGATGGGGGTGATTTTCGTCGTGCAGACCTGGATCGCTACGGACCTGGCCGCCGGCATGGGCTTCAAGTCCGCCGATACCGCGTTCTATGAAATCGCCGAAATCGCCGCCGGCAGCTGGCTGGCGACTGTCACCGGCGTGGCCACGGCGCTGGCCTGGGGCGTGGCGGTGGCGATCACCTCGCAAGCCGCCGTGTCGCGCCTGCTGTTTGGCATGGCACGGGACGGCAAACTGCCCAAAGTGCTGGCCAAGGTGCACCCCAAACACAACACCCCGTACGTCAGCATTTATCTGGTGGCGGTGCTGTCGCTGCTGATCTGCTACCTGTTCATCAATTCGGTGGACACCCTGACTTCATTGGTGAACTTCGGGGCCCTGAGCGGCTTCATGCTGCTGCACCTGACCGTGATCAACTACTTACTGGCGTCGACAGAAGTCCGGCCAGGTGATTCGCCATCTGATCTGCCCGGTGATCGGTTTCATCATCGTCAGCGCCATCCTGTACAACATGGGCGTCGATGCGCAGAAGCTGGGCGGCATCTGGATTGCCGTGGGTCTGGTCTACCTGTTTTTCCTCAACAGAATCGGCGCCAGCACCGTGTTGCCAGATCCCTCCAATAGTTGAAAAGGCCCGTGTTTGATAAGTCGAGCGGTCGCTGACAGGGGTTAGCCGACCGCCGTTGTAGCGTGGGAACCGACAGTGATAGTCAAGCCTGATGCCTGGCATCAGACCCTTTGATACAGGAGTGCATCCATGCTGGCCTTACGTCCAGTTCAGTTATCCGACCTGCCTCAGTTACAGCAACTTGCGCGTGACAGCCTGGTGGGCGTCACCTCATTGCCGGACGACACCGAGCGCCTGCGCCAGAAGATTCTCGCTTCCTGCGCATCGTTTGCCAGTGACGTGAGGAGCAATGGCCCGGAGAACTATTTTTTTGTGCTGGAGGACCTCGCCAGTCAACGGCTGCTGGGCTGTTCGGAAGTCCTCGCGACCGCCGGTTTCAACGAGCCCTTCTACAGCCTGCGCAACCGCCCGTTCACCAGTGAGTCCCGCGAGCTGAATATTCAGCACGGGGTGCCGGCGCTGTCGTTATGCCAGGACCTCAGCGCCCACACCTTGCTGCGCGGTTTTCACGTCAACACCGAGCTTGAGCGCACGCCATCCTCGGAAATGCTTTCACGGGCCCGGCTGATGTTCATCGCCGCCCATCCTCAACGCTTTTCCGACGCGGTGATTACCGAAATCGTCGGCTACAGCAGCGACGCAGGTGAATCGCCGTTCTGGGATGCGCTGGGCAAGCACTTTTTCGACCTGCCCTATGCCGAGGCCGAACGTCTCTGCGGCGTGCAGAACCGAACCTTTCTCGCCGAGTTGATGCCGAACTACCCGATCTACGTGCCGATGCTGCCGCAAAGCGCTCAGGTGTGTATTGGCCGGATTCATCCGGATGGCCAGGAAGCCTTCGATATCCTTGAACGTGAAGGCTTCGAGACCAACAGCTACATTGATCTGTTCGACGGTGGGCCAACGCTGTTTGCGCGCACCCCGAGTATTCGTTCGATCGCCCAGAGCCGCACTGCAGTTGCGCACTTGAGCTCACACAGCGGCGGCAAGACGCTGTACCTGCTGAGCAATGACGCACTGGAAAACTACCGGGCGATTGTCGCCGAACTGGACTGGAGCGCGGACGAGCCCGTCCTGCTCGACGCCACCCAGCTTGACGCCTTGCAACTGGACAACGGCAGCCCGGTTCGGCTGATCGCGCTATGAAGCAGATCTTCCGCACTCAAGGAACTCCATCATGATCGTGCGCCCGGTTCAAATGACCGACCTGCCCGCGTTACTGGCGCTGGCACGCCGCGCCGGCCCGGGGTTCACCACACTGCCGGCCAACGAGGAACGTCTGACCCTGCGCGTACGCTGGGCGCAGCGGACCTTTGCCGGCCAGGTTGAACGGGCCGACGCCGACTACTTGTTCGTGCTCGAAGACGACGATCAGCAAGTGATCGGCGTCAGCGCCCTGGCAGGTGCCGTCGGGCTGCGTGAGCCCTGGTACAACTACCGCGTCGGGTTGACGGTCAACACCTCGGCCGACCTGGGGATCCGCCGACAGATCCCGACGTTGTTTCTCAACAATGAGATGACCGGCCAATCGGAAATCTGCTCGTTGTTCCTGCGCCCGGATCAGCGTCAGGGCCATAACGGCCGACTGCTGTCGGTCGCGCGATTGCTGTTTGTCGCCGAGTTCCCGCACTTGTTCGGCGAAAAACTGATCGCCGAGCTGCGCGGCAGCACCGACGAGCAAGGGTGCTCGCCGTTCTGGGACAGCCTGGGCCGACATTTTTTCAAAATGGATTTCAGCCACGCCGATCACCTGTCCGGGCTCGGCAACAAGTCGTTCATCGCCGAGCTGATGCCACGTCAGCCGCTGTACACTTGCCTGCTCACCGAGCAAGCTCAGGCGGTCATCGGCAAGGCCCATCAAAACGCCGAACCGGCGCGCAGAATCCTCTGCAACGAAGGCTTTTCCCATAAGGGTTACATCGACATCTTCGACGGCGGTCCGGTCATCGAAGCCCAGGTCTCGAAGATCCGTGCCGTGCGCAACAGCCAGTCGCTGGACCTGGTGGTCGGCACACCTGACGACAATGCACCGCTCTGGCTGATCCATAACCAACGCCTGGAAAACTGCCGCATCACCGCTGCCCGCGCCCGACTGGTCGGCAACAGCTTGCTGGTCGATCGCCTGACCGCCAAACGCCTGCAATTGCAAACAGGCAGCTCGGTGCGCGCCGTACCTTTGCTCAAGCAACAGCGGCAGGCGGTTGCCGCATAATGTGCCAAATGCCCGCTATTGATGTGCCAACACGGCCCCTGCAGCAAACCCTTTCGCCACAAACCCAATCAAAAGCAAAAAGCAAAAAGCCCGCGCATGGCGGGCTTTCTGTTGATGGGGTCAAATCCTTTTGTCAGCTCAATTTGCGCTCCAGTATGTGAGCGATTCGTGAAAAACCTGTCGCAGAATTGAAAAAAAGACGGACCGCACTGAACACTCTATTGAACTGAATCCGAAGCTGGCTCCGGCAACCGCCGCCCGAGTACATCCAGCAGATCACAACCGTCACGCAACGGAATGGCGCACAGCAAGGCGAAGTCGTTGAGGATCACCGAGTCGCTGGCAATCTCCCCCCGCATGGCCAGGTTCTCCAGCACCTGAGTCACCGCACGAATGCGATAACCGGCTGCGCTGAGCAGGATATCAAGCGGCGCGTGGGTATCGACGAACAGGGTCGGCATGTCACAGCAGTTACTGGTGAGGGCCATGTATCGGTTGGAAGGGTGGGAAGTGGGCGGGACGTAGGGTGGATCGGGGTTGTAGGTATTCATATTCAAGCCTCTAGTAGGTATGGAAGCTGCCATCGGCCTTCCTACAGGCTTGGGTGGCAGCTATACGCGGGGTAGGAATACCGAGTACCAGAGAAACTCGACCACACCGAAGCGTGCCCGCGCATAGCCGCCGCAACTGATCTTACGGGCACACAGTAACGGCCGCAAATCAGGTGTCGACGCTTACGCGTCTCTCATGGTTTCGAAGGGTTCCTACACCCTGTCACTGAATGTGCAGTGACACCTGAAGCCTATCGATGAAGCTCATTTCAAACCAGTTCATGAACACCGCCGCAACATGCGGGAAATCTCCGACGAGTTCGCCCGGAAACCTCACCGCCTGACCGACCGCCTTCGCGGGCATAGAAATCTACACAACTTTGAAATGCCACGCAGAACTACGCCCGTAGCAGCTGTCGAGCCTGCGAGGCGGCGTTCGGCCGCGCAGCGGTCGTAAAATCAGCCACCGCGTTCTTTCGGGAAAACCGTGCACTCAGGATTTGCGAGGACTTCGTCCTCGAACGCAGCCTCGCAGGCTCGACAGCTGCTACGAGCGTAGACCTACAATCGTCCAACTTTTCGGGGTCAGTCCAAAGCGTGGGAACGATCAGCATCTAAAGTCGTACACGCCCCAACCACTCAGGCCGGCCGGTAGGCCGCCGTGCTGTTGCTGTTGATCTTGATCCACCCGCCCCTTCGGGAGGCCGAGTGGAGGTGTTCATCAGGGGGTTGGCGCGCAGCGCCGTACGGCGCAGCCGGACACATCGAGAGGAGGTCGTCGCGCAGCAGACCGTAGGCGATGCCCCCTGATGGACACCGGAGCGAGGGTACGCCGAGCCTAGGCGAGGTGCCGTACGCTTGGGGCGAAGCCTTTTGGTTCCTTTTTGGCGTCTGAAAAAGGGACTCGCTGTAAGAGCGAAACCGTAAGTGGCCGTTACCGCAGAAACGGAAATGTACACCTGCAAGAGATTGGTCGGCTGTCAGGCCGCCAGGATCAAAAGATCGCAGCCTGCGGCAGCTCCTACAGATGGACTTCGCCTTTGAGAATGTCAAACAACGCCTGCGCCGCCGCCGACAGCTCATGACCAGGCTTGGTCAACACGCCAATAGCCCGCTCAATCACCGGATCACTCAAGGTAATGCAGCAAGCGCCAAGCTCGCGCATCTGCTCGGCACACAACGCCGGCACCGCACTGACACCAAGCCCACTGGCAACCATCCGCCCGACGGTTGCCAACTGATGACTCTCAAACTCCACCGGCAGCTTCATCTGCCGCGCCAGCAAGTGCTCTTCAAGCATCACCCGCACAGTCGACGGCCGCTGCAACGTGATAAACGGCTGCTCCAACAGGGTTTGCCAGTCGATCTCGGCGCGCTCGGCCAGCGGCGAATCACTTGGCACAACAGCCACGAAACGGTCGATGTACAACGGGGTGAATACAAACGATGAGCTCTGCATCGGCTCGAAGGCCACACCGAGTTCCACCTGGCGATCACGGACCATTTCCAGTACCTGCTCGTTGATCACATCGTTCACCGTGACGTTGACCTTGGGGTAACGCGCCCGAAAGGTCTTGAGGATCGGCGGCAGCAAATTGCCGGCAAACGATGGCATGGCCGCCAGCGTCACTCGCCCTCGTTGCAGGGTGAAACGCTGGCGCATTTCATCCTCGGCATTGTCCCAGTCAGCGATCAACCGCCGGGCCAGCGGCAGCAGGGACTCGCCTTCCGGGGTCAGCGCAACATTGCGTGTCGTGCGGCTGAACAGCCGCCCGCCCAGTCCGTCTTCCAGGGCCTTGATGGTCAAACTCAGCGCCGACTGCGACAGGTGCAACCGTTCACAGGCCACCGCAAAGCTCAAACTCTGCGCCACCGCCAAAAACGCCCTGATCTGCTTGACTGTCATCACCGTTCCTCACCATGCTGATTACAACCGATTGCTGAGTTTTATCTATCAATCAACCCTAAAAATCAACTTATCAAATTAATCTGATAGAGCAACACTCCCTACATACGGCTAGCCAGCCGCCCACACAGAATAAAAGAGGTGCATATGGCAGGTTTCGACAAGCGCGTGAGTTCCTATGAGGAGGCTCTGGCAGGCCTCGAAGACGGTATGACCGTGATCTCTGGCGGCTTCGGATTGTGTGGCATTCCGGAAAACCTGATCGCCGAGATCAAGCGCAAAGGCACCCGCGATCTGACCGTGGTTTCCAACAACTGCGGCGTCGATGGTTTTGGCCTCGGCGTGCTGCTGGAAGACCGGCAAATCCGCAAAGTGGTCGCCTCCTATGTCGGCGAAAACGCCCTGTTCGAGAAACAACTGCTCAGCGGTGAGATTGAAGTCGTGCTGACCCCGCAAGGCACCCTGGCGGAAAAAATGCGCGCTGGCGGCGCTGGCATTCCGGCGTTCTTCACCGCCACCGGCGTCGGCACTCCGGTGGCCGAGGGCAAGGAAATCCGTGAGTTCAAGGGCCGTCCGTACCTGATGGAAGAATCCATCACCGGCGACTTCGCCATCGTCAAAGGCTGGAAAGCCGACCACTTCGGCAACGTGATCTACCGCCACACCGCGCAGAACTTCAACCCACTGGCGGCCACCGCCGGCAAGATCACCGTGGTTGAAGTCGAAGAGATCGTCGAACCCGGCGAGCTGGACCCTTCGCAGATCCATACCCCTGGCATCTACGTCGACCGGGTCATCTGCGGCACGTTCGAAAAACGCATCGAACAACGCACCGTGCGCAAGTGATCCTCGCCCCCAGCCCGAACAGTGGAGAATAAAAAATGGCTCTTACCCGCGAACAAATGGCTCAACGCGTCGCCCGCGAAATGAAAGACGGCTACTACGTGAACCTCGGCATTGGCATTCCGACCCTGGTCGCCAACTACATCCCCGAAGGCATGGAAGTCATGCTGCAATCGGAAAACGGCCTGCTCGGCATGGGCGCCTTCCCGACGGACGACGAAGTCGACGCCGACATGATCAATGCCGGCAAGCAGACCGTCACCGCACGCATTGGCGCGTCGATTTTCTCCTCTGCCGAATCTTTCGCGATGATTCGCGGCGGCCACATCGACCTCACCGTGCTCGGCGCTTTTGAAGTCGACGTACAGGGCAACATCGCCTCCTGGATGATCCCCGGCAAACTGGTCAAGGGCATGGGCGGCGCGATGGACCTGGTGGCCGGCGCAGACAACATCATCGTCACCATGACTCACGCCTCCAAGGACGGTGAGTCCAAGCTGCTGCCACGTTGCAGCCTGCCGCTGACCGGTGCCAACTGCATCAAGCGCGTGCTGACCGACCTGGCCTACCTGGAAATCGAAAACGGCGCGTTCATCCTCAAGGAACGTGCACCCGGTGTGAGCGTCGAGGAAATCGTCAGCAAGACTGCTGGCAAATTGATCGTTCCCGACCATGTTCCGGAAATGCAGTTCGCCTGAACCGCACCCTGAGGAGAAATTCGATGCAAGAAGTCGTGATTGTCGCTGCTACCCGTACCGCCATCGGCAGTTTTCAGGGGTCGCTGGCCAGTATCCCGGCGCCGGAACTCGGTGCCGCAGTGATTCGTCAGTTGCTGGCGCAAACCGGTCTGGCGGCGGACCTGGTGGATGAAGTGATCCTCGGCCAGGTACTGACCGCGGGCAGCGGCCAGAACCCGGCACGTCAGGCGTCGATCCTCGCCGGCCTGCCCCACGCCGTTCCGGCGCTGACCCTGAACAAGGTCTGCGGCTCGGGCCTCAAGGCGCTGCATCTGGGCGCGCAAGCAATTCGTTGCGGCGACGCCGAGGTGATCATCGCTGGCGGCATGGAAAACATGAGCCTGGCACCGTACGTGTTGCCGGCCGCTCGCACCGGTCTGCGCATGGGCCACGCGAAAATGATCGACAGCATGATCAGTGATGGTCTGTGGGATGCATTCAACGACTACCACATGGGCATCACCGCCGAGAACCTGGTGGACAAGTACCACCTGACCCGTGAGGAACAGGACGCCTTCGCCGCCGCTTCGCAGCAAAAAGCCACGGCGGCTATCGAAGCCGGGCGTTTTGTCGACGAAATCACGCCGATCCTGATCCCGCAGCGCAAAGGCGATCCGTTGTCCTTTGCGGTCGACGAACAACCCCGCGCCGAGACCACTGCAGCGTCGTTGGCCAAGCTCAAGCCGGCCTTCAAAAAAGACGGCAGCGTCACCGCTGGCAACGCCTCTTCGCTCAACGACGGCGCCGCTGCGGTGTTGCTGATGAGCGCCGACAAGGCCAAGCAATTGGGCTTGCCGGTACTGGCAAAAATTGCCGCCTACGCCAATGCTGGCGTCGACCCGGCGATCATGGGCATTGCTCCGGTTTCCGCGACCCGCCGCTGCCTCGACAAGGCCGGCTGGAGCCTCGATCAACTGGACTTGATCGAAGCCAACGAAGCGTTCGCCGCGCAATCGCTGGCGGTCGGCAAAGAGTTGGAATGGGATGCAAGCAAGGTCAACGTCAACGGTGGCGCCATTGCCTTGGGTCACCCGATTGGCGCGTCAGGTTGCCGGGTGCTGGTGTCTTTGCTGCATGAAATGATCAAGCGTGACGCCAAGAAAGGCCTCGCCACCCTGTGCATCGGTGGCGGTCAGGGCGTGGCCCTGGCAATCGAGCGAGCCTAAGCCCGCACGCGTTCAACAGCCAGCGAGCGGACCCACGATATCCGCTCGCTGACTGGCAACACACCCGGCGCGACTTCGGTTGCGCCGGGTCTTTTTCGACGTATACCCAAGACTTTCGGCGCGTGCGGCATCGCCAAGATCGCAGCCTGCGGCAGCTCCTACGGATTTGCGTACAGATTCGACCGCCCGGCGTAGGAGCTGCCGCAGGTTCGGGCCGCGTTCGGACGATCTTTTCTTGTTGTTGGTTCAGCACCGCATGCCGGTCGCGATGATCAATCGTCCAAGGGTTGCGGTGGTGCTGCCGGTTTTTCAGCTTTGCCTGCTTTCCCTCCTTTTTTGCCCTTGGTCGGTGTAGCCTCTACGGGCGGCGGCGCGGGTGGCACAGCCTCTTTCTCGGCGGCTGGAAGCTGGTCAATGGTGGCGAATATATCCTTGGCCTCTATCGGCCCGAGGTGGTCGAGTTTCTTCTCGCCGTCCTTGCCCACCAGAATGACCTTGGTCTCGCCACTGACGCCCAGTTTCAACTCGCGAATCAGCGCCATGGTGGTTTGTGCATCGAGGTCCTTGCCGTCACGTTGGCCCATGAGGTTGACCACGGTGTACAGCACCATACTGTGTTCTTTGAAGGCCTGGCTGTTGGCCGGTTCCGCCAGGGACTTTTTCAGGCTGACCAGTGTCGGGTCGATGCTGCTGGGAGCGATGACAATCAGCGGCCGATTCCTGCCGAGTTCCTGGGCCAGGGGCGTGTCGTTGTCCGCGGCGAATAAAGGGCCGGCGACAGCGAGTAGAGTAGCGAGGGTCAATGACCGAATGAGCATGCGCATCTCCTTTTGATTTCCACGCTTTATGATTGCGCATCAAAGCGAAAGATTCAGGGTCTGTTGACGTTTGTTGCCGAACCGCGTTGCGATGCCAAACGTCAACAGACCCGACTCAGCCGCCTGAAATTTCTATCGCCATGTTGCGAAGCTTAGGTCAGCGGGCTTAATCCGCAACCGTATCCAGCGACACGGCTTAGGCCACTCCGTTTGTCCAGGCTCGCACCGCTCACCCCTCGACACACGGCACAATGCTCAATCGCGTACTACACTTAATTTGTCCCCCGTAGGGGGGGCGTTGCCAAATCCGGGTCCGTAAGCAGCGAGTTGTCGATAAACCTCGCTCTCGACGCTGGAGCCATTGGCTACTCGTAATCGTCCTGTGGGGCACTGCCCCACAGTGACATCATGCAGGACGACGTTTTCGCGTCCCACTCGCCCGGACATACCTTGTGTCCGGGCATTCGCGTGGCAGACGGTTTGGCGTCACAACGCGCCTGCAAGGTCGCCCTGATCATCCATCCGACTACCGCCTGAAAGGTCGCTGTCTCTGCACACGCGCCCCTTCGCCGGTGGCCTTTTTTCAGGAGGACCGTTATGGACGAAGCCAAACTGAATGACTTCATGGGCAAACTGATTTCCGACATGGGCGGCGCAGCGATGCTCGCGAACGTGATCCTGGGCGATGAACTCGGTTTGTACCGGGCCATGGCCGACAACCAACCCGTCACCCCCGAAGCGCTGGCCGGCAAGACCGGTTGCAATGCGCGACTGTTGCGCGAATGGCTCAGCGCCCACGCAGCCTCTGGCTACATGGAACACGTCGACGGGAAATTCCGCCTGCCAGAAGAGCAAGCCCTGGCGCTGGCGGTCGAGGACTCACCGGTTTATGTCGCAGGCGGCGCCTCGGTGATTGCCTCGTTTTACCATGACAAAGACAAACTGATCGCGGCCATGCGTGGCAATGGTGCCCTTGCCTGGGGTGATCACCATAGCTGCATGTTCAGCGGCACCGAGCGCTTCTTCAGGCCCGGCTACCGCGCACACCTGGTCGGCGAGTGGTTACCCGCACTTGAAGGCGTGGTGGAAAAACTGCAAGCCGGGGCCAAGGTCGCGGATGTCGGCTGCGGCCACGGCGCGTCAACGGTGGTCATGGCCAAAGCCTTTCCGGCCTCGAATTTTGTCGGCTTCGACTATCACGCTCCGTCCATCACCACTGCCACCCTACGCGCTGAAGAAGGTGGCGTGGCCGATCGCGTACGCTTCGTTCAAGGCACTGCGAAGAACTACCCCGGCAATGACTACGATTTGATCTGCTACTTCGATTGCCTCCACGACATGGGCGACCCGGTGGGTGCAGCCAAACACGCCTATGAGTCGCTCAAACCCGATGGAACGGTGCTGTTGGTGGAGCCCTATGCCAATGACCAACTCGACGAGAACGCGACCCCGGTAGGACGGCTGTTCTACGCTGCGTCGACGTTCATCTGCACGCCTAACTCGTTGTCTCAGGAAGTCGGTCTGGGGCTCGGGGCCCAAGCGGGAGAAGCACGGCTGCGGGATGTCTTCACCCAGGCCGGGTTCAAGCATTTCCGCCGGGCAGCAGAGACGCCGTTCAACCTGATTCTGGAGGCGCGTAAATAATCGCAGGGGCATCCTTCTGGCACGGCGCTGAGAGGGACAGCGCCATGCCGGGGATCAAAACGCTAATTTGTAGCCGATAAACACCAGCATGACGGCCAGGCAAGGACGCAAGACACCATCAGATATACGCCCGGATAAATGACTGCCCACGTAGATCCCCGGCAATGACCCCATCAGCAGAAAACCCAACAGGTGCCAATCCATATTGCCCATGCTCGCGTGACCCAATCCCGCCACCAGGGTCAGCGGTACAGCGTGGGCGATTTCTGTGCCGACCAGGCGTTTGGTCGCCAGAAACGGGTACAGGATAAACAGCGCCACAGTCCCCAGTGCGCCGGCACCGATGGAGGTCAAAGCGACCATCGCACCGAGTATCGCGCCCGTGACGATGGTCAGCAGGTTCAGGTTCCGGTTACTCAAATGGTAATCGTCGCCCGCATGTTTCTGGGCAAACGCCAGCAACTGGCGTTTGAAGAAAATCGCCAGCGCCGTCAGCAACAGCACAACCCCCAGGGCCTGTTTGATAATCGCATTGGTCGCTTGGGGATCGGTATTGAGGTACTTCAGAAACACCAGGGTCAGAGCGACCGCAGGCACGCTGCCCAGCGTCAGCCAGCCGGTAATTTTCCAGTCAATGTTCCGGTTCTTTTGATGAACCAGCACACCGCCGGACTTGGTGATCGCGGCGTACAGCAAATCCGTCCCGACGGCGGTGGCTGGATTGATACCGAACCATAGAAGAATCGGAGTCATCAATGAGCCACCACCCACCCCGGTCATTCCGACAACGAACCCGACAACCAAGCCTGCGACTACAAAACCCAAATTACCGAAGTCCATTGCCATACCTTACAAAACCAGCGCGACGACTTAAAAATCTGGCAAGCAGCATAGCGATTTTTCTTATAACTACTTATACCAATATGATCTGACTTTATAACCTCTGGCAATCGCGCCATGACCGCCTGGCTGATGCATCAGCCTGTTTTGATATTTTTATTTTCACTAATTTGATTTATGAAATAAAACATGTCATTTATACGCTCCATGGACACGCAACCCGTTGCACATCCCCGCCAGACCGGAAGGCATTCACTCCCGAAACACCCTATCCACGGAGTCAACAATATGAACAAGACAGGACTTCTGGCTGCTCTGGCGTTTTGCGCCGTCAGCACCCTGGCCCACGCCGACGAAGACAGTCTGCGTATCGGTATCGAAGCCGCCTACCCGCCGTTCTCCTTCAAGACCCCGGAAGGCAACATCAGCGGGTTCGACTACGACATCGGCAACGCCTTGTGCGAAGAAATGAAGATCAAATGCCAGTGGGTCATCCAGGAATTTGACGGGATGATCCCTTCGTTGAAAGTGCGCAAGATCGATGCGGTGCTGTCGTCGATGTCGATTACCGACGACCGCCTGAAATCGGTCGACTTCAGCGAAAAGTACTACCACACCCCCGGCAAGTTCGCGGCGAAGGCCGGCCTGGTGATCAATGACCCGAAGGTCGATCTCAAAGGCAAGAAACTCGGCGTGCAACGCTCCTCCACCTATGACCGTTACGCCACCGAGCAACTGGTGTCCGCCGGCGTCGAGGTCGTGCGTTACTCATCGCAAAGTGAAGCCTTCCTGGACCTGGCGTCGGGGCGACTGGACGCCACCCTCGCCGACATCGTCAACACCAATGAGAGCTTCATCAAAACCCCGGCCGGTAACGGCTTCGCCCTGGTGGGGCCGGACATCAATGACCCGAAATACTTCGGCCGAGGCGCGGGGATTGCACTGCGCAAAGGCGATACCGCGAACGCGGCACGCCTGAACACGGCGATTGATGCGATCCGTGCCAATGGCAAGTACCAGCAGGTAATGGCCAAGTACTTCGCGTTCGATATCTACGGCGAATAAGCCTTTGCAGGACGTGGGCGCCGGTCTGGCGCACACGTCATTTACTTGCTGCTCCCGCGCGCCTGCCGGCGTTTTGGGTGAGGAACTTCATCATGCTTCACGGCTACGGATCGAGCATTCTCGATGGCGCCTGGCTGTCGATCAATCTGGCTCTGAGCTCCATGGCACTGGCCATTACCCTGGGTCTGATCGGCGCGGCGTTTCGCCTGTCACCGCTCAAATGGTTGTCGACACTGGGCGAAGGCTACACAACGGTCATTCGCGGCATCCCCGACCTGGTACTGATTCTGCTGATTTTCTACGGCGGCCAGGACCTGGTGAACCGCATCGCCCTCGGGCTCGGTTACACCCACTACATCGACATCAACCCGTTTGTGGCGGGTGTCTGCACCATGGGCTTCATCTTCGGCGCCTACCTCTCGGAAACCTTTCGCGGCGCCTTCATGGCCATTCCGCAAGGTCAGGGTGAAGCCGGGGCGGCCTACGGCATGAGCAGCGCCCAGGTGTTCTGGCGGATTCTGGTGCCGCAGATGATTCGCTTCGCGATTCCCGGCTTCACCAACAACTGGCTGGTGTTGACCAAATCCACTGCGTTGATATCGGTGATTGGTCTGCAGGACATGATGTTCAAAGCCAAGAACGCCGCCGACGCGACCCATGAACCCTTTACGTTTTTCCTCGCGGTGGCGGCGCTGTATCTGGTGCTGACCAGCGTCTCGTTACTGGTGCTGCGCGCACTGGAAAAACACTACTCGGTCGGCATCAAAGCCGCCGATCTGTGAGTGGGAGCGAACCGACCATGCTCGACTACACCCTGATCTGGGAAAACCTGCCGCTGTATTTCAGTGGCGCGTTACTGACCCTAAAAGTACTGCTGATTTCCCTGGCCTTTGGCCTGATGCTGGCCATTCCGCTGGCGTTGATGCGCGTCTCCCGCTCGCCGCTGATCAACTTTCCGGCCTGGCTCTACACCTACGCCATCCGCGGCACGCCGATGCTGGTGCAGTTGTTTTTGATCTATTACGGCCTGGCGCAGTTCGAAGCGGTACGCCAAAGCGTGCTCTGGCCGTATCTGTCCAGTGCAACCTTTTGCGCCTGCCTGGCCTTTGCGATCAACACCAGTGCCTACAGCGCAGAGCTGCTGGCCGGCAGCCTGAAGTCCACACCCAGCGGCGAGATCGAAGCCGCCAAGGCGATGGGCATGTCACGCCTGACCCTGTACCGCCGCATTCTGCTGCCCTCGGCCCTGCGCCGTGCATTGCCGCAATACAGCAACGAAGTGCTGATGATGCTGCAGACCACCAGCCTGGCGTCGATCGTCACCCTGGTCGACATCACCGGTGCGGCGCGCACGGTCAGCGCACGGTTTTACCTGCCGTTCGAAGCGTTCATCACCGCCGGCCTGATCTACCTGGCCCTGACCTTCATTCTCGTGCGCCTGTTCAAACTCGCCGAACGCCACTGGCTGGCGTACCTGGCCCCACGCAAGCATTAAGGAAATCCCATGGAGCACATTCACTACGTTTTGCCCTGGAGCGCCTGCGGCACTGAACGCACGCTGTCGCTGTTTCGATTTGGCAGCGGTTCGCGCAAGGCGTACATCCAGGCGTCCTTGCACGCCGACGAACTGCCTGGCATGCGCGTCGCCGTCGAACTCAAGCGCCGTCTGCGGGAGCTGGAATCACAAGGCCGCTTGACCGGCGTGATCGAACTGGTGCCGATGGCCAACCCGATCGGTATCGGGCAAATGTTCCAGGCCACCCATCAGGGGCGCTTCGAATTCAACAGCGGCAAGAACTTCAACCGTGACTTCCCGGAGCTGGCCGAAGCCGTGGCCGTGCACCTGAAGGGCCAGTTGGGCGAGGATGCCGACGCCAACGTGGCGCTGATCCGTCGCGCCATGATCGAGGTCATTGCCGACATGCCGCAGGCCAACTCGGAACTCGACGGCCTGCGCCGCCTGCTGTTGCAGCACGCCTGCGATGCCGATGTGGTGCTGGACCTGCACTGCGACTTCGAGTCGATCATGTTGCTGTATGCCCTCCCGCAAAACTGGCCGCGCCTGCGTTCACTGGCTGCACGCCTGGGCGCCGAAGCCGTTCTGTTGGCCGAGGACGCCGGCGGCAATGCCTTCGATGAAGCCTGCGCGATTCCCTGGCTGCGCCTGGCCGAACTGTTCCCGTTGGCGAACATTCCGCTGGCCTGTGTGGCGACCACCCTCGAACTGCGCGGCATGGCCGACACCGAACGCGAACCGTGCATGGCCAGTGCCGAGCAGATCCTCGGCTACCTGGCCGAACAGGGCCTGATCCGTGGCGACTGGCCAGACGCGCCGGCCACCTGTTGCGATGCGACGCCCTTCGCCGGTGCGCAATACGCCTATGCGCCACACCCCGGCGTGGTGAGTTTTCTACAACCGCTGGGTGCCCGGGTCACCGTCGGCGACCCGCTGTTCGAAGTGCTCGATCCGTTGACCGATCGCCACAGCGTGGTAACGGCCAGCACCGACGGCATCCTTTATGCCCGCGAACGTCTGCGCTTTGCCCAACCCGGGTTGTGGCTGGCCAAGGTCGCCGGCAGTACCCCTATTCGCCAGGGTCGCTTGCTCAGCGACTGACTCAAGAGAATCGAGACCATGAACACACTTGAAATTCAGGATCTGCACAAACGCTACGGCACCCACGAAGTGCTCAAGGGCGTGTCCCTGGAAGCCAAAGCCGGCGACGTGATCAGCATCATCGGCTCCAGTGGCTCGGGCAAAAGCACCTTCCTGCGCTGCATCAACCTGCTGGAGCAACCTAACTCAGGCAACATCCTGCTCAATGGCGAGCAACTGAAACTGGTCACCAACAAAACCGGCGGGCTCAAGGCGGCAGAACCCAAACAGCTGCAACGTATGCGCTCACGGCTGGCGATGGTGTTTCAGCACTTCAACCTCTGGTCGCACATGAGCGCCCTTGAAAACGTCATGGAAGCGCCAGTGCATGTGCTGGGTATGGACAAGAAACTCGCTCGGGAAAAAGCCGAGCACTATCTGAACAAGGTCGGCGTGGCCCATCGCATGGGCGCCTATCCGGCGCACATGTCGGGTGGCGAGCAGCAGCGCGTGGCGATTGCTCGCGCGCTGGCGATGGAGCCGGAAGTGATGTTGTTCGATGAACCGACCTCGGCCCTCGACCCGGAGCTGGTCGGCGAAGTGCTTAAAGTCATGCAGGACCTGGCCCTGGAAGGCCGGACCATGGTGGTGGTCACTCACGAAATGGGCTTTGCACGGGAGGTGTCGAACCAACTGGTGTTCCTGCACAAAGGTCAGGTCGAAGAGCGTGGCAACCCGCGTGAAGTGCTCGCCAACCCACAGTCCGAACGCCTCCAGCAGTTTCTGGCCGGCAGCCTGAAGTAAGCCGCTCGCCGACCGTTCTGGGTGCTGCACGCCAACGGTCGGCTTCGGATACACTGGCACCCATCGGTATCGACACCTCAAAATCACCCGTAGGAGCTGCCGCAGGTTCGGGCCGCGTTCGGACGATCTTTTGGCGTCTGCAAGGACTCCGAAGATCAAAAGATCGCAGCCTGCGGCAGCTCCTACAGGTGATCGGACCCAATGTGTAGATACCCTTGCACTCATGTCGGGGACCAGACCTGGTCCCTTCCAACCTCCAGCGGATGTTGAGCCGGTTATGCCTACTCCTTCGAAAAACACCACGGTCTACGCCGCGCCGGTCATGCGCAAACTCGCAGAAATTCTTGCCGACTTGCAGCCGTCGCTGCGCAAGGTCGCGGACTTTATCCTGCGTCACCCGCTGAAGGCTGCCACCCTGACCATCGAAGAAATGGCCTTTGAGACCGCCACCTCGCCGGCGGCGGTCAACCGTCTGGCCAAGGCGTTGGACCTGGGGGGCTACAGCGGCATGAAAGCCGAGCTGGTGGCGACCTTGCAGCAGATGGTGTCCCCGGTGGACAAGCTGCGCAACGAATTGGCGCACCGCCCCGGTGGTGCGTTCGGTCTGCATGAGCAAATCCAGAGCGCCACCAGCAACCTCGGCACCGCCGGCACCAACAATCACCCCGACACCTTCGAAGCCGTGGTCACCTGCCTGATCGAGGCGCGCAAAATCTACATCCTCGGGTTTGGCAACAGCGTCTACATGGCAGGTCTCGCGGCCTCGACACTGATGCCTTTCTGCGCCGATGCCACGGCGATCAGCATGGAAGGCGGCAACGAAAACGCCGCCTATCGACTGGCTGCGATTACCGATCAGGACGTGCTGCTGGCGATCTCGCTGCCGCGTTATTCCCTCGATACCCTGCAACTGTCGCGCTTTGCCTTTGAGCGTGGCGCGACCGTGCTGGCGATCACCGACTCACCCGCCTCGCCCTTGACTCACATTGCCCAGCATGTGCTGTTTGCGCCGGCCGATCACCCGGTGCTGACCAGTTCCAACATCGCCGTTCTGGCGTTGATCGAAGGCTTGGTCGCCGGCGTGATGGCGCGCAACAAAGAGGCCGTCAAGCTGGCGACCGAGCTCACCGAAAGCGTGATGAATTACCTGCACATTCCCGGCAGCAGCAAAACCTCGAAAAAATGAGGCTGCGCTTCACAGCCACCCGCGCAGCAGGAAAAAGAACCCCATGCTCAGCAGCATGCTGATCAAGGTGCTGCGGGTGTAGAGCACCAGGCCGATGGCGACCAGAGAACTGATCAGGTACGGATTGTCGTACTGCAGGTTCAGTTGATGGTCGGGCATGAATACGATCGGCCCGCAGATCGCGGTGAGCATGCCCGGCACCGCAAATCCGAGAAATTGCCGTGCGTTGCTGCTCAAGCGCACTGGCAACCGTGGCTCAAGGAACACATAGCGGTTGAGGAACACCAGCAAGCCCATTCCGAAAATAACCGCCCAGACCATCATGTGCGCTCTCCATAAAACTTGTTGCAGATAAACCCGGCACTCATCCCCAGCAAACCGGCCAGCACCAGCGCCGAGCCCCAGTGCCAGTAGTTGAACAGCACCGAGCAGAACAGCGAAACCGCCACGCAGACAACCGTCGGAACGTTGCGCACCACCGGGGTGATCAACGCGATAAATGTGGCCACGATGGAAAAATCCAGACCCAGATGCTCAAGGCCCGGAATGCTGCTACCCAGCACAATCCCGGCCAGGGTGAAGAGATTCCATGCCACATAAAAGGTCAGGCCCACCCCGAGGGCGTACCAGCGATTGAATTGCCGTTGCTCAAATTGACTGGTCAACGCGAACAGTTCATCGGTGAGCAAAAAGCCCAGTCCTACCCGCCAGCGACCTGGCAACGGCGAAACCACCGGACGCAGGCTCATGCCGTACAGCAGGTGTTGCGATGTCAGGAGCAAGGTAGTCAGCAGGATCGAGAAGATCCCGGCGCCGCCCTTGAGCATACCGATCGCGACCAACTGCGCAGCGCCAGCAAAGACAATGCCCGACAGGCCCTGGCCTTGCAGTGGAGTGAGGTTGGCCTCAATGGCCATCGAACCCGCCAACAGCCCCCACGGCGCAGTCGCCAGCGACAAGGGCATTACGGCAGCGGCACCGCGCAGGAAAGCACTGCGCGGCAATAGATTGTCAGACATAGCTCTCTACAACGAAGGAAAGGTCGCTAACTGTGTCAGCCGATCAGCCTCCTGTCTTGAACAATCTTGCGCAATTGCACGTCGAGCCTGGTGGTTGAGCGCAAACAGATAAAAAGTACGGTTCGATAGACAAGGCAGTGACAAGAGATGGTCTATTTTTAATGAGTGCCGACGTCGGGTCGTTTGAGCGCAGGTGAACCTTATCGCCGGATACCCGGTCGATAGGTGCAGCCTGGCCAGGTTTGCCGGTGACCCCGTCGGTGGTTAACCACTGGCCCGTTTCATTTGCTGGAGAACACCCCTTGATATCGACCCGACGCATGGCCACGCTCAAAGCCTGGGGCGCCCACGGTTTTACCGCAACCGGCGTGGTGACCGCCTTCCTGGCGACCCTCGCCTTGTTCGATAACCAGCCCAGAGCCTGCTTGCTGTGGCTGGGCGTGGCGCTGATCGTCGATGGTGTGGACGGCTCGCTGGCGCGCAAGGTCAATGTCCAGACGGTACTGCCACATCTCGACGGGTCCGTGCTGGATCTGGTCATCGACTACCTGACCTATGTGTTCATCCCGGCCTTGTTCATCTACCGTTACATCGACTTGCCGGCCTACACCCCGCTGCTGACCACCTCGGTGATCCTGGTCTCATCGCTCTATTGCTTCTGCAACGTCAACATGAAAAGCAAGGACAACTACTTCCAGGGTTTCCCTGCCGCGTGGAACGTCGTCACCCTGTGCCTCTATATCATTGCGCCGACACCCTGGCTGACGTTGCTCACCATCATTGGCCTGGCGCTGTTGACGGTGACCCGGATGAAGTTCCTTCACCCGTTTCGAGTGCGGCGATTCATGCCGATCAACATTGCCGTGACGTCCATCTGGTTGCTGTGCAGCCTGTCACTGGTCCTCAACCACCCGACCGTCAACCCTTTGGTCATGGGACTGTGGCTGGCGATGTCGGCTTACTTTCTGGGGATCTGCATCTGCCGCACGGCCGCGGACTGGCTTGAGCGCACCCATCATTAATGGAGCATGAATGCCTATCCATATCGTGCAATTGGGCTCGCCCCGAACACCCCATGAAGGCCTGCGCCTGGGCACGGTCCGCCGCCCACCTCGCGGCGTTCCGAAAGCCGAATTCGCCAGCCGCGACTTCTACGACACCTGGGTCCCCGTCCTGTCTCCCAGCGCAGAGCTGGTAGCAGAAGCAAAAGCCGCGGAAGACGAAAAAGACTGGGAAACCTTTCGACGTAAATTCAAGGCTGAAATGAACCACCCTGCCCCCTGCCAACTGCTGGATCTGTTGGCCGCCCTGTCCCATCAAACGTCGCTGGCCATCGGTTGCTACTGCAAGGAAGAACGCCACTGCCATCGTTCGGTGTTGCGAGAACTGCTGATTGCGCGTGGGGCACAGGTTGTAGCGCCTCAAGAGGTGTAACTGGGTGTTTGCATCGGGGACGTTTGCGACGGGATGTGAGTGGCAGAGTTCAGCCAGCAGCGGTCATCCATAATGCCCGTGACTGACTGCGTCAGAGTGTTTAGATGCGCTATCGGAGCAAGCCATTGCTCACGTTGAAGTCGCAACGTATCCCCAGGGAGCGGATACCCAGTACTGCGACCGCTGTATGACGTTTTGTCAGTCAATCTGTATCTAACGTTCTCCCTTTGACCGCCCTACTATCGTCCGCTCCATCCAGGTGCATACCTCAGAGATGGCGAAAGCTGTTTTATACCGATTTAGCGGAGCTTCCAATTCGTTATCTCTTCCTTTAGGAGTTACGCCATGCCCGAACTGTCCAACCTGCTTGCCTACGGCCTGATATCACTCGGCATGGTGCTGACTCCCGGCCCGAACATGATCTATCTCATCTCGCGATCGATCTGCCAGGGACGAATGGCCGGACTGGTTTCCCTGGGCGGTGTGGCGTTGGGTTTCGTCGTTTATATGTTTTGCGCCGCATTGGGCATCACAGCCCTGGTCCTGGCGGTTCCTTATGCGTATGACGCCCTGCGACTCGGCGGCGCGCTCTATCTGCTCTACCTGGCCTGGCAGGCGGTCAAGCCCGGCGGCCGTTCTCCGTTCCAGGTGCGCGACCTGCCCAAGGACAGCCCGCGCAAGCTGTTCATGATGGGCTTTGTCACCAACCTGCTGAATCCCAAAATCGCAGTCATGTATTTGTCGCTGCTGCCCCAGTTCATCGACCCCGCCGACCACGGCAGCGTGCTGGCGCAATCCATCGTGCTTGGCCTTACGCAGATCGTCATTAGCGTGAGCGTCAACGCGCTGATTGCCATCATGGCTGGCTCCATCGCGACATTTCTCGCAAGCAGGCCCGTGTGGCAGATCGTGCAACGCTGGCTGATGGGGACGGTCCTCGCAGGCTTGGCCGTGCGCATGGTCGTCGAAGGGCGGCGCTAAATCGGGCTGTTTGCGGTTGGTGCGGGCGCGGTAGACCTGCGTCGCCCGGATTTGAGAGCGGCCCCGATGCATCGTGCCAGGCGCGCTAGAAAAAGATCCGAGCGGGTTACCGCCCCCCCCGCATAGGGTGAACCGCCCCACGCCTGGATAAACCTGCTGGCAGCCTTTGATTGGCTCAAGGCCGTCACACAATCATCGCTATACGATGTGTATGGTCAGCCCATCTCCTGTAACCCAGCTTTGATAAGCGGTAACGCATGCTTTCGATCAAGGCTTTCGCCAAAGCCACGAATCACCTCCAACAACGACTTCACCCGCAGCGGCAGATTCCCGGCCGGGTACACCGCGTGCATCTGCGGGCTCTCACCGCCGCTGGAGGTGAGCGTGTACTCGGGACAGACCCGGAGCAGGCGCCCCGCTTCCACTTCGGGCTCCGCCAGCCAGTCCGCCAGACGGGCAATCCCCATGCCTGCCAGGGCCGCCTGGAACACCGCCACACCTGAGCTGAAACGAAACTTCGGATGAACCCGAAAGCTGAAGGCCTGCTCCTCACTGCGAAAATTCCACTCCTTGAGAATCCGCGGCGCCGTATGCAGGATCAGCGAGTGCGCCTCCAGCGCCTCGATGGAGTCGGGCATCCCGCGCCGCTCCAGATACCCGGGGCTGGCATACAGGTAACGTGAATAACTCCAGAGCGGAAATCCGATCAGGTCACTGGATTGCGGAAACGCGCCGCGAATCGAGAAGTCCAGCTTGCTCTTGGCCGGGTCGATGCTCTCATCGGTAAAAATCACATCGACGTGCACGTCTGGATAACGCTCGCAGTACTGCGCGATCAATCGGGGCAATACCCCGTGTCCGAGAATCTCCGGGGCGGAAAAGCGGATCCAGCCGTAGGCCAGGCCACTGAGACCGGCCAGGTCTTCATCCGCCTCACGTTGCAGATCCAGCATTTTGTAAGCGTGGAGCAACAAGCGCTCACCTGCCTCGGTCAAGCTCACGGCATTGGACGAGCGATTGAACAACTTGACCCCGACACTTTCCTCCAGGGCTTGAACGGCACGGGTCAGCGAGCTTGGGGAGCGCCCCAGAGTACGTGCCGCCGCGACGAAACTGCGCTTGCGAGCCACCGCCGAAAAGGCTTCAAGCTCCCCCAACATATCCAGTGCCACACACCACCTCATTGCATTTTCCACAACGTGGCATTGCAACACAAAAAAGGTCCTTCCGTTAACCTTCTCGTTCAACCCACAAGGATGCAGGCACCAACCCTTCATCGTCAGAGTCTGATTTCATGATCGATATTGTCATCCTTTGCGTGTTCGCCTTCGCCGCCGGCCTCATCGATGCGGCGGTGGGCGGCGGCGGACTGATCCAGATACCCGCGCTGTTCAACCTGCTGCCCACAGCACAACCGGCGGCGCTGCTGGGTACCAACAAGGTCGCGGCAGCCTGCGGCACTGCATTCGCGGCCCGGTCGTTCGTGCGCAAAGTGGTGATCAACTGGGGTCTGGTGATCCCCGCCGCCGGTGCGGCCTTTGTCATGGCCTTCTTCGGAGCGGCCACCGTGTCGTCCGTGCCTCAGTCGGTGATACGGCCGGCGGTGCTGGTGTTGATCGTGCTGATGGCGATCTACACCTTCTGGAAAAAGGACTTCGGCGCCCTGCACAAACCCATGCACATCGGTACCAAGGAGAAACTGCTGGCGATCGTCATCGGCGGTGCCATCGGTTTCTACGACGGTCTGTTCGGCCCCGGCACTGGCAGCTTCCTGATCTTCCTGTTTATCCGCTGCTTCGCCTTCGACTTCCTGCATGCCTCGGCGTCAGCCAAACTGGTGAACATCGCGACCAACATAGCGGCGCTGATATTCTTCATTCCGACGGGTAATGTGCTCTACCTGATCGCCATCCCCATGGCGGCATTCAACATCCTGGGCGCGCTGACCGGCACCTGGCTGGCGGTTCATAAAGGCGTGCCCTTTGTCCGGGCCCTGTTCCTGGTATTGCTGGTGATCCTCATCAGCAAACTGTCCTACGACCTGTTCCTGTAAATCTGAGGAATACCGCATGTATCCCATGTTCGATCGCCTGGTAGCACTACTCGATGCCCGCGCAGCCTCCTACCGGGTGTTGATGCACGATGCCGAGGGCCAGTCGGCGCGGGTTGCCGAAATCCGTGGCACCGAGCCCGGCCAAGGCGCGAAAGCCATGCTCTGCTCGCTCAAGGGTCAGGCCGAACCGTATGCCCTGGTGATACTGCCGGGGGACCAGAAGCTCGACATGAAGAAGGTCGGAGCAGCCCTGGGCGGGAAAAAAGCCGAACTGGTGAAGGCCGAAACCGCCATGAGACTGACCGGATGCCAGATCGGCGCCATCCCTCCTTTCGTCTTTGATGAGCGGATTCAATTGATCGTCGACCCGACCCTGACCACGGGCTACGGCGAAATCGCCTTCAACGCCGGTCGGCTGGATGCGTCAATGGTGCTCGATACGCAGGATTATCTGGCGATTGCCAAGCCTCGGTTGCTGGATATCACCCAGGCCTGAGAACACTGCTACTGCGTGGGGGGAATGCCGCTCAAGCAAGGCCGACCATGCCCTCATTCGATAGCGTTCTGCGCAATCGAAATGGCGAAATCCTGTTTTCAACGCGTCCTTGACCGTCTGTGTTCTGACGGTGAGATCCCGAAACAGCGCGCCAACCCCTACGGCCGGCATTTCACCAGAGCAGAGGACAAGAGGAAGCTTTGCATCGCGAAGCGCATCGTAAAATGGATGCCGATCTCGAAACGCGTCTGCGGGCAGCAATCGATTCCGGCGAACTTACGGGCGATCAGGTTCGAATAGGAAAATGGCAGGGGCGGCTGGATTCGAACCAACGCATGGCAGGATCAAAACCTGCTGCCTTACCGCTTGGCGACGCCCCTTTATCTGTTGTTGCAAGCCCTGTGAGGACCTCTGCAAGAACGCGCCGTAATCTATCAACTTTCGCCTCGCCTGGGAAGCCAAAAACAACACAAATTTGTTTTAAAACAGCTACTTATTACTATTGAACGAAGTAAAGAGCCCTCCCTTGCCCTAGCCTGGGGCAACCGTTGCATGGGAGGGACGGTGGGTGAGCTACTTCGGTTGTGCCACGGTGCGCAAATAAGGTTTCAACGTCTTGAAGCCCTGCGGGTACTTCTTCCTGGCCTCCTCGTCGGACACCGACGTGGGAATGATGACGTCCTCACCCGGACGCCAGTTCACTGGGGTGGCGACTGTATGCTTGGCGTTTAATTGCAGAGAGTCGAGCAGGCGCAACACTTCATCGAAATTGCGCCCGGCACTCATTGGGTAGATCAGCATCGCCTTGACTTTCTTGTCCGGGCCGACGATGAACACAGAACGCACCGTGGCGTTGTCCACGGCGGTGCGTGAGCCGCCACTGGCATTCGGGTGAATCATGTCGTAGAGCTTCGCCACCACCAGGTTCTCGTCGCCGATCATCGGATAGTTGACCGCATGACCCTGGGTTTCTTCGATATCACCGAGCCAGGCCCGGTGGTCACTGACCGGGTCGACGCTGAGCCCGACTATCCTGGTGTTGCGCTTGTCGAACTCTGGCTTCAGTCCGGCCATATAACCGAGTTCAGTGGTACAGACAGGCGTGAAGTCCTTCGGATGCGAGAACAGGATGGCCCACTTGTCGCCAATCCACTCGTGGAAGTGGAGCGGGCCTTCAGTGCTTTCGGCGGTGAAATCCGGTGCTACATCACCAATGCGGATTGCCATGTTCGATCTCCTTACAGTGATGGGTAGGGAAGTTGTCAGAGCCCTGACTGCGGGTCCGACGGCATTCGGTATCTGCGTAAAGCCTGTCAACGCGAACCAGTATAGGAGACGCACAAGACGTGGCCGCTACGGCCTGATAGCCGTCTATCAGCCGTACCGAGCGAACAGTCGCTTGATGACCGCCCGTAACCCTGGATGGGCGTCAACTCATGCTTCGCTATGCTTAACGAAACACCGCTGGATCGGTTGAATGCGGGCTCCAGGCATGAGAGTCGGGAGCAAAGGTAGGGAGACAAGGCAGCCATTTGAACAGAGAATCGAATGATGAAAATGCTACTGATGGTCGAGTGCCCGAATGAACCCTTCAACGCGCTCGTCAGAGCCGGGAAGATTGGCGAAGTCATCGGCCGTATCCTGGAAAGCATCAAACCGGAGGCTGCCTACTTTACCGAGCAGGATGGAATGCGCGGCGGGATTTTCCTGATCGACGTACAAGACTCATCCCAGATCCCCGGTTTTGCAGAACCCTTCTTTCTCAACTTCCAGGCCACCTGCAAGTTCCGTCTTGTCATGACCCCACAGGACCTGCAAAAGGCCGGTCTCGAAGCGCTCGGAAAAACATGGGGGTGAGGAGCGATCGGTTCGGGGCGGTCATGTCCGCCCCAAACCATCATCAAGTCGCGACAAACCCGATGGGCAATAGCGGTTGCGGGTAGCTATGATTGGAGACCATGACAGCCTCTCTCCAGATTCGACAACCCTGCCCGCCCGGTGCCTGCGACTGCAGGCGTGAACAGTTGCCGGACATACCCAGCGCGGATTTGCGCATCCTGCACCTGACCCGCCAGGAGGAAAAGCGCTTGCTCGACCGGCTGGAAAATCTTCAGAGCCTGGCCGACCTCGAGCATATGCAGCGTCGGATGTACGAGCAGTTAGGCATTCGTCTGCAAATCACCCCGAGCGTGCACGAAGTGCGCAGCATGCGCGGTATCGGTATTCAGCTCCTGGACCTGCCCGGACTGTGCCGCAAAACCCGCCAGTCGATCCCGGCCGCCATTCGCCGCGGTTTGGAAAAGCACCCGGAGATTGCCTACGAACTGCTCAACGCTCACGACCTTTTGCGCGATGCCTGAGGTGCCCGCCCAGCGTGCGCCGCTTTCAATGGCGCAGCAATTTGCGCAATGGCACCTCATGTAGCGACGTCCAGAGACGTAAAAGGCTCACGCGAGTCTGCGCGTGCAGCCAGCCAGGCAAGAACGGCTGCCACAGCAAGCAGAGCGGCGCTCAATTCAAAGGTCGCTCGATAGCCGCTCAGATCAAAGGCCAGGCCGCCAACGGTGGCGCCAGAGGCAATGGCCAGTTGGATGATCGCCACCATCAGGCCGCCTCCTGCTTCAGCATCATCTGGCAGGGTTCTCGCCAGCCATGTCCACCAACCCACCGGCGCGGCAGTCGCAACCAGCCCCCAAAAGCCCAGCAAGACAGCAGTGGCCGCTGCCGAGCCACCCAACGAAACGAGCGCCAGTGCGACCACCGCCATCAGCATCGGCATGACGATCAACGTCCGATACAGACCGTTTTTCAGGAAGGCTTCAATCAGAAAAGTGCCCGCAAAACCGGCTACGCCTAAAACGAGCAACAGCAGCGAAAGCATGGAAACACTGACGTGCGTGACGGTTTCAAGGAACGGCCGCAGATAGGTGAACAACATGAACTGACCCATGAAAAAAACACTGACTGCAATCATGCCCCACGCCACCGGCGCGCTCTTCATCAAGCTGAAGACATTACCGCTTCCAGCGCTGCGCTCTGTCTTCATGGAAGGGAGGCTTAATAGAAGCCATACAGAGGCCATCGCTGCGACCGGCACAATGCAGAAGAAAGCGCCCCGCCAACCGATCAGCGCACCAAGGAAGCTTCCCAGGGGCGCCGCAATGACTGTCGCCAAGGCGTTACCGCCGTTGACGATTGCCAGCGCACGCGGGACCTGGTCATCCGGCACCAGCCGCATGGCGGTGGCTGCCGACAGCGACCAAAAGCCGCCAATCGCGACACCGATCAGCGCGCGCCCAACCATGAACATTGTGTAGTTGGGCGCGAACGCCACCACGGTTCCGGAGACGATCATCAGCAGTGTCAAGGAGAGGAGCAGCGTCTTACGGTCAACCCGTGCCGCCACTGACGCAATGAGAAGACTGGTGAACAAGGCAAACAGCCCTGAGACGGAAATGCCCTGGCCAGCTTGTCCTTCGGTGATATGCAGATCTGCCGCAATCGGTGTCAGCAGGCTGACGGGCATGAACTCAGATGCCACGAGTGCAAACGCGGCGAGCGCCATGGCGAATACGGCGCCCCATGATTTATGGGGCACTGGGAGGGGGTGATCGGTCATTGTTTGAATCCTGTATTGCGCGAAGCGTCGTGGCCCCGGGAACGAGGCCACGAGAGAACCGGTGCCACGGCCCGGGCACCGATCAGGTTACTTCAGGTTGTCTTTGAAGAACGTGGTCAACTTGGCGAATGGAATGAGGTTGACACGGTCGTAAAGATCCACGTGTCCGGCCTCTGGAATGATGACCAGCTCTTTAGGCTCGGCGGCGCGCTTGTAGGCATCTTCACTGAACTCGCGTGAGTGAGCCTGGGCGCCAGCAATGAACAGCAGCGGGCGCGGAGAGATAGTCTCGATGTCATTGAACGGATAGAAGTTCATGAACTTCACGTTGCTGGTCAGCGTCGGCATGGTGGTTGTCTGCGGCGATGCGCCGGCCGGAGTGACCTCGCCTCGCGGAGTGCGATAGAAGTCGTAGAACTCGTCGCCCACGGCATTGCCGGTCAGTTTGAGCGGCGTGCCGCCGGTGTAGCGGATTTCGCCACCCTGAAACTCCGCATAGCGCTGCTCGGTCGCTTCGCGAATGATCTGCTGGCGTTGTTCGAGCGTTACAGCGTGTTTGAGCCCGTTACGGTTGGCCGCACCCATGTCGTACATGCTGACTGTGGCGATTGCTTTCAGACGTGGATCGATCTTGGCCGCACTAATGACGAAGCTGCCACTGCCGCAGATGCCGATGACGCCGATGCGCTCACGATCGACAAGGGGTCGAGTGCCGAGAAAATCCACGGCGGCACTGAAGTCTTCTGCGTAGATATCTGGCGAGACGGCCTGGCGAGGCGTGCCCTCGCTCGCGCCCCAAAAAGACAAATCCAGCGACAGCGTGACAAAGCCCTGCTCGGCCATTTTGGTGGCGTACAGGTTCCCACTTTGCTCCTTCACCGCCCCCATCGGGTGGCCGACGATAATGGCGGCATTTTTCGCTTTGGGGTCCAGGCCCTTCAGGGTGAACAGGTTGCCCGCCACCTTCATACCGTATTGATTCTTGAAGGTGACCTTTTCTACGGTCACTTTCTCGCTGTTGTAGAAGTTGTCCGCGCCGTTCGACATATCGGCTCCTATTGAAGAAAAAGAGGTAACGAGCAGCCCCAAGGCAAGCAAAATTCCTTTCACTGGATATTCCTTTCGATTGAATGGTTGTTCGCTGGAGTTTCTTGACTCGATCATTTTCGCGCTCTGCCCAAGTGCCCTGTAGTGCATATCGCTGAATTACTTGCCTGATTCTATGAGTCTCGGTTTTTTTGCAGGACGGCCGCGACCTGGCGAGTTAGAGTTCAGCCAGAGGTACAAGACGAACATGACGATCCATCACGAAACCGCCACTCCAGACACATCGCCCCAAGAAGCGCTGGCGAATACCATTGGCGCCCGGGTCTCAACGCCGGGTGACTACGCAACCTCGATTGCGGGTCTGGGCTTCTTTCGGCGCGAACATCCCTCTGCGCCCGTCGTTTGCATGGTCGAGCCAAGCATCATTCTTGTCGCCCAAGGCGAAAAGCAGCTGTGGGTAGGTGGCGAAGGGTATCCCTATGACACGTCGCGATTCCTGGTCACGTCGTTGGACTTGCCTGCCAATTCAGAGGTGCTCGCGGCCAGCCCGGAACAGCCATGCCTGGGGCTGACTTTCAAGCTCGACCTGCGCATGCTGGCTGAGCTGATAGCGCAAAGTGACCTGCCGCCAACCCGTGATCGATCCGTTACGAAGGGGGTAGGAATGGGTTCAGTGACGCCTGCAATGCTCGCGTCATTCGAGCGCTTATTGGCACTGCTCGATGAGCCGCAGTCCATCCCTGTTCTCGCCCCCTTGATCCAACGCGAGATTCACTACCGTCTCTTGCAGAGTGACCAAGTGAGCCGGCTGCGACAAATAACGTCTGTCGATGGCCAAGGTTATCGGATCGCCAAAGCCATCGATTGGCTGAAGTTGAATTACGCCTCGGCACTTCGCGTCGAAGAACTTGCAGCCCGCGTGCAGATGAGCACACCCACCTTTCACCATCACTTCCGCCAACTGACGGCAATGAGTCCGTTGCAATACCAGAAATGGTTGCGGTTAAACGAGGCGAAACGCTTGATGTTGAATGACCATTTGGACGTATCCAGTGCGGCTTTCAAAGTCGGCTACGAAAGCCCCTCCCAATTTAGCCGCGAATACAGTCGCTTGTTTGGCGTAGCTCCCAAGCAAGACATTGCGATGTTGCGTGGCCAAACCGATGTCACCGCGAGGCGAAAGCAGTCGTGAGAAATCATGGGATAGCGCTTGGCGCCTGGGCAGGCTCCAGCACTGCGCAATGATAATTCTGGCGCCTCACTCGAACGGCGCCAAAAATGTCTGGCTGGCGATAGCATTTTTCCATCCTGCCGCTCTCCTCCTTGAGCACAATCGGTCTAAAAAGCCCGGCCAGCGCCTTGGAGTTTTTGCTATTCTGAAGTGGTAGGTGAAGACGCAGACTGATGCGCAAGAGGATAGCAAGGAAACGTGGGGCGCGTTCCGAAGGGTACACGGTTAGAAAGATCTCCGCGCTGAGATCCAGCCCTTATGCCGTGTGAAGCAGATGAGCAAATCAGAGTGTTTCAATGCGATTCTGTGAGAGGCCTGATAAACCTTGTAAGCCGGGGACCAGCGCCGGCCACCTACTCGATTTCAAAGCCCGCCTTGTGCGGGCTTTTTCGTGTCCGCTTGCGCAAGACAGCTCCCCTGCTCAACCGTGCTCGCGTCCAAAGCCCCATCATTGCGCGTCTGCGCGCACACCTCCCGAAGGCACCCACGCAACCAGCGATGCGCCAGGTCGGCATCCAGCCGTGGATGCCAGAGCATTGAGACGGTGAACGTCGGCAGGACGAGTGGAAGCGCAAAGCTGTGCATGCCGACACGCAGGTTTTCGGTGTGCTGCTCCGGAACACTGGCGATCAGGTCGCTGGCCCGGGCGAGCGCCAGCGCGGTCGAAAAGCCGGCGACGATGGTCACCACTTCCCGCACAAGCTCAAGCGACTTCAGGGCTTCATCGATAGGTCCCTTGTCGAGCCCCCGCCGGGAAACGTAAATGTGCCTGCCCGCCGCGTAACGGACGGGCGTGATCTCGCCCTGGCTCAGCGGATGCCCCCTTCGCACAACGCCAATGAAACGGTCCCTGAACAATGCCTGCGTACGCACCTCAGGGCCTTCAGTCTGCCCCACCACACCGGTTTCCAGATCGACGCTCCCGTCGCGCAGTGGCGTGCTGTCTTTATCGGGCTTCTGCACGAAGCGCAGCCGCACTCCGGGTGCTTGCTCACCGACGCGTGCAATGAGGTCCGCGCCGAAACGCTCCACAAAACCTTCACTGGTGCGCAGCGTGAACGTGCGGACCAGTTGTTTGAGGTTGAGCGTTTCAGCCGGGCGCAGAATCGCCTCTGCGTCCTGCACAAGCTGACTGACCTGCTCGCGCAATTCGAGCGCTCTCGGGGTGGGCACGAGACCGCGGCCGGCCCTGACCAGTAGCGGATCGCCGGTCGTTTCACGCAGTCGCGCCAGGGCCCGGCTCATCGCCGACGGACTAAGCCGCAAGTGCTTCGCGGCACGCGTCACACTGCCTTCTGCGAGCAACACATCAAGGGTGACCAGCAAGTTGAGATCGGGTGTCGACATGCATCGCCCCTGAAATGGCGTGAGGGTAATAAGGCGTTAAACGCACGAATAAAGTGCAAACGGTGCGTCTTCCGCCATGTTAGGCGCCAGCGTAGATTTCTGACAGCTGCGTTTCGCAAGCCGCCAAACAAAGGGAACATGATGAAGCCAATCAGTGCAGAACGAGATCAGGCAGTCGCAGGCAATGCACCACGAGTACCCTCGGTTCGGGGGGCGCTCGCCAGCCTTTCGTTATCCATGTTGCTGTCCTCGCTCGGCACCAGCATCGCCAATGTGGGCTTGCCGACGTTGGCACAGGCGTTCAACGCCTCCTTCCAGGAGGTCCAGTGGATCGTCCTCGCTTACCTCCTCGCCATCACCACCCTGATCGTCAGCGTCGGACGCCTCGGTGACATCACCGGCCGTCGGCGACTGCTACTGGCCGGAATTTTCTTGTTCACGCTGGCCTCGGCCCTGTGCAGCTTCGCCCCCACGCTCTGGCTGCTGATTGCCGCCCGGACGCTGCAAGGCCTCGGCGCAGCCATCATGATGGCCCTGACCATGGCCTTTGTCGGCGAAACGGTGTCGAAGGCAAAGACTGGTAGCGCCATGGGCTTGCTCGGGACAATGTCTGCGATTGGCACGGCGCTGGGGCCATCGCTCGGCGGCGTGCTGATCGCCGGCCTCGGCTGGCAGGCGATCTTTCTGATTACCGTTCCGTTGGGAATCCTGACGCTTCTGCTCGCGCATCGCTACCTGCCCGCCGATCGCCAAGCGCCGAAACCCGAGCGCGCCGGCTTCGACCCTTTGGGTACGCTGCTGCTGGCGCTGACGCTCGCGGCTTATGCGCTGGCCATGACGATCGGGCGAGGCAGTTTCGGTCCACTCAATATGGCGCTGCTGGTGGCGGCGGCCTTCGGTGTCGGCCTCTTCGTGCTCGCCGAAGCGCGCGCTGCATCACCGTTGATTCGAGTGGCGATGTTCCGCGACCCCGTGCTGAGCGGCAGCCTCGCCATGAGCGCGCTCGTCTCGACGGTGATGATGGCGACGCTGGTGGTCGGGCCTTTTTATCTCTCGCATGCACTCGGGCTAAACCTGGCTCTTGTTGGAGTCGTCATGTCGATTGGCCCGATCATCTCCGCACTGAGCGGTGTCCCGGCGGGTCGTATGGTCGACCGTTTGAGCGCGCCCTTCGTGGTCATCGTCGGGCTCATCGTAATGGCAGCAGGTACATGCGCTCTATTCGTACTTCCGACGATGTTGGGCATTGCAGGCTACATGGCTGCCATCGTCGTCTTGACCCCTGGTTATCAACTGTTCCAGGCAGCTAACAACACGGCTGTCATGATGGATGTCCACGCGGACCAACGCGGTGTTATCTCCGGCATGCTCAACCTGTCGCGAAATCTGGGGCTGATCACCGGTGCATCTGCTTTGGGTGCGGTGTTCGTGCTCGCATCGGCGACGATCGACATCACCACGGCGAGTCCCGAGGCCGTTGCCAGCGGTATGCGAATCACGTTCGCCGTCGCCCTGGCCCTGATCGCCGCTGCGCTCGTGATCGCACTGGGAAGCCGCGTTCTGGCAACGCGCTCTACACTTCCTGGAAACGTCTCATGATGCAGAAAGCAAAACCGGCTGCAGCCTAAAAAGGCATTGCGCTGGGTGGGGCTAGTTCGCGCATCATGAGCGCAGTCAGCTCAAGGAGAGTTTCATGCGCGTCCTGTCATCCGTCATGCGTCTTGCCACGTTGTCGCTGGGGCTGGTGTTCGCCGCCACTGCCGTGGCGACCGAAGAGTCGCAGCTGGTCGAATCGATCAACAGCTACCGCAGCCAGGTGCAGCGCTGCGCCAGCCAGGTGTCTCAGGAGCTGCCACCGCTAGCGGCCGATCCGCGCCTGATCCTGCCCGGCAATAATGTCGGCGACTTGCAGCAGGCGCTGGCGCGTACGGCTTATCCGATGGTTACCGTACAGGCGATCACGTTGTCCGGCCCGCGAGATGTGCAATCGGCCATGAAGGCCGTGCAGGAGAGTTTCTGTCAGGTGGTGCTGGACCCGCAGTTCGTCGATATCGGCGTCAGCCACGAAGGAACAGCGTGGCGCATCGTGCTCGCGCGCCCACTGTTGACTGGCCGCCTGGGCGACTGGCAAGCAGAGGGACAGAAGCTGCTCGACATGATCAACACCGCCCGCAAACAAACGCGCCAGTGCGGCGCTCAGTCCTATGCCGCCACACAGCCGCTGGCCTGGAACGCCACGCTGGCGACGGCGGCCCAGACGCATACCCGTGCCATGGCCAATAACAACTTCTTCGACCACAAGGACCGCGATGGCCGCACGCCAGGTGATCGGGCTGAACTGGCAGGCTACGCCGGCCAGCAGATCGGCGAGAACATCGCCGCCGGGCAAGACACCGTGCGCAAGGTGGTCGATGGCTGGCTGGCCAGCCCCGGTCACTGCGCCAACCTGATGAACCCACAGTACCGCGAGCTGGGCGCGGCTTATGCGGTTGATCCAAAGAGCGATGCGGGCATTTACTGGACGGCGATGTTCGGTACGCCGTAAGTGCCTTTGGCAACCCTGCGATCGACCTATACTTCATGGATTACCCAACTCGATGCGACGCGCAACCGTGTTCGATGGACGGCGTGACGTGTCGAGCGGTCCGTTCACGCAGGTGCAGGCCTGCCTTCGTATGAAGGAGAACATCATGTCGCGCAAATATATCGATTGCCGCGAATTTCCAAGCGAAACCCAGTGTTCTGTCGCACTGTCCGCCGATTCCGAAAAGGAATTGCTGGATGCCGCCGCGCAGCATGCGGTCAGTGTTCACAAGCACACCGATTCGCCAGAACTGCGCGCACAACTGAAGACCATGTTTCACGATGGCACGCCGCCGCTAGAAGCCCGACGCGTTTGATACAGAAGGCTTGGCGGGGGATTCAGAATCGTCTGCGGGGCTCATCTTGATGAGCCCCGCAGGTTTAATGAGCACTGAAAATCATCACCGAGGCAGTCTGTCGCCCTCACCGCCCCGCTCAATCAACTCAACCGAGGAGTTGAACGATGTCGCTGACTCTTTACTACCATCCGCTCTCGTCGTTCTGCCACAAAGTGCTGATCGCGCTTTACGAAAACGCTACCGAATTCGAAAAGCGGATCATCAATCTTGCAGACGACGCAGACCGGGCCGAACTTCAAGCCCTCTGGCCACTCGTCAAGTTCCCGGTCATCAGTGACCATCTGCGCCAGCGCGCTGTGCCAGAGACCACGATCATCATCGAGTACCTGGATCGCTACTATCCGGGTAAGCAACTGTTGATTCCGAACGATTGGGAGGTCGCGCTGGAGGTGCGTCTGTGGGACCGTTTTTTCGACAACTATGTGCAGGCGCCGCTACAACAGATTGTCAGTGATCGCCTGCACAGCGCAGGCGGTGATTTGAGCAAACAACGCGCTATGCTGGAGACGGCTTACGCCATGCTCGACCATCGGATGGCGTCACGAATCTGGATGGCCGGTCAAGACTTCAGCCTGGCCGATTGCGCCGCAGCCCCGGCGCTTTTCTATGCCTGCACGCTCTTGCCGTTCCCGGACGACTTCAGCCACTTGAATGCCTATTTCGACCGGTTGACGCGCAGACCCTCCGTCCAGCGAGTCATCGACGAAGCCCGGCCTTACTTTTCGCTCTACCCGTTTGCGGACGCCATCGCGAAGCGGTTTCTGCAGCCAACGCTTAACTGACAGGCATTAGCCGCTAGGGATTCGCTTTGTACCCTTCCTCCATCTGCCCCACCCGCAGCTGAATCACCTCCAGCACCGCGCAACCCTCACGGGTGAGCAAATGCACGCCACGGGTGACGCGGGTCAGGTCGCAATCGGAAATGCCTTTGAGGGACAGGCTGGTCAAGGTGTCCATCAGGTCGCGAACCACTGTGAAACGGTGTGCGGCGCAGGCGGCCAGGTCGCTGAGTTCTTTGTGGGTGTTGATGAAGAGCACGGGGTTTGCAGAGTCGTAGGTGTCGACGGGGAGATAGCGCGGCATGACTTGTTCATTCATGGGTGTGGCTCCTGTAAATAGAGCTTCCACCTTTCGCGGCCAAACGAAAGAGGTGGCAGCTGTGCGAGGGTTGGCCGACCGGCCACAGGAGTACCGGCACACCCGAAGGTGTCCCGCGCACAGCCGCCATAACACGATATTTCAGACATAAAAAAAGCGTCTGCAACGGTGTTTGGGACGCTGATGCGCTCCTGAGTTCGACCGGCCAAGGTCATTCGCGGATTTTGCCGCGAACTCGAACTATAGGAGCGACGTTGAGACGCGGCAACAGGGTACGTTGTCGGAAAGGTCTTGGAAAGTTGTGGGGGGATATTGAAGGTCGTGAGCCTAATGGCCGTCAGTTAAGTATTGACGGCCCGAAAAGATCGCAGCCTGCGGCAGCTCCTACGGATTTGCATACGGGTCCGACTGCTCGGCGTAGGAGCTGGCGCAGCCTGCGATCTTTTGGCAATCCCGTATGCACCGAAAGTCTCCAGATTTCTCTGAACTGACGGGCATGAGTCGTGAGCCCCTTTAACCTCAAACCGCCCCCATCGCCACCCGCTGCACCAGCCCATCGGCATGGCAGATCACTCGATTGCGCCCGGTGGTCTTGGCCGCATACAGCGCCTCATCGGCATCGTTGAGCCAGTGTATGGCTTCGCTGTGCATCGGATTGAACGCGGCCAGGCCGATGCTCAGGCTGACTTTCAACGCCGGATTCTGCTCGTAACCCAGCCCCGAAAATCGATCGCGCAAGGCGTCCATCGCCTGGGCGGCGTGGGCCAGTGGCACGTCGGGCAGGATCACGCAGAATTCGTCACCGCCGTAACGCCCGGCCACGTCACTGGCACGCAGGCTTTGCTTGAGCATTTTGCTCAACTGACGCAACACACTATCGCCGGCCACATGGCCGTAGGTGTCGTTGATGGTTTTGAAGTGGTCGATGTCGATCAAGGCAATCGCCCCGCCCCCCTGCTGGCGCTGACAGCGGTGAAATTCGATGTCCAGCGCATCCTTCCAGCCGCCGTGATTCAACAGCCCGGTGAGGCTGTCGGTACGGCTCAGGGCCAGCAGTTCGCGTTTGTGTTTGCCCAGTGTGTGGGCCTGACGAAAGCAGATCCAGCCCAGCGCCAAGGGGTGCAGCGTCAGCAATGGCAAGCAGGCATACATCTGAACAGGGCTGGTTTGCGGGATGAACACCGGAAAGAAGATCAGCAGCCCGATCCCCATACCCAACAACTGAGCCACGAAACCTGCGAGCAGAAAACGCGAGCCTCCGATGGCGACGTTGTTCATTGCCATCATCGACAACGTGGCGGTGCTGGGTAAGGGGTTGAACTGCATGGCAGCGACCCAGAACCCGCCCATGAACGAGTCGATCAGCAGGTTGCGGTGTTCGGCATGATAAGGCGTGTGCGAACGGCGCGCCCATTGATAGGCCAGGTGCGGCCAGATAAGGCCGTTGAACACCATCAGCGCCAACAGCCAACGGGGCGGATTGAGTGGAATGATCGCCGCGCCCACACAGATCAGGCCCAAGGCCAACCCAAGGATTCGCGACGTGTAGAGCCTCCTGGCCAGTGAAAGTCCCTTTCCTCCGTTATGGTGCATAGGGGGCCAAAGCTCCTCTTTACGTCTGACCTGTAACAGCGAGTCACTCAGACAGGGGTGAGTGGAGTCTATCAGGGCGAAATCAAATAGCCATCACCGCCCAGCAGCCCGAAATAGCGCTGTTGACAGGCTCTCTGTCGAAGCTTTGACTATAAATGACAAGGGACCTGAGCTTGAACACCCCCCCGTAGCAGCTGCCGAAGGCTGCGTTCGGCTGCGAAGCAGTCGTGAAATCAGGCACTGCGGTGTATCAGGTGAACTGTGGACACAGGTTTACGACTGCTTCGCAGCCGAACGCAGCCTTCGGCAGCTGCTACGAGACTTGTCATCTAATGAACATCCTCTACGACGAACGCATCGATGGTGCCCTGCCCCCAGTCGACAAGGATGCCTTGCTCAAAGCCTTGCGCGAGCAGGTGCCGGAGCTGGACATTCTCTACCGCGAAGAAGAGCTCAAACCCTACGAGTGCGACGGGCTCTCGGCGTATCGAACCACGCCGATGCTGGTGCTGCTGCCGCGTGATCTTGAGCAGGTTCAAGCCGTGCTAAAACTTTGCCATGCTCATCAGGTGCCCGTCGTGGCGCGTGGCGCGGGCACCGGACTGTCCGGGGGCGCGTTGCCCTTGGAAAAAGGCGTACTGCTGGTGATGGCGCGCTTCAATCAGATCCTGCACATCGACCCCGCCGCCCGCACTGCGCGCGTTCAACCGGGGGTGCGCAACCTGGCGATTTCCCAGGCCGCCGCGCCGTTTGGCCTGTATTACGCGCCGGACCCGTCCTCGCAGATCGCCTGCTCGATTGGCGGCAATGTCGCGGAGAACGCGGGTGGCGTGCACTGCCTGAAATACGGTCTGACCGTACACAATGTGCTGAAACTGGAAGTACTGACGATCGAAGGCGAACGCCTGACCTTGGGCTCGGACGCGCTGGACTCAGCGGGTCTCGACCTGCTGGCGCTGTTCACCGGCTCCGAAGGATTGCTGGGCATCATTACCGAAGTCACGGTCAAACTGCTGCCCAAACCGCACGTGGCCAAGGTGCTGCTGGCGAGTTTCGATTCTGTGGAAAAAGCCGGACACGCCGTGGCGCAGATCATCGCCGCCGGGATCATCCCCGCGGGTCTGGAGATGATGGACAACCTGGCCCTGCGCGCCGCTGAAGACTTCGTTCACGCCGGTTACCCGGTGGACGCCGAGGCGATTCTGCTGTGCGAACTCGATGGCGTCGAAGCCGATGTACGCGACGACTGCCTGCGAGTTCGCGCCGTGCTGGAACAGGCCGGCGCCAGTGACGTTCGCCAGGCGCGTGACGAGGCCGAACGGGTGAAGTTCTGGGCCGGACGCAAAGCAGCGTTCCCGGCAATCGGGCGGTTGTCGCCGGATTACTACTGCATGGACGGCACCATCCCGCGACGCGAGTTGCCTCGCGTGCTCAAGGGTATTGCCGAATTGGCCAGTGAACACCACTTGCGAGTGGCCAACGTGTTTCACGCCGGCGACGGCAACATGCACCCGCTGATCCTGTTCGACGCCAACCAACCCGGCGAGCTGGAGCGCACCGAAGCCCTCGGCGGCAAAATCCTCGAACTCTGCGTCAAGGTGGGCGGCAGCATCACTGGCGAGCACGGTGTTGGCCGCGAGAAAATCAATCAGATGTGCGCCCAGTTCAACAGCGACGAACTGACGGTGTTTCACGCAGTAAAAGCTGCGTTCGACGCCAAAGGCCTGCTCAATCCCGGCAAGAACATTCCCACCCTGCACCGTTGCGCCGAGTTCGGTGCCATGCATGTCCACGGCGGGCAACTGCCCTTCCCTGAACTGGAGCGTTTCTGATGCGCACCGAACAGGACCGGGACGCCAGCACAGAGTTCCTGGAGCAGATCAACCGGGCCCGGGAGAACGCCACGCCGCTGCGCATTCAAGGCGCCAGCAGCAAAGCCTTCCTCGGCCGCGAAGTCGCTGGCGAAGTGCTCGACACCCGCGCCCATCGCGGCATCGTCAGCTATGACCCGACTGAACTGGTGATCACCGCACGCTGCGGTACACCGCTGAGGGAATTGTTGGCGGCGCTGGATGCCGCCGGGCAAATGCTCCCCTATGAACCGCCCTCCTTCAGTGAAGACGCCACGGTCGGTGGCATGATCGCTTCTGGATTATCAGGTCCGCGTCGACCGTGGGCCGGCTCAGTGCGCGATTTCGTCCTCGGTACGCGACTGATGACTGGCAGCGGCAAACAGCTGCGTTTTGGCGGTGAGGTGATGAAAAACGTCGCCGGCTATGACCTTTCACGGTTGTTGACCGGCAGCTTCGGTTGCCTCGGTGTGATCACCGAAGTCTCGCTCAAGGTCCTGCCCAAACCGCGCCAATGCTTGAGTATCAGCCTGGAACTCGACAGCGCCCGGGCCTTGAGCCAACTGGCCGAATGGGGCCAGCAACCGTTGCCCATCAGCGCAGCGTGCCATGACGGCCGGCAGTTGCACCTGCGTCTGGAGGGCGGCGAAGGTTCAGTCAGCGCTGCCCATCAACGACTCGGTGGCGAGCTGCTGGACTCGACCTATTGGGAGGCGTTGAATGAACAACAGCTGGCGTTTTTCGACCCCGGTCTGCCGTTGTGGCGTCTGTCACTGCCCAACAACCTCGGCCCATTGATGCTGCCCGGCGAACAGCTGATCGACTGGGCCGGCGCGCAACGCTGGTTGAAGTCCGAGGCGCCGAACATCCAGTCGCTGGCCTTTGATCTGGGCGGCCATGCGACGTGCTACAGCCACGGTGTCAGCGACACCCCGTTCCAGCCGTTGGCGCCAGCGCTGCTGCGCTACCACCAACAGCTCAAGGTCCAACTCGACCCACAGGGGTTGTTCAACCCTGGCCGGATGTACGCGGAGTTCTGAAGCATGCAGACCACCCTCAGCGAACAGGCCAAACGCCTGCCCCGCGCGGCAGAAGCGGAAAGTATTCTGCGTACCTGCGTGCATTGCGGATTCTGCAACGCCACCTGCCCGACCTATCAGTTGCTCGGCGATGAACTGGACGGCCCGCGTGGGCGCATCTACCTGATCAAGCAAGTGCTCGAGGGCCACCCCGCCACCGCCCAGACCCAATTGCACCTGGACCGCTGCCTGTCGTGCCGCGCCTGCGAAACCACCTGCCCGTCCGGGGTCGATTATCACAACCTGCTGGACATCGGCCGCGCCGTAGTCGATCAGGCCGTGCCGCGCTCAGCCGGCCAGCGCGTGTTGCGCCAAGGCTTGCGGGCGATGGCGCCGAATCCCGGACTGTTCAAGGCCTTGTTGCACATCGGTGCAACCTTCCGGCCGCTGATGCCGCGCGACCTCGAAGCCAAACTGCCGCACGATGTGCCGCCAGCGGGAGAATGGCCAACCTCGGTACATTCGCGAAAAGTGCTGATGCTCGAAGGCTGTGTGCAGCCGGGTTTGTCGCCAAACACCAATACCGCAGCGGCGCGAGTGCTGGATCGACTCGGGATCAGCGTCAGCGCCGTTAGCCAGGTCGGATGCTGCGGGGCGCTGGACTATCACCTCGACGCCCAGGAACAGGGGCTCAATCGCGCACGCCAGAACATCGACGCCTGGTGGCCCGCGCTGGAAAACGGCGCCGAGGCCATCGTGCAAACCGCCAGTGGCTGCGGTGCGTTCATCAAGGATTACGGGCACTTGCTCAAGACCGACCCCGCCTACGCGGCCAAGGCCGAACGGGTCAGCGAGATGAGCAAAGATCTGGTAGAAATCCTGCGCAACGAACCCTTGGAACGGCTGTGCGCTGCTACCGAACGACGAATCGCCTTCCACTGCCCGTGCACGTTGCAGCACGCGCTAAAACTCGGCGGTGCAGTCGAAGAACTACTGACCCGGTTGGGTTTCAACCTCACGAGCGTGCCCGACAATCATCTGTGCTGCGGCTCGGCCGGGACTTACTCATTGACCCAACCGGTGCTCGCCCGGCAACTGCGTGACAATAAGCTCAACGCTCTGGAAAGCGGCCGACCGGAACTGATCGTCACCGCCAACATTGGTTGTCAGAGCCACCTCGCCAGCGCCGGACGGACGCGGGTCAGGCACTGGATCGAGCTGGTGGATCAGATTTTGCGCTGAACGCAGCAGTCATTTGCAGAATGAAGTTCAGAAGAAACTTCGTTTGTCAGCGTCGCCTGTGCCGAACAGAATCGGCCTACTCCACTGTCACTGCGCCGGGATTCGTGTTTATGAGCAACCACAACGTCGTCAGCCCAGACCTGATCCGCCAACGCTTCTCGCGGGCAATGTCAGACATGTACCGCGAAGAAGTGCCGCTGTACGGCGCCCTGATGGAACTGGTGGCGCAGACCAACGCCCAGGTGCTCGACAGCGATCCGGCGGTTGCCCGACAGTTGCGCAGCACAGGCGAAATCGAGCGCCTGGACCTGGAACGCCACGGTGCGATTCGCGTCGGCACCGCGCAAGAACTGGCGACCCTCTGCCGCTTGTTCGCGGTGATGGGCATGCAACCGGTCGGCTATTACGACCTGACACCGGCCGGGGTGCCGGTGCATTCCACGGCGTTCCGCGCCGTGCATGAAAGCTCATTGCAAGTCAGCCCGTTCCGGGTATTCACCTCGCTGCTGCGCCTGGAGCTGATCGAAAACCCTGAACTGCGTGCCTTTGCCGAATCGGTGCTGGCCAAGCGTTCGATTTTCACCGCGCAGGCGCTGGCGCTGATCGAACAGTCCGAACAACACGGCGGACTCAACGAGCAGCAAGCCGAGGATTTCGTTGAACAGGCGCTGGAAACCTTCCGCTGGCACCACCGCGCCACCGTCACCGCCGCGCACTACCAGCAACTCAGCGCCCAGCATCGGTTGATCGCCGACGTGGTCGCGTTCAAAGGCCCGCACATCAACCACCTGACACCACGCACGCTGGACATCGACATCGTGCAGGCAAAAATGCCCGAACACGGCATCACTCCCAAAGCGGTAATCGAAGGTCCACCGCGCCGCCAGTGCCCGATTCTGCTGCGCCAGACCAGTTTCAAGGCGCTGGATGAACCCATCGCCTTCACCGATCAGCAGCAGGCTCACGGCAGCCACAGCGCCCGCTTCGGTGAAATCGAACAACGCGGCGCCGCGCTGACCCCTGAAGGTCGTGCACTCTACGACCGCCTGCTCAACGCCGCCCGCGATGAGCTCAAGGACTTCCCCAATGAAGCCAACGCGGCGCGTTACAACCGCCTGATGGAACAGCATTTCACAGCCTTCCCGGACAGCTACAGCGAAATGCGCGAACAAGGCCTGGCTTACTTTCGCTACTTCGTCACCGAAAAAGGCCTGGCGGCCGACAGTGACGAGCCGGGGGCAACATCGTTGCAAGGTTTGATCAACGCCGAGTACATCCGCGCCGTGCCGTTGGTCTATGAGGACTTTCTACCGGTCAGCGCAGCAGGGATCTTCCAGTCGAACCTCGGCGATACCGCACACACCCACTACGGCGAGCATTCGAACCGGCAAGCGTTTGAACAAGCCCTGGGGCGGCCGACCATTGATGAACTGGCGCTGTACGCCGATACGCAGCGGCGCTCGATTGAGGAGTGCTCGACGGCACTCGGCCTGTCCATTCTCGGCTGACCTATCCACAGCAGCCATCAGAAAAAGCGGGCATGGCTTCCGGGCCGTCCCGCAGTAATGGCGCAATGCCTCTGTGCGCAAGAAGTTGCGCACTCACTTTCTGAAAAACACCCACCCATCCTGCTCCAGGCCACGCCACGCAAGGCCTGTAGCCAAGTGCGCAAAAAGTTGCGCAGTACTGCGCAACTTCTTGCGCACTTTAGCGACTTTTCCTACAGACAAATAGGACAAGCTCGACGCTGACAATACACATCTCATTGATTTATATGCTAAATGTCCTACATGGCACGATGTTTGATTTGTAGGAAGTACCCACCGGGCGATTTCGCCTCCCGGGCACCTTCATTTATTTAGCAAGGAGAGCATCCATGGCTACACCCGCGTATATGTCCATCACTGGCACCAAACAAGGTCTGATCACTGCCGGTGCATTCACCGCTGATTCGGTTGGCAACACCTACCAGGAAGGTCACGAAGACCAGGTCATGGTTCAGGGTTTCCAACACGAAGTGATCATCCCGCGTGACCCGCAGTCCGGCCAACCCACCGGCCAGCGCGTTCACAAGCCAGTGAAAATCACCAAGGTGTTCGACAAGTCCTCGCCACTGCTGCTGGCGGCCCTGACTTCGGGCGAGCGCCTGACTTCGATCGAAATCAAGTGGTACCGCACTTCGGCTGCCGGCACCCAGGAACACTACTTCACCACCAAGCTTGAAGACGCGATCATCGTCGACATCAAAGACTACATGCACAACTGCCAAGACCCGGCGAACTCGCACTTCACTCACCTGGAAGACGTAGAGTTCACCTACCGCAAAATCACCTGGACCCACGAAGTATCCGGTACTTCGGGTTCCGATGACTGGCGTTCCCCGGTCGCTGGCTAAGTCTGGCCGACCGTTACAAAACATCGGCCAGCTCTGCTGGTCGATGTTGTTTGCGCCACCCAAGAATTCTTGCGTTCGTTGATCGCCCGCTCGGGCATCGAGGGATGCTGCTGCACTGCACGAGGAGCAACGGATGTTCGCGCCGGCCAATCAGACTCACTTCGCCCTGACCGTAGAAGGTCTTGCGAACGATCTTCAGGTACTTGCCCTCACCGGTCGAGAAGCCATCAGTCAGCCGTTTCAGTTCGACGTCGAACTGGTCAGCGAAAACCCGTCCCTGGACCTCGAAAGCCTGCTGCACAAACCGGCTTTTTTGCAGCTCGCGCAAAACGGCACCGGTATTCACGGGCAGATCTATCGCGTCGCCCAAGGCGACGCCGGTAAACGCCTGACCCGCTACTCCGTGACCCTGCGCCCGCAGCTGTCTTACCTGGCGCACCGCATCAACCAACGCATCTTCCAGAACCTCAGCGTGCCGAAAATCATCGGCCAGGTCCTCGAAGAGCACGGCATCCAAAGCAATGCCTACCAGTTTCAGCTAGGGGCGATTTATCCCGAGCGCGTGTATTGCGTTCAGTACGATGAATCGGACCTGCATTTCATCCAGCGCCTGTGCGAGGAAGAAGGTATCCATTACCACTTTCAGCACAGCGCCACCGCTCACAAGCTGGTGTTCGGCGATGACCAAACGGTGTTCCCCAAACTCGAGCCCGTGGCCTACCAGCAAGACTCCGGCATGGTCGCCAACGACCCGGTGATCAGGCGCTTCGACCTGCGCCTGGAGACCCGCACCAGCCGCACCACGCGCCGCGACTACGACTTCGAAAAACCGCGCATCACCCTCGAAAGCGAGTCCCGTGGCAACGCCCTGCCGGACCTCGAAGATTACGACTACCCAGGCCGCTTCATCGACCGCGAGCGCGGTAAGCACCTGGCCAAGCGAAGCCTTGAACGGCACCGCAGCGACTACCAACTGGCCGAAGGCAAAAGCGATCAGCCGCTGCTGGTCAGCGGTCATTTTCTGGCCCTGAGCCAACACCCTAAGCCTAAGTGGAACGACCTCTGGCTGCTCACCGAAATCCTCCACGAAGGCAAACAGCCGCAGGTGCTGGAAGAGTCGGTGACCAGCGACACCACCGCGCTCAAGGACGATTTCCACCAGGGCTACCGCAACCGCTTTCAGGCCACCCCGTGGGACGTGCCGAACCGGCCGCCGCTGGCGCACTCGAAACCGCGCATTCTCGGCAGCCAGAGCGCGGTGGTCACCGGCCCCAAAGGTGAAGAGATTCACTGCGATCAATACGGCCGGGTGAAGGTGCAGTTTCACTGGGACCGCGATGGACAGGCCGACGACAAGACCAGCTGCTGGTTGCGCGTTTCGTCCGCCTGGGCCGGCGCCCACTACGGCGGCATCGCCATCCCGCGGATCGGCATGGAAGTGCTCGTCACCTTCCTCGAAGGCGACCCCGACCAGCCGCTGATCAGCGGCTGCCTGTACCACAAGGAAAACGTCGTCCCGTACGACCTGCCGGCGAACAAAACCCGCAGCACCTTCAAGACCATCAGTTCGCCGGGCGGCGGTGGCTACAACGAGCTGCGCATCGAAGACAAAAAAGGCCAGGAACAGATCTTCCTGCACGCCCAGCGCGACTGGGATGAAAACATTGAACACGACCAGAAGATCCGCGTCGGCAACGAACGCCACGACACCGTCGAGGCCAACAGCTACAGCGAGTTCAAGGCCGAAGAGCACCACACCGTCTACGCCGACCGCAAAGTCGAAACCCGCGCCAACGACCACCTGACGGTAGGCGTGAACCAGCACATCAAAGTCGGCACCGGCCAGTTCATCGAAGCCGGCCAGGAAATCCACCTCAGCAGCGGCCTGAAAGTCGTGCTCGAAGCCGGCAGCGAACTGACCCTGATCGGTGGGGTTAGCTTCGTCAAGATCGATGCCGGGGGTGTGACGCTGAGCGGGCCGGTGATCAATATGAACAGCGGCGGCAGTCCGGGCAGTGGGACGGGGGCTGCGCCGATATTGCCGGGGCCGCTGAAGCAGGCGGATTCGGACAAGGCTGGGCAGGTGTTGGTGCCCGCACAGCGACAAGCGCTGATGCAGAAAAAACCGATCTGCGCGATCTGCGAAAAAGCCAAGCTGGAGGCACAAAATGCTTAGGTCCGAGTGGACTCTGGACAAAGGGCTGCCGCAAAACCTGCCGTGGAATGGCAGCGTAGGCCTGCTGCTGGATGGCGTCAGCGTCGAGAAACTGCCTCAGCATTTGTATCAGTGGTCAGAGAACCCGGAGTTCGAGCCCCTTTACCTCGGCACCCGCTGGGCTGAATTGGGGGACGTATCGCCCTGCTTGATTCGCATTGAAGGGCAAGGCAATCCGATTCTTCAGCAGTTCCTGGCGCAGCCCCAAAAAGAATGGGGCTACCTGCTGTTCAGCGACGGCCCTTGGCCTGATATGGTCAAACACCTGCGCTGGCTGACCAGCGTGTTACATCCGCAAGGTGAAGAGGTGCTGCTACGCCTGGCGGATCCGGCCGTCGCCCATGCACTGCTCGGCCATGCAGAGCGCATCAAGGACTCAACCCTGTTTGGACCTTGCCAGCAAATCGTCACGGCCGACGCGGCAGTGGGCTACTGGCATATTCATCAGCGCCCCGGCAAACCGTCTGATCCCCAATACACCAAGCCTTACCGCTTGAGCGATGAACAACTCAGCCAACTGGATGAAGTCAACTTTCGCGGTATCGTCATGCGCCTCGACGAACACATGCACGAGTTTTTCCCGTCCTACCTCGCCGGCGCAGCCCCGCTGCAACGCTGGGAACACCTGCACAGCTTGGCCTCGACCTCCTATGATCGCGGGTTCAACACAGAGCTTGATATCACCCTCTACGCCAACATCCACGGGTTTCTCGGGGATCGTGCGCTGGAGGAACATCCGGATCTGGATGCACAACTGAAAACACCGTCGGAACAAACACCTGCTCAGCGACTCGAAGAGGTCGCCAGTATCGCCAAGGAAAGGGCTGAAAGCCTGCAAAGGACCCAAGGATGACCACGCCAACATCAGCCGGCAAAAACCCAAACAACGTTGCAAAAAGCCGAGACGATGGCAAATGCGCCATGGGCGGCTGCCCGCTGATGAAAGCCAAGATTCAGCTCATCCCCCTGCGCTACGGTCTTGTCGAACGATTGGACCCCTCCAGTGCGCTCGCCATGCCATACCAACTGACTTCACGCCCACTGGGTGTTCGCTTGATCCGCGATGGCTGGCTCTACGTCATCGTCGACAAAAAACCTCAAGCAGTCATGCATGAGTATCGCGTCCAGAACGGCATCGTGACTCAGCTGCTGTGGGAAAAAGGCGAAATCACCGCTAACAAACGCGAAAGCAATGTTGGCGATGCCGCGTTGATCTTCCCACGCTTGAGCAAGCTCTACGTCAACTACTCCGAAGTGCAATGGACCGCCGCCAAATGCGCACAGGTCATCAAGCACAAGTCCGAGCGTGAGTACTTCATGCAAGCGGTAGACCTCACCAAGGCCGACCCGGAGAAAGGCGCTGCCAACCTGCTGACTCCCAGCCAGGCGGAAAAATGGATTGCGGAAGTTGCCGAGCAACCGAGTAAGGGGCCTGCTGTAACAGGCGCCAAGCCTGAGGAAAGCAAGGACTACCTCTGGGAGCAAACGCCACACTTCAAAAAAACTCAGTTGGGCGAACTGAAAAAGCAAGTCAAGGCGGAATGTGAGCATGACCATCTTTATCTGGTAGTGCAGGACGATCTGGGTGTACTTCGTGACCTCGCCGAACATCAAGATCTGGTTACCGGCTGGATCAGTGACTGGAGCGATGCCGAAGCCAACCAGAAAAAGTATGTGTTTGGCTGCTATATCGAATCGCTGTACACCGTTACCGGCGATACGATTCTCAATGCAGCCAAAGGCGATCCGCGTTTTGCCAAACTCAAGGACGAAACCAGCGATGAGCAGCGGCAAACCATCGTCGACTACGTCAATGTCAAAAATCAAAGTCAGTATTCCGGGGCGGGTACACACAGTGGTGCCATCGCGGCTTCAAAAATGAGAATGCGCACCAGCCTGGGACCGCTGTACTCGCGTTACGATGACCTGATCGAAACTATTGAAGACAATGCCGATGACGCCCTCAATGGCGCGAAAATGGGGCAAGACGGCATCAATGATCTGATTGATCGCCCGGCGATGGAAGCGTTCCTCAAACAGCAGCGCGCCCAACTCAGTCGTTGGAATAAACGGTTGGACTTGATCACCGATGACCGGGTCAAGCTGGTCGGTGAGGAACGCTTCCATCGCTCAGCCTGGTATTTCGATCCTGATTTTAGCAATCAGTTGGAAGGCTCGCTGGCTACTGAATATGCGTGTTTGAAAGACATTTGCCGAACGGACAAAGCCACTGAGGCCATCGCAGAGCTGATCGAAAAACAACCAGGCTTCACCGTACCGACCTTCTTTACCTTGAGCCTAACCGATCAGAAAGACCTGCATGCCAAGATAACTTCAACGATCAAATCCCTGCGCGATACGTATATGGTCAAGAACGACTATCAAGGCGCGCAGACACTAAGCGGTAAATTCGGTAATCAGCTCGGGCAAAATCTGGCAGCCGCCATGCACCTGAGTGAAAGCGGCATTACCTTCGATCAACTGCGCAACACCGCTTACGAGCCGGCCAAACAGTTACGTCTGGCAGGGGCGATGGATGAGGCGATGCAGGCGTTGCGCAGCGGCCAAGCGATAGACCCGGCCAAGCTATTGCGCCGTATTCCCGGCTCAGCATGGCTGGATGTCTTGCGCGCCTTCGGTAAAGGTGGCATCACCCTGGAGTTCGCGTCTGCCGGCCAAATCGACACCTTTAAGGCCGATATGGCCAAACTGACCGATCTGCGCCAACAGATGACTTCGCTGAAAAACCAGATTAGGCAAACCCTGGCCAAAGAGCGCAAAGGCAAAGCCGCCAAAGGCAGCCACAAGACTTTGGTGACACACCGCAAGACGCTACAACAGACTGTTACGCCACTAGAGGGCCGGGTAGCCCAAGCTATGAGCCCGGTGGGTGAAGGACCAGGCAAGGCAGCCTTCAAAATAAAGGGGCTTAATAATACCCAGGTACTTGAGTTTCAGCGGATGGCGGATGACTACCGGCTCAAGCGACCTTTCAAAGGCGTGAGCAGAGCGGTCTTTACATCAGCTGGGGGGATTTGTTGGCTTCGGCTGCTGCGGTGGTGCAAGTGATCAGCTTCGTGACCGTTTATAGTGAGTTTGCACGTAAAAAGGACTCAGATGCCACAGACAAATTGGCTGTAGCAAACTCTCTTTTCTCTATGGTTGGGGGAACTCTTGCCGCTGTTCAAGGCATTGCCATTACGAGCCTTTCTGTTGCCATTGATAATTACGCCAGCGCCTCCGGCAAGATCAAGCTGGCCGCTAAACTCGGCAGAATTACAGGGGTGTTAAGCCCATTTGTATACCTTTTCAGCACATTAGCTGCCGGAACAAGCCTATACGGTGAAAAAGGTTCGGCAGCCAAATGGACCGAAGCACTGCGCTCAGGCAATGGAGCCAAGCTAGCCGGCGCCAGTATGACCCTGGTCGGAGACTCTGGACAGCTAGCCGTCAATGGCTGGGCCACCGCCCGTAGCGTCCAATACACCTATGAAGCACTGGCCAACGTCAATCAGGCCCGTGCGCTTGCATGGGTAACAACCGGTGGAAAGCTGCTCAGCGTTGCTGCCCGAGCAAACCTGATTGGCCTGGTCTTGACCGGTCTGCAACTAGGCGGCGAGTGGCTATACAACCGCAATAATAAAACCGAACTGGATAAATGGCTGCAACAGGGCGCATGGGGCAAACGGAATGCGAACCGAAATATGGCCGAAGAACGCCTGCTGCTGGCCGACATCACCGCAACACCGCAGATGGCCCTGCAACAGGTGAAAAGTCAGTCCATGGCTGTCCTGTACTTACCGGGGGTGACGGCTAGCGAGCTAGACGAGGTCGGCTTTGGCCTCAGCGCCTACTGGCTGACTAACCACCAGCGCAATGACTGGGAAGCCTGGAGCGAGCCGCTGCTTTATCAACTCACCCTATTGAGTGCTCCAGATGCCCCCTCAAACTAGGGCTGGACATCTTTCAACATGAAGCCAATGCCCAGCATGGACTGGCCATCTCCTTGCGCTACCACCCTGTTGCTGGCAACGACACCTTTCGGGAAAAACGCTTCGAAACACTCACTCTCAACGTACAGAATGGCAAACAGATTTCGACAGCTTCTGTACTGCGGACACGCTCGACCGATGCGCCATGGCTACTGGTAACGAGCGACATCCTCAGCCTGCCCGACTCGTCAAAATTTTCCGGTTGAATGACATGCCTTCCAAATCCAAACAACACGACGAACTCGATCTCAAGCAGCGTCCGATAGCCGGTGAGGCCCGAAATTTTGCAACTGGTGAAGCAGTATTCCTTTCACCGTTGCCAATACCTACCGGGCAAACCCCCATGGATCTGGGTGGCAGCTTTCTGGAGGTAAATGACACTTATCTAGACGTAGGTAGCAGTAACCTCACTAAGCCCTTTCAAGCAAGAGTGGCGGTTTCGCTTCCCATGGTTGTGATTATCGTATGCCTTCTCGTTCTCCCGACCCTTATGGGCTTCGCAACATTCATCAATCCATTTGGGCGCGACTTTTGGTGGTACTTCAGTGATTTTTTTGAGTTTGGTTTATGGCTCTCAGTCTGGTGCGGAGGAGCAGCAGCACTCATTGGTCTTTACGCCGTCATCAGCACCACTCTGACCAAAGCTCGCACCCGGCCCATTCGCTTCAACCGCCAACGCCGCGAAGTCTGTTATTTCCCCGATGGATCCGACGAACCGGTCATTCAACCCTGGGAAGAGATGGTCGCCTGGCTTTCGGTCAGTACCGGCGTCACCGGGGTCGGCATCATGAGCAACTACACCTTCGGTATGGCTATCGATAACCCAAAAGCCGATACCGTGCACTTCTTGACCCAGGAAGTGATGACGCCGATTCATGGCCTAGGCAAATGGGAGGCGATCCGCGCTTATATGGAAAAAGGCCCGCAGTTCTGCCCCGGCAAAGCACCTTACGAAGGCTGCCATACCTTCGATAAAGAGCGGGCAGACATGCTCGAGGAATACCAGCACAACGAGCGCTCCACTCTAGGCGTCGGCTGGTGGTATCTGTCCCATGTCATCACCTGGTGGCGGTTTCCGTACTGGGTCGCCGAATGGGATCATGGCTACAGCATGAAAGCCTTACCTGACTCGATTGCAGATTGGTCGAAACCGTTGCCACCTGAGCTATGGGCCAAGCCGAGTGCAGCACTGAAAGAACAAAGCGCAAAAATCGAAAAAGCCTTCGCTCAGGGGCAGGACTTCATGACCTACTTCAAAGCCAATTTTAGCGAAGCACAAAAGGAACCTTCCTGAGCACAAGCGTTTGAAAATCCCCTTCAATTCGTAACAGCTTCACGGATTTGCCCCTTAATGGCCCGGGCTTCGGACATTTCCTGCACGCTGTAGTGGTTTTGGTGAACTTGTGCCGAATGGGTCTCACGGATAGCCTTCGTTTGTCGCTGCAAAATCAGCGACAAGGGTGTGGAAGCCCTTCACGAAATCTAAGCGCACAAGCGCCCCTAAATTTAAGCAGGCGCTTTTCTCTTGCCTGCTGTTAAATTATGGTGGCTGTGCGCGGGGCACTTTCGGGTGCGCCGGGTTCCTAGATTTCCCTGGTCTTCCACACCCGCGTACAGCTGCCACCCATCATGTGGAAGTGATGCTGGCAGTTCCTTAATTTAAATCTAGGAACAAGCCAATGAAAAAGATCCCCCCCAATCCCCCCGAATCCCCAGCCGTTTCCGATCCCATCAGCCACATCTTCACCATCGCCCCAAACGTCGACACCGAAACCCTGCTGATCCACACCTCCGAAACCCTCGCTTCGCTCAACGCCATGACCACTGACCTGGCCTTTGAACTCGAAGGCTCGCGCCGCAATGTGGCGTTGGCGATTCAGCAGTTAGCGGTGCTGGCCGAGTTGATGGTGAACCGGGTGCTGGAGCACCTCGACACGCCTGATTCGGCATCCGGTGTTCGCCACTGAGTGTTCAGGCTCGTTTACCCAAGGGAGGTACAACCATGGCTCGCTACATGCCCATCACCGGGATCGACAACAACCTTCACTCGCTGCTCATCGATACCGAAGCGCCGCTCGACGTGCTGCACGACACCGCGGCCTACCGCATCAGCGCGGTAACGCAGTTGCTGGAGAACCTTGCCCTGCGCGAGGAGACCCGCAGCGACACCGTCGTTTTGCAGGACTTCGCACGGGTGTTGGCGATTCCGCTACGCGACGGTTGTGATTTGCTGGATGTGATCGGTCGACGACTGCAGGCGCAGGTGTCGGCGCCTTAATGAAAATGGGCGACCTTTGAGGTTAATGCTGGTAGTTAAGCCCGTACGCTATCCTGTAGCAGCTGCCGAAGGCTGCGTTCGACTGTGTAACAGTCGTAAATCCTGCATTCACGGTCGATCTGGAAGACCGCATTGCGTGATTTTACGACCGCTCCGCGGCCGGACGCAGGCTTCGCCAGCTGCTACGGGTCATACGTTGTGCCCGAATTTTCTCAACGACCCTCCCCTCACTGCGCCCCACTGACGGTGATCTTCCCGATCATCTGCGGGTGTAGCGCGCAGAAGTATTCAAAGGTCCCCGGCGTATTGAACTGATAGGAAAACTGGTCATTGGTGTCGAGCGCCGGTGAATGGAACAGCTTGTGGGTTTCCACCACCGTATGGACTGTTTGATCGTCGTTGACCCAGGTCACAGTGGTGCCCACCGCTATCGTCAAGTCCTTGGGGCCATACATGAACTCCTTGATGTCGATTTTTGTCGCCTCTGCCCACGCCGGTATCGAAACGATCAGGCAACCCAGGGTCAGCACCCGCAGTAAATGCTTCATGTCCGCGCCCTCCCTAAATGAGTGTCGAATCGATCAGCGCCAGTGGGTGATCGCCCTGCGTCGCCTTGACCTCGGTAATCCCCAGGTAGTTGCGCAGTTGATCGGCCGGCACGGTCATGGGGCCCGGTGCGGGTGCAGTACCGGGTGCGGGTTGCGGGTAAGCCGTGCCGCGCGCGGTGTGAAAGGTGATGTTGCCCTCGATTTTCTGAATGACCTGATGGATATGGCCATTGAGGACCGTCACCGAACCGTATTTGCGCAGCATGGCGATGGCCTGATCGCCGTCTTCGGTACCCCAGCCCCATGGCTGATAGATCGTCCACAACGGAATGTGGGTGAACACCACAACCGGTGTGCTGGTGCTCACCGCCTTTAAATCATCCTGCAGCCAGGCCAGTTGCTCGGCTCCGAGGGTAGCCTCGTGACCGGCCTGGAAGTTGAAGACGTTGATCAGCGCGATGAAGTGCACGCCGTGGTCGTCGAAGCTGTACCAGCCATTGCCTTTGGTGCCTTTGCCATAACGCTCGAGGTAGAGCTTGCCACCGCCTTCATCGAGGGTGTCGTGCTCGCCCGGAATGTAGTGCACGGTTGAAGGCAGGCCTTTGAGCAAATGCGCCGCGGCGTCGAATTCCTCCGGTTTGGAGAGGTGGGTGATGTCGCCTGTGTGGAGGATCAACGAAGGCCGTTTCGGCAGCGCGATGACCTTGTCGATGGCCACCTGCAAGGTCTTGAGTGGATCGGGGTTGGCTTCCTTGTTGAAGCCGATGTGCGAATCGCTGATTTGCACGAAGTGAAAGGTGCTGGCCAGCGCCTTCGGGTCCGATAACGTGCCGTCGTCACTCAGGGCAAAGGCTCGTGGAATACCGCCGCTCAACGCCCAGATGACGCCGGCGCCAGCCCATGCCGAGCATTTGAGCAGGTTTCTGCGGTCGGGGTCCAAGGGGCCGTCTGTACGTTTTTCATGTGTTGCCGAACGAATGTTCATGGGAACGCCCTCGTAGCGGTCTACATTGATGAACTGACAGGATGTACAACCACGCCGGACGGGGATTTATTCCAGGCAAGAAAATATTTTTTGTTTCGGGAATAAAACGCAACGCATCCGGGTTATAGGGGGCAAAGGCTGGAGCCACTATGAAGCGATTTGAGGAGCTGTTTGCGCCGCATATGGATGCCGCCTATAACCTCGCGCGCTGGCTCACTGGCAGTGACAGCGCGGCACACGATGTGGTGCAGGAAAGTGCGTTCAAGGCGTTCAAATTTCTGCATCGCTTCGCAGACGGCAATGCCAAGGCCTGGTTCCTGACGATCGTGCGCAACGAGAGTTACAACTGGCTAAAGGGCTCGACCGGCCATCGTTGGGTCGCCATCGGCGATGAAATCTCGCAAGACGACCTTGCCCTGAGCCACTGCCAGACACCGGAACTGCTCGCCATGCGGGCCGAAGACGCCGCACGGGTTCAGCAGGCACTGAGCGCCCTGCCCCCGGCCTTCCGCGAAATGATCGTCCTCAAGGAGTTGGAAGAGATGCCCTACAAGGACATCGCGAAGGTGGTCGACATACCTATCGGAACCGTCATGTCGAGACTGGCCCGGGCTCGCGTCATGCTCAAGCTGGAACTACTGAAGTTGCAAGGCCATGAATGAGATCAACTGCACGCTCTGTCACGAACTGATTCATGGCTACCTGGACCATGAACTGGACGCTGCGACCACCGAGAACGTTGCCGAGCACCTGGCGCAATGCGCCGACTGCCAACGCGCGCATGACGAAATGCAACGGCTGATCACCAGCGTCAAGGCGCATGCGCCATATTACGCGGCGCCCGATGCGCTGATTCAACAGGTCTTCGCCACTCCACCGCTACCGACCTCTCCCTGGCAAGCCTTGAGAGACGCCTCACGAAAGTGGCTGGCGCCGGCGTTTTCAGCGGCCGCGCTGGCCATGGCGCTGGTGCTGTATGTGGCCACGCCTTCGCCTGAGCAACCCTGGCTGGACGAAGCGGTGTCCAGCCACGTGCGTTCGCTGATGGCTGAGCACCTGAACGATGTCGTGTCCTCCGACCGGCACACGGTCAAGCCTTGGTTCACCGGCAAGCTGGACTTTTCGCCGCCGGTGTTCGACTTCTCGGCACAGGGTTTCCCTTTACTCGGCGGGCGCCTGGATTACCTGCAACACCAGACGACAGCCGCGCTGTCTTACGGGCGGGCGAAGCACATCATCAACGTGTTCATTCTGCCGACGACAGAAACCGATCAGCCCCGGAAAAGTCAGTCCATCCGCGGCTACAACGTGGTCGCGTGGCAACACGAGCACATGCGTTTTATTGTGATATCCGATCTGGAAAAAACCGAACTGGAAGTCTTCAGCCAGTTGCTTGAACAAGGCGTTTTTTAACGAGAGGTGTCACTTGAAGGCTATCGGTGTGATGAGGCACGTCATGAAATGTTGTTTATCGCGCCTGGAGGAAGGTGTTCGCCCAGTGTTATGGCCTGGCAATCCATGCACCGGTAAAGAGCCCCGACACTGGGCGAACGGGGGAATTTTAATGCAACGCAAACGATCTGTCCGTTGAAAAATTCTGAATTAATCTGGACATCCTGTTTCGGCGAAATGATTTGAAACGAAAGAAAACGAACCAGTACGATCAAATTGCTTCCACGAGTAACATAAGTACCTACACATCTTTTCGCTCTACCCCCGTAGCAGCTGCCGAGCCTGCGAGGCTGCGTTCGAGGACGAAGTCCTCGCAAATCCGGCGTACGCGGTTTGCCTGAAAGAACGCGTTGCCTGATTTTACGACCGCTTCGCAGCCGAACGCAGCCTCGCAGGCTCGACAGCTGCTACGGGAGTTGGAACACCAGGCGTCGCTCTAGCCTTCGTGCTGGGTGGTGATTTTCAGTACGTCGGTGTAAGTCACCACCACACTCTGGCCAATCTTGAGCTCTTTCAGGTGGGCCCGGACTTCCGGTTTTTCCACGGTGACGACTTTCTTCACGCCGGCCGGATTCTCAAAGGTCAGCTCGTGTTTCTTCAAGTCGATCGCGGTGATCTTCAGCTGAACCTGAACGTGACGAAACGCTTCGCCGCCCGGGTTTGGATTGTCCTTGGTAGCACGCGCTTCCCCGCTGCTTTCGCTGGCGCTCGGCAGACCCTTCTCGACATCGGTGTCGAGTACAACGGCCACCGAGTGGGTGACATCGATCTGAACCTTGTCACCGGCCTTCAGATGGCCCAGATCTTTGGCGTTCTCGCTGAGCTGGACATGAACCGGCTTGCCATCGGCACCTTCGAGCACCACTTGGTGCGTGGCGGCATCGACAGAAACCACTTTGGTGACCAACTAATCAGCTTCCACTGTATTCGACAACGGGATATCGGCCGCATAGGCACTGAGGCTGCCGGCAGAAAGCAGTGTCGCAAGGGTGATGGCTTTGGCCAGTGAGTTGAGTTTCATAGCAGTACATTCCCTGTGCCTGATTTAAAGAGTGCAGACAGCGACCGTCAGCTTTTGCCTAAGGTCATCTGTGCCGAAGGAGCATAGACGCAGATCGCGATTTCACCCGAAACATTGCGGTTAAACGCTCAGTACCCGGTCATTTCCAGATACCCGTTGCCAGCATGGCTGCCGCTCAACTGCACCGGCCCCTCCCAATAGGGAATGCGCAAATCCATCCAGGCCCCGGGGTTCAACGCGCTGCTGGTGATATCCAGGCCTTGGCCCGGGACTTTGATCGACCAGCGTGTCGGTAAACTCCGTCCGGCCACCTCGGAAGACAGCAACGGCGTGAGGCTGATCTCATCTCGTGACAGTCGCACCGTGCTGCCGTCCGGGTTGATCCAGGTGCCGGTCAGGTACGCCGCCCCGTCCTTTTGCCGCACCCGAAACAGCATCAACTGCGCGCCACTGTCCAGGTGCAGGGAAAACCAGTCCCAACCGGTCTGGTTGCTCGTCAGCGGCTGGCTGCTCCACTCACGGTCGAGCCAGGCCGGGCCACTGACCTGATAGGTCGTGCCATCGATTTCCAGGCTGCCACTGGCCTGGAAGAACGGCTGGCTGTAGTAGTACGACGCCTGACCCTGCTCGGATTTTTGACTGAAACCCTGCTCGCCTTGCAGCACCAATGGCCGATTGGCGTTGAGTCGCAGTCGATAATTGAAGCCTTTGCCGCTGGCCTGCACCTGCATCTCGGCCAACGGGTTCGCGGTATCGGTTTGAGTGCTCAGGCGCCAGTCATCGATCCACGCCGCAAACGGTACGTTTTGAACCCCGGCTTGACCGACGCCACCGCGGGCGTAGCGCTCAGCCGCATGGTGAACGGTCGCCGAGGTCACCGCCGCGTGACCAAGCCAAATAATCTGGCTGGCCCAGCCGGGCTGCTCGGGCCCAGCCTTCAGGGCATTGCGGAACAACGTCCACTGCACGCCAAATTCCCGCCCCTGCGGGTCCTTGAGGTTGGCGGTGATGTACCACCACTCGACGCGATAACCGTCATGGACGCCGTGATCGGCCGGGAAACTGAATACCCGGCCGGGCGTTACCTGCTTGAACGCCGCGGCTTCGCTGCCGAGACCGGCGAACCCCGCGTTGTGCTTCGATGAGTCATCACAACCGGTCAATGTCAGCAACAGCACGGCCAGCACCAGCACACCGACCGCCCGGTTAATCCTCATGGGCAAAACTCCTCAGCAGGTCCGCCGGTTGCGTGCGATAGAGCTTGAACAATGGCCAGGCCGAGGCCAGCAAGGTGGCGAGCATCGCCACCCCCATCAGTTGCGCGAGTTGCAGCGGGAACACGCGTAACGGCAGTCGCCAGCCAAACGCCTGAACGTTGATCACCGTGTCCAGGCACCAGGCCAGCGCCAGACCCAGGGGCACCGCCACCACCGATGTCAGCAGTGTCAACAACCAGGTCTGCCCGAGGTTGAGCACCATCAATTGTCGGCGGGTCACGCCCAGCGCCCACAACGGTGCCAGTTGTCCGAGACGACTCTGACTCTGGGTCAGCAAACTGATGAACAGCGCCACACCGGCCACGCCGAGGGTCAGACTGTTGAGCGCCGCCGTCGCAGCGAAGGTCCGTTCGAACACCTGCGTCGACCAACCCTTGAGCCGGGCCTGATCATAGATGCGGCTGTCGTCCAGGGCAAAACGCGATTGCAGCGCGGTCAGCAGCGCCGGGATTTGCGCCGGATCGACGCGCAGGTTGAAGCGACTCGGTGTCAGTTGCGGCCAGTAACGCAGCAGGTGGTCGGCGTTGACCAGCAAGTGACCCTTGGGGTTGCCGTAGTCGGCATAGATCCCGACCAGCTGCGGTGACCACACACCTTGTGGCGTGGGGATGATCAGACGGTCACCCAGCCGCAGCTTGAGTCGGCGGGCCAGTTGTTCGCTGAGCATCACCGTGTCGTGCGTCGCCAACTGATCCCAGGGGCGCTCACCCAGCGCTTCGAGCAACGGCCAATGCTCGCGATAGGTCGGATGATCGATCACCCCGTAAAGGTCCGCCGGCCAGCCCTGCAACGACACCGAGACCTGCCAGCTGGGCAACACCGCGCTGAGCTTTTGTTCCAGCAGCCACTGTTGCAGTTCGACGGCTTGCGCCGGGTTCTGTGGATTGACGTACAGCTCGGCAGTCAGCCGTTGCTCCAGCCAATCACTGAACGTCTGACGAAAACCCGTCGTCATGCTGCCGGCCCCGATGTTGGCCGCCAACGCCAACAGCAGCGCCATCAAGGCCAGACTCAAAGCAGGCAACTGCTGACGGCAATCGGCGAGAAACCATTGCCCCAGCACCGACCGGCTACGGCGCACTAGCAGATTCAACGCAGTGTTGAGCAGCACCGGCAAACTCAATGCGGCACCGATCAACAACGCCGCCATCAGCACAAAACCGCTGGCCAGGCTGTCCCCCCACAGCAACGCGCTCAGGCCGATCACAGCAGCGAGTGCCGCCACCCAACCCTGACGCCGCAACCAGCGCGCGTGAGCCTGATGCCAGGCTTGCGGGTTGGCCAACGCCAGCAGCGGCAGTTGCGCCGCCCGCAGCAAACTGTTCGCGCCGGCCAGCAGCGCACCGAGCAAGCTCAAACCGAGCCCGCTGAACCACCACAGCGGGCTGAGACTCAGCTGCCCCGCCACTTCCGCGCCGTACAAGCCGCGTAAGCTGGCGGCAACGTCTGGCAACAGCAGACTGGCCAACAGGTAACCGCTGGCCACCCCGACCATCCCGCCGAGCAGTGCCAGCCCACCCAATTCAAGGCTCAGACAGAAAATCAGCCACCGCACACTGACCCCGCAGGCGCGCAGGGTTCTGAACAGCCCGCGACGTTGCTCCAGCGCCAGACCGATGGCCGCGTGGACGATAAACAAACCGACCACAAACGACAGAAAGCCCAGCGCGTCGAGGTTAAGGTGGAAACTCTCGGTAAGCCGCGACAGGTTGTTTTCCTCACCGCTGCGCTTGAGTTGCAACTGACCGGCCAACTCGGTGGGTAGCCGGGGCTCGGTGGCGGCGAAATCCTTGGGCAACAACAGGCGCGACAATTGTTCCGGCAAATCCAGCACGTGCTGTGCAGCACCGATGTCCACCAGCAGCACGCCGGGGGCCATGTCGACCTGGCTGTGCAACGGCGGCAAGGTCTGCCCGTTCAGGCTTTGCGGTTGAGCGCCCTCAAGCAAACCCAGTGCCTGCAAGGTTGACGGGGCAATCCAGGTACGGCCCGGCGGGCCGACAAAATCGACTATCTTCGCCATGTCCAGGTGTTGTCCGGCCAGCGCCGAGCCGGTGGGCAGCGACAACGGCTCGATGCCCAACAGCTGTAAACGCAGGTCTTCATGCCCCTTGAGCTGGATTCGTGCCTGCAACACCGGTGATACCGGCCAACCCGCCCGGCGCAGGTTGACGAACAACCCCTGAGAGAAGGTCGCGCCATTCGGCGCACTCAGGCTGGCCTGGGGTTCGCCGCCAATCAGCTGACTGGCGCGAGCGTAACTTTCTCGTGCCTGACTGTTCAGCGCCTGCACCCCGGTCAACAGGCTGGTGGCCAGCCAGAGCCCGGTCAGCACACTGAAAAACTGCACCGGATGCTGGCGCCAATGACTGAGCAACGCGCGCAAGGTTTCGCGCAAAACGCTCATCTCAGCGCTCGCCTGCGTCGACCAAACGTCCGCCGTGCAACAGCACTTTTGCTGCCAGTCGTGCGGCAACCCGTTGGCTGTGAGTGACCATCAACAAACTGGTGGGGCTGCCATCGAGCAGCTCCAGCAGCAAGTCGAGCACCTCGTCGCTGGTGTGTTCATCGAGACTGCCGGTTGGCTCGTCCGCCAACAACAAGCGCGGACGCGACGCCAGCGCCCGCCCCAAGGCAACCCGTTGCTGCTGACCACCGGACAGTTGCTCCGGATAACGCCTGAGCAAATCCCCCAGCCCCAGCCGCTCCACCAATTGCGCTTGCCAACGCAGGTCATGACGCCCGGCCAAGCGTGCCTGAAATGCCAGATTGTCCTCGACCCGCAGGCTGCCAATCAGGTTGAACTGCTGGAACACCAGGCCGATTTCAGTGCGCCGCCAGTTCGCCAGTTGCCCTTCGTTCATCTGCTCTAGGCGCTGATCGCCCATGCGGATGCTGCCGCGATCGACCTTGTCGAGCCCGGCAATCAAGTGCAGCAAGGTGCTCTTGCCACTGCCCGACTCGCCCATCAGCGCCAGGCTGCTGCCTTGCGCCAGGTGCAAATCGACACCTTGCAACACCGCCAGCGGGCCTTGCGGGGTGGCGTAGCTTTTGAACACGCCGTGCACTTCAAGCATGGGAACGCTCGATCAGCCAACAATAAGACCAAGGATAGCGGACTACATCTCCTCCAACGCCGACATCTGCCAGCGCTGTTCGATCACCTGGAAACGTCTGCTCCGTAGCGTCAGAAAAAGCCCACAAGCCGATTGTCAGCCCGTGCTCCAGGCCTCATCGCCAGCATATTCAGCCTGAGGTTTTGTCTGTCAGGTGCAGGCTCCAAAAAATCAGTCTTGTTCCCACACTTTCTTAAGCCACGACTGGCAGCGTCACCCTTCCCGCAACGCGCACTTTTCCAGCCTGAAGGCTCACATGGAAAAGGAACGCAGGGATGGGACAAAAGTTCGATGGCTGCAATTGCGCGGCCTGCCGCGACAGAGCCCTGAAAAAGCTCGCCAGACAAACGGCCGAACGCAACCGGAAAACGGCTGAACGCAACCGAGAAGAAGCACGAGACTCGGAACGGAGCCAACGCCGATACGACGAGATGCAGGCGCGGCAACGGGCACTGGAAGAACAGTACAACGATGCCCGGCAAGCCAAGGAAGCGCGCGAAGAGGCCGCCCGCGTGAAGATCACCCTGCGTATCGGGGTGTTTTTCGATGGCACCGGCAACAACCCGTTCAATGTCGAGATGGGGCAACGCTGCGGCGCCCATTACCCGGTGTCGCCGGAGGATATGGACAGCAACTGCAAGCCGTATATGAAGGACCCGAACAGCAGTTATGGGAGTGAAGTGACAAATATCAAGAGGTTGTATGACCTTTATCAGAGCACTCAAAACATCGAAGAAATCATCTCCCTCAATCGGGCATTCGATAAGGTCTACGTCGAGGGCATCGGCACGGCAGCGGGCGAGAAAGACAGCTTGCTGGGGTCGGCATTTGGCCGGGGTGAAACAGGCATCGAAGCCCGAGTGTTTCAAGCATTTACTTTCATAAAACAGCAGATATCGCAATTTCATAGAAAAAATCCTGAGATCCACATCAATGCGCTGGTTTTCGATGTGTTCGGCTTCAGTCGTGGCGCTGCGGCAGCCAGGTACTTCGCCCATCTGTGCATGGCCAGAACCGGCAGTCCGCTGCGCGAAACCCTGTCCCTGCCCGAACGGTTATTCGCCCGGGGCTTCAGCAAGATATTTGGCGAAGGGGTGAACACCGGGTTTATCGGCCTGTTCGACACCGTCGCCTCCGTCGGCGGCCTGAGCAATCTGGGCTATGTGCGCAGCCCTGCGGCCCCCGGGGTCAAATTGCACCTGCTGCCAAAGTTCTTCCCGAATGTGTTGCAACTGGTGGCGCGGGATGAGTACCGCGCCAACTTCGCGCTGAATCGCATCGGCCCGGATCACCCGGAAATCAGCCTGCCGGGAGCCCATGCGGATATCGGCGGCGGCTACCTCGATGAAGCCGAGGAACGCTTGATGCTCAGCCCCATGCAGGCCTTGGACGTGCCCCTGGCCACCGACGTCAAAAACACCTCGATCTACCGCAGCGCCGAGCAGGAACGGGCGAAATGGCACGCCAAGGGCTGGCCGCTGGACATGCTGGCGCTGCTCACCCCGGAACCGAAGATGCTGCCACCCGACCCGCAGGACCGTATGGCGCCGAAACAGAAACGGGTCTTTGTCGGGCTACAACTCCAGCGTAAGGTCAGTGCCGGGCTGGCGCGGGTGTACCTGCGGGTGATGTATGAGGCAGCGAAGAAGCATGGCGTTGAGTTTGAAGATATTCATCAACGCCCCAAACTGGTACCCCCTCCCGAGCTTCAGTCTTTGTGCGACCGATTTGTTGCCGGCGACTACAGCCTTACGCCTGCCGAAGAGCAGTTGCTGAAACTGCGCTACATCCACCTGTCGGCGCACTGGACCCCGACCTTTCTCTCGGGTCCACGCACCAGCAAAGCTGAGCTGGTTTATGTCAATGTCCCGACGGCGGATGCTGTGCGGGTGCAACACCCTCATGTACCGGAATGGACGCTGTAGCCATGAAAATCCTGATTGCACTGTTGGCGTTGTTGTCGATAAGCGCCTGCAAAACCGTCGACCCACTCTCGGCCAAAAACGACCCGAAATTGCCTTGGTGGGGTGTCGGTTTTACCGAGCCAGCTCACATGACAGTATGGGTTGAAACCTCCGCAGTCGAGGATATCAAAGGACGGTTGCTTCACGATGTCGCCGCCGGTGCAGCTGCCAGTAGCAACTACGAGAACGGAACGGAAAATGCGCGGGGCTGGTCAGGCATCGGCGGCTCAGGTATGCCGGTGGTGGGTTCCGACCTGCCGAAACGGATCTATGTGCGCTGGCAATCGATTGTCGAGCGCAAGACCTATGCCGGCTGGGTCGAGATTTCTGAAGAGACCCGCGCCATCATGCGTAATTCGACGGCCCAGCGTTGCCATGAAACACCCCAATACACGGCTAATCCCAGTGCAAGCATGAATCTGGGATTGGCTCCAGGCGGCATCATTCAGGTCTGGGTTTGGGACGATTGCTTTAGCGCCCATAAAGTCGATCGGACTCAAGTCGGCATCGAGCCGCTGGGACCCGATCAAGGGCAGTACAACGGGTACTACGTCGATATCAAAGAATCCTCCAAACGTTACATCGAACGTTTCGGCATTCCCTACGGGAGTTGGTAACCTCGGTCGACGCTCCGGAAAAGATCGCAGGCTCCTACGGAATGCCTGCTGCGATAGCAGACGGTGCCTGATCCGGCGTGACGATGGTCTTGAGGTCGATATGCCGCCATGCCGGTTTGGCCCCCAGCCGTGCGTTGAAGCGATAGTTGAAGGTGAAGTCGTCATCGGTTGGCTGACTCAGCGGTTTGCCGTAGATCGGTTCGATCGCCGCCAGGTCATAGCCCATCAGCTGGAGCAGTGTCGGGAAGAGGTTGTAGTGGCTGGAGCGGTCCTTGTTGCCGGCCAGCGCGCTCTGCCAGTCAAGCGTGTGCAACCCGCTGCCCTGAATCACCACCAGCGGCACCAGGCCCTCCTCCTCAACCGGGTCACCGCCACAATGGGTGTTCAACCCCGGATTGCCGCGCTCGTGCAGATCCTGGCCATGGTCCGAGGTGTAGATCAACGTCGCGTTACTCAGATCAGCCTTGGCAAACACCCGCGCAAAGAACTCGCCGACGTTCCACAGCAGGGTGTTTTTATAGGCGTTGCGGTACAGCAGCCAGTCATCCGGCTGACCATTGAAGCCGTCCCGTTTACCCGTGTCGGCGACCTCCGCGAACTGCCCACGCGGCAGTGTCGGCCGATAGGCCATGAACGCGTCCGGGTACTTGTCGTGCACCGGAAAATGCGCGCCGACCTTGTTGATCACCACAAGCGTAGGCTGACCGTCGTTGAGCAGATCGATCAGCTTCTGCGCCGCCGCCATGTCGCGGTCGCGCACGTGGGTCTGGTCGAACTGGACGAATTCGTCGATGTCCTTGCGCTCAAGGTCGGTCATCAGGTTCTGCAGGTTGCCGCCGGTGCGTTGAGCGTCGATGTAGACCGTGCGCAACCCGGCCTTTTTTGCGTATTGCCAGATCGACGGCAGGGTCGAGTTGATGCGCATGTAGTCCGTGCGCGTGCCGCCATAGCGCAAGGTCACGTTGGTGTCGGCGCTGCAATTGGCGACGGAAGCGGCATAGCCATAATTGAAAATGTCGAGGCCTGGGTGCGGCTCCTTGAGGTTGCTGTGCACGCCAAACCCGGTGTTGATGTCCAGGTAGTTGCCGGACACGCTTTCATCGATGATCAATACGATGTCGTGACTGGCCGGCGCACTCACCCGCGCCAGGCTGACCGGCTCACGCGGGCCGACGGTATTGTGCAGGGATTCGTAGGCAAACAGGTTGAGGTAGGCCAACGGCGTGTACATGATTGGCAAGCCCCGGGCGCCCTCGCCGGCCCGCACGAACAGCACCGCGCTCAACAGCATCACGCCCAGTAACGGCGCCGCGACCAACGCATAACCCGGCACTGCCAGACGCCGACGCGGCTTGAGAGCAATACCGAACAACAGCAGCAGCCCACTGGCCACGGCGCTGACAATCACCGTCCGATACTGGTACGCGGCCTCTTGAATGAAGCCCCCGGAATAGACCAGCGACACAAAACTGCTGTATGTCAGGTAATCGGCGGTCACGCGTGTATAAACGTCAAAAAAGACCGCCGAGACAAACATCACCAGCGCGAACAGATGCCGGACCAGCGCCTGGCGGATGTAGGCACTGAGCCACAAGGCCCCCACCAGAAGGACGAACATTGCGCCAAACAGCACGACCGCAAACCCGATGCCCAGGGCGTTCAGGCGTTCCAGGGAGTCATCAGCGCTCTTGAGCAAGTACAAAACCAGCAGCAATTCCTTCAGGTATCTCGTCATGAGTCCTTTTTCGCTCCTGATCGGTGTGGCGAGTTCATGACTGGCCATTTTTTGACACTAGCAGCACGCCCTTGAAGCGCAAGAAATGCCATCTAACGGGCAAAAGCGTCAAAAAACAGTTGACTCAAAAATGACACACCAACATCTTGTCAACCCTTGTAATTCAAGCCTAACGACCGTTTATCGCTTTCTTTAAAGTGTCCGCAACGCCTCAACCACAGGCAAAAGCCGCTGCCCGACAGCACTTGATGGCAGATCGCCTAATCTCTGGCCATTTTTCAAGATGAAGAACATGTCAGTTTGCTGACACGGTTTGCCCACGCTGGGCTATACCCCTTTTGACAGTCTCACTCAAGTTACATCAACCGTTTTACGAGGCACGCCAGTATGGACGTGAACGTATTGGTTACGGGTTACTTTGGCCTGATAAAAGCCGCCGCACTGGCAGATGTGGGCCATGGGGTGTTGTGTGTGGTGCAAGGATCGGTCGCATGAAGATCCTGGTCACCGGTGCCGCCGGTTTCATTGGTGCCCATTGTGTGTTGCGGCTGCTTCGCGACGGGCACCAGGTGATTGGGCTGGACAACTTCAATGACTACTACGACCCCGCCCTGAAGCATGCTCGGGTGAACTGGGTCGAGGAACAGGTCGGCGAGTTTCCCATGGTGCGGATCGACGTGGCCGATAGCGAAGCGATCGCCGCGCTGTTCACCCGCACACAACCTGAGGTGGTGATCCACCTCGCCGCTCAGGCCGGGGTGCGCTATTCGCTGGATAACCCCAAGGCCTATCTGGACTGCAACCTTGGCGGCTTCCTGAATATTCTTGAAAGCTGCCGTCACCATCCGGTGAAGCATTTGATCTACGCCTCGTCGAGCTCGGTCTACGGTGCCAACCAGCACACGCCCTACTCGGCCCACGACGGCGTCAATCATCCGTTGTCACTGTATGCGGCCACCAAAAAAGCCAATGAACTGATGGCCCACAGTTATAGCCATCTGTTCGGTATTCCCTGCACCGGTTTGCGTTTCTTTACCGTATACGGCCCTTGGGGTCGCCCGGACATGTCGCCCATCCGCTTTGCCCGGGCGATTGTCGAAGGCAGCCCGCTGAAGCTGTTCAATTATGGCCAGCATCAGCGCGATTTCACTTACATCGACGACATCATCGAAAGCATTGCGCGCCTGCTCGAGCGCGCACCGCAGGTGGCGTCGGGCTGGGACCGCGAGCACCCTGATCCTTCCACCAGCATGGCACCGTGGAGGATCTACAACATTGGCGGTGAGCATCCGGTTGAACTCAAGGATTACCTGGCGCTGATGGAAAAGCATCTGGGGCGCAAGGCCGACGTCGAACTGCTACCGCTACAACCGGGTGATGTCCTGAACACCTATGCCGATGTTCATGAACTGGAACACGACACCGGTTTTCACCCGCGGGTAGAACTCGATGAAGGGCTCAGACGTTTCGTTGCCTGGTTTCGTGAGTATTACCTGCTGCCCGTCATCCCCCCGTCGCTCGCAGGCGAATCTCCCTGCCTGGGTGAGCCCGTGCAAAAACGGAGGACTCTATGACTGGTCATGAACGAGGCGTGTCACTGAACACCCTGCGTCGCGATAAACGCCTTGATCCCGATCACCGCATGCGCCTCGATGCAGCGATCCATATGCAAGGTCGCGGCTGGATCACCGGGCGCGAGGGTGGTCGTCCCTGGACCCTGTCGCGAACCAATCGGTTCGTCGCCACCCTCGGTGCGTTGATCTTGCTGGTGCTGTTGTCGCCGGTGCTGTTGGGCCTGGCCCTGGCGATCAAATTGAGCAGCCCCGGGCCGGTGTTGTTTGTGCAAAGACGCACCGGTTATCACGGACGGGTGTTCGGCATGTTCAAGTTCCGCACCATGGTGGTCAATGCCGAAGACCTCAAGGAGTCGCTGCGCCACCTGAACAAACACGGTGCCGACGCCATCGACTTCAAGATCGACAGGGACCCGCGGATCACCCGAATCGGCGGCTTTCTGCGGCGCAGCAGCCTCGACGAACTGCCGAACCTGATCAATGCGGTGACCGGTGACATGCGTCTGGTCGGCCCGCGGCCCACCTCGTTCAGTGCCTATCGCTACAAGGACACTCACCTCGCCCGCCTGAGCATTTACCCCGGCATCACCGGTCTGTGGCAAATCTCCGGGCGCAGCAACCTCGATTTCGATAAACGGGTCGAGCTCGACCTGAGCTACATCGCCAACCAGAGCCTTCTGCTGGATCTGAAGATCCTGCTCAAGACACCCTTCAAGGTTTTCAGCGGCCACGGAGCAAGTTGAGATGGACGGTTCAACCACCAAAAGCTTGACCATCGCAAACCCAAGCGAGTCCAACCTGACCTCGACCGTGCTCGACCTGGACTTGCGAGTCCTGTTCCTGACGGCCGCCAACAGCGGCGACGGTATCAGTACCAGCGCCCTGGCACTGGCCAGACAACTGTCGGAGATGAGCAGCGGCAGAGTGCTGCTGGTCGATGCCAGCCAGTCAGCCAACAACCTCAGCCATCAACTGGGGGTGCAAAAGGAACGGGGATTTCGCGATCTGTTGTTCAACCAGGACAATGCACCTCGGCTAGAGGACTGCATCCTGGAGGTCTCTACCCTGCCCTTTCATGTCTTGCCCAACGGCCGGCATATCCGCGGTGCAGAACACCTGACGCCGGAGCAGTTACGACCGCTGCTCAAGCAACTCGCCGAGCAGTACCGGTTTGTGGTGATCGATGGTGACCCGGTGTATTCCGCCGCCGACACCCTGGTCATCGCCACCCTGGTGGACGGCGTGGTGCTGGTGGTGCGTGCCGAAGATACGCGCTGGGAAGTCGCCCAGGCCGCCACCCAACGCTTGAGCCAGGCCGGGGCAAAAGTGGTCGGCAGCGTTTTCAACGGTCGCAAGTACTACATGCCCAAATGGCTCTACAACAACCTGTAAACAGCAGCCAGAGGATGACGACATGAACGTGAAATGGCTTGCCCTGCTGTTGCTGCCTCTTGCAGGTTGCTCCAGCCATACCGAAACCCAGTCCATGCCGGTGCAGATTCTCACCGCCGCACCGGCCAACGCCCAAGCCACCGACATGCCCAAGGTCGAGCAGACGTTGCGCCCGGGCGACAAACTGGATGTGATTTTCCATATCAGCACCAGCGGCTCGGCGGCCTACCGCATTCAGTCCGGTGACGAGATCGGCCTGAACTTCACGGCGGCCAGCCAGCTTAATGGCAACCAACTGGTACTCCCTGACGGCACCATCCAGCTGCCCGGCGCCAACACCTCAGTGAAAATTGCCGGGTTGACCAGCGATCAGGCGCGCGAGGAAATCCAGCGGGCCTATCAGCGCAAAAGTCTGTTCCAGCCCAACCGCAACCAGTTGACGGTGCAGATCATCAGCCCGCTGAGCAATGAATCCAATCTGAAAAACGCATTGAATCACCCGACCACCGGCATGAGCCGCGAGATCACCGTGGGCAACGATGGCTATGCGAGCTTCCCCGAAGTTGGCGCGGTACCGCTGCAAGGCATGACCGTCAGCCAGCTGGAAACCTTCCTCAACAAACGCTATGAGCAACTGCCGGGGCGAATGACCGTCGACGTGCTGCTCAAATCCACCCAGGGCAACGAAGTCTACGTACTGGGCGAAGTCGGCCAGCCGGGGGCCTACCCGGTCCGTCGACCGATCTCGGTGCTCGAAGCCCTGACGCTGGCCCGTGGCGCGAACAATAAAGCGCGACTCGACTCGGTGGTGATCATGCGCCGCAACGGCAATCAGGTTGAAGCCCGTCACTATGACGTCGCTGCAGCGTTGGCCGGCGATGCCAGCCAGATCGCCTACCTGCAACCGGAAGACATGCTCTTCGTGCCCAAGACCAAGCTCGCCAGCGCCGGGGAACTCGCCCGACAACTGGCAGATGTGGTGCTGTTCCAGGGCTTCGGTTTCAGCTTCACCTATCAAGTCGACAACAAAAACAACAACAGCAGCGTTAACAACTAACCCTATGCAGGTGACCGACCATGAATCCCAAGGAAAACTACCTGCATGAGTTCTTCAGGATCTTCTTCGCCAATAAACAGTTGGTGAAGCGGGTCTTCCTGATCGTTGCAGTGATCGCGCTGTTGCTGCCATTGGTGCTCAAACAGAGCTTCGATATCACCGCGCAGGTAATCGTGCAGTCGAAAAAACTCTCGCAGGGCGACGCCACCACGTCACTGACCCAGGACAATGCGACGTTCATCCCGCCGTCACTGGCGGACATGGAAACCGAAGCGAATATCCTGCGTTCACCGGCGCTGATTCGCCAGACCATCAGCGAACTGCGTGACAAAGGCGAATACACCCCGTCTCCCGGAATATTCGTCAAGCTGGTGACTGAGCCGGTGCGCAACGTCATCGTCAATCCATTGCGCGAGTATGTGATCAATCCGGTGCGCAAAGTGGTCGGGCTTGAGGTCGATCCGGTGCGTGACACGGCCCTCGACGGGCTGACGCAGCAGGCCATCGACAGCCTCAAAGTCGAGACGCTGCCCGGTTCCAACGTGATCTCGATCGTCTACGCCTTTGGCGATCCTGCGCAGGGTACGAAGTTCGTCGCGCAATTGCTGCAGAACTACCTGCAAAATCGCCAGGAGCTGCAATCGATCGACCTGCCGCAGACCTTCTACGAACAGAAAAAAATGCAGTATCAGGTTCGCCTCGATGGCCTGGAAGGTACACGCCTGGCGTTGCTCGAAAGCATCGGCTCATCCGATCCCAAGGAAGAGACCACCTTCCGCCTGAATGCCATCAACACCGAAGAACAGGCACTCAACCTGTACCGTGACCGCCTGCTGCAAGGCCAGCGCTGGCTCGACTACCTGAAAACCAGTCTGACCGCTGCCAACAGCTCGAAACTCAACGACTACGCCTTCCCCTACACCTTCACCAACACCGTGGGCGACGTCGCCTATGAGGACCGGGAAATCAAGCAGTTGGGCGAACAGCTGACCACCCAGGTCACTCGCTACAACAACGACCTGGCGGTGTTCCAGCCGGGCAGTGAGCCGATGATGCTGGACCGCGAACAGATTACCCGCACCCGTCAGCAATTCCTGAAAATCGTCAGCAACCGGATTCAGGAGCGCACCAGCGATCTGGCGATCATCAGCTCAGTGATCGACCAGAAAACCGCGCGCATCGCCGACTACAAAAACCGTATTCACCAGTTGCAGGAAACCCAGAGCAAACTGCGGCAGATGGACACCGAGATCAACGCGCTGCATGCGGCCTTCTCGACCTACGCCCAACGCTTTGCCGAAAGCAGCACCGCACGTTTGCTCGACAACGACCTGTCGAACGCCCGGGTCCTCAGCCCACCGTATGAGCCGACCGACCCGGCGTTTCCGAAACCATTGCTGATCATCCCGTTCGGCATGCTCACCGGGTTGCTGCTGGCGATTGCCCTGGTCTACGTGCGTGAGTTCTTCGATCACCACTTCAAACATCCGGCGCAAATCAGCCATGAGCTCGGCTTGCCGGTGTTGCTGGTGATCAACGATCAGAACGTTTCGCCGACCAACCCGCACCCAAACTGGACAGTCCCAAGCTTCGTGCATTGGGTGCGCCATTGAACGGGCAGACCGCCCCTGCGCTGCCGATCATTCATCTGCTCAGCAGCGGCGGTTTTTACGGTGCCGAGCGGATGTTGCTGGACCATTGCCTGGCGACGCCGGGGCGGCACCAGGTGCTGTTTCTCGACGCACCGCCAGAACTCATCGTGCGGTTTCGCGAGGCCTCGGTCGATTGCCGCGGCTGCGCGGGCCTGGGCGAGTTGATTCACCACCTGCGCCAGCGGCGTGACGAACGTCCGCTGGTCAACACCCATAATTTCAAGGGCCTGCTGTTTGGCTGGATCGCGGCGACGCTGCTGCGCCTGCCCTTGGTGATTACCCAGCACGGCTTTACCCCACGCAGTCGTAAGCAACGCTTCTACAACTGGCTGAGCCTGCAATTGTGTCGCACCGCGTCGGTTAACCGGGTCGTGTGTGTCGCCGAAAGCATTGCCGTGCTGTGTCGACGCGCCAGTGTCCGGGCGGACAAACTCCAGGTGATCCCCAATGGCCTGCCGGCCGCCAGCGCCCAGCCCCGACACACGGTCGATCAACAGCGCTGGCTGGCCGGTTACGTCGGACGCTTGAGCAGCGAGAAAGGTCCGGACCTGTTTCTCGATGCGCTGATCCCGCTGTGCCAACAACAGTCGCAGTTGCACGCGGTGATGCTCGGTGACGGCCCCGAACGGGAAACCCTGCTGGCACGGATCAACGCAGCCGGGTTGCAGGAGCGCATCACCCTGCCCGGCTACCAGACCGATATGCGCGTCTGGTGGACGCGACTCGACGCGCTGGTGATCAGCTCGCGCACCGAAGGCACGCCGATGATTCTGCTTGAAGCCATGCAGGCCGGGGTGCCGGTGGTGGCGTTCGGCGTGGGTGGCATTCCCGATGTGATCGAAGACCGGCATAACGGACTGCTCGCCGCCGCCCTCGACAGCCATGCATTGGCACAACGAGTCGAAACCCTGCTGAACGATCCGGCGTTGATCCGTCTGCTGACGGAGCACGCCCGCCGTACCCAACTGGACCGCTACGACCTGCCGGCGCTGGCCGAACGCTGGTCGCAGTTGTACATCCGCACTGCACAGGAGGCTCGCGCGTGATAATTCCTCTGTCGGTGGTCAGTCTTTTAGGGCTGGCGTGCTTGATTCTGCTGGCCAGCCCCTGGCCGTACCTGGCCCCCGGCGTGGTGTTGGGGCTGGCCGGTGTGGCGGCGTTGTATCGGCGCCCGGCCTGGGGCTTGCTGGGTATCGTCGCGCTGGTGCCGCTCGAAGGTCTGTTCAAGGACACTACGCCGTCCGCGTCGAAACTTGTCGGTGCCTCGCTGGCCCTGATCCTGATGCTGCAACTGGCCCTGCATCAACTGCCGTCCGATCGCTTGCGCAGCAACCTCTGGCGGTTTCTGGCGTGGTTCATGGTGCTGTACTTTCTGAGCATGCTGCTGACCGATGACCTGGGCATGTCCCTGGGTCACCTGCGCGAACTGAGCGTCGGCCTGGTGCTGTTCGTGATCACCTTGCTGATCGGCCGCGAAATGAACCTGATGGTGTTCTGCCGGCTGGCAACCCTCAGCGTGACACTGACCTGCATCCTCGCGATGTACTCCAGCAAGTACCAGGATCAGGGCCGCGCCGCCGGCCTGCTGTCAGACCCGAACGCCTTTGCCTTGCTGATCGCCTTTGCCATTCCGCAGGCGCTGCTGCTGGTGCTGAAAAGCCCGAACCTGTTGCATCGGCTGTTTTGGTGCGGTTGCACCTTGCTGCTGTTCGGTGGCATGACCAAGACCGAATCGCGTTCCGGGTTGGTGGTGTTGCTCGTCAGCCTGGTGATCGGTCTCTACCACTACCGCGCCCAGTTGCCGCGCATTCGCCCGCGCCATTTGGGGTTCGCCATGCTCGGCGGGGCGATCCTGATTCCCCTGACGATCTACGCACTGCCGGCCGGCTACATCGCACGCATCCAGTCGTTGAGCATCCTGAGTGCCGGCGCCAGCGCTCACAACGATGAATCCCTGGGACGCCGCGCTTCGTACATCGTGGTCGGCGGCCAGATGATCCGCGAGAACCCGCTGCTCGGCTCCGGTCCCGGAACCTTCCCGCTGCACTATGCGAGCACCGGCTACTCCAAGGCGTTCTCGGCCAACCGCAAGCTCGGCGACTTGTATCGCCGCGCTCACAACACCTACCTGGAGATTTTCAGCGAGCTCGGCATCCCGGCGGGGTTGCTGTTTGTCGGCCTGCTCGGCATGGGCCTGTTCAATATGCAGCGTGCCCGCAGTGCCTGGCTGAAACGCCATGAATGGGAACAGGCTGACCTGGTCACGCATCTGGGCATGAGCCTGCTGTCGTTGACGGTGTTCTTGCTGTTCCTCAGCGCGCCGAACCAGAAGTACTTGTGGATCATGCTCGCGCTGTCCTGGGTGCTCCGCCTGAAGGCAGAACAAAGCCCGCTACCGGAGCGTCAGGCATGAACCGCATCAGTGTTGTCATCCCGATGTACAACGAGGCGCAGCACATCGCCCGAACCTTACAGGCTGCACGTCTGGCCGCGAAAGTCGCCGGGCTCGAATGCGAGCTGATCGTGGTCGACAACGGCTCCCAGGATCAGGGGCCACAGATTGCCCGCAACCTCGGCGCTCAGGTGCTGAGCCAGCCCGGCCTGCACATCGGCGCCCTGCGCAATCGAGGCGCGGCACTGGCCACCGGTGACTGGCTGGCGTTCCTCGATGCCGACATCGAGATGCCGCAAAACTGGCTGACACTGCTGGTTGATCTGCATTCCAGCGGCCAGGCCGATGTGCTCGCGCTGGACCTGCAAACGCCCGTCCAGGCGCCGTGGTTTGCCCATGCCTGGCAACGCCGCACCGAGCAAGCCAATGGTCAGTCCACCCTTGCGGTGCAATGGCTACCGTCCGCCAACCTGTTGATGCCCCGCGAATGGTTCGCGCGTGTCGGCGGCTTCAACGAAGCATTGCGCACCGGCGAAGACAAGGACTTGACCCTGCGTTTGGGCAAGGCCGGCGCACGGCTAATGGCGGTCAGTGAAAGCGTGGCGTTGCACTGGGGGTACGAGTGCAGCTGGCGCGAGTGGCTGGGCAAGGAACTGTGGCGCCAGGGCAGTCATTTGCAACTGCTGCGCAGCCACGGTGTGAGCCTGCGCTTGCTGCGCTTTCCCCTGCTCTCTCTCGGTGCCTGGGTGCTGGACGGCATGGCGCTGTCGGCACTGCTCTATGGAGTGCCGCACCTGACCCTGGTGTGTTTGCTGATCAGCAGCCTGCCCGCGTTGGTATTGAGCCTGCGCCAGAGTCTGAAACACCACGACCTGCATTTGACGCTGCAACTCTGGGGCCTGCACTGGTTGCGCCTGCACCTGGCTGGAGCGGCCTTCGTCCTCAGCCTGTGTCATTGGAACGCCAGGAGGCCTGCCCGTGGCTAAACTCATTTTCTGGTTGTGCCTGTTGCTGCCGGTGTACGCCTACCTGGGTTACCCGCTGCTGCTGACGGTCGCTGGGCTGTTTTTTCCTCGACACAGGCCATTGCCCTTGCCTGCACAACGGGTCAGCGTGGTAGTTGCCGCGTATAACGAGCAACGCACGATCGAGAACAAACTGCGCAATCTGCTGGCCCAGGACTATCACGCTGCCAGCTTGCAGATCATCGTCGCCAGCGACGGCTCCACCGATCAGACCGTGGCCCTGGCACGCAGCTTCGACGACCCGCGCATCGAGGTGCTCGACCTGCCACGCCAAGGCAAGAACAGTGCGCTCAACGCCGCTGTCAGCTACTGCACAGGCGATATCCTGGTGTTTACCGATGCCGATGTTCACTGGATCGACGGCACCTTGCAGCAACTGCTGGCGCCGTTTGCCGACCCTGAAGTCGGGGGTACCGTCGGCAACATGAACATCCCCGTCCCTGGCTCAGGCCTGAGCCTGGGCGAAAGCCTGTACCGCCACTACGAAGCCTGGCTGCGCCGGGTGGAAAGCCGCACCGGCTGCACGGTCTCGGCCGACGGTGCCCTGCAGGCCTTGCGCCACGAGCTGTACCAACCGATTCCAGCCCTGGTCAACGACGATTTCTTTATCAACACCTGCGCACCGGTCGCGGGTAAGCGCGTTGTCTATGTCGACGACGCCAAGGTGCTCGATCAAGGCGTGGACGAGGCCGAGCGACAGTTCAGCCGCCGCCAGCGCGTCACCGTCGGCGGACTGATCAGCCTGGCGGCCCGGCGTGAGCTGCTCAACCCGCTGCACCATGGCCTGTACGCCATCGCGTTGATCAGCCACAAGCTGATCCGCCGGCTGGCGCCGGTACTGTTGCTGCCCTTGCTGGTGGCCAACTTCTGGCTGCTCGATGAGCATGACCTCTACCGCCTGACCCTGGCCGCCCAGTTGCTCGGCTACGCCTTTGCCGTGGCCGGCCTGCTGGACGTGCGTCACCGCTTGCCCAAGCCGTTTCGCCTCGCCGCGTTCGTGCTGGTGACCCTGGCCGGCATGAGCGTCGGCCTGTGGCAGTTCTTGCGCGGGCACAGCTACAACCAATGGAACCCCGACCAGACGCGATGAGTGCCTGACATGCCGATCAAGACCAGTATCAAGCGTGCCAGCGGCTGGTTGTACCTGAACTCCCCCCTGGGCCGCCGTCAATTGCGCGGCGCCGGGGTGATCCTGATGCTGCACCGGGTGTTGGCCGACGATCATGCCGCCGCACTGCCACACCGCAACGAGCTGTGCGTCGGCCCGCAGGCGTTCGATCATTTACTCGGTTGGCTGAAACGGCATTTCGACTGCGTGCCGCTGATGGAGTTGCTGCAATCCGACACCCCGAGTGCAGCGACACGACCACGGGTGGCACTGACCTTCGATGACGGCTGGCGTGACAACGCACTGAATGCCTTCCCGTTGCTGCAACGGCATCAGGTGCCGGCGAGTATTTTTCTGTCCACGGATTTTATTGGCAGCCGCCAGCGCTTCTGGTGGGAAAGTCTTGGGGAAACCCTCTGGGGCAGCCACGGCGCCGCGCCGCGACAACGCTTGATTGACTACCTGCACCAGCTCGGTCGGCCATTGCCCTACGCGTTCCTCAATGAGCCTGATGAACAGCGCCGCAGCGTGGCCCTGGCGCATTACCTGCAAAGTTTGAAAAACCTCTTGGCGGATACCCTCAGCCAACTCACCGACACCTGCCCCGAAGAGTCCTTGCCACAAGCACTGGACTGGCAACAAGTGCGCGCCCTGGAGAGTTCCGGGTTGATCAGCTTCGGTCCCCACGGCGCCAGCCATGCGATTCTCACCGGCCTCGACGATCAGCAGCTGGATCAGGAACTGAGCCGTAGCCGCGATGCCTTGCACCACGGTTGCCAGCAACCGCTGCCGGTTTACTGCTACCCCAACGGTGACCACGATCAGCGGGTTCGCCAACATCTGGCGGCGCACCGTTACCCGTACGCCTTGGGCACCGGCACCGGTATTTACCGTGGCACTGGCGATCCACTGGCATTGCCGCGCTTTGGCGTCAGCCAGCACAACGCCAGCCGCCCTTCGCTGCTGGCCTGGCGCATCAGCCAAGGGGGGCGCGGATGAGCCGCAACCATTACCTCAAGCACCTGGCATTGAGCATGGGCACCAAGCTGGCGATGATCGGCCTGCGCTTGCTGCGTAACGTGCTGCTGGCGCGGATCCTCGGGCCCAGCGAGCGCGGGTTGTTCGCCCTGCTCAGCACCCTGCCCGACCTGATCAGCGCCGCCACCAGCGGCGGCCTGAACTCGGCGGTCGGCTATCAGGCGGCAAAACAACGGCCCATGGGTTTGTTGCTCAGTCAGGTGCTGGTGTTTGGATGCCTGCTGGCCGGTCTGCTGACCCTGCTGGTGGTGGCGCTGGTACGTGAGTTTGGCAACGAACTGGACATCACCACCCAACTTGGCTTGCTCGCCTGGTTACTGCTGTTGGCGGTGCCGCTGACGGTGCTCAAGAGCGGCTTGCTGACTCTGCACAACGCCTCCGGCGGTGTGGTCGCTTTCAACGCATTGCGGCTGACCGAGTCGTTGGCGCCGCTGCTGTTGTTTCTCGCGTTGTTCTGGATGTGGAAAAGCGCTGCTCTGGAAGCGGCGCTGATCAGTTGGCTGGCGGGCATCAGCCTGGTGGTGCTGGCCGGCTGGGTCTGGCTCAAACGCGATAATCCACTGCAACTGCAATGGGATCGCGCCGGGCAAAATGAGCTGCTGCGCTACAGCGCCAGAAGCCATCCGGACCTGCTGTTTCAACAAGTGATTCTGCGTTCCGATTATCTGTTCATCGGTGCCCTGCTGGGCAGCGCCGCGCTGGGGCATTACGCGATGGCCAGTGCCGCCGCCGAACTGCTGTTGATCGTTCCAGAGGCGGTGACCACACCGTTGATGAAACGCCTGCTGCAACAGGAACAGGGCATCGATCGGCTGACTCCGTTGGCGCTGCGCCTGACCGCTACGGTGATGCTCAGCGCCTGTCTGAGCATGGCGCTGATCGGTAAATGGTTGATCGTCACGCTGTTCGGCGTAGCCTATCAACCGGCGTATCCGGCGCTATTGGCCTTGCTCCCGGGTCTGTTCGGGCTGTGTTACGCGAGCATCCTGCGCCTGGACCTGCTGGGCAAGAATCGCCCCGGCAGTATCTCGCTGATGATGGGCGCCAGCGCATTGCTCAACCTGGCGCTAAACCTGTTGCTGATTCCCACTTACGGCATTGTCGGCGCTGCCGCGGCATCCTCGATTGCGTACCTCGCCGTCACCATCGCCCTGCTGGTTCTGTATTGCCGGCTCAGCGGCGTGCCGGTGTGGCAAACCCTGATCGTCCTGCCCAGCGACCTGGTGCCGATGTGTCAGATGCTGATGAGAAAATCGGCATGAAACGCCTTGTGCAGCTCGTCGGCCTGGGGCTCGGTCTCGGCCTTGGGCTAAGCGCTCATGCAGCGCCGATGCGCTGGGCCGACATTCGTGACGGCAGCCTGTACCTGCAAGCCGATCGCCCCGACACCCTGACTGTAAGTTGGGTCCCGGCCTGGCAGGCGGACGCCAACGAAGAGCAGCTGTACCTGCTTGACGGCCAAGGCCGGCTGAAAGGCCAACGGCAGATCGCCGCCAACGAACCCAGCGGCAGTCAGAGCTGGCCGCTGGCACCGGGTGCCGCCAGTTATCGGCTGGAGATTCCCGGCTACAGCTTTCGCCGTTACCGGGTAGAGCACGATGAACGCACGGTCGCCTTGTTCGCCCCGGCCAAGGTCCACTTCAGCGCCGAAACCAGCGATGGCGATGAGTTGTACTTCAAGGTAGAACCCGGCGAACACGCGGTGCTCGCCGGCAAATTCCATGACGGCGTCACGGCGCTGCAAGCGCAACGTGTGGCGGATGGCAAACAACTCAATCTGGCGCTGAAACCCTATCGCGGGTATTGGCAGTTCGATCAGGTCGCACTGCCCACCGCCAGCGTCGAACAGGTCTGGCGTCTGCGTTTGCGGGGCAGCGGCAAGGTAGCGTTCTGGCTCGACGGCACCGCCAACCTGTTCGCGCAAAACTCGCAGCAGCTCAAGCCCGTGCGTCAGGACGAAGGACAGGCCCGGCTCACGCTACATGCCGATGTCATTGGCAGAACGCCGAACCTGGGTGTCGCACTGCCCTATACGCTACCGCCGCCGAGCAGTTACCCGCTGCTTGATGCCCTCAAGCCACGCGCCGCCAGCTACTACAGCTTTGTCGACGTGACCGCGAAAAGGCCGCAGTACGAGGACCGCTTCCGCCAGTTCTATCAGGACCGTTTGGGCATTACCCAGGACATCACGCTGCTCGCCGGCACCCACCGCAAATCCGACCTGCATGCGGATGTGGTCAGCAATGCCGGCCTCGACGCGTGGCTCGCGGGGACCCGCGCCTTGGGTGGCAAAGGCCTGCACTACATCGCTTTCGCCGATGAACCGAACCTCACCTACCCGGACTTTGCCGACTATCAAAGCCTCTTCAACAGCATGGCCCGCCAGGTGCGCAGCAATCCCGCCAACTTCAAGGCCGGCGTGCGCATCGCCATGCCGGCCAGTGCGCGGTTGATCAACGGGCCGTTTGCCGACAACGCCGCCGATAAACGTGGCATCGACTGGGCACGGCGCCTGCTCAGTGAGTCAGGCGACAAGATCGACGCCCTGGCCTGGCACGAATGGATGATCCGCGACCTGCTGGCCACCCGCGTGTACCGCGACAGTGTGCGGCGCGCTGCCGAGCTGGTCGGCCTCGATCAACAGGGTCGGCCACGCAAGGCCTTGCTGCTGGACCAGACCAACATCTCCAGCGGTTCGAGCCTCAGCCCCTACGACCAGGAGACGTATTTCGCCTCGCTATGGTGGGCCTCGGTGGCGATCAACTCGGCCCAGGACGGTCTGCTCGACATGCTCAACTGGTTCCAGGTCGACGACGAGGACAGCTACACCAAGGGCATGCTACGGGTCCTCGGTCCCGATCGCTTCGAGCTGAAACCGGTGGGCCTCGCCCAGCAATTCATCGCCAGTCACTGGCTGGAAAAAGTCCTGCGCCTGGACAACGACGCGTTCGAGGTTGACGTGCTGGCCATGGCCACCGGTCAACAACGCAGCCTGCTAGGCGTCAACAAGGTGACACGCGTGCAGCATGTCACCCTGCAGGGCGTCGAAGCTTCCTGCCCGTTGTCATCGGACGCGCTGGTTTATTTCGGTGCCGACAGCAAGAGCCGGCCAGCAACATTTCGCTGTCAGGAAGGTCGGGTCAGCTTCGAACTGCCCGGCGAAACACTGTTCGCCTTGAGCTGGAGCGCCTCATGAACCGCTCAACTGAACGCTTTACCGCGCAGGTATTCCGCCGCGCGCTACGTAGTCCCGTTGTCATTGCTCTTTCATACGGCCAACCCCTTCAGGAGGCAACATGAGTGCATTGCAGAAGTTAAAGGAACGCATCAAGGAAAAAGGCCTGCGCCACACCTTCAGTACCCTGTGGAAGCGTTTTGTGTATTTCCATTGGGAACTGTTGTGGATGGAGCGCGATCTGGTCAGCCCGATTCCGCCGCACACACTCAGGCCCTACACACCGTTACGCCTGGAAACCATCACCGCGCAGAATGCCGGAGCCTTCGCCAAGCACTTCGGCGACCGTGTAGGGACCATGGCCGAACTGGCTGACGAAGGTCATACCGGGCACATGTATCTGGATGACGAGGGCAACACCGTCGCCTTCATCTGGGGCAGCAATGGCGACTACTATGATCGCCACTATTACGGCTGTCGGTTCCCGGTGAATGAGGGCGAGTTTTTCGAGTTCGGCGGCGAACAGATCCGCGCCTATTGGGGCAGCACCCTCTCGGTGGATTTCCAGCTCGATCTGTGGAAGGCCATGCAAGCGAAAGGCTGTAACAAGGTGGTGGATGTTTGCGAAACCCATAACATCCCGGCCCTGAAACTGCACATTCGCATGGGCTATAAAGAGCAAGGCCGGGTCATGCATGTGTATGGTCTGTTCGGGCGCTGGCGGTTCTTCCGCGAAACCCGCTACAGCGGCTCGCGCCTGGACGCCTTGCGCAAACCGTCGCAGCCCACCGTCGCAGCACCGGCAGCCTGACCGTCATGGCGGTGCGATTCGAATGGCGCACGTCGTTGTGCGCCACAGACTTTCCAGCGACAGCCTTTGAGGCCTTGCGCCAGCGGGTAACGGAGCACACGCCGTTCAATGCGCTGGCCTGGCTGTCTGCTGCCGAACGCGCGCTGCCTCGCGACGCGACGCTACACGTGCTATTGGGCTGGCAAGGCGAGCAGTTGTGCGTGTGCCTGCCGCTGATCGCCATGCGTGAGCGTTTCGGCGGGCTGCCGTTTCGCGTCTTGCACCACCTCGGTTATCCCCTCGCTGACCGTATTACCCTGCTTGCCTGCCTGGACGCACAGAGCATCCGCCAGGCATTGAAGGAGACCCGCCGGCACTTGCCGCACGCGTTGCTGCAACTCAACGAACTGCCAAAACACCCGGACCAGGAAAGTACGCTGACGCAATGGATGCAGCTCAGTTCCACGGGCGAACATCGCGTCAGTTGTCGGGTGCCGGTGCACCTGATCAGCGACAGCGACCGTCAGGAAATCTGCGGTGATCCGCGCTATAAACTGCGCCGGGCACGCAAACGCATTGCAGCCTGTGGCGCCGTGGTCAGACGCCTGACCCCGGATGCGGTGACCATGAGGCCCTTACTGCAGGCCATCAGCGAGGTCGAGGCGCACAGTTGGAAAGGTGACGAAGGCGTCGGGATCTTCTCCGACGCCCGGCACCGACAATGGATAAACGAAGCCTTTACCGCCCTCGCCGCCCAAGGGCGGGTACGCGTGGTCGTGCTGGAACTGGACGGGCGTTGCATCAGCTATCGCCTCGGTCTTTTGGAACAGGGCCGGCTCTACGACTACAACCTGGCGTTCTTGCCGCAATACGCCGATATGGGCAGTGGCCGGGTGCTGCTTGAGGAGTGGATTCGCTGGGGCCTGGATGAGGGCTGGAAGTGGATCGATGCGTCGCGGGTAAGCCTGGACAACTCGAGCCATCAACTGCATGAACGCATGACCGGGCAGCTCGAACACTGGCGCTGGAGCTTCTACTCCTGGCGCCCCAGCGGACTTTTGCTGGGCCTTGGCTTGCGGCTCTGGCACCACGTCAAACCGCGCCTGCATCAGTGGCGAGCCAAACATGCGGCAACGGCCGCAACCCGCACGCTCGTCGTGACCAGCGCCGATAAAAAAATCTCGCCCACTGCGCACCCCATGGAGGGCGAAAATGCCTCGCCAAGTCATCATCAACGCTGACGATTTCGGTCTCAGCCTGAACGAAAACACGGTCATCCTGCGGGCCTTTCAATCCGGGGTGATCAGTTCGGCAACCGCCATGGCCAACATGCCGGCCTTCGAAGCCGCCTGTGCGCTGGCGCAAGAGCCGCTACTCAAGGGCCGCGTGGGGCTACACTTCAACCTCACTTACGGTCGGCCCCTGAGCCGGGCGATTCTCGAGCAGCCAACCTTTTGCGACACGGCCGGCGAGTTCGACCTGAACCTGCCCCGCCACCGCCTGTGGCTCGGCCGTCAGCAACGCGATGCGGTACTGAAAGAGCTCGAAGCGCAATGGCAGCACTGCCTGGACAACGGCCTGCGGCCCAGCCATCTCGATTCCCACCAGCATGTTCACAATATCTGGCCAATCGGTGAGATCGTCGCGCGTTTTGCTGCCCGCCAAGGTGTCCCCGTTCGCTTGGCGCGCAATCTGGGGCAAAACCTCAGCCTGCCCAAACGCGTGTTCAAGAGCCTGCTCAACCGGCGCTTACACCGCCTCGCCGGTGCCACGGCGGACTACGTCTGTACCCCGGTGGATTTGCGCAACGCCGCGCCACCGGCAGACGGACTGCTGGAGATCGTCGCCCATCCAACGATGCTCGGCCACGACTTTGGCGACGCCTACCTGATTCAGGGTGAGTCTTTGAGCAAGTTGCTCGACAGCCGCCTTCCGGGCATTCCACGGGTTTCCTATAACGTGCTGGCACGCACGCACCCCACAGCGACCACGACGGCATTGGAGTAGCACAACGTTGACAGCACAATGCCCGGGACTGGCCACGGGCATTGTGCGTAAGGCAGATGGCTCAGGGTTTCAGAGGCCACTCCTGGTCCAGATCTGAAAGGCTTTTGCCGTCGTCCGGATGCTTCCAGGTCGGATCTGGCGGATTTTCTTCCGGGGTTGCTTCTTCTGGCCTTTCCTCTTCTGAATCTTCGTACTGCTCATGTTTCTTTTCGGCTGCCATAAAGCCCTCCTCCTGAGGTTTGTCTTCACTTTTCAGGATAGAACAAAGCCACTGCTTCGCTATGTATGACCGGCAGCAAACGCCCGGAATACCGTCTGGCGTTTGTCATTTCGACAAATGGTTGTTCTGATGCCGTGAGGGTGCTGGCTTAAGGTGTCAGCCCTGACGGTAAAGCTGACAGCGCTTTTGCCCAGGCGGTGCTTGTGGTGGTCGCCCCCGATAATAAGAATCATGAGGTTAATGGCACTTTAATATCAATTCTTGGCATTTTTATTCGACACCCCGGGAAAACAACTACAAGTTCACAGATTAAGCATATCGACATAAATTGTTACAAACACACTGCAACCGAAGTCAATTAATATAGCCGCGTCATCCGCTCACCCTAAAAAGAGGCGACAGTTGCACTGACCGCCTCCCGAGCGCGCACCCGAATTGCCCATAGGGCATCGTGGAATATCCTTATAAGTCAACTCCACCACTCGAAAATGCGGACTTCTTCGCAATTCATACGCAAAACTTTTCAGTTGTGCCTCGTTCTGTAGCCTGATCCGAGCAATCCGTCACGCCAACTAAATTTGATATGACAAAAGCCAATGGAGTAAAGCCCCAGCAGTTGGCCATGTCATTGAATTAACTGAAACCACTCGCTATGGAATGATCAGCTAACACACCTGTACACGACAGGGAAATGTTATAAAACGTCAGATAATGTCAGTATTTTGTGTATTAACATTGCAACGCCAGCACACATGAGCAATTCCATGATGAACACCGAGAGCACGATCGAAAATTATCAGAGGGGTATTCTCGCCATTGGGCGCACCTGGCGCTCAACAGAGAAACTAAAACAGATATGCGCACCCAACTTCACACACTTCCATACTCTAGACTATCCGTTACCTCCAGGACTTGATATCGACACTCAGACTCTCGATGCAATATTGATAGAGATTGAAAGCCCATCGACACTTAATGGTTGCCTGGAACTCATTAAACAGCTGCGTGCAGAACCTGCAAAACCGGCCATTGTCGTCACCATCAATTATCGCTCCCCACACACTAAAGTTGAATGCTATCTGGCTGGCGCCGATCACTGCATCACCGTCCCTAACGATCACGATGAAAAGACCCAATTAATTTCAACATTGTTCAACAGTCCTGAATGGCAGTCCACGGTCAAGTTAACCCTGGATCAAACATGCCTGCACTTATATGACCCTGAACAAAAAATAGACCTCGCCTACCAGGAAATGAAAGCCCTGGATGCGCTTATCCACGCAGAAGGCAATATCTTGCACCATGACGGCATGGCCGAGTCCATGGGTTTAAATATAAAGCTCTACGATTCACGCGTACTGGAAAAATCCATCAGCCGGCTTCGAAACAAAGTAAAAAAAAATTTCGGCATTAACATCATTCACAGTGTTCGCGGTTATGGCTATCGGTTGCTTCGAGGGGTCGTGTCTGCAAAGCAAACAAATTTTCACTCTTAAAGGGACTTAATAATGGCGCCTAACAAGCAGCACACCGTGAACGAAAATGTTGCATTGACTTTCTTCAGGCAATCGATCCTCAAACGAAACGACGAACTGTTCGGCTGTGAAATCTATGCCAAGACAACCCCCAGGATATCCCCCTGACCTCGGGGTATCCGCCATTGCATCCTGATTATCCACTGACGATCTATCGCGAAGTACTTCAACGGATTCAGTTGAATTCCGTTTCACAGACCGCGGCCATGCCTTTTCCTCGCTCATTGACTCCATACACGCTGTTTTTGACCATGAATCAATCCTCTTTGTTGGACAAAGCACTCATCAAGGAAATGATCAATGTTCAAGCGACCCTCAACACGCATGCGCAACAGTTGATCCCCAGCCTCAACAGTCGCTCACTCATGTCGTCGAACTTAAAAGAAAAAAGAACCATTATCAGTCACGCGCACCTGCTAAAAGACAACGGGATCGAGATTGCTTTTGACGGTTATGACTTAAGTGACGACAGCGCCGAAAAGCTGATCAGCCTGGCATTGTTTGATTATATAAAAGTGGACCTGACCCACTCCAACTTCGACATCATGGTCGAAAAAAATCAGGACTTTTTCACCAGGTCCTACGACTACCTGAGCCGCATGATTCATGACAGGAAAATAAAGTTCGTGGCTGACCGAGTCGAGCACAAAGCGCTACACACGCTGGCCCGCAGCATGCCTTTCGACTTTTTCCAGGGGCGATACTACTCACCGACCGAGGTTATTTAAGCGCTTAACAGCTTCACTCTTCCAGGAAGGAACCTAATGATGAATACGCCGAATAATAACTTTTTAATCTTCACCCGAGACCAACTGGCACGACAAGCAATAGAGTCGCTTCTCGCACAACGCCTGTCTTTATCTTTTGAAATCGAGAGCGGAAAACTCAGCAGCGAGCGAATCAGAAGAAATCGCTTCACGCATATCCTGCTCGACCAGGCGGACATATCACTGAGCGATGTCAGTTTTATTCGCAGAAATCAAAAGGATGCCGAAATCATACTCATAACGCCCAACTCGGAGCGCTCGGAACTCCATCACTTCTCGCATGTCGGCGTTGATGGGTTTCTCAAGAAGCCCGTGGCCGATGACGAGTTCATCTCGGCAGTAAGCCGCGTTAAAGAGTCGCCGGGCAATCCTGAGATCTGGTGGTTTAACGCGGACGAGCGAACCTTGGTCAAAGCCGATATAACCATTCCTCTGACCGGTACCGAATCATTGATGCTCACCCAATTGGTCATCAGCGACCGCCGGGTACTTAGCAAGACCGATCTTATTCTGCGTATTGATAAAGACCCGGAACGTTACAGTGGTCTTGAGATGTGTTTGAGCAGGCTGCAGAAAAAATTCAAGGATGTCGCCAACGGAGAACGTCTTGTTCGCTCCGTGAGAAACCGCGGTTATTGCCTGGCCCAAAGGATAAGAGTCGCTTACTGAGTGAGTTCGCAAAAACAATAACAATACATGCGAACCTCAGCCCCGCCTCAGAGACACCCGTATCGTTTGTCCACTCACCCTGCTCACGTCACTGCTCCTGCTTTCCGCCTCTCGTACAGTGTCCCCATCCCAGCGTCTCCCCACGATAGTCTCGCTTCAGCTTACGTTTCCTTACACCCGGAAAGCGCCTGTCGGATGACGGTAATTTTATAGACGCTTTGGCGAGGTATGCCCAATAGAAGAGCACGACCTTTTATAACAACGGCCCCAGGAAGTGCGGCCGTTATAATTCGTCTGACACCCACAAAGATTAAGGCACTAGTATAAATACGAACACTGAGACAACCGTATCAGCTGACACTGTTTATAAATAAAACCCTATGGCCAGCCATCCATCCGCCGCCCCCTCTAATAAAAATAACTTCTGATGGAATCGCGTGCGCCCAACCGTTGCGCGTGGCTGCCATTTATTAACCGTCGACTGATACACAACGTGGCGCACGCCCGAGGGATACCGCGATGGTACATAACCGTATTAATCGGAACAGCATAACCAAAGGACTTACATTCTGGGGGCAATGGGCAATTGCTATCACGTCGGTCAGTGCATTGTTATTTGCTCTGGCGCTGCACCAGACCGGAGAAATCGACGCCCATTATCGTGTGCTGGCGGTGCTTACTTTTCTGGGTTCGGTCCCTTCCTACTCCCTGCTGCAGGTCTATCACAAGCGGCACGGTTACCTCACAGGCCTGGGACGTCTGCTGCTGGGCTGGCTGCTGACGCTGACAGGACTGACCAGTATCGGTTTTCTGAGCAAGACCAGCGAATTGTTCTCCCGGGAGGTCATCCTGGTCTGGGCCGTGGTGGGTTATTGCCTGCAGGCTTTGTTGTACCTGCCCCTGCATGGTTTTTCCAGGCACTACCATCGGCAATTGCACAGCCAATACAACACCCTGATCATCGGCACCGACCCACTGGCGGTGAAACTGGCGGACAAACTGTCCAAGACCGAATACCCGCCGCTGGTCGGTCTGATCAGCTCCAAACCCGACGAGCTGTCTACCAACGTCAGTGCTCACAGGATCGTCGGCCCGTTACAGGAGCTGCGCGAGCTGATCCGGGCTCACGATATCCGGCGGTTGTACATCGCGCTGTCCTTGAGCGAAGCGAAACAGGTCGAAGCGCTTTACATTGATCTTCTCGACTCGAATGTGGATGTGGTCTGGGTTCCCGACCTGGGCAGCATGACCCTGCTCAATCACTCCGTCAGCGAGCTGGACGGCCTGCCCGCCATCCACCTCAATGAAAGCCCGCTGACCAGTTACCCTACGGCGGCGCTGAGCAAGACCCTGCTCGACAGAAGCCTGGCCGCCCTGGCGCTGATCGGCTTCAGCCCGCTGCTTCTGGTGATTGCCGTCGCGGTGAAAGTCTCTTCCCCGGGCCCGATCATCTTCAAACAGGAGCGGCACGGCTGGAATGGCAAGGTCATCAAGGTCTGGAAATTCCGCTCCATGCGCCTGCACGACGACCACCAGGTCCAGCAGGCCGGTCGTCAAGACCCACGTATTACCCCGATCGGCCGTTTTATACGACGTACCTCCATCGATGAACTGCCGCAGTTCTTCAATGTGCTGCAAGGCCATATGGCGCTGGTCGGGCCCAGACCACATGCCATCGCCCATAACGACTACTACACGGGCAAGATCCGCGCCTACATGGCCCGCCATCGGATCAAACCGGGCATTACCGGGCTGGCTCAGATCAGTGGCTGCCGCGGTGAAACCGAAACCCTCGACAAGATGCAGAAGCGCGTAGAGATCGATCTGAACTACATCAACAACTGGTCGTTGTGGCTCGATATCAAGATCCTGATCAAGACCCCCTTCACGCTCTTTTCCAAGGATATCTACTAGGGTCTATCTATTCTTCAGCCTGTTGCGAACAGGGTTGCAATCCGGGCAGTCAGACCACTGACTGTCCGGAGCGCCCCGCGCACCTCGGCCCATTCCTTTTCAGGTTGAACCATGCGCCCTATTATCACTCGACGCCAACTACTTGCCGCCACAGCCTGCGGGGCTGCTGGCCTGACGCTTGCTGACGACCCGAATACAGGCCCGAACATGGTGGGTTTTCTGCAATCGGGGGCGGGCACCGAATCGCGCACCGTGGGCGATAAGCTCATGGAGCGTCACAGTCTGTTCGACTTCATGACAAAAGCCGAGCGGGACGATGTGACCTCCGGCGCCTCGCGGCTCAACCACACCGCAGCGATCAATCGAGCCCTTGCCTCAGGGTATGAAATCGAGTTGCCGGACGGGGTGCTCAATGCCGAGTACATCGAGCTGGTCGACGGCACTCGCGCCATCGGCAAGGGGCATATCGCCGGGCGTCTGGATACCAAAAACTGGAGCGGCACGGTGATCAGATCCCTGCCCTCCACAGAGCGGAAATTCATCCGCATGCCCGCGGGCAAGATCAGGGGGGTGCTGCTGGAAGGGTTTACCCTGGCCGGCGACCACGTGCATAACCCCTTGCAGGATGGCATCTGCCTGGAGGGTATGGTTGCCGGGCGCGACGGTGGCTTGTGGGATTTCGAGCTGCGCCGCCTGTTCATCAAAGGTTTTGCCGGCGACGGTTTGCGGTTGGTGGGGGGCTATAAGGATACTCAGGCCCCTGTGCAGTTCGGCCAGGTCGCTCATGTGCTCGTTGAACGACCCGTGGCGACGGCACGGAGCCTGGTGTTGATGGGACAATGCGAACATATCGAATTCGACGAGTGTCGATTCGATGGTGTGTATGGCCTGGGACCTGTGGGCGTGGGCTCCTATATCGGCAGGTTCGATCCCGACTACGACATCAGGCCCAACAACATAACCTTCACCAACCCGAGCTTTCAGCGTGCCAGCGTCGGCATCGAGATCGACCGCTGCGAAAACATCGTGATGATTGCGCCTTGGTTTGAAACCGTCAAAACCGCAGTCCAGCAAAAAAACTCCTCCGCCGGACTGGAGTTGATTGCGCCGCGCTTCGCCAATGTCGTCACTGGCCTGGATTGCGGCAAGAACTGCATGGCATCGATCCGTTCCCCCATCGTCGCAGGGAGCATCTCGAACCTGGTGGTTGGCAGCAACCATGGCGGGGTCAGGCTCGACTCGCCGTCCAAGGCCGGCGTCGGCACCCGCGGTGTCCACTCCACGGTGTCGTTCAATTCCGGACGCAGGCTTGAGGTCAAGGCCCATGCCTTCCTCAACGTCGAATTTGGCCCGGGGCTGACGATAGAGACGCTCAACGGCTACCACATGCCGGGAGAAACCTTGACCCTGTTGGTGAGCTCCAACCCGGTGAGATTCGCATCCGGGGGCAACCTCGCGCTGGGCAGTCAGGGACCCTATAAAGTGCTTGCCCCAGGAAGCACGATTACCTTCATTCGCACCGACGCACCCGGCGTCGCTAACTGGCAATGCATCGGGCTGGTATGAGGTAACAGCCTCGACCCGCCCAGTTCAAACCGACAGACCGCCAAGCGCCCCAAGACCTGCTCAGCGCAGCCAGCGCCACGCAATCAGCAAGCCCGTCAGCACGCCAAAACTGTTTGCCAGCATGTCGTAGGGTGAAGCCGTGCGCAGTGGCATCAAACCTTGCGCACCCTCGATAAGCAGACCGGTGAGCAAACACCCCAGGGCTATCCAGAACCACTTCACCAAGGGAAAGGCCAGGCGACAACTGCAGGCAAAGACCAGAAACCCGAACCAGTGATGGAGCTTATCCTCTTCGGCGAACAGCTCCGGAATGGGCTGAGGGCGCAAGCCCGCGATCAACAGAATCGCGGTGACCACCGCAAAGGCCAGGCCCCGTAGCCAGAATGGCAGCTCGGTCAAACGCTTGAGTCGCACCCTCATTCAGTGATTTTCTCGAAGTTGTTGTAGAACAGGTCGCTGTCACGCCCGTCGGTCATGGTCTGCAACGAGTAAGCTCGGCCCAGGCGCGCACCACCATCGCGGGTCAACGGCGCCCAGACGATATTGGCCCGGCGCTGGGTCGAGGTACTCATCAATTCGTCAAACGGAATGGAAATATAGATCCCCTTGTCGAAGCTGCCCTCACCATATTCTTCTTTCGAAGCCGTGGTCAGGGTGACCCAGGCGCCAAACTTCACTCCGTTACTGAACGCCCGCGACACGTCGACGGTGGTACCCCAGTCCCGTGCCAGATAACGCCCGACACTGACCGCCGCTTTCAGGTCATTGGGCAGTTCGGTATAGCCGGTGACATGGCCCGTCACAGTCCGGTAATCACGCAGGCCGAAACCCTGATCAAAATCACGCTGACGCACGACATTCAGATCGGCGCCCACCGACCAGCGCTGCCCCATGGGTCGATACAGCACTTCGCTGCCGACCCCGGCAAACATGGACTCCAGGTAGCCGCCGTAGACCATGCCATACAGATCCCGATCCAGTTGCACTGCATGGTTGAGCTGGAACGTCGGCATCGTCACATCGGAGGTGGTCAGGTATTTGCGCAGATCGGTCCGCACCCGAGGCAATCCGCTCGGCGCGTCGTAGGTAAACTTGTCATAGTTGTTCAACAGGTTGGCACTGAGCAGGCCGCTCCACCAGGTATTACGGGTGAAACGGTACTCCGCGTCGGCATCGGCAGTGAACTGATAAAGCAGGCCGTCGGGGCCGCCGATGTTCTGCTTGTACCCCAGACCGAAGCCATAATTGAACGGATCCAGGGCCTGGGTGTAGAGCGTGGTTTCCCGGTGCGCAACCGCCGGATTGATCTCGGTCGAACGCTGCAGATCCTTTAGCGGCTGCTCGTTGTTCACCACCGCGCGGAACGTTTCCCGAGGCAGGCTGGTTTCCTCTATCGGCATGTCATAACGCTGGTTCACCAAGGTGAACCAGTCGATATCCTGATGGGCGCTGTTGTCGAGAATCCGACTGGCCCGTCCCACCGCCTTGGCCGGGTAAAAGTAGCGGGACTGCTCGCCATACACCATCAACTCCGAACCGCGCTGGGTGATGCGCTTGACCTTGTAGCCGGCATTTTGCTGGAGCCGGCTGGAAACATCGGCCCAGTTGACTTGGTCGACCGGAGTCGACGGTGCCGGTGCCGGCAGCCGCTCGGCAGGCGGGTCGTAGGTCTTGGCCGGCGCCTTGCGGCTGACAAAGTTGGTGTGCAGGGTGATGCCGAACATCGCGGTATTGCCGCGCTCCCAACCGGCACTCAGATCGACGCTGTCGGCCAGTTTGTAGACCACGCCAATATTGATCGGCAGGTCTTGCTTGATCGGGTTGTTCAGTGGCTCGTTCCGATAATCGTTGCCCTCGTACTCGACTTTCAGGCTTAACGGTTCCCACGGTGTTTGATAGGCAACCCCGCCAAACAGCGAAGGGTGTCCCTTGAAATAAGCGTTGGAGTTCACCCCCCCTGCTCTGGAGACCGCTGCATCGCTCTGCGGCCGCTCATCGAACTGGCTGCCGAGCACCGCCAGCGGGTTGCTGAAATCCCCCCGATTACCCAGATAGCCCCAGGCAACACCGAGGCTGAAATCCAGGTTGTCATAACGCTTGTTGGCGACGAAATACTCACTGGAAAACAGCCCGGTACCACCGATATCCCGGGCCCCGATTGCGATCTGCGGTGCCCAGTGGCTTTCTTCCCAAAGCCGTGCCTTGACGTCAATGGCCTTGTCTTTGAAGCTCTGATCGCCACTTAACGCCTCGGTGCCGTACTTGCGGTTGGTGATCGCGGTGTAGCGAAACGAGCTTTCCAGCCAATCGAACGGTTGCAGGGAAAAACTGTAGCGCGAGTAAGGGTCGGTACGACTGGCAGTGACGCTCAACTCCCCCGCAGGGGCCATGCGCGCGGTCGGTGTCTGCAACAGACCGACACCACCAAAATCATTCTGGGTGTAACGCGGTTCGCCATGAACCAATCCGCAAGGCAGGAGCAATACAGCAGCAAAACGTAACTTCAAGGGGCCACCTCAGCCAGGGGTTGAGTGGCGAGAAACTCGGCCAATTGTTGATTGAGCTCAGGGGTCGGCGAATCGAGATCGTCGTTCTTGATTGGCACCAGGATCCTGCTGCCAGGGGCCAGCACGGCGCCCTCCTGATGATTCCATGCCGCCACGCCCACGCGCCGCACCTGGCCGTCGGGCTGGATCAGCCACAGATAATCGCTCTCGGCATCGCTGAGGATGGCGCACTGTCGGGCATAGTCGCGGGCCTCCTGCATGGCGCTGTAAGGCACATGACAGGGCTGTGCGACTGCCCCCCAGACTTCCACGGTGCTCGGCCGCGCGGGATAAATCAGACGGTCGCCATCCTCCAGCAGCGCGTTACGGGCGAACCCCACCTCCAGGGCGATCGGATCAAGTACCGCGACCTCACGCCCGGTGACCGGCAACCGCTCGATCTGCTCGTACAGGCGCGCACTCAAGGTCGCTCGCGTGTTCCTGTCATCAAGCAAGGCAACCCGCTGCAGCAGTTTCAGGTCGAACAACACCCCGGCTTTCAACCGGACCTGCTTGTCCACTAACGAGCCGTGCAGCCACGCCGCGCCCAGCCAGTAGCTTTCGGCGTTGGGTCGAGATGCCTTGATGACGTCCAGCAAGCGGGCACCGGGTTTGACTTCAAACTGACCGGGACTAAGGACATCACCGCTGACGGTGACGGCCGCCTGACTCACGGTCGAGCCGATCAACAACAGGCCACACAATAAAAGGTTCGGACATTTCACCGGGCAGCACCCCGATCACGGCGCAACTGCACAATTTTCAGGGACAACTGCGGCGTCAGATGCTGCTCGCTGCGCATGATGAAACCGTCCTGGGGGTCGACCCAGTAGCGGTTGGTGGTGTGGAAGTCCAGCGTGGGTGCATCTACCTGCTCATCGACCCGCAGCAAGGCAAAATCCTTTTCCAGAATTCTGATGTTCTCGATGTCGTGGGTGCTGAAGCGGCTATTGACCGCGATGCCGACACGGTAACCGTCGTAGATATCGATCCAGCGAGTGCTGGCGTAGCCGTCGGGCACATGCTGAAGGCCGCGCTTGAAGGGTGATTCGCCACTGAAGCGAGTGCCATCCAGAGAAACGCCCAGCCCGACAGTGCGTACCACCAGACCATCACGCAGCATCAGTACTTGTTTGCCGGAAGCGACCCAGAACTCCAGATCGCCACGCTGACGAGCCATGGCCATCACCCCCTCGCTGGTGGAGGTGGTGACCAGGATCTGCGGATAAGGCACGGTATCGACCTGGGTGCGGGTCAACTCGATGGAGGCGGGCCCCGTGGCAGACGCTTCAAGGGTGTCCCAGGAAGCCTGCATCAAGGAATTGCACCCGCACAACAGTAGCGCCATCGTCAGATAGGCGCCGATAGGCAAAATGTTCACTGCTGGATTGAGCCTTATCTGCTGTTAGCTTCGCTGAGGTTGTTGACAGAGCTGGCGCCGGTCCCGAGGACACTGGCCGTAGGCAGAAGCTGGCTGATCAGACGGTTCCAGCGCGTCACGCCGGCAGGACCGACATAGACGATATCTTGCGGCTGCAAGTCGAAACGGGTGGCCAGCACCAGGGCAGAAGGTGATTCAGCATTGAGCTGGAAGACCTTGGCTGGCTCGGTTTCGAGATTGTCCGCGCCACGAATGACATACACCGCATTGCCATTGGAGGTGGTCTGGTTCAAGCCCCCCACAGTGCCCAGGGCATCGGTGAGGCTCATCGATTTGCTCTTGAAACTCAGTGCCCGGGGCTGGTTGACCTCGCCCATGACATAGATCCGCTTGAGGTCGTTGTAGGGCAGGTACAACTGGTCACCCCCCTTGAGATAGACCTTGTGCAGCTGCGAGTCCTGGCGATTGAGGGTGTCCAGATCAAGCCGGTACTCACGCCCGTCGCGGGTCAGCGTCAAACCCGACAGGTCAGCATTCAGCGGGTCCACCCCGGCCACACCGATAGCTTCCACCAGGCTGAGTGGATTGGTGGTGATCGACTGTTGGCCGGCTCTTGCCACGGCACCGGAAATCACCACCGTCTGGCTGGCGAAGCGCAATACGCTGACATCAACCTGGGGGCTTTCGACAAACTGCGACAGGCGTTCGGCGATAAAGGCGCGCAACGCTTCGATGGTTTTACCGGCGGCCGGGACATTACCGATGTAGGGATAAAACAGCGTGCCGTCCGGACGAACCAGGCGGCCGTTGGCATCAATTTGCTGTTGCGGCCCCGACGGTGCCGTCAACTCCGGGTGATCCCAGACCGTGATAAACAATAAGTCATTGGCGCCCACGCGATAACCACCCGGCGTATAGGACAACAACGCCGAAGGGACTGACTCGCCAACGTGTGTGGCGGCCTCCATGGCAATCAATTTAGGTGTGATGGGAATAAGTTCCACCCGGCTACTCTCCCCGGAGCCGTCACGAACCCGTTGACTCGTATCCATATGTTGGCCAGGGGAAAACATACAACCGTGCAAGCTAATACTTGCCAGCATTACAACAGAAAACCTACGGATCATATTGGCACTACGCTAGTCGAGGGCACGTCTAAAACACGATCACTCAGAACGTTCTGAGTGATCTTGAGCAACACACTTCGGAGGGGATCAATGGGTGCCAGTCGTTCCGGTAGTACCGGTTGTGCCCGTCGTTCCAGTTGCTCCACCATTGGCACTACCACCGGAGTTTGCAGCGGCCACTGCGGCGGCGGCAACGGCAGTACCGACCAGCACTCCTCCCCCGACGGTGACGCCACCGATCAATGGGGTACTCAAGGTCAGAGGCTCTTCCACCGCTGCCGCAGGGGCAACCACCGCCGAGACAACCACCACCGGGGCAATCAAGGCCTCGGGGCCTTCCGCCAGCGCCGCAGTGCTCATGACAGCCAGCAAACCGGCAGTAAATAGTTTCTTCATATCAAACTCCTTCTCGACATCAACTCTTTATAAGACTTGATACTAAGGGCCAGGAATGGAACAGCAGATGTATGAACTGACACCTGTCGGTTAAACACCCGACTCCTGCACGTTGCCTCCTGTGGAGCATGTCATTTATACGTGTTGCACGCCACAGACCGACAATTCCCTGCCCCTGCGCCAAGCGCCTGCACAGAGCAGGTATTATTGGCGACATTCAGCGTTTTACGAAGCACGTTCAACGCAGACCTTCGAGCAGGCGTTATTTACCCTCATGCCCGTTGTTATTATTCGTCAGCATTTTCCCAGCTCATTAACCTTGTGGGTTTTACCGCCACGGAAAGTTCCACGCAAAATAACGTCTACTTATAACATTCACTGTTAAATGCAGACCGTTAATAACCACACACTGAATGTCCGCCCGAATAACAGTCACACGAAGATTCAGCCGTGAGGGGCTGTTTCTCGCAGTTGCTGCAGCACCTGTTGCAACTCCCGCGTCCAGCTTTGTGGTGCCAATCCATGAGCGTGCTCAAGGGCCTGGCAATCCAGTACGGACCAGGCGGGACGCTTGGCCGGAGTCGGATATTCGGTGGTGGTGATCGCCTTCAGGCTCGGGCGCTTTTCCAGTAAACCCTGCGTCAGGGCCTGGCTGAAAATCTCATCCGCGAAGTCGTACCAGGTGCAGGCAGGAGCGCCACTGTAGTGATACAGGCCCCACTTGAGCGCCCCGTCACGCTGAAAAATCGACGCGAGAGCCCACAGGGTATCGGCAATACTGCCGGCAGAAGTCGGGCAGCCGCGCTGATCCGCCACCACAGCCAGTTCATCCCGATCGCGCCCGAGGCGCAGCATGGTTTTGACGAAGTTGTTGCCATGTGCGCCGAACACCCAACTGGTTCGCAAAATTACATGGCGCGAACAGTGTTGCTGCAGTTGCTGCTCGCCGGCCAGCTTGCTCAACCCATACACGCCAGAAGGCGCGGTGACATCGCCAGGTTGGTAGGCGCTGTCGCTGTCGCCACTGAACACATAGTCGGTGGAAATATGCAGCAGTGGAATACCCAGCTCCTCGGCCGCCAGCGCCAGGTGCGCAACGCCGTCCCGGTTCACCCCGTAAGCCCTCTCGACCTCACTCTCAGCCTTGTCCACTGCGGTATAGGCCGCTGCGTTGATCAATAGCTGCGGCTTGATCCGGGCCAGGATCTCCCGGACCTGGGCCCGGTCACTGATATCCAGATCGCCCGAGCCATAGCCAATGACGCTGAACCCGGGCGGCGCTCTCTGCAGCAACTCCCGCCCGACTTGCCCTTGCGCTCCGGTCACTAGAACCAGCATGGTCATTCCCCACTCAACAGTGCACGCAATCGAGGATGGCGCTGGTCTTTTTCCGAAAGTTGAGGCGATTTCAGGGGCCAGGCAATGTCCAGATCCGGATCATTCCAGAGCAGGCCTCCTTCATCCTCCGGGTAATACAGATCGGTGCATTTGTATTGAAAATCAGCCGTATCAGTGAGCACACAGAAACCGTGGGCGTAACCCGGCGGGACCCACAACTGGAGATTATCATCGGCGGTCAGTTCGATTCCCACGTGTTCACCGCACGTGGCAGACCCCGGATTGACGTCCACCACCACGTCGTAAACGGCACCACGGGTTACCCGCACCAACTTGCCTTGGGGGCGAGTCCGTTGGAAATGCAAACCACGCAGTACGCCATACTGGGAGCGCGAGTGATTGTCCTGCACGAAAGGCAATTCGATGCCGATATCGCGATAACGCTGCTGGTGATAACTCTCGAGAAAGAACCCACGGGCATCGCCGAACACCTTGGGCTCGATAATCAGTACGCCAGGCAACCGGGTTTTGATGACATTCATTTCGCAGGCTCCGTGGCCAGCACCTGAGCCAGATAGTGGCCGTAACCGGTTTTGCATAACGCGGTAGCTTGTCTATCCAGTTGCTCGGCTGACAACCAACCCTGGTGATAGGCCACTTCCTCAAGACAGGCCACTTTCAATCCCTGGCGCGCTTCAATGGTCTGGACGAAATGCCCGGCCTCCATCAACGAGTCATGAGTCCCGGTGTCCAGCCAGGCAAAACCACGCCCCAACACGCTGACGTGCAGATCCCCGCGTTGCAGATAAGCGTTGTTCACGTCGGTGATTTCAAGCTCGCCACGAATCGAAGGTTTGACCTGTTTGGCGATGCTCACCACGTCGTTATCGTAGAAATACAAACCCGTGACCGCATAGTTGGACTTCGGACGTGTAGGCTTCTCCTCGATCGAAACCGCCTTACCCTCGCCGTCGAACTCGACAACACCAAAACGCTGCGGATCGCTGACTCGATAACCGAACACAGTAGCGCCGGTTTGTCGTTGTGACGCTTCGCGCAATGCGGCGCTGAAACCATCACCGTAGAAAATGTTATCGCCGAGAATCAGTGCCACATTGCTGTTGCCGATAAAGCGCTCGCCGATTAGAAAGGCTTGTGCCAAGCCATCGGGGGAAGCCTGCTCGGCATAGCTGAGTTCAATCCCGAAAGAGGATCCGTCACCCAACAAGCTCTGGAAGTTGGGCAAGTCGTGCGGCGTGGAGATAATCAATATCTCGCGAATGCCCGCGAGCATTAATACCGACAACGGATAATAAATCATCGGTTTGTCGTAGATCGGAAGCAGTTGTTTGGACACACCACGGGTAATGGGATGCAAGCGGGTGCCGGAGCCTCCCGCGAGGATAATTCCTTTCATAGGGGGATTCCCTTCTACGTTGATCGAGAATAAAGGCCGTGTTTGTCTGTTTCAGGAGGTTTGGCCAAGACGTCCCAGCCGGTACTGACCGTTGAGTACTCGTTGCCACCATTCTTGATTGTGCAAATACCACTGAACCGTTTTGCGAATGCCGCTTTCAAAGGTTTCCTGTGGCCGCCAACCCAGTTCCCGCTCGATCTTGCCGGCATCGATGGCATAACGAAGATCGTGACCTGGCCGGTCCTTGACGAAGGTAATCAGCTCGCGATATCGCTCGACGCCGGCTGGCTTGTCGGGTGCCAACTCTTCAAGCAGATCGCACAGGGCTTCCACAACCTCGATATTGGTTTTCTCATTGTGGCCACCGATGTTGTACGTTTCGCCGACCTTGCCCCTGCACAGCACCTCGCACAGCGCGCGCGCATGATCTTCTACAAACAACCAGTCGCGGATTTGCAAACCGTCGCCATAGACCGGCAGAGGCCTGCCGTGGATGGCATTCAGAATCACATGGGGAATCAACTTCTCGGGGAAGTGATAAGGGCCGTAATTATTCGAGCAGTTGGTGATCAGCACCGGCAAACCATAAGTTCGCTGCCAGGCCCGAACCAGATGATCCGAACTGGCCTTGGACGCCGAATAGGGTGAACTGGGCGCATAAGGCGTGGTTTCACTGAACAGGCTATCGGTGCCTTCCAGGTCGCCGTAGACCTCATCCGTGGAAATATGGTGGAAGCGAAACGCCTGTTTTACTTCCCCCGACAGCCCGTTCCAGTAACGACGGGTCGCTTCGAGCAAGGTATAGGTCCCGACAATGTTGGTCTGGATGAAGTCGGCAGGACCGTCGATAGAACGATCGACGTGCGACTCTGCGGCGAGGTGCATCACTGCGTCCGGTTGAAATGCGCTGAATACGTGATCCAGCGCCTGAGCGTCACATACATCGACGTTAAAGAAGTGATATCGCGGCGACTCGGCGACACTGGCCAAGGACTCCAGATTGCCGGCATACGTTAACTTATCGAGGTTGGCCACTTCGCATCGAGTATTTTCGATCAGGTGCCGGACGACGGCAGAGCCAATAAAACCGGCTCCACCCGTCAGAAGAATACGGATAGTCATAAGCGTCTCTCTACCGACTGACGGGATACCAGTCAGTCAATAATTTTTCATACTGAAGCAAGATTTGATTCCACGTGAACCGCTCATGAAAGCGCGTAAGACTGGCCGCTTCCATCTGCGCAAGCGTTGAATCGTCCGTAAGCAGTTGCTCAAACAAGGCAGCGCAAGAAGCTTCATCCTTGAAGTACGCGGCGCCGCGTTCCGTCACCCAACGATTGAATGGGTTGTCATGGGCAATGACCGCACACCCCGCGCCAAGCGCCTCGACCAACGATGGGTTAGTCCCACCGACACGATGCCCGTGCAGGTAAAACCGACAATAAAAACGCAGTGACTGCACGACCGCAGTCTCATAGATCGCTCCGGGAAAGATGACCTCTGTGCTGGCCGCGTCCATGACCTGTTTATGGTAGGGATTATTAGTCGGTTGAAAGTTGCCTAGAACGACCAGTCGGTGATTGCGTGGCGTGGCGCTGAAGGCGCGAACCATCTCGAGGAACGAGTTTTCGGGTTCTGGTCGGGCAATGATTACCGAAAACTTGCCGGGTTCGATCCCATACGTTGCCAATAAACTCGCGTCAGCACTCAGGACCCTGTCGCCCCCATAGGGAATCATGGTGATCCTGGCTTCGGAAACCCGCGTTGCAAGATGCTGTTTAATCTTGGGGTGATCGGCGACCAGATGATTACCCATCCAGCAGCCGGCGCGCTCATTGAGCCAGAACCAGGCCTTGGCAATGGTTCCCCACTTGTCACGCCGCCACTCAATGCCATCCATATTGATGACGTTGGTCTGCCCTTTAAGCCTTTGCAGCACACTGAAGACGGCGGTGTTGTAACCCAAGGTCAGAAACAAACCCTTTTGCGACGTCGCATGACGCGTGGCTTTCCAGTCAAAAATAACCGTGCCCAGCGAACCCTCCTGAGTCACAGGGATATGAATCCTGTTGACTCCGTTCCAGGTACTCTCAGTAATGCCTCCACTGCCCTCCTCCTGGCAATAGACGTGCACCTGCCAGCCGTACGCCGTTAAATAAAGAGATAGTTTCTCCGCGAACGTTTCGAAACCACCATGCTGAGCCGGAACACCTCGTATGCCTAGAATATAAAGTTTTTTAGGTGTCATGCTGCATCTCGTTGAATAAGGTTGAAAACTTGCTTTCGAACACGTCCAGACTAAAGTCCCGAGTACGGGACAACGCATTATCAGACAGCATCTTGTATTTTTTGGGGTCCAACGAAATCCTGCATATCGCGCGGTAAAGCGCCTCGATATCGTATGAAGAGATTAAATAGCCTTCGACATCACTGCGGACTAACTCGGCGGGTCCTCCCACAGGAGGAACTATCACGGGTAAGCCATGGGACATGCCCTCGAGGATGGTCAAACCGAATGTTTCTATCCAGCCATCAGGTCGGGAAAGATTTAGCAGCACATCGGAGCGTGAATAAAAGCCCGACATATCCGTTTGGCGCGGATAAATCGCCACATTGCCTGGCACGTCGATACTGGAAAAAAAACTATCAACTTCACTTCGGCTGGCATTGAGTACCAGGGTGAAATTCAGGTGCTTGTCATCCAGGCTACGCCGGGCGAGTGCCAGGAACTCCAGGACGCCCTTATAGGCCTTCAAGGAACAGATCATCAAAGAGCTGAAACCCGCCTCTTCCTTGACGCGATACGTGTGTTCAGCCGTGGCATCCAGGGCATTATGAATCACCACCTGGGGAAGTTTGGAAAAACGCTCCACGTGCATCAGATAGTTCGAGACGAATACGACCTTTGTGCTGGTCTTTTCAATGATGAACCGGAGAAACCTCTTCAGAACATCAGGTTTTATCGAGGTTTCATGCACATGATAATAAACCGGTATCTTCAGCAGCTTTCCCGCCAGCGCGGCACCAAAGGGCATCATGGTGTTGACATAAAACACCACGTTCTGCCTCTTGTATTTCAAGCACTGAACAAACAACAGCCCCTGAGAGATCAGGTAGTAGCCCAAGGTCAGCAACTTATTCTCTGACCTTTTATAAAAAAGCCTGCTCTGCACATCGGCCACGCCTGACAAGAAACCATCGCCATGGGAACTGGTAATCACCTCGGTGGCTAAATGGTTATTCGCCGCCGCCTTGATCACTTGAGATAACACCTTGGGACTTCCACTTCTGTCGTTGAACAAGTGGATGAAAACCATCTTCTTCGAGGGCATGCTTATGTTCTTTTGATGAGGGAGCGACTGAGCGTTGTAAAGCGCTCGGTCAGGGCCATGCACACCCAAAAAATGGCGATCGAATGCGCGGGAATGGTTTGACTTGAGAAGCCCATGGCCAGAAAGAATGCAACCAGGGCGGCCCCGACTCTTACTTGATAGCGGTCGACACGTTGATCAATCGCCATTTTCCTGACGGCGGTCAAACTGCGTTTGATCACCAGAATGATGAATGAGAAGAAGACGATGAAACCGACAATTCCAGTGTCGTTAAGTATCGCCAAGGGTAAATTGGAGATCCATGCACTGCGATGATTCTCCGAACCCACCAACTCCGGTGCAAACGAATATATTTCACTAAAACTGTAGATGCCATTTCCGAACATCGGGTTTTCCAGGATGGAATTCGCCGCCAATGCCCACATGATAAAACGCGTCTTGACCGAGTGGGTTCTGCCGATCAGTTCATAATCGCCAAACGAAGAGGCGATGAAATAAGACAGGAACGCTATCAGCGCTACCAACACGGTTGCCCCCAGCACGTACTTCACCAGGTCCCTGTTCTTGTACTTCCTCGGGTAGCTCAACCCGTGATAAAGCCAGACCGAAATAATGTAGGAAACCCACGGCGCCCTTGAGAACGAAAAAAGCAGGGAGGTGTGCAAACCGATCACCAGGATCCACCACCATAATTTTCGGCGATAACCCAACGCCAGTACTGTCAGGATCATAAGCGATACAAACACCCCAAACAGATTGGCCTCATAAATTCCACCACGGATGCGCGTCCCTCCGCTCCCCTCTTGCAGCCAGTGAATGGCCACGTCAGGAAGAGGAAACTTCAACAGCGAAAGCACATAAATCAACGATAGAAACGGGCCCGAAAACCATGCCAAAAACAGATAGGTTCTGGATTTGAAAATCGTAAAGGGATTGGCCTTTAACCAGATCACTGCATAATAAAACGACGCAGCCAGGAGCAAGCCTGCGTACATTTTCAGGGACCAGGCTTCAACCGGGCCGGTAGCGGATGCGTAAAAAGCCAGCACCATCCATACCGTCAGGATCATGCCCGTCTTGGGCAGGCGCAGGGGAATATTCGAACTGACCAACAACAATACAACGATGAAAAAAATAGGGGCAGCCAGCAACCTTTCCAGGGTCAGGTTGTTACCGCCCAACGACCACTCAATATTGTTAAACACCACGGTGAAGCCGATGATGACAGCCAGCACATAACGCGGATTGATACTCGAGGACTTCACGCTAGCGGTACCGTAGCTCATCATGACATTTCAATTGGCTTTTTTGCTGTGTTGGTTGAAAGCGCTCCATCGAGATAACGCCAGGTCACCCACCTGAGTGCCTCCAGCTTTTCATGACTGCTGGTAAAGTCGATTGATTTACCGACGACCGAGTCGACTTCACTCACACGGCTCACCAAGCGATCGGCCAAATCAACTTTATCTAAAAGACCTTTGATTCTATTCAGCCCGCTCTCGGGCAGCGCCGTCACAAAGGGAATACCGAAGTTCACCGCGAATGCGGTGCCATGAAACGAATTGGTGATGACAAAGGACGCATTGGCAAACAGCGAAATATAATCAGCAGGACTGGCATCCATGATGTGCCGGTCACTCTTGTAGCCCAGAAAAGGATCCTGATCGATTGCCACAACCCGCATCCCCAATACAGTCCTTATCCTGTTTATCGCCGCCCTCACCAGCGCGTCTTTTTTCAGGGTATAAACAAGAATGTATTTATCGCTATTCCCTGGTGTTTTACCGGCAAGCTGCAGGCTCTGCATCCACTCTTGCTTGTTCAGCATCAGCGTCGGGTCCAGGGTGTGGTCAATTTTTTGGTTGCCGAGCATGCTGCGCAGCTTTCGCGCAGTGTCCTCTTCCCGGACGGAGATACTGTCAAATGTCGACAGTGCCTTTCTGACCTTGGCCACCTCCTCTTCCGAATAGCAATATGAGCCTGCGCTCGAAGAAAACGAGATCTTTTTTTTCGCTCGGGAAAACGCCAGCATATAGTTCAGATCCAGATACCCCGTAATAGCCGGATTCCATATCTGGTCGCTGCCACAGACCACGCAATCAAAGTCACTTGACAGGGTTTGAAGCGCCTGTAAATCCGGGCACGCCGGGGTCAAGTTATAGTTGACCCGCATGAACGCCCTAAACTTCGCGATCAACCGCCTGCGGGGAATGATTCGAAAAAAGTCCTTACCCGCCCTGAAAATACTGCGCGGACTGCTGTCCACCCGAATCAGCTTCAAGGTGTTTTCCAGCGCTTTGCTTTTGTAATCAATAATCTTGACGTCGCCATACTTCGACAGCACTTTCTGACTGGCGAGCGCTTGTAGGGTTCCACCATAACTATTGGCGTGGTGTATCGTGATCAATGCAATTTTCAAGGTGCCGAGTCCTTTGCGATCGGGGGCGAGTACTTACTGACTGGAGAGCCGGGTATACACTTCATCGAGGGGGCGACGCGGAGAGGCACATACGGTGTTCTGCTCGTTCGGATAGCCTATCGCCAACATCATCATCACCGTGTGCTGAGGGCTTATCTTGATCACCTTGCGGAAGTTCATATCCGCCCTGCCCGACTGGCTCCAGTTCAAACAGCACGACGCAATGCCTATTGAATGCAAGGCCAGGATCAACGACATGGAAAACATCCCGCCATCAATCCAGTGCTGGTAACGTTCTCGAGGGGAAACGAAGGCACGCAAATCTGCAGTTATAATCAGCAAGTTATTTATTTTGTGCCCGAAGCCGCGGTTGCCATCTTGAAAAGCAAGGGCGTGCTGCGCCAGTTCGCCATCCAGATGATACACATGCCACGACTGCCTGTTACAGGCAGAAGGTGACTTCATGGCCATCTCTAGCGCTCTGCTTAATGCTTGCGCACTGATGTCCGCGTCGGAGAACTCTCGAAGCGAGTAGCGGGACAGGAAGAAGCTCTCCGGGGTCATCAATCGACCTTTATCAAACTCCGTTTTGGCGTGATTGATCGCCCCGCTGTTGTCATAGAATGGGATGGCTTGCTTGCTCAGACTCTCGACGTTAACCAGGCGCTTTATAAGCTCGGCGGTTTTTTCTGGCTGATGCGCTTTTTCGGCTTCAGCGAACTTCTTTAATACCGTGATCGCCACCCGGTCATGGTAGCCCGTGCCATTGAGCATAAATGACTGCTCCAACGCCTTGATAAGCGCATTGGCGCCCGCCCATCCAGACCCCGGTTTCCTGTTGGTAAAGCTCAGGCTCTTTTCAAGGGTGTGGTACACCTTGACCATGTAATAGTTTCGTTCGTCGACCGAACTGAGTGAAGATCGCCATCCCGAATACCGGGCATACCGACTCAGGTCATACAAAAAGCCAAATCCAGCCAGCACTGTCCGCGCATAGATTTTCACGGTATCAATCATGAGCGTTCATCTCCCGGTTGTCGGCAGTGATAAATAATTTAAGCATGGGCGCTGTACCTGCTATCGAAACGTGTTCTTGAAAACCAGCCGTTGGGCACCATAAAAATACAGCGACAACAGCAATACATTACTGACAACGGTCGCTACGGCGGCGCCACGCAGGTCATACAGGGGAATTAATACAAGGTTAAGAAACACATTGATTATTGCCACCAGCGCCATGTATTTAACTTTCACCTTCATGTGTTCCTGAGTCACCAATGTGGCGCCCGCACTGAAGGCCAGAAAAATAATCGGTGCCGACAGGGAAAGAATCTTCAATACCGAGGACGCCTCTCGGTAGGCCTCACCAAACAGCAGAGGGACTGCCCAGTCCGCACAGACCAGAATCACCAGCATGGCCAGAGTGCCGAGCAGCAACATCAGCCAGTTACCCTTTCGGTATACCTGATAAAACATGTCTGGATCATGGTTGGCCCAGCGGTGCATCTTGGGCAGCAGGAACCGCTGATACATCACACTCGGCAACAAATACACCGCCGTCATGATGGTAAAAGCAACGCTGTATATACCGGCCGCGCTATTACTTGAGAGGTGTTTCAGCACGATGATGTTGCTTTGGAAATAAATCAGGTGCGAGAACGCCGCCACACCAAATGGCCAACTGGCAGCGGCAACACTTAACAGGCTTGGCCTCACGGACGGGGCCGTGAATTCGGCGGTCAGTTCGTGCCCCTTCAGGGTCAATTTCCCATTTGCCATGCGCAGCAACTGGGGAATGGCCAGTGAAAAAAACACCACTGCAATGACCGAATACATGGCCGCGTAGTACTCCGCGGCAATAGGCGTGGCGCTCATGAACACCGTGATGAAGACCATCGAACAACGAAGAAAATGCGGCAAAAACTGCCAAAGTGCCAAGTGCACATACTGTTCTTCAAGTTGAAGCTTGCTGCTCACCAGTTCTACTGACAGCTGTCCCAGTAGGGTCAGAGAGAGAATCAACAACAGGTGTTGCGTTAACCGGTCATGGCTGGAATACAGCGCCCATGCCACAATCGCGCAAATAAGAAACAGGGTACTCAAGGCGATAAACTGGAATGAAGGTTTCAACCAGCGCTTTGCCGCCCAGCCCTCCTGTCCGAAAGCCTTGAGCCAATATTGGGATATCCCGAAACCCGCCAGGGGTGCCAGTAGAGTGAGGGTCGTGAGGGCCGATGAAAAAGCACCGAAATGATTGCTGCCCAACTTCCTGGCTAGCAACACCTGAGTCAGAAAGGCAAACCCGGCACCCGCCAGGGATCCTATCCAGAGAAGCGATATAGCCTTGAACGCTGTGGTTTTATTCATTGACCTATGTCATTCGCAATCACGCTACCGCCCCAGGATTTTTCGTCATATTCCTCAGGACGTGGTGCGTCTATGAACTGTTGGTTTGATCATGCCGGTGGGCGATTGATCAGGCGCTGCAACAACGGTGGAAATCTAAACTTCAAGAACAACAGTAGCGCTATCAAGACCTGAATTTACGCCACCGACAGGTCACTGCCCATCAACTTTTGTCGGACGCATAGGCATAGTGATAATAACCATAATCACTGTAGCCATATTTAGTGGAGGTCTTTTTCTCCACCCCATTAAAAATCGCACCTTTAATGGCAATACCGTTCTGGGAGAATCTGCGGACCGTCAACTCGATTTCCTTCGCCGGGTTCAGGCCATAGCGCGCGACAATCAGATTGGTCCCGGACAGGCGCCCGACGATTGCAGCATCCGTCACGGCCAGTAGCGGTGGCGTATCGAGAATCACCAGATCGTAAAGCTCACTCGCCTGCTCCAATAGCGCGCTGAAATTGGCGTGCATCAGCAACTCGGAAGGATTGGGCGGGATCTGGCCACGACTGACAAAATCAAAGTTTTCGATTTCAGTCTTATGGATCGCGGTAGCCATATCGCAGCGTCGGGCCAGGATATCGGAGAGCCCGTTGTCCGAAGCTACGCCCAACACTTTGTGCAGATAGCCCTTGCGCATGTCGACATCGATCAGCAGTACCCGCAACCCGGTTTGCGCAATCACCACCGCCAGGTTGACCGATACGAACGTTTTGCCTACCTGGGGGCTGGGGCCGGAAATCATCAACCGGTTATTGTCCGCCTCGTGCATGGCGAAGTGCAGGCTGGTACGCAGACTGCGCAGCGCCTCGACCGCCAGATCGGTGGGGTGACTGATGGCCAGCAATGATGAACCGACTCCAGGACGTCCTCGTCCGCGGGAGACTTTCTCCTCTTCGGCCTTCTGCAGGATGCTGTAGGGAATCGACGCGTACACCGGCAAACCCAGTTGTTCGATGGCTTCCGGGCTTTCGAGTCCACGGTTCAGTGCCTTGCGTACCAGCACCAGGGCCACCGCCAGGAATCCGCCGAGAATCGTCGCGACCAATACAATCAAGGCTTTTTTGGGTTTGACCGGCTTGAGGAAATTGACGTCCGCGATATCGATCACGCGCACGTTACCGACAGTCCCCGCCCGCAGCACATCCAGTTCCTGAGACTTGTTCAGCAGTTGGGTATAAATGGCCGTACCGACCTCTACATCCCGGGTAAGACTCAGCAGTTCCTGCTGGGTGGAGGGAAGGCCTTCCACCTTTGTCGCCAGGCTTTTCTGCTTGCTGCTCAACTCGCCGATCTGGGTCAACAATGCGCGATAAGCAGGATGTTGGCGGGTGAATTTCCGGTCCATTTCGGCTTGCTGCAACTTCAACTCGGAGATGCTGGTATCCAGGCCGACAATCTGATCGAGAATGGCCTTGGTTTCGAGTGTGATATCCACGGACTTGCGGCGAGTCTGGTATTCATTCAAGGCATTTCCGGCTTTTTCCAGGTCCTTTTTGACCACCGGAAGTTGCTCTTTAAGAAATGCCAGACTCTGCGCTGCCTCTGCCGAAGTACGCTCTACGTTTTGCCGGACATAAATCTCGGAAATTTCATTAAGTATCTTGATCGCCTGATCCGGATCGGTACTTTCCAACGCCAGACCAATCATGCCCGACTCTTTTCCACGCTCGGAGACATCCAGTGCCTCTTGATAGTCGAGGATACTGGTCAGGCGGGAGTGACGGATGATTCTGAAGCGAGTTCCAGGATTGGCGCGCAGCTCCTCTATTTCAAACGTGACGCCATTTTGCTCGAACAGTTGTCCCGCCTGGCTGGCCGCCAACAGTTTGTCATCTTCATCCACCAGGGTGTAATGACCCTGTTCACCCACCGTCAGGGTCAACTTCTTGCCCAGTTGCGAATCGGGAAGGTCCAGTTTGAATAGCTTCAGCGACTCCCCTCCCCAGGCGAAACTGCTCAGCCCTAACCAGGCATCGGCTATTTCACCGGGGTTGTTATTCTTGAATCGGCGAGCAAGAAACTCACCAATGACAGGGAAGTACATCGGCTGTATGACACTATCAAGTTTCAACGTGTCGACGGTTTTACCGATCACCGAACGGGACTGGATCAACTCGATCTCGGTGGCCGAAGGAGACTCCTTGCCCAGCATGCTGCCGATATCCGAGAAGCCCAACAAGTCGTTCTTTTTCGCTTCAACCTGCAGCAACGCGTTCGCCTGAAACACTGGCGTCGCCAGCACCGCATACGCGGCCCCCATCACCATGAAGGCGCCGGTAATCGCGGCAATCAGCCATTTATGGTCGATGAGTGTCCCAAACATACCGAGAAGATCAATCTCGTCATTGTCGTCTTCCCGCACGTTGACTACTGGCGCTTGCTGCATAAGTCGATTCTTTGCCTTTATTTCGATTCAATAAGTAGTGGTCATCAGCGTGCTAGACGCTGTGCCCATGCGTGTACGGCTTCTTCGATCAACGCATAAGCGTGCACAAAAGCAGGTTTTCCTTGACGGTAGGGGTCGCATATTTCGCGGTCGTCTTGCCATTTACCCAGCATCAGCACCTTGCCTCGCGCTTCGGGGGCAATGTTCAGCACGCCGCTGACATGCCGCTGCTCCATCACCAGAATCAGGTCCGCCTCACTGACGGCTTGAGGCGTGAGCTGAATGCCCTGGTGCTCATCGGGCACGTGGCCATGCTCCTCAAGTACAGCGCGCGCCGTCGGCTCGATCGGCTTGCCGACCAAGGCGGCAAGGCCGGCTGAGCTGACCTCGATATCGGAATGAACGAGTGCCCTGCGCAGCAGACTTTCCGCGGTGGGGCTGCGGCAAATATTGCCGACACAGACAATCAAAACCCTTTTAAGCAAGATAACGTTCCCCGTCTTGTCAACAGTGGCGGTGACATAGCACTTGCCGAACAGAAGAGTTTTACACTACGGATTAACCCGGGCTGCTATAAGCCCGGCAACGGCAGGATCAACTTTGAAATATCAAGGACGTATTTATTACCACGGCACGCGGACGGTACCGAATTTTTTCTTCAGACAAAAAATAACACCGTGCTCTTCGGCACACGAAACATAACAGCCCGCGCGTTTATTCAGACAATTTCTAACAGTTGCGATTTTCCCGCGACCGATCAATTTAGATTACACCGCCGGTAGCGAGTGAATCATGTATCGCCGTGCCGCTAATACATTGCCAGGGCGCCACTCCACTGTCGGGTTATTAATTGAGATACGGAGCGCCTTAGGCAACAACTTTGTTGACCGCAGATTGCGAAGAGCATGCAGCGGAATAACCGCGCGTACTCGCCCGCCACCCGACTGCCTGGGTTGTATTTTCTTACTGCCATTACCCACTGCATCAGTCAAACTTCAAGGACGCTTCATGATTCGTAAATGTCTGTTCCCCGCTGCAGGTTATGGGACCCGCTTTTTGCCCGCCACCAAGGCGATGCCGAAAGAGATGCTGCCGATCGTCAATAAACCGCTGATCCAGTACGCCGTCGAGGAAGCGCGCGATGCCGGCCTGCAACAGATGGCCATCGTCACTGGCCGCGGCAAGCGAGCGCTGGAGGACCATTTCGATATCAGCTTCGAGTTGGAACATCAGATTCGCGGCACCGATAAGGAGAAGTTCCTGGCCGGCACTCGAGAACTGATCGATACCTGCAGTTTTTCCTATACCCGTCAGGTGGAGATGAAGGGCCTGGGACACGCCATCCTCAGCGGCCGCTCGTTGATCGGTGATGAACCATTCGCCGTGGTGCTGGCCGACGACCTGTGCCTGAACCTCGAAGGTGATGGGGTGCTGGCGCAAATGCTCAAGCTCTATGCGCAATACCGCTGTTCGATCGTGGCAATCCAGGAGGTGCCCCGCGAACAGACCCAGAAGTACGGCGTGATTGCCGGCGAGCAGATTCGCGAGGGTCTTTACCGGGTCGACAGCATGGTCGAGAAACCCCTCCCGGAAGAGGCCCCTTCCAATCTGGCAATCATCGGCCGGTACATTCTGACCCCCGATATCTTCGACCTGATCGCCGACACCGAACCCGGCAAGGGCGGTGAAATCCAGATCACCGACGCACTGATGAAGCAGGCCCGGAACGGTTGCGTACTGGCTTACAAATTCAAGGGCCGACGCTTCGATTGCGGGAGCGCCAAGGGTTATGTCGAAGCCACTAACTTCTGCTTCGAGCACCTGCATCAAAGCGACCTGTGACGACCTCATGGCCCTCTTTACCTTATGGACGAAGCCTCTATGACTACGTTGAGCGGTTTCAAGGCAGATGACAGTCGCCATCCGTATGGCGCGGAACTTAAAAACAACCTTGCGTACCTCATCGTCCGCGCCTATGCGTCGGAACTGATATTCCCCCGCAAGCAGAAGGCGCCCGTGCTGCTGGTGGAACGCATCGGCGCATTTCCGTCTTCCGGGGAGATCCGCCGTCACGTCAAGGATGGAACCGCCCTGCTGGCGAGTATCAAGAACCGCTACGCCGCCGATGCCCTGGACATCAATGAGAACGACGGGTTGAGCCTGATCTTTGCCGACTGGCGCTTCAGCTTGCGCCTCTCGGGCAATGACTGCGTGACGTGCCTGAATGTGGAAAGTCGCGGTGACAGCGCGCTAATGCAGCGCAAAACCTCCGAGCTGCTGGAGCAGATCGGCGCAGGGAAGGAATTGGAATGAACGCGAGTGCAGAACACGCCGCCAAAGCCTGGTATCTGGTCCAGTGCAAACCCAGACAAGATGAACGCGCCGAAGAACATCTGCAGCGCCAGGGCTATGCCTGTTTTCGCTCCAAGTACAGTCGTGAGCGCATTTCACGGGGACAGCGACGGGTGATCAGTGAATCGCTGTTTCCGGGCTACCTGTTTATTCAACTGAGCCTTCAAGACAGTTGGGGCCCGCTGCGCTCAACCCGCGGCGTGTCGCGAGTCGTCGGGTTCGGTGGTCAGCCACTGCCAATCCGTAATGCGTTGATTGACGAGCTTCAAGAGCGCAACAGCCAGGCCATCGTGACAACGCTGTTGAGACAAGGCGAAACCGTACGCATCACAGAAGGTCCATTCGCCGATCTTGAAGCGGTGTTCCTTGCCATGGACGGCGAGGAACGGGTGCTGCTGCTGATGAGTTTCCTGCAACGTGAACAGCGAATCAGCCTGCCTCTGTCAGGGGTCAACACGCTCTGAATATCTTCCTGCAAAGGCAGGAAAACTCATCGCTGGCGAGCCGGGCGGGCTGTTTGGTGGTTGTGAGATAGATTAAACACCGGACATCGGACGGTGGGAGTGACAAGTGTGGCGCGATTCAGATGGACTCGCTGATCACGACTGCGGCCCGAAAATCAGTTCTTCTGCGCAGGAGAAAACAGCGGCAATGTGAGAGCGGTTCGCCGGCCTGAATGAGACTCCCGGTCTATCGATAACCCCGTGCCTGCAAGTCAAACAACTGCGCATAACGCCCGCCAGCCACTACCAGGCTGGCGTGATCGCCCCGCTCCAGGATTGCGCCCTGGTCCAGCACGATGATGTGGTCCGCATTGCATACACTGGAGAACCGGTGAGAAATCAGCAAGGTCATGCGGCCCTGGGTGTGCTGGCTGAAATGCTCAAACACCGCCGCCTCCGCCGCGGGGTCAAGTGCCGAGGTCGGCTCATCCAGAATCAGGATATCGGCGTTGCGGCGCATGTAGGCGCGGGACAAGGCGATCTTCTGCCATTGCCCGCCGGACAGCTCCTGCCCTCCGGCGAACCATCGCCCCAATTGAGTGGCATACCCTCGATCCAGATGTTCGATGAAGGGTGCGGCCATGCCCTCGGCGGCGGCTTCATGCCAGCGCTTTTCATCGTCAAAAGCCAAGGTGTCGCCCACACCGATGTTCTCGCCCACGGAGAATTGATAGCGAATGTAATCCTGGAAGATGACACCGATGCGCCGACGCAGCGCCTCCTCATCCCACCCCTGCAAATCGCTGCCGTCCAGCAGAATGCGCCCCTGATCGGGGCGATACAAACGGGTCAACAACTTGATGAGCGTAGTCTTGCCCGAACCGTTCTCACCCACCAGCGCCACGCTACGACCCGGTACAAGGTGCAGGTTGATGCCTTCCAGAGCGGCTCGACTCGCCCCTGGATAGCGGAAACCTACATTCTCGAAACGCACCCCATCACCGGGCACGATGCCCACGCTCAGGCTACCGGTATCCGCCACCACGGGTTCGGCGAGGTACTCATAAAGGCTCGACAGGTAAAGCCCGTCTTCATAGAGACCGCTGATGGCGCTCAGACTGCTGCTGACGGCAGTCTGCCCCTGCTTGAACAGCACCAGGTACATGGTCATCTGCCCCAGGCTGATGTTGCCGTGGACGGTATCGACCACCACCCAGGCATAGGCCAGATAAAACGCCCCCGTGCCTAACAAACCGAGCACAAATCCCCAGCCATCGCGGCGCAGGGTCAGGCGTCGGTCTTCGGCGTAGAGACGAGCGAAAGTGTCTCTGTATCGCTTCAACAGCAGCGGTGCAAAACCAAACAACTTGACCTCTTTGATGTAGCTCTCGTGGGAGAGCAGCGTCTCGATGTAATTCTGCTGCCGACTCTCCGGCGCGCGACGAGTGAAAAGACGAAAAGCATCGCCGGAGAAATGTGCTTCGGCGAAAAACACCGGCAGCGCACCGACCACCAGCAGCACCAGCGCCCAAGGGGAAAAATGCACCAGCAACAAGCCGAAGCTGATCAGTACAATCAGGTTCTGGATCAGCCCCAACGACTTGATCACCAGCGCCAACGGCCGGGTCGAGGCTTCGCGCCGCACCCGGACCAACTTGTCGTAAAACTCGGAGTTCTCAAACTGCACCAAGGACAAGGTCTGAGCCTTCTCCAGAATCAGGGTGTTGACCTTCTGCCCCAATTGCACCCGCAACAATGACTGCTGGACCGAGAGCGCGCGCTGCGTCCCGGACAGTAACGCGAGCACACCGGCTTCAAACAGCACATAACGTACAACGGGCCACAACGGCGCACTGCCTTGCCCGGCATGCAACTGCATGGCGGTCACCACCGCGTCGACGATGCGCTGCCCCAACCAGGCCGCCAACGCCGGAAGCACACCGGCAATCAGCGTTGCCAGCACCAACCCCAGAAACAGCCCGCGAGACGTTCCCCAGACCAGCAACAAGGCACGTCTCGCCTGGTCGAGCAACGAGGCGAAACGGTCAAGAACAGGCATAGGAGGATGAGCTCGGTGAAGAACGGGAAATAGGCGTGCAGGGTTCTGTAAGCATGACAATGCGCCATGGTACTTCAGCTCGACAATGGGGGGTGAGGGCCGCACGTCTTCAGCCTTCGTTGATGCCGAGCGCGAAAAATCCGCGCTCGGATGTGCGATAAATCGCGGTTTCAACAATTTCACATGGTGCAGAAGAATTGCATAAAGAGAACCGTCAGCCGTACTACTTCAGAGGCAATTGCTCTGTGTCTAGAACGGCAGGCGCCGGAGTTGTTTCATTCCTCAGCTTGCGTTGGGCAATTTCGGCACCGCGTTGGCGTAGTGGAGTTTCGATAAAGCGGTAATTCAGCTCGCTCAATACCAGCAACATCCCCGCAGACGTCAACAGCAACTCAAGCGTAAAACCTTCATCCAAGGGCACGCCTTGGCTGGCGGCAACACGCGTCCAGATCTCTGTACTCAGGTGGTTTGTGAAAACGTGTATCACACCTCGCCCCGCCATTTTTGACCATGGCATGCGTTGATACAGCGCAACCTTACTGCCTCTGCCAGACCTGCCGATCTCAAGCACTTCGTCTGTCATCATGTCCGTCGCGACAATCAGGCGATACCCATCCTCAGTTTCAGAGATGGTCGAGGTTGAGCGCTCCTCCTGCCATTTGGGGAACACGCAAAGTGCGTATTGTTTCGATGTCTTGTTGCTGCTTATGCTGATTGTGGGATCATTTTTCTTTAGATCACCTGGCGTCGAACACCCCGCCAACATCACCACCGCCAAAGCGCCTACAAACAATTTTATGTCGTTCCCTCATTGAGAGTTGGCGAGACTTTATCATCAACGAAGAAGAGGGAAACGCGCCGGCACTAGAATCCGGCACGTCAGATCAAGCACAACGTCTTCAGACTCTAGGTGGGTTGTGGGGAACTTACATGATCCAGGTCCGGTCGGCTCCACGGATCAACATGCGTCATCAGGCTCAACACGCGATGACGTTGCATTACATTTTGACGAGCCGCGACTGCAATAGCATGTCCTTCCTCGACAGTAATCGAAGCTTCAACTTCTATATGAGCATCGACAACGATCATATCGCCCATTTTGCGTGTGCGCACATCATGAACCCCTTTGATGCCGGGAGTTTCTATTAGCGTAATGCGAATAGTTGCAACTTCCTCTTCATCTGCTGCACGGTCCATAAGGTCATTCAGCGCATTCCAACTGAACGACCACCCCATCTTTGAAATCATGCACCCAACAACCAGCGCAGCAATCGGGTCAAGAATGGGATAGCCCGCCAGGTTTCCGGCAATGCCGATACCCACCACCAGTGATGAGGCCGCATCAGAGCGTGCGTGCCACGCATTGGCAATCAACATGCTCGACTTCACTTTTTTAGCGACGGCCAGCATGAAGCGAAACAATAGCTCCTTGGTAACCAGCGCTCCTCCCGCCACCCATAAAGCGGCAACATGCACCGTCTGGATGGATTCCGGCGATTCAAGCTTAAGCACGGCAGACCAGATCATGCCGACACCCACAGCCAGCAGCAGTAACCCCAAGACCATCGAAGCTGCGGTTTCAAAGCGCAAATGTCCGTAAGGATGGCCCTCATCCGCGTCCTGCTTGCTTTTATGGCTGGCGAACAACACGACGAAATCTGCAACCAGGTCCGACAGTGAATGAATACCATCGGCAATCAGACCTTGGGATTTTGACAGGATCCCTACTACGATCTGGATGAGCGACAGAGCGAGATTGACCCCGACGCTCACCCATGTGCAACGAGAGGCTGCCGCCGCTCGCTCTGCAGGACTGTATAGTTCGTCCTCTGGGTCATCCGCGAACTCTTGATGCTTCATTACTTACCCTCCCCCATTGTGTGCAAATGACAATCACCACGCCACACAAAATCATTAGCGAAGCATTAAGCCTTCTATCTAGCTTTATCTGCATTGACTAACCACAGTTTTGATAGGCTGAAGCTCAGAGGGCAAAGCATACTAAAGAGCGAGCAAAATACACATGACACCTGGATGATAACGTTGAGTTCGATTCATTGATTGCGAGCTTTGCAAATGCGAATCTTAAAGTTTAACCTTGTCATACTTTGAGCTTCCAATATAAATAGATAGCGAAGCTAAGACCGTAACTTTTCAAGTGTGGGTCAGTGAGGCCAAAACACCTTGCTGCTCCCGCCGGTCCATTGAACCTTCCCGCCAATCACTTCGATCTTGGCGCCCTCAGCCATACGATAAGGGCCGCTGAGTACATACTCGGCGCGCCCATCCTGGACATCGACCTCGACCGGATCACGTTCCGGTTGATGCGTCAGCCCTCGACGCCAGTTGATTATTGGCTGGTACGGATTGGTCTGCTGCATACGTTTCTCCCGCGGCCCTGCCGCATCATGTAGTTGGTTGTGCATCTTTGTGCCTGAGGATCAGCCGTGTGCGGTCGAGCCACGGGCCGCCGAATACGATCACTTCTGAAGGCCGTCCGTACAGATGGTGCAGCAGAAGCGGCCCGGGACCGAAGGTGCCGGAGCCTTCACCGGGCAACGCAGGATCAGCGCCGAGGTAGATCCCTGCGTGGTTCGGGCGTGCCGTCCTACCCACCGCCATGACGATCATGTCCCCGCGCTGCGGCTGATCGACCCTAGCGAAGCCAGCAGCCTCGTAGCTGGCCTCATACAAGCTCACGCTCTCGGCACTCTCCCACCAACCGTCAGCGCGCTTGAAGGCTTCAAACTCAAGTCCTCATTCGCGCTTGTACCAATCTGCACAGACCTGCCAACAATCCCAGGCACCATGCACGAATACTCGGTACCGTCGATTTCAAACAGGCGCACTTCCCCGCCGGGCTCCCCTTATGGATAAAAGGTTTGTTCGAAGGTGGCGGTCATGGGCTCAGGCAGCACCGGTAAAGCGGCGATGCGTGAGGGCTTCCAGTTCATCGGCTGCGAAATCGACGAGCAGTACGCGGCGATCGCCCGAGCGCGGATAGAACACGAAGTCTCCCGCCAGCAAGAACAGAAGGTCGAAACCGATCAGCTCGATCTGTTCGGCACCGCCTGACCCACCCTTACCTATTGCGCTAAATGCATTGACAGGTAGACAACTCAAGGCTTTTTCGATTCATCCACAACGACGTCTTGATCATGCTGGAGGATTATTTCTTTCAGTTGCTTGATTTGTAGTGGTCTAATGATTCCGGACACCCATTTAGGCGAGAATACCCGCCAGATCGAGGTGTCAGATGACCAAGCAACGCCGTACCTTTTCCGCTGAATTCAAACGCGAGGCTGCCGACCTCGTGCTCAAGCAAAACTACAGCTTCATCGAGGCCAGCCGCTCGCTCGGCGTTGGCGAATCGGTTCTGCGCCGTTGGGTCGACCAGCTTCAGCAGGAGCGCACAGGCATCACCCCACAGAGCAAGGCGCTAACTCCAGAGCAGCAAAAAATCCAGGAGCTGGAAGCTCGGATCGCTCGCCTTGAGCGCGAGAAATCGATACTAAAAAAGGCTACCGCGCTCTTGATGTCGGAAGATCTCGAGCGTACGCGCTGATCAATCAGTTAAGCGTCCATGAGCCAGTTGATTGCTTGTGCGAGGTGTTCGAAGTCGCCCGCTCGAGTTACTACGCACATCGTCTCAGACGGCTAACCCCTGACGTTGAGCGGCTCAGGCTGCGTAGTCGAGTGAACGAGTTGTTCACCCGGGGGCGAAGTGCGCCGGGCAGCCGCAGCATCACCGTGATGATGCAAGAAGAGGGTGAGCAAATCGGGCGGTTCAAGGTACGCGGCCTGATGCGCGAACTGGAGCTGGTCAGCAAGCAGCCGGGATCACACGCCTACAAAAAAGCGACGGTGGAGCGGCCTGATATCCCGAACATCTTGAACCGGGAGTTTGATGTCGAGGCGCCCAACCAGGTCTGGTGTGGCGATATCACCTACATTTGGGCGCAGGGTAAATGGCACTACCTTGCGGTTGTCCTGGATCTCTACGCGCGTCGAGTTGTGGGCTGGGCGTTATCAGAAAAGCCGGATGCAGATCTGGTGGTCAAGGCGCTGGACGTGGCTTACGAACAACGTGGAAAGCCTCAGGGGTTGCTGTTTCACTCGGATCAAGGATCGCAGTACGCCAGCCGCCAATTTCGCCAACGACTGTGGCGCTACCGTATGCGCCAGAGCATGAGTCGCCGAGGAAATTGCTGGGATAATGCGCCGATGGAACGGGTGTTTCGCAGTTTGAAAACAGAATGGATACCGACCACTGGCTACATGACCGGCCAGCAAGCTCAGCGAGACATCAGCCAGTACCTGATGCATCACTACAACTGGATCCGACCCCATCAATTTAACGATGGGTTGGCCCCGGCGAAAACTGAAGAAAAACTCAAAACCGTGTCCGGGATTAGTTGACCACTACAATTGGATCTGGAGAGGGGTCTGGATTGTTCTCTAAATCCAGCAGCAAACCATCTGTACGGCTCCGGCTTAGCCTGTTGCTGCGCCACTTCCTTTCAAATCCCCCGGACACTGATAAACCGGATAAAGCTGCTGCAACTGCTGTCAGAGTAGACGCGATGATTTTAGAGTGCTCCAGCTCTGCTTGGATAATGGCTCCTGCTGCGATGCTGCAAATGATGACCCCGAAAGCCGCTACGTGATGCGCCACACTCCACCACTTCTGGCCTTTTAGATAAAAATCACGCCATTTTGTGCACTCTTCTTTCAGTTTCAAGCTTTCCATTTTTACCTCCTTGAGCCAATCGCACTGAACGTCTGGACACCCCCCCTATTACGTGGTGAGTTTCAGATTAGACACGCCTGTTGGGCACTCTAATACCGATTCCTGCTGACGTTTATTTCGATGGACACAGAAAACCAAGCCAGCGATGCGTTCGACCCAGATGGCCAAGTTTCCATATCCACATGAGCGTGCGCGGTGTGCTGAGAGCCTTCAAAAAACGGCAGCTGACCGGCATGCTCCGCTGAGACGATGGCCGCAAGTGCAACACCGACGAAACTCGCGAGCATCTGTGTGAGTGTCTAGCCTGGGGCAAAGAGGTGCCGCCGTTCGGAGCGCAGCGCGAGGGTTTCGATTTCAGCGGTAAGGGGTGCCCAGGGCACCCCTTGTAAACGTAAATCAGAACAACGATTGCCAGGGATAAGCTGTGAACCAATCGAGCAGCAGGTAGAGCAACTTGATCAGTTGATCTGCAATCAATTGCAGCAGCAGGTCCGCGAAGAGCTTGGCGTGAAAAATCGAGGAGTCACGCAAATCTCACGCACATGAAAAAGCCCAACCTTTTCAGATTGGGCTAAGTCATTGAAAAATATGGTCGGGACGGAGTGATTCGAACACTCGACCCCTAGCACCCCATGCTAGTGCGCTACCGGACTGCGCTACGCCCCGACTAGGCGTGAAACCCGTTCCTCATCTCGAGGAACGCTCAAGAATATATCGCAAGCTTTTGAAAACTGGAAGTATTTAAAAGCAGGAATTTATTTCTTGAGTACCACCAGAACATCTTCAAGTTCGGCGATCATCTGGCGGATCATTTGCTTGTATTGGGTGGTGTCGTCTTTGGCCTCATCGCCGGAAAGGCGCAGGCGCGCTCCACCGATGGTGAACCCCTGGTCGTACAGCAACGCGCGGATCTGCCGGATCATCAGCACATCCTGGCGCTGATAGTACCGGCGATTTCCGCGGCGCTTGACGGGGTTGAGTTGAGGAAACTCCTGCTCCCAGTAGCGCAGCACGTGCGGTTTTACCGCACAAAGCTCGCTAACTTCACCGATGGTGAAGTAGCGTTTGCCTGGAATGACGGGAAGCTCGTCGTTATGACTTGGTTCCAGCATAAGCCTCAACTCGGGCCTTCAACTTCTGCCCTGGACGAAAGGTGACCACACGGCGAGCCGTGATCGGGATTTCTTCTCCCGTTTTCGGATTGCGGCCAGGCCGCTGGCGTTTGTCCCGAAGGTCGAAGTTGCCGAAGCCGGACAACTTCACCTGCTCGTTGTCTTCAAGAGCGTGCCTGATTTCTTCAAAAAACAGTTCGACCAATTCCTTGGCCTCCCGTTTATTCAGGCCCAGCTCTTCATACAGACGTTCCGCCATCTCAGCTTTCGTCAAAGCCCCCATACGTCACTTCCTTAACGTGGCGTTCAACCTTTGTTCGAGCGAGGTGAGGATGTTTTGCGTCGTGGTATTCACCTCATCGTCATTAAGAGTGCGCGATGGATGCTGCCAGGTCAAGCCAACTGCAAGGCTTTTTCTATGCGGATCAATACCTTTACCCTGATACACGTCAAATAGCCTGAGGTCCGTCAGCCATTCGCCTGCATTTTCACGGATTACGTCCAGTACAGCACTGGCTGCAACGTCTTTGTCTGCCAGCAACGCAAGGTCACGACGTACTTCAGGAAAGCGCGACAACTCGCTGAATTTTGGCATTTTGCCCAATGCCACTTCGGCCAGAACCAGCTCGAAAACGAAGACCGGACGGTCGAGGCCGAGGGTTTTCGACAATTCAGGGTGGATAGCGCCGACGTAACCGACTACGCGACCTTCACGCTCGATACGTGCGGTTTGACCCGGGTGCAACGCAGGGTGGCTGCCCGGCACGAACGTGAACGCGTCCAGTGCACCGGCAAAGCCCAGCACTGCTTCCACGTCGGCTTTGACGTCGAAGAAGTCCACGGTATCGCGACCTTGGGCCCAGCCTTCCGGCAGACGGCTGCCGCAGACCACACCGGCCAGCATCGGCTCTTGCTTCAGGCCTTCCAGCTGACCGACGAAGCGCAGGCCGCTTTCGAACAGACGGACGCGGTCCTGTTGACGGTTCAGGTTGTGCTGAAGCGCCTTGACCAGACCCGGCCACAGGGACGAGCGCATGGCGGCCATGTCGTTGGAAATCGGGTTGGCCAGCAACAGAGGCTCAACGCCCGGACTGAACAGCTCAAACTGTTTCGGATCGATGAAGCTGTAAGTGATCGCTTCCTGGTAACCACGAGCCACCAGCAGACGGCGCAGCTCAGGCAGATCGCTACGCGCCTCAGCCTTGGCTTGCGGTGCCAGACGGGCTTGCGGGTAGCGAACCGGCAGACGGTTGTAACCGTACAGACGGGCCAGCTCTTCGATCAGGTCGACTTCCAGGCTGATATCGAAGCGATGGCTTGGCACTTCTACGCGCCACTGCCCTGCCCCGTCCGCGGAAATCTTCAGACCCAAAGCGCTGAGCAGACGCTCGACTTCGGCCGAATCCATTTCCATACCCAGCATCTGGGTGATGCGCTGGGCACGCAGAGTCACCGGCGCAATCGACGGCAGGTGCTGCTCGCTGACGGTTTCGATGATCGGGCCAGCTTCACCACCGGTGATTTCCAGCAGCAGGCCAGTGGCGCGCTCCATGGCTTCACGGGCCAGTTGCCAGTCCACGCCACGCTCGTAGCGGTGCGAGGCGTCGGTGTGCAGGCCATAGGAACGGGCCTTGCCAGCGACGGCGATCTGATCGAAGAACGCGCTTTCCAGGAATACATCGCGAGTGGTCGCGGAAACACCGCTGTGCTCGCCACCCATCACGCCAGCAATCGCCAGGGCGCGGGAGTGGTCGGCAATCACCAGCGTATCGCTACGCAGGCTGACTTCCTGACCGTCGAGCAGCACCAGCTTCTCGCCTTCTTCGGCCATGCGCACACGGATGCCGCCGTTGATTTCGGCGAGATCGAAAGCGTGCAGCGGTTGACCCAGCTCCAGCATCACGTAGTTGGTGATGTCGACAGCAGCGTCGATGCTGCGCACGTCAGCGCGACGCAGACGCTCGACCATCCACAGCGGCGTAGGCCTGGACAGGTCGACGTTACGGATCACGCGACCCAGGTAACGCGGGCAAGCGGCGGGTGCCAGTACCTCAACCGAACGCACTTCATCGTGCACGGCTGGCACGATCGCAACGACCGGGCGTGTGACTTCGGCAGCATAGAGCGCACCGACTTCACGGGCCAGACCGGCCAGGGACAGGCAGTCGCCGCGGTTCGGGGTCAGGTCGACTTCGATGCTGGCGTCGTCCAGGCTCAGGTACTCACGAATGTCCTGACCGACCGGCGCATCAGCCGGCAATTCCATCAGACCGTCGTTGCCTTCACCGACTTGCAGTTCGGCTTGCGAGCACAGCATGCCGTTGGATTCAACGCCACGCAGCTTGGCCTTCTTGATTTTGAAGTCGCCTGGCAGTTCGGCACCGATCATCGCGAACGGGATCTTCAAGCCCGGGCGCACGTTTGGTGCACCGCATACCACCTGGAAGGTCTCCGAGCCACTACTGACCTGGCAAACGCGCAGCTTGTCAGCGTCCGGGTGCTGCTCGGTGCTCAGCACCTCGCCAACAACTACACCACTGAATTCACCGGCGGCCGGCGTAACGCTATCGACCTCAAGACCGGCCATCGACAGACGAGCAACCAGCTCGTCGCGACTTACCTGCGGGCTTACCCAGCCGCGCAGCCATTGTTCACTGAATTTCATCCTGCTCTCCTAAGAATTCGTTACGACTAGCGAAATTGCGCGAGGAACCGCAAGTCGTTGTCGAAGAACAGACGCAAGTCGTTCACGCCGTAACGCAGCATGGCCAGACGTTCAACGCCCATGCCGAAGGCAAAGCCCGAAAACTCTTCCGGGTCAATCCCGGACATACGCAGCACGTTCGGGTGAACCATGCCGCAGCCCATTACTTCCAACCAGCCAGTCTGCTTGCAGACGCGGCAGCCTTTGCCGCTGCACATCACGCATTCCATGTCGACTTCAGCGGATGGCTCGGTGAACGGGAAATACGAAGGGCGGAAACGCACGGCCAGCTCTTTTTCGAAGAACACGCGCAGGAACTCTTCGATGGTCCCTTTCAGGTCGGCGAAATTGATGTCGCGATCGACCAGCAGGCCTTCGACCTGGTGAAACATCGGCGAGTGGGTGATATCCGAGTCGCTACGATAGACACGGCCTGGGCAGACGATGCGGATCGGCGGCTGTTTCGATTCCATGGTGCGGACCTGTACCGGAGAGGTATGGGTGCGCAGCAACATGTTGGCATTGAAATAGAAGGTGTCATGCATCGAACGGGCCGGGTGATGGCCTGGGATGTTGAGCGCCTCGAAGTTGTGATAATCGTCTTCGACCTCAGGGCCTTCGGCGATGCCGTAGCCAATATGGGTGAAGAACTGTTCGATACGTTCCAGAGTGCGGGTAACCGGATGCAGGCCACCCGAGGTCTGACCACGGCCAGGCAGGGTCACGTCAATGGACTCGGCGGACAGTTTGGCGGCCAGATCAGCCTCTTCAAACAGTGCCTTGCGTGCATTGAGAACCTCTGTGACACGCTCCTTGGCAACGTTGATCAGGGCGCCGACTTGCGGACGCTCCTCTGCCGGCAAATTCCCCAGGGTCTTCATCACCTGAGTCAATTCACCTTTTTTGCCAAGGTAGTGAACCCGGATTTGCTCCAGGGCATTGATATCTTCAGCGCTTTGCACAGCCTCTAGTGCTTGAGAGACCAGCGCATCCAGGTTTTCCATGTACAGACTCCAGATACAAAATAGGGGAAGAGCTTGAAGGCTCTTCCCCTATTTATGACGTTTAACACCTGGGCCCACAGAGGTGAGCCCGGGTGACTGTCGGGGGTACTTAAGCCAAGGTGGCTTTAGCTTTCTCGACAATCGCAGCAAACGCCGCTTTTTCGTTCACTGCCAGATCAGCCAGAACCTTACGGTCGATCTCGATGGACGCTTTTTTCAGGCCAGCGATGAAACGGCTGTAGGACAGACCGTTGATACGTGCACCAGCGTTGATACGAGCGATCCACAGAGCGCGGAACTGACGTTTTTTCTGACGACGGTCACGGTAGGCGTATTGGCCTGCCTTGATTACCGCTTGCTTGGCAACACGGAATACGCGCGAGCGAGCGCCGTAGTAGCCTTTAGCAAGTTTCAGAATTTTTTTGTGACGTTTACGGGCAATGACGCCACGCTTTACACGAGCCATGAGTTACTTCCTCTATTCTTAACCAAAAATTAACGAAGGCGCAGCATGCGCTCGACTTTTGCCACGTCGCACGGAGCAAGCAAGCTGCTACCGCGCAGTTGACGCTTACGCTTGGTCGACATTTTGGTCAGGATGTGGCTCTTGAAAGCGTGCTTGTGCTTGATACCGTTAGCAGTTTTCAGAAACCGCTTAGCAGCACCACTTTTAGTTTTCATCTTTGGCATGTTCGGATACTCCGCATTCAGTTGATAAACATAATCGCAAGGCCTGCCGTGCCCTGTTGATTACTTCTTCTTTTTCGGGGCGATGACCATGATCAGCTGGCGTCCTTCCATCTTAGGATGCTGTTCGACCGAACCGTACTCGAGCAGGTCACCTTCAACCCGCTTGAGGAGTTCCATCCCCAGCTCCTGGTGGGCCATCTCACGGCCGCGGAATCGCAAGGATACCTTGGCCCTGTCCCCATCACTCAGGAAACGTACCAGGTTGCGCAGTTTTACCTGGTAATCCCCTTCCTCCGTCCCTGGACGAAACTTGATTTCTTTAACCTGAATCTGCTTCTGGTTTTTCTTCGCTGCAGCTACCTGTTTCTTCTTTTCGAAGATCGATTTGCCGTAGTCCATCACGCGGCAAACAGGCGGTATTGCGTCGGCAGAAATTTCCACCAAATCCAGTTTGGACTCTTCAGCAATACGAAGCGCTTCATCAATCGAGACGATGCCAATCTGCTCGCCGTCAGCGCCAATTAACCGAACCTCGCGTGCCGAGATATTCTCGTTGATCGGGGCTTTCGGTGCAGCTCGTTTATCTTGTCTCATTTCACGCTTAATAATAATTACTCCGAATCTGGGCGACCACGCCGGGAAACCGCTTGCGCGAGGAACTCAGCGAACTGGGCGACGGGCATCGAGCCCAGGTCAGCACCTTCACGAGTACGCACAGCGACAGTCTGCATCTCGACTTCCCGATCTCCAATAACCAAGAGATAGGGAACCTTGAGCAACGTATGCTCGCGGATTTTAAAGCCGATCTTTTCATTTCTCAAGTCAGACTTGGCACGAAAACCGCTTTGATTGAGAGTTTTTTCAACTTCAGCGGCAAAATCTGCCTGTTTATCAGTGATATTCATGATCACTGCCTGAGTCGGAGCCAGCCACGCAGGGAACGCGCCCTCGTAATGCTCGATCAGAATCCCGACGAAACGCTCGAAGGAACCCAGGATCGCCCGGTGCAACATAACCGGGTGCTTGCGACTGTTGTCTTCGGAGACGTATTCGGCTCCCAGACGGATTGGCAGGTTAAAATCGAGTTGCAAGGTACCACATTGCCAAACACGACCGAGGCAATCTTTTAGCGAGAACTCGATTTTCGGACCGTAGAAAGCCCCCTCACCTGGCTGCAGATCGTACGGCAGGCCCGCACTATCAAGGGCTGCGGCCAGCGCGGATTCTGCGCGATCCCACAATTCATCGGAGCCAACGCGTTTTTCCGGACGAGTGGACAGCTTCATTTCGACGTCTGTAAAGCCGAAATCGGCGTAGACATCCATGGTCAGCTTGATGAACGCGGCGGATTCGGCCTGCATCTGCTCTTCAGTGCAGAAGATGTGTGCATCGTCCTGGGTGAACGCACGCACACGCATGATGCCGTGCAGCGCACCGGACGGCTCGTTACGGTGGCAAGCACCAAACTCGGCCAGACGCATCGGCAGTTCGCGGTAGCTTTTCAGACCCTGATTGAACACTTGCACGTGGCAAGGGCAATTCATTGGCTTGATCGCGTAGTCGCGGCTTTCCGACTGCGTGGTGAACATGTTCTCGGCGTAGTTGGCCCAGTGCCCGGATTTCTCCCACAGGCTAACGTCTACCACCTGCGGAGTCTTGATCTCCAGATAGCCGTTTTCACGCTGAACCTGGCGCATGTACTGCTCGAGCACCTGGTACAGGGTCCAGCCGTTCGGGTGCCAGAAAACCATGCCCGGCGCTTCTTCCTGGGTATGGAACAGGCCGAGACGCTTGCCGATCTTGCGATGGTCGCGTTTTTCAGCTTCTTCGATACGCTGGATGTAAGCCGCCAGTTGCTTCTTGTCAGCCCAAGCAGTGCCATAAACGCGCTGCAACTGCTCGTTTTTGGCATCGCCGCGCCAGTAGGCGCCGGACAGCTTGGTCAGCTTGAAGGATTTCAGGAAGCGGGTGTTCGGCACGTGCGGACCGCGGCACATGTCGACGTATTCTTCGTGATAATACAGGCCCATGGCCTGCTCGTTCGGCATGTCTTCGACCAGGCGCAACTTGTAGTCTTCGCCACGACGGGTGAACACGTCGATCACTTCCGCGCGCGGAGTGACTTTCTTGATGACGTCGTAATCTTTTTCGATCAGCAGGTGCATGCGCTGTTCGATCGCCGCCAGGTCGTCCGGAGTGAAAGGACGCTCATAGGCGATATCGTAATAAAAGCCTTCATCGATGACCGGACCGATCACCATTTTCGCCGTCGGGTATAGCTGCTTGACCGCATGTCCAATCAGGTGGGCGCAAGAGTGGCGAATGATCTCCAGCCCCTCGTGATCCTTCGGCGTGATGATCTGCAGGGTGGCATCACCGGTGATCAGGTCACTGGCGTCGACCAGCTTGCCGTCGACCTTGCCGGCCACGGTGGCCTTGGCCAGACCTGCACCGATGGATGCGGCGACCTCGGCTACGGAAACCGGATGATCGAAGGAACGTTGACTGCCGTCGGGAAGAGTAATAGTGGGCATGGCGCCTCCTCTCCTAGTGGTGACCCCTACCAAAGGTCACGTGGGTTGGGATGAGCAGCCAGTACGCGATTCAGTCCAGGCCATTCAATAATGAACGCTTGCCTTACAGCGGCAGGAGCCTTGCGGCCAACCGGGAACCGAACCAGAGTGACTGGAGATCAAATCAGGGTTATTCAGGTATTTACCGCCACTGGAGAACAGATCATCCAGAGCCTGAAAATACCCAAGCGCTGGATCCTAGCACAGATGAACGGTCATCGCCGCGACCTTGTTTCGGCAACGCCGAATTCAGGGCTTTTGCATCAAAAAGTGAACTTGAGATGTACGGCTCACCTCAAATAGGCTGAGAATCGCCACACATTATCGACCTCACGGAGTTCCAGTTATGCGTCTTATCCGCCTTATCGCCCTTGCCTCCCCACTGGTAATGCTGCTCCCGCTGAGCGCGCAGGCTGCCTGGCCTGCCGGGGTTCGCGAAAGCTATATGAAGGATTGCGTTTCCGCCGCCAGTCAGAGCGTCGACCAGAAGTCCGCCGAAATGCATTGCGCCTGTGGCGCGGACAAGCTGAACGAGAAGTTTACAACTGCCGAAATCGGCGAGCTGATGAGCAAGACGAAACAGCCAAGTGCGGAGCTGCGGACCAAGGCACTGGACGCTATTCAGGAATGCAGGGTCAAGAAATAAGCCGCTGCGGGGCTAAAAACACCGGCCCTGCCGAGTAGAAAACAGCTGAAAAACCACTATTTCAGACAAATTACGCAGCTTTTACAGCTTTTTTTACAGGACGCGTATCTGGCTACAACCCTTTGAAACCGGGGCTTTCAGCCATATACATCGACAAAAAACAGGCGATACGAAGGCAAACAGCACGTCCGGGGGGCTCCCAAATCGAACATTTCGACTATGATACTCCGGTGTGCCCAGTTGGCCTGAGCAGCACAGTACTACTGAAAATATATGTTTCTTGGAGATACACCATGTCTAATCGCCAAACCGGCACCGTTAAATGGTTCAACGATGAAAAAGGCTTCGGCTTCATCACTCCTCAAGGTGGCGGTGACGACCTGTTCGTACACTTCAAAGCTATCGAAAGCGACGGTTTCAAAAGCCTGAAAGAAGGCCAAACCGTTTCCTTCGTGGCTGAGAAAGGCCAAAAGGGTATGCAAGCTGCACAAGTTCGCCCAGAGTAATTTCCAGGCGCACTAAAAAAACCCCGTCCATGTGACGGGGTTTTTTATGGGCGCAACAAAAGCCTGACGCGATCAGCCGCAGTTGACGCGGGTAATTACCAGGTTGGCGTCGGTGTTGAGGTTCAAGCGATCCGAACGGTATTCCAGAGTGATCATATCGTTGGGCCTGAGGACTCGCGCAGTCTGCGACCCGGAGCGCGTACGGGCCTGTTCCAGCAACTCTGGCGAAGCCTTTTTGCCAATGGTGAATTCGGCAGCCTTTGCCTCACAGCGGCCGCTACCGACCCCGGCTACCACAGGTTCTTTTGCCGACTCGGAGGTACTGCTGCAACCCGCCAACATGACAGCGGCCAGCAAAGTACCCAATGACGCGAGCTTCCAAGGCATGACGCCTCCTTTTCTATAGTTGAGCTGAATTCGTGCGACAGCCGTTTGGGCGCTTGGTTTCATGGCCACTGCCATCCCCGCCGTCAAAACCGTCAAGCACGCCAGTTTGCCTGAGCTATCACGCACTATTCAGCGCGCAATCGTGACTGAATATGAGCGGGTTCAGTAGATATCGATGTAATCAAAGGGTGGTTTCGGCCAATTCTCCTTCAACGCGTTGAATATCTGCATGACCCAGACCTCATCACTGGCGGCAACCAACCCCACGTATCCGGAGCCCTTGGCCCACGTTTCAAGGCGAAACAGCAGCCCGTCGATATCCGTTCCGCCGACGACACCCGACGAAATGTAGGCAATACCTGTCTTGGTGACCCGCAACTGGGTGTGCGTATCGTCGCTCGCAGATGCCAGCAGCTGGCGCACTGCCTCAAGCGTCAAGCCGTCCGGGGTATTCAAATCGATCTGCACAGCACTTTCCTTGAAATCTACAAAGCCCAAGTGTCGCATAGCCCTCCGTTCATGCCTAAGTCGGAGTGCCAAAAGCTGCGCAAGGTGGTTAACTCAATACACAGACTTCCCCAACTCGCGAGACACTCATGACCACCGTGACCATCGACGCCGATATCAAAGTCAGCTGGCCCCAAGGCCACAGTTCTTACAGCCCCAGCAGCCCGGAAGAGTTGGCAATCATTGGCATAGACCTGCTGGTCAAAGACCTGGGCACGAAAGCCGCTCAACAGTTCATCGAGCAGGTATTCGAGAAGTACCCCATCGACGACATGGGCACACCCCACACAGAAAGGGAGTAAAACCCCGCAGGCGGGCACCTGCAGGGGGGCAAGGCTTACTTGAGACGGGCGAGACGCGCCGTCAGCAAGTCAAAAAAGCCCTGAGCATCGCCGTTCGCGACCCAGAACGCATTCTTCGGGGCTTTCAGGCCGTCGTACCAGTCAACGATGGTCTGGCCAAAGGTTGGCCCTTCGCGACTGTCGACCACCACATTCACCGCTCGACCGGTAAACAGTTCAGGCTTGAGCAGGTACGCGATCACTGTGGCGTCATGCACCGGACCACCTGGAATACCGTAGTGCTCCATGTCGCCTTTGACGTATTCGTTGAGAATGTCGCCCACCAGTTTGCTGGCGTTATTGTTCAACGCGGCAATCTGCTTCAGGCGAGCGTCACTGGTCAGAATCTTGTGGGTGACATCCAGCGGCAGATAGGTCAGCTTGACGCCGCTTTTGAGGACCACTTCAGCCGCCTGCGGATCGGCGAACAGATTGAACTCGGCCACCGGGGTAATGTTGCCGCCGTTGAAGTGCGCGCCGCCCATGATCACCACTTCCTTGATGCCTTGGGTGATTTCCGGATCCTGAATCAGCGCCAACGCCAGGTTGGTCTGTGGCCCGAGCATCGCGATGGTGATGCTATGAGGTTTGGCCGCGCGCAAGGTGTCGATCAGGTAATTGACCGCATCGCCTTTGGCCAGACCTTTCTTCGGCTCATGCACTGTGACGCCCGACAGGCCTTCCTTACCGTGAATATTCTCGGCATAGATCGGGGTGCGCATCAGCGGTTTCGGTGCGCCCGCATAGACCGGCACCTCTTCACGCCCTGCCCACTCGCGGGCCAGCCGCGCATTACGTGAGGTTTTGTCCAGGCGCACATTACCGGCAACGGTAGTCAGTGCGCGAATGTTCAGTTCTTCGGGCGATGCCAAGGCAAACAGCAGCGCCACGACGTCGTCGGCACCCGGATCGGTGTCGATGATCAGATCAATCTTTTCCGCCGCGTGGGCGCCTGTAGCGGTGAGCAAGGACAAAAGCAGCAGACTCCGGATCAGATGATGCAGTCGTTGAGCATAGCGTTGCATAGCGCACTCCTTGTGCGAGGGTAAATCGAATCGGGATATAGCGGACTAGAACGTTACCCCTGCTACCAGCACGATATTGCAGTACGGCTGACATTCGCCCGTACGAACAATCGCCCGCGCCTGTCGGCTGAGGAGTTTGAATTCGTCATGACTCAGCAACCGCCGCTGCCCCAACGCAGCATTGGCCGTCAGCTCGTCGATCGCCCGCAGCGCCAGCGGTTGCTTGAGCAGGATTTCTTCGGCCAGCACATGGTTTTCCACCTGCATTTCACTCAGCACAACGTGCAAGGTACTGACAAAATCCGGAATGCCTTGGGTCAACGCCAGGTCGATCAGCTCAACCCCGGGCGGCACCGGCAGACCGGCGTCGCCAATCACCACCATGTCGCCATGGCCCAGAGAGGCAATCAGTCGCGACAACGCGATATTGAGCAAGGGTGTTTTTTTCATGATGCTTTGAAGGCCTGTACGTCTGACAAGGAAGGAATCGAGGGTTGCGCACCGGCCCGCGTCACCGACAAGGCTGCCGCGACCTGACCAAAACGAATGGCCTCGGCTTCGCTTTTGCCAGAGGCCAATGCCGCGGCAAAACCGCCGACAAAGGTGTCGCCAGCCGCGGTGGTGTCGACTGCCTTGACCTTGGGCGCCGGAAAATGCTCAACACTCTGTCCGCTGGCGAATAATGAACCCTGGGGACCCAACGTGATGATGACCTTGCCGGCACCGGCGGCGATCAATCGGCTCGCGGCCAGCTCGGCGCTCTCCAGAGAGTCCACCGGCAAACCGCTCAGGGCCGAAGCTTCGCTTTCATTGGGGATCAGATAATCGATCGACGAATACCAGTCGGCCGGTAATGGACTGGTAGCTGGCGCCGGATTCAGGATCACCGTCTTGCCCAGCTCACGACCGCGCGTGAGGACATAACCGACCGTTTGCATCGGCACTTCAAGCTGACAGATGATCACGTCGGCGGCCATTAGCACCGTATCGAACCCGGCGACTACATCAGGCGTCAGCAGACCGTTGGCGCCCGCAACGATGACAATCGCATTCTGGCTGTTGTCATCGACCACGATCAGCGCCACACCGCTGGAACCCTCGACCGAAGTCAGCGCCTGGCAATCAATCTGTTCTGCCTGCAGTGCAGCACGCAACTGCTCGCCATAAGCGTCCTCCCCCACACAACCGATCATCGACACCTGCGCACCCAGCCGGGCAGACGCGACCGCCTGATTAGCGCCCTTGCCGCCCGACACGGTGGCAAACGACTCGCCATGCAGCGTTTCTCCGGCACGTGGCAGCCGCTGGGCACGGGTCACCAGGTCCATGTTCAAACTGCCTACCACCACTACTTTTGCTGGCATACATCACTACTCATCAATTCGCCTCAGCGGTATTGGTCGAATACGCCGGCCAGCGGCGCGGTCGACTCTCGCATGACAATGCTGGGCGTCACGATCCGCTGATCGGTCGCCAGTTCAGGTGTTGCGATCCGTCGCAACAGTACCTCCGCAGCCATTTCGCCAAGCTGCAGGATCGACTGGCCGACCGTGGTCAGCGCCGGATAGACATAACGGCTCATCTGAATATCGTCGAAACCGATGACCGACAGCTCACTCGGCACCCGGATATTGCGCTCGGCGGCCGCTCGAAGTACGCCGATACCGATCATGTCGTTGCCGGCAAAGATCGCGCTGGGCGGATTCTTTTCCAGCAATATTGCCGCCGCGTTGTAACCCCCGGTGCTGGTGAAGTCGCTTTCGAGCATCCGCTCGCTCGGCACTTCGACGCCCGCCTCTTTCAGGGCCCGGCAATAACCTGCCAGGCGCATCTGCGCCACGCTGGTATGTGCCGGACCGCCAATACTGGCGATGTCGCGGTGACCCAGTTCGAGTAAATGCCGGGTCGCCAGGTAAGCACCGTATTCATGGTCGATGCGCACCAGGTCCGCATCAAGCCCCTCCAACCCACGGTCGACAATCACCATCGGTGTACGCACGCCAGCCAACCCTTGCGCCAACCCGCTATCACCCCCTGCGGATGCGACAATCAGCCCGTCGATGCGCTTTTCCAGCAGTACCCGCAGGTAACTGCGCTGTTTGTCCGGGTTATCGTCGGAGTTGCAGAGGATCACGCAGTAGCCGTTTCGTTCGCAGTAATCTTCGATGCCACGGGCCAACTCCGCGAAGTACGGGTTGAGACTATTGGGCACCAGCAGGCCGATGGTTGCGGTGGTCTTCGCTTTCAGCGAGCGCGCCACGGCGCTGGGCACATAGTCCAGACTATTGATCGCGGCCTCGACCTTGAGCCGAACCTCTTCACTGACCGGCCGGGTCTTGTTTACCACGTGGGAAACCGTGGTATAGGAGATCCCCGCGAGCGCTGCTACATCCTTGATCGTTGCCATGATTCAGCTCCGTCGACTTGCACGTTGGCTGCGGTAGGTGTCCAGCACCACCGCGACCACGATCACCGCGCCGGTGATGATACGTTTGGTCGGTTCGGTCGCGCCGATTTGCGCCAACCCTGCGGCCAATACAGAAATGATCAGGACGCCGAAGAAGGTGCTGATCACCGAACCACGACCGCCCATCAGGCTGGTGCCACCGATCACCACGGCAGCGATGACTTGCAACTCCAGGCCGGAACCGGCATTCGGGTCCGCCGCTTCCAGGCGCGAGATCTGAAACAGCGCGGCAATACCCGCCAGCAACCCCATCAGGCTGAACACCAGAATCTTGTAAGGTTTTGGGTTGATACCTGCCAGACGCACAGCTTCCTCGTTGGTGCCGATACCGATCAGGTAGCGACCGAACACGGTACGGGTCAACACCGCCTGGGCGATGAAGATAACCAGCAACGCGATAATAAATGACGGTGAAATACCAAAGGCAATCGGATTCGACAACCAGGCAAAGGCATCACCGATGTAGGCCGTGCGCGAGCCGGTCATCTGATAGGCAACGCCGCGAGCCATCTCCAGCACACCGAGCGAAACAATAAACGACGGAATGCGCCAGGCCACGGTAATCGAACCGGTGATGGTCCCGGCCAATGCTGCGGTGGCCATGCCCAGCAGCGCTGCCGGCAAGACACTCCAGCCCCAGCCGAGGATCGCCACACTGACGGTCGAGGCCGCTAATGCCAGCACCGAACCTACCGAGAGGTCGATGCCACCGATGATCAACACGAACGTCATACCGACTGCCAGCACCATCAGGTCCGGGATCTGATTGGCCAGTGTGCTGAAGGTGTCGTAAGAGAGGAAATGGCTGCTCAAGACCGAGAACAGCGCAATCATCGCCAGCAAGGCACCGGCCAGGCCCAAGTAGGTACCGAGGCCGTAAAAATTGCCACTACGTTTGCCAACGGACATTGCAGGCTTGCCAGCAGACATTGCAGTTTTCATGGGAGATCCCTAGGCGCCGCTTCATGGAGCAACGCATCACGTTTTTGGTAGCCGGCAAAAGCGGCGGCAAGCAAATCATCCTGAGTCCAGCTGTCGCGCTCGAAAGTGTCGATCAAACGTCCGGCCGACAACACGCCGATACGGTCGCAGATCAACATCAGTTCGCGCAGATCGCTGGACACCACCACCAGCGCCTTGCCCTGACGCGCCAGCTCGCCGAGCAACGCATAAATATCGAACTTGGCACCGACATCAATGCCGCGAGTTGGCTCATCGAACAACAGCACCGAACACTCTCGCTCAAGCCAGCGGCCAATCACCACCTTCTGCTGATTGCCTCCCGACAACTCGCACACCAACTGCGCAGGGCTGGAACTGCGAATGCGCATGGCGTCGATCTGACGCTGCGCCAGCGCCAGCTCGTCACCCGAGTTAACAATGCCGCCACTGGAGATCACCGGCATATTGCCCAAGGCAATGTTGGCGCTGATCGACTGAGTCAGCAGCAGGCCCTCACCTTTGCGATCTTCGGTGATCAGGGCAATGCCGTGACCGACCGCGTCGGCGGGCGAACGAATGCTCACCACCTGCGCCGGCGAACCGAGGGCGACCGTGCCACTGTCTGCTGCGTCCGCGCCGAAGATCAGGCGGAGCAGTTCCGTGCGCCCCGCCCCGATCAAACCGGATATCCCGAAAATTTCGCCGCTGCGCACCTCGAAAGACACATCCCGAACCTTGTCCGAACGGCTCAGTCCTCTGACAGTCAGGGCCGGCGCGCCGATTTCCCGCGGACCGAGATCGATGTGCTCGCCCAATTCGCGGCCCACCATCAGATTGACCAGTTGCTCACTGTTGTAGTTGGCCATCGGTTCGACACAGACCAGATTGCCGTCACGCAACACCGCGATGCGCTGAGCAACCCGCGCCAGCTCTTCCAGCCGATGGGAAATATAAATGATCGCCACGCCACGGGCTTGCAGGAGGGTGATTTGCTCAAAGAGCATCTCGACTTCGCGAGCCGTCAACATCGCTGTCGGCTCGTCGAGAATCAGTACATGGCAGTCGCCGATCAGGTTGCGCGCAATCTCGACCATTTGCTGATGACCGATTCCCAACTCACCGACCAGCGTGTCTGGATCGATCGCATCGAGCCCGACCTGAGCCATCGCTGCGATTGCCGCTGTGCGCAGCTGCTTGCGACTGATCCATCCGCCATTGCTGGGCAGGTTATCGAGAAACAGGTTTTCCGCGACAGACAAAGTCGGCAGCAGATTGAGCTCCTGCATGACCATGCGAATGCCCAGTTCTTCGGCCTGGGTTCGGCTGCCAGGACGGTAATCGCGCCCCTGGAATTGCATCTGACCGGTGGTCGGAGCGACCAGCCCGCCAATGATTTTCGACAGCGTGCTTTTGCCAGCACCGTTCTCGCCGGTCAATGCCAGCACTTCACCACGCATCAGCGTCAGGTCAATGCCGGTCAATACCGGTTGCGCATACGTCTTGCCGATATCGCTGACCGAAAGGACCGCGTTCGGGGCACAAACTGACATAAAAAACTCTCCATGCGCTCGCCCGAACAGGCGAGCGCCGTTGTGTCGCCAGAATGATTACTGGGTAACCAGTTCAACCGGAGTTTCGATGACGCCGTTGGTGCCGCTGTCGACCTTTTCGCCCTTGAGCATTTTCAGCGCGGTCTCGATACCGAACACCGCCTGTTTGGCCGCAAATTGGTCAGCAGTGGCCAGGACGCGGCCATCCTTGAGCATCGGCTTGATGGCGTTGATGTTGTCGTAACCCACTACTTGCACCTTGCCCGCCTTGCCTGCGGCGCGCACCGCCGAAACGGCACCGACCGCCATGCTGTCGTTACCCGCCAGCAGCGCCTTGATTTCCGGGTATTCGCTCAGCATCGACGAGGCAACCTGGTTGCCCTTGTTGATTTCCCACTCGCCGGATTGCAAGGACACGACCTTGATCTGCGCCGCGTCCATCGCGTCCTTGAAACCTGCGGTGCGTGCCTGAGCGTTGGTGGTGGTGGAAACGCCTTCGATGATGCCGACTTCATCACCAGCTTTCAGTTGCCTGGCCAGGTATTCGCCAACCAGACGCGCGCCTTTGCGGTTGTCCGGACCGACGAAGGGCACACTGAGGTTTTTGCTTTTGAGCACCGCCGGGTCGAGTTGGTTATCGATGTTGATGACCGTGATACCCGCGTCGATGGCTTTCTTGATGACCGGCACCATCGCTTTCGAATCCGCAGGCGCGATCACCAGCGCATTGACCCTGGAGACGATCATCTGCTCGACAATGCGGATCTGGTTGGCGGTGTCGGTTTCGTCCTTGATCCCGTTGGAGATCAACTCGAAATCGGCGGGATGTTCTTTCTGGTAAGCCTTGGCACCCTCTTCCATGGTCAGGAAGAACTCATTGGCCAGGGACTTCATGACCAGCGCGACTTTAGGTTTTTCAGTGTCGGCGAAGGCCGAAGAGAGGGGCAAAGCAGCGGATGCGGCAGCCAGCATAGCGACAGCGAGAAGACGTCCAGCGAATGGCAGCTTCATGAGTTCACTCCGATCTTATGATTATTCTGAGCAACGCTTGCGCTGCATACGCTTCAAATCCGTTCACCAGCGCCTTGACACGCGGGAACGAGGATCGTCGTGTCAACGAAGTCAAACCGTCGACAGGGTCGCGCAAACGTTTGCGTAGGCCAGACTATGCGAACCCTGCTGACATTTGTCAACGGTCAGAAAAAACCGCTTTGTGGTCTGGCTGGCAAAAAACGGCAATGCCAATTATGCCGTGGTGTTGACCATCGATCCGCTACTGGAGCCCTTGGCCAGCTCCTTGACCAGGCTGCTGGCCACCTCCATCAGCGCACCGTTGGTCTCAGCGATCTGCCCCTGAATCGCCATGACCGCCGTGGTCTTGGCTTCCGGCGTCGGATATGACGCGGCCTGGGCGGCAGCCAGTTGCTGTTGTTGCTGGCGCAGTTGTTCTTGCAGTTCCTTCATGCGCTGAAGCAGCATCTTCACCGTGACGCTGACGTTACCACCGTCATCCGCTTTGGCCTCCGTCTCCGGGTTTTGCCCCACCGGGCCTGTCCTGACTTGCTTGCTGTCACCCTCCTTGCTACCCACCAATTGCGTCGAAGCGTCTGTCGTCGCGTCGCTCAATGCGCTGACCGTAGCGAGCGAATTGCCACCAATAGTGATGCCGCCCGCGTTTGGAAAGCCGACTGAAATGGACATATGAGCTCCTGCACAAAAAATGATCCTGAAAGGACCATCGACCTCTGAGCGGTTTTCTTTAGCGCTAATGCCCCCTCTAAATGTGGGAAATCATCGACTTGCAGTGTAGGCATTTTCGGACATCCGAACGCGCCCGTTAAACATATTCGGAAACCCGGACGGCGATCGCCTTCAGCGCTGCGCCAATTAAACAATAAATTGATATAAATCAGATAGTTAAGATAATTTTCAATCCGAAGTATGACTGGTACAGATCCTGCTCTTACTGGGTACCCCGGCGACAGATCTGCTTGGGGTGTTTCTAGATGAACCTGCATCAGCACCGTCATCACTATTAGAGAGAAAACAATGAAATCTGCCTTCAATACCTTTGTTCCGGGCGCATTGGCCCTCCTGCTGCTCCTCCCGGCTGCACTGCAAGCAAAAGAAGTCGAAACCCAACAGAAACTGGCAAACGTGGTAGTCCTCGCCACAGGCGGCACGATTGCCGGTGCTGGCGCCAGCTCAGCCAACAGCGCTACGTACCAGGCCGCAAAAGTCGGGATCGAGCAGCTGATTGCCGGCATCCCTGAACTGAGCCATTTGGCCAACGTTCGCGGCGAGCAAGTGATGCAAATCGCCTCCGAGAGCATCACCAACGAAAACCTGCTGCAACTGGGTCGCCGCGTGGCCGAACTGGCCGACAGCAAAGACGTCGATGGCATCGTTATTACTCACGGCACCGACACCCTGGAAGAGACCGCCTACTTCCTGAACCTGGTGGAAAAAACCGACAAGCCAATCATCGTTGTCGGCTCGATGCGCCCAGGCACCGCAATGTCGGCTGACGGCATGCTCAACCTGTACAACGCCGTCGCCGTCGCCAGCAGCAAAGATGCTCGCGGCAAAGGCGTGCTGGTCACCATGAACGACGAGATTCAGTCGGGTCGCGATGTCAGCAAAATGATCAACATCAAGACCGAAGCGTTCAAAAGCCCATGGGGCCCATTGGGCATGATAGTCGAAGGGAAATCCTACTGGTTCCGCTTGCCAGCCAAGCGTCACACCATGGATTCGGAATTCGACATCAAAACCATCAAGAGCCTGCCTGACGTCGAGATCGCCTATTCCTATGGCAATGTCGACGGTACTGCTTACAAGGCCCTGGCCCAATCTGGCGCCAAAGCCATCATCCATGCCGGCACCGGCAATGGCTCGGTGTCTTCGCGTGTCGTTCCCACCTTGCAAGCACTGCGCAAGGATGGCGTGCAGATCATTCGTTCTTCCCATGTCAATGCCGGCGGCTTTGTCTTGCGCAACGCCGAACAGCCAGACGACAAGTATGACTGGGTCGTTGCGCATGACCTGAACCCGCAAAAAGCTCGCATTCTGACGATGGTTGCGCTGACCAAGACTTCGGACAGCAAAGAGCTGCAACGGATGTTCTGGGAGTACTGATTGATTGCGTCCGGCCCGATCCGGTCGGACGCTTGCCACCCCCACTCGCCCGCTCGGGCGAGTGAACTACCCTCCCGCCTTCCCCGCTATTTCTTCTGAATAATCTCCAACCGGTTTACACCAAACGGAAAAAATCGCTGTCAGAGGATTTTCTTGAATCTTAAGCAGTTGCGAAAATGCCCACAGTTAAATACTGTATGCACGTACAGCTTAATAAGGATTACTCCGTGGCCACGACCTCTTCAGCAGCGACTAACCCTCCAGGCACCTACGAACGACTCGGTTTGCGCATTCAAAAAATCATCAACTCCCCGACCGCCCAAAAAGCCAAGGCCGCCTTGATCTTCCGCCTCCCCGACGAACCAGTAGATGAATGGGAGCGCTTGCTCGAGGAAATCGCCGAGAACGACAACGTCACCCTCGCTTATCGCGACGATGGCGGCGTGCAGATTTTCTGGGTTGTGCCGAAGGAAGACTGATTCAATGATTGTTCGTTGTTTTGCTTTGCTGTTGCTCTTCGTTGTTGCCTGCGCTCAGGCGGATGCGCCACGCACCTTCAATGAGGCGAAAAAGGTCGCCTGGAAACTCTACGCCCCACAGTCCACCGAGTTCTATTGTGGCTGCAAATACACGGGCAATCGGGTCGATCTGAAAGCCTGCGGGTATGTGCCACGTAAAAACGCCAACCGCGCTGCACGTATCGAATGGGAGCACATCGTTCCTGCGTGGCAGATCGGTCACCAACGCCAGTGCTGGCAACAGGGCGGCCGCAAGAACTGCACACGCCACGACCCGACCTATCAGCGCGCCGAGGCCGATCTGCACAACCTCGTGCCCAGCATCGGCGAGGTGAACGGGGACCGCAGCAATTTCAGCTTTGGCTGGCTCCCTGTGCAATCCGGGCAATACGGCTCGTGCCTGACCCAGGTCGACTTCAAAGCCAAGAAGGTCATGCCCCGCCCGTCTATTCGCGGGATGATCGCTCGCACTTATTTCTACATGAGCAAGCAATACGGTTTGCGACTGTCCAAACAGGATCGACAACTCTACGAAGCCTGGAACAAGACTTACCCGGTACAAAGCTGGGAGCGCCAACGCAATCAGAGCGTGGCGTGTGTGATGGGGCGCGGCAATGAGTTCGTCGGCCCCGTAGACATGAAGGCTTGTGGTTAATCAAGTGGAGTCAATTATTGAGCCGCGCCGTGCTCAACGACCATTGATTCGATATTCATCTTCTTCGCCTTGGCCAAGGCTGCGGTCAGCTCGACCTGCCTTGCCTCGGCTTCGGCTTTGGAGCTGAACGGCCCGACCAGCACGCGCTGTTTACCGTCTTGCGTGACCACGTAGGAAACAAAACTGTGTTCGATCAGCCAGCCGGTGAGATCACTGATCGCCTGCACGGTCTCGCCCTGAACCAGAACATCCCATTGCGGTGCTGCAGCCACTGCGGGTGCAGAGACAACCGGCGCCTGAGGCTTTTTCGACTCCCCGGCCTTTTCCTGACCGCACCCAGCCAGTACCAATACCGCGACCACCAACGCCATTTTGCGCACAACTTTCCCCTCTGAATGCCAAAAGCCAGGATTTTATCACCCGAGAATGCCTCACGACCCGGTAATCAGGCCTCAAAACAACGAGAATGATGTTTCTCGCCTCTGTATAGTCGCACCTTGGGAATTAATGCAGCGTCTGCACGTCAGAAAGAGGCACCCAAACCGTGACACTTCGCACTAATCTATAGGTACTACCGACATCTGCATTGTTTGAGTCAGGTGCCCTACAAAGCTATCAAGGAGAAGATCATGCTGATACTCACCCGCAAAGTCGGTGAAAGCATAAACATCGGTGATGACATTACCATCACCATTCTGGGCGTTAGCGGCCAGCAAGTCAGAATCGGCATCAATGCCCCGAAAGACGTTGCGGTGCATCGCGAAGAAATCTACCAGCGTATTCAGGCGGGTCTTACTGCGCCGGACAAGCGCGAAACCCCCTGAGCCGTCAGCAATCAGTAGCCAGCCTTTCCTCTCACAGCAACGGCTGGCTAAAGATTCTGCGCGCGACCTCCCGCCTCCTTTCGCCATGACAACGGCGCACGCCAAAATCGCTACCATCACCGACCAACGCCAGCAGCCCCACTACAACAGCACCCCCCGCCGATGATACTAACGACATCGCCATGAGCCTTGCTGTCAGACGATTCGGATTCAGCCCGGTGAAAACCTCACAGCCGGCCTGGGCGCTCCAATCCTTAGCGCAACGTCAGCCGACTATCCAAACGTCATACCTCGCGCCATGCCTGTCGCGGCCACGACCATCAAGATAATCAACAGCGCCTCGATATGACTGATACGCGCGAAGAGACTGACTCGCCCGACATCAATCGGCGCACTTCGGCTCAAAGCGATCCGCCATTTGATCAAGGCCACCATCGGGGCAATCTCGAGCAGCAGGATGATGACGAATAAAGTCATTTTCAGATGGAACAGCGGCTGATGCAGGTAATAGTCCGCCCCCTTTTCGTACCCGCCAAAGGCACGGAGCCCGCCGCTAATCAGAAGAATCAATGCAGAGATCCCCCAGAAGTTATCTGCCAGCAAAACACTACGAGCCCCCACACCATCCGAGGCCACTCGACGAAAAGCCATACCACGCGTCAGTACTCCCCAGAGCGCCAGGGCATAAGCCAAGAGATGGACCGCTGCGAGAAACCAGTGAACCAGCATCGAATTGCTCCCCATTCAAGACGAAAAAATGTCGGTCTGTCAGTAGTAGCCCAAAACGCCTGGCTTCGCGCACAAGACAAGCAACCATCCCGCTCCCGCTCCCGCCTTTTTATTTTGGCGTTTCGTCGCCATTCGGTTGATTGGGCTTGAGCCGCAGAGCACACTTGCGCGAGTTGAAGGATCAACGCCCCTATCGATAAAAGGCCCGCCCACCTGCGGGTTTTTTTTCGCCTGCGCATCGCTCATTGCCCCATGCAAATGAAGAGCCCAGCGCAATGGCTGGGCTCTGTTTATTGCCGGTGCTCCATCATCTTGTCAGCAAGAACTTTGGCTCTATCAACCAATAGATTCTGCCTGTCTTCGTGATTCGATTTTGGGCCCCCTACCGTCGGTGCCGTGAGATTGCTTTCCGCGATCAGCGCAGCACAAAAATACTGATCCCAAACGACTCTTTCTCCAGCCGTCCGTTTGTTCATTTGGTCGGAGTTCATAGTTGGCTCCTTTTGATGAAGTAGCCCAGCCATTTTACGCCTGAACCGCACACACGCCGCACTTGAGTCGGTAGTCGGCACGCGCCGCCCCAGCGACCGTGGCGCGATCCGGGTGGGCTGCCTGATTGTCATGGCCTATCTCGGGGGTAGAATCGGTGATGGACTGCCGGCATCAGTCAGACTGAGTCCTTCGAGGGCAACACGATGCCAACGACTGAAGATTCGATCATTGCAGCAGCAAGACTGCGCGCTGCACACCGGGGAGAAAAAGAGGTCCTGGCTGCCGCTTCAGCACTCGAAGCCATGGAAGCTCTGAAAAAGTCTTTAACAGGAGACAAGTACCAAGAGGCTCTCGAAAGGCTGTATCTCGAGTACGCAGCCTCTTGATCTACCCGCCACTCACTCACCTGCTGCACAGCTCTGGATTGACCGGCGGGAAGCACTCGAGAGTGGCCAGATCAATCAGCGTGAAGTGGCCGCCCCTCCATCCGCCCGTGTCGATGTGGTAGACGTTGCCCAGCACTGTCGGCTGAAGGACCACCGTGTGGCCGACGAGCACCGCCCTGATGCCACTGACGCCAGTGTCGTTTTCGCTGGTAATGCGTGCGCGCGACCACTGGCAGATTGTCTGGACACTCCGCTGCATCGCGCCTTGCTCCTGTTCGAGGACGCCAAGCATTTGCGCCCAATCATCGAACGGGCAATCGGCATGCACGATCCCCACCAGACCAATAGGTGTCATGACTTCAATAGCGATAGGCAGCACGGCGAACAGATCGACATAGAAGGCCTGTTCAACGGTGGACAGACCGTACAGCCAGGCGCCACCGTTGATCATGTGTATGTAGCTGGCCTGGCCTTTATGGCTGAGCCGATGGGCATCGACCGCCATTTGCTCATGATTGCCCTGCACGGCAAAGAACCATGGCTTGGCCAGCCACACGTCAACGTCAGTAGATTCGGGGCCGCGGTCAACCATATCGCCAACACTGAAGAGGCGGTCGGTTGCGGGGTTGAAGCCAACAGCATCAAGCGCAGCCTGAAGTTTGGTGAAATGGCCGTGAATATCACCCACGGCAAAATCGCGGCCGACGGTGTTGATTGTGAAACGCTGAACCTGGGTCATGCTGCCACCCCCGGCACCTTCATAAGGCCCTTTTCAATCCAGTGCAGTTGGGTTTAGGCCAGTGCGCGGATCAAATCGCGGTCAGTGTATTCGCCTCGCTTGCGACTCTTATGCTACCCCCTTGAACGCTTCGAACTCAGCCATTTCCGAAGGTAAATACCGACTTGAAGGTGCAGTGCGCTGGAGGTTTTGCAAAAGCGTTGAAAATCGCCAAGCACAAAAAAGGGCCCACCTTTCGGTGAGCCCTTCTAGACCGCCCAGCAGAGCGGATTTTGTTTGGTAGGCGCGATTGGACTCGAACCAACGACCCCCACCATGTCAAGGTGGTGCTCTAACCAACTGAGCTACGTGCCTGCTGTGAGGCGGCATTCTACGGAATTCCGGAGGGGTGTCAACACCTTTTTTTCACCTAACCCTATGAATATGCAAAATATTTAATTTTGGTACTGCAAAGAAGGTATCCGGGGTAGCTGGCAGTCGATTTTTAACTCAGGTAGGATCGGAGCACTCGTAAAATATATTAAACAGAGGCTGCAGGATGGCGAACACCCCTTATCCGGAATCCTATTACGCCGCGTCGGCCAACGCCGCCCCCTCGCGCCCATTACTACAGGATGACGTAGAGACAGATGTCTGCGTCATTGGCGCGGGCTATACCGGCCTGTCCAGCGCACTGTTTCTGCTGGAGAACGGGTTTCGGGTGACGGTCCTGGAGGCCGCCAAAGTCGGCTTCGGCGCCTCGGGTCGCAACGGCGGTCAGATCGTTAACAGTTACAGCCGCGATATCGATGTAATCGAACGCAGCGTTGGCCCCAAGCAAGCGCAAATGCTCGGTCAAATGGCGTTCGAAGGCGGCAAGATCATTCGCGACCGCGTGGCCAGATACCAGATCCAGTGCGACCTGAAGGACGGTGGTGTGTTTGCAGCCATTACCAGCAAGCAGATGAGCCATCTGGAATCGCAGAAGCGCCTGTGGGAACGCTACGGCCACACCCAGCTGGAACTCCTGGACAAGCGCCGCATACGCGAAGTCGTCGCCTGTGATCAATACGTGGGCGGCATGCTCGACATGAGTGGCGGCCACATCCACCCACTCAACCTCGCTCTGGGCGAAGCCGCGGCCGTCGAGTCGCTGGGCGGGAGCATTTACGAACAGTCGCCAGCCATACGCATCGAGCGTGGCGTCAATCCAGTGGTTCACACACCTCAAGGCAAGGTCAGGGCGAAGTTCATCATCGTCGCCGGCAACGCCTATCTGGGCAATCTGGTTCCAGAGCTGGCCGCCAAATCAATGCCGTGCGGCACCCAGGTGATCACCACCGAACCCCTGAGCGATGAACTGGCAAAGACCCTGCTGCCTCAGGATTACTGTGTCGAGGACTGCAACTACTTGCTCGACTACTATCGCCTTACTGGTGACAAGCGCCTGATCTTCGGCGGCGGCGTGGTGTACGGCGCTCGGGATCCGGCCAACATCGAAGCGATCATTCGACCGAAGATGCTCAAGGCCTTCCCGCAGCTCAAGGATGTGAAGATTGACTACGCCTGGACCGGCAATTTCCTGCTGACCTTGTCGCGCCTGCCGCAGGTCGGCCGCCTGGGCGACAACATCTATTACTCCCAAGGCTGTAGCGGCCATGGCGTGACTTACACGCACCTGGCAGGCAAAGTTCTGGCCGAGGCCTTGCGCGGTCAGGCAGAGCGTTTTGATGCCTTTGCCGACTTGCCGCACTACCCTTTCCCCGGCGGCCAACTGCTGCGCACACCATTCGCCGCGCTGGGTGCCTGGTATTACGGCCTGCGAGACAAGTTCGACTTTTGATTGATCGCGAATACAAAAATCTATGGTCACCCCCGTTTTTGCAATACTGATTAATGGGTGAAGTGGTTGGCTTGCTTAAATCTATCCGGCGTCTGTTTGGGGCATGCCCCGCGCCACGATGAGAGTCGCGCCTGACGATCCTGAAAAAACCGACGGCTTTCTAAAGCCGATTTTTGTGCCAGGTTGTTCGTCAGGCCGGTGGGCCGTTCACGTCATCCGTTGTTCAGCTATCGCAAAACCTGAAGGGTGGTTCGTGGTACTGCAACAACCGCAGGGTCAGGCGTTCAGCGCGTCTGGCCCTGCTTCATACTGCGTATGGTGGGCCGCTAGCGCCCACGCGATCCGCGCCAGCTTGTTAGCCAAGGCACAGGCCACCACGTTCGAGTGGCGTCGCGTCAGCATTGAGCGTACCCAGTCGGCCAAACGGCCGCGCTGGTAGTCCAGCCTTTGCATGTAGACCCGAGCACACTGCACCAGCAATTGCCGTAGGTGCTTGTCACCGCGCTTGCTGATGCCGAGCAAATTCGCCTTGCCACCGGTGCTGTATTGTCTGGGCACCAGACCCACAGACGCGGCGAAGTCGCGACTGCACTTGTACTGTTGGCCGTCGCCCATTTCGACAGCCAACAGGCTGGCGGTGATCGGGCCGACACACGGCATGCTCAGCAGGCGACTGCCCAGATCATCGGCGGCCAGTTGGCTTGCCAGCTCTTTATCCAGTTCCTTGATCTGCTCATCCAGGCAAACGAAGTGATCGTGCAGTTGTTGCAACAGCCCGGTGAGCCGAACCGGCAACTCATGCTCGGCCAAGATACTCGCCAAACGTTTCATGATCGCCAGACCTTTGGGCAGGCTGATACCAAACTCCAACAGGAAACCGTGCATCTGATTGGCGGCTTTGGTGCGGTCGTGCACCAGCGATTCGCGCAGGCGGTGCAGAACGGAAAGAGTCTGCTGGGCCTCGGTTTTAGGCGAGACGAAGCGCATCGACGGACGTGAAGCGGCTTCGCAAATGGCCTCGGCATCCACGAAGTCGTTTTTGTTGCCCTTGACGAAGGGCCGGACGAACTGCGGAGAAATCAGTTTGGCCTGATGCCCCATGGCGATCAGCTGACGAGCGACAAAATGCGCGCCGGCACACGCCTCCATCACCACGGTACAGGCCGGTAGGTTGCCGAAGAACTGCATCATCTGTGGGCGCGAGAGCTTCTTGCGAAACACCTCTCGCCCGGATTTGTCCTGGCCGTGCAGATGGAAACTGTGTTTACCGAGATCGATTCCGATCAGCGCTGACTCGCTCATGATGATGGCCTCCGAAAACAAAACACCCTGCGAAAGCGTAGCCCTCGCAGGGTGTGGGGGTGACCATCTCATTAAACCGCCAACAGGCGGTTTTTTTGAAGTGAACTTAGTCACCACCTTGACATGGCGGGGGCTCAAATCCAAATTCCAGACACAAAAAACCCCGGTCTTTCGACCAGGGTCTTTGCTATCGACTCGAAGTAGCCAGTGGCTTTCTTCGTAGCTTCAAGGCGTTCAGTGGGCCTTGAGGCAGATATGGCGCAGCGGACGGGACTCGAACCCGCGACCCCCGGCGTGACAGGCCGGTATTCTAACCGACTGAACTACCGCTGCGTATCGCTCAGACTTGCGTCTGTGTGAACCGTTGTCGGATTGAAAATCTTGTAAGCTTTTCAATCTCAAACCGGGAAAACCCGATCTGGAAAATATGGCGCAGCGGACGGGACTCGAACCCGCGACCCCCGGCGTGACAGGCCGGTATTCTAACCGACTGAACTACCGCTGCGCGTCGGTGGAGGCTTTTTACAGCTTCCTTCTTGCTTTCACAAGACTCAAGAAGTGGTGGGTGATGACGGGATCGAACCGCCGACATTCTGCTTGTAAGGCAGACGCTCTCCCAGCTGAGCTAATCACCCTTTGCTTCTCTGAGGCCGCGAAATTTACGCAGATACCGAAGCTAAGTCAATAGCCCGCTTGAAGTTTTTCTAAAAAAGACAAATTCATGTCATCTTCCAGGGCGCCAACCAGCAACACCCCCAACTTCAAGCCACATCCATCGCGGCCCCAGCGCAACGGTTACTCGCTATAAATCATTTTCTTGGTCATGCCACCGTCGACCACAAACTCCTGGCCCGTGACAAACCCGGCATTCTTCGACAGCAGCCAGGCCACCATCGCCGCTACGTCCTCGACGTTCCCTACCCGCCCCGCCGGATGCTGAGCATGATCCGCATCGCTCAGCGGCTCGGCACGTCGCGCCGCCGGATCACGCGTATCGATCCAGCCGGGACTGACCGCATTGACCCGAATCTCCGGCCCCAGGCTGATAGCCAACGCATGAGTCAATGCCAGCAAACCGCCCTTGCTCGCCGCGTAAGCCTCGGTGTCCGGCTCTGACTGCGCGGCCCGGGTTGAGGCCAGATTGACGATGGCGCCGCTGTGAGCGCGCAAATAAGGCGCGCAGTGCTTGGCCAACAGCATCGGCCCACTGAGGTTCACCGCCAGCACTCGATTCCAATACGCCAGATCGAGGCTTTCCAGCGTGATGTTGTGCGGATCAGCGACCGCCGCATTGCACACCAGCGCATCAATGCGACCGAACTGCCCAAGCACCTCGGCAACGCCCTGCGCCACCTGCTGTTCATCGGCCACGTCCATGCTGATGAACCAGGCGCTGTCACCCAGCACCTTGGCAACCTTCGAGCCGCGCACCCGATCAAGATCGGTCAGCACCACCTGCCAGCCTTCGCTGATCAGCCAGGCGGCAATCCCCAGACCTATGCCGCGCGCAGCCCCCGTGACCAGTGCAACCCGGCCATTAGCGCCACTCGCAGGCGTGGACAACTCGATCACAAGGCAGCCAGCCCGCGCGCCAGATCCGCTTGCAGGTCAGCCACATCTTCCAAGCCGACCGCAATCCGGATCAAACTGTCGCGGATCCCAGCAGCCTCACGCTCTTGCGGCGCCAGGCGACCGTGAGAGGTGGTGCTCGGATGGGTAATGGTGGTCTTGCTGTCACCGAGGTTGGCGGTGATCGAAATCAAACGCGTGGCATCGATAAAGCGCCAGGCGCCGTCTTTACCCCCTTTGACCTCGAAACTCACCACTGCGCCAAAACCCTTCTGCTGGCGCTGAGCCAACTCATGCTGCGGATGGCTCTTGAGGCCGGCATAATGAACTTTCTCGATGCCGCCCTGCTGTTCCAGCCACTCGGCCAGCTGCTGAGCATTGGCGCAATGCGCCTTCATGCGCAAGCTCAAGGTTTCCAGGCCCTTGAGGAAGATCCAGGCGTTGAACGGACTCAAGGTCGGCCCGGCAGTGCGCAGGAAGCCAACGATTTCTTTCATCTGCTCGCCGCGACCGGCCACTACGCCACCCATGCAACGACCCTGTCCGTCGATGAACTTGGTCGCCGAATGCACCACCACGTCCGCACCGAGCTTCAGCGGTTGCTGCAAGGCCGGCGTGCAGAAGCAGTTGTCGACCACCAGCATCGCGCCCTTGGCATGAGCGATTTCCGACAGCGCGGTGATGTCCACCAGTTCGGCCAGCGGATTGGACGGCGACTCGACAAACAGCAATTTAGTGTTGGCCTTGATCGCCGCGTCCCAGCCGGACAGTTCCGCCAGGGGCACGTAATCGACTTCGACGCCAAAACGCTTGAAGTACTTTTCGAACAGGCTGATGGTCGAGCCGAACACGCTGCGCGACACCAGCACATGATCGCCAGCACTGCACAGGCTCATCACCACCGCAAGAATCGCTGCCATCCCGGTGGCCGTTGCCACTGCCTGCTCAGCACCTTCGAGGGCGGCAATCCGCTCTTCGAACGCGCGAACGGTCGGGTTGGTGTAGCGCGAGTAAACGTTGCCCGGCACTTCGCCAGCGAAGCGCGCCGCCGCATCGGCAGCGGTACGGAACACGTAGCTTGAAGTGAAGAACATCGGATCACCGTGCTCGCCTTCCGGCGTGCGGTGCTGACCGGCGCGTACGGCCAGGGTATCGAACGCTACACCATCGAGGTCGCTGTCCAGCCGACCGGCATCCCAATCCTGACTCATGCTGTCACTCCTTGCCCCGTTTTTGATAGATAAAAGTTCTTTATGGGTAGATACAAAACCGGCCCCTCAGGGCCGGTAGAAACTCAGTTGTTGTACAGATCAATGATCGCACTGACTGCCTGCGTCTTGACCTTGGAGGCATCGTTACGCGCCTGCTCGATCTTGTTCAGGTAAGCCTCGTCGACGTCGCCGGTGACGTACTTGCCGTCGAACACCGCGCAGTCGAAGTTCTCGATCTTGATCTTGCCCCCGCCAACCGCTTCGATCAAGTCCGGCAGGTCCTGGTAGATGAGCCAATCAGCGCCGATCAAATCAGCCACGTCCTGAGTCGTGCGATTGTGAGCGATCAGCTCGTGAGCGCTCGGCATGTCGATGCCGTACACATTCGGATAACGCACGGCTGGCGCTGCCGAGCAGAAGTAGACGTTTTTGGCGCCGGCTTCGCGAGCCATCTGGATGATCTGCTTGCAGGTGGTGCCGCGAACGATCGAGTCGTCCACCAGCATCACGTTCTTGCCGCGGAATTCCAGCTCGATGGCGTTGAGCTTCTGGCGTACGGATTTTTTCCGTGCAGCCTGGCCCGGCATGATGAAGGTCCGACCGATGTAGCGGTTCTTCACGAAGCCTTCGCGAAACTTCACACCCAGGTGGTTCGCCAGCTCCAGAGCCGCAGTCCGGCTGGTATCCGGAATCGGGATGACCACGTCGATGTCGTGTTCTGGACGCTCGCGCAGGATCTTCTCGGCGAGTTTCTCACCCATGCGCAGGCGGGCCTTGTAAACCGAAACGCCGTCAATGATCGAGTCCGGACGCGCCAGGTAGACGTGTTCGAAGATGCATGGAGTCAGCGATGGATTGGTTGCGCACTGACGGGTGTGCAACTTGCCGTCTTCAGTGATGTAGACCGCTTCGCCCGGCGCCAGGTCGCGAATCAGGGTGAAACCGAGCACGTCCAGGGAAACGCTTTCGGAAGCGATCATGTACTCGACGCCTTCGTCGGTGTGACGCTGACCGAAGACAATCGGGCGGATGCCGTGCGGATCACGGAAACCGACGATGCCATAACCGGTCACCATTGCCACGACCGCATAACCACCGACGCAACGGTTGTGCACGTCAGTGACGGCCGCAAACACGTCTTCTTCGGTTGGCTGCAACTTGCCGCGCTGGGCCAGCTCGTGAGCGAACACGTTGAGCAGCACTTCCGAATCGGAGTTGGTGTTGACGTGGCGCAGGTCAGATTCGTAAATCTCCTTGGCCAGTTGTTCAACGTTGGTCAGGTTACCGTTGTGCGCCAGGGTGATGCCATAGGGCGAGTTGACGTAAAACGGCTGAGCCTCGGCCGAAGTCGAGCTGCCCGCAGTCGGATAACGCACATGGCCAATGCCCATGTGGCCGACCAGGCGCTGCATGTGACGCTGATGAAAAACGTCACGAACCAGACCATTATCCTTGCGCAGGAATAACCGGCCATCATGGCTGGTCACGATACCGGCAGCGTCCTGGCCGCGGTGCTGGAGGACGGTTAGCGCGTCATACAGCGCCTGATTGACGTTCGACTTACCGACGATACCGACGATGCCACACATGCGACGCAACCCCTACTTAATGAAACTGAACTGAACACATCTCACTGCGGCGTTTTGGCCGTCGGCAAGAGGTGCTCCTTGAACGGTATGTCAACGGGTACGCTGATACCGCTGGCCAGCCACTGACTGCTCCACCCTAATATGAGGTTTTTGGACCAGTCTGCAACTAATAGAAATTGTGGCACGAGCCTTGACTCCCGCCACCATGGATCTTGCTGTACCGGGCCGAGACTCAAGAGCCCGACCGCAGTGACCACCAGCAGCGCGCCACGCGCCGCGCCGAAGGCCATACCAAGAAAACGATCGGTCCCGGACAGGCCGGTGACGCGAACCAGTTCGCTGATAAGGTAATTGATCATTGCGCCCACCATTAAGGTGGCGACAAACATGATGGCACAGCCCGCGATCACGCGAGCCGACGGCGTTTCGATGTATCCGGCGAGGTACTCGGACAGTGAGCCACCGAACATCCAGGCAACGACCCCTGCGATGATCCAGGTCAGCAGCGATAAGGCTTCCTTGACGAAGCCGCGGCTCAGACTGATCAAAGCGGAGATGGCGACGATCGCAACGATCGCCCAGTCAACCCAGGTAAATGGCACAGTGCAGCCTACAGACGGATAAGGCGGCGCATTTTAGCAGAGCCCATGGCTGTCGGTAAGCTGCGATTGCAAGTGCATTTTAAATCAGTCAGTTAGCGTCAGCCGCGCTCAGGCTGGAAGCGAACGACAAAGCCTTTGAGATTCTGCTGACGACCTAACAGGTCACGCAGCCGATCAGCTTCTGCACGCTCGATCAACGGCCCGACAAACACCCGGTTCTTGCCATCGGCGGAACGGATATAGGCGTTATAACCCTGGCTACGCAGGGTTTTCTGCAAGCTTTCGGCACTTTCGCGACTCGACAGACTGGCCAGCTGCACCGACCAACTGACCGATAGGCCATTGGCGTCGACGCGGCTCTGGCTGGTATCAGGCTTGCTCGGCGCCACAGCGACCGGCTGCGCGGCAGCAGGTGCAGGTGCAGGTTTCGGCGCAGGAGGCGGCGTTACCGGCTTGGCGACAGCCGGGGCCGGTGTGATAGACGCGCCAGGGGCAACCGGTTTCGACGGTGTTTGCTCCGCGGCAATTTCGTCATCAGTTGGAACCGGCTCCTGCGGCAGCGCTTGCGGCTCCGGCACCACCACGGGCTCGACCTGCACTTGCGGCATTGCCGGGGCCTGAGGTGCAGCCGGGGCGTGAACCACCACCTGGCGCTGCTCATCTTGTCGGGAAAACAGCATCGGCAAGAAAATCACCGCCAATGCCACCAGAACCAGAGCTCCAACCATCCGCTGCTTGTACGCGTTATCCAGCAAAGCCATGTGCAGCTTCCTCCGTGGAGCGCCGAGCCAACCATTCGAGGGCCTCGGCAACACAATAAAATGATCCGAACAGCAGAATTTCATCTTCCGCCGTCGCCAGCGCACATTGCCCTTCCAGGGCATCCGCAACACTTGCATAGGATGTTACCGACGCCCCAAGGTTCTGCAACGCAGCCTGCAAATCCGCAACCGGACGTGCGCGCGCAGAATCGAGCGGGGCGACAGCCCAATGCTGGACACTACCACTCAATTCGCCGACAACTCCATCGAGATCCTTGTCGGCCAACAAGCCAAATACCGCCAAACGTCGACCCGCCACTGGCCGCCGAGCCAAACGCTGAGCCAGATACTCGGCGGCATGGGGGTTATGGCCCACATCCAGCATCAGGTTCAGACGCTTGCCGTGCCAGTTGAACTGACGGCGATCCAGACGCCCTATCACTGTCGTTGCTTTCAATGCAGCGACAATTTGCTCAGCCTGCCATGGCAAACCCAGCAGCGCATAAGCCTGCAACGCCAGCGCGGCGTTTTCCATCGGCAGATCGAGCAGCGGCAAATCGTGCAATTCAATCGCACACCCTTTGAGATCGACGCCCCGCCACTGCCAGTTCTGCTCGGTGACACCCAAATCAAAATCACGACCCCGCAGGAAGAACGGGCAATGGAGTTCGCGCGCTTTATCCAGCAAAGGTTGAGGCGGGTTGAGGTCACCACAAAGCGCAGGCGCGCCCTGACGGAAGATGCCGGCCTTTTCGAAGGCGACGGATTCGCGGGTATTGCCGAGATAATCTGCGTGGTCAACACCAATGCTGGTGACCAGCGCGATATCGGCATCCACCAGGTTGACGGTATCCAGACGCCCGCCGAGGCCGACCTCCAACACCACCGCATCGAGACCTGCACGCTGAAACAGCCAGAACGCTGCCAGAGTGCCCATCTCGAAGTACGTCAGGGAGATTTCACCGCGCCCGGCGTCGACCGCAGCAAAGGCTTCGCACAGTTGCGCATCAGTGACTTCGACGCCGTTGACCTGCACCCGCTCGTTGTAACGCAGCAGGTGCGGAGAATTGTAGACACCGACCGTGAGCCCTTGCGCTCGCAGCAATGACGCCACAAACGCACAGGTAGAGCCCTTGCCATTGGTGCCGGTGACCGTAATCACCCGAGGCGCCGGCTTGCCTAATCCCATCCGGGACGCTACCTCTTGCGAGCGCGCAAGCCCCATGTCGATGGCTGACGGATGCAACTGCTCAAGGTAGGCGAGCCAATCGCCAAGGGTACGTTCGGTCATAGGTTTGCAGGCACCGGCGGAACAATGATTGGCTCGACTGGCGCAGCCACGAACTCAGGCGTCGGCAGGCCCATCAGTTGTGCTAGCAGGTTACCCAGACGCGGGCGCAGCTCCTGACGCGCAATGATCATGTCGATCGCGCCGTGCTCCAGCAGGAACTCGCTGCGCTGGAAGCCTTCCGGCAGCTTTTCACGCACGGTCTGCTCGATAACACGCGGACCGGCAAAGCCGATCAGGGCTTTCGGCTCACCGACGATGACGTCGCCGAGCATCGCCAGACTGGCGGAAACACCGCCGTAGACCGGGTCGGTCAGCACGGAGATGAACGGAATGCCTTCTTCGCGCAGACGCGCCAGTACCGCAGAGGTCTTGGCCATTTGCATCAGCGAGATCAGCGCTTCCTGCATCCGCGCACCACCGGAAGCGGCGAAGCAGATCATCGGGCAACGGTTTTCCAGCGCGTAGTTGGCCGCACGCACGAAGCGTTCGCCGACGATCGCGCCCATCGAACCGCCCATGAAGGAGAATTCGAATGCCGACACCACAACCGGCATGCCCAGCAGGGTACCGCTCATGGAGATCAGCGCGTCTTTTTCACCGGTCTGCTTCTGCGCAGCGGTCAGGCGATCCTTGTACTTCTTGCCGTCGCGGAACTTCAGACGATCAACCGGCTCCAGGTCAGCGCCCAGTTCGGCACGGCCTTCGGCGTCAAGGAAGATGTCGATCCGCGCACGTGCGCCGATGCGCATGTGGTGGTTGCACTTGGGGCAAACATCCAGGGTCTTTTCCAGCTCCGGACGATACAACACCGCCTCGCAGGACGGGCATTTGTGCCACAGACCTTCAGGCACCGAGCTTTTCTTCACCTCGGAACGCATGATCGAAGGGATCAGTTTGTCTACTAACCAGTTGCTCATGCTTTCTTTCTCCAGTACCGGCGACTCGAACGCTTTGGTTCGCAGCCCCGCGTATGCCCTTGAGCTAAATTCATGTGTGCGGCGATGATCGGTGGATGGCCGGGTCAGCAAGACTGACCTTCGTACAACCCAATAACCCTCAGCCATGCCTGCCTTATGCAGTACACCTGTTTTGTACAGTGCAGTGGACGGCGGCAGTCTGCCAGCCGTCACATCAAGCTACTGCGAACCGCCTGTATAAATGCGCGAATCTTCGCGTGATCCTTAATGCCCTTGCTCTGCTCTACCCCACCGCTGACGTCTACCGCGTAAGGGTGAACCCGGGCAATGGCCTCGACCACATTGGCCGCCGACAGCCCACCTGCGAGGATGATCGGCTTGCTCAATCCTTGCGGTATCAATGACCAGTCAAAGGCCTCGCCGGTTCCGCCGGGAATACCTTCGACATAGGTATCGAGCAAAATGCCGCTGGCTTTGGCATAGGCATCGCAACTGGCAGCGATGTCATCGCCCGCCTTGACCCGCAATGCCTTGATGTACGGCCGATGGTAACCCTCGCAATCGGCCGGGGTTTCGTCGCCATGGAACTGCAACAGATCCAGCGGCACCGCATCGAGAATCTCACCGAGCTCGCAGCGGCTGGCATTGACGAACAAACCCACGGTGGTCACGAACGGCGGCAACGCGGCGATGATTGCCCGGGCCTGCTGCACTGTCACCGACCGCGGGCTTTTGGCATAGAACACAAAACCAATGGCATCCGCCCCGGCATCAACCGCTGCCAACGCATCTTCAATGCGGGTAATCCCACAAATTTTGCTGCGAACGGCTGACATGTCGTTTGAACCTCAGGGCAAATCCGGGAAAGTCCCGGATGGTAGCAAATGCATTCGAGGCCGTCAGCCGTCAAGTTCCGAGAAACCGGTCAGGAAGTGCGGACCAATGTAACGTTCAGGCAACTCGAACTCATCGCGATACTCGACTTGCACCAGGTACAACCCGAATGGATGAGCCGTGACACCGCCGGTACGGCGAATCCGGCTTTCCAGCACTTCCTTGGCCCACTCCACCGGACGCTCGCCGGCACCAATGGTCATCAGCACGCCGGCGATATTGCGCACCATGTGATGCAGGAACGCACTGGCGCGGATATCCAGCACGATCATCTTGCCGTGCTGGGTGACTCGCAGGTGATGGATTTCCTTGATTGGCGACTTGGCCTGACACTGACCGGCGCGAAAGGCGCTGAAATCGTGGGTGCCCACCAGATGCTGCGCCGCCTCGGCCATGCGCTGGACATCCAGCGGTCGGTGATTCCAGGTGACCTCTTCGTTGAGGTGCGCCGGGCGGATCTGATCGTTGTAGATCACATACCGATAACGACGGGCAATCGCCTTGAAACGCGAATGAAAATGCGCCGGCATGACCTTGGCCCAACTGACGCTGATGTCGTGGGGCAAGTTGATGTTGGCCCCCATGACCCAGGCCTTCAATGAACGGTCGACTTGAGTATCGAAATGCACCACCTGACCACAGGCGTGCACGCCGGCATCGGTGCGACCCGCGCAGTGCAAAGACACCGGCGAGTCCGCGACCTTCGACAGGGCCGTTTCAAGGGTTTGCTGCACAGTGGCCACACCGGACGCCTGACGCTGCCAGCCGCGATAGCGCGAGCCTTTGTATTCAACGCCCAACGCGATCCGGAAAAAGCCGTCGGCCGCCATTTCGGCGGCCGGGTTATCTATATTTGCCAAGGAGTGACAGCCTGCTGATATACGCAAAGGCGGGCATTATAAGGCCGCAGGGCCGGGACGCCATGTTCACGGTGTTTTTTGTTCATGCTCCGGCGAACCCATAATGCCCCTGAAACAAAAACGGCAGCCCCAATGGGGCTGCCGTTTTCGTTATGCGTTATCGGTCAATCAGGCCATACGCGCCAGCATTTCCTTGGCTTCGCTCTTCTGACCGTCATTACCCTCGCTGATTACCTCGCCGAGGATGTCCCGCGCGCCTTCGTTGTCACCCATGTCGATGTAAGCCTGCGCCAGGTCCAGCTTGGTAGCGACCTCGTCAGTGCCCGAGAGGAAATCAAACTCAGGCTCATCCATCCCCACCGCAGCCTCTTCAGCAGTGAAGCCTGGCTCGGCGATAGGCGGATGCTCCAGGCTACCGGACAAACGATCCAGCTCAGCATTGACGTCGTCCAGCTCGGACATGAAGCCGTCCGGCTCAGGCTTGGCGTGAGCATCGACTTCATCCGCCAGGGACAGGTCGAAATCAGCTGGCAACTCCAGATCATCCAGCGCCGCTTCAGTGACCGCAGGCGACTCAACCGCAGGCAGGTCTTTCAGATCGTCGTCGAGGTTGAGCAGGAACTCGTCGTCGGCCAGGGTCGAATCAGGCACGTCACCGCCCAGATCAAGGTCGAAATCCGACAGATCATCCAGACTGTCCTTGGCTTCGGCCTGCTGTTGCAGAACAGATTCGAAGCTCAGATCATCGTCGAGCGGGAAAGCGTCCAGTTCCAGCGCTGGCTCTGGCTCTGGCTCTGGAGCGACGACCGCTGGCGATGCCGCTTCCAGATCGTCCAGACTCAAGTCGAAGGCGCTGTCGAAGTCATCATCGACAGGTGCCGGGGCGGGTGCAGCTTCAGGTGCCGGAGCGGGCGCCTTAGGCTCCTCGTGCAGCAGGTCCTTGACGTATTGCGCATCCAGCTCGGCGGCAGCCGCTGCGGCGGCGATGCCGCCAACAGCTGCCACGGCAACCATTGCCGGGAAGCGGCTTTTCAGTTGTTCAACGTCAGCATGATTTTGGCCATTGGCAACCAACTGACGCTCTTGCGCCACGAACGCGCTGCGATCGCCCTGCTGGCCATAGACTTCCATCAGTTTCAAGCGCAGGTCGCTGCGTTGCGGTTCTTGCTTGATACCTTCCTCGAGCAGGCTGGCGGCCTGATTCAGACGTCCGGCATTGATGTGCGACTGGGCTTGCGCCAGAACATCGTCCGAACGCTCGGCCGCTGGCGATACCAATGGCGCAGCAATCGGCGGCGTCACGACTACCGGCGCCACAACTGGAGCTGGAGGCGTTGCAAGCTTGACGACTGGCGGTGGCACTTCAAGGCCTTCGAAGCTGCTTTCCGGCAGATCGAGGTCTTCCGTCAAGTCCGACTCTTCAGCCAACGCCTTCGCCATGCGCTTGTGCTTCTCGGCTTCCTGTTGAGCCTTGCGCCGACGCGCCAGCAACAACAGCAGCAACAGCACCACCACGGCACCGCCACCCACCAGACCCAGGAGCACCGGATTGGTCAGCAGTTCGTTGTACTTTTGCTCGTCACTCGCCGCTGGGGTTGCCTGAATCGGCGCCTCAGCAGGCACTGCGGCCGGCGTTGCGTCTGGCGCTACCACGGGCGCAGGCGCCGCAGCAGGCTGGGCAACCAGCCCGGCCGACATCGCCGCCGAAGGCTGAGCAGCAGCATCTGCCCCCTTGCCTTCTGCCTGAATCTTGGCCAGTTGATTACTCTTCAGCTCGATCAAGCGCTGGAGTTTGTCCAACTGACTCTGCAAGTCAGTCATGCGGCTTTTCAGCTCGGCATTGTCGCGACGGGTCGTATCAAGGCTTTCCTGGGTCACCGCCAGCTTGTTGCTGATGGCTTTGCTATCACCCGCCGCGCCCTTGCCACCTTTCTTGCCAGACTCGGCCGACACCAGACTCAGAGTGTCCTTGGCGGCACCTTGCGGCGCAACAACATCACGCCCGTGCCTGGTTGCGTCGAGCTGTTGCACTTGCGCCCGGTGAACCGAGCGACGACCCTGTCGCCAGGCCGTGTTCTGCGCGGCAACCTCGGCAATGGCTTTAGGCTGTGCCAGGCCGGTGCTTTGTGCGGCGTCTGGCAAGCGCAAGACCTGACCGGTTTTCAGTCGGTTGATGTTGCCATCGATAAAGGCGTCCGGGTTCAGTGCCTGAATCGCCAGCATGGTTTGCTGGATCGAGCCGCCATTACGCGCCTTCGCGGCGATTTCCCACAAGGTGTCGCGCGGCGTCGTGATGTGCTGTGCTGGCTTGCTCGCGCCAGTCACCGGCGCGTTGACTGCTGGCGCTTGAGACGGTGCGGGTTGCGCAGCAGCGTCAGCCGTCTGTGGCGAGAACTTGGACGGATCGAGCAGCACGCTGTAGTCGCGCAGCAGTCGGCCGTTTGGCCACATCACCTGAACCAGGAATTTCACCATAGGCTCGGAGAGTGGTTGACTTGAAGTCACCCGCAGGATGCTCTTACCACTGGCATTGAGCACTGGCGTGAACGTCAGGTCATTGAGGAACGCTTGACGATCAACCCCGGCCTTGGCGAAATCGTCGGCCGAAGCCAGGCTCGGCACCACTTCGGCAGCGGTGAGGTCCTTGACGTCGAGCAACTCGATTTCTGCCACCAAGGGCTGGTTCAGGGTCGACTTCAGGGTCAATTCCCCGAGCCCGAGGGCATGCGCCATACCGGAGGACAGCGCCGAGGCGGCCGCTATTGCTAACACCAGTTTGCGAACTTGAACCATAGCCTCATCCTTTGTTGAACTTTCCTCGGCAAGCGAGAAGGTGTTGATACCGCTGCCGTAAGGCATTGCGCGCTTATTTCACTTATGCCCTTGGAAGCCCCTGATGGTGGCTCGCCTCCAGCATTCAGGCCTAGCATAGCGCTCGACTAGAATCATTCTGCAAATTGTTGCCAAGTATCTTTTACACAAGGTCTTTTATCAACAACTCAGCCACCTGCACTGCGTTGAGTGCCGCGCCTTTACGTACGTTATCTGACGTCAGCCACAGATCAAGTTCCGTCGGGTCGTCGACACCGCTGCGAACCCGACCCACGTAGACCACATCCTGCCCTACCGCATCACCTACCGGCGTCGGGTAATCACCCGCCTCGACCAGCTCGACACCAGGCGCCGCCTCAAGCGCTGCATTCACCGCCGCCAGGTCGATAGCCTTGGTTGACTGCAAGGTCACGCTAAAGCTATCGCCGAAAAACACCGGGGCTTGAACGCAAGTGGCAGAAATCTTTAATAAAGGCTGCGCCATGACCTCGCGCAGCTCTCGAACCAGGCGCTTTTCCAGCAGCGTATGACCCTGAGCATCCGGTGTGCCGACTTGTGCCAGCAGGTTGAAAGCCATTTGCCGATCAAAGAAACGCGGCTCCAGTGGGCGAACATTCAGCAGCTCTGCGGTCTGCCGGGCCAGCTCGGTGACCGCTTCGCGGCCTTGGGCGGAAACGGCCAGGCTCGCAGTGACGGTCACTCGCTGCAAGTCGAGCACATCGCGCAACGGTGCCAGCACCACGGCCAGAGTGGTGGCCGATGCACTTGGGCTGCTCACCTGAAACGGCTTTTTCAAGCCGGCCAGCACTGAGCTGTTGGCTTCCGGCACCACCTGCGGTGCTTGTTCCGCTGGCAAGGCGCCGGACAAATCGATCAGCGCGCAACCGGCGGCCGTCGCTCGCGGTGCAAAGCTCAGGGTGACCGCAGGGCCGGCGGCGAAGAACACCAACTGGACCTTGCTGAAATCAAATTCGTCGACTTCCCGCACCCGTACGTTCTTGCCGCGAAACGGCACTGAGTGCCCTGCCGATTCACTGCTGGCGAGCAGGTGCAGGTTGGCAACCGGGAAGTCGCGCTCTTCAAGAATCTGGACGAGGGTTTCGCCGACAGTACCGGTGGCGCCGACGACGGCGATATCAAAGGACTGGCTCATGGTTTTACCTCAGGCGAAACGGGGGAGCGGCACTTTACCGGGTGGTTGGCGGTTCGGCAATTTAGAGCAAAAGATCGCAGCCTTCGGCAGCGCCTACATTGGTCGCGTGTAAACCCGATTCTGTAGGAGCTGCCGAAGGCTGCGATCTTTCAAGGGAACAAAAAACCCGCACCCCTTTCAAGGCACGGGTTGTTTCATTGCATCAGCGAATCAACGCTCCAGCAGAATCCGCAGCATGCGACGCAGCGGTTCGGCCGCGCCCCACAGCAGTTGGTCGCCAACGGTGAACGCACCCAGGTACTGGGTGCCCATGTTCAGCTTGCGCAGACGGCCAACCGGTACGTTCAGAGTGCCGGTGACCTTGGTCGGGCTCAACTCCTGCATGCTGATCTCGCGCTGGTTCGGCACCAGTTTGACCCACGGGTTGTGCTGGCTGATCAGCCCTTCGATATCGGCGATCGGCACATCTTTGTTCAGCTTGATGGTCAGCGCCTGGCTGTGGCAACGCATGGCACCGATGCGCACGCAGATACCGTCCACCGGGATCGGGCTCTTGAAACGACCGAGGATCTTGTTGGTCTCGGCCTGGGCCTTCCACTCTTCGCGGCTTTGACCGTTCGGCAGTTCTTTGTCGATCCACGGGATCAGGCTGCCAGCCAATGGCACGCCGAAGTTTTCGGTCGGGTAGGCGTCACTGCGCATGGCTTCGGCGACTTTACGGTCGATGTCGAGGATAGCGCTGGCCGGATTGGCCAGTTCATCCGCAACAGCGGCGTGGGTCGCGCCCATTTGCTTGATCAGCTCACGCATGTTCTGCGCGCCGGCACCGGAGGCTGCCTGATAGGTCATGGCACTCATCCACTCCACCAGACCGGCTTCAAACAGACCGCCCAGGCCCATCAGCATCAAGCTGACGGTGCAGTTGCCGCCGATGTAGTTCTTGGTGCCTGCGTCGAGCTGCTGGTCGATGACCTTGCGGTTGACCGGGTCCAGAACGATCACCGCGTCATCCTGCATGCGCAGGCTGGAAGCGGCGTCGATCCAGTACCCCTGCCAGCCGGCTTCGCGCAGTTTCGGGAAGACTTCGCTGGTGTAGTCGCCACCCTGGCAGGTCAGAATCACGTCGAGGGTTTTCAGCTCTTCAATGCTGTAAGCGTCCTTGAGCGGAGCAATGTCCTTACCCACGGACGGGCCTTGGCCACCCACATTGGAAGTGGTGAAAAACACCGGCTCAATAAGATCGAAATCCTGCTCTTCCAGCATCCGCTGCATGAGCACGGAACCGACCATACCGCGCCAACCGATCAGACCTACACGTTTCATCGCAACTACACCTTTTACAAAAAGTGGGCTCGCTTGCCAGCATCAGCGACAAGCGGGGCCAGAGAGATTACAGATTCCGCAGCGCTGCGACTACTGCGTCGCCCATTTCCTGCGTACCTACTTTCGCGCAACCCGGCGACCAGATGTCACCTGTGCGCAGCCCTTGGTCCAATACCAGGCTGACGGCCTTTTCAATGGCATCCGCGGCCACAACCTGATTGAAGCTGTAACGCAGCATCATCGACACCGACAGAATCGTCGCCAACGGGTTGGCGATGCCTTTGCCTGCAATGTCCGGCGCCGAACCGTGGCACGGCTCGTACATGCCTTTATTGTTGGCATCCAGCGAGGCCGACGGCAACATGCCGATGGAACCGGTGAGCATCGAGGCTTCGTCGGACAGGATATCGCCGAACAGGTTGTCGGTGACAATCACGTCGAACTGCTTCGGTGCACGCACCAGTTGCATGGCGGCGTTGTCGACGTACATGTGGCTCAGCTCGACGTCCGGGTAGTCCTTGGCCACTTGCTCGACGATTTCGCGCCACAGCTGGCTGGAAGCCAGAACGTTGGCCTTGTCGACCGAGCAGAGTTTCTTGCCACGCACACGCGCCATGTCGAAACCGACGCGAGCGATACGGCGGATTTCGCTTTCGCTGTATGGCAGGGTGTCGTATGCCTGACGCTCGCCATTTTCCAGCTCGCGCACACCACGTGGCGCGCCGAAGTAGATACCGCCGGTCAGCTCACGGACGATCAGAATGTCCAGGCCTGCGACGATTTCCGCTTTCAGACTGGAAGCTTCGGCCAGTTGCGGGTAAAGGATCGCCGGGCGCAGGTTGCCGAACAGGCCCAGCTGCGCACGAATCTTCAACAAGCCGCGCTCTGGACGAATGTCACGTTCAATGGTGTCCCATTTCGGACCGCCCACCGCACCCAGCAACACCGCATCGGCAGCACGCGCGCGGGCCAGGGTTTCGTCGGCCAACGGCACGCCGTGCTTGTCGATGGCGGCGCCGCCGATCACGTCATGGCTCAACTCAAAATCCAGCGCGAACTTGTCGTTGGCCAGCTCCAGCACCTTGACCGCTTCGGCCATGATTTCCGGGCCAATACCGTCACCTGGGAGAATCAGAATCTGCTTGCTCATGCGTTCCTCATGTCATCAGTCGGCGAGCCCGCAGGCTCGCGGGTTCACCGGAAAAAGTTCTAGCGTTCAGCCCAAAGCACCAGCACATCGGTGCTGAACGAACCATCGGCCTCAATCTCGAAATACTCGCGCACTTCATTGCCCATTGCCTGCTGCAACTCGCGGATCGCCACGCGCAACGCTTGGGGTGTGCGCATGCGCTCGACCCAGGAGTTGTACTCCAGACGCAGCCGCTGGCGCGTGGTGCTACGGGTATGCAACCCCGCCTCACTGACCTGACGCAACCACTCCCCGGCGGAATAATCACGCACGTGGCTGGTGTCGCGCAGGACTTCAACGCTTTGCAGGTAAGTGTCGAACAATGGACTGCCCGGCGACAAGACATCAATGAACGCTGCCACCCCACCCGGCTTGAGCACTCGGCGCACTTCACGCAGGGCCAGGCCAAGATCGCTCCAATGGTGCGCCGAATAACGGCTAAACACGAAATCGAACTCACCCTCGGCGAACGGCAGACGCTCCGCTGCACCTAGCACGGTGGTCACGTTGTTCAGGCCACGATCAGCCGCAGCACCTGCCACCACGTCGAGCATCTGCTGCGACAGGTCGTAGGCGACCACTTCCTTGACCAGCGGAGCCACATGAAAACTCACATGACCGGCGCCGCAGCCCAGGTCCAGCACCCGCGCCTCACTGCGACCTGCCAGTTCGGCCTGTAGCAGCGCGAATTCGGTGCCCTGGGCGTGTACTGCGCTGCTCAGGTAGGCCGAGGCCTGCTCACCGAATTGCTTTTGTACTACGTCGCTGTGCTGGGCAGTGCTGGTCATGGAGATGTCCTTGTGTGTTGCCAGGCTGGAAGATCAAACGATCGCAGCCTGCGGCAGCGCCTACAGGTGTATGCCATTCCATGCAGGAGCTGCCGCAGGCTGCGATCTTTTCAAAACATCACGCGTCGCGGAACAACCATGGCTGGCTGGCGCGGTGTTTGGCTTCGAACGTGGCTATCGCATCGCCGTCCTGCAAGGTCAGGCCGATATCGTCCAGGCCATTGAGCAGGCAGTGTTTGCGGAAAGCATCGATTTCGAAGCTCAGGACCTTGCCGTCAGGGCGGGTCACGGTCTGGGCCTGCAAGTCGATCTGCAGCTGGTAACCCGGATTGGCTTCCACTTGCGCAAACAACTCGTCGACTTCAGCGTCGCTCAAGATGATCGGCAGCAAGCCGTTCTTGAAGCTGTTGTTGAAGAAGATGTCGGCGTAGCTCGGCGCGATGATGCTGCGAAAGCCGTACTCTTCCAGGGCCCACGGCGCGTGCTCGCGGCTCGAACCGCAGCCGAAGTTTTCCCGGGCGAGCAACACGCTGGCACCTTGATAACGCTCGGCGTTGAGCACGAAGTCCTTGTTCAACGGACGCTTGGAGTTGTCCTGATACGGTTGACCCACATCCAGATAACGCCACTCATCGAACAGGTTCGGGCCGAAACCGGTGCGTTTGATCGACTTCAAGAACTGCTTGGGAATGATTTGGTCGGTGTCGACGTTGGCACGATCCAAAGGCGCGACAAGACCAGTGTGCTGGGTAAAAGCTTTCATGCTGCGCTCCTTCAGATCAATTCACGGACGTCGACGAAGCGACCGTTGACAGCGGCGGCGGCGGCCATTGCCGGGCTCACCAGATGCGTACGGCCACCGGCGCCCTGACGACCTTCGAAGTTACGGTTGGAGGTCGATGCGCAATGCTCACCGGACTCCAAACGGTCCGGGTTCATTGCCAGACACATCGAGCAACCTGGCTCGCGCCATTCGAAACCGGCCTCGAGGAAAATCTTGTCCAGCCCTTCAGCTTCGGCTTGAGCTTTCACCAGGCCCGAACCCGGCACCACAATGGCTTGCTTGATGGTCGAAGCCACTTTACGGCCCTTGGCGATCACTGCCGCAGCGCGCAAATCTTCGATCCGCGAGTTGGTGCAGGAGCCAATGAACACGCGGTCCAGTTGAATGTCGGTGATCGCCTGATTGGCGGTCAAACCCATGTATTTCAGGGCACGGACGATAGAGTCGCGCTTGACCAGATCCATCTCTTTAGCCGGATCCGGCACGTTCTGATCGACGGCGAGGACCATTTCCGGGGACGTGCCCCAGCTGACTTGCGGCTTGATCTGCGCGGCATCGAGCTCAACGAGGGTGTCGAACTTCGCATCCACGTCGGAAACCAGGTCTTTCCAGGCTTCGACGGCCAACTCCCACTCAGCGCCTTTCGGTGCGAACGGACGACCTTTGACGTAGGCAACGGTTTTTTCATCGGCGGCGACCAGACCTACACGCGCACCGGCTTCAATGGACATGTTACAGATGGTCATGCGGCCTTCGACCGACAACTCACGAATCGCGCTACCGGCGAATTCGATGGCGTGGCCGTTACCGCCGGCGGTGCCAATCTTGCCGATGACCGCCAAGACGATGTCCTTGGCGGTCACGCCGAACGGCAAGGTGCCTTCGACGGAAACCCGCATGTTCTTCATTTTCTTGGCGACCAGGCACTGGGTGGCGAGCACGTGCTCGACCTCGGAAGTGCCAATACCGTGAGCCAACGCGCCGAAAGCGCCGTGGGTCGACGTATGGGAGTCACCGCAGACCACGGTCATGCCCGGCAAGGTAGCGCCCTGCTCCGGGCCGATAACGTGGACGATGCCTTGACGCACGTCATTCATCTTGAATTCGACGATGCCATATTCGTCACAGTTGTCATCGAGGGTCTGAACCTGCAAACGCGAGACTTCGTCAGCAATGGCGGCAATGCCGCCCTTGCGCTCTGGAGTCGTCGGTACGTTGTGGTCCGGGGTCGCGATGTTGGCATCGATGCGCCACGGCTTGCGCCCGGCCAGACGCAGACCTTCGAAGGCTTGCGGCGAGGTCACTTCGTGAATGATGTGACGATCGATGTAGATCAGCGCCGAACCATCGTCGCGCTGTTTGACCAAATGCGAATCCCAGAGCTTGTCGTAGAGCGTTTTGCCGGCCATCAGACGTTTCCTCATCAGCTTGTTTCTATGCCCTGGATTTTTGAAGCGACTCAATAACCCCTTGGCTTGTGAGGTCGATCCTATGGCGTTACATTAAATAACTCAAATTCATATTTTTTATGCTTTGGATAACCAACTGGAATACAACCATGGACCTGGCCAACCTCAATGCCTTTATAGCCATCGCCGAGACCGGCAGCTTCTCCGGCGCCGGCGAACGACTGCATCTGACCCAGCCGGCCATCAGCAAACGCATTGCCGGGCTGGAACAGCAGCTCAATGTGCGGCTGTTTGATCGACTGGGTCGGGAAGTCAGCCTGACCGAGGCCGGACGCGCCCTGCTGCCGCGCGCCTATCAGATTCTGAATGTGCTGGATGACACGCGCCGGGCGCTGACCAACCTGACCGGCGAAGTGACCGGTCGTCTGACACTGGCGACCAGTCACCACATCGGCCTGCACCGCCTGCCGCCCTTGCTGCGGGCGTTCACCCGGCGTTATCCCGAGGTTGCGCTGGATATTCAGTTCCTCGATTCGGAAGTCGCCTACGAAGAAATTCTTCACGGCCGCGCCGAACTGGCAGTCATTACCCTGGCACCCGAACCCCACACACTGGTGAAAGCCACGCCAGTGTGGGACGACCCGCTGGACTTCGTGGCGGCCCCGGAACACTCGCTGATCAGCAACGGCGCCGTCAGCCTGGCCGACATTGCCCGCCATCCGGCGGTTTTCCCCGGTGGAAACACCTTTACCCACCACATCGTGCAACGGCTGTTCGAAGCCCAGGGCCTGACGCCGAACATCGCGATGAGCACTAACTATCTGGAAACTATCAAGATGATGGTTTCCATTGGCCTGGCTTGGAGCGTGTTGCCGCGCACCATGCTCGATGATCAAGTGGCACGCATTCCTTTACCGGGCATACAGCTCACTCGCCAGCTAGGCTATATCGTGCACACCGAACGGACGCTGTCGAATGCTGCACGGGCTTTCATGGCCTTGCTGGATGCACAAATCGATCTGCCACGGATTCATGGCTAGGTTGTGCTAATCCTGTAAGACCGCAAACCCCAGTGCCAAACGCCCAATTCAGCCAAGGCCTGTTGCCAATGCCTAAATCTGTTGACCGCTCTCGCTCACGCACACCCCCAATGCCGCGCATTCAGGCGCTCGACCCGCGCACCTCGGAGCAGAGTTGGGAGAGCGCGCCACAACTGCTCGCCGCCTTGAACGGCGCACGCCTGGGCGCCTGGTACTGGGACATTGAACGCGGGCTGATCAGTTGGTCACGGGGGACTCAAGCCCTGTTCGGGTTTGACCCAAGAAAACCGCTGCCGGCCGACCTTGAGTACCTGGATTTGTTACCGGCGGAAGATCGCGCAAAAGCGCTGCGGGCCTTTAACGCCGTGGTGGCCGGCGCGCCACTGGAAACGGCAATGCATCACCGGATCCGCTGGCCCGACGGCAGTTTGCACTGGCTGGAGATCACCGGCAGCCTGCTGCCGGACAAACACGGCCGACCACGGATGATCGGGGTCATCCGCGAGATCACCCATCAACGCCAGCGTGAACAGGCCCTGAGCAGTTCGGAGAAACGCTTCGCAACACTCTTTCATCTATGCCCGAACATGGTGCTGCTGACCCGCCAGGAAGACGGCCTGATCAGCGAAGCCAATCAATACTTCGAAAGCCTGTTCGGTTGGCCGGTGCAAAGCGTGATCGGCCGCACGACGCTGGAACTGGGCCTTTGGGTGCGCCCGGAACAACGCGCCAAACTGGTCAAGGCAACCAAGGCCAAGGGCGATCTGGTCAGCATGGAGGTGCAGTTTCGCGCCAGCAACGGCCTGGTCCACGATGGCATTCTCAGCGCGCAAAAGGTTGAGCTCGAAGGCCAGGCCTACCTGCTCAGCACGTTCCTGGACACCAGCGAAAGCAAACTCGCCGAGCAAGCGCTCAAGGACAGTCAGGAGCGCCTGGACCTGGCCCTCGACTCGGCGCAACTCGGCACCTGGGACTGGCACATTCCCAGTGGCATGCTTTACGGCTCGGCCCGCGCCGCGCAGTTGCATGGTCTTGACCCGGTGCCCTTTCACGAACCCTTCGATGCTTTTTTCGAAGGCGTGCCAGACGATGAGCGCGACAGCATGCGCGACGCCTACCGCAGCTTGCGCGAAGGCCCCGCCGGCAATTATCAACTGACCTACCGCGTGCAACTGCCCGACGGCAGCTCGCGCTACCTGGAAAGCCGCGCACGGCTTTATCGCGATGAGTCTGGCGCGCCACTGCGCATGGCCGGCACCCTGCTCGACATCACCGACCAGGTGGAGCGTGAACAGCGCCTGATCACCTCCGAAGAAAAGTTCGCCAGCCTGTTCCAGGTCAGCCCGGACCCGATCTGCGTAACGCGCCAGGACACCGGCCAGTTCATCGAGATCAACTCCGCCTTCACTCAGACCTTTGGCTGGACTGCCAGCGACGTCATCGACCGCAGCGCCGACGAAATCGGCCTCTGGGACGCCTCGGTGAAGCGTCAGCAACGCATCGAACAGGTGATTCGCGAACAAGCGCTGAACAACGTTGCGATCATCGTTTACCACAAGGACGGGCAACCCTTGACGTGCGTGATATCCAGCCGACAAATCAGCGTCGGCAACGAGCCGTGCATCGTCACCACCTTGCGCGACATCACCCAGCAGCAGCGCTCCGAGGCTGCACTCAAGGCCAGTGAAGAGAAATTCGCCAAGGCGTTTCACTCCAGCCCCGACGCCATCACCATCACCGAGCGCGACAGCGGACGCTACCTGGAGGTCAACGACGGTTTCTGCCGTTTGACCGGCTACCGAGCTGATGAAGTGATTGGTAAAACCGTGTATCAGATCGGCATCTGGGCCGAAGAAAAACAACGCTCAAACCTGCTGGCCCAGTTGAAGGTAAAAGGCCGGGTGCATCACCAGGAAATGCTCGGTCGCAACAAGCGCGGCGAAATTCTCACGGTCGAGGTGTCTATCGAACCCATCACCCTGAACGAAACCGCCTGCCTGCTGCTGACCGCACGGGACGTCAGCCTGCTGAAAAATGCCGAAGCGCAAATCCGTCACCTCGCCTACCACGACCCGCTGACCAACCTGCCCAACCGTGCCCTGCTGATGGATCGCCTGAGCCAGCAAATCGCCCTGCTCAAACGCCATAATCTGCGCGGCGCCTTGCTGTTCCTCGATCTCGACCACTTCAAGCACATCAACGACTCGCTCGGTCACCCGGTGGGCGACACGGTGCTGAAAATCATCACTGCGCGCCTCGAAGCCAGCGTGCGCATGGAAGACACCGTGGCGCGACTGGGTGGCGATGAGTTCGTGGTGCTGCTGAGCGGCCTGGAAGGTACGCGCAACGAAGTCAGCGAACAGGTTCGCGAGCTGGCCGACACGCTGCGCGAGCTGCTGTCCGAACCGATGTTCCTCGACGGTCAGCGCCTGCAAGTCACACCGAGCATCGGCGTGGCACTGATTCCCGATCACGGCTCGACCCCGACCGACCTGCTCAAGCGCGCCGACATTGCCCTGTACCGGGCCAAGGACTCGGGGCGCAATACCACGCAGATGTTCCACAGCACCATGCAAAAAGCTGCCAGTGAACGCCTGCGGATGGAAACCGACCTGCGCCTGGCCCTTTCGCGAGGCGAATTCAGCGTGCACTACCAACCTCAGGTGGATGCGCAAGACGATCGAATCATCGGCGCTGAAGCCTTGGTACGCTGGCACCACCCGCAGCTGGGCGCGCAATCGCCCACCGAGTTCATCAAGGTGCTGGAAGACAGCGGACTGATTCTGGAGGTCGGTGCCTGGATCCTTGATGAAGCCTGCCAGGCATTCAGGCAACTGATCGATAGAGGCCTGATCGACCCGCTGAACTTCAGTCTCTGCGTGAACATCAGTCCACGGCAATTCCGCCAGAACGACTTTGTCGAACGGATTGAACACAGCCTGAGCAGCCATGCGCTGCCGTACTCGCTGCTCAAACTGGAGATTACCGAAGGCATCGTGATCCAGAACCTGGACGACACCATCAACAAGATGCGCCGCTTGAAGAAACTCGGCGTCAGCTTCGCCATGGACGACTTTGGCACTGGCTACTCGTCGCTGACTTACCTCAAGCGCCTGCCGGTGGACACCCTGAAAATCGACCAGTCCTTCATCCGCGATGCGACCAGCGATCCGAACGACGCAGAAATCATCCGCGCCATTGTGGCCATGGCCCTCAGTCTTGAGCTGACGGTGATTGCCGAAGGCGTCGAAACCCCCGAACAGCTTGAGTTTTTGCTGGGGTTGGGCTGCCATTTGTATCAAGGCTACCTGCACAGTCAGCCGCTGCCGCTGGAGGGCTTCCTGAAACTGCTCAAATGATGGGTACAAAAAAGGGCGCCAGTGGCGCCCTTTCTCATCGCGATGACTCAGTGCTGCAACGCTGGTTTTTGCGTCCCGTTGATCGGGATGCGTTTGGCTTTTGCTTCTTCCGGCACGATGCGCAGCAGGTCGATGTTCAACAGACCGTTGCGCAGGTCGGCAGCCTTGACTTCGATGTGGTCAGCCAGGCGGAACGACAGTTTGAACGCACGCTGGGCAATGCCCTGATGCAGATAGGTGACGCCTTCATGGGCATCGCGTTTACCGCCACTGACGGTCAACACACCTTTTTCGACTTGCAATTCCAGGTCTTCTTCCTGGAAGCCGGCCGCCGCGATGACAATACGGTATTCATCGTCGCCGTGCTTTTCGACGTTGTACGGGGGGTAGGTGCTACCTGGCTCATTGCGCAGCGCTGACTCGAACAGATCGTTGAAACGATCGAAGCCCACCGAGGAACGGAACAGTGGAGCCATGGAAAATGCAGTACTCATGATTCAAATCTCCTGAAAACAATCAGCAAGTTTTTTGTCTCCGCGACCCGAATTCGGCATCGCGTACTCCTTAGATAAGGACCGCCGATTGCATTTCAAGAGATTATTTTCTGTTTTTTCAAAAAAGGTTTCAGGCCGCTTCAGACACCTGCAGACCCAGTAAATGCGAGACCCGATCCAGCTCGGTTTCACGGCGCAGGACGGTGAATAGCTCAACTGCTTCGGGATAATTGCGGGTCAGCATCGCCAGCCACTGTTTCAAGCGACCCGGCGATTGGCGTGGCGTCATCTGCGCCTTGGCTTGCAGCCAGAAATCCTGAAGCAGCGGCAGCAGCTCGGCCCAGGTCATCTCGACGACGTCCTCACCCGCCCGTGCGGCAGCGATTTGCCGCGCCAGGTCGGGACGCGAGACCAGACCACGACCGAGCATGATGTCTTCTACGCCGCTGATTTCGCGGCAACGGCGCCAGTCTTCAACGCTCCAGATATCGCCATTGGCGAACACCGGCACCTTGACCACCTCCTGCACCCGCGGGATCCATTCCCAATGGGCCGGCGGCTTGTAGCCATCAGTCTTGGTCCGTGCGTGTACCACGATGTGCGCAGCACCGCCCTCGGCCAGGGCCGTGGCACAGACCAGCGCGCCGTCGGGACTGTCAAAACCCAAACGCATCTTGGCGGTCACCGGGATGTGCGCCGGCACTGCGCGGCGCACATGTTCGACGATTTCGTTGAGCAGCTCTGGCTCTTTGAGCAGTACTGCACCGCCGCGCGACTTGTTAACGGTCTTGGCCGGACAACCGAAATTCAGGTCGATCACTTCAGAGCCCAGCTCGCAGGCCAGCGCGGCGTTTTCCGCCAGGCACACCGGATCGGACCCCAGCAACTGCACGCGCAACGGCACACCGGCAGCGGTTTTGGCGCCGTTCAGCAGTTCAGGGCCGAACTTGTGGAAATAGGCAGGCGTGAGCAGTTGATCGTTGATCCGAATGAACTCGGTCACGCACCAGTCGATACCGCCAACACGGGTCAGCACGTCCCGCAGGATGTTGTCGACCAACCCCTCCATGGGCGCCAAAGCAATTTGCATGGAAAACACTCAACGAAAAACGTGCGGCAGTTTACTGGATTTGCGCAACGCAGGGGACCGTGTCAGCTCACGACGTGCAACGCCGAGCCGTAGCCTTCGATGAACTCCGCCGGCATGCGCTTGGGCTTGCCGCTGGTCAGCTCGATGCAGACAAACGTGGTTTGCGCCCGCAACAGCGTGGCGTTGTCGCTGGGGCGGATCAACTGGAAGTGCCGGGTCATCTTCAGGCGCTGATCCCAGTCGACGATCCAGGTCGCCAGCTGCAACTCATCGTCCTCATAGGCGGCGGCCAGGTAATCGATTTCGTGGCGCACCACCGCCATCGCCCGGTCCAGCCGCCGATATTCGGTCAGATCCAGACCAAGGCGCTGCGAGTGACGCCAGGCGCAGCGCTCGAGCCAGGTGACGTACACCGCGTTATTGGCGTGCCCTAGCCCGTCAATGTCCTCGGCAGCCACCTGCAGGTCAATGATAAATGGCGTTGCCCGATCCCAGCCCATGCCCCACTCCCGGTCAAATTAATCGACCGGGGCAGTGTAACGGATGATCAGGCCGATTGGTGCGCCTGCAAGCTGCGACCGGACAGCAGCAACAGCACGCCTTCGATCAAGCGCGGATCAGCCAGCACTCGCTGATGACCACCCTCTTCCAGGCGCAACAGGCGACTGTCGAACCAGGCGTCGTGAATCAATTGCGACTCATTGACCGAAACAAAGCCGTCGTCTTCGGCGTGTACGATCAACCCTGGCATATCCAGTTGATAGTGGGCGACGTCGAGCCGTGAAGCCTGAATACCCACATCCTGTTCGACCTTGCGGATAAACGCCGAACGCGCCTTGGGCGGCATACGAACGTGGCGGGCAAAACCGCGCAACACAGCGAGAATCCGCGCCGGCGCAGCGATACTGACCAGGGTTTCAGTGCGCAAACCCAATTGAACAGCAAGCATCGCACTGGCACCGCCCATGGAGTGACCGATGACGGCTTGCAAGGGTGGCAACTCCGCCGCCGCTTCAAGCATGGCCCGCGCAAACAGCACCACATTGGCCTCGCGACCAGGAGAGCGACCGTGAGCCGGACCCTCCAGCGCGACCACGGTATAGCCGGCATCTACCAGCGCTGTGATCAGGCTGGCGAATTGTGTCGGCCGGCCTTCCCAGCCATGCATCAGCAGCACCGTCGGGCCCTGCCCCCAGCGCAACGCTGAAAGACCGAAGCGCAAGGTGATCCGCTCGGACTTCGCCAGCAGCGGCATTTCCCAATCACGCGGTGGCCGCTCGCGCGGCGTCATGAACACCGAACGCATCTTGCTCGCCACCCACTGAGGTGCAACCCAGCCCAAGGTGCCATTAACGCCACGAACCCAACTTAACGCGCTCATCGCTCATCTCCAAAGGCTTGTGCTTCAGGTCATAGCACCGCCGACTTGGCGGCACGCAATAATCGATCGGACAAGTCACCGGCACCCAGCGCCCGCGCCAGGGCCAAACCACCGACCATCAGCGCCAAGTCAGCCAACGCTTTATCGGTGTCTTCCGGGCTGGCGGCCAACTGCGCGACCATCAACTCGATGTGCTCATTCAAGGCCAGACGGAAATCGTCCGGCAGGCGCCCCAACTCCCCAACCGACGCCGGAATCGGGCAGGCGTGCTCGGTGGAATCGCGGTGTTTGCGTGACAGGTAAAACGCGGCGACCAACGCACGGCGCTCCTCGCCCGTCAGCGAGGCGTCCATTTCAGCAATCATTGCCCGGCGCTGGTCGAGCAATTGCGTGAAGGCCTCCAGCATCATGGCGTCCTTGCTTTCGAAGTGCGCGTAGAAACCACCGACGGTGAGGCCGGCAGCGCCCATCACTTCACCCACGCTAGGCTCTGCCGGGCCACGTTGAATCAGCGCAGAGCTGGCGGCCTGGAGAATGCGTTCACGGGTTTGAGCTTTTTTGTCGTTCATCGTTGCCTCCGAATATTACGATTAGAATATTATTCTCATAATAATTTTTCGCAAGTCGTTGATGTGACCGTTGGTCAGAAGAACAGTGTTGGGAGAATGAGGGGATTGGCCAAACGCCAGACAAACAAAAGGGCCATTCAATAATTGAATGACCCTTATAAATCCCGCAGAGCGGGTAATCGTGGCGTCCCCTAGGGGACTCGAACCCCTGTTACCGCCGTGAAAGGGCGGTGTCCTAGGCCACTAGACGAAGGGGACGCAAACCCTTCTATACAACTGATCAGCGCTGAGTACTGATCGATTCAAGGCCGGTGTGGCCAGACCTTGAACTGTAAAATTGGTGGAGCTAGACGGGATCGAACCGTCGACCTCTTGCATGCCATGCAAGCGCTCTCCCAGCTGAGCTATAGCCCCGGATTTTTCGCCTCGCGGCGGAGCGACATTTTTCAACATCACTTCTGTAAAACTGGCGTCCCCTAGGGGACTCGAACCCCTGTTACCGCCGTGAAAGGGCGGTGTCCTAGGCCACTAGACGAAGGGGACGCAAACCCTTCTATACAACTGATCACCGCGATGCGTTGATCGCTTCAAGACCGGTGTGGCCAGGCCTTGAAGTGTAAATTGGTGGAGCTAGACGGGATCGAACCGTCGACCTCTTGCATGCCATGCAAGCGCTCTCCCAGCTGAGCTATAGCCCCTCATCGCTGAGGACGGGGCGAATCTTAATGGCGCATCGGAAAGCTGTCAAACTTATTTTTAACAATTTCCAAAAATTTTTGCCGCCATAACAATCACTTACCGCCCTCCCCCCGAAAAACAAGGGCTTTTGGAAAGATCGCAGCCTTCGCCAACGCCTACGCGGCGGCGTTCTTGCGCACCCCGTGCAGGAGCTGGCGCAGGCTGCGATCTTTTCGGTCGCCGAAAACCACGATCAAAAGATCGCAGCCTGCGGCAGCTCCTACGAGGAAATGCATCAAATCAGGCGATAGCGCCCAAGAGCTTTTCCCACTCTTTGTTTTCTTTCTTCGACACGCCACCGAGCAAGTCGATCGCCTGGCGCAGACGGAAACGCGTCAGGTCCGGGCCAAGGATTTCCATCGCATCCAGTACCGAGACCGAACTGGCCTGACCGGTGATGGCTGCGAACATCAGCGGCATGGCATCACGCAACTTCAGTTCCAGGGACTCGACCACCGCTTGAATGGTCGCGGTGATGCTGTCCTTCTCCCACTGACGCAGGCTTTCGAGCTTCCACAGGATCAACTGCATCAGCTGACGAACCTGATCGCCGGACAACTTCTTGGACTCGAACAACCTGGCATCCGGGTTCACGCCACCGGCGAAGAAGAACCCGGCCAACGGTGCGACCTGGCTGAAAATTTCAACCCGACCCTGCACGTGCGGCGCGATCTTCATCATGTATTCAGGGTTCAGCGCCCAGGTCTGCAGGCGGCTGGCGAACTCTTCCACCGGCAGATCACGCAACCATTGGCCGTTGAGCCACGACAGCTTCTCGATGTCGAAAATCGGTCCGCCGAGGGAAACGCGCTTCAGGTCGAAGTGGTCGACCATCTCCTGCAGCGAGAACTTCTCGCGCTCGTCAGGCATCGACCAGCCCATACGACCGAGGTAGTTGAGCATCGCTTCCGGCATGAAGCCCATGCGCTCGTAGAACGTTACTGAAGTCGGGTTCTTGCGCTTGGACAGCTTGCTCTTGTCCGGGTTACGCAGCAGCGGCATGTAGCACAGCTCTGGTTGTTCCCAGCCAAAGTACTCGTAAAGCAGGATCAGCTTCGGCGCCGATGGCAGCCACTCTTCACCGCGCAATACGTGGGTGATGCCCATCAGGTGGTCGTCGACCACGTTGGCGAGGAAGTAGGTCGGCAGGCCGTCGGTCTTCATCAACACTTGCATGTCCATGCGATCCCACGGGATCTCGACGTCGCCACGGAGCATGTCCGGCACCACGCAGACGCCCTCGGTCGGCACCTTCATGCGGATGACGTGCGGCTCGCCAGCGGCCAGACGGCGCGCGACTTCTTCCTTGGAGAGCAACAGCGCACGGCCGTCGTAACGCGGGGTTTCGCCGCGGGCCATTTGCTCGGCGCGCATCTGATCCAGCTCGTCGCTCGTGCAGAAGCACGGGAACGCGTGCCCCAGATCGACGAGTTGCTGGCAGTACTTCTGATAGATGTCGCCACGCTCGCTCTGGCGATACGGACCGTGCGGGCCGCCCACATCCGGGCCTTCGCTCCAGTTGATGCCCAACCAGCGCAAGGCATCGAAAATCTGCTGTTCGGACTCGCGGGTCGAACGCAATTGGTCGGTGTCTTCAATCCGCAGGATGAACTCACCGCCATGCTGCTTGGCAAAGCAGTAGTTGAACAAAGCGATGTAAGCGGTGCCGACATGGGGATCGCCGGTAGGCGATGGCGCGATGCGAGTGCGGACGGTGGTCATGGCATGTCTCGAAAGAATATAAAAAGCGGAGATGAAACAAAGGACGAATGGTAACAGGCGTTGCCCGCCCGGCTCCAGTGAGCAGGGCATTTAAGCCAACGTTGGGGCTACAAAAGGCTCTGGCACCGCTCAATGGCTGATTATCAATAAGTGGCATTTACCGCTTGTCGGCTATATGACAGATTCAAGCATTGATAAATCTCCTTACACTCTCTCGACTACAGTCTGCCCATGCCTGCCCAACTCAAGCGTCGCCTGTTTACTTTTCTGTTTATCGTCCTGCTGATTGCCGGGGGCTTCTTTGCTCAATGGTTCTTCAAGGGACGCTTTTACGAAAGCACCGATAACGCTTATGTCCAGGGTGAAATTACCCGCGTCTCCAGCCAGTTGGGCGCGCGCATTGAGGAAGTGCTGGTACAAGACAACCAACATGTCGAAAAAGGCCAGCTGCTGATCAAACTCGAAAGCGATGACTTTCATCTCGCCGTCGACCGCGCTAACGCCGCCCTCGCCACTCGCGAGGCCGAGCGCCTGCAAGCCCAGAGCAAACTGACACAACAAGCCAGCCTGATTGCCGCCAGCGAAGCCCAGGTCGCCTCGAGTCAGGCCACCCTCGGCCGCTCGCAAGTCGATTTGTCCCGCGCACAAACCCTGCGCAAGCCGGGTTACGTCTCGGAAGAACGGGTGACCACCCTCTCCGCCGACAACCATATCGCCCGCTCGCAAGTCGCCAAGGCCCAGGCTGATGCCCAAGGCCAGCGCCAGCAGGTCAACGCCTTGACGGCCGAGATCAAGCGCCTGGACGCCCAGATCGCCAATGCCAAAACCGATCTGGCGCAGGCCCAACTGAACCTGACCCGCAGCGAAATCCACGCACCGATCAGTGGCCTGATCGGCCAACGTGCAGCCCGCAATGGTCAATACGTACAAGCCGGCGCTTACCTGCTGTCGATCGTCCCGGACCAGGACATCTGGATTCAGGCCAATTTCAAGGAAACCCAGATTGGCCACATGCAGCCAGGCCAGAAAGCCGAACTGACCTTCGATGCCTACAGTGACACACCGATCGAAGCCCGGGTCGACAGCCTGTTCGCCGCCTCGGGCGCGCAGTTCAGCCTGCTGCCACCCGACAATGCCACCGGCAACTTCACCAAAGTCGTCCAACGGATTCCGGTGAAACTGACCTTTGCCGCCGACAATCCGCTGCACAGCAAGATCCGCCCAGGCATGTCGGTCACCGTCAAAGTCAACATCAAAGACCCGGTCGATGGCCGGTGATCAACTGATCCGCCCGGTCGGCGAACCGACCCGGCGGGACTGGATTGCGGTGATGAGCGTGATGCTCGGCGCCTTCATGGCAGTGCTCGACATCCAGATCACCAACGCTTCGCTCAAAGACATTCAGGGCGCGCTGTCAGCGACTCTGGAAGAAGGCTCGTGGATTTCCACCTCGTACCTGGTGGCGGAAATCATCATGATCCCGCTCACTGCGTGGCTGGTGCAGTTGCTCTCGGCACGACGGCTGGCCGTGTGGGTTTCGTTGGGCTTTCTTGGCGCGTCACTGCTCTGCTCGATGGCCTGGAGCCTGGAGAGCATGATCGTCTTCCGCGCCTTGCAGGGTTTCACCGGCGGCGCGCTGATCCCGCTGGCGTTCACCCTGACGCTGATCAAACTTCCCGAACACCATCGCGCCAAAGGCATGGCAATGTTCGCCATGACCGCGACCTTCGCCCCCTCCATCGGCCCGACCATTGGTGGCTGGCTGACGGAGAACTGGGGCTGGAAGTACATTTTCTACATCAACGTACCGCCCGGACTGATCATGATCGCCGGCCTGCTTTATGGCCTGGAGAAGAAAGAGTCGCACTGGGAGTTGCTGAAAAGCACCGACTACATGGGCATCCTCACGCTGGCGGTCGGCCTCGGTAGCTTGCAGGTGTTTCTTGAGGAAGGCCATCGCAAGGACTGGCTGGAGTCAAACCTGATCGTGACGCTGGGCTGCATCGCCCTGTTGAGCCTGATCACCTTTGTGATCGTGCAGGTGTCCAAGCCCAATCCGCTGATCAATCTGGGCATCTTGCGCAACCGCAACTTTGGCTTATCGAGCATTTCCAGCCTGGGCATGGGCGTGGGGCTGTACGGCTCGATTTATCTGCTGCCGCTGTACCTGGCGCAAATCCAGAACTACAACGCCTTGCAGATCGGCGAAGTGATCATGTGGATGGGCGTGCCGCAGTTGTTCCTGATTCCGCTGGTGCCGAAACTGATGAAGTTCATTTCACCGAAGTTACTCTGCACCCTCGGTTTTGGATTGTTTGGTTTCGCGAGCTTTTCTTCAGGCGCACTCAACCCGGACTTTGCCGGACCGCAGTTCAATCAGATCCAGCTCATCCGGGCGCTGGGCCAGCCGCTGATCATGGTGACCATCTCGCTGATCGCCACCGCCTACATCCTGCCGCAGGACGCCGGGTCGGCGTCGAGCCTGTTCAACATCCTGCGTAACCTTGGCGGCGCGATTGGCATCGCCCTGCTCGCGACCCTACTGGATGCGCGGACCAAGACCTACTTTGATTATTTACGGGAGTCGATCGTGCCGACCAACCCGCAGGTGGCTGAGCGCATGGCGAGCATGACCGATCGATTTGGCAGTGAGACGGCGGCGCTGGGCAAGCTCAGTGAGATTGCCCATCAGCAGGCCTCGATCATGGCCTACAACGATGCGTTTCACTTTGTCGGGATTGCGCTGGGGGTGAGCATGCTGGCGATCTTGCTGACCAAGGCGTTGCCGGCGGGATTGAAAGCCGGCGAGGCACACTAGCCTCACCCCGTAGGAGCTGCCGCAGGCTGCGATCTTTTCAATGGATAATGTGGCCGCCCGGATGGACGCCAAGATCAAAAGATCGCAGCCTTCGGCAGCTCCTACGCTGACCCTATCGAATGCATCAGACGGTCAACAACCGCTCGCGCATCTTGGCGATTTCGTCGCGTGTCTGCGCAGCGGCTTCGAACTCCAGGTCGCGGGCGAGCTGGTACATCTTCTCTTCCAGCTGACGAATGCGCTTGGCGATTTCGCTCGGCGAACGCCATTCGTTTTCGTACCTGGCGCTTTCCTCGGCAGCCTTGGCCATGCCCTTGCGCTTCTTGCTGCGCGAGCCCGGCACGACGGCGCCTTCCATGATGTCGGCAACGTCCTTGAACACGCCTTTGGGGGTAATGCCATTCGCCAGGTTGAAGGCGATTTGTTTGTCGCGACGACGCTCGGTCTCGCCAATCGCCCGCTCCATCGACCCGGTGATCCGGTCGGCATACAGAATCGCCCGGCCATTGAGGTTCCGCGCCGCGCGGCCGATGGTCTGGATCAGTGAACGCTCGGAACGCAGGAAACCCTCCTTGTCCGCATCGAGAATCGCCACCAGTGACACTTCCGGCATGTCCAGACCTTCACGCAGCAGGTTGATCCCCACCAGCACATCGAAGGTGCCCAGACGCAAATCGCGGATGATCTCGACCCGCTCCACGGTATCAATGTCCGAGTGCAGATAACGTACCCGCACACCGTGGTCGGCGAGGTAGTCGGTCAAGTCTTCGGACATGCGCTTGGTCAGCGTGGTCACCAGCACCCGCTCCTCCAGCGCCACCCGCTTGGTGATTTCCGAGAGCAAGTCGTCGACCTGAGTCAGCGCCGGACGGATTTCAATTTGCGGGTCGACCAGACCGGTCGGCCGCACCAACTGTTCGATCACTCGACCGGCGTGTTCCGCTTCGTAATTGCCCGGGGTCGCCGAGACGAAAATCGTCTGCGGACTGATGCTTTCCCATTCATCAAAACGCATCGGCCGGTTGTCCAGTGCCGACGGCAGCCGGAAACCGTATTCGACCAGCGTCTCTTTGCGTGAGCGGTCGCCCTTATACATCGCACCGACCTGCGGTACGCTGACGTGAGACTCGTCGATCACCAGCAAGGCATCGGCTGGCAGATAGTCAAACAAGGTGGGCGGCGGCTCACCGGACTCACGGCCCGACAAGTAGCGCGAGTAGTTTTCAATACCGTTGCAGTAACCCAGCTCCAGTATCATCTCGAGGTCAAAACGGGTGCGCTGCTCCAGCCTTTGAGCTTCCACCAGTTTATTGTTGGAGCGCAGGTATTCCAGACGCTCCTGTAGCTCAACCTTGATCCCTTCGATGGCCCCCAGCAGGGTTTCTCGCGGCGTTACATAGTGGCTCTTCGGATAGAAGGTGAAACGCGGCAGCTGGCGAATCACTTCGCCGGTCAACGGATCGAAAGCAGAAATTTTCTCCACTTCATCATCGAAGAGTTCAATACGGATCGCTTCAAAATCGGATTCCGCCGGGTGGATATCAATCACATCGCCGCGCACGCGGAAGGTCGCTCGGGCAAAATCCATGTCATTGCGGGTGTATTGCAGGTCGGCCAACCGGCGCAGCAAGGCGCGCTGATCGAGCTTGTCGCCCCGATCGACGTGCAGCACCATTTTGAGATAGGTTTCCGGGCTGCCCAAACCGTAAATGCACGACACCGTGGTGACGATGATCGCGTCCTTGCGCTCCAGCAACGCTTTGGTTGCCGACAGACGCATCTGCTCGATATGGTCGTTGATCGAGGCATCTTTCTCGATGAAGGTGTCGGAGGACGGCACGTAGGCTTCGGGCTGGTAGTAGTCGTAGTAGGAAACGAAGTACTCCACCGCGTTGTTCGGGAAGAACGCCTTGAACTCGCCGTACAGTTGCGCGGCCAGCGTCTTGTTCGGCGCCAGCACCAGCGTCGGCCGCTGTACCTGGGCGATCACGTTGGCGATGCTGAAGGTCTTGCCCGAACCGGTCACACCGAGCAACGTCTGGTGCGCCAGCCCGGCCTCGATGCCCTCGACCATCAAACGGATGGCTTCCGGCTGATCGCCGGCGGGCTCGAAACGGGTGACTAGCTGGAATTCAGACATATCGTACCTATTGGTTTCCAGGGAGAGGCTCACTTCGGCGCGAGCAAGCGCGCCAGAACGGTGAAGACCGCTCACGACGAATGTCGCAGGGAAAAATCATGATAACCGTTGATGTGGTGCCGAATACCTCTAGTTTCAAGGCAATCGTCCTACATACCCCTCAGCCATTGACGTGACAATAAGGCGAACGGCCGAAAAATAATCCGAAAAAACCTGCCCAAAAAGCGGAAACGCCTGTCGCCGCGCCCAGTGTTGGCCTCTATACTAGCTCCCCGTTTGTGCACCGCTCTAGTGCATTCGGCTGGAGCGCCACATGTCCCTCCACATTCCATTCAGAGCCGCCGCAATAATGAGCCTCTTCTCCGCTGTCGAAATGGCACCACGCGATCCAATCCTGGGCCTCAACGAAGCATTCAACGCTGATACCCGTACCAACAAGGTCAACCTGGGAGTCGGTGTTTATTGCAACGAGGAGGGGCGAATTCCACTCCTGCGAGCCGTTGTCGAAGCCGAGACGATTCGCGCTGCTCAACACGCTTCCCGTGGCTACCTGCCGATCGACGGCATCGCGGCCTACGACCAAGCCGTGCAAAAGCTGCTGTTTGGTAAAGACTCGCCTCTGCTCGCCGCTGGCCGGGTTGTCACCGCTCAGTCCGTCGGCGGTACCGGCGCGCTGAAAATCGGCGCTGACTTCCTCAAGCAACTGCTGCCGAACGCCGTAGTGGCCATCAGCGACCCAAGCTGGGAAAACCACCGCGCTCTGTTCGAAACCGCCGGCTTCCCGGTTCAGAACTATCGCTACTACGATGCGGCGACTCACGACGTGAATCGCGCCGGCCTGCTGGAAGACCTGAACGCCCTGCCGGCTGGTTCGATCGTCGTTCTGCACGCGTGCTGCCACAACCCGACCGGTGTCGACCTGAGCCCGGCCGACTGGAACAACGTGCTGGACGTGATCAAGGCGAAAAACCACGTACCCTTCCTCGACATGGCCTATCAGGGCTTTGGCGATGGCATCGACGAAGACGCCGCCGCTGTGCGCCTGTTCGCCGAGTCGGGTCTTAACTTCTTCGTTTCCAGTTCGTTCTCCAAATCGTTCTCGCTGTACGGCGAACGTGTTGGCGCGCTGTCGATCGTCAGCGAATCGAAAGAAGAAAGCGCTCGCGTGCTGTCGCAAGTCAAACGCGTGATCCGCACCAACTACTCCAACCCGCCGACCCACGGTGCAGCCATCGTTGCCGCCGTGCTGAACAGCCCTGAGCTGCGCGCCCAGTGGGAACAGGAACTGGCCGAAATGCGTCTGCGCATTCGCGGCATGCGCACGCAGATGGTCGATCTGCTGGCGAAACACGCGCCTGACCACGACTTCAGCTTCGTCGGTCGTCAATGCGGCATGTTCTCGTACTCCGGCCTGACGGTTGAGCAAGTCACCCGTCTGCGCAACGAGTTCGGCATTTACGCCCTCGACACCGGCCGCATCTGCGTGGCCACGCTTAACCAGAGCAACATCGACGTGGTGACCAAGGCCATCGCTCAGGTGATCTAAGCCACACGCGCAACAGAAAAGGGGAAGCCGTTTGGCTTCCCCTTTTCGTTGGTGGCCAGATAGTTTCCGGCTTACACGACTTGCGCTCTAAACTGTCAATCGATGTGGCTGCTCAAAGATCGCAGCCTGCGGCAGCTCCTACGGCGCCCCCTTCCCAATTGAGAGATCTTATGAAGAACGATGATTTACGCGCTGACCGCGATGAAGACCTGGACCACTTCGTACCACGCAACCAGACCAAACGCAGCAGCGGACTGGTGTGGCAGGTTGCCTTGGGCGTGTTTCTCGGCGGCCTGGCCCTGTGGCTGGTGCAACTGGCCGCCACGTCGCTGTATGCCAAGTTCTTGCTCGGCACCTTCACCTTCGGCGGCTAAGGTCGATCAGCCCGCCAGCTCAGTCGACCGCTGACTGGCGGCGTCGTCATAAGCCACATACAGCGATTCGGCAACCTGACTTTTGATCGCTTTGGTGCTTTCCAGCCCCAGCACAAACCCTTCGGCCTTGCCGCCAGCACGATTCAGCTCGTCAGCGGTGCTCGCCTGAGTGATCGCGTCGAAGAGTTTCTCGGCATGCGGCCCAACGCCTTTGGGCAGGCTGATCTGAGCTATGCTCATACGAACACCTCGCGCAGCATTGACGAAGTGAACAGTGGTGGGTGAGTCATGACGCGTACCTTTTCGGCTGAGGGCCGGTAGCGCGTGAAACCACTTCCGGGACGCCATGGTAGACCTCTGCCACGATTCTGGTAACCGCCAATGGCTGACAGCCCCCTTCTCGCCCCGGAATCACCACCACTCGACTGAAAATGTATCATTCAAACAATCCAGGCTTGACTTGTTCTTTTTAATCAGTAACATACAGCGCATTCCGCGATAGCTCAGTTGGTAGAGCAAGTGACTGTTAATCACTGGGTCCCTGGTTCGAGTCCAGGTCGTGGAGCCAGACAAGGTTCCAGAGAAGGCTTTCAAAATCTCTGAAACCCCCGAAAAACCCGCCTTCTGGCGGGTTTTTTCGTTTTGGCGTTCTGTCGGATTCCGGTGGGTACCAGCCATTTTAAGGGTAGAGTTTGGGATAAAGGTCAGTTCGATAAAAGGGAGTACCCTTATGTCGCGCACTACTGCTCCACTCTCCGACGCCGCTTGCCGTTCGGCCAAGCCCACAGATGCACCTACAAGCTTTTTGACGGCGACGGCCTTTACCTTCTAGTCCAACCCAATGGCCGCAAAGGCTGGCGTCTCAGATACGTCAAACCTGATGGCCGGGAAGGACTGACCTCATTCGGCAACTACCCCATCGTTGGCCTCGCGGATGCGCGCCGCAAGCGCTTGGAGGTCAAGCGAATGCTGGCGGATGGCATTGACCCTATAGGAGCCAAGAACCAAGCCAAGACGGACGCTCTGATCAAAGGCCGCACCTTTGAAAGCGTTGCCCTCGGCTGGCACACGGAAATGTCAGCCAAGTGGGCACCGGACTATTCCAAGACAGTGATGAGTCGCCTCAAAACTCACCTCTTCCCACTGATCGGCGCCCGCGCCATTGTCGACCTTGATACCCACGACCTTATGCGGCCCCTGGACGCGATTAAGAAGCGCGGAACGATAGAGATTGCTTTAAGGGTACAAAACTACCTGCAGAGCATCATGCGCGAGGCAAAGCGCCTCCGGCTTATCACCGTAAACCCTGCTTACGACCTCGTAGGCTCGATCAAAGCCTCGCGGGTCGTCCACCGCCCCGCCTTATCCTTATCGCGCTTGCCTGAATTGCAGGAACGGATCGACACCTATAAAGGCCGCGCACTTACCCGGCTGACGGTCTTGCTGTCGCTGCACGTGTTTGTACGCTCCAGCGAGCTGCGCTTCGCCCGCTGGAGCGAGTTCGACCTCAAACGTGGCGTCTGGGAAATACCCGACACGCGACCAGCGTTGGAAGGCGTACCCTTTTCCACAAGGGGTACGAAGATGGCAGGCGATATCCATCTTGTACCCTTATCGCCGCAAGCGGTCGCTTTGCTCGAGCAGATCCAAGCAATCACAGGCAAATTTGACTTGGTGTTCGCAGGCGATACCAAGTCTTGGAAACCAATGTCCGAAAACACCGTGAACAGCGCGCTTCGGAAAATGGGGTACGACACCAAAACCGAGATCTGCGGCCATGGCTTTCGTTCGATGGCCTGCAGCGCACTGATCGAGTCGGGTTTGTGGACGGACACAGCCATCGAGCGGCAGATGAGCCACAAGGAACGCAACAACGTCCGCGCCGCTTACATCCACAAGGCCGAATTCATCGAGGAGCGCAGGCTGATCATGAACTGGTGGAGTCGCTACCTTGAGGCCAATCAGCAGGAGCATGTCAGCCCACGCGAATTCGCCAATCAGACCGGTGCGAATGTCTCTCGACTAAAAGCAAAACGTGGCGCAACTGAGTAAGCGCTCGGTCCTCATATCTCAGTGATCCGCTTGTCCACGCGGGTCCATCCAAACAGGGCTGCAAAGCCGCCCTGCTTGGACGGACCTCACTTAAAAAATCTAGAGCCCACGCAATTGTCTGTGGAAAACCACTGATTTCCATTAGTGGATAAGTTCATCTACAGCCGCAGAACTCCCGAAAATTCGAGCCTTGACCCGAATTCTCCACAGGCGTAGAAAAGGTCGGGCAAAGCGCTGTCGTTGACAGCAACCCAGGTAGCCAGAACCTTTAAGGCTACGCCACGCCGTGGTGGTTCTCCCAAAGTGCGATTAGCGTCCGGTGGCTCGCACGGTCACTCACCGAGTGATGGATGCCCACTTCAGATCATTGCCATTGCGGCAAATACATCCCCCTACCCAACTGCCCTGCAGCAACCTATCCGCGTGGCCATTTCATTGCGCCAACCTGCGCCCGTCTCTTTCTCCCGGAAAGAGACGGGCGCTCCTACCACTGCTGCAGCCCACCTCGTACAAGGCTTTGCGGCATTTCCCCTCGTGACAATCGGCGTGACAAACACCGAAGTCACCAGCAACAGCGATGCAGATGATGGTGCCGCAGCCCACGGAATGGACTGCACCTGACTGACAGTCAGGTATGCCCCGGTCATTGCCTCGCTGCCTTCACCCGACTCAGGATCTCGCGGCATTGGTCTCGTCAGCCAGCGCAGCCTCCACCCGCCCACTTCTTCGGAAGTGTTCAGGAGGCCAGATCATGAGATGCCCAAGCTCCCGGTCGTAAAGAGCCGCCAGTCCCGCGTTAGTGGACACCCCTCACAGGTCGCAGGGGCCTTGATCCCTGATAACACTCAACATCCTTGGCGGGATGACGTGGGGAAAGTTTCAAAGGTTTGGCTTCGAGAGGAGTTCGATCATGGCACCAGTGGGCAGGCGAGATGGACGCAATTTTGGCTATGGCCGGCAACTGAGTTATGCCGGGCCGCAGGCATTGCGCGATCTATTTGGCGGCGGGCATTACGGCACGGTGCAGGCGCACAGTGATCGCTGGCAGGCGTTTGTTCGGTGGTGTCGCTCGGAGGATGGACCAGGGTTTAACGATGCGCGACAAATTGATCGGCAGACCTTGTTGGACTACGCCGGACATCTGCGTCAGCAAGTTGAATAAGTGCGATATCGGCATCGCCACCGCGCAAAACCGGTTGTCCAGTGTGAATCGAACCATGACGGCGCTTCGCGGCGATCAGTATGTGAGCGTCTCGACGATGCCTGACAGCAAGCGGTGCTGACAATCAACAGCCCAGTAATCGTCATCCCCATGAAGCGATTCCCCTATTGTTCGGGACCAAATTATCAATACCTTCGATTGCGTTGATAGTGAAAATCAGCACGAACACATTGTACGCCTACCAACTGGATGGTAGTTTGTTAGCAAGTTTTTAGATAACTGTAATTAACACCATCCCTGTGAGAATCCCATGCAAGATTGGAAGCAAACCCGCAAAGACATCAATACTCGCTTGGTAGAACTAAACGGCCTGTCTCCGGAAACAATGAAAGGCATGGCGGCGCTCGGCGCTGCCGGCGGCAAGACCAATCACCTGGACGCGAAGACCCGAGAACTGATCTCGCTCGCCGTGGCCGTGACCACCCGCTGCGACGGTTGCATCGCCTTCCACGCCGCCGAAGCCAAGAAACTTGGCGTCACCAGTGAAGAAGTCGCCGAAGCACTGGGCGTGGCAATCAACATGAACGCCGGTGCCGCGTTGGTGTACAGCACACATGTGCTGGACGCTTTCGATAAGTCGTAAATCAAACGCTGACTTTCAACCTGTTAACGACTTCGAGACCAATCATGAATAAGCTGCTCACCCCTTACGATCTGTCCGGTACTGCGCTAAAAAACCGGGTCGTTATGGCCCCCATGACCCGCACCCGGACCCTAGACAACATCCCTAACGAGTTCACCGCGATGTATTACGCGCAGCGTGCTTCTGCTGGTCTGCTGATCACCGAAGGCCTGCCGATTTCCGACGAAGCCCGTGGCTACCTGTACACCCCAGGTATTTATGCCGACGAACACTTGCCAGGCTGGCGTCAGGTCACCGACGCGGTGCATGCCAAGGGCGGGAAGATCTTCGCGCAGTTATGGCACGTTGGCCGTATGTCCCATATTTCGGTGCATGGCATGGTTCCGGTTTCTTCGGGTACTCAGCCGGCGGTCGATACCACGGTGTATGCCTGGATCGAGCCTGGCGAATCCGGCGCTGTGCAACCCAGCGTGCCCCGTGCGCTGGAAACGGAAGAAGTGAAACGTGTCATCGCTGACTTTGTGAAGTCTGCGCGTATGGCGATGGAGGCCGGTTTTGACGGTATCGAAATCATGGCTGCCAACGGGTTCCTGTTCGATCAGTTCCTCAGCAGCGCCTTGAACACCCGTACCGACCAGTACGGTGGCTCGATCGCCAATCGCCAGCGCTTTCTGCTGGAAACCATTGACGCGATTTCTGCCGAAATCGGCGGCTCGAAGATTGGCGTACGGTTCTCGCCGTTTGGCCGCCTGTATGACTTTGGTGTGTACGAAGGTGAAGCAGAAACCTGGATGAGCATGGCGGCAGCGCTTAATGAACGCGAACTGGCCTACGTCCACCTGAACTACCAACCGACCATCGTCGCCGCTGAAACGCCGCCGGGGTTCGGCGCCGCGTTCCGTGAAGCCTACAAGGGTACCTTGATGGCCGCCGGTGGGTTTAACCAAGCCCTCGCTGAGTCGGAACTGGTTAAAGGTGAACTCGACTTGATCGCCTTCGGTACGGCCTACATCGCCAACCCCGATTTGGTGGAGCGCATGCAGAACGGCTGGCCACTGGCAGAGGGTGATCGCGCGACTTACTACGGTGTCAGCGATCGCATTGCCAAGGGTTACACCGACTACCCGGAATACGTTGCAGCCAAAGCCTGATTATTCGCTGTTTCATCACTGTCCACTTCAGACGTTAAGGAGCACACCATGCCTCTCGTTACCATCAAAGGCATTGAAGGCGTTTTTACCGACAAGCAGAAAGCCGAAGTCATCCAGAAAGTGACGGACGCCATGGTGTCTGTGGAAGGTGAAAACATGCGCGCCCTCACCTGGGTCATCTTCGAAGAGGTCAAAAGCGGAGATTGGGGAATCGCTGGCGAACCCGTGACTGCGCAGGACATATTGAAACTGCAAGTAGGTAAATAAAGGGTTCCATCCCCAAAAAGCGACTCTCTGGTCGGTGGGCATCTTCATGCCCAACGACCAGAGAGTTTTTTCGTTCTGAATGAACTCGCGATTTGTCGTGGAATGCTCCCAATGATTCTGATCATTACGCTCACCCTTACCCCGACAAATCCAAGGTTAACGAGGTGATGCTCAGGCAAGCCTCCAATAACCCGGATGTGGTCATACGCTCCCTTTATGACCTGTACCCGGACTTCAACATCGATGTCCAAGCCGAGCAGCAATCCCTAGAACAGGCAGAGCTTCTGGTCCTGCAACATCCGCTGTACTGGTACAGCTGCCCGCCGCTGCTGAAATTGTGGATCGATAAAGCCTTCACCCAAGGGTGGGCCTATGGCAAAGGCGCCACCGCACTCAAAGGTAAGAGCTTGTTGTGGGCCGTGACCACCGGCGGCGAGCACGACCAGTTCGACATGGGTGACCACCCCCGGGTTTTCGGTGCTTGCCCAACCCCTGCATGCGACCGCGGCCTACTGCCAGATGCGCAGGCTGACGCCTGTGGCTGTCCACGGTGCTTTCAACGCTGCCCCTCGACCCTGCTTTCGCATTGTCCTTGGGCCGCAGGGCATTGGAGCAACTGGGCATTGGTCGTTACAAAGCCCGCGAACGAGCGGATCGATTCCGTCGCCTGAACCTGGAGATGCTGGAAGAAATGGCCGCGCAGCCGGTGGATGATACCGAGTTCAAGTATGACGCCTACAAACGGGCCAACGTGCTGTTAACGGAAATCTTCAACGAAGACCGCGCTCATCCCATCGATAACTGGTCCGGGGCAAATCCACACCCTAGGGATGAAAAAGAACGCCAGGCTGATCAGCCTGACCGCTGATGGAGGAGGTTCGGTTAAATCGCCTCTTCCAACTCCGCAAGAATGGCTTTTTTCACTGTTCCAACTGAACGGGATCCGGGTATGACCCGCAGCAGCCGCCCCTCATGGAACACCGCCAAGGATGGCACCACCCGGATACCGTACATTTGCGCGATCGCCGGAGACACCACCACATCAATCTTTGCAAAAGCCGCCAAGGAGTGAAGCTTTTCTTCCAAAGCATGAAAGACCGGCTTCATCTGCTGACAAGGCTTGCACCAGGACGCTGAAAACAGAACGACGCTGCTGCCTTTGGCCACAAAGCGGGCGAACTGCTGAGCACTCAACTCAACGATACGGCTCATTTGGATCTCGCTCTCAATATGGATGAAGGACAGCACAACCCAGTGCCGCACCGCTTCTGCTGATCAAATTTTGCAGCCATCTATGCCGCAGACTTGACTGCTGAATGCGTCATCTTCGACTTTCGACTTCTCCTGCATCTTGTTCAGCGCTTCAAGAAAAGCAGCCTCAGGCTGAGCACCGGACAATGAGAAGGCATTATCGAATACAAACAAAGGCACGCCCGAACCTAGTTGCGCGGCGATATGTTCGTCTTCCTCCATCTCTTCGCGCAATTCAACGGATGACCACGCCCGTTGGATTAACGCGTCCGAAACACCTACGGCCTTGGCTATGGCCTCCAGGCTGCCGCGATCAAACAGCGACTGACCATGGGAGGTGCTTTGCTCATACAGCGCCTCGACCAAGCGTTTTTTAACGACTTCGTCCACAACCGCCTTGACCAGTACATGGGCATCTGCGGTATCGCCAAACAGCATGCTGTCAAAGCGGTAATCAAGCCCATCGGCCCGACCATATTTACTGACGGTGTTCATCATCGCGACAGCGGAATCCGGATTGCCGAGCTTGCGTTTAAGGGCAGCGATCATAGGCTCTGGCGCTTGATTCGCCGCCAGACGATAGGCCTTGACGTTGACTTGTACATTGTCTTTTTCAGCAAATTTATCGAGCGCCTGCTCGAATCGACGCTTGGCTACCCAGCACCAAGGGCAAACAAAATCAGCCCAGGTATCCACTGCATATTTTTTCGAAGAAGTTTGCATGACTCGTCCTGTACTCAAAGAAATCAAGACCGCGTTACCAGCGTTTCAAGCAAATGATCGAAGCCTGCCAACGGGTCGGTTGATCGGCCCAATGTCCAATCGATAAGGCTCGCGCCCTCCAGGCTGCTCAGCAGCATGAACGCGTAGGTCTCAACGGGTTTGTCCAGCGACCAGTTGCGCTGCCGGACCCCTGCATTGAGGGTGGCCTGAAGCCAATCGAGCTGGGTTTCAAAGAACGCCCGAGTGAGCCCTTGCAGCGACAGCGGCAGTGCCGCCATTTCTGCCGCCAGGGCACCACACAAGGGCAGCAGCCCCTCGTTGGCGCTGATGATGAAAAGCCGGGCAAAACCACGAAGCCGCAGCAGCGGATCGACATGCGTTTCTTCGATCGAACTGAGGGTCGCATCGAAGCGTTTGATGTAGTCCTTGATCAACTCCGCGCCCAGGCTTTCCTTGGTCGGGAAGTGATGGTGAATACTGGCTTTTCTAATGCCGATCTGCGCCGCAAGATCGGCATAACTGAACGCGGAATAGCCCTTGGAGCGCATTTGGGTTTCCGCAGCTCTCAACAGCGCTGCTTTTGTCGTGATCGACATTGAAGACTCCTGCAGCCAGCATTCAGCCTACTTTCACTTGTACTGAGTGAAGGCGTGAAAGCTCCCGCGATGGGAGCTTTCATCAGGCCGCGCTCGCCACTGTGGTCAGGCCCGAACAGCCATAATTCCAGCATCCACGTCCCAGATTGCGCCGGTCACCCAGGACGTCTTGTCCGACAGCAGGAACAGGATGGTGTTGGCGACGTCTTCGGGAACGCCGACTCGTCCCAGGGGGTGGAAATCGTTCAGCGATTTCATCGCTTCCGGGATCGCCTCTTTGTCCATGAACCCTTCATAGATCGAGGTGTGAACGATCCCTGGTGAGACGGCGTTGACCCGGATACCCGAGTGAGCCAATTCAATTGCTAGGTTGCGTGTCAGCGCATGCAGACCTGCCTTTGCCATGGAGTAGGCAGAGGCCGGTGAACCTGCCAATGCGGCCTGCGCACCGATGGAGCCAACATTGACAATTGCCCCTTCGCGCTTGGCAGCCAGCATGTTCTTGACCACTGCCTGGGTGATGAAGAAGGTCGCACGGTTCAGAGACAGGTACATGTCGTACTCGGCCTCATCGTGCTCGGTGAACGGCTTGGGAATAAAGATCCCGGCGGAGTTCACCATCAGGCTGATATCGCTATGGTTGGCATTGATTTCCTTGCGAACAAAATTCATGCCTTCTTCAGTCATCAGGTTGGCGACGATCACCGACACAGGGCCCAGCGGGCTCAGCTCGTTACGCACCGCATCGGCCTTGTCTTGCTTGCTGCCGGTGAGCACCACGCTGCCGCCTGCCTTGAGCACCATGCGGGCCGTTTCCAGGCCCATGCCACTGGTGCCACCGACAACTAGCAGTTTTTTACCTTTGAAAAAATCGTTCATTGCAGACTCCGGTTATCCAGAACTAATTAGGGTCGGCACCAAGGCGGCTGGCTGCCTGCTGGTGCACGCAAGGTTTGAATCTCTTTGAAACGAGCGAATCAGCCCTCACGCACTTCGAGGGTTGGCACCATGCGGATGGCTTTCGAGAAGTTGGCGTAGTTGACCGAGGTTTTGAGCACCACTTTGTGCAGCTCTTCAACGCGCTCACGGGAGGCGTCGGTGTGCAGTCGAATCACCACACTCACTTCGTCGTAACCTGGGTTGACGCTCTCGTCGAGGCCCAGGAAGCCTCGCAGGTCGAGGGTGCCGTCCGTTTCGATTTCCAGGCTGTGAATCTTGATACCCATCATTGCGGCGTTGGCGGCATAACCGACCGACATGCAGGCGTTGAGAGCGGCCATCAGCAGCTCTTGAGGGTTAGGCGCAGTGTTTTGGCCCAGCAATTCATTAGGCTCATCGGCGACGATTTCGAAATCCCGCGGATAGGTTTCACCGGCCAGACTGTAGCGATTGACTTTGGCCACAGAGCGAGTCTGGCCTTTCCACTGAGTCTTGACGTTGAAGCTCGCGTGGCGCTTGGTCGCATCCTCAGCAACGCTTTGGGCAAACTGCTGGAGTGCGGCGACATCGATACCATTCAGGTTGTTGCTCATGTGTTCGTTCCTCTTCGGATGGACCGGGCGTTTGGCCCGGAAGAGAAACAAGCCTACCAACTGGTAGGTTGTCGATCAATAGATTATTATTCTTATAACCAATCGCCAAAAAAAACCAGCTTCGACAGAGTTTTCCTGAATAGGGATAACTCCGATAACAATGCAGTAATTTCTACTTAATCTTGTACTTCTGGTCACACACCGAAAGTGTAGACATGGGTAGGTATCCGCAACCCAAATGCGAGACTAGACGTACGCTCGTCAGATTGAGTGCGCGCAAAAAGAATTCAGAGAGCGTGAGCTAAGCGGCTGAAACCACTTACGAGGCGGGAAAACGGACCGAGCCAGCAGGGGCAGAATCGGTCGTTTTATGACGCAGAAAAAAGCTGATCGAACCTCAGTGATGCGTTTCGGTAACCCGAAGCCCATCTAAAATGAAATCAAATCCAGAAGACTGTTCGTAATTGTCGCTCAGCGCCCAAGATACAAAGCTGCCACCTTCCAACGTATTCAAGATGAACCTGGCAACCTTCACGCCGTCCAGCTCAGCTTTGAGTTCCCCTGCCGCCTGGCCCAGTGCGATATTGGCCTGAAGCCAATTGAGATGGATTTCGAAAAAGTCCCGCGTCAATTCCTTTAGGCTTTCAGGCAAAGCCAGCAATTCCGCTGCCAGGGCGCCGCAGAGCGGAAGCATCGCGTTTTTACTGCTTTGCGCGAACATCAGGGCGAAGGCATTGAGCCGATCGATAATGCCGGTATTTTCATCATTGATGCATTCCAGCTGATTCTTGAACCGGAACAGATAACTCTCAACGATGGCGATCGCCAGACTTTCTTTGGTGGGAAAGTGGTGGTGAATACTCGCCTTCTTGATACCGATGTCTTCCGCCAGATCGGCATAGCTGAAGGCTGCGTAGCCCTTGGTACGCAACAGAATCTCAGCGCTGGTCAGGAGGTCGGAACGTGTACTCATGATGCCGTTTCCAAATTTATCAATGCGGCATCATAAATTAGTACTTCTTCATAAGACAGCGCTCAGGTTGCGCACCTATGAACCACCCACTGGAATCGGCCACAAGCAGTCAGCCGTTTCACAGCGCTGCATTCTCCTCAGTGAAATAGGCCCAACGTTAGATTATTAATTTTCTACTGTTGCCGCTGCCCCGCTCATGAGGTACTGAAAGAACTCGCATAAAATACTGGCCTGATTAGGATAATCGTAGGGATAGAGACTTTAGAAATCAGCATGAATTTATTGTAAAACAGGTACTTAAGGAAGGTCTGAAGTAGTCAGCGATTTTTGATGCCCTCGTTGGTAGAGGTTCAAAAAACGCTGGCTGGTCAGAAATCAGACCTTTCCTATTCTTAACTCATCGTTTCACCCTTGAGCGACGCCTTTTCAAGGCGCTTTTCCCGCATTACAGGCGCATCTCTCCCGCGACCAGCAGCCGTTTTCGCATCATCCACAGGTTCGACAGGGCAAATAGCGTGGCCTGTTGCGCGGTGTTTTTCATCAGGCCGCGAAAGCGCACTTTCGTATAGCCAAACTGACGCTTGATCACTCGGAATGGATGCTCAACCTTCGCCCGGACTTGTGCTTTCGCATATTCGATTTTGCGCCGCAGGCGCCCGATCAAACTCTTTTTCGCGTGTTTTTTATAGCTGCTGGGCCGTGCGGCAATCGACCAGATCATCTTGCGATTCTGATGCTCAGGACGCTTGTCCACACCGGTGTAACCGGCATCGCCAGACACGTATGATTCCTCGCCATGCAGCAACTGATCGACCTGCGTCACGTCCGCCACATTGGCCGCCGTGCCCACCAGGCTATGCACCAAACCCGACTCGGCATCGACGCCGATATGCGCTTTCATCCCGAAGAAATACATGTTCCCCTTCTTCGTCTGATGCATTTCGGGGTCGCGTTTACCCTCTTTATTCTTGGTCGAACTCGGCGCATGAATGATCGTCGCATCGACCACCGTACCTTGGCGCAACATCAGGCCACGGTCGCCCAGATAACCGTTGATGACCTGCAAAATCCCGCCGGCCAACTCATGTTTTTCCAACAGACGTCGGAAGTTGAGGATCGTGGTTTCATCGGGAATCCGATCCAGATGCAGCCCCGAAAACTGGCGCAGGATAGTGGTCTCGTACAGCGCTTCTTCCATCGCCGGATCGCTGTAGCCGAACCAGTTCTGCATCAGATGAACCCGCAACATCGCCATCAATGGATACGCCGGACGACCACCTTCGCCTTTCGGATAATTCGGCTCGATCAAGGCAATCAGACCCTTCCAGGGCACGACCTGATCCATCTCGATCAGGAAACGCTCGCGGCGGGTCTGCTTACGTTTGCCGGCGTACTCGGCATCGGCGAAGGACATCTGTTTCATCGGGGCTCAACCGTCGTGTTCGGATCAGGCGGCTATTTCACCAAATCTGAAAGTCTTTTTCAGAGTTTCCTTAAGTTTTCATTCGAGTCCAGGTCGTGAGCCAGACAGCAATATCAAAAAGCCCCTGAATCGAAAGATTCAGGGGCTTTTTTGTGCGTGACGGAAATGTAAAAGATCGCAGCCTGCGGCAGCTCCAGGATTTACACCGACCCAATGTAGGAACTGCCGCAGGCTGCGATCTTTTGATCTTCAAGCTTTATCAGTGAGTGCTGCGGTCAGACATGCTCACTGCTTTTGGCATGTTCGGCACGTTGCTCCGTCGGGCCGTGGGACGAATCCACCACTACCGGGACTTCATTGCCATCACAGTCATGCAGTTTGCCGTGGCTGAAGTAATCCCCTTCGCGCAGCGCCGCCAGATCCTGGAAGCGCAAGGTGCGCTCAGTGCCGGCAGCAAAGACCGATTGCTGGTCCGAGTTACCAGCAGTGAAGTGGTTGAAGGTCAGGTTAAGCACGATCGCCATGATCGCCGACGAGCTGATACCGGAATGGAAGATGGTCGCGAACCAGCTTGGGAAGTGATCGTAGAAGTTGGGTGCGGCGATGGGGATCATGCCAAAACCGATGGAGGTGGCGACGATGATCAGGTTGACGTTGTTGCGGTAATCAACCTTGGACAACGTACGAATGCCACTCGCCGCCACTGTACCGAACAGCACGATACCGGCGCCGCCGAGGACAGAAGTCGGCACAGCGGCAATTACTCGCCCCATGACCGGCAACAATCCGAGCACTACCAGGAACACCCCGCCCGTGGCCACAACGTAACGACTTTTGATCCCGGTCACCGCCACCAGCCCGACGTTCTGGGCAAAGGCACTTTGGGTGAAGGAGCCAAAGATCGGCGCGATCATGCTCGACAGCATGTCGGCCCGCAGACCGTTGCCCAGACGCCTGGAATCAACCTTGGTACCGATGATTTCACCGACCGCCAGGATGTCCGCAGAGGTTTCCACCAGCGTCACCATGATCACAATGCACATCGACAGAATCGCCGCGAAGTGGAAGGTCGGCATGCCGAAGTGGAACGGTGTCGGGAAACCAAACATCGGCCCTTGAGTCACCGTCGAAAAGTCGGCCATGCCGAGAAACACCGCAATCACGGTGCCAATCACCATAGCCAACAGAATCGACAAGCGGGAGATCGTGGCGCTGCCGATCTTGCTCAGCATCAGCACCAGTGCCAGCGTCAATGCCGCCAGCCCGATATTCGACATGCTGCCAAAGCTCTCGGCGTGGCTGTTACCCCCCATGGCCCAGCGCGCTGCCACGGGCATCAGCGTCAGGCCGATGGTGGTGATCACAATGCCAGTGACCAACGGCGGGAAGAACCTGGTAATTCGAGAGAACACCGGCGTAATCAACAATCCGATCAATGAGGCGGCGATCACTGCCCCCAGAATTGACTGAAAACCACCCTCACCATCGCTGCTGACAATCGCCACCATGGTCGCGACACCCGAAAACGAAACGCCCTGAACCAGCGGCAACTGACAGCCGAAAAACGGCAATCCGAGGGTTTGCAGTAATGTCGCCAAGCCCCCCGCAAACAGTGACGCCGCAATCAACAGACCGATGTCTGCCGGAGAAAGCCCGGCCGCCTGGCCGATGATCAGTGGTACCGCAACGATACCGCCATACATGGTCAGAACGTGTTGCAGGCCGTAAGCCATATTCGCGCCGACCCCGAGGTTTTCATCCTCAGGCCGCGGGTGTGAAACAGAGGGCGTTTTCATCGTGGGGGGTTCCCTGGTTTTTTGTTATGCGCACACTGTATTCAATACTCAAGACAAATGTCTATAGAGTTGTATACAACTTGCCAGTCACATAATGGACACGCATCCACCTCTGCCCCCTTTGAAGCTAGCTATTACGCACCCCGATGCCTCTAAAGCCCATCCCAAAAAAAAGCAGATCGTTTGATCTGCTCTTTTTGCTTGACTCCAGCCACTCCCTACTTTGGCTCGATCAACCGCGTGATGGCCTCTCTCAGCGTGGGATGCTCAGGTACTTGAATCCCGAACACCTCCCGGAGCAGTTCGATCAGTACCTCAGGATCGGTCATCTCCCGTCGCTCGCTGGCGCTGCCCATCCGGTGAATGGCATAACTGCCGTTGTTGAGTGTGTAGCGTGTCTCTGGCCCGGTACGTGCCACCATCAGCCGCTGGAGAAACGGCGACTCGGGATGGGTCGAGACGTACCAGTTGCCCATCTCGTAATCGACGCCTTCCTGGCGCTGCAGATCAAACACATACATCGCCTGCCATTCACCGGCGACCTTGGCGCGCAAGGTGTAGCTGTCGCCCTGCCGAGTAATGCGAAAGGGCTCGTGAGGCGTGCTTTGTTCTTCTTCAGTATCAAGCAACAACGGTGCGGTGGGCACCGTGCCACCGAAGCCTACGTCGGTGATGTAACGCACGCCATCCAGGGTCAGCAGGGTCAAGCGATGGGTGCGCGTAGCCCAGATATCCTCAGGGGCATTTATCACCACGCGCCCGGTGATGCCGCGCACTTCGTAACCCAGGTGCTGCAACAGCGCCATGTAGAGGTTGTTGAGCTCGTAGCAGTAACCGCCTCGCCCCTCGTGCAGCAGTTTGCGCTGGATCGATTCAAGATCCAGCGGTACCGGCACCCGGGACAGCGGAGAAAGGTTTTCAAAAGCAAAGGTGCTGGTATGGCGCAGTTGCAACGCGCGAAGGGTGTCGAGCGTGGGCGGCGGCGGTGCGTCGTAGCCGAGGCGCTTCAGGTAGAGGCCAACATTCGATAGTTCAGGCTGATTCATCAGTGGCTCCTTGCTCAGGACACGTGCGACATCACCAAACGAGTGGCAGCCGCCAGCACATCACGACGCGCTTCGGCGTCTTTTTGATGTTGCGTGAAGTAAACCGCAAGCACGACAGGCGCACCCGTCTGTGGCCAAAGTACCGCCACATCATTCGTGGTGCCGTAGTCGCCGCTACCGGTTTTGTCACCCACCACCCAACCCGCTGGCGTACCGGCCCGAATGCTCGCATCGCCAGTGGTATTGCCCTTGAGCCAGGTCGCCAACTGCTCGCGTTGCGCCGTTGCCAACGCAGCACCCAGCACCACTTTCTGCACACTGGCGGCCATTGCTGCCGGTGTCGTGGTGTCACGGAGATCATCAGGAATGGCCGTATTCAACTCCGGCTCCCAGCGATCAAGCCGGAACGCCGGATCACCCAGGCTCTTGGCAAACTGATTAACCGCTGCCACACCACCCAACACCTTGATCAGCAAGTTGGCAGCGGTGTTATCGCTGTATTGCAACGTGGCGGCGCACAACTGCGCGATGCTCATACCCTGTTTCAGGTTCTGTTTGGCGATGGGGGCGTAAGACAACAAGTCGGCTTCACCATAGGCAATATGCTTCTCCAGCAACCCCGACTCAGCCATGCTTTTGTGCAACACCGCGGCGGCCAGCATCAACTTGAAGGTGCTGCAGAACGGAAAACGCTCCCCGCCCCGATACTGAATCTCGTGGCCATTGGCAGTGTTGATCAAAGCAACGCCCAATCGACCTTTTGCACTGCTCTCCAACTCGGCAAGTTTGTTGTACAACTCGGCCAGTGGTTTGTTCGCAGATGAAGCGTTAGCCCAGGCTGGGCATACCAGCGTGATCAACGGCAGTGTCAGACCTGCCTTCAACAATGAACGTCGCGAGGGTGAATACTTCATGCCGTGCCTCGTAAAAAATCAACATTACAGACGGGTCCGCTCTGTAACAGCGCCCCGCCCCTTAACAAACTTCTGAATGCACAACCACTTCAGGACTTCCTTCCATCGACACCACCACTGTGCGGTTTCGACCAAAATTCTTCGCCTGATACAACGCTGCGTCTGCCCGCTCGATAAACACTTCGACGCTGTCCCCGTCTTCGGGGATAAACGCATAACAGCCCAGGCTCACCGTCAGGCTCCCCGACGGCGCGCCTGAATGGATGATGTGCTTGTCCTTGACGCTGTGGCGGATCTGCTCGGCAATCGTAAAGGCGCCGTGAATGTCAGTGTCGGGCAACAACACCGCAAACTCTTCACCGCCGTAACGCACCGCCAGGTCGGACTTGCGGTGACAACAACTTTTCACCGCACGCGCCACTTCTGCCAGGCACTGATCCCCCGCCACATGACCGTAGGTATCGTTGTAGCGTTTGAAAAAATCGATATCGAGCATGATCAGGCTCAACGAACTCTGTTGACGAGCACCCCGAGCGAACTCGATGTCCAGTGCCCGTTCGAACAGCCGACGGTTTGCCAACCCGGTCAGGCTGTCATGAGTCGCGATCACTTCCAGCCGCTCTTGCGCGGTCCGCAAATCCGCCTCGATGAGTTCACCATTGCGAACCTGCAGCACAAACACCCAACCGAACAAGCCCACACCGAGCACCACCAGGGCGACGATGACGCTGGATTGATAGGCGTTGGCGTACCAGCCCCGAAGAATCGTTTCCTTCGGGGTCGCCGCCGCAACCACCAGCGGATAGGCGTCCAGCTGACGATAGCCATATAGCCGGATCACATTATCCACTACCGAACGGATCATCCCATTGCCGAAACTGGCATGGGGCAGGTATTTCTGGAAAATATCCCCATGCGCCAGCGACTCGCCTATTCGCGCTTCCTCGAACGGTCGCCTGGCCAGCAACGTACCGTCCGACAACGCCAGAAACATCACGCCGTTGTCATCGAGGCTGAAGCTTTTGAAGAACTGATCGAAGTACGCCAGCTTGATCCCGGCCAGCAGCACGCCCTGGAACTCGCCATGCTGGTCGTTCACCCGCCGGGAAATAGGAATGATCCACTCGCCATTCTGCCGGCTACGAATTGCCGGCCCAATGTGCGCGAGCAACGTAGGATTCTGCTGATGGAACTTGAAGTAGTCGCGATCAGCCACACCCCCGCGCCGCGGCAGGTCATCAAACGATGTCACCACCCACTGCCCGTTTTTGTCGAACAGAAACAGCCCGTGCAACTGCTCGAGTGCCTGCACCCGCCGCGCAAAGGTCCGCTGCAACCGCGGATTCCGCACCACGCCAAAACCGTCAGCCTGAATCCAGTCAACCAGGCTGGTCATCACCAGATCCGCGCTCAAAAACGTGTCCTGCGCCTGCTGCGCCATCGCCCGCGTCAGGTTCGACGAGGCCACCTCAGCCAACGACAAATCGTAGCGCCGGGACTGTTCCAGTTGCAGGTAAAGCAAGCCACACAAACACAGGCAAACCGCCGCAACAAACATCACCGCAGCCTTGCGCAGAGGCAAGCGTTTAAGAGGGCCGCCAGGGGCGTAATGAGGGTCGTGAATGGGGGTAGGCAAAAGCGTCATCCTTGAAGGGTAAGGCATGAGCAAAAGCCCAGATCCCTTAATGCCAGAGAGCTTAGCTTACGGGGTGATATGGGGCAATTGTGGGGCGAGTCATAAACTTGCTCGCCTTTTCTCCTGTAATGTTCAACGCGTTCGTTGATGCTCGCTTGAAACATCAATGCCCCCCACCGGTACAGCCCTGTGAACGTCCACGGCCAATGAAATACAAAGACAGTACCGCATCGCTGGACACCGCCAGAAAGATTCTCAAGGTGAATCACGCCGGGGGATGGTTCATGGGTTTTATCTCGGCGCTACCAGGGAAAAACGGCGTCATGGCCTGCACCTTTGCCGTGGAATAGGTCGTGGTGAGCCATCTGAAAGATCAGCTCTCATACCTTGAAAGCCGGAACGATTCGGCGACCTATGAAACGCTCCAGTTGATTCTGGAGGATGAGGAAAACCACCGCGATACCGGTCGAATCGAAGGCGCCAGCGCGCTGCTGTATGGGCCGTTCCGATGGATGATCAGTTTGTTTACGGCGCGTGTTATTCGGTTTGGGATGCGGCAGAAACAGGGCTACCCTAAAACGGCCCGACTCAAACACACCTGCTCTTGTATTCATACACCGCCGCGCGAGCCAATCCATGGAGGAAAAGCATGAACGCTCTAAACCACCCGACCACCATCGATACCGTTGTATTCGACCTCGGTAACGTCCTGATACGCTGGAACCCAAGAAACCTTTACCGAAAGATCTTCGGCGATGACGTACAGGCCATGGAGACCTTTCTTTCCGAGGTCTGCCCTCCTGAATGGAACGAGCGCCAGGATGCGGGCCGGTCCTGGCAGGAAGGGATCGACGAAGCCATCGCACGGCACCCGTCACAAGAAGCGCTGATTCGTGCGTACCGCGAGCGCTGGGAAGAGACACTCGGCGGCGTGCTGGAAGAGACCGTGCTGATCCTTAATGAACTGCACGCCAAGGGTGTCCGCCTGCTAGCCCTGACCAACTGGTCTGCCGAAACCTTCCCGATTGCCCTTCAGCGCTTTCCCTTTTTGCACACGTTCGAAGGCATTCTCGTGTCCGGCGAAGAAGGCCTCATCAAGCCCGACCCGGCGATCTTCCAGCTACTAAAATCTCGCTACCAGTTCGAAGGCAGCCGCGCAGTGTTTATCGACGATCATGCGCCGAACATCGAAGGCGCACGCCGGGAAGGATTCAATGCACGTCAGTTCACCAGTGCAGCGCAACTGCGCAAAGATCTGGCAGCGCTGGGGTTGCCCGTGCAGGTGCAGAATGAACCGGCATGACCAACTACCCCCCATTAAGCCCTGAGGATAAAACCAAAATCCGCTGTGCACTGGCCGACGCTTTCGTTGACACTGCAGTGGACTATGCCTACATCGCACGGCAAATCCAGGGTTACGACATCGCGCTGGTCGAAGATATTTTCTTCTCGGAAGTGACTGCGGTCTGCCACTGGAATGCGCAAACACCGATTCCTCCGATCTGGACAGGGTTTGATGATGAGTGGCTGGAAGCCGAAATCGAAGAAACCCTCCGCGCTCGTAGAGAAAGCTGGCTCAAACGAAATATCGATAAGCTGCTGGTCGTTTGGTGGCGATTCAGATTCAAGAGCTTCTGGCTGGAAATCAAGAATACCGCGCTCGATTAAGCGGCTGCCAAGCTAAACGGGCGACCGAAGTCGCCCATTTTTTATGCCAATAAATCTACAACGATCCCCATCAACGCATTGGCGGAACCCGAATATCCCCCGCCCGGCACTGACTCTTCACGCCCTTGCCGCAAGACCCGAACGACAAGTCCTTACCCAGGCACACTCGCACTTCCGACAACTCCGGCCCCCTGCAAACCACCGCGATGCCGTCCTCCGGAATTCCGGGATTACTCTGCCGAAACATCTGCACAATTTCCTGCGCAGGGAAGTAGATCTCGGTACTTAAGGGTTTCAGCTTGTCCGGGATCTTCACCGCGCCAACCGCCTTGTCCGCCACATTCAGATAACCCGAAGCGCCAAGGCCACTGCACGTACCGTGCTTGGACCATTCATGCTGAAGCAGTTTTGGCGTCACAAACAGCGTCAACCCTTGTTTCTGCTCTGCCGGCGACAAAGGCACCATCGGCGGACAAGACTCCGGCCAACCGCCCTTGGCGTATTGCGGCCAGAGACCGTGGAGCACAAAGCCGTAGCCTTTGCCCGAGCATTGCGGATTGTTCTGGTGGGTCAGGCAAAACGTCGGCGACCAGGACAGCGTCAGCAGGTAGTAATCAAACACCCCCGCCACCGACTCGGTCTGCTGCTTATCGCGATGGGACCGAGCGTCGCTCATGCCGGCGCTGCCGATCGTCAGCGCAAAGAGCGCGACCAGTGCATACAGTTTTTTCATAAACCCTCTCCTTTGGGGCAGATCGGATGATCTTTCGCAGCGTGGTGAACCTGTCATTGCAGCGGATTCTAGCTGGCCGTCACTCAACCGGGTGAAGTACCTTGAAGTGGCTACGCTTACACTGACGTCACGATAGGGCATCGAAATGAGTAAGGCAGATGAGCTCGCCGCAAAACTGAAGCAAAAACAGCAAACCCGCGCTGACGCTGAAGCCTGCGCAGATACGACGATTGAGCATTGGCCGATACAGATCTATGAGATGTACCACCAGCTTGAAGCATGGCTGGAGCCACTGACCGAAGCCGGCTTGAACATTCGCCGCATCCCCACACACGTCTTCGAAAGCCTCCCCTCCGGCGAGACCTTCAACTACGCCATCGACAAACTGCTGATCGAGGGCAACCACAACAGCATTACCCTCGACCCCATCGCTCGCTTCATCATTGGCGGAATGGGCCGTGTCGATGTGCTCTCCAAAGGCAAAGAGCTGTATTTACGCCGGACCGAGACCGAACACGGTGAAACGCATTGGCAGATCCAGACCCTCCCGTGCAGCGGACAACCGCAGCCGGATCCGGTCGAGCTCGATGAGGACAACTTTCTCTCGGTGATAGAAGAAGGCCTGGATCTCTAAAGCCGAGAGCAACGCGGGGAAGCATCGCGATGTGCCACCCTTCCCCGCCAATCCCCAAAAAAATGGGCGACCCTTTGCGGTCGCCCATTTTCGTTTCAGCGATGAAACCTGCACTTGCAAGTGTCACCCACCGCGCTTTACCTGATATTCGACAATTCGTATATTCGCCAAACCATGGACGTGATGGAAGAACGGCTGAAATTCACCGTACTGCTACGCGACCGCCCCGACCTCGTCGACCACTACTCGGCGCGCAAGCAAAGCGCGCAGGAATTGAGCAAGCGGGTTAACCAGCATTCGATATAAACGAGGGGCTGTCGCAATGCCCGCCCCTACACCCTCTACAACTTCTGTAACACTTTCGATATTCATGCTCCTCCTCCGATCACATTCTTTTACATCTCAGGTACATATTTCCAACAACTGCATTCCTCTCGTTGATTAGCATGGACAGGCCTTACGCGAATTCAGGGACGTCGCTATTTCAACGGATGCCTTATGAAGGAAAGCAAATGCCTACAGAACAAATTATCATCTTTGTTGCCGTTACAGTCTTGGGCCTTATTTGGGCTGCCAGGAGAGATGCAAAAAATCGGAAAAAAGAAAAGGCCATGAAAGACGCGAATGAGAGCGCTGATTGACTGGCGGTTATTTTCCGAGATAAGTGAACAGATGTATTGGGGCACTTCAAAAAAAATAATCTGCCCCATCACTACACTCCAGCCTCATAAACGGAAAAGCCCGCGCTTGTGCAAGTTCGTCTTGCCTGGGATGTCGGCCAAAAGCGGGACACTTGGAGCGACCAAAATAAACCGCTAAATAGATCCTTCCCCTTTCCGGCATCCAGAGCAATTGTCCTGGCTATGTTCCAAGAAGCTCGATACGCAAGACACTCTTGTGCCAGCAGTTATCCGGTCACGCTCGGTACATCAAGCCCTACTTTCACACGATCCAGCGCCACGATTGTCTTGAACCAGGTCACGTTGGCATTTTCGGCAAACAATCGCCGCGCCAATGCCTGGTATTCCTGCATGCTGGCAACGGTTAACACCAGCACGAAATCCACTTCGCCGGTGACGTAGTAGCACTGCTGAACTTCGGGCACCGCGAAGTGCAACTTCATCGCCTCCAGTGCCTCGATGCTCGTGCGCTCGGCCATCACTTCCACAATGATCGTGATCGGCCGTCCTACGGCGGTCGGGTCGACGATGGCTACATTGCCCGTGATGACACCTTTTTCTTCCATCCGCTTGATGCGGCGCTGCACGGCAGCCGTGGAAAGATTGACCTGCTCGGCCATCAGGCGCAGCGGCGTGGTGTTGTCGCGCTGGACGAGGTCAAGGGATCCCTCAGGGACAGACCACGATTTTCACAAGTCGTGGCCTCCGCTGACCATCCTACCGACACCTAGACACTCGCCCCTTCAGCCATCCAACCTCCTTTCCTGATAAACTCCCCTCCCTCGCCTTACCCACCTAGATACCCATGCTCCCATCATCTGCTCCAACCACCGCCCAACCCCTCTCCCGCCGCTTCAGCGTGGCGCCGATGATGGATTGGACGTAGCACTCCCCCAATGCCCAATTCAGGCTGGTTCACGCGCTGAAAATTTTTCGCGTTGTAGCAATTTCTAAGCAAGCTGTAATAACTGCCTGACACGAGTACTGCCGGTACCATTCTTGTACTTTTTCTCGAAGGGAGTCGATGCTGTGCCAGATGATTTTTCGCGGCTTGAGTGTTCATCCCGTTAAGCCAAGAGGCAGCGAGCCCAAGTTAATTCATTGAACAGCCTCGCGACGGCGGTTTTGCCTTCACTGGAGTGACTGAAAAAAACGTCGTGACTCATGGCCTTACTCTACTGGCTGACATAGGTGAGATCGGGGCAACACGGCACAAATAGCTTTATGCAGCCCTACCCCGTTGTCGCGATTATCCCTCCGTCTATTGGCCTCTCGAGCGCCGCTTCAAAGCCGTCACCCCCCTATCTGTGCAGATGGAGTTTCCTTCCTCTCCGCCAGTTTTGTGAGCAACACGTCCCCATAAACGCGCATCGCCAAGGAGTACTGCGGAACCTCGCCGAGGCGATGAGCAACCTCGTCGTTCGCCCTTTTCGTTGCGTCAAGGACAGTCGCGCCTGCTTCCCACTCCTGCAAGAAGGGTTCAAGCCAGTTGTAGGTCACCATCACATTGAGCGGCCAGGGCGATGCAATGACTGCGCGACACCCGTTGTTCAGCAGTTGTTTTGGGAGACTGGTCGTCGAATTGTCCCACGGGTTTTTATCAATGCGGCCTCCGCTGCAGACGAACAGGATGACCAGTTCGACTCCTGCCAAGGCGGCAGCGAGAGCCGACGGCGCAACGATGAGGTCCTCGTCGTCGCGAATACTGTGGAGGTAGCGACCTTCCCTGTTCAGTCCCCCATGCGCCGTGATCACGGCCAAGCGGGCATCTTTCATGTCATACGGTAGTCGGCGTCCGTTATCGACTGTAAACCCGAAGTCCTTGAAGCAACTGCTGAGGTTCCTTAAAGCGATATCGAGAGTAGCTTCTAATTCAGCTGCCTCCTGGTTGTCTCCGCCTTCATCCTTAACTTCCGCTGCCTCACCGAACCCGAATCTTGGATCAGCCGAAATCCACGCCTTGTAGGCGGTTCGCCCACTGAGCTCAACGTTGCTAGCTGCCGAAAGCCAACTTAGAGACGGGACGATACCGATAGCCGTCTTCGTTCCCGCGAAGTAACCAAATGTTCCATCCTCCGGCTGTACAACCACCAAATTGGCGGTGATCTGCTGCAGAAACGGCTCCGCAACCAAGACTAGCCTCTCGCACTGAGGCAGGCGAACATCGAGTGCCTCCATCGTCATGTAGAAGATGTTGTTCCCTTCGGTCCTGTCGACACGGCCATAATTCTTCGGGTAGTCCTGAAGCCAGGAATGGAAACGGTCCCGAAAACGTCGCTCAGACTTAGGCTGCTCGACCGTGCGCACTTGTCCGTCAGAGACATGGATTACCGTCAGCTCGCCTTCACTGTTTAAAGCGAGGAAGGCGACATCTAGCCCCCCCTGATTCAGCTCCGCGGCGTACCGAATTGGCCACTCCATCATCATCGCCGGAGATTCACCCACCAACGTAACGGTGTGGTCGGCAAGAAGCTCGATAGCAAATGCGTGCTCGCTTAGTGTGAGCTCGCCTTGCGAACCGAAGTCCAATAGTCGCCTCGCCGTCAGTGCGAGGACTGCGTAGTCATGCGCGACATCCGAAGCATATGCTGCACGCTGCACGCCGTTGAAGATCGTCAGCACGTCCTCAGCACTTGGCTTCGCCGTCGAAACAGTCCGAACCATATCAGCCATTCCAGCTCCGACCTGGTCAAGCGCCGTGTCTAGCGTGGCTCGCACCTCTGGCGAAATGTTCACGCCCGCACCTTCCGCTTTGAGGACCGATTGCCCCAAAAGTAATACTAAAGGAAGCAGCTGATTCCGGTCTTCAAGCTCGCCTCGACAAGCCTCTGCGACTTCGGCAAGAATTTCGCCAAGCGGTCCGATAGCGGAGTCATCGGTTTCCATAAGTCGCAGGCTCAACTCAGCGCTGAGGAAGCGCGGGTCCTTGTCTGCGTTAAATCCAAGGTCTGACAGAATCGTCTTCATTGTCGAAAGGAACGAACGAGAAAGCTCAAAAAGCCCCAGGTCTCGCAGAACGCGATGGATGGCATAGACTTCGTGCCAAAGGTCGGCTTTTTCGACTGGAACGTCGACAGCCAAAGCACAGGCCAAGCCGATGAGCGCAACGACGTGGTTACGGCAGCGGTGATAAACGTCACCGAATGCCTGCCAGGCCAAGCGACGGCGATACAAACTGGTCTGGCCCATCAGCAGGATTTGCTCGGCAAAATCCCGCGCCTGCTGGAACTGTCCCGCTGTAGCAAACTGGCTGGCCAATAGCCTCATTAACCGAATGTCTTCGTCACATTCCTGCGTGGCATGAGGGCATATCGTGCATGCGATTAGTACCAACTGCTGCATGTACATCAAGTCGACGTTCTCACCCGTCTGACCACTGGTGATATGCACCATGCGCGCGATGGTGCGCACGACGTCGTCAGGGCTAGCAATCAATAGGTCACGTGGTATCACCGTCACGCCGGGCTCGCCTCCACCGATGTCGGCCAGCCAGTGCATCGCACTCTCAATGGATGTGCGAATCTTTTCATCAGGCTCTCCGGAGAAGACTTCCTTGGTATCGACAGTCGGCCGCACCAGGTGCACGCCCTGTTGGGCGAGGTCAAGCATTGTGACTGCCACGAGGGGGATGCCCATGTCACCACACGATTCGACCGACAGCAGCGTAGTGAGGCCAGACCTAACGCCACTGTCTCCTGGATGGAGCGCAAGGAATCGAAAAGCCGATTGGAAAAAGTGACGGTAGTCGTCACGCTCGTCTTCAGGGACGAGTTCCTTGAGCATCATCGACTTGACGGACCAAATGAGAACCTGGGTGGCCTGGCGGCCATAGAGTTCGGAGGAGGTGACAAGACCTGCGACTTCGGCCGCATCCCTTGGCTTGTCGACGCTTTGTGCGTGCATCGCGCAACAAACGAAGGCTAGCTCCTGCCAGTCCTTCTCCCATGCACGCGCCTCCTCGATAATCGCTTCATACTCCGGTTCTAATGCAGACAACCGCGCTAGCAGAATCAAATGATTGGCCGTGAACCCGACGGTAGTGAAAATGTGCGATTCGCCTGACTTCACCTTTTGGGAGTTCATGAGCAGTCGGCGATCTCGATTCTCCCGCAGGCGCTCCGAATGGGGAAACAGTTCTGACAGACGTGCGTCAAACCGAGAGATTCGGTCGTTGTCCTCAAGGTGCGTGGCAAGTTCGAGACCTTCCTCAAGCCACTGTTGGCCTCCAACCCCATCGGGCCCCTCTGGCAGGAAATCGTGCGCCAGTTCATCGTCGCCTGCCCGATGAGAAAGTTGAGCCAATTGAATGGTCACCTCAGCTGAGAGCGTCGCGAGATATGGTCGTAGCTGAGCAATGACATCGAGTGTCTCGCTATCTCTTCCAGTTCCACCTAGCAGTTGGGCGAGAGCGTGGAGTCGCGTACCGTCCGGCAATGCTAGGCCTTCAAGCTCCGTCATCACATCCGACAATCGGCCTTGGAGTATCATGGACCTCCATGTCTGCGCACGGGAATTGATCACATCTTCGGGGGCAGCGTCATAATGCACCGTTGCGACATAACAATCGTTCACAGAAAGCAGCATCTCCACATTGGCTGGCTTTTGAGCGGGGACTTCCGGAACATGAACCAGCCCGTAGCCCTCCAACGCCTCCACAATAGTCACAAGCTGCCGGCAAATCGAAGTCACGTGAGGCACCCACCGGTCTTCGCCCATCCGAATAGCCGATACACCGAAGGCAGTAGGTAGGTCGAGTGATGGGTCTCGATACTGGCTAGCGCCCGCGACCGCAACGAGACGCCGCTCTCCCTGCTCCTGCACAGTGCGCAGCAGCTCAGCGACTTCTAGCGATGGGCTATTCACGATGAGCACAAGCCGACGAAGAATAATCATTTCTTGTTCGTCAAGCTCAAAGCCACGCAGTTCTTTTGTCGCTCTGGCCAAGGCAGTGAACACAGACTCCTCCGTGTCCTTGGTCGCTGCTGCCGGTGGCAGGACTATCGTCGCGCCCTTGAAGACGCTATGCCCATCCTTGTCCCGCAGGTGCAGCAGCAAAGCAGAAACGCATCGGCCTACCACCTCCCGGAACGAGCCACCTTGAATTAGGTCGGCAGAACCTAGATTTAAACCTTTGCCGAAAAGCTCTGCGGGGTTGAAGCCTTGAACGACATGTTCCGTAACCGCGCCTTGCTCATCCATTTAAATCTCCTCAAATGTCGTTCATTGAATCGCGAACATCCATGGCGTTGTTCGCGAATTGCCACCGCGCCCTTCCCCGGCCACGACCGACAAGCTACTCATAGCAGGAGCGACCTGCACGTTTCGCAATAGTTTTCCATATGCGTTAACAGAAAAAAATCGGCAAGCGAATGTTTGGTCAGCATCGGAAACTTTTTATCGCGGAAGACCGCTTCCGGCCGAGTTCTGACCACTACATTCCGGTGGTGGCCAGCTCGATGATGGAGGGAATTACTGCTGTGACACAGAAGCTGTTATCCAGCTCTCCAGACGCAAATCTACCGCATCTTCCAAAGCTCCTTTCTATGCAAGTCTGATACAGTCGGCCCCGGTAAATTCGTTGACAGGGAGTCAAGCATGGCAAAGCCAGCCGCACGTATCACCGATCCAACCAGCTGCCCTATTCCTGGGCATGGCCCCAAAGCCATAGCTACAGGCTCCGCCAACGTCTTCTTCGATGGGCTTGCAGCTGCTAGCCAAGGCGACACCTGTACCTGCGGCAGTGCTTTGTCTTCGGGACTATCCTCGACAGTGTTCATCAACGGCAAGAATGCCGCATTACAAGGCAGTGGCGGCACTCACGGCGACGTCGTGATCGGTGGTTCGGGCACAGTGATAATCGGTGATTCGCATACACCCGCACCGTTCATTCCCCCTACACCCATGAATATCCTCTCGAGCTGGATCAGCTTCAGCATTCCAGCAACTGAGTCGTATGCGGGCCTGACCTGCGTCGCGCACTTTGAAGACGGGACATCCATGTCGGGAGTGTTTGATGCAAATAACGTGGTGAAATTCGCCAACACCAGTGGGAAGGTTTGCCAAAAGCTTGACTTCGGCACTCAAGGTGAAATGGACGGAGAGTCCATGTTCGATACCTTTCTCAATACAACATTGAAATAAGGAACATTTCATGTCTGAGCCTTTACTTGTAACTGGAAGCTACGTCGTTCAGAAGGCACACGCGCTGGAGAGCTCTCCATTAGACATGGCAATTGCCGGTATGGAAGGCGCCGCAGTACGGTTTTCAGCAGACGCAATCTCTGATGCAAAGATCCGCGCCAGCTACATGGACAATATCAAACGCATGTCGATTGAGACCAAAGCCGAGGTGACCGCTGGAAAGATCAGCGCTCGTGAGGGAGTCGAGTTCTGCCAAGAAATGCGTAATAGAATTATGCTGGAACATCGAAAATTCACCTCTGCCCAAGGCCTCGCTTTCGCAGAACGAAAAAAGAAACTCCCACCAACTCTACAAGAAACTCTCGACAAATATGCTCTACGCGCAGAAAACATCGAATATAACAAGCTAACAGCAGAACAAAAAAACAAAGTTCATTATTCAATCCTAGAGTCTTCTGGCCGCGATAACGCCCCTGTAAGTCATGTCACAAAAAAATTGAGAATCATGGGGAAGGTTGGCATTCTTATCACGGCAACCTTTGCTGTTTATGAAATCATGAATGCTGACAACAAAGTCAAGGAAACAGCTCGACAAGGCATAATCATTGGCGGTGGTGCCGCTGGTGGTGGACTGGCTGGCCTCGGTGTATCCGCATTTTGCGGCCCTGGTGCTCTTGTATGTGCAGTAGCGGTAGTTCTGGCAGGAAGTATTGCCGGCGGCATCGCCGGAAGCATGGCTGCCGATAGTCTGGACGAAGAACTGGAGGAGTTTTCCAAGTGGAAGATTCTATAAGCAAACAAGAACGAGCAGATATACGGTGGGCATTATCGGATGCATTCGTTGATAACGAAGTTGACTACGCAGCCATTGTAAGACAGGTAAAAAAATTTGACATGACGGAAGTAAAAAACATCCTCTACTCAGAGGTCGCACCCGTTTGCCACTCTAATCTTGAGAGCATACTCCCTACCATATGGCTTTGTTTCAACAGAGAGGAACTGGAAAGCGACATTGAAAAAATGCTTGAAGCACGAAAGCAAAGCTTTCTTCGACGTCAGCTAGATACATTACTCATCAAATGGCTCCACTACAGATATAAATACATTTGGCTAGAAATAGCTAAGCACTACAAGCATATCCAACACCAGCAACACAGTTAAAATAGAAGCTATCAACATACATCGAGACATCCTCCCTAATATCACTCGACATCGATGATGATACCGTACTAAATTCAAACGCGATCAAGGCAACCCTAAAGAAGAGCAATATAAACAAATATCAATAGGCTGCTTTTGGTCGCAAAAGGATTCTCAGCGGCTCAAAAACTCATGATCACTCCCACTTATGCCTAGCTCGCCAAGACATTTTTTGCCCATTTTAAGAAACTTGAAAAGTTGACGAAAGAAATCGCTAGAGGACTTAAGACAATAAGCACCGTGTATACTGGATGCTCTTTCATAGCTTCTATAACTACCACTGGATGAGCACCATTCCGATCCCACCAGTTTGAGGCTGTCTTTAAAAACTTATCATGTGTGCGCTCAAAGAAGTTCGCAAAAAGATCCAGCTTCCTCAAGGTGGACTGGTGCATCTTTATATACTCTTCATTAACAAATGCTGCTGCTTCGTCTGCACCAGGTAGAGCGTCTTGATCGCTAGCGTTATTGAGCTCTGCTAGGGCCATGATTCGGCCTTTTCTCCCCCTCGAATCTTTATGGGGAGCGTAGTTCCTACCGTACAGAGCTACTAGCTCTCGAGCCAAGTCGACCTTTTTATCGTCTTGCAGCTCAAAGGGTTTACCTCCTAGAACTCGAAATCTGTGCTCAAGGGCATAAAAACCAAAGTTTTCGTCTCGCATATTCCAATGAAGGAAGCGACAGTCTTTGTGCCTCTCAAGAAACTGAAAATACCCCTTGAGCATTGACTTCTCAAACTTATCTAGCCCCTCAACCATATTGCCAAGCTGCTTTGTTAGCTCTGCCTCTTTATGGATTGACCATGATTTTGTTTGGCCAGATTTTAAATTGCGAATAGCAATAGATGTAACTCGCTTAGACTCTCCTGTCGCATTTTCGTAAAAAGACTCGCACGAATAATGGATTACATAGACACGATTGGAGTCCTCATAGAGGCCTTCAACCAATGCTCTACTCCTTTTCCGGTCCTTAACCTTTTCCAACTCCGCTCCCAATTCTCTCTCCTTAGCTATTACAGGCATTGTGTGGAGAGTGTGCCGCCTTCCTGAGCAGGTTGCCAGCGGTGGTGAGTTTCCTTGGTTTCTTGGGCTCATGAACACCGACGTTCATTGATAGGTCGGCGCCGGCCCCCTTATGTAACGAATCGAGCGAAAGCCCCCTTGCGCCGCTGGCCAATGGACTAGGCTGACTCGGCCACTCCGGCGCACTCAATGAGGAAAACCGCTATGCAGCTATCGGACGCCACTGTTATTACTGAAGTAGAAGGCATTCGCGATGCGAATATAAAACTAACCGAAGGTTGGAAGCTGCTAGCGATCACCACGCGAGCCAGCCCTGCGGATAATAATGACTACACTTATTTCATTTTGGGCCGTCGGGCCAAGGACGAAAAGCCAGAAAAGCCGCCTATGAAAATCAGTGCAGCTGCGCTAGCCCAAGCGAACCAACCAGGGTAGCGCCTGACTTCGAACAATGCGGCTTACGCAAAAGGCCCCCACACATTCCATAAGCGTGGGGGCCTTTTTTGTCGGCGCGAAATCCACCACCTCCTACACTGAATGACCACTCCCCCAGTCACTGGATTGACGCCCTGTCCACCACTTCCCAGAAAAGGAAACGCCCCATGCCCAATGCCTACGAAGGATCTGCCACCGTCACTATCTCGGCCCTGTACTTGGGGTGCGATCCAGTCGAGGTCACTACCGGAGAGCTGCATATCGTGTTGCAGAACGCCGGGGTTAATAGGGCGCGCATCCAGTTCCCGGTGTACCTGAAAGGCCCCGAGGGTGCGAACGTCCTACGGGTACAGTTACCGGACGGACTGACGCTGCAAGGGCGCATCGAGGACGGCCTTAATGGTACCGGCGGCGGTTGGCTGGAGTTCACCGTCGAGGCGCATGACTTGGGCTTAGCTCGGCCGGCTGATTTGAGCGGATGGCGGTGGCAATAAGCGACCTAGAGAAAGCGTTACGCTTGGAAGCGCTGGACGCGGGGCTGAATGCCTGGCGCAACCGTATAGTAAGCAGTTCGGATCATCGGGAGTCAGCATCAGAACAGCCCGCCTAGCGCAGCCGGCTCCCAGTTCATGATTACGAGCTCCCCACTCACCTCCGTATTCCCCTGCCGCTGATTGGCAACACTGTAACGAATGTCTACCGTCTCGAAATGAAAACCTTCAAAGACCCGACGGATGTCTGGATGGTCGTTGATGCTGACCATCACCTTGCCTTTGCAGCGGCGCATAAAGTCGGCCATCCGTTCATAGTTCTCGAACGGGAAGTCCACCCCATACCCAGCGGTCTGCCAGTAAGGCGGATCCATGTAATGGAAGGTATGGGCACGGTCGTAGCGCTCGGCGCATTCAAGCCAGGGTAGGTTCTCGACGTAGGTGCCGGACAGGCGCTGCCAGGCAGCCGAGAGGTTTTCTTCGATCCGCAGCAGGTTAATGGCCGGGCCGGTGGTCGCGGTACCGAACGTCTGCCCGGTGACCTTGCCAGCGAAGGCATGGTGCTGCAGGTAGAAAAATCGAGCGGCGCGCTGGATGTCTGTGAGGGTTTCGGGGCGGGTCATCTTCTGCCACTCGAACACCTGACGCGAGCTGAGCGCCCATTTGAACTGGCGCACGAACTCTTCGAGGTGGTTCTGCACGACGCGGTACAGCGTCACCAGGTCGCCGTTGATGTCGTTGAGGACTTCGACAGGCGCGGCCTGGGGTCGCATGAAGTAGAGCGCGGCACCGCCGGCAAAGACTTCGACGTAGCATTCGTGGGGTGGGAAGAGCGGAATGAGGCGGTCGGCCAGGCGGCGTTTGCCGCCCATCCAAGGGATGATGGGTGTAGACATTGAAAGCAAGACCTTTACTGTATGGATAAACAGGTGCTAGGCTCGCCGCGCTTTGTGCACGAAGCGAGAGCCTTGGCTGGACTTGCAGGGACAATCTGCAGGGACGGCGGCCGGGTTGGATGTTGACGCATCCACCCCGGCCGCTCTTTTTTACTTCGGTGTTGAGACTTCTTTGGCGTAGGCCTGACAGGCCGCCAACGCGATCAATCCTTGGTCGCCGGCATCGGTGATACCGATAATTCGTTGAGCATGCGCTGGGTCAAGTTGGGCTCTTGTGGCTCCATGAACCAAGCCGCCGGTTGTGGTGGCGGCTGACACTGCGATACCGCTGGCTGAATCGGTGGTGTCGAGTAGGACTGACAAGCGCAGATCAGCAGTGGCAAGGCGGTCGCGCAGGCGACCTTGATCACGTTGGGCATCGCTTAAGGCTCGGTAACGGGTTTGTTCACTGGCTGAAAGCCGTTGCTCCAGAGCCAGGCGCTTACCCTGTTCAACACGCTGTTGCGCAGCCGACGCCAGTGTCAGTTGGTTGAGGGCTTCAGCCCGCAGGCGCGCCTGTTGCTCAAGCTGCCGGCCGTAACGCCAGTCCTGAACCCTCCAGGCCGACGCAGCAGAACCACCAACCAATGCGGCCAGCAGCACGCCAATGGCTAACAGCCGATAAGGCGCAGAAATCAAGTCGACGACACGCATAGCACTGCCCTCGCCCGCTCCCATAGTTGCAGCCGATCCGCCAGGCCGTTCAGACCACCGTTGATCTTGCGGGTGATCGCCTCGAACTCATTCCGATCCGCCAGAGCGTTCAGCTCGCGTACCCACCAGAACCACGCAGCCGACTCGGCAGCCCATTGCGGCAGCTCGAGCAACTCCGGGGTACGCAGCAAGCGCTCATCGCCGAACAGGGCCAGGCTGCAGCGCAGGTAGTTGTTACGCCCAGTCACCTGGATCAGGCCGCGACCGCGATAGCGCTGGCCATCGCCGTCAGCCTCCGGGGTATTGCCCAGCTTCACGGCCAGGCTACCGGTGTCGTACTTGCTCAGGTACTGGTCGCCACCCAGTTCGCGAACGTACTGCAGCTGGCCGGACTCGTGCCCGACCTGGGCCAGGAACGCCGCCTGCCGCTGTGGCGTGTTGATCTGCCGGCAAAGCATCGCCGCGTTGAGGGCAGAAACAAAAACGCCCGCTTGGCGGCGGGCGTTGGGCATGATGCGCTGTAGCTGTTGCTCTGTCAGTGACATACAGACTCTCCATTGGGACAGTGGTTGATGGTGTCGTGTGGGGGATGCGGCTCTACTGCTTGAGCTGAACGACCTTCAGATCTTTCGCCGTTTTTTTCTTTTTGCCTTTGGCTTTCGCCTTGCCCTTCTTGCCGCCGTTGCATTCAACAGTCGTGCTCCAGCCGGACTGGGTGAACACCTGCTCCACCAAGTCCACCAGGTACTCGCCATCAAGGCCGACCTTGAAGCCCTGGGCGTTGATCGTTCGTTCGGCAAACAAGTCGGTGCGCCCAGGCATCTCCAGACGAACACCTGCCGTCGACCGGTTAAAGGCCGCCAGTCGAGCCTTGGCCGCCTGTTCCGCAGCCGACTTGTTCGGGTAGATGTGACGGTCGGTGTGCACCGGCGGCAGGCCGTCGGGTGAGTCGTCGTTGTCCAAGGTGACGACCGCAAGCTTTCCGCTCTTCTTGTCCTGGTGCTTGGTCGACACCGCCTTGTGGGTGTTGCGATCACCCAGCCGGAACTGAAAGCGGCTGACGTCACTGCGATGTATCACGACCACGCCAAAGGCCTTACCCGAGGCGCTCTGCCCGCCCTGCCGAGGCATCACCAGCAATTTGCCGTCGGCGACCTTGGCCGTGCAGTCATACTGCTTGGCCAGGCGGGTGATGAAATTGAAGTCTGATTCGTTGAGTTGATCGGCACGCGGAACTTTGGTCTGCACCGCGCACACCGGTTGCCAGCCGTTACGCGTGGCGACATCGGCAACGATGCGCGACAAGGGCACGTCTTCCCAACTGCCGCTACGCGTGGTCTTGCCGCTGCCACGCATGTCGCTGGCCTTGCCGGTAATCACCAGGGTGTCCGGCGGTCCTGAGAACTCGACATCATCGACGACATAGCGCCCGACGCGGGTTAATGACGTTTCCGCATAGCCGAGGAAGATCTCGATGCCGGCCCCTCGCGGCGGCAATGCCACCGCACCGTCACGGTCATCGATGCGCAACTCGAACTCATCCGACTCCATGCCGGGCTTGTCGGTGGTTTTAAGCTGCAGCAGCCGATCATTGATCAGTGCCGTGATGTCGGCGCCGTCGGCCACGACGCGAAAGGCTGGGGTCATTGTTTTGTCCAAAAGAAAGCCCGCACACGGCGGGCAAAATAAGTGTCATCAAGGCGGTGTGTGGGGCGTCGGCGTCGGCGTCGGCATCAGCCCCACAACATCACCACCTCGTCGGTGGGTGCGGGCAGATCCGGCAGCACGATCACGATACCGGCGCGATACGGTTGCGGTTCATCGGCCAGCCCCTGATTGGCATCCAGCACCGCCTCGACGGTGCCGTTGAGGTGGCCGTAAACGTGGTAGCAAAGGGTATCGAGCAGATCCCCGTCAGGACGTTCTGCAGGTCGTCGCCATAGCGCGCAAACTCCAAGGTGAACGCCTGCTTGCGCGGGATACCGCCCTGCAGCAGCGCGCTCTGTTCTTCTTCAACACTCTTCAAGCACCAGGTGCCAAGGACCTCGCCATAGCCGGTGGTCAGGGTCAATGGCTTGAGCTGAGCGCCGATGGTGCGCAAGGTGTCCAGTTGCTTGATGCCGCCCTTGAATCCCGGAAAAATTGCCCCCTTGAGCGTGATCTTTTCCTCCCCCATACCCACCGCCTGTTGCGCGGGTCGACGGGTCAGGCGTTCCTGGGAGGCCCAGCGAAACTCGGTCGAGCGTCGCAGCTCATCGAAGGCAGCCGTGTCCAGGTTGAAGTAGTAAGGCTGCGCCTTCGGATCCTGCGGCTGAATGATCAGTAAGTGCGGGAATGGCTTCACCGCCTCCGGCATCGGTGTCGCATCGCCGGCTAGCGAACCGGTCGGCACGATGTTGGCCAGTGATGGGCTGACCTTGCCGGCGATCTTGTTGATGGCAGTGGACGCCCGGGCGGCCTGCTCCTTCAGCACCCCCATGCGCTCATCGATCTGCGACACCGCCCGAGTCACCTTGTTGTACGTGGCCACCACCTGCCCCACTTTGGCCTGAGCGGCGTTCACGCTGCGCATGACCCGCTGCAGCTTCTGGCCCACTGCTGGCCCAACAATGGGAATGCTCTCCAGCTCGGACGCCGCGCCGGTGATTTCGCTGATCGCGCCGTTGACCGGCCCCATCATCCCATCCAGGCTGCGGCGCCCTGTTTCGCCCGCTGCCGCCAGGTACTTCAAGCCCGACTGCAGTTGCTCCATGTAGGCCATAGGCCCTCCTCGTCATACGTGCGGTTCGTCATACAGCTTGCGGTTCTGCAGCTGCTGCGTGGCCTCGCGCATTTGTTGTTCAATGAATGGCCGCAGCTCTCGCGCTAGCTGCGCTGGATCCTTCACATCGCCCTGCACGGTAATGTGCAAAGGGGCCTGAATGTCGACCCGCTGCTCGATCTTGGGCGGCTCGCTTTTCGGCGGTGGCGGTGGCGGATCCGGCGCCAACGGCGCCGGCATACTGGATGTCGCAGGCTTGGTCAGGGACCGCGTGACATCGCCCAACGCAGCGGTGTCTGCCTCCCGCTCTGGCAAAAGGCTCTGCACTGCCGAAGGCTTCGGCGGTGGCGGAACCGGCGCCAACAGCGGTGGCACACTGGGCGTCGAAGGCCGGGTCAGGGACCGCGTGACATTGCCCAGCGCGGCGGTGTCTGCCTTCCGCTCTGGCAAAAGACTCTGTGCTGCCAAGGGCTTCGACGGCATAAGAAGACTGGGACCATGCGGGTCATTGCCTGCGACTGGCGCAAACGAGCGGGCGATATTGCCCAGCACCGGGGGAATGTTCTGCCCGGCGTTGGTCATCATCAACGACCCAGCATCCGGCACTTTCTTCAGCGCATCTGGAGTGCCAAACATTGATTTTCCGGCAACACCACCCAGGGCATCGCCGCCCATATAACCCAGATAGCCACCGACAAGACCGCCAACGAAAGTACCAATAATCGGTACGAACGAACCGATAGCGGCCCCCGCTGCGGCACCTGCCAACGTGCCCGCCAATCCACCGGCGGCCGCGCCGTAACCCTCGGCCTTTTCGTCCTGCGTCTCGGCGTTCTGGTAGGTATCCCAAGCCTTCAAGCCGGCTTCAGCCACTGCGATCACCGCCGTGCCTTTCACAACGGAGCCGACGCCACCGCCGACTCCACTACCACCGCCACCCTTACCACCTCCTTTTGATGCCTTACCCTTCTTGCCATCGCCGCCGGCATTGAGGTCGCCGACATCCGGCCCGCCGCCCAGGGCCGACAGGTTGGTGACGATCACCTTCTGCGGAATATTCGGATTGCCAATCAAGGTGCCACGCCCGATGTTCATCAGCCCCTTGCCCATCTTGTAGGCGCTGACTACGGTCTTCAGCGCAACCAAGCTGGCCACGACTGTTCCAATGCCGGTCACCAATCGCGGAGATTCGTCGGAGAGCTCAGTGAGGCGACGGGCAACGCTAGTGATGCCGTCGGCCACCGCGTCGGTGACCGGCCGCAACGCATCGCCGATACTGCGCATGCTGTCATCCATGCTCTGGGCCATCTCGGCCCATTTTTGGGAAGACGTCTGCCGGCGCTCTGCCAGGTTCTTGTCTAGGATGCCCTTGGCGTCCGCCGATTCCTTTTTCAGCTGGTTGTACAGATCCTTGTTCTGCATATACGCCGTCAGGGCCGCCTTGACTTGCATGTCGGCAAACAGATCACCGGTACGCAAAGCTTCCTCCAGGGCGATGATCATGCCCTTGGCCTTTTCCGGATCGGTCTCCTTGCTGATCTTGGCCGTCGCCTCGGCCATCGCCTTGGCCTTCTTCGGATCGGTCGCAGCAATGTACTTCTGAGCCAGTGCGAAACTGGACTCCAGGGTCGACATCCCGTTTTGCAATCCGGTGGCCATCGAAGCCTGATAGTCGATTCCGGCCTTTTTGTACGCATCCACCGTTTGACCCGAACCGATCTTGCCCATCCAGTTCTTGAGGTTGTTGGCCGCCTCGTCGGCACCGCCGGCAGTTTTCATCTGCACCTGCAGCATCGACCCCAGTTGGGTCACCGCATCCATGCCGTAAATCTTCAGATTGCCCATGTCTGCGAGCAACGCAGGAAACCAACGGGCCATGTCCGCCGATTCGAAACTGCCCGCTTGGCCTTGGAACGCGATAGCTTCCAGCGCCTTTTGCATGATGGCCGGATCGGTGATCCTGGCGTTCTGCCCCAGAGCATTGATCATCTTCGCGGTTTCGGTACCGTCCGCCCCCTGACCGACGACGAACTTGGCCGCCGTCGGGGCATAGTCCAGCGCCTTGCTCAGGTCCATACCGGCGCCGACCAACGCATTGACCACCTCGGCCACCTGGTTGCGGGCCATGCCGGTGTCCTGCGACGTGCTGATGATCGTGCGCGTCATGTCCTGCTCTTGCGCGGTGTTGGCAACGCCGGCCTTGATCGAGATGTCACGGATGATGGCGCTGAAGTCCGCGCTGACCTTGCTCGGAATGGCCACGGCGGCGACCATGGCGCCTGCCTGACCAAGACTGCTCTTAAGGCCCGCCCGTCCTTCCTCCAATTGCCGGTGTCCCAGCGCCTTCAATTCGGCCCCGGCAGCCGCCCGGCCCATCGCGGTGTACGCCTTGCTGAGCCGGCCGACTTCAACGCCCTGTTTCTTCAGCAGGTCGAGGTTGGATTCCAGCTTGGTCAGCAGCTTGCCCGCGCCTTCGGCGCCGGCCATATGCGCCTTGCGCCACTCCTCGCGCAGGCGGATCGTGTCGCCGATGGTGTTCTGCAACACCCGTGCTTTTTTCCCGGTTTCGTCCAGCTGCTTGATCTTGCTTTCGACGTCCTTGAACGCTTTGCCCACCGTCGAATCGACGGCGCCGCCGATGACAAAGCCGAGCGCCAGTTTGTTCGCCATGTGCGTGCCCTATGCGTCGGAGAAATGAAAGGCGGCTCAATCCGTGAGCCACCACACCAGCTCGTTGAATGGCATGACCATGATCTCGGCAGCCGAGAACCCGGTCACTTTGGCCACGCGCTTGGCCAGCGTTTTCAACGCGGTCGCATCAAACGCCGTCGTCTTGGACCAGACGAAAATAGCCGGCCTGCAGACGCATGTAGTCGACCAGCTTGAGCGCCATCAGATCCGCCTCAGGGGTCTGGGTCAGAGAGGCAAACAGCGACATCTCGCGCTTTTCCTCATCCCCATTGCAGGTTGCCTGCGCGGCCCGAATATCGCGCACACAGGGGGCGCGCATCGACATGCTGTCGACCAGTACACCGCTCAGTTCGGTCGGGTATCGAAGGGCGATGCGAAAACCGTCTTCAGTGATTTGCAGCCACTTCGGCAGCGGCTTTTCTTGGGTGACTTGAGTCATTTCGTATGTTCCTTAAAGGCCCAGGGCCGAACGTTCTGCAGCGAGTTGATCGACGCCATCCACCACCAGCACCATGCCGACCATGTCGATCTCGTAAATCAACCGACCATCGACTTCGAGCTTGTAGTAGGTGAGCGCCATGTTGTGTTTGCTCTCGGCCTTTTCACCGGCTTTCCAGTCACCCATGTCAACCTCCTTGAGGCCGCCGCGCATGGTGACGATGACCGGGGTGACCTTGCCCTTGAGGCCCTTGAACGAACCGCGAAACACGGCATTGCACGCGGTGCGATCCGACAGTCCGAAAAACTTCAGGGCCTCGCGGCGCACGCCGTTGGTGGTAAACCCGGCCTCGAGTTTCTCAACGCCGGTCGGGATCTCGATTTCACCGGCCATACCGCCGCCCCGGTAGGTGTCCATTTTCAGAACCACCTTGGGCAGGGTGAGACTCGGCATCTCACCGGCAAAACTCACGCCGTCAATAAAGCCGGCGCAGTTGGACAGAATTTCAGGAATCATCAGGGGGCCTCCTTAGGCGGCTTCGAGCACTTCGGTCATCCATTGATTGGTGACTTCAAAAAGGAAATTCGGGTTCTCGGCCGGTGGCACGTCGGTGAAGCGGATGCGCCAATACACTTTGCCCTGCTCGATCTGGCTGGCGGTGTTCAGTTCGTGATCCGGGAACACCTCGAAGTTGATCACCGCGCCCTGGTTCTTCAGGTCACGCATGAACGCCTCCAGACCGTCGGTGACATCCTTGACATAGGTCTTGGTGATCGAGCGATCGACCGCCCATTTGTGGCCCGCCTGAACCGCATCCATGAGGATGAAGAGCGTGCGAACCCGTGTGACAAAGGCCCATTTCGGATCGCTGGACAGGGTCCGGTTACCCCACAAACGGAACCCGTCATCACGAATGATCGTGGTGATGTTTGCGTTGTTGAGCAGGTTGGCCCGACAGGTTTCGTCACCGTCCAGGTACTCAATGGCCCGCGTGGTACCGGTGATGCCGACAAACTCTTTATTCGACGGAGAAGCCCAGAAACCGTAGGTCGCATCGGTCCAGGCAAACAATCCCGCCGTCCAGGCCGAGCCCGGCGCATCTACCGTTGCACTGGTGCCGGTATCCCAGAACTGCACGCCAGGATCGACCATGAACAGGTGGCGGCTGCCGAAGTTCTTGGCATAGGCCATGGCGGCTTCGTCGGTGGTGCATGGCCCATCGATGATGCCGAGGGCCCGCAGCTTCTGTGCCAGGCTGACGAGCGCCGTGGCGACTGCTTGGGTGGCGGAATGTCCCGGCGCAATCAGCAGCCGCGGCTGGGCGTTGAACAGACTCTTGCCATCGAGCAGCGCCTGCAGACCAGTACGCTGCCCCGAGGCCAGCACCCCGCCGATGATCGCCGAGGTTTGCAGCGCGGGGTCATCCATCTTGGGCACACCTATGGCCACAATCACTGCCTTGGCTTTTTTGTAGATTGCCTGGCAGGCCTTGGTGATCGCCGCGTCGGCGCCGAAGGCAGCAATGGCTTCGCGCTCGGTGGTGATCAGCTTCAGCTCGCCGGCCTTGGCGCTGGCCCCGGACAAGCCACCGGGCGTGAAAGTGTCGCAGAGCCCGATGATCGATGAGGACGGCAGCGAAATGGTGCGTGCGCCCGTATCCACCGAAGTGGTCGTGACGCCGTGGTAGAAACTCATAGAGCGATCTCCAGAATCGAAAAAGCCCCGCATAAGCGAGGCTGTGAGGGATGTTCGTGTTACGCGTAACGGAAAAGAAAACGCCCCGTCAGTGCGGGGCGTTTACTGGAGCTGGCCTCCCAACCAAAGAGGCGGCGGCGGACGATGGTCAATCAGCGGAAACTCTCCCGCCTCCGGCCAGTTGCGTAGGCCACTTCGGTACGCCTGCAATTCGGTGTACTGCTCAAGAGTCAGCGTTGTAGTACCCCCGCCCTCCAACTCATCGCGGTGGCGCGAAACAACACCGTCCGATTCCAGCAAGCGCGCATCACGCCACTGCCGTTCAATGGTGGCCAAAGCCTCAGGAGAGGCTGGCGGCGGATCGATTAGCACCGGGCCATTTTCAGGACTGAAGTCGATTAACTGACCTCCGGATTGACCCACCAGAAGTTCAGAGTGACGTTCCAGAGTGATTTTTAGAGCGTCCTCTGGGAGAGTCTCGTGAACGTCATCATCGTAGAAACCTTTCATGGACTTACTTGAAAAGAGCCCCATAAGACACCTAAATTATGATTCGTTAAGTATTGACGTGGATTACCAGCTGCGAACTCACTTATATATCGTCGAAGCCAGGTAGCTTGAACTCGTGAAGATCCGCCTCGATTATCGATCACCTCCCGGTTGAGATATATCGAACAATAGTTCCAGCAACCCCGTTAGTACTGACGCGGAACGAAACCGCATCCTCAGCATCAACCCACGCTGAAACCGCAGTTGTCGAAGTCTGCGACGGCGTAAGAACCGTCTGCATATGGACGTTCGGATAAGCCAGAGGCAGTGTCATCGTGGCCCCCATGCCTCCTTGACCTCCTTGCCCTGCTACGCAGACAACCTGGCCCCACTGGATAATTAATCCACTCGGCAGCTTTTGCCAGCCCGGAGAGCCGAGACTGGCGGCAAAGAGCGAGGAAGTTCTCAAGCACTCAAGACTTGCATGGCCGCGCCATACAGACCCATCGGATACCAGCAGGAGGTCCGACCCACTGGACATTGAGTATGGAGTCACAACGCCAACGTTATTCAGTGCGAGCACACCCCCAGCTTGAACTGCTAGGTTTACCACTCCGGCTCCGAGAGAGGTCGTAATCAGGATCGAGGAGCCTTTAGGCAGCAATTTCGCGTTGGGTAGCGTGAGGGTTCCGGTCGAAGACATTTCAATCCGAGCACCAATATGCACAGCAGTCAGCGTTACATTGCCCCCATCTATTGATTCACTTTTAGCTAAGCTGCCTATCGCTCTCTGCACAAACTCGCAGTTCACCAGCAATTTGCTACTGTCGAACTGAGCCGGCGTTGGAGTCGTTGGCGTACCCAGCAAAGCCGGGGAATTGATCGGCGCAAACCCTTGGGTAATGTTCTGAAAAGTCAGAGTCGTGGTGCCGAGAACAATCACCCCGTCTGTGACCAGCTGCCAAGTGGTGTCGGCCTGTGTGGTGCCCTGCTCAACAGACACCTGTAACGCCGACGTCACCTCGGCATTGGTGTCGGCATCCTCTGCCCGCTTCCACGCAGGACCTGCGCCAATGTAAATGCCATTGTCCTTGGCCACGGTCTGGTTCTTCACCAACACCCGATCACCCGCCAGTAACGCGACACCGTCGAGAACCTGAAGACCCGCCAGGGCGATGTTGGCTGTGGTGGCCACCCGCACCGACTGCTTATTGTCGAGCTTGTACAGCTCTTCCATGATCCGCGTATCGACGTATTCACGGGTTGCCAGCACCACCGCCGGGTCAATCTTGAGCGTGATGTTCCCGGTGCTGGATACGATGAAATTCATTCGTACCACTTGCGTGCGGCCCGAGCCTTGCGACAGGACCGGCTTGAAGCTCGGCGCACAGTTGGCTACCGCCACCATGTCGCCGTCCGCGTCATAGAGGGCAATTTCGCGAATCCAACGACCGCCCTCATCCGCCGGAATAATCTGCTCGGCGATCAGCACCGCCGGGTTAATAGGATCGACCCTGAGTTGATTCAGCGGACGGCGGCGCCATTCATTGATCAGCTTGGTTTGCGCGGCGCTGGGGATAGGGTCGGTGTTGTTGGCATCACCGACGCCCATTTCGGTGATCTTCCAGGGAATGCCGAGCGCATCGGCGTTCGCCTGTTTGGCCATCCCCACATTCGTAAGGGTCGCGAAAAACTGAGAGTTCGCATCAATCATGAATAAACGTCCAGGGTGTCTATAGAGTGTTCGCGCCCAACCACGCCGATGGTGCCGGTGACCTCGATGTCACGCATGACCGGCGGGTAAACGTCGATTTCATCGCCCTCGTACAGGGCGACACTGATATTCAAAGCGCCTTGGGTTTCGAGGCTGATCGCCAGGCCGGTCATGTGCCGACTGACGGGCTTGGCGTCGTCAATCAGGCGTTCCAACTCCTGATACATTTCCTCGGTGATACCGGTGTCGAGAACACCGACCTTCAGCGCGAAGGTGCCCGGTACGCCCTCCGGCACCGTCTTGAACCACTCGATAATTTCAATCAGGTAGCCCAGCGGCTCGACCACGCGGCGCAATGCGCCAATGGTTCCCTTGTGCGCATGGATGTAAAACGACGCCTTGATGGCTGCCCGCTTGACCGACTCGGACCAACTGGGATCCCAGCGGTCGACCGACCAGGCCCACGCCAGGTGCGGCAACAGATGAACCGGACAGGTATCGGGGTTGTACAGCGTGCGCAGCGGGATGATGGTTTCCTCATAGAACGCCGCCTCAATAGCACGCTCCAGCGGCGTGCTGTTGAGCGGTAAAAGACTGCGCATATCAACCTCCCAGCACGACGCTGTAACCGGTACAGTAAGCCGCCTGCCCCTTGGTCGGGGCCAGATCACGCCAACCTTTGAGTTCAACGCGCCCCACCCCGGCAACGTGCAGTTGCGCGTCGACACCAGAACGAGCCACCTCAACCCCCAACCGCCTGCGCGGGTTGATCCAGGCCGCCAGACGTTTAATCGCCTCATCGAGCGCTGCATCGTTTTCAGGGCCAGCACCCTTCATGTGCAGCACCGCGTCGACGCGGTAACGAATGATCTCGGCACTTCGCACAGTTACGCGATCACCGACCGGTCGCACGTCTTCGTCATTGACGACCGTCGCGACCTTGGCCAGCAGCTCTGAGCTGGCCTCACCGTCGCCTTCAAGGCTGAGCACTGTCAGGTCCACACACGCAGGTGACGGGCTTTCGGCCGTCGCATCTGCCACCAGCGCCGAGGCATTACGCGCATGCAGGATGTAGCTGTTACGCGGCCCGGCCGTGGTCAAGCCTTCGTACGCCAGTTGCACCCGCTCACGCAGTGCGTCGTGGGACTCCATGACCGCCTCGACCGGCGGGACTGCCAGCGGGTCGGCCGGCTGAATCACCAGGCGCTTCAGGTTGACGTTCGCCGCCAGCTGATCCAGATCCCCGGCGGTGGCATAGGCCAGCAGCTGCGCCTTGGCCGCGTCGTTGACTCGCGCTCGGTTGCCGAGCTTGATGTAGCTGCCGACCTCCAGGAGTTTGGTGACCGGGTCGCTTTCCAGCGAGGCCGTCCAGTTGTCGCCCATGTGGCCACGGAAAACCTCCAGCCCTTCCTCGTACACGACTTCAAAGTCCAGCGGCTCTAGCACCTCCGGTGCCGGCAATTCCGACAGGTCCACCAAGGTACTCATACCCACACCTCCAACGTGCCGCGCACACCGAGGTATTCGCCGCTGATCCGCAAATTGATTTTCCCGCCCAGCACGGACACCACGCGCACCCGCTCAAGCTTCAGGCGTGGTTCCCAAAGGCCTAACGCCCGAGCGGCCTCGGCTTGAGCGGCGCTTTTCCAGCCTTCGTTAATGGGCAGGTCGACCATGCGCCGCAGCTTGCAACCGTACAGTGGTCGCTCGCGGCGGCTCAGTAACGGCGTGCCGAGGATGTCTTCAACGGACTGGCGTAAATGCTCGATACCGGAGATGGGCTGCCCGGTGTGGCGATCCATTCCGATCATCGGGGTTACTCCTTCAGCGGCTCGAACTCGGCGTTGTCCTTGAAGAACTTCAGCGCCATGGCATCCGTGGTGCTGACCGATACAATCCCCTTCGCAACGGCCAGCTCCCGGTCATCAGAGAGGATCAGCGTACGCGACGTATACACGGTGTCGCGGAAGGTCGCCGTCGACCCTCCTGGTGCCGGCAGTGGGCTGGTGGTGATGGCTTGATCCAGCGCCATGGGGTCTTCTTGAGGTTTGGCCATGATTGCTCCCGGCATGAAAAAGCCCGCACGCGGCGGGCTGGGGTTATGGGTTGTCGCTAATGCGAGTGGTGGTTGCTGTTGCCAGCGGTGTCGAGAATCGCCGCATCGCTGGTGATGTCCTGCGTCGCGTGCAATGGGCCGTCGATGTTCACCGGCCCCTTGATGTTCACGGTTGCCTCCAGGTTGATGGTGCCGGTCTTCACCGTCACCGCGCTGTCTGTGACCTCCGCCTGGGTCGCCCCCACCTTGATGGTGACTGTGCCACTCGGCACGCTGATGGTGTAGCTCTTGGCCTCCCAGTCGTAGACCAGTGAGCCGCCATCCTCGAAACGCCAGACTTCAACGTGGTCGCGATTGTCCGGTGGGGCCCCACCATTGCCGTACAGGCCGGGAATAAACGTCCCTTGCGACACGTCGCCACTGGTACTGATCAGCGTGCCCTGCTCATTAATGCTGGGCGCCCGCCAATGCCGGGCTTTACCGGCGGCCACGCTGTGCCAGCGCACCCAGCCGCTGACCCATTCACCGTCCGATACCCGGCACACCGGTGGCGAAGCGGCGAGATCCACCGCCACGACATAACAGTCCTTGACCAGGCCCGCGAGCATCCGGTCGTGTTGAGCTGACACATAACTCATGACAACGACTCGGGTGCAAAGTACTTGTCCTTGTTGGCCGGGCCTGCATCCGGATCAACGCCGAACATCAGCGTTCCCGGTGGCTGATCCGGCCACGGCCACTGCGCTTTGCCCAGGTAGATCTGCTGCGTCCACTCCACCACCCAGACGGTGTAGCCATCCAGCTCCGGCTTGGTCCAGTCCTGCATGGCCTGGACGAACTCCGCAGGCTCCACCGCCACGCCCCAGGTCTGCAGGCGCAACAAGACAGCGAGCTGCCCCGCCAAGAAAACCGCCTGTTGATGGTGATCCGACTGAATCGGATCGGTGATCACCCGCGCTTCGAACTTGCAGGCCAGCCCCACCTCACCGGTACCGGGGTCCTGACCCGGTTCCATGTCCGCCAGTTCGATGAACACCGCCGGCAGCCGAATGCGATCTTCGATAGCCGGCCAAGCTGCTACGGTGTGGACACCCGGCAAATGCGCCTGCACCTGCCGCTCGATAGCCTGGTACAACTGCTCAAGGCTGAACGGTGTTTCCGTTTCATCCACCACATTATTTCCCCTTCAGGTACTTCTGCAGTTCAAAGTTGAGTTCCTGCTGCAGGACATGCAGCAGGTGCTCATCGGCCTTGCGTACCCAGCTTTCGAAGTGGGGTCGGGCTTGTTCCAGAGAAACCTTGGCCTTGGCCAGAGGGAAACGACTGTCGTGTTCGGCAATCCAGCCCGAACTCGCCCCGCCTCGCGCACTCACCGTGCTGCCGGGGTAGTCGTCGGCATTGAAATGCTTGCTGGACGTGCGGATCCAGATGTCCGCGCTGTTGCCATAGACCTTCTTGTAGAAGGCCCCCTGATAACGGCGACCAGCCACCGACACACCGGAGTTGCTCTGCCGTGCCCGACCGATCCGACTCGCCTCAATGGCATTGATACCGAACCACAACTTGCCGCTCATGGCGCCGCCGGTGACCGGGTAAGCACGCAACCGCTGACGCACGGCTGCCACGGCGATCCGTTCCTGCCGACCGACAGCGCGGGCAATGTGCGTACGCAGCCAGCCCAGGGTTTTGTTGATCGCTCGACGCTGGGCAGCGGCCGCCGCTTTCGGCACTAACTTGGCGAAGTCCTGGAACGCTTGCAGATCTGCAGTTGAGGTCTGCAACGAGATCATCCCGCCGCCGGCCGAGGGTTTGAAGTAGCTGCCGACACTCATACGCGCTTCCTCAAAATAAGAGCGACCAGGCCGTCACCGCTCGGCTCCAGCTGCAACAAATCGTAATCGCCACCACCGTCCAGTTCCGGCAGATCCACGCTGACCAGCAGGCCCTTCTTCAGATCGTGCGAATCGCTGACTCGAATCTCAAACCGGGGCTCTCGCAGCCCCGTGTTGAGCTTGCCGATCTTCGGTTGCAACCAGGGCGCAGCGAACATCCCAAGGACCGGCTCGTCACGGCCCTCGATCCGGGCGCTGTCGCCTAGGGTTTCGAACACCACCGCGTCGACCTCGGCGATCAGGTCACGAAAGCCCATGGTCAGAGTTCCAGCAGGATCTGTGCACGGGGCCGAGTGCACAGGTGCAGCGGGTTCGACTGGGCTTCCCCGGCCATGCCTTTGTTGAACGGCAGTGGCTCGATTTTGCTGTAGTACGGAATGCCCTGGGTGTTGACCGTCTCCATGTAGTCGGCCGGAGCGAACACCGAGATGTACAGATCCGGCACACCCTCCGGCACCAGCAGCGCCTTGTCGTCGTGGACGAAAGACACACCGGCAACCTTGCCACGGTAGCGCTCCCAAATGATGCCGCCGAACTCGAAGCTTTCACGGGCATCGCCGCGAAGCGCTGCTGCCTGCATTGTGTTGAGGTACGTCTTCTCTACCGACTGGTGACTGATCAGCTTGTTCCAGAAGTTCTTGCCGCAGAATCCACGGGAACCGGAACTGGTGATGTTGCCCAACGCGTCCTCTTGCAGGTCTAGGGCTTCACCGCATTTAACCCGAACGTTGGTGTCCGGCTTGCTCAGTTCCATTGACATTTTCTGCCGCTGAACACCGAACGCTTTGTAGATGTCCAGCAGGACGGTTTTGCCGTCAGCATCGAGCACCTGCCCATTCAGCGCACCCATGCGTTGGAACTCGTGGGTGGCATCCAGCTGACGACGAGTTTTCGCCAGTCGGCCGTTGACCACATCCTGCACCGCCTGCAACTCGGTACGCGTGCCGAAGGCGCGGATGCCCTGAATTTCATCGGCCTTAATGGTGAAGCGCTGCGGCAGGTGCACCGTGTTGAACGGGATCATCAAACGCTTGCTGGCCCCAACCACCAAGCCTGAGGTACCGCGCTCGCCGGCCGGCACCAGCGCCAGGGCATCGCCGTCCTTTTCAATCTGCACGGTCAGGGTGGTAATACCTTCTTCGCGAAACAGGCCGAGGCTGCTGATACGGCCCGGCAGGTATTCTTGTTCGTTGATGGCTGCGGTCAGCGAGGAAACAGAAAACGCTTCGTCGTCAAAAATGGCGATGTCGGCCATGGGTACTCTCCAGAAATGAAAAACCCCGCACGCGGCGGGGTTGGATAACCGTGAATGACCGTCTCAGCGGACGATCAGGAAATGGGTGGCCAGGGCCTTTTCGGCATCGAGGTCGAGCCCGGTCAAATGGGCCTCACTGATCTCGGCCAGCCGCACCACAGCGCGACCGCGCCGCACATCTTCAGACTCGCCCAAAGGACCGAACAGGATCGCGGTAGCGTTCTGCGTCCCGTCCTCCCCAGCGGGGTTGTAAGGCGCGAACTGGCCGGTGGCGGTGATTAGACCGAGGACTTGCCCTGGCTCTAGTGCAGGACCTGCCGCCACATCGATTGCTTCCCGCGAGATATTGCCGGCGCCCTCGGACAGCAGGAACTCGCCCGCATGCATCGGCTCTCTTTTAATGGTCATGGTCTTACTCCTTTCGCGGATTGGGGGTGTCCTCCTTGGGCGGCCTGACGGGCGGCCCAGATCGAGGGTGGATCAGGTTGTTTGGCCAGCACCTTCGGCGCCGGGTCGTTATCCAGTGGCAGGCTGTTGTCGATTTCAAAGCCCTTGCCGCTGCCGACGATCTTGTCGAACAGACGCGCCCGAACCGCGGCTGCATCCAGTCCAGCCTCGACATACTCGGCGCTGAGCTCCGGCAACCGTGCGGCAACACAAAGGTCGTTCACGGCCTTGGCGCGCGTCAGGCCCGCCTGGACGATCTCTTCGCTTTCGAGCTGGGTTGAGCTGAGCAACGGCGCGACCAGGTTGCTGATCCCCGCCTCCGCGCAACGCTGGGTGATCATCAATGCCAGCTTGGCTGAGTCGACCACGGGCGGCGCCGGTAGCGGATCGTCAGGCTCTAACTCCGGATCAGGCTCCGGTGGTTCATCAAGCTGGGCCAGCAAGTCAGCCGGTGCGTGCTGGTAACGCTGTAGTACGCCACCCTGGCCAAGACAGGCCTTAACCTTGACGCCGTCACCGACTTCATCGGCCAAGCCCAGAGCCACAGCCTCATTGGCAGTCAACCAGGTCTCAGCGGCGACCAACCGACGCAACTCGACCTCATCGATGTCCGGCGCCTTGGCCTTGTAGGCCGCGATGATTGCCTCCATTGTCTGATCGAGCACGTCGGCCACCTTGCGGAAGTCCTCGGCATCCCCAGCCGCATAGGTCCAAGGGTTGTGGATCATCAACATGGCGTTGGCTGCAATCACGACCTTATGTGCGCCGCACACCGCCACGCTGGCTGCACTGGCTGCCAACGCATCAATGCGGCCAGTGCAGCGCTCGCCCAGACGCGACAGCGCGTTGTGCATGGCCAGCCCGTCAAACAAATCGCCGCCGATGCTGTTGAACGCCGCGATCACCGGCGAGACGCCGTCGTCCATGGCGCGCAGATCCTGCACAAACTGATTGGCGGTAATGCCCCAGGCACCGATCTCGCCGTAAACGAAGACTTCGAAAACTCGCTCGGCAGCCTCACCGCTGGCTTGCAGGGCATACCAGGTTTTGTCTTTCACCTGCACCCGCTGGCCAGCCCTGTTGTAAATGCGCGGTTGCGCTCTTTTGCTCATGTTTGCTCCTTGTCGTCGATTGGCTGGACGGCGTCGAGAGTGTTGTAGTTGAGGCCAAGGGTGGTGGCCCGGGTCAGATCGGCGGCGTTTTCCGCGTCGACCGTTTCGGCGTCGTAGCCGGTACGCAGGACCATTTCGCTGCGCGAGGCAAAACCGGCCTGCACTTCCATCCGCCGTGCTTGTACGTCCTGCACGGGCTGGATGTAGGCCCAGCCTTGCGGCACCCAACGTGTGCGCAGGTACTCACGGCGACGCTGTGCGTAATCCTCCAGCACCAGGGCGCCCGACAAGACAGCCATGTCCATCCAGGCGGCCCGGACCGGGCGGCAGAGCTGGTGGACGTAAACGCTGAATTGCAGTTGCTCCAGGCGACGGCGGAACTCGGTGAGCACTACCCGCAGCGCCCGGTCATTGACCTCACGCATATCGCCGGTGAGGATCTCGTAAGGCGTACCCGTGCCTGCAGCGGCTGCCATCAACTGCTGTCGCATGAAGTCCGGGTAGTTGTTGCCCGCGTCCGGCGGTTTGGAGAACTCGACCTCCTCCCCTGGCCCCAGCTCCTGCATGGTGCCGGGCTCCAGCGCGACCATCGGCGTGAAGCCATCACGATCCAGACTCAACGGCTGGCCGGTGACCGGGTCTCTCGGAACAGGTCCGGCATCCGGTGCCGGGCGACTGATGAAGCCGGCGAACAGATTCGCCACCTCCTGTCGGAACAACACCGCATCGTCGTAGTTGTCGAGACTGCGCAGGCGCTTCAACACCGGCGACAATCGCGGCACACCACGTAGCTGGCCTGGCTCGACCGGCTCGAAGATGTGCAACACCTGAGCAGCCGGTACCCGCACCAACTGGTTGTAGCCGGCGTTCAGCGACGACGCATCACGCGGGTGTGACAGGTACATCCAGTACGCCACCCGATGGCCGCCCGGCGTGAACTCGATCCCGGCACGGATGATGTTGCCGGTTTTAGTGGTCTCGAATTTGTCATGCGGCACGAACTCCGGCGCCAATGTCTGGAGCTGAAACGGAACCGCCAGGCCATCGTCCAGGCTACGCGGACGCAGTCGTACAAAGCACTCGCCCGAGGTTTCGACCGTGCGAGCGATCAGTGCCTGCTGGCCGTAGAAGTCGGTGCGCTCATCGGCGTCCGACTCATCGACCCAGTCCTCCCAGAGTTCCTGCAGCAACTTGCGCAGTTCATGATCTTCGGTTTTCGGCCGAGGGTTGATGCCGGTGCCGATCAGGTTACTGACGCGCTTGTCGATGACGTTGAAGGCATACGGGTCGTTGCGTACCGCCGCACGCGAGCGGGAGCGCAGGTTGCGCAGTGCCGGAGTGTTGATGCTGTTGACCCCGTTGTCGGGAGCATCCCAGCCAGTGGAGCGACGGCCCTCCCCGGCGCCTTCGTAACTGGCCTTGATGTTCGACGGCAACACAAATCCGTTACGGGTCAGCGTCGGATAATGTCGGGCCATTAGACTCCCTTGCCTCCGTGGTACAGACGAACCACGCGAGAGCGCGGCCCGGCCGAGTTGACCAGCGAGGTGCGAATCTGGTCGCGAGCCTTAAGCAGCTCATCGATGGATCTGTATTCCACGGTGCGGTCGCCATAGCGCACGGTTTTCTCACCGCGAGCGATGGCCCCCTCAACCGCGTCGAGGTGCTTCTGGGTAAAGGACATATCAGCGTCTCTTCAGGTAACCGCTGCTGGAGCTGCGGCGTTGAGGCGGCGGTGCTGCTGGTCGTGATTGCACGACCGGAGCAACGGGTTGCGGCGCCGGTTGTGGTGATGCGGTGACGACTGGGGGCTCACTGCTAAGGCGCTCGCCCTGAACGGGTTTGATGCCCTGCGCTTCGTCGAACAAACCAGACTGCGCAAGAGCCTGACGCACCCGCTCCCAGTCGTGTTCCTTGTAGCGATTGAGGCCCAGGTAATGGGCCATGGCCAGGCAGTACACCATCAGGTCGAGCGCTTCGTTGCGCTCGGCCTTGCCCTTGACCCACTCGATGCGCTTATGGCCCCGCACGTAGCGGGCGACCTTGCGTTCCGCGACGCACTGGTCGAAGAAGTCATCTGGTAGGTCATTGGCGAAGTGCAACGCACCCGGCCCTGACTCGAACGGGTAACGGTTGTAGATCCAGTCCTTGGCCGTGTCGGTCCCGACAAACCACAGTTCGGCGCCATGGCGTTCGGTCTGCCCCTTCCAGGTCACGTCGACCATCGACGGCCGCTGAGCGATTACCGGCTTACCAGGCTTGCTCGCACCTTTGATGGCGAAGATATTGCGCCAGCGGCGAACGCGGCAGAACTGGTAGACCTCATCGGTGTGGTGACCGCCGGAGTCGACCGCCACCGCCAGAATGCCGAGGCCGACACCGCACGGATGGCGGTAACGAGCCTTGAGCAATTCATCCAGCGCTGACCAGGTGCGTTCATCTGAGGGATCTCCCGGAATCACCTGGAAGTCAACGACCCAGCGCTCCATACCGACACCCCAGCCCATGACCATGAACTCCAGGCGATTGGCCTGAACGTCGACCGCGCCGGTGAGCATCAACACGCCGGCCGGCATTGAGCCGAGGCCATAGCCTTCCAATCGAGCCCGCCGCTTCAGCACATCGGCCTTGGTTTGCTCCTGAGCGGCGTCCCAGACCTTGGCCAGACGGGTGTTGTAGAACACCTGCATGGGTTCAAGGTCACCCTTGGCTTGGGCCTTCTTGGCCTTCTCGAATTGCTTGGCCAGTGACTTCCAGTCCATCCAGCCCAGCGGTGAATAAAGCGCGTTGAGGTGAAAGCCCACCGTCTCGCCGTCGCCCTCGGCATGGGCGCGCCATTCACCGTTGGCGAGCATCTCGCCCTTGTGGTACTCCTCGATCAGCACGTCACACTCAGGCCCGGCGCACTCGTAGTGCACCACGCTGTAATCCTTCGAGTAGTGCAGGCGCTCCCACTCCAGGGTTTGCATGTGCCCGCAGGTCGGGCACGGCACGTAGTAGTGACGCTGGTCACTGCCATCGAACAGGTCCGAGATCCGCGAGGCGCCCTTGATCGTCGGCGAGCTGGAGAAGTAGAACTTCGCGTTGCGGCCGAAGGTACTGCCACGGGTTTCCGCCAGTTCGATGGGGTCGCCCTCCTCGCCGATGTCCACTTCCCACCGGTCGATTTCGTCACCGTAAACGTAGCGCGCCGACAGCTCCGACAGGTTGGCCGCCGAGCCGGCGGTGGTGACGTACAACGTACCGCCCTCGAACTCCTTGGTATCCATAGTGTTGCGCGAGTCCCGCGACCGGTTGGCCGCCACTCGCTCCCGCAGTACAGGCGTAGCCTTGATCGTTTTGCCGATCCGCGACGACACCCGTTTGGCCAGGCCGAGGCTGGGCAACAGCGCAAGGATGTTCGACGGCGCCATGTGCATCAGGCCACCGATCCAGTTCAGACCGATCTGCGTTTTCATCAGTTGCGACGCGACCATGGTGATCACGCGCTTGCAAGGGTGGGCCGGCGAGAGACAACGCATAGGCTCGCGGGCATACGGCGTGCGCGAGGTGCGGTACTGGCCCGGCTCAGCGGCGCCGGTGTCACGCGGGATCCGCATGTACTCGTCGGCCCACTGATCGATCCAGACGTCCGGGTCGGGCCGTAACCCACGGAAATACGCCTCGCGGTACACCTCTGCACCGTCAGGAATTTCCGTGGGCATGGGCTTAACTCGTGGTCAGTGCGTGTTCAAGGTCCGCTGAAGACATGCGTTCGGCGTCTTCCAGCGAGCGACGGATCGCCGCCGTCAGGTGCTTTTCGATTTCCCAAGGGTCCGTCATGGACGCCAGTTCGGGAGCCAGCTGCGGAGGCATGCCCAACAGCTGATCGCGCAGCATGCGGCCGGCGTTGTAAGCGCCGGTCTGTACCGCTGTCATGGCGACCAGCGAGCCCTTGGCTTTGTGCAACTCAATCTCGGCGAGCTGCGCCAGGTTGTGCTCGCGCAGTGCGCGGGCTTTCTGGAAGTCGGGCAGCTGCCCCGCAGGGGTGATCGCGGGCGGCGGCGCAGCCGTTGAAGTCGGTTCGACCTGACTGGATAACTGACTGTAAACGTCACGCTGAAGCCGGTCCTGGTGATGCCGATCAGCGACGGCGGTCTTGCAGGGGTCAGCGGTGTCGCGAATCAACGCTTCGCTGGCCGTTACATCGACCTGTTTACCATCGGCACTCAGCACCAAGCGGTTGTTGTTTTTCAACCAGGTGATGTAGCTGGGCGCCCTGCCGATCCGAGCCGCGAAGGCGCTCTTCGACAGGTACGTTGGTTCTGTCATAAGCCCTCCTTTCAACGGCTTTTCAATGGGAACCTTTCAATTTCAATGGATTGAATTTCAGTAAGCTGGCAATCCTACCGCTAACACTTTCCCGCGGGTTTCCGACCCCGTGTCCTTCAGATATCCCTAGGGTCCCCGGCGGTTTTCGGCGCCCCAGATCGGTGCATCACCCCTGCTCGCCTCCGGCTGGCGGGACTTCGCTGACGCCCAGTCGCTTGGCGGCCCAGCGTTCGTACAACCCGATGGCCACATCGGCACCGGCCATCGCCGTCAGGCAACCCAAGGCACCTGCCGTCCAGATCGTCATGCCGGCCGCGATCATCAGCATCATCGCCGACACCCCGCAGACAATGCAGGCTCCGGACCGAAGCGCGAGGCGGCGCAACAATGCCCAGCCCCGCGCCCCATCCTTATCGGCCCGCCACATCTCTCCCGATACGCCACCGACCAGAGCCAGGACGATCACTAACCAAATCGGCATCTCTGCCAGTGCTTGTTGCTCGCTTGTCATCGCCAACCCCTAAACGCAAAAACCCGGCGCAATGGCCGGGTTTGGTGGTGTGGTGCTTGCCGCTCTCTGCGGTCGCACCTATCGAAGATGACTACTTTTTACAGGTCGATTCCGGTGGCAGCAACCCCGGTTTAATGCCACCCAGTGAATAAGTGGGTAATGAGGGGTGAACGTCTAGCGAATGTGAGCGAATAACCCACCCCGGCATTCTGTTGTTTTGGCGGCGTCCCATCCGTCCCACCTTTTAGAATTGAGGTGGGACGCCTGAGAGCGCCTAAATTAGGGGCCTCGCCCCACCGTCCTACTTTCTTCTCTACTTTCTCGTGTAAAGGAAGAACTTAAAGAGCACGCTTGCGCGTGAAACGCGCGTACTGCTGCCCGCTACGCATATGCGGGCGGGTGACGTTGCAAGGTGGGACGGTGGGACAACCCTGTAAAGACAAGGCCCGCACCTGTCCCACTACGTCAAAACATAGTGGGACATGGCGGGCCGGTAGGACAACAACTGCCGGAGCCATGCCTAGGGTCAAGCAGCCACCCCCATAAACATGCCCCAGATAACCAGATGCGCGTCATGCAGACGCTGGTAGTAGGTGTCGCGACCACAACCGCAATGGGCGTAGCGCAAGCGCATATCCACATCGAGCGTGCAGTAATGCTCCCGCACAACCGTCACCAGCTCGGGCGCGAGATGCTTATTCACGATCAGCTCGATGTCGAGAGAACTCTCCAGCGGTGCACGAAAGGCACGCCGCCCACGGATCAGTTGCCCATTACTCTCCATCATCATGGCCACCATGTTCCCCCCGCAAGCCCCCCTTTCGAATGTTCGGAATGCAGCTCCTGAGCCCACAGCTTCAGCAACGAATCAATCTCCTTAATCATCGAAGCAAGGCTCCTCGAAAGCAGGTTGTTCCAAAGCAGGAGCCCTGCCCCAATCCGCAGGTTTCTTGTAGCCCCACAGTCGTTGCCGGCTCTTGGTCATAGCCCCGAGCCGATAACGTCGCCACCCCAACCGATGCAGGATCGCGCCGACCCGCATCTGCTCGGGCTTGCCCCAATGCCCCGGGTCGAGCTTGAGCGCCTGCGTCAACACCTCACTGCCGGTAGTGGTCTCACCGATCTGCGACTCTTCCAACCAGGTCAAGATTGGCGTTTCCCATTCGTCCACTACGAAGCGCTCGTCCTGCTCCTCGGCGAACAGTGCCGCTTCATCCAGCGTTACCCACCAAAGGTCGCCCGCGTCGTAGCAGAACACCGCCTCGGCCCAAAGTTGGTCGCGGATCGAGCGCAACAGCTCCAGATCCACCTTGGTACACGCCACCGGCCAATAGCGCCGGTTACCCGTGGCATCCTTCAGATACTCGTCCTGGTTCGTCGTACCCACGAACACACACTGGCGCGGAACGTCCATGGTGCGGCGGCCATAGCTCTCGCGGTAGGTATCGGTGGACGCGGAGAAAAACTGCTTGGCCTTGGTGCTTTCGGCCTTGTTGAAGCTGTCCAGCTCGCCCAGCTCGACGATCCACTTGCCACGGATTGCCTGAAAGCCGTCCTTGTCGCCCAGTGCGAACGGCGTATCCATGAACCACTCGCCGCCGAGGATACTCATCGCCGTCGACTTACCGGCGCCCTGCGCGCCCTCAAGGATCATCACCGAGTCAGCCTTGCAGCCCGGTTTCATCACCCGCGCCACGGCCGACAACATCCAGCGCTTGCCCACCTTGGACGAGTAGTCGGTGGCCTTCACGCCCATAACATCCGTGAGCCAGCTCTCCAAGCGCGGCACGCGATCCCATTCGAGCTTGCGCAGGTACTGGCGCACCGGATGAAACGCGTGATCATGCGCAACGACGCTCACCGCCTCGATCACATGCGACGCCTTGACCCGCAAGTTGTACTGCTGCGCGAGCCACTTCATCACCCGCACATCATCGATGTCCGCCCAGTCTCCCGTGCCACCGCCATACGGCGCCGCACGCAGCTTCACGATCTTCGAACTGAAAGCGCTGTAACTGATCACCCCGGCCCAGCGCTCATCGTTGGCCAGGATCAGCTCGACGTTCTGCATATGCGCGATCAGCGCGCCGCTTTCGCTCCGAGCCAGCATATCTTTCCAGCCACCCGCTGCCGGCGGCTTGACCACCGCCAGCACCTGGCGGCGCACCGCCTCCAAACCTTCGGCAACGTGCAGATCGTTGAAGTCGGTCCACTTGATCTCCCGCTCACCGGAAAAGATCGGCACAACCACCTGGCCACCAACGATCAGCGCCGCGTTGTTGGCCTTCTCTTCACCAGGGTTCCAGGCATCGCCGTTCGGCTTCGTGGTCTTCCAGTCGTCATCACGGCAGATGATCAACGGGCAGCCGGCGAAACGCTCACGCATCGCCTTGCACACCACCAGAAGGTTGCCCGCATCAAACGCGATGGCCACGGTCAGCGAAGTCGCCATGTGCAGGCTTACGCCGGTAGCGTAGCCCTCACATACGAGCACTGGCTCACCCGGATCCGGATGCGGCCCGATCAAGTGAAAGGCGCCCTCCTTCGACATCCCGTAAGGCCAATAGGTCTTGTCCCGACCGGTGTCTTCTTGCTTGGTTGGATACACCACCTGCAGGCCGACAATCTCGTCGCGCACGTTGCACATCGGCACCAGGAACGCACCGGTGCGAGGCGCATACCGAACACCGATACCAACGATCTGCTTGCGATCCAGATAGTCGCTACGGCCCTTCTCCGGCATGCGTCTGAACATGCCCGCCGCCCGCTTGGCCGCTCGACGTGCCGCACTGGCTGCGATCTCCGCAGCGCGCCGCTTCGCCTCCTCCTGCCGAGCGCGCATGACCTCACGCTCTTCAGGCGACATCCGCCCGGCCTTGACCTTGATCTTCTGCGACTCACCCGAACGCCAATCACCGAACGCGCCGAAAATGAGCGTTTCGCCCTTCTCGGTGCGATGTTCATGGGCGATGTACCAGCCGTTCTTTTCCTTGCCCTTGTCCTGTGCCGTCTTGCACCGAGTTAGCTTTCCAAACACCAGCGGCTGCGCAGGCTCAAGCCCGTAATCCGCAAATTGCCCAAGTACCTCATCAAGCATGGCGGGCCCCCTTTAGTTCCGCGAGAGAAAGGCACCCCACGCACTGCGTGCAGCCGGGCTGCGCCAAACGACGAGCCTCAGGGATCGGGTCATCGCACGTTTCGCAGAACAGAAACGAATGCGCCACCAAGGCAGGCTTGGTGGCGTTGCGTGCAGCGAGCGCTTGATCGATGCGCTCTTGCACCAGGTCATTAGCGAAGTCAGCGATATCAGCCACGCTCAACACCCCGCGTCGTCTGGTTGACATACGTGGCGCGGTTGAACAGCCCCAACAGCCCCTGAATCCCACGAAACACCTGCAGGCGAATCGCGGCCAGTTCCTCATCAGTAACGACACCGTCACCGATACTCTTGGCCCAGATGTCTGCCAGATCCGCCACCTTGCGGAAGTATTCCGCGATGCCGGTGGTCAACGTCTCGGGCATGTCATTGGTATACGCCTCGGCCAGCTCCTGCCAGATCGTGTCACCGACCAACGCATGTACTGCATCCAGAATGCGGCGATCCTTGGTCAGCTCCAGAATCTCGCCGAACTCTTGAATGTTCACCGTGTGGCTGGGGTGGGTTGGGGAAAGCTTGTGCTGCAGTGTGGTCGCATTCCGGCCGGTGGTGGCGGCGATGGCGGCGGCACCACCGGGGTAGTCCCGTGCGGCATGGTAAAGCGCAAGATCGAGCGGCAGGACTTCCCGCTGCGCCCGGTCTAGAGAGCTCAGAATGATACGGCTCATGGCATTAATCCTTGAATGTTGCCAGTGCCGCACGACAGGGAGTGGTGATACATTTGTCGTGTGGCTTGATAGGCCCAAACGCCGGCGAGGTTCCTAAGACCAACACCGGCACCGTGCCGAGGCGAACAATCCGTTGTTCACCCCTGGCGCAACAGCTGCCAGCTCTGTGGTGGAAATGGCAGCAACACCAAGGCTTCCGAGCCTTGGAAAACGCGAAAGGTGTGGGCGGTTTTGCATTTGGTTTGCCCGCCACCCCCAATCGCGGCCCGACAGCGCTGTGGTGGTGCGTGTCGGGAGGAACTGGGCGACCCTTGGGTCGCCTTTTTTCTAAGCTACTTTCTTGAAATCCATCTCCGGCGGAAAAACATCATCAAGCGAGCATTTGATTCCGAGTTGATTCAACGCAGCCGTAATTGCACGAGATTCTGCAAGTCCGGCTACACGGCGTCCGGACTCATAATTACTAATCCGTGTCTGCGTCCAGCCCAGAATCGAAACCAAATCACGCTGCCTGATACCCGCCTTCTCTCGATGGTCAGCAATCCTGTTCATAAAGATCTCCTGTAACTGGAGCGCAGAATAAACACGATTCGTGATTTTTACAACACGCAAAGTGCGATAAATTTATTTCAATGCGTGGTAAAAAAGACAAATGAACACACTAGGCTCACGCATCAAATCACTCAGAAAAGCCAAAGGTATGAGCCAGAAGGATCTGGCACTTGCCTGTGGCTGGGAATCACAGTCTCGTATTGGTAACTATGAGAAGGATCAACGCCAGCCCAACCTTCAGGATCTAGGGAAAATTGCTGCTGCCCTGAAAACGCCGCTGACAGAACTGGTCAAAGATGTCGAGGGACCATTACCCCATTTATCTGGTGATGCGCTTGGAAACATTTTCGACATCAGATATCCCCCTCGACTCAAGAGCAGCCAGAGCGAAGGATTAACATCTGCAGGACGAGCGAAAACAGGGAGTGTTCCGGTGGTTGGGACCGCACAGCTGGGCAATGAAGGATATTTTGAAGCGCTTGATTTTCCTCCAGGTCACGGCGATGGTTACTTGAGCATCCACAGCGATGACCCTGATGCCTATGGATTAAAGGTTACCGGCGATAGCATGCTTCCCAGGATAAAAAATGGTGAGTACGTGCTAATCGAACCCAACAAGAGCTACTTCAGCGGCGATGAGGTTGTGGTCAGAACCACAGAGGGCCGAACGATGATCAAGGAATTCATTTACCTGAGAGATGGGATGTACCGCTTGGACAGCGTAAATGCCGAACACCCGCCAATCCATATCGCCGCGAGCGACGTGATTGAGATTCACTTAGTCGGCGGCATCCTAAAGTCATCACGGTTTTTGCACGCAACGTGACAGAATAATCACATTTCGTGTTGACTTAAAAAACACACTGCGTGATATTCGCCTCACTCTTTCACCACAGAGCGAGGCAAAACCATGCAAACCTGCGCAACCCTCCACGTCCATCCGGCGTGCGTCAGCAACAAAAAGATGATCGAGCAGCTGCAGTCAGCCACCGGCTGCCTGGTCATCATTCATAACAGCAAACCCAAGCTGATAGCCAAATCCCAGCCCCTCCCTTTCGATCCGAATGACGGAGGGCACGCGGCATGATCAAGTACAAGATCGACAACCGCACCCTGCAGTTGCTCAACGCCCAGGTCAACCTGACCGAGACCTTCAACCACGTCCTGCGAACAGCACCTAAGCGTGAATGCCTGGCATTCCGCCTCAAGGCTGAACGCGGCACAGTGGAAAGCACTTTTGTCGTCGAGCTGGGCAGCGAACGCCACACGCTGACCCTGCAGAATGACAAAAAGATGCACCTCAAACTGGCCGACTTCATCGAAGAGATTGCCAACGGTCCGTTCGACGCCAGCAACACCAGTGCCCTGGTGCAGCGTCCGCATGCAGATCGTCAATACGGCCGCTTCGAAGTCCAGGACAAGCAACGCGTATTCGAACTGGTGCACACCGGCGGCGTGCTGAGCCTCGACATGGGTTTTGAGCTTCCCCTGCATGTGGCGTTGCATCGCACCCATTCGCGACGCGGTGTTACCACCATCTTGAGCATCGGCAATAAAAGCCCGCACACGCGATGCTTCACCCTGTACGACTCCGATGCTGAGATCTACGCAAGGATCATTGAGTCCATCAACCACCTTGCTGCAGCGGCCACTCCTGCTGCGCACGCGGCATGAGGGGGACGCCATGGAACGCACCCTCGCCCAAGCTGCAGCGCAACTCGGCCTGACCCGTCCAAAGCTGGTTGCACTCATGCGGGAGAAAGACCTGCTCAAGGGCAACTTGCCTGCATATCCCACACGCGACAAAGAGTATTTGCGCGTCAAGGACGGCCAGTGGTTTCACGAAACGTTTGGCATGCAGTACAGCCAGTCGACCAGGGTGAGACAACCAGGCATCCGCTGGCTGGCTGAACAACTCGGCATCGACCTGCCCGCAATCCCGGCAGATCGCCGTGACGTGGCCTAGGGAATTCGCCCGACAGATCATCGCAATGCGGACACGAGAGGAGCGCAATGCCGCGCTCCTTGAAGTGCCCGAGCATCTGCGGGAATTGACCAAACGCCATTGCCTGAACGCCTGGAACCACCCCGCAAGAAAACAAAGCAAGGAGGCCACACAAAGCCATGAGTAACGCAGCCCAAGCTCCACTACGGCTACGTCCCGCCCCTGAATCCACCACCATCGAGCTGCTTTACCGCACCTTCGGTGACGTGCTGATTCCACTGGAGACGGTGCGCGAGAAGTATTTCCGAAATCTAAACGAGCAAAAGTTCGTGTCTGAAATCAACAGTGGCCGGATTCAGCTTCCGATCACCACGCTGGATTCAAGCCGGAAAGCGCCGAAATACGCACACATTCGGCATGTCGCATCGCTCATCGACATTCGAGCCTACCAGGCTGACGAAGACATGCAGTCTCAGCAGGACGAGCCAACCGAGTAAGCCACCACCCAAGGACTGCCACCACCAGTCCGACACTGAATCAGGAGCAAACCAAATGACTGCAGTTCAAATTTACGCGCTGATAGCAATCATCCTCATGACGGCCGCCGTCTACTGGCTCGCCTACCGGAATGGCTTAAGTAATGGCCGCTCCGAGGGTCAATTAGAGGGTTACAGCGATGGCTATGACGACGGCTGCTGCGTTGGGCATCGAGACGGAATTGAAGAAGGCAAAGCTATTCAGCGCTCTGACAACTCGGAAGAAATCCGCAACCTGATGTTCTCACTTGATCAGGCTCGCGACCAACACAAGCAACTGTACGCCCATTACGAGCGCGCCGTGGCTGCCTCCAAATTAGGTGAATCAACACGACTGACCCTACTGGAAATCGCCGAAAAACTACGGATTACATCTGAGACATTCAGCGCCTTTCGCACAGGCAAAAAGCTGGAACGCGACACCCGCACCCTCCGCGACCAGGCGCTCGCCATCGCAGCACTACTGGAGCCGGCAGATCAGGAAAGCGCCGCATGAGCCAGGTCCGCCCCCAATTCAACACCCACCGCAACCCGGCTCACGCCCCACCAGCGGCTGATGAACCAACGCGCAATCGAACTTCGGAGGAAAGCGGCATGCAAAAGGACCAGCACAACACACAATCCACGACCGCTTTGCTCCGCAAGGAAGGCAGCGTCGACATACTAGAAACAAACAGCCTCTGCTGCGCAGCAGCAGGCATTATTGCCCCTTTCAGCTGCACCACCGAGGCGCTCATACCCCACGAAAAGCTGCGCGAGGCAGCCACACCCAATGCAACGCTAATCGCTCAGAATCGCCCGCCCGCGCAGCCTATCGTGGGGTATAAGCCCCCTCTGCCTGAACAGAAAACTGCTCAGCAGCTAGCCGTCGACGTGCTCCAAATTGACGAGCGCGCCGAGTTCGAGAAAGAGTTTCCAGTCCCCGAAGGCGTGCAGTACTGCCGACAACGCGGGACGTATATCAGCTCACCATGTGCGAGTACATCCGATACGTTCGCCCGTGAGCTTTACGCGTATAGAGCGGGCCTTGCTGGATGGTTGCGCCGATCTTGGAAGCGAGCCGTTTGGGACGCGAAGAAGCCTGTCCAAGTCCGTCTGGCGATGAAGAAGTCCCAGGAGGAAGAATGAATACACTCTTTTTACTTATGGCCCAGTACGATGGCCAGGCAGTGATTCCACTGAGCCGTGTTTGCGCCGATTATATGTTTTTGACTGTCGAGAAATTTAAACTGAAATGTTTATCGGGCGAGATAGACATACCTATTGTGCGACTAGGAGCCAACAGTCAAAAAGCAGCCCTTGGCATCCATTTAAAAGACTTGGCAGACTACATAGACAGGCAGCGTGAGAAAGCTGCCATCGAACAAAACAAATTAATGGGACGTGCCGCCTAAACCAAACGAACGGGGCCATTTTGGCCCCACTTACTTAAACCCTGTAACGATCAGAAGTAACCCAGCATCAGATCATTTACTTTTGGTCGCGTTGTATTTCTGACTTCCAATCCACTCTCCGATTCCCCCAGGCACTAGCAGTTCGTATTTAGCTCGGGATCCACCGGTGTACAACGCACAAATTTTCCTGTCGTACCCTAGAACATCTCCAGGCCTAATTTCGTTTAACAAGTCCGGAGCAAGCATGACCGAATCAAACTCCGCATTTTTCACATTCCCTACCATGCCCAACTGGTAACCGCTAGGTGAGACGTCATCAAGTAACAACAAAGAAACTTTAAGCTTATCGATATCATACCCTCTTACCAACATTGCCTCGATTTTCTCAAACACTCCATTATTGATTTGAGCTTGCGCCAACGACTCCCATGAAGTGTGAAAAAATAAAATTCTATGCTTGGGTTGCGCACCGCGATGAAACAGATTTATGCAATCCGTCATAAAATCGACAAACTCCTGCTTCGATCCGTGCAACAAAGCGAAACGCAGGCCCGCGTGAGACAGGCGCTGAAACCATTCGAACATCCCCCACTCTGAGTCAACTAGAATTGTCGACGGCCTGTCAGGCACCTTGCTAACATCATAATAAACTACTTTAGTTCCATCATTGCTGCCACCTTCAAAGGGCAGCTTAATTTTCGTTGGATGAGCATCAATCAGGGGATTTAAGATATTCTCCATATTCTTCCCAGCCCTCACGGACAGCGTGATATCCCGCTGACGTATATTTTTGGACCGCTTAAACACAGGACCATTAATACACTGATATTCATCCCCCAAGGTTATGACTGCCTGAGGACTCCGATCAAGAATTTTAAGTATTGGACGAGAAAGATCATGACTCTCATCTACAATTACGTGAGCAAAGCTTTCAGGTATAACCTCCTCAGTTAACGACAAGTACTTAATTAAGTGAAAACCCCGCACTGGAAATTTCACTTCGTAAACGGGAGGAGATATCGTCGCCTCCCAAATTCTTTCCGTATATTGAACAAGAATAGCCACATCAACTGGAGTGACATCTTCCTTAATGTAAGGAAGGTGCCACTTGGCTATATATTTATCCCCGCTTTGGCAGTACTTCTTTACAGCTCGCCTGCAAATTGCCGTAACCCTAGCGGGAGTTATTACCCCAACAGACCCTATATTCAAAACCCGTGATACTTCAGAATCTTTCAGGTTGAGGTAGTCATCCGCCGCCTCTACAAGATGTGGACGTTTCGATACCAGTAGTTCCATCGCCAACATCATGAACGTCCTTGCAACAATATGCCCCTGTTGCAAACGATAGGTTAACTGGTACAACTGGGCCTGGGTTTGTGCGAGCACCAACGTTGTGCATGGATCCATAAACTTTGCCAACGAAGAGATGAGATACGTTTTCCCAGTACCGGCGTAACCCTGAATATGAATTGACTCATCCTTTTCTGCTAAAAAGGATCGAACGATAAGATCCTGCGGGGCACTCAACACCAACAGTTTGCCCTTAGGCGTCTCGACTTCCGCCTTAAATGCGGCTACTTTTTTATAGTGACGAACTCGATACTCGAAGTCCCAACTACCATCACCCAACAAATATTCACCTGCATCCACATCATCTTGAGACAATAATTCCAATCCCGTCTCGTGCAACACATCCAGCCCAGCACTTAACTTACTCACGTCGAACAACCGCTTTACTTCCTGCACTAAATTTCCGCCGCCCTGCTTTTGCCTAACCCCCCAAGCAACTAGATTAGCCAAGAGCCGTTCAGCGGGAAAAACCATGCTCCTCCCTTGATCAAAACTCGTAAGATGCTGAATCATCAGGACCGCAGCAATTTCCGCATCAGTTAATACGTCTAACATCTCGAAAGCGGTGTTGGATGCGACTAAAGCATTGGCTTTTTGTTCGCTCAGCGGGATATATAATTTATCTTCGACACCACTTGAAAATTTACGCATTATCATTCCCACCGAGCAATCAACAAAAGCAGCCTACAAGCCGCAACGCACATCAAAAAAACAAACCTACTTAAAAAATGTATTTAGCGTTTCTGCGGCCACTTCTTCAGTAACGCGCAGCGGCCTACGAGCATCAGTCAACAGTTTGAGCGCGTTAATACGGAACGCCACCAGTGTTTTCGGGGCATCGAAGAAAATTCGCATCTCCGTGACAATTTCTGCGTACAACATCCGATTACAAAGCTGATCATCCAGATAAATGGGTCCATGCCCACGACTTTTGAAATCTAATTTTTCCTGAAGGTGTGAGAAATAACTTAAAAAAACCTGACGTGGCATCAGTAAACTCGAAGCAAAAGACCTCGCCTGCCACTCCAAGCTGCTTGAACCATTAATAGATGTGCTGGGCTTCAGCCGAATATCCACATGCGAATCGTAAACAACCCCTGACTCCATGAACCTACCATGGTCCAGAGCGGCATGACCAATACAATGGGCCAGCGCCAAACGCTGCACATCTAAACTTCTGCCCACTGTAAATATAGTCACGACAGAGGTACTAAAATCGATAATTCCTAATGCTGTCGAAACGTCATTGGAAAAGATGACGCGCAGGCCCGACTCAACCTCTAGCGTCGAGCATACCTCTTCAAGACTAACTCGATCATCACAAAATCGGACGCGACGATATGATTCACTCTCAATAAAATCCGGATCAAGAAAGGGAACAGGAATGCTTACGACTTTTTTCTTTTTCTTACGTTTTTTTTCTTTTGCCCCAAGCTTCTTCATGACGCCCCCTTCTCCATGCCTCGATTAGCTGCTCTCAGTGGCCCATATTAAGCAAAAATACAGGAGCCGCTTAGTCTTCGTAGCTATACATCAACCAGCGTTGATCCTGCCCAGCCATTTCCATCCAGAATAGGGATCACCTCGGCCTCGCAGGTGCGTATACCGACGCAACGAGTTCCAGTCACGATGCCCCGAAACACTCGACACCCTCGGAATATCCCAGTCCATCTCAAACAGCCGGCTTACCCCTTCATGTCGCAAATCATGGAAATGCAGATCCTCAATGCCCAATAGCGGACAGGCCCGGGTAAAGGACGCTGAAATCGACTTGCCGTTGTAGGGGAAGATTTCCTTTTCCTTTTTAGGCATGGACTGAATGATCGCCCAGGCTTCATCCGGCAGATGACACCACACGTTATTGCCAATTTTCTGCCCAGGGTTTTTCATGTCTCGGACGAGGACGGCCTGTCGGGATTCATCGAGATCCTCCCAACGAATACGCGTGATTTCCTCTTGCCGGCGCGTCGAGAAGATCGCGAAGGCGATCATCTTTGGCATGTCGATCTGGGCTTTACGTCGTGCCTGCATCTCGAAATAGTGCTCCATCAGCTTATCCAACTCTTCCAAGGTCGGCCTACGGTTGCGTTCTTTGCTCTTGCTGACCATGCCCAGTTTGCGCAACACCTTGCGCGCGTCCGGCATGGCCAGCGCATCCACCTCATAACCCCAGGCCGGTCGCGCCACCGACAACACCGCGCCCAGGTGCGACAGATCGTTGCCGACCGTCTGCGCCTGGACGCCACCGCCCTCCTTGCTCATCCGCCATTGAGCGAACTCCACCAGCTTCTGACTGGTCAGTGCCGAGTCGTCGAGCTCGCCCAGCCAGGTGTCCTTGATTGCGTTCAGTGTCGCGCTCTTGGTCTTGCCCAGCGGCCGGATCTTCTCGTACTCATCCAGGTATTGCTCGATCATCTTCTTGATCGTCACACCCTTACGGTTCGCGCGCTCGATGGCACCAGGCTCCGCCAGCTCCGTTTCGCGGCGCTTGATCCAAGCCTGGGCGACCTGCTTACGGTCGAAGGTCTGGCTTTCCTGATAAACTGTCTTCCCGTCCCGATTGATCCGTATCTGCGCCGTGTAGGCCGTCGAGTTGTCCTTGCGCTTGCGTGATGTGATCGTGCCCATTTCCAGTTGCTACATTGCTGATCTCGCTTGCTACATTGTAGCAAGCGACTTCGAAAAACAAGGAAAAATGGGTAAAAACCGCTGTATAAAAGATCAGTATCAATGAATTTTGAAAAACCTGAAACGCCCGTAAACTCTAGTCCCGCCCGTTCCGAGCCGTCGCGCCGCTTCAGCGTGGCGCCGATGATGGATTGGACCGACCGCCATTGCCGTTTTTTCCTGCGCCTGCTCTCCAAGCACGCTCTCCTCTACACAGAAATGGTCACCACCGGCGCGCTCCTCAACGGTGACCACGAGCGCTTCCTCCGTCACAACGAAGCCGAGCACCCGCTCGCCCTGCAGTTGGGCGGCAGCGTCCCAGCCGACCTGGCCGCCTGTGCACGTATGGCGCAGGAGCACGGTTACGACGAGGTGAACCTGAACGTCGGCTGTCCGAGTGATCGGGTACAGAACAACATGATTGGTGCGTGCCTGATGGCGCATCCGGTGTTGGTGGCGGAGTGTGTGAAGGCGATGCGCGATGCGGTGTCGATTCCGGTGACGGTGAAGCATCGGATCGGGATCAATGGGCGGGACAGTTACGCTGAGTTGTGTGATTTCGTCGGGACGGTTCGGGATGCCGGGTGCACCAGTTTTACAGTGCATGCGCGGATTGCGATTCTGGAGGGGTTGTCGCCGAAGGAGAATCGGGACATTCCGCCGTTGCGCTATGACGTGGCGGCGCAGTTGAAGGCGGATTTTCCGGAGTTGGAGATTATTCTCAACGGCGGGATCAAGACGCTGGAGGCCTGTCACGAGCATTTGCAGATTTTTGACGGAGTCATGCTGGGCCGTGAGGCATATCACAACCCGTATGTAATGGCTGAAGTGGATCAACAACTGTTCGGCAGCACGGCACCGGTGATTTCGCGGGCCGAAGCGTTGGCGCAGTTGCGGCCTTATATCGCTGCGCATCTGGACGCGGGCGGTTCGATGCACCATATCACTCGGCATGTGCTGGGCTTGGGCACCGGGTTCCCGGGGGCGCGCAAGTTTCGGCAGTTGTTGTCGGTGGATATTCACAAGGCCAAGGAACCTTTGGCGTTGCTGGATCAGGCAGCGGAGTTGCTTGAGGGGCGTTAACCGTCACTCAGGTTGAACCTGTGGTCTGTTTTGACATCGTAATTAACGGATAGCGCCGGGCCTTTCAAACGCCTGTTCTCAGGATGTTGCCGCCCTGGCCGTTGTTACGCATTTGCGCCCTTGAGTGGCCGTCAGCCCTCGGGTAATGTCAACAGACCCACAGGATAGAGCACGCTCATGACTTCCAAGCTGGAACAACTCAAACAATTCACCACCGTAGTGGCCGATACTGGCGACTTCGAGGCAATCGCTCGCGTTAAACCGGTGGATGCCACCACCAACCCTTCCCTGCTGCTTAAAGCGGCGGCCATTCCTGCCTACGCCGATTTGCTGAACGCCTGTGTCAGCGATTGCAAAGGCGACGCGGGCCTGGCCAGCGACCGTTTTGGTGTCGCGGTCGGTCAAGAGATTCTGAAAGTGATTCCGGGGCGTATTTCCACTGAAGTGGATGCACGCCTGTCGTTCGACACTGACGCCGTATTGAAGCGCGCGCACCGTCTGATCGAGCTGTACGAAAAGGCCGGCATTGGCCGCGACCGCGTGCTGATCAAGATCGCGTCCACCTGGGAAGGCATCCGCGCCGCCGAGAAGCTGGAACGCGAAGGCATTCAGACCAACCTGACCTTGCTGTTTTCCTTCGCCCAGGCGGTTGCCTGCGCCGAGGCCGGGGTATTCCTGATTTCGCCGTTCGTGGGCCGCATCTACGACTGGTACAAGAAGGCCAACGGCAACGACTACACCGGCGCCGATGATCCAGGCGTGCAGTCGGTGACGCGCATCTACAACTACTACAAGGCCAATGACTACAAGACTGTGGTCATGGGTGCGAGCTTCCGCAACCTTAATCAGATCGAGCAACTGGCCGGCTGTGATCGCCTGACCATCAGCCCGGACCTGATCGATAAACTGGCGGCCGACACCGGCAAGCTGGAGCGTAAGCTGGCGCCAGGTCACGCCGGCGAAGCGCGTCAGAGCCTGACTGAAGCGCAGTTCCGCTGGGCGTCGAACGAGGACGCCATGGCCACCGAGAAACTGGCTGAAGGTATTCGTCAGTTCGCTCGCGACCAGGAAAAACTCGAGGCGCTGCTGCAAGCCAAGCTCTGATCTAATCCGGGCAAGCGCAAAAAGGGCGAACCCTCACAGGTTCGCCCTTTTTTGTGCGCTAGCGCTTTATGAAATCAGTGACGCTCCAGGGCGTTCACCAAGTCATGGAACGCTTCGCGGTTGGAGTCGTTCAGGCCCATGAGGATTTTGTGCGCTTCCAGCACCTTGATCCGCACCACTTCTTCGGACTGATCCTGGTCAGGCAGGTCGGTCAGGCATTCCGGGCACGGAATCGGGCGATCAACGATGTTGAACACCTGCTCGAAGCCCATGGACTCCAACAGCCGCGTGATGTCTTCGTGGGTGGTGACGACGGTCGGCAGCAGGCCGACCTTTTGCCGCGACATGATCGACAGCTTGGCCAACAGGCCCAGGGTGGTGCTGTCGATGCTGCGGGCTTCGGTCAGATCGATCACGATCGCGTTGAAGTTCAACGCGGTGAAGATCCGCTCAATAGTCGCATCCAACGCCGAACACAGGGTCAGGCGAACTTCACCGACGAACTTCAGGACGAAGGTGCCGTCCTGCTCGGCGAACTGGATTCTACCGGTACTCATTAAAGATTCCTGCTCAACACCAACAGGGCGATATCATCCGGCATCTCCCCTAGCGTGGCCAATCCAAAAACCTGCCGCAAGCCATCCAGGCTGCCGCCCGCCGTTCTTACCCGTTCAGGTAAGGCGGCCTCTTTCTCTTTGAGTGTCGGTTCTGGCAAAAGGTCCAGAATGCCATCGGACATCAGCGTCAGGCTGAACACCGGCGGCAGCTCGATAACGTGGTCTTCGTAGGTGGCTTCATTAAACAAGCCCACCGGCAGACCGCGCCCTTCGAGATAACCCACACTGTCTGGCGTGTATAACACTGGCAACGGCAGGTGTCCGCCGATGCTATAGGTCAACAAACCCGTCTCCTCGTCGATGACTCCACCGACCATCGTGACATGTTTGCCCAGCTTACAACTGATTAGGCCTCGGTTGATATGACCAAGGACCTCTGAAGGGGTGAATTCCGGCAAGGTGCCGTTGCGCTTGGATTCGAACAGCAAGCGCGTGGTCATGAATTTCAGCAGCACGGTCACGAATGCCGATGAAGCGCCATGCCCTGAAACGTCCGCCAGGTAGAAGGCTACCCGGCGCTCGTCGACTCGAAAGTAATCAACGAAGTCGCCTGACAGGTACAGCGACGGGATGATTTGGTGCGCGAACTTGAACTCGTCGATCGTCCAGGGACTGACCGGCAGCATGTTCATCTGCACCTGACGCCCGGCGTTCTGATCTTCCTGCAACAGGTTCAGGCTGGCTTCGAGCTCGCGGTTGGCGGTTTCGAGTTTTACCCGATAACGCTGGTTTTCCAGCAGCAGACGTGCACGATCCAGGGCTCGGCGCACGGAGTGCTCGAGCACGGCCAGATCTTCCAGTGGTTTGATCAGGTAGTCCGCCGCGCCCAGGCGCAAGGCCTCGACGGCGTCGTTCATCACGCCGGCACCCGAAACCACGATCACCGGCGTTTGCGGCGAAAGGTCTGTGACCTGACGAATGAGTTCGAGCCCGCCCATCTGCGGCATGCGCAGATCGCAGATCACCAGATCGGGTCGGTTTTTCTTGAATACCTGAAGCCCCTGCTGGCCATTACTGGCCTGAAGGACGCTGAACCCACTGTCTTCCAAATAGGCCGCGAGACTCGCACGTACTACTTCGTCGTCATCGATTATCAGCAGCGTGGCACTGGTTTTTTGCATGTGGGCAAACGGCGCCAGAATTAGGTTGGCGTAGCTGGCAGGGCATTCGGCCCGGCACACACTACTGGATTCGCTTTCTAGCCTCTCTGTCGCACCGCTTTCGAGCATTTGCCCTACAGCGTGTTCATCAGAGGTGCCCTTCTAAGGCGCAGACGGTACTCCCATCCGCGAGGCGTTTCAAGCTCACGCCGATGGTCATCAGGCGTCTTTACATCGCAAATCACCGGGAGTTATAAGAACAGCCAAAACCGCAACACAATGGAAGGATCAAGCCCATGAGCCAAACTGATCGTGACTACAGTGAAAAGCGCGATTACATCCGCATGCGGGTCGATGCGGATGTCACATTGATTCACGCCGGCGATTTGATTCCAGCCGTCTGTATTGACCTTTCCAGCAGCGGCATGCAGGTTCGCGCCGCCCGTTCGTTCCAGGTGGGCGACAAGCTGAACGTACGCATCGATTCCGAGCACGCGGCGCTCAAGGGCCTTGAAGCCGAGACCGAAGTGGTCTGGGTGACCCAACAGGACGCAGGCAGTCAGAAACTTGGGCTTACAATCCTGAAAATGAACTGAGCAAGAACAGAAACCAAGAAGGCGGCCAAATGGCCGCCTTCTTGTTGTGTGGGTGACGATTTAAAAATCGTCTTCCACCTTGCCGTCTTTGACCTTGAATTCGCGGTTCTGCAGATAAGCGTTGCGGATGAAGATGTATTTGTCACCCGTGATCAGCTTCTCGGCCGACAACAGGCTGGCACGGGTGTCGATCACGCTCATGCCATACGCCATATTGCGCGCCGGAATGTCGTTCATGTAGCGGTAGGGTTCAGCGTAAGTGTCGATGTACTTGGACGGCGCATCACGCAATGTGCTTGGGCCGAAGAACGGCAGCATCACGTAAGGGCCGCTAGGTACGCCCCAGTGGCCAAGGGTTTGACCGAAGTCTTCGTCATTGCGTTGCAGGCCCATTTTAGTGCCCACATCGAAGAACCCGGCCAGGCCGAAGGTGGTGTTCATCAGCACGCGAGCCGTATCGACGCCAGCGGCGCGAGGCTTGGCCTGCAGGATATCGTTGGCCAGGTTGCCGACGTCACCGATGTTGCGGAACATGTTGTGAATGCCGTCCGAGAGAAATGTCGGCGTAATGAACTGATAGCCCTGCGCAATCGGTTTCAAAGCGTAGGTATCCAGCACGTCGTTGAACGTGTAGATCGGCCGGTTAACGCTTTCCCAAGGGTCATCTTCCGATGCCGCCTGGGCGGCGAACGGAACCAGCAATACGCTGGCACACACACATAGTCGAGCTAGACGATTGCTCCAGCGCATAGCAAAAACTCCTTGGACCGTACTGGCGCGGGCCTCAATACCCGGGCGATAAGCGCGTTAGTATAAGGCGGATAAGCATTTTTAGGCAGCCACCCGGGAAACGCCCTATGGCGAACCAGCCTTGGTGCGACCGATTCATCCTGATGTCACTCAACTGTCATGGGGCATGCCTAATCTCTGAGGCTATTTCAGGGACGTTGAAATGCCCCACACCCAAGCCCTCCTCCATAGCATTCCCAACCCAACCGCGGTGCTCTTTGGTCTGAGTGGCTGCCTGGTGGATTTCGGCGCCCGCAGCCGTCAGAACAACAACGACGCCACTGAACGAGCGCACCTGACCCCAGGCGCACTGGAAGCGCTGAACAGCCTGCAACTTCAAGGCATTCCGTGTGCCTGGCTCGACGAGTTGCCGCACGCGCAAAGTCTCGCGCTGGCCACTTCGCTTCCGGACTGGATCACCGCCAGCCCACACACGCTGAACAGGGGACAATGGCCGTCCCCCGATGCCTGCTGGCAAGCATTGATGGTGCTGAACATCGATCGCCTGGACGGTTGCGTACTGGTCAGCGGCGAACCGCGCTTGCTGCAATCAGGCCTCAACGCCGGGCTCTGGACCATCGGCCTGGCGTCCTGCGGCTCGCTCTGCGGTTTGACGCCCAGTGAGTGGCAAGCCTTGAGTCAGCAGGAACGCGAGCTCAAGCGCGGCAAGGCGACCGTGCAATTGTTCGGCCTTGGCGTGCACTCGGTGGTCGATCATCTGGGCGAACTCGACACCTGCCTGTCAGACATCGGCCTGCGCCGACGCAAGGGTGAAAAGCCCTGATGGGTCGATCTTGATCAAGATCATGCACTTCGCTCGCCAGTGGATTAATCTAAAGGTCAGAGGCAGACCTTTGGCCCATCGCTGCGGTCTATGCCAGTGCCTATCGATAAAAGGAAGAACGCCATGCCTGCCCGCGAACTGCAAGAACAGCTCAACGCCCTGCGCGAGCAACTGGACCAGAACCCACCGCTCACGCTGGAAGAACGTGAGCACCTGCAAGAATTGATGCAGAAGATTGAGGCGCAGATCAAACTGGAAACCGCGACGTCTGACAGCAGCCTGGCTGACGGCGTAAACCTTGCCGTAGAGCGTTTCGAAGTGGACCACCCGGCGCTGGCCACCGTTTTGCGCAACATTGTGCAGACCTTGGGCAACATCGGAATCTGACCCCTCGAATGCAAAAAAAGCCCCGCTAGTGATAGCGGGGCTTTTTCGTGTGCAGTCGGCGGCAAATACCGAAAAGATCGCAGCCTGCGGCAGCTCCTACACAGGACGCATTTTCCCGTAGGAGCTGCCGCAGGCTGCAATCCTTTAATCTTCTTACTGGCGCACCAACCGCAGGTTCGGCAGTTGCACCGCTTCAGTGCTGCGATACGGGTTGATGTCCAACCCACCGCGCCGCACATAACGCGCATACACGGTTAGTTTTTCCGGTTTCAGCAAGCGTTGCAGATCGAGGAAGATCCGTTCTACGCACTGCTCGTGGAAGTCCGAGTGCTGCCGGAAGCTCACCAGATAAGCCAGCAGGCTGGCGTGATCGAGCGCCGCGCCACGGTACTCGACCGCGACACTGCCCCAGTCCGGCTGGCTGGTGACCGGGCAATTGGATTTGAGCAGATGACTGTGCACGCTCTCTTCAACGATGCGCGAATTGTCGCAACGCAGCAGTTCCGGGCGCGGATGCTCGTAGTTGCTGACGCTGATATCCAGATCATCGATGCACACACCCGGCAGCGCGACAACGCCTTCGGCCTGAACCTCGTTCAAGCTGCGAATGCGCACGCCGACCGGCTTGCCCGCGGCCGCCGACAAATCGCTCACCAGCGTGGCCTCAAGGCTTTGGGTATCGGCGAACGGCGTCTGGTTCAGCGAGTTCAGGTACAGCTTGAACGACTTCGATTCGATGATGTTCGGCGAGTCCGCCGGGATGCTGAACTCGCCGATGGCCACCACCGGCTTGCCCGATGGCAGCAGCCAGGACAGTTCGAAGCAGTTCCAGAAGTCCACGCCCTTGTATGGCAGAGTTTCCGCCGTCAGGCCCAGCTCGGCCCATTTCGCGGTGCGCGGGATCGGGAACAGCAAGGACGGCGTGTACGTGGCGATGTATTCGCTGGATTTGCCCAGCGGCGAATGTTCGGCTGCGGGATGCATGACGGAAACCTGACTGAAGAATCAGCGGATTCTATCAGCCTTTGCTCCCGCCTTTGAGTGCTTACTGACTGACAGTCAATTTGCCGACCATGCCCGCCTGATAATGGCCGGGGATGTTGCAGGCGAATTCCAGATTGCCGGCCTTGTTGAAGGTCCAGGTCAGCTCGGCGGTTTTGCCCGGCTCCACCAGCACACTGTTCGGATCGTTGTGCTGCATGCTTGCACCGTGATCCATGCCCGGCATCGAGCCGTGGTCCATAGAAGTGCTTTTCATCGTGGTCGGGGTGAGCATGCCGCTCTGCTGCATTTTCAGCATCTCCTGTTGATGCGCAGCGTGCATCGCCGCGTCGCCCAGGTTGAACTCGTGCAGTAATTGACCTTTATTGATCAGGACAAAACGCACCGTCTCACCGGCTTTGATTTCCAGCGCCTTGGGCGTGAACGACATATCGCCCATCACGATTTCGACGGTGCGTGTGGCCTTGGCCGCCGGGGCTGGCGCGCCGAAGTCGTAGGTCTGTACGGGTGAGGCCCATACGGGAAAACTCAACACCAGCAAACAGCCGGCAAGCACCAATCGATGACGCAAAAACATGATCACTCTCCAACAAGATAAGGTTCAGCCTGTGGGAAACTTTACGGCTGCGCCGCTGCCAGCCAGCTGACAGTTAGATTACAACTTTGTAAGGTTGCGCTGCATGGCCGCCTGCCACGGTATAACGCACTTGCTCCATTGACCTCGAGCTACCCATGAAACTGCTGATCGTCGAAGACCAACCGAAAACCGGCCATTATTTGCACCAAGGCCTGACCGAGGCCGGTTTCAACGTCGAACTGGTGGCCGACGGCAACACCGGCCAGCATCTGGCGCTGACCGGCAATTACGCGTTGCTGATTCTCGACGTGATGCTCCCCGGCCGTGACGGCTGGCAGATAGTGCAAGCCGTGCGTAGCGCCGGCCTGGACATCCCGGTGCTGTTTCTCACCGCCCGCGACGCCGTGGAAGACCGGGTTCATGGCCTGGAACTGGGCGCCGACGATTACCTGGTCAAGCCTTTCGCCTTTTCCGAACTCCTCGCCCGCGTGCGCAGCCTGCTACGTCGCGGCAGCGCGACGCCACCGGAAACCAGTCTGCAACTGGCCGATTTGCGGCTGGACTTGATTCGCCGCCGGGTCGAGCGCAGCGGCCAGCGCGTCGACCTGACCGCCAAGGAGTTCGCCCTGCTGGAAATGCTCCTGCGCCGTCAGGGCGAAGTGCTGCCCAAATCGCTGATCGCTTCGCAGGTCTGGGACATGAACTTCGACAGTGATACCAATGTCATTGAAGTGGCGATCCGCCGGCTACGCCTGAAGATCGACGACGACTTCCCGAACAAGTTGATTCATACCGTGCGCGGCATGGGGTATGTGCTTGAAGAGCGTCCCGCCTGATGCGCCGTCTATCCCTGAGTGGCCGCCTGGCGCTGTTGTTTGCCGCCTGCACGGCGGTGGTTTCGTTGTTTGCCGGCGTGCTGTTCAATCGCGCCAGCGAGACGCACTTCATTGAACTCGACCAGCAATTGCTCGACGGCAAGCTGATCGCCCTGCGCAGTGCCTTGGCGGGCGCCGACGACCCGCGGTTGTTCGCCGAACGAAAAACCAGACTGCAGGATGAAATGGGCCATCAGCCGGACCTGGCATTGCGGGTGCGCGGCGCCGATGGTCGTGTGTGGTTCGACAGTGCAGCGAACCTGCCTGACGACTTACCAACCCAGTCCGGTCTTCGCAGCCTGCAAAAAGCCGGCACGGCGTATCGGGTCTACAGCGCCGCTTTAGCACCGGACAAAGCCGATTCCGCGCAACTGATTCTGATGCTCGACATCACCCACCATCAGCACTTTTTGCAGCGTATGCAGCATTTGATCTGGCTGACCGTCAGCCTCTCGGCGCTGGCCACCGCGCTGCTCGGTGCGTGGGCGGCGCGCAGTGGTTTACGGCCGTTGCGGCGCATGAGTGACGTGGCCGCCGGGGTGTCCGCCACCTCGCTGACCCAGCGCCTGCCCGAAGATCAAATGCCCACGGAACTCGCCGATCTGGCCCGCACCTTTAACGCCATGCTCGGCCGTCTCGATGACTCGTTTCAGCGGCTTTCAGCCTTCTCCGCCGACATCGCCCACGAGCTGCGCACGCCGCTGTCGAACCTGCTGACCCACACTCAGGTTACCCTCACTCGCCCGCGCGACCTGGAAGATTACCGCGAGGCGCTGCACAGCAACCTCGAAGAGCTGCAATGGATGGCGCAACTGGTCAACGACATGCTCTATCTGGCCAAGGCCGATCACGGCTTGCTGACGCCAAAACGCGAACCGCTGCAACTGGCCGAGGAGGCAGATCTGTTGCTGGAGTTTTTCGCACCGTTGGCCGAGGAGGCACACGTCAAACTGACCCGCCTCGGCAGCGCCAACCTCAGTGGCGACCGCAGCATGCTGCGCCGCGCCCTCTCCAATCTGCTGGACAACGCGCTGCGCTTCACCCCGCCAAACGGTGAGGTTCAGGTGCGGATTGCCGATGAGCCGAAGGGGTTGAGCCTGACTGTTGAAAACAGTGGCGACGGGATTTCTGAAGACCTGTTGCCGCGCTTGTTTGACCGGTTCTACCGCGCAGACCCGGCGCGCCATGAAGGCAGTAGCGAGCATGCAGGATTGGGCTTGGCGATCACTCAGTCGATCATCCGCGCCCATGGCGGGACGATTCGTTGCGAATCAGGCCAGGGGTGGACGCGGTTTTTGATGGAGTTGCCGGCGAAGAGCTAAACAGATCAACAGATCAACAGATCAACAGATCGCAGCCTGCGGCAGCTCCTACAGAGCGGGTGTAGGAGCTGCCGCAGGCGGCGATCTTTTCAGGCCTTACGAATAGCGCAACGCATGCGCCGGTTCAATCTTCGCTGCGCGCCAGGCCGGGTACACGGTGGCCAGGAAGCTCAGAATGAAGCCCGCCGAGCAGATCAGCAGCACATCACCGCCCTGCAGTTCCGACGGCAAGTTGCTGACGAAGTACACGTCGGAGCTGAAGATATGCTGGCCGGTCACACGCTCCAGCCAACCCACCATTTCACTCACGTTCAACGCCGCAATCACCCCGAGGACGCCGCCAATCAGCGTGCCGACGATGCCGATCACCGTGCCCTGAACCATGAAAATCGCCATGATCTGCCGAGGCGTGGCGCCGATGGTCCGCAGGATCGCGATGTCCGCGCCCTTGTCGTTCACGACCATGATCAAGGTGGCGATGATGTTGAACGCAGCGACCGCCACGATCATCAGCAGCAACAGGCCGATCATGGTTTTTTCCATTTTCATGGCACTGAACAGGCTGCCTTGAGTGTGGGTCCAGTCATCGGCCTTGAAGTCGGCGCCCAGGCCGCCAGCAATGTCTGACGACACCTTGGGTGCGGCGTACAGGTCTTTCACCGCCAGGCGCACGCTTTGCACCTGATTCGGTTCCCAATGTTGCATTTGCGCCGCATCGGCGACGTGGATCAGCGCCATCGAACCATCGAGTTCGGCACCGACCTTGAACACGCCGACCACATTCAGCCGCTGCATGCGCGGCGTGATGCCACCCGGTGCGGTGCTGACTTCCGGGACGATCAGGGTGATTTTGTCGCCGACGTTCAAACGAAAGCGCCGTGCGGTGATTTCACCGACCACCACCCCGAACTCACCCGGCTTCAGATCTTCCAGATGTCCCTGCACGATGTGCTGGGCGACGATGGACACTTTGCCTTCCTGCGCCGGATCAACGCCGCTGATCTGGATTGGCTGCATCGAGCCCTTGTACGACAGCATGCCTTCCATCTCGGTGAACGGCACGGCGGCCGTCACTTCAGGATTCTTCATCGCAGCGGCCGCAACGGGTTGCCAGTCATCGATCGGCTTGACGCCAACGATGGTTGCGTGGGGCACCATGCCGAGGATGCGCGAGCTCATTTCGCGCTGGAAGCCGTTCATCACCGACAGCACCACAATCATCGCCAGTACGCCCAGGGCGAGGCCGATCATCGAGGTCATCGAGATAAACGAAACAAAGCGATTGCGGCGCTTGGCGCGGGTATAGCGCGTGCCGATAAAGATCGATAACGGTCTGAACATTCGCTGGGGCACCGTATAAAAATAAAAGACCCGACACGTTTTTCAGTCGTGCCGGGTTTCGGCCAATCAGATAGGGGTAAGGCGACCTTCCTGCAGGTGCAGGACGCGATCCATCTGGCGAGCCAGGTTCATGTCGTGGGTCACCACCAGGAACGCGGTGCGCATCGAGGTGCTGAGCTCCAGCATCAAGTCCTGAATACCCTGGGCGGTGTGAGAGTCGAGGTTACCCGTCGGCTCATCGAGCATCACCAGCCCTGGCTTGTTCACCAGCGCGCGGGCGATGGCCACGCGCTGACGTTCGCCACCGGACAGTTCGGCCGGCTTGTGTTCCAGGCGATGGCCCAGCCCTACCCGCTCCAGCAATGCCGTGGCGCGCTGACGGGCTTCAGGGATCGCAGTGCGGCCGATCAACAGCGGCATGCAGACGTTTTCCAGCGCGGTGAACTCGGGCAGCAAGTGGTGGAACTGGTAAACGAAGCCCAGCGAGCGGTTACGCAGCAGGCCACGCGCCTTTTCGTTGAGCGCCGACAGCTCTTCACCGGCCAGCCAGACGCTGCCTTTGGTCGGCGTATCAAGGCCGCCGAGCAGGTTGAGCAAGGTACTTTTACCGGAACCGGAGGTGCCGACAATCGCCACGCGCTCACCCGGGTGCAGCTCCAGCTGCAAACCGGACAACACCACCACCGATTCCGGGCCTTCCTCGTAGGATTTACCCAGATCGCGGCAACTCAAGACTGCTTTAGTACTCATACCCAAATCACTCATAACGTAGCGCCTCCGCAGGCTGGGTGCGCGCAGCACGCCAGGCTGGATACAGGGTGGCGAGAAAACTCAGGACCAACGCCGCGCCGCAGACCATCAACACGTCTTCAGCCATCAGTTGCGACGGCAGGTAGTCGATGAAGTACACGTCGGCATTAAGGAATTTGTGCCCGATCAGGCCTTCGAGGGCGGAAATCGCGGCACTGACATTCAGTGCGGCGAACATGCCGACCACGGCACCAATCGCCGTGCCGACCACGCCGATCACCGTGCCCTGGACCATGAAAATCGCCATGATCTGGCCCGGCGTGGAACCGAGGGTCCGCAGGATCGCGATGTCGCCCTTCTTGTCGTTCACCACCATCACCAGCGTCGAAATGATGTTGAACGCGGCCACCGCAACGATCAGCAGCAACAACAGACCGATCATGGCTTTTTCCATGCGGATCGCCTGATACAGATTGCCGTGGGTACGGGTCCAGTCACGGGCGTAGTAATGGTTTTCACCCAAGTCCTGAGCGATGTTCCATGCGGTGCGCGGAGCCTGGAACAAATCGTCGAACTTCAGCCGCAAACCCTGGACCTGGTCCGGCTTCCAGCGATGCAGACGCGCCAGGTCATCCAGATTGGTCAGCCCCAGGTAGCCGTCCAGCTCACCGGCGCCGACATGAAAAATGCCGACCACGGTGAAACGCTTCATCCGCGGGAACATCCCGGCCGGGGTCACGGTGACCTCCGGGGCGACGAACGTCAGCTTGTCGCCGAGACCCACGCCGAGTTTGGTCGCGGCCTTGTCACCGATCACGATGCCAAAGCTGCCCGGCGACAGGTCGTCGAGTTTGCCCTGCGTCATGAAATTGTCGATGATCGAGACTTTGCGCTCCTGGACCGGGTCGACGGCATTGAGCAGGACTTTCTGCACCTGACCGTTGTTAGTCAGCAAACCCTGCATCTGGGTGAACGGCGCAACCGCCACCACCTGCGGGTTCTGCTGGACCTTGGCGGCCAGGCTTTGCCAGTCGCTGATGGGCTCACCGGACTCGATGGTCGCGTGAGGCACCATGCCCAGCACGCGGGTGCGCATCTCATGATCGAAGCCGTTCATGACCGACAACACCACGATCATCACGACCACGCCAAGGGCGAGTCCGATCATCGAGGTCAGGGAAATGAACGACACAAAATGATTGCGACGCTTTGCACGGGTATAACGCGTGCCGATAAATACGAAGAGAGGTCTGAACATGTCGGGGCTTGTTCGGAGGGAAAAGGAACGTCCTTGTGGCGGGGGTCGATAACCAGCTTTACACTCAGACCACCGCCGCTACCATGGGTTCGCCATGTCGACATTAGATGAAGAAGATCGCCGCGAATACTACCGTATCGAGGACTCGATCGCACTGGAAATTCGGCCCCTGTCTGCCCCTGAAGCCGCAGACCAGGAAGTGTTGCAGGATGCTTCCCCGCTCTTCAACCTGCTCAGCGAACTGCACCTGAGCGAATTCGAGTCGCAGCACTTGCTGCGCCAGATCAGTGAGCGTGATCGAAACACCGCCAACTATCTGAAGGCAATGAACAAGCGCATCGACCTGCTGAGTCAGGTCGTGGCACAAACCGTGCTCGGCAAGTTCGGTGAGCCGCAGCACGTGGTGCTGTCGGAAGGCGGCATTGAGTTCGAGCACCACCTCGCCTACCCGACCGGCAGCCATCTGGCAGTCAAGCTGTTGTTGATGCCGCAAGCGCTGGGCCTGCTGCTGCGGGCCAAGGTCACTCACTGTGAACCGGAAAGCTTCGGCACCTTTGCAATCGGCAGCGAGTTCGAAGCCCTGACCGATGCGCAACGACAGCTGCTGGCCCGCTATATCTTGCAGAGACAGGCGCATAAGCGACGCCTGGCACGCGAGCAAAACGAATCAGGCAATTAATTAAGGAAGAACCGTGACCCTAATCTACGGCCACCGCGGCGCCAAAGGCGAAGCACCGGAAAACACCCTGAGCAGTTTCCAGCAATGCCTCAAGCACGGCGTTCGCCGCTGCGAACTGGACCTGCACCTGTCCATGGACGGCGAGTTGATGGTCATCCACGATCCGACGCTCAAGCGCACCACCGAGCGTCGCGGCAAGGTGGTCGAACATTCGGCGGCAGAACTGGCGACCTACGATGCGCGCAAGGGGGGGCCGGGCTGGATCAAGCCCTGCCCGATTCCTCGCCTGGAAGAGCTGTTCGAAAAATGCGATTTCGAGCACTGGCAGCTGGAGGTCAAGAGCGCTTCGCGTATGCGCGCGGCGACGACGGTGCTGGCGATCCGCGAAGTGGCGCAACGGTTCGGCTTGCTGGACAAGGTCACCATCACTTCGAGCTCGCGCGAAGTGCTGAAAGCCGCAGTGGATCTGGTTCCGGATGTGTCGCGTGGACTGGTCGCCGAATATGCCTGGCTCGACCCGCTGAAGGTCGCGCAAAGTTATGGCTGTGAGATGCTTGCGCTGAACTGGACCCTGTGTACGCCGGAACGCCTGCAGAAGGCGCAGCGACAAGGTCTGCATGTGTCGGTATGGACAGTCAACGAACCTGCGCTGATGCGCAGGCTCGCTGATTTCGGCGTTGACAGCCTGATTACAGACTTTCCCGGTTTGGCCAGCGCCACGCTCGAGAATTGCTGAAATCGGTCTCCCCGGCCGGCTCAGGCCACCGGCCGGAGCCGCTCAAAAAAGCCGGTTGAGGCCGTCGTAGGCCGCTACTCGATAGGCTTCGGCCATGGTCGGGTAGTTGAACGTGGTGTTGACGAAGTACTTCAACGTGTTCTGTTCACCCGGCTGATTCATGATCGCCTGGCCAATGTGAACGATCTCCGACGCCTGATAACCGAAGCAGTGAACGCCAAGCACTGCCAGCGTCTCGCGATGAAACAGGATCTTCAGCATGCCTTGCGGCTCACCGGCGATCTGCGCACGCGCCATGCTCTTGAAGAACGCCTTGCCGACTTCGTACGGCACTTTGGCCTGGGTCAGCTCTTGCTCGTTCTTGCCGATCGAGCTGATCTCCGGAATGGTATAGATCCCGGTCGGTACGTCGTTGACGAAGCGCCAGCTGTTGTTATCGACGATGCTGCCAGCGGCCGAACGACCCTGGTCGTGGGCGGCACTGGCCAGGCTCGGCCAACCAATCACATCGCCTGCACCGTAGATGTTCTGGATGCAGGTGCGATAGTTCTCGTTAACTTCAATCTGGCCACGGCTGTTGACCTTCACACCGACGTTTTCCAGGCCCAAAGCGTCGGTATTACCGGTACGGCCGTTGCACCAGAGCAAGGCGTCGGCCTTGATCTTCTTGCCGGACTTGAGGTGCAGGATCACACCATTGTCCACACCTTCAACACGATCGTAATCTTCGTTGTGGCGCACAGTGATGTTGTTGTTGCTGAAGTGGTAGCTCAGCGCCTGGGAGATTTCCGAGTCGAGGAAGCTCAGCAGTTGACCGCGGTTGTCCACCAGCTCTACCAGCACACCCAGACCACTGAAGATCGAGGCATATTCGCAACCAATCACGCCCGCGCCGTAAACGATGAGTTTACGCGGGGTGTGGCCGAGGCTGAGGATGGTGTCGCTATCGTAGATACGCGGGTGGTGGAAATCGATGTCGGCCGGGCGATACGGACGCGAGCCGGTGGCGATGATGATGTGCTTGGCCACCAGTTTTTCGACCACGCCGTTGGCGCAGACCACTTCGATGGTTTGCTCGTCAGCGAAGCTGCCGGTGCCGAAGAACACGTCAACCCGATTGCGCGCGTAGTAACCGGTGCGCGAGGCGACTTGCTTGGAAATGACTTTTTCTGCGCTTTTCAGCACGTCCGGGAACGAGAACCAGCGAGGCTCACCAATGGCCCGAAACATCGGGTTGGTGTTGAACTGCATGATCTGCCGGACCGAGTGACGCAAAGCCTTGGACGGGATGGTACCCAGGTGGGTGCAGTTACCGCCGACTTGGCGACGACTGTCGACCATCGCCACCTTGCGCCCTGCTTTGGCAGCGTTCATTGCCGCGCCTTCTCCCGCCGGGCCGGAACCCAGCACCACCACGTCGTAGTTGTAGACAGCCATGCGTACTCCTCAGAACAGGCCGCGGCACCCCGTTGGCACCTGCGGCTAAATCATGCCGGCTTTGCGGCATGAAGGAACAATTTGGGGTCAGTCGAGAACCCGGACACAGTCTATAGAAGCGTCAACGCCGCGCACATTAACCCTTGGTCGCGTCGTAGGCTAGTTTTGCCTGCACTACAACGCCAACAATGAGTGTCCATGACACCGTATTTACTTGGTTTTTTCGGCGCTCAGTCGATCAAAAGCCTGACTGGTTCGCGTGACAAAGCCTGTATCGGTTCGAATCACAAAAAATGCACCAATGTCATGCTTTTCGGCGTAATCCCGACCGCGCTCGGGGCCGAGAATCAGCAACAGCGTCGATAAGCCATCGGCCATCAGCGTCGAAGGATGAATCACCGTGACGGACGCCAGAGTATGGGTGATCGGTGCACCGGTTCGGGCATCGAACGTGTGGGAATAGCGCCGGCCATCCTGCATGAAATAATTGCGGTAATCGCCTGAGGTCGAAACACCGTTGCCGTTCAGCGTAATCACCCGCTCGACAACCTGCTGGTCATCGCGCGGCTCCTCCAGCGCAATCTTCCAGGGCGAGCCATCGAGCTTCTTGCCAACGGCCTTGAGCTCACCCGTGGCATCGGCGATGAAGCTGTCGATGCCCATTTCCTGCAACTTCGCAGCGATCCTGTCGATGACGTACCCGGCGCCAATGCTGCCGAAGTCAACCTCGACCGGCGCGTCTTTGCATAACTGATCGCCTTCAATGCGCAGGTGAGCATAACCGACGCGTTGCCGGGCCAGAGCCAAGGCCTCGGCGCTTGGGACTTTTTCATCGCGCGATTGTGGGCCGAACCCCCAAAGGTTCAGCAGCGGCTCCACCGTCAGGTCGTAGGAACCGTCGCTCGCCTCCGACAGTTGCTCGCCAACCTTGACCAACTGCAGGACCGGTGCCGGCATTGACTGACAGCTATTGGCCGGCAAACCATTAAATCGCTCAATGTCAGAGTCACTGCGGTAAGTCGACATCTGCTGATCCACCTCGGCCAGAATCAACTCGACCTGCTTCTGCACCTCGAGCGGCCCAGGGGTACCCGGATGGCGGATGTATTTGATCGAATAAGTGCTGCCCATGGTCGGGCCGCCGAAGCTTTCCATTGAATCGCCGTTACCGCAGCCTGATAAGGCGCCGACAAGCACCACGAAAACGCCCAATCGCCGGTTCAACAATTCGCGCATCTCCCAAAGAATTCCCTGACAGAACGCCAAGGCTGGCCATTATGCGATAGAAGTGTGGGAGCGAGCTTGATCAGCTTCGCCCAGACACCCGGTTTTAATTCACTCAGGTCCGGGATCTGAACTACCTAATGGCTATAACGTTTAAGCAGCACGCTAACTATTGGTTGCCTACTGTTCTTGTTACACATATCGTTACAAAACTGTTCGCGGCACCAGCACAGACCAGCCCCGTCAGTGAGGATGTTTCAAGACCAGGGACTTCTAACAAGACAGCCAAAGTGAGTAAGATCAAATGTCCTCGACCACGGGCAAAGGCAAAGCGATATTTCGCGTTGTCAGCGGCAACTTCCTAGAGATGTTCGACTTCATGGTCTACGGCTTCTACGCCACGGCCATCGCCAAAACCTTCTTTCCTGCCGACAGCGCTTTCGCATCCCTTATGTTGGCACTGACGACCTTCGGTGCTGGCTTCCTTATGCGTCCGCTGGGTGCAATCTTTCTCGGCGCCTACATCGACCGTCACGGCCGCCGCAAAGGCCTGATCATTACCCTCGCGCTGATGGCTGCCGGGACCGTGTTGATTGCCTGCGTGCCGGGTTATGCGACCCTTGGCGTCGTTGCACCGCTGATCGTGCTGTTTGGCCGCTTGCTGCAAGGTTTCTCCGCTGGCGTGGAACTGGGCGGTGTGTCGGTTTACCTGGCCGAGATTGCTACCCCGGGTCGCAAGGGCTTCTTTGTCAGCTGGCAGTCCGCAAGCCAACAAGCCGCCGTAGTATTTGCCGGTTTGCTGGGCGTGGGCCTGAACCACTGGCTGAGCCCGGAACAAATGGGCGACTGGGGCTGGCGTGTGCCGTTCCTGATCGGCTGCATGATCGTGCCGGTCATTTTCGTGATTCGGCGCTCGCTGGAAGAAACCCCTGAGTTCCAGGCGCGCAAACATCGCCCAAGCCTGAGAGACATCGTCCGCTCGATCAGTCAGAACTTCGGCATCGTGCTGGCCGGCATGGCGCTGGTGGTCATGACCACCGTGTCGTTCTACCTGATCACCGCATACACCCCTACGTTCGGTAAAGCCGAACTGCACCTGTCGGACTTCGACGCATTGCTGGTAACCGTGTGCATCGGTCTGTCGAACTTCTTCTGGCTGCCGGTGATGGGTGCGCTGTCCGACAAGATCGGGCGTAAACCGCTGCTGTTGGCGGCGACCATTCTGGCAATCCTGACGGCTTACCCGGCGCTGTCCTGGCTGGTCGCCAACCCGAGCTTCAGCCATCTGCTGATTGTCGAGTTGTGGTTGTCGTTCCTCTATGGCTCGTACAACGGCGCCATGGTGGTGGCCCTGACCGAAATCATGCCGATTGAAGTCCGCACCACTGGTTTCTCCCTGGCTTACAGCCTGGCGACCGCGACGTTTGGCGGTTTCACCCCGGCGGCCTGTACTTACCTGATCTACGTGCTGGACAACAAGGCTGCACCGGGCATCTGGCTCAGCGGCGCGGCGGTGCTTGGTCTGATCGCAACGCTGGTGCTGTTCCGCGGCAACAAGCATGCACTGCGTACCGCGCAAGCCGCTGTAGCCAGCGGCGCTCGCTAGAAAAGATCGCAGCCTGCGGCAGCTCCTACAGTGGATTGGCGTACGTCCTGTAGGAGCTGCCGCAGGTTCGGGCCGCGTTCGGACGATCCTTTGATCGTCTTCCCTTGATTGTCCCCACAGCAAAACGCCCCGACACTCTCGGGGCGTTTTCATTTGTCAGTGATCCAGCTCGCTCAGGATTCGATGCGCCAGGCGAACCCGGGGCTCGTTGGGGTAGCTCTTGTTGGCCAGCACCACAATGCCAAGCTTCTTCTCGGGGACGAAAGCCACATAGGCAGAGAACCCGCCGGTGGAACCCGTCTTGTTGACCCAAACCGCTTCCTGCGGTGACAGGGGCGGGTTTAATGCTGTGACGACATGGCTTTCGTAAATCATCTTGTCGGCGTTGCCTTCAAGCAGCGCGCTCAGCTGCACCGGGTAGTCGTACTGCTCCCAGATCAGGTCTTGAGTCATGGGGCCTACCTGGAAATAGCCCTTGTGCGTCTCCATCAGCGCGCGACTGAGTTTTGCTTCGACCTTTGCGACTCCCAGATTGGCTTCGACAAAGCGAATCAGGTCCGTGGCGCTGGTTTTTACCGAGTAGGCCTCGTCACCCAGCACACCGGAATTCAACCTGACCGGGGCATCCAGTTTGTTGTAACCCTGAGCATAGAGCGATATTTTGCTCGTCGGAACATTGATGAAGCTGTTTGGCATACCGAGCTCAGGAAAGAGTCGCTGTTCCAGCGCCACCGCGAACGGCATCTTCATGCTGGTCGCCGCAATCATGCCCAACGCCCCGATACTGGGGTTGGCATAGGTTCTTTGAGCACCTGGCGCATACGTCGGCTGCCACGTCTTGAAGTAGTCCATCAGTTGTTGGTTGTTCTGTACCTGATCTGGCACCTGCAAGGGGAAGCCGCCTGCGGTATGGGTCGCCAGGTTGACCAGTGTCACTTTATCGAACGGGCTGCCCGCCAGCGCAGGCAGGTACTTGCCGGGGTGGTCAGTGAGTGAAAGCTGACCGTTGACCTCTGCGTAGGTCGCCAAGGTTACCGTGAAGGTTTTACTGATCGAACCGATTTCAAACAGCGTATCGCTCGTGACCTTCTGTTGTGTTTCCTTTGAGGCCACGCCGAAGTTGTAGAACTGCTGCTTGCCATTAGCCGTAACCGCAATGGCCAGGCCGGGAATGTTGTACTGCTGCATGACCTTCTGAGCGGCATCTTGCACGATGCTATCGATAGCCGACGGCTCGGCATTCGCCATGGCGAGGTTGCCGAAAGAGGCGGTACAGGCCAGTAAAAGAGACGCTGCACAACGCTTTTTGATTAGGCGCATTCAAGTTGCCCTCAATTACTTATTTTCGAGCCAAAAAAGGACGACAAACTATCATCTTGATGCGATGGTTCCAGAAGCGTTTTATCACAGAATATTTCGCCAATTCTGTCGCCAGAACAGACAAGCCGCACAAACAAAAACGCCCCGACAAGTCGGGGCGTTTTCATGTGCGGCTAAGGCTTAGCGCGGGAATGCCGGCGGGTTTACACCAGCCATGTCTTCCATCACGCGAACCACCTGGCAGCTGTAACCGAATTCGTTGTCGTACCAAACGTACAGAACAACGCGGTTGTCTTGGCAAATGGTCGCTTCAGCGTCCACCACGCCTGCGTGGCGCGAGCCAACGAAGTCAGTGGAAACCACTTCCTGCGAGTTGACGAAGTCGATTTGCTTATGCAGATCGGAGTGCAGCGCCATGTAGCGCAGGTACTCGTTCATCTCTTCACGGGTGGCGGCTTTCTCAAGGTTCAGGTTGAGGATTGCCATCGACACGTTCGGCGTTGGAACACGGATCGCGTTACCGGTCAGCTTGCCGGCCAGCTCAGGCAGGGCCTTGGCAGCAGCGGTAGCAGCACCGGTCTCGGTGATTACCATGTTCAACGCGGCGCTACGACCACGGCGATCGCCTTTGTGGAAGTTGTCGATCAGGTTCTGGTCGTTGGTGTACGAGTGAACCGTTTCAACGTGACCGTTGACGATGCCAAACTTGTCATTCACAGCCTTCAGCACCGGCACGATGGCGTTGGTGGTGCAAGAGGCCGCGGAAACGATTTTGTCGTCAGCGGTGATTTCGCCGTGGTTGATGCCGTGAACGATGTTCTTCAGCTTGCCTTTGCCAGGCGCAGTCAGAACAACGCGATCGATACCCGGGCAGGTCAGGTGCTGGCCCAGGCCCTCGGCGTCACGCCATACACCGGTGTTGTCCACCAGCAGAGCGTTGTTGATGCCGTACTGGGTGTAGTCCACTTCAGTCGGGTTCTTCGCGTAGATAACCTGGATCAGGTTGCCGTTGGCGGTGATGGTGCTGTTGGCTTCATCGATGGTGATGGTGCCATTGAACGAACCGTGAACCGAATCGCGACGCAGCAGGCTGGCGCGTTTGGTCAGGTCGTTTTCAGCGCCTTTGCGCACAACGATGGCGCGCAGACGCAGGCCGTCGCCACCACCGGTTTTTTCGATCAGGATGCGTGCCAGCAGACGGCCGATACGACCGAAGCCGTACAGCACAACGTCGGTGCCTTTGCGTGCGCTAGCGTTTTGCTGACCCACTACATCGGCCATTTCTTCGCGGACGAACTGCTCGGCAGTGCGACCATTGCCTTCGGTCTTGAATTTGACCGCCAGCTTGCCCAGGTCTACCGAAGCGGCGCCGAGTTTGAGCTCGCTCATCGCCTTGAGCAGCGGGAATGTTTCGTGAACGGACAGTTCGGCGTCATCGGACTGACGATGGCGAGCAAAGCGGTGAGCTTTGAGAATCGCGATGACAGACTGGTTGATCAGGCTGCGGCCATAGATCGAGCTCACCACGTTGTTATTGCGGTAAAGCTGACCGATAAGCGGAATCATCGCTTCTGCGAGTGCTTCACGGTCGATCCATTCACCAAGACACTGGTCGGGCTTCTGAGTCACGGGAACCTTCCACATGTAGGGGCTGAAAAAAGGGGCTACATTATGCCGCCGAGTCGCCTGCGGAGCAATGCACGCCTATCGCAACATGCTTTTCCTTTCGTCGGCGGTAGTCTGCAACTGACAGCCGGCACCTTCGCCCGCTACAATTACCGACTTTGTCGCAACGCTGGAGCTCAACCTTCCGTGCCCGTTCTGCGTCTACCGCTTCTCCCTGCCGCGGCAGGTAAACAGCATTGGGGCAACCTGCCCGGTGCCGCCCTGAGCCTGGCCATCGCCGAGGCCGCCAGCGCTGCCAAGCGCTTTACCCTGCTACTGACCGCCGACAGCCAAAGTGCCGAACGGCTGGAACAGGAGCTGAGTTTCTTCGCCCCCGATTTGCCGGTGCTGCATTTCCCGGACTGGGAAACCCTGCCTTACGACCTGTTTTCGCCGCATCAGGACATTATATCCCAGCGCATCGCCAGCCTGTATCGCCTGCCCGAGTTGAGCCATGGCGTTTTGGTAGTGCCGATCACCACCGCCCTACATCGCCTGGCACCGACCAAATTCCTGCTCGGCAGCAGCCTGGTACTGGACATCGGCCAGAAGCTCGACGTCGAGCAAATGCGCACGCGGTTGGAGGCCACCGGCTATCGCTGTGTCGACACGGTGTATGAGCACGGCGAGTTTGCGGTGCGCGGCGCGCTGATCGACCTGTTCCCGATGGGCAGCAAACTGCCCTACCGCATCGACCTGTTCGATGACGAAATCGAGACCCTGCGTACCTTCGACCCGGAAAACCAGCGCTCCATCGATAAGGTCGAATCGGTTCGGCTGCTGCCAGCCAAAGAGTTCCCACTGCAAAAGGAAGCCGTGACCCGCTTCAAGGCACGCTTCCGTGAGCGCTTCGATGTCGATTTCCGGCGCTGCCCGATCTTTCAGGACCTGAGCAGCGGGATTACACCGGCCGGTATCGAGTACTACTTACCGCTGTTCTTTGACGAAACCTCCACGCTGTTCGACTACCTGCCGCAGGACACCCAGGTGTTTTCCCTGCCTGGTATCGAACAGGCGGCGGAAAACTTCTGGAACGATGTGCGCAACCGCTACGAAGAGCGCCGTATTGATCCATCCCGGCCGTTGTTGCCGCCAGCCGAACTGTTCCTGCCGGTGGAAGACTGCTTCGCGCGCCTCAAGAGTTGGCCACGGGTGGTTGCCAGCCAGCAAGACGTCGAAACCGGTGTCGGCCGCGAGCGCTTTCCGGCCACGCCGCTGCCGAACCTCGCCATCGAAGCCAAGGCCAACCAACCGCTGCAAGCGCTGTCGAACTTCCTCGATGCGTTTTCCGGTCGCGTGCTGTTTACCGCCGAGTCGGCCGGTCGCCGCGAAGTGCTGCTGGAACTGCTCGAACGCCTGAAGCTGCGGCCGAAAACCGTCGACAGCTGGCCGGATTTCGTCGCCAGTAAAGAACGCCTGGCGATCACCATCGCACCGCTGGATGAAGGTCTGCTGCTGGACGATCCGGCCCTGGCACTGATCGCCGAAAGTCCGCTGTTTGGTCAGCGAGTGATGCAGCGCCGCCGCCGCGAGAAGCGTGCCGATGCCAATAACGATGCAGTGATCAAAAACCTCACCGAACTGCGCGAAGCCGCGCCGGTGGTGCATATCGATCATGGCGTTGGCCGTTATTTGGGCCTCGCGACCCTGGAAATCGACAACCAGGCCGCCGAGTTCCTGACCCTCGAATACGCCGAGGGTGCCAAGCTTTATGTGCCTGTGGCCAACCTGCATTTGATCGCCCGCTACACCGGCAGCGATGACGCACTGGCGCCGCTGCACCGCCTCGGCTCCGAGACCTGGCAGAAAGCCAAACGCAAGGCTGCCGAACAGGTCCGCGATGTCGCCGCCGAGTTGCTCGACATCTATGCTCGTCGTGCAGCCCGCGAAGGTTATGCCTTCGCCGACCCGAAAGCTGATTACGCGACCTTCAGCGCCGGTTTCCCGTTCGAAGAAACTCCCGACCAGCAAACCACCATCGAAGCAGTGCGCGAAGACATGCTCGCACCGAAACCGATGGATCGACTGGTCTGCGGTGACGTCGGCTTCGGCAAGACCGAAGTGGCGATGCGCGCGGCATTCATTGCCGTGCACGGCGGACGTCAGGTCGCGATTCTGGTGCCGACCACCCTGCTCGCCCAACAGCACTACAACAGCTTCCGCGACCGCTTCGCCGACTGGCCAGTGACCGTGGAAGTGATGAGTCGCTTCAAGTCGACCAAGGAAGTGAATGCCGCCGTCGCCGATCTCGCCGAAGGCAAGATCGACATCGTCATCGGCACACACAAGCTGCTGCAAGACGACGTGAAGATCAAAAACCTCGGGCTGGTGATCATCGACGAAGAACACCGTTTTGGTGTTCGTCAGAAGGAACAGCTCAAGGCTCTGCGCAGCGAAGTCGACATCCTGACCCTGACCGCCACGCCGATTCCGCGCACGCTGAACATGGCGGTGTCAGGCATGCGCGATCTGTCGATCATCGCCACACCTCCAGCGCGACGCTTGTCGGTACGCACCTTCGTCATGGAACAGAACAAGAGCACGGTCAAAGAGGCCCTGCTCCGTGAATTGCTGCGTGGCGGCCAGGTTTATTACCTGCACAATGACGTGAAAACCATCGAGAAATGCGCCGCCGACCTGGCTGAACTGGTGCCGGAAGCACGGATCGGTATCGGTCACGGGCAGATGCGCGAGCGCGAACTCGAACAAGTGATGAGCGACTTCTACCACAAGCGCTTCAACGTGCTGATCGCCTCGACCATCATCGAGACCGGCATTGACGTGCCAAGCGCCAATACCATCATCATCGAGCGTGCCGACAAGTTCGGTCTGGCGCAGTTGCACCAACTGCGTGGCCGCGTCGGTCGCAGTCACCACCAGGCTTACGCCTACCTGCTGACACCACCGCGCCAACAGATCACGCCAGACGCGGAAAAACGTCTGGAAGCGATCGCCAATACTCAGGATCTCGGCGCAGGCTTCGTGCTTGCCACCAACGATCTGGAAATCCGTGGCGCCGGCGAACTGCTGGGCGATGGTCAGAGCGGGCAGATCCAGGCTGTCGGCTTCACCCTGTACATGGAAATGCTCGAACGCGCGGTGAAATCCATCCGCAAGGGCGAGCAGCCAAACCTCGATCAACCGCTGGGTGGCGGCCCGGAAATCAACCTGCGCTTGCCGGCGCTGATCCCGGAAGACTACCTGCCGGACGTCCACGCACGACTGATCCTCTACAAACGCATCGCTTCGGCGACCGACGAGGAGGGTCTCAAAGACCTGCAAGTGGAGATGATCGATCGCTTCGGCCTGCTGCCCGAACCGACCAAGAACCTGGTGCGCATGACCTTGCTGAAACTGCAGGCCGAGCAACTGGGGATCAAGAAAGTCGATGGCGGTCCGCAAGGCGGTCGTATCGAGTTCGACGCGCAAACGCCGGTCGATCCGCTGGTGCTGATCAAGCTGATCCAGGGCCAACCCAACCGCTACAAATTCGAAGGCGCCACGATGTTCAAATTCATGGTGCCGATGGAGCGCCCGGAAGAGCGCTTTAATACAGTGGAGGCGCTGTTTGAGCGCCTTACTCCAAAAACTGCTTGAAGGACGCCACATGCGCCTGTTTCGCTCATTGACCCTGTTGTTGACCCTGTTGTTGACCCTCGTCGCCCCGACGGCGTTTGCCGACAGCTTGTATCAGGTTGAAATGATCCTGGTCCGCCAGAACGCCGTACCGGCCATTGTCAGCCGCTCCGCGCCGGAAGACTGGGCCGCTGGCGCACAGCCAGTGACCGCCGACAGCCTGCGCACACCAAGCCTCAACGCCGAGGCTGAAAAACTGCGCGCCAGCAGCGATTACACAGTGCTGTTGCACAAGGCCTGGCAACAGAGCCTCGGTGACGTCGAGAGCAAAGTCTCGATCAGCGACGGCCGGGAGCAGTACGGCCAGTTCCCGATCGAAGGCACGCTGAACCTGAAACTCGGCCGCTTCACCGACGTCGACGCGAACTTCTGGGTCAACCAGTTCGACGCCAATGGCCGGGTCACTGCCAGCGAACGACTGAAGCAGGAGAGCCACACCAAGAACGGTCAGCTCAACTACCTCGACAACGGCCACCTGGCTCTGATGATCAAGATCACCTCGCTCACTGCAACTGCGCGTCCACCAGTACCCGACGTTCTCCCGGACTGATCGAAGTCCCTATGCCCCCGAGCCTGAGCAAACCCCTGGCCCCTTCCTGGGTCAGCCGATTCAAGGAACAAAGCCTGGAGCGTGGCCGCCGCTACGCACTGGAAAATCGCGCCAGGATCGTCGAGGCCGGCGACAGCACCGTCACCGCCAGTTGCGAAGGCTCTGGCGGCAATGTTTACCGTCAGACCATTACGCTGCGCGAATCCGCCAAAGGCACGCTGTTATTGGTTGATGCAACGTGCAGCTGCCCGGTACGCGTGAACTGCAAGCATTGCGCTGCGGTGCTGCTCAAAGTCCAGGAAACCCTTGAGTACCCAGCCGCAGCCAAAGACGCCGAGCTGCTGGAAAAGCTTCAGGCCGTCCTCGAAAACCGCACGCCCGCGCCTTTGCCGCAACAGTGGGTGGATAACGTACAACCGGTGCCGCGCCTGTGGTTGGCAAGCATCGAGTTCAGCGCCTTTGAACCGCGCAACGGCAAAATGCAGCGCTACATCCAGCACCGTGCCGCGCTGTCCTTCAGCTATTTGGATGAATACGTCAGCGGGCAGAAAAATACCGACATCCTGATCCGACAGGAACAGCAAACGCTGCGGATCAAACGCCAGCCGGACGTCGAAAAGGCCTACCGGGAACAGTTGCGAATCCTTGGATTCAAGGTCGCGACGAGGCAAAGCAAAGCCTTGCCGGAAAGCGCCGGCGAACTCTATGAGATGGTCAACGACAGCGCCTGGCTGACCTTCACCCTCAATGAGCTGCCCACGTTGCGCACCCAAGGCTGGGAGCTGCAAATTGACGAAGACTTCGGCTTTGACCTGACGGCGGTCGATGACTGGTACGCCACGGTCGAAGAGGCGCCGGAACGCGACTGGTTTGATCTGGAACTGGGGATTATCGTCAATGGCGAGCGCCTCAGTCTGCTGCCAATCCTGCTGAACCTGATGCGCTCGCATACCGAAATCCTCAATCCGGAACGCCTGGCCAAGCGCCGCGACGACGAGTTGATTCTGGTGAGCATCCCGCACCGTCCGAACTCCGAATACGGCCCGTTGCAGGTCGCGCTGCCGTTCGGTCGTTTGAAACCGGTGCTGGCGACCCTTGGCGAGTTTTACCTGCAAGAGCCCGGCGAAACCAGGTTGCGCCTGAGCAGCGCCGACGCCACCCGCCTGAATCCGCTGGAAGATATGCCCCTGCTCTGGGAAGGTGGCGAGCACATCCGCACCTTCGCCCAGCGCCTGCGTGACATCAAGGACTACGCAGCCGAGGCGCCCGAAGGGCTGAACGCCACATTACGGCCTTATCAGCTTGAAGGCTTGAGCTGGATGCAGTCGCTGCGGCAACTGGAAGTCGGCGGCATTCTTGCGGACGACATGGGTCTAGGCAAAACCCTACAGACCCTGGCGCATGTGCTGACCGAGAAAAACGCCGGACGCCTCGACCGGCCGAGCATAGTGGTCATGCCCACCAGCCTGATTCCCAACTGGCTCGACGAAGCGGCGCACTTTGCCCCGCAGCTCAAAGTACTGGCGCTGTATGGCGCCGGACGTAAAAAACACTTTGAGCATTTGGCCGAGTACGACCTGATTCTCACCACCTACGCGCTGCTGCCCAAGGATGTCGAACGCCTGGCGGCGCAACCATTGCACATGCTGGTGCTCGACGAAGCGCAATACATCAAGAACCCCAACAGCAAGGCCGCTCATGCAGCGCGAATGCTCAATGCCCGGCAGCGCCTGTGCCTGAGCGGCACACCGCTGGAAAATCACTTGGGTGAGCTGTGGTCGCTGTTTCACTTCCTGCTGCCCGGTTGGCTGGGCGACGTGAAAAGCTTCAATCGTGATTACCGCGTGCCAATCGAAAAACGTGCCAGCGACGTACGACTGCAACACCTGAACGGTCGGATCAAACCGTTTCTGTTGCGCCGAACCAAGGAACAGGTCGCCACTGAGTTGCCGCCAAAAACCGAGATTGTCCACTGGGTCGAGCTTAACGAAGCGCAGCGTGACGTTTATGAAACCATGCGCCTGGCCATGGACAAGAAAGTCCGCGACGAAATCACCCGCAAAGGCGTGGCGCGTAGCCAGATCATCATTCTTGAGGCGCTGCTCAAGCTACGTCAGGTGTGCTGCGATCTGCGCCTGGTCAATGAGGCCGCCCTGCCCACTCGCGGCAGCACCTCGGGCAAGCTCGACAGCCTGATGGACATGCTTGAGGAACTGTTCGAAGAAGGCCGCAAAATCCTGCTATTTTCACAGTTCACCTCGATGCTGTCCCTGATCGAAGATGAGCTGAATAAACGCGGTATTGCTTACGCACTATTGACCGGGCAAACCCGCGATCGACGCACTCCCGTGAAAGACTTCCAGAGCGGAAAGCGCCAGATCTTTCTGATCAGCCTGAAAGCGGGCGGCGTTGGCCTTAACCTGACGGAAGCCGACACGGTGATTCACTACGACCCGTGGTGGAACCCGGCGACAGAAAACCAGGCCACCGACCGCGCTTACCGGATCGGCCAAGAGAAGCCGGTGTTCGTCTACAAGATGATTGCTCGCGGGACCGTCGAAGAGAAAATCCAGCATTTGCAGAAGGAAAAATCCGACCTGGCGGCCGGCGTACTGGATGGGCGCACGACCGGGGACTGGAAGCTGCAGAGCGACGATATTGAAGCGTTGTTTGCGCCGCTACCGGACAAACAAGGCAAACGCTAAGCCTATAAACCGGAACGCGGTCCAATGTAGGAGCTGCCGCAGGCTGCGATCTTTTAGCGCTCTTGCGAGCGCTGAAGATCAAAAGATCGTCCGAACGCGGCCCGAGCCTTCGCCAGCTCCTACAAAATCAGATATTCGCTGCCAACACCCGCGCCAATGTCGACTTCACCTTGCCCATCCCGTCATGCAGCGCCTGTTCGATCTCGGCCATGGTAATCACCGCCGTCGATTTGCCCGCTGCCGGATTCACCACCAGCGCCAGGCAGGCGTAATCCAGTTCCAGCTCACGGGCCAATGCGGCTTCCGGCATACCGGTCATGCCGACGATATCGCAACCGTCACGTTCCAGACGGGCGATCTCGGCAACGGTTTCCAGACGCGGCCCCTGCGTGCAGGCATACACACCGTGGCTGCTGTAAGCGCAGCCTTCAGCTGCCAACGCGGCAATCAACTGCTCACGCAATGGTTCGCTGTAGGGATAGCTGAAATCGATGTGGGTGACCTGCTCCAGATCATCGGCAAAATAGGTATGCTGGCGACCGCTGGTGTAATCGATCAACTGATGTGGCACACAGAAATGTCCTGTGCCCATGGCGGCATGAATCCCACCGACCGCGTTGACCGCCAGAATGGCCTCCGCGCCCGCCTGCTTCAGCGCCCACAGGTTGGCCCGGTAATTCACCTGATGCGGCGGAAAACGGTGCGGATGGCCGTGACGAGCGAGAAACAGCACTTCACGCCCGGCGTACTCACCGACTTGGATCTCGGCCGACGGCGCACCGTACGGCGTGTCCAGAGCCAATGACTGGCGAATGCTCAAACCTTCGAGCTGGGTCAGACCGGTGCCACCGATAATCGCGTAAACCGTCATTGCAAAAAGTCCTTAATCAATCAGTTGGGCATCTTTGAGCGCGCCAAGGGCGGTAAGCCAGCGCGGATCCTGCCGGTAATCGGTACTGGCGAACGACTGGCTTCGCATCTTTGCGATACGTGCAGACGGCTTGACCTTCAAACGCTGAGCCGCACTCAGGGCCAGCTCGGCAGCCGCGCGATCATTACAGACCAGGCCCATATCGCAACCGGCAGACAGTGCTGCCTCGATTCGACTGGCCGCGTCACCCACCACATGGGCGCCGGCCATCGACAGATCATCGCTGAAGATCACCCCGTCAAACTGCAACTCGCCGCGCAGGATGTCCTGCAACCAGCGGCGCGAGAAGCCGGCCGGCTGCGAGTCAACGTGCGGATAGATCACGTGAGCAGGCATCACGGCCGCCAGTTGTTTGCTCAAGCGCGCGAACGGCACGAGGTCCTTGGCGCGGATTTCCTCAAGACTGCGCTCGTCATTCGGAATCGCAACGTGCGAATCCGCCTCCGCCCAGCCGTGACCAGGGAAGTGCTTGCCGGTAGCCGCCATGCCGGCGCTGTTCATGCCGCGAATGAACGCCCCTGCCAGCAAGGCCGCGCGCTCTGGATCACCTTCGAACGAACGGGTACCGACCACGGCACTGCGCTGGTAGTCGAGGTCCAGCACCGGGGCGAAGCTCAGGTCGAGGCCGACGGCCAGCACTTCGGTCGCCATGATCCAGCCACACTGCTCGGCCAGGTATTCGGCGTTCGGGTTGTCAGCAATCGCGCGCATGGCTGGCAGACGCACGAAGCCCTGACGCAGACGCTGCACCCGACCGCCCTCCTGGTCCACTGCCAACAGCAAGTCTGGCCGCACCGCACGAATCGACGCACTCAACTCACGGACCTGACGCGGATGTTCGATATTGCGTGCAAAAATGATCAGGCCACCCACTTCGGGCTGACGCAACAGTTGGCGATCTTCGGCCGTCAGCCAGGTACCGGCGACGTCCACCATCAACGAGCCTTGCAGGCCAGCAGTCATAAAAATTCCTTGATAACGAAAAGCGCGCGCGGCGCATCTTTGAAGAGCCCGGCTCGGCGCAGACACACGACTTCGCCGCCAAGGGAGATGCCCGGCGGAACGTGGTCGGCAAGGGAGAAATGGAGCGGGTCTGAAACGAGAGTCGGCATGGGCGGCTAGCTTAGCGGATGTAAGCTGCCGCGCCCACCCGTGCGCGGTTAAACCTTGGCGGCCACGGGTGCCGATTTGCTCCGAGGACGCAACTGGGCCGACGCCATGGCATCGTCGGTGACGCCGGTTTCTGCGCGCATTCCAGCGGCCAGGAACGGCACCATCAAACGCATCACCTGCTCGATCGAGGTGTTCACCCCGAAATCGGTCTCGGCAATGGCACGCAAGGCTTTGATCCCTGACATGCTGAACGCCGCTGCGCCGAGCATGAAGTGCACGCGCCAGAACAGTTCGATAGGTGGAATACGCGGTGCGGCTTCATTGACCAGCATCATGTAACGACGGAACACCTTGCCGTACATGTCTTCCAGGTAACGACGCAAGTGCCCCTGGCTCTGGCTGAATGCCAACCCCAACAGGCGCATGAAGATAGACAAATCATTGCCGCTGCGTGGCTGCACCACAAGGGCTTGTTCAACGAGGATCTCCAGCAGCTCTTCGAGGCTCGGCTTATTGTCCGGCTTGGCCTGACGGCGCTCCAGCTCACGATCGAGGCTGATGCAGAAAGGCCCGAGAAAACGCGAGAAGACGGCTTGAATCAAGGCCTTCTTTGAGCCGAAATGATAATTCACCGCCGCAAGATTGACCCCAGCCTTGCTGGTGATCAGCCGCAATGAAGTTTCGGCAAAACCTTTTTCCGCGAACAACTGCTCGGCAGCATCAAGAATGCGTTCAACGGTTTCCGACTGGGCCATGGCTACTCCGCCTGACAAACACTTGTTTGAAACATACGTTTCAGCCTGGGCCTTGTCAAGTCTGCCAGTTCGTTTTGCGAACGGTCGGTCAGCTATTTAACCATATAAGTCGGGGGCTGTAGCCAGTCCTACAGGCAGCAAGCTGACGACCTGTAAACCGACCGTCCAGCGGCCGGATAAAAAAGGAGGATTGCCAAGACCACTTCACTGTATATAATCCCAGTCACTGTATAAAAAGACAGAGCGATCGACATGCTAAAACTGACGCCACGCCAAGCTGAGATTCTGGCTTTTATCAAACGTTGCCTCGAAGACAACGGCTATCCGCCGACCCGCGCGGAAATCGCCCTGGAGCTTGGCTTCAAGTCGCCCAATGCTGCTGAAGAACACCTCAAGGCACTGGCGCGCAAGGGTGCAATCGAAATGACGCCCGGCGCCTCACGCGGCATTCGCATCCCGGGCTTCGAAGCCAAGGCCGACGAGTCTACCCTGCCCATCATTGGCCGGGTTGCTGCTGGCGCTCCGATTCTCGCCCAACAGCACATCGAAGAGTCCTGCAACATCAATCCTTCCTTCTTCCATCCACGCGCCGACTATTTGTTGCGCGTTCACGGCATGAGCATGAAGGACGTGGGGATTTTCGACGGCGACCTACTCGCCGTGCACACCACGCGTGAGGCCCGTAACGGCCAGATCGTAGTTGCGCGGATCGGTGACGAAGTGACCGTCAAGCGCTTCAAGCGCGACGGCAGCAAGGTCTGGTTGATTGCCGAAAACCCCGAGTTTGCCCCGATCGAAGTGAACCTGAAAGATCAGGACCTGGTGATCGAAGGCTTGAGTGTCGGCGTCATTCGCCGCTAAAGGAGGCGTTATGCAGTTCCCTCACACACCACAGCACACACAACTTCCGCTGTTCGAAGCGTTCATGGCTCAGCCGCTGGCGCCGATTCTCAAAGACGTGGTTGAGTCGCCCTGGAGCGCCGAACCCGAAGCGTTCAGTGAGCTGTCATTGCGTGGTGCGGCTGGGAACTGCCTGAACCTTCTAGCCCCCATCCTCAGAGAGTTGAGCCAGGACAAGGACGCTCGCTGGCTGACGCTGATCGCTCCGCCTGCCAGCCTGACTCAAGCCTGGCTGCGAGATGCCGGCCTGAACCGCGAACGCATTCTGCTGCTGCAACCACGGGGAACACAAAGCGCCCAGCAACTTGCTTGCGAAGCCTTGCGCCTGGGCCGCAGCCACACCGTTGTGAGTTGGCTGAACCCGTTGAGCTCCAGCGTGCGCCAACAGCTGATCAGCGCCGCCCGTACCGGGGATGCTCAAAGTCTGAATATTCGGCTGGGTTAAGTGATACGCACTGTACACTTGAAAAGCGCAGGGCTTCTCCAGAACAGAGAAGCCAATCTGTAACGCTGATGTGAAATGATGCCTTACGAAAAGACGTCGAACGGAATCAATGAAGAATCCGCGGCCCTTCTTCTTTGTCGAATTCGCCTTCAACCAAGCGCCCAGCCATCTGCACACCCACGCTCAACATCGCCTTGGCGACTTCAACGTGCTGGCCCTGCAGGAACGCTTTGGCGTCTTCAGAGAAGTTCAAAGTCACCAGAGAACCCTCATCCTCAGCTCTGCGCAGCTCAATACGACCGTCTGGCAGCTCGACAATTTCTAGAAAGGACGTTGGCATAAAGGTCTGTTCTCCACGAAAGGCGGGGATTATATAGTCATCAGCACAGCTTCGCTCGGGATCTTGACCGGCTGCACGTCACCGAAACCAATACTGAAGATCATCCCTGATTCATGACCATCGCTGAACGCTCAGCGTTCAGTACAGAGATTCAGCACTCATTCAACCCTTCGCGAAACCGAATCGCCAAGTCTTTGAGGTTCTGGCGCCAGCTTTCCAGCTCTTCTCGACTCAACGCTTGAGGCGTCTCTTCTTCGTCCAGGTTAACCGCCATGATCAACGGCCGCGTCACATCGCCTTTGGGTTTGTGCGGCACGCGTGGTGGCTGAAACAGCGCGGCATGGGCAGCCAGAAGCTTTGCCAGCCAGGTTTCAGGATTGTTCGCCAACTCGACCATCTCCGCCATCTCTGGAATAGCGATGGCTTCAAGTACTTCACGGGTCAGCAGCAATTCTGCTCTCGGCGCATTGGCCTGAGGCAAACGGTAGAAACCGGCAATCTCATGGCACAAACCCAGCAGCGCGCCGTATAAATGAAACAACGCTGACTCACGCCCTGCCTGGATCAACGCCAGGGAGTTCATCGCCCGCCCCTCCTCCGCTCGGGCCAACGCCTCAAGCGACAGACCGGCGAAGTAAATTTTCTGATTGGTACGGGTATAGAGCTCAAAGGCCATGACGGCAGTCTCCACAACGAAATAAGACGCGTGATGCAGGCCTGACAGTGTCATGGATCAGACAAGCCCAGTGCAAGCCAAAAACAAAGGCCGCATGAAAACCCGAGGGTTCGCATGCGGCCTTTTGCATCGCATTGCCCGTTTACTTGGCTACGCGCTTGTCTTCAACCACCCACTTGCCACCGTCGTAGAACGCCTTCCAACCGGTAGGCTTGCCTTCGACCTCGGTCTGCACATACTGCTCCTTGGTCTTGCGGCTGTAGCGGATCACCGCTGGGAGACCATCCGGGTCCTTTTTTGGTGCTTCGCAGAGGAAGTGGTACTTCGGATCGATCTCATCCTTGTGCGGCACGATCTCGATCACCAGCGGAGCACGGGTCTCGCGGTTTTTCGGGAACTGGCTCGCCGCCAGGAACAGGCCAGAAGCACCGTCACGCAGAATGTAGGTGTCGTTGACCTTCTCGCACTTGAGCTCTGGCATCTTCACCGGATCCATCTTCGGCGGCGCCGCGTCACCGCTCTTCAGCAGTTTGCGGGTGTTCTTGCAGGTCGCGTTGGTGCACCCGAAGAACTTGCCGAAACGACCCGTCTTCAGCTGCATTTCGCTGCCGCATTTGTCGCACTCCAGGCTCGGACCTTCGTAGCCCTTGATGCGATAGCTGCCTTCTTCGATCTCGTAGCCTGCGCAATCAGGGTTGTTGCCGCAGATGTGCAGTTTGCGCTTCTCATCCAGCAAGTAAGCGTCCATCGCGGTACTGCAGATCGGGCAACGATGCTTGCCACGCAGCACCAAAGACTCCGACTCACCCTCATCGTCCGCAGCGATTTCATCGCCCGGCACCAGGTTGACGGTAGCTTTGCAGCGTTCTTTTGGCGGCAGGCTGTAGCCCGAGCAACCGAGGAACACGCCGGTCGATGCGGTGCGAATCTGCATCGGACGACCACACGTCAGGCACGGGATGTCGGTCATGACCGGCTGGTTGGCACGCATGCCGTTTTCTGCGTTCTCGGCCACTTCGAGTTTCTTCTTGAAGTCGCCGTAGAACTCGTCGAGCACGTTTTTCCAGTCACGTTCGCCCTGGGCGACGTCATCGAGGTTCTCTTCCATGCCGGCGGTGAAGCCGTAGTCCATCAGGTTCGAGAAGCTTTCGGACAGACGCTCGGTGACGATGTCGCCCATCTTTTCCGAGTAGAAACGACGGTTGTGCAGTGCGACGTAGCCGCGGTCCTGGATGGTCGAAATGATCGCCGCGTAGGTCGAAGGGCGACCGATACCGCGCTTTTCCATTTCTTTAACCAGGCTGGCTTCCGAGTAACGTGCCGGCGGCTTGGTGAAGTGCTGGCTCGGGTCGAGCTTGATCAGCTTCAGCACATCGCCCTGCGCCATGTCCGGCAGCACATCGTCGTCACCAGGCTTGGCCATTTGCGGCATGACGCGGGTGTAACCGTCGAACTTCAGGATGCGGCCCTTGGCACGCAGCTCGAAGCCGGCAGCTGCGACGCTGACGGTGGTCGACAGGTATTTTGCCGGCAGCATCTGGCAAGCGACGAATTGGCGCCAGATCAGCTCGTAGAGACGCTCAGCGTCACGCTCCATACCCGACAGCTTGCTTGGATCGGTATTCACGTCAGAAGGACGAATCGCTTCGTGAGCCTCTTGCGCACCTTCCTTGCTACTGTAGACGTTCGGTGTTTCCGGCAGGTATTTGCCGCCGAACTCGCCGTCAATGTAAGTACGCGCCATCGCCACGGCATCAGCCGAAAGATTGGTCGAGTCGGTACGCATATAGGTGATGTAACCGGCTTCATACAAACGCTGGGCCATCATCATGGTTTTCTTTACGCCGAAGCCCAGGCGGTTACTGGCAGCCTGTTGCAGCGTGGAAGTGATGAAGGGGGCCGACGCTTTGCTGCTGGTCGGTTTGTCTTCGCGCTTGGCGATGGTGTAGCTGGAAGCCTTGAGCTTCTCCAGCGCAGCCATGGCCTGGGCCTCGTTGAGCGGCTTGAAGGCTTCGCCGTTTTCACGGGCCACTTCAAAACGCACATTGGCGCCCTTGGCAGTGCCAAGGTCAGCGTGAACGTCCCAGTACTCTTCCGGGTTGAACGCACGAATCTCGCGCTCACGCTCCACCACCAGCTTGACGGCTACCGATTGCACACGACCGGCAGACAGACCGCGAGCGATCTTGGCCCACAGTAGCGGCGAAACCATGTAACCCACCACTCGGTCGAGAAAACGACGCGCCTGCTGAGCGTTGACCCGATCGATGTCCAGCTCGCCTGGCTGGGAGAAGGCTTCCTGAATCGCCTTCTTGGTGATTTCGTTGAACACCACGCGCTTGTAGCGGCTGTCGTCACCACCGATGGCTTCGCGCAGGTGCCAGGCAATGGCTTCCCCCTCGCGATCCAAGTCGGTTGCGAGATAGATGGTGTCAGCATCCTTGGCGAGCCGGCGCAGCTCTTCGATGACCTTTTCCTTGCCCGGGAGGATCTCGTACTTGGCTTTCCAGCCATGATCGGGATCGACACCCATGCGCGAGACCAGTTGCTTACGCGCCTTTTCTTTAGGCGACAGCACCGGTGCTTCACCAACAGCAGCCTTGCCACGCTTGGCAGCAGGCTCTTTGCTGGCGCTAGCCGAACCGCTGGTGGGCAGGTCTCGGATATGGCCGATACTCGACTTCACCACGTATTGGTTACCCAGATACTTGTTGATGGTCTTGGCCTTAGCCGGGGATTCCACAATGACCAGCGATTTGCCCATGGATCAGAAAATTCCTGAATTCTAGAAGTGAAAGGCGGTTGGCGCCTGACGCGGCACCGCTATATATAGTGGCAACAAGGTGAGGTCAAGCGCAGGGTTCTGCGCGCACTCGGCTTATGGCCTTGAAAAAAGGCTCAGCTCGGCCTGCACCAAAGCAAAGCGTGGGACCTGTTCGCCGTCAACTTCGACCGACTCCAGGAACATGCTCAAGGGACGTACCCAAAAGCCGTAATCGCCATACAGGGCTTGGTAGAAGACCACTTCTTCTTCGGTCTCGGAGTGCCGCGCAACACTGAATACCCGGTACTGCGGACCTTTGTAATGCTGGTAGAGCCCAGGTTGTATCGGCATGGTTTGGCCCTCACTCAAATCACTTGAAATAAAAAACAAAAAAAATCTTCAGAAAAACAAAAACCGGGGCACTGGGCCCCGGCTTCCGTCGACGAATCGCTTAAACGCGTTCGAAGACGGTGGCAATGCCCTGGCCGAGGCCAATGCACATGGTCGATACACCGAAGGTGCCGCCATTCTGCTTCATTACATTGAGCAGCGTGCCGGAGATACGTGCACCGGAGCAACCGAATGGGTGGCCCAGGGCGATCGCGCCACCGTGCAGGTTAACCTTCTCGTTCATCTTGTCGAGCACTTTCAAATCTTTCAGCACCGGCAGGGCCTGTGCAGCGAAAGCTTCGTTGAGTTCGAAGAAGTCGATATCGGCAATACCCAGACCTGCACGCTTCAGTGCTTTCTGTGTCGCCGGTACTGGACCATAGCCCATGATCGCCGGGTCCACACCTGCCACTGCCATCGAACGGATCACCGCCATCGGCTGGATACCCAGGTCCTGTGCACGCTGCGCCGACATCACAATCATGCACGAAGCACCATCGGTGATCTGCGACGAAGTACCGGCTGTCACGGTGCCGCCCTTTGGATTGAACGCTGGCTTCAACGCCGCCAGGCTCTCCAGGGTGGTTTCCGGACGGATGGTTTCGTCGTAGTCGAACAGTTTCAGGAAACCGTTCTCGTCGTAACCCTGCATCGGGATGATTTCGTCCTTGAACTTGCCTTCCACCGTCGCTTTATGGGCGAGCTGGTGGGAGCGCACGCCGAAGGCATCCTGCTGCTCACGGGTAATGCCGTGCATCTTGCCGAGCATTTCTGCGGTCAAACCCATCATGCCCGAGGCTTTCGCCGCGTACAGCGACATGTGCGGGTTCGGATCGACACCGTGCATCATGCTGACGTGACCCATATGCTCGACGCCGCCAACCACGAACACGTCACCATTACCGGTCATGATCGCTTGGGCTGCGGTGTGCAATGCACTCATCGACGAGCCACACAGACGGCTGACGGTCTGGCCGGCAGCGGTGTGCGGGATCTGAGTCATCAAGGACGCCATGCGGGCAATGTTCCAGCCCTGCTCCAGGGTCTGGTTCACACAGCCCCAGATCACGTCTTCGACTTCGCTCGGGTCAACCTTGACGTTGCGTTCCAGCAATTTACTGATCAGGTGCGCCGACATGTCTTCGGCGCGGGTGTTGCGGTGCATGCCGCCCTTGGAGCGGCCCATCGGAGTACGACCGAAGTCGACAATCACGACGTCTCTAGGATTCAAGCTCATAAATATCACTCTCGCTCTAGTAGGTCAGGGAGACTGAAAACTGCTGCGCTTGGCAATACTGCGTTAAAAACAGGCTCGGACTGCTCATTTACAACTTGTAAACTCCGCGTCCTCGCCTGTTTTTGCCTTGTCTTGCCTTCGCTCGCGACGTTTTCATTTCTCCCTGGAGGCGCTTAACCGAAGAAGCTCTGGCCGTTTTTGGCCATCTCGCGCAGCTTCGCGGTCGGGTGGTACAGCGCGCCCAAATCAGCGTACTGGTCAGCCAGGGCAACGAACTCTGCAACACCGATCGAGTCGATGTAGCGCAGTGCACCGCCACGGAATGGAGGGAAACCAATACCGTAGACCAGGCCCATGTCGGCTTCGGCAGCGGTTTCGACGATGCCGTCTTCCAGGCAACGCACGGTTTCCAGGCACAGCGGGATCATCATCCAGTTGATGATGTCTTCGTCGGTCACTTCACGCTGTTCGAAGACGATTGGCTTGAGCACTTCGAGTACCGATGGATCGGCTACTTTCTTCTGCTTGCCGCGCTTGTCGGTCTCATAGGCGTAGAAGCCCTTGCCGTTCTTCTGGCCCAGGCGCTTGGCTTCGTAGAGCACGTCAACAGCCGAACGACGGTCGTCTTTCATGCGGTCCGGGAAGCCTTCAGCCATCACGTCACGACCGTGGTGACCGGTGTCGATGCCGACCACGTCCATCAGGTATGCCGGGCCCATTGGCCAGCCGAACTTCTCCATGATCTTGTCGATACGGACGAAGTCCACACCGGCGCTGACCAACTTGGCGAAACCACCGAAGTACGGGAACAGTACACGGTTGACCAGAAAGCCCGGGCAGTCGTTGACGACGATCGGGTTCTTGCCCATTTTCTTGGCGTAGGCAACGGTGGTGGCAACAGCCAGCTCGCTGGACTTCTCGCCACGAATGACTTCAACCAGCGGCATCATGTGCACCGGGTTGAAGAAGTGCATGCCGACGAAATTTTCCGGACGCTTGAGGGCCTTGGCCAACAGGCTGATGGAAATGGTCGAGGTGTTCGACGCGAGGATGGTGTCCTCTTTGACCTTGTCTTCGACTTCGGCCAATACCGCTTGCTTGACCTTAGGATTCTCGACAACCGCTTCGACCACCAGGTCGACGTGACCGAAGTCACCGTAGGACAGGGTTGGACGAATGCCGTTGAGCACTTCGGCCATTTTGGCTGCGGTCATGCGGCCTTTATCAACGCGGCCAACCAGCAGTTTCGCGGCTTCAGCCAGACCCTGCTCGATACCGTGCTCGTTGATGTCCTTCATCAGGATCGGCGTACCTTTGGACGCCGACTGATAAGCGATGCCGCCCCCCATGATACCGGCGCCGAGTACGGCTGCCTGTTTCACGTCTTTGGCAATTTCGTCGTAGGCCTTGGCTTTTTTCTTCAGTTCCTGATCGTTCAGGAACAGACCGATCAAGCACTGCGCAGCAGAGGTCTTGGCCAGTTTGACGAAACCGGCAGCTTCAACTTCCAGAGCCTTGTCGCGACCGAAGTTCGCGGCTTTCTGGATCGTCTTGATCGCTTCGACCGGCGCCGGGTAGTTCGGACCCGCTTGACCTGCCACGAAACCTTTGGCGGTTTCGAACGCCATCATCTGCTCGATAGCGTTCAGCTTGAGCTTTTCCAGCTTAGGCTGACGCTTGGCCTTGTAATCGAACTCGCCGGAAATGGCGCGCTTGATCAGTTCCAGGGCTGCTTCCTGCAGCTTCTCTGGAGCAACCACCGCATCGACTGCGCCGACTTTCAGCGCGTCTTCCGGACGGTTTTCCTTGCCGGCGGCAATCCACTCGATGGCGTTGTCGGCACCGATGATGCGCGGCAGGCGAACAGTACCGCCGAAGCCTGGGTAGATGCCCAGCTTGACTTCCGGCAGACCGATCTTGGCCTTGGTGGACATGACGCGGTAGTCCGCTGCCAGGCACATTTCCAGACCGCCACCCAAAGCGATGCCGTTGATCACGGCTACGGTTGGAACGTTGAGGTCTTCGAAATCGCTGAAAATCTTGTTGGCTTCGAGGTTGCCAGCAACCAGCTCTGCATCCGGCAGCTTGAAGTTGTCGACGAATTCGGTGATGTCGGCGCCGACGATAAACACGTCCTTGCCACTGCTGACGATCACACCCTTGATCGAAGCATCTGCCTTGATGGTGTCTACGGCCTGACGCAATTCGTTCAGGGTTAGACGGTTGAACTTGTTGACGGACTCACCCTTGAGGTCGAATTTCAATTCGACGATGCCACTTTCAAGAGCCTTAACCGTGATGGCTTTACCTTCGTAAATCATCAACTGATCTCCACGATATGGAAGCTGAACAGTACACGTCGGACGCTGACGTTCAGGCGCAGCATGGACGTTTACCGTCGATGCTACGCCATTCCACCAGGCACACCCGCCAACGCGATAGTCGGGATTCTGTAGGAGCAGTCTGTAATACAAACGCTCAATTCATACGCCCGTTTGATTTGGGTACGCCACCTTCACGGAATTTCCGACAATTGTCAATCGCCCAAAATGCGGGTTGTCACTCGACTTTGCGGTCATATCCGTACCACGAAGACCTGCAACACGCGGATGCATGTGCAGCTATTCATAGAATCAATATTTAGAAACGTCGCCCTAATTACCGGCGCAACTGGAAATACACAGCTACGCTCGTCGGGGACGGCAAACGAAAAATAGAAGCACTTATGGCGAACGCCAAGCGCAAGATCAGCGCCACGCCTGAGATAGCGTGACGAATTAGCGAATTACCGGCCTGCCTGGCCAACTCCGGCCCGATGAAGATGTCGGGCTTTTTTTGCCTGTGTGCGTTTCAGGCAAATGCCTTCAGCACTGCATCGATCTCATTTAAAACACTGGCCTCGCCCCGCTCCCCCCAATACAAAGTGATCATTTGCTTGTCAGCCTCGATCTTGTAGACGTTGGCTGGCAACTTCCGGAAATGAATCAGCAACGACTCATCCTGACAAACTTCTCGCCATTGATTGACCCACACGCCGGGCGCACTTTGCCAGTAAATCCAGCACGCCGGCTGATTGCCCCGCCGCGGACGATGATATTGCGCGCACGGGCTGGGCGGCTCTGGCTCCAGCCAATGTGGCCACTCCTGCGGCGCCAGCTGCATGGCCAGCCCCATACGTCGCGCCTCCATGCGCAACGCCATCTGCCCACCCTGCTTACGCGAAGGCCGCAGCCACGCCAACGGGCTCAGCACCACTGCGAGGATTGACACCACTATCCAGACCGTCATATCTGTACTCCCGATTCTTGATGGGCTGATTGATCCCTGTCGGGACCAATCTGCTTGAAACCAGCCATACTTACCGTTATCGCAATCCTCAGGAGGAGCACCTCATGCCCTACCACCATATTCTGGTCGCCGTAGATCTAACCGAAGAGTGCGATCCTGTGATTCACCGCGCTCGAGAGTTATCGGTCGGCAGCGGTGCCAAATTGTCCCTGGTTCACATTGTCGAACCGATGGCCATGGCCTTTGGTGGTGACGTGCCGATGGACCTGTCGCAGTTGCAGCAACAGCAATTCGATCAGGCCAAGGAGCGCCTTGAGCGCCTGATCAACAAGTACCCTGAGCTCTCCAAGGAATACAGCCACCTGACCTATGGCCAACCACGCCAGGAAATCCATCATATGGCCAAGGAACAGGAGTGCGACCTGATCGTCGTCGGCAGCCATGGCCGACACGGTCTCGCACTGCTGCTGGGCTCCACCGCCAATGACGTGCTGCATGGTGCGCCTTGCGATGTACTGGCGGTGCGCCTGATCAAAAGCTGACACCTCTGCTGACACCTCCTACGAAAAGCCCGGCACTCACATCGGTGAGGCCGGGCTTTTTTTACATCAGCAACGGATCAATCAGGCATCCAGCTCGGCCCAGCGCTCGACAAGTACATCGAGTTCCGCTTGCAACTGCTCAAGCTGCGCGATGACCTTGGCGGTTTCGGCAGCAGGACGCTGATAGAAACCCGCATCAGCCATGTCGGCTTGCACAGCGGCGATCTGTTGTTCCTTGTTATCGATATCGCCCGGCAGCGCTTCCAGCTCACGCTGCAGCTTGTAGCTGAGCTTTTTCTTGGCCGCTGGCGCTTCTTGAGCAGCCACTGGCGCAGGTGCGGCGGTGACGACCGCAGAGTTCAGGTCGGCCTTGCCGGACTTACTCTCAGTCACGCCCAACAGGCGCGGCGAGCCGCCCTGACGCAGCCAGTCCTGATAACCACCGACGTATTCACGAACCTTGCCTTCACCTTCAAAGACCAGGGTGCTGGTGACCACGTTGTCGAGGAATGCCCGGTCGTGGCTGACCATCAGCACGGTGCCGTTGAAGGTCAGCAAGACCTCTTCCAGCAGTTCGAGGGTTTCCACGTCGAGGTCGTTGGTCGGTTCGTCGAGCACCAGCAGGTTAGCCGGCTTGCTGAACAACTTGGCCAGCAACAGACGCGCACGCTCACCACCCGACAACGCCTTGACCGGCGTGCGGGCACGCTGCGGACTGAACAGGAAGTCGCCGAGGTAGCTCAATACGTGACGGCTCTGACCGTCGATATCGATAAAGTCGCGACCTTCGGCGACGTTGTCGATCACGGTCTTTTCCAGATCCAGTTGATGGCGCAGTTGGTCGAAATAGGCCACATCGATGCGAGTGCCCTCTTCGACTTTACCGCTGGTCGGCTGCAAACCGCTGAGCATCAGCTTCAGCAAGGTGGTTTTGCCGGTGCCGTTAGCGCCCAGCAGACCGATACGGTCGCCGCGCTGCAGGACCATGGAAAAATCCTTGATCAGGAACGGGCCATCCGGGTGGGCGAAGCTGACGTTCTCGAGGACCATCACTTGCTTGCCGGACTTGTCAGCGGTATCCAGCTGAATGTTGGCTTTGCCGGTGCGCTCGCGACGCTCGCTACGCTCGACGCGCAGGGCTTTCAGGGCACGTACGCGGCCTTCGTTACGGGTGCGGCGCGCCTTGATGCCTTGACGGATCCAGACTTCTTCCTGGGCCAGGCGCTTGTCAAACAAGGCGTTGGCCGTTTCTTCGGCCGCCAGGGTAGCTTCCTTGTGAACGAGGAAGCTGGCGTAGTCGCCGTTCCAGTCGATCAGGCCGCCGCGATCCAGCTCCAGGATGCGGGTTGCCAGGTTTTGCAGGAAAGAACGGTCGTGCGTAATAAACAGCACGGCGCCCTGGAAATCCTTCAAGGCCTCTTCGAGCCAGGCAATCGCACCGATGTCCAGGTGGTTGGTCGGTTCGTCGAGCAGCAGCAGATCCGGTTCGGAAACCAGGGCCTGCGCCAGCAGGACGCGACGACGCCAGCCGCCGGACAATTCGGCGAGGGTTTTATCAGCCGGCAGTTGCAGGCGACTCAGGGTGCTGTCGACCAATTGCTGCAAACGCCAGCCATCGCGGGCTTCGAGGTCATGCTGAACGTGCATCAGTTTGTCCAGATCGGCGTCGGTAACGCAGTTCTGACTCAGGTGGTGGTACTGCGCGAGCAACTCGCCCACGCCGTCCAGACCTTCGGCAACCACGTCGAATACGGTCCGCTCGTCGGCCACCGGCAATTCTTGCGGCAATTCGCCGATCTTGAGGCCAGGCGCGCGCCAAACGGAGCCGTCATCGGGCTTCTGGTCACCCTTGACCAGCTTCATCATGCTGGATTTGCCAGTGCCGTTGCGGCCGATGATGCACACCCGCTCACCACGGGCGATCTGCCAGGACACCTTGTCCAACAACGGCATAGCGCCGAAAGCAAGGGACACATCGCTGAATTTGAGCAGGGTCATGAGCTTCTCCAAAAACCGGGCGCGCATTCTACCTGACTTGCGACGTCAGAAGGCTGGCATTTTCAATGTCGAAGTACTCTGCACAACAATTGTTGCGAACTTATGCCGACAAGCCGGCAAAGCTTTCACCGGTTGCGGGCAAAAGGCTAAGCTACAGACAATCAGTGCTGGCACCTGCTGGCACTTGTCATGATTTCTCTGCCCGGATGTCTCATGCGCAGTCGCATTTTCAGCTTTTTATCGTGTTTGCTTCTTTCTGCCACTGCCGTTCAATCCGCCCAGGCGGTAGACCTGTTCACCCAACGCCAGTATTACGATGAAGCCAAGCGCGCCCTGGCCAAGGGTGATACGGGCCCGTATTTTCGCTACAGCCAGGAGCTGAGCGATTATCCGCTGGAGCCTTACCTGGCCTATGACGAGTTGACCGCCCGCCTGAAAACCGCGAGCAACGACGAAATCGAAAGATTCCTCGCCGAGCACGGCGACCTGCCGCAAGCCAACTGGATGAAGTTGCGCTGGTTGCGCTGGCTGGCTGATCGGGGTGACTGGTCGACCTTCGTCAAGTACTACGACCCCAAGCTTAATTTCACTGAACTGGACTGCCTCAATGCGCAGTACCAGATCGGTCACAACCTCAAGTCCGAAGGCTACGCCAACGCTGAAAAGCTCTGGCTGACCGGCAAATCCCAGCCTGAAGCCTGCGATTCGCTGTTTGCGCAATGGGCCGCCGAAGGTCAGCTGACCGAACAGAAACGCTGGGAGCGCGTCAAACTGGCCGCCCAAGCACGCAACTATGCGCTGGCCAACAGCCTGATCAACAACATGACCACCCTGGCACCGCGTGGGCGCTTATTGGTTGATGTCGCGCAAAGACCTGAAATGCTCGACCAGCCTTCGCGCTTCACACCCGCCGATGAAGCCATGTCCGACATTGTCAGCCTTGGCCTGCGCCGCTTCGCGCGCCAGGATCCGGACCGGGCGATGGACCTGCTCGACAGTTATGCCACCAGCATGCATTTCTCGCGTGACGAAAAGGTCGCCATCGCGCGTGAAATCGGCCTGACCCTGGCCCGGCGTTTCGACAGCCGCGCCCTCGATGTGATGAGCAAATACGACCCGGAGCTGCGCGACAATACCGTGTCCGAATGGCGTTTGCGCTTGCTGCTGCGCCTGGCGCGCTGGGATGATGCCTATCAGTTGACCCGCCGCTTGCCGCAGGATCTGGCCACCACCAACCGCTGGCGCTACTGGCAGGCCCGCAGCCTGGAACTGGCCCAGCCGCAGAACCCGGAAGCGCAAACCCTGTACAAGAGCCTCGCCCGTGAGCGTGACTTCTATGGGTTCCTTGCCGCTGATCGCTCGCAATCGCCTTATTCACTGGTCAACAAACCACTGGTATTGAGTCAGGCGCTGATCAACAAAGTCCGCAATACACCGGGCGTACGTCGGGCCCTGGAGCTGCATGCTCGCGGGCAGGTCGTCGACGGGCGCCGCGAGTGGTACTACGTCAGCCGCCACTTCAGTCGTGACGAAATGGTTGCCCAGGCGAAACTGGCCTACGATCTGAAGTGGTATTTCCCGGCGATCCGCACCATCAGTCAGGCGCAATACTGGGACGACCTGGACATTCGCTTCCCGATGGCTCACCGCGAAACCCTGGTACGCGAAGCCAAGGTCCGCGGCCTGCATTCGAGCTGGGTATTTGCCATTACCCGTCAGGAAAGTGCCTTCATGGACGACGCGCGCTCCGGCGTCGGCGCCAGCGGCCTGATGCAGTTGATGCCCGGCACCGCCAAGGAAACCGCGCGCAAGTTCAGCATTCCCCTGGCCTCGCCGCAGCAAGTGCTGGACCCGGACAAAAACATCCAGCTCGGCGCTGCCTACCTGAGTCAGGTCCACAGCCAGTTCAACGGCAACCGGGTCCTCGCCACCGCCGCCTACAACGCCGGTCCCGCCCGTGTTCGCCAGTGGCTAAGCGGTGCCAACCATCTGAGCTTCGATGTCTGGGTGGAAAGCATCCCGTTCGATGAAACCCGCCAGTACGTACAGAACGTGCTCTCTTACTCGGTGATCTACGGCCAGAAGCTCAACTCACCGCAGCCGCTGGTGGATTGGCATGAGCGGTATTTCGACGATTTTTAACCGGTAATGCCGGCTATGTAGGAGCTGGCGTAGCCTGCGATCTTTTGATCTTGCTTTGAGGCGCCAGAACAAAGATCGCAGCCTTCGGCAGCTCCTACAATTTGCCAAAATCGCCGTCTTCGGCAGCGCCTACAAACTGCAATGCAGCCAGCCGCGCATACAGCGCATTGCTGGCGATCAACTCGTGGTGCGTACCCACTGCTACCAGTTTTCCCTGGTCCATTACCGCAATTCGGTCGGCGTTCTTTACCGTGGCCAGGCGATGGGCGATGACCAGTGTGGTGCGGTTTTTCATCAGGCTGGGCAACGCTTGCTGGATCAGGTATTCGCTTTGCGCATCGAGGGCGCTGGTGGCTTCGTCCAGCAGCAGGATCGGCGCATCTACCAATAACGCTCGGGCGATAGCCAGGCGCTGACGCTGACCACCGGAGAGACCGAGGCCGCCGTCGCCCAGATGCGTCTGATAGCCATCAGGCATTTTTTCGATGAAGTCGTGGGCGTAGGCAATCTTTGCTGCTTCCTGGACCTGGGCCAGGGTCGCCGAGGGTTTGCCATAGCGGATGTTCTCTTCGATGCTGCCGAAGAACAGCGCCGGGTTTTGCGACACCAGCGCGAAACAACGGCGCAAATCCATAGGATCAAGTTGGGTCAGCGGCACACCATCGAGCAGGATGCGGCCCGCAATCGGATCGTAGAAACGCAGCAGCAGGTCATAAACCGTCGACTTGCCGGCACCCGAAGGTCCGACCAGCGCGAGGGTTTCGCCGGCCTTGATCGCCAGACTCAAACCATCGATAGCGTAGTTTTCGGGCCGTGACGGGTAGAAAAAACGCAGATCTTCGAGCAGCAAATCACCGCGCACTCGATCAGGCAATGTCACCTGCCCCGAGAGCGGTGGCTGGATGATGTTTTCCGAACGCAGCAACTCGGCAATTCGCTCAGCCGCACCGGCCGCCCGCTGCAACTCGCCAATCACTTCGCTCAAGGTGCCAAAGGCACTGCCGACGATCAGGCTGTAGAACACGAAAGCCGCCAGCTCACCCGCGGAAATGCGCCCGGCCATCACGTCCATGCCGCCGACCCACAGCATCACCGCGACGGCCCCCAGCACCAGCATGATCACCAGGGTAATCAGCCAGGCGCGCTGGACGATACGTTTGCGTGCGGTATCGAAAGCCTCTTCCACGGTGACCGCGAAGCGTTGTTCGTCCTGCACCTGATGGTTGTAGGCCTGCACGGTTTTGATCTGGCCAAGGGACTCCGACACATAGCTGCCGATGTCGGCAATGCGATCCTGACTCAAACGCGAGAGGCGGCGCACCCGGCGACCGAAGATCAGAATCGGCGCGATTACCAACGGCAGCGCCACCACCACAATGCTGGTGAGCTTGGGATTGGTGATAAACAGCAACACGATCCCGCCGATGACCATCAGCAGATTACGCAGGAACAGCGACAGCGATGAGCCGATTACCGATTGCAGCAGCGTGGTATCAGCCGTCAGACGCGACTGGATCTCCGAGCTGCGGTTGTTCTCGTAGAACCCCGGGTGCAGGTAAATCAAGTGATTGAACACGTGTTGACGGATATCGGCCACGCAGCGCTCACCGATCCACGACACCAGGTAAAAACGCATAAAAGTGCCGATCGCAAGCCCCAACACCAGCAACATGAACAAACCTATGGAGTGGTTGAGCAACTGCGGTGACTGGGTCATGAAGCCCTGGTCCACCAACAGGCGAATGCCCTGCCCCATGGACAAGGTAATGCCGGCAGTGACGATCAGCGCCAGCAAGGCACCGAGCGCCTGCCAACGATAAGGTGCAACAAAACGACTGGCCAGACGAATGGCGCGGCGGTGACGGGCAGACAGCATCAGGATCATCCGAAAGCGCAAACTGAAAAGATCAACCCGGCCAAGCCTACACCGGTCAATCCGCCGGAACGCTGTAAATCACAATGAGTCAGGTTAAATATGACCGCTGACAATAGAGCCTAGATGTTATCGGTCTAAAGTCCGGCTAGAAGTCCGAGGTTATTTCTGGTGGACTGGTACTGCCGCCTTGTCCCCTGTAGGGAGTTGTCACAGTTTGGTCATTGGGTGGTTCTACAGTAAACGCACAACCTGATGAGGAGACAGGCCATGTCCTTGCAACACAGCAGCGATGACAAAGTTCAGGTGATTCGCACCCAGCCACACCAGTCTCTGGGGTGCGCCATTATTGACGCCCAAGGGCGCGAAGTGCCGATCACTGAAGATATGATCCAGAGTGCGTGCCGCGAACTGGAACAACGGTTGGTCAAGCCTGCCAAGCAAGATTGATACATAGCCTTACGTCTTCCGACCCGGCCCTGATGGCCGGGTTTTTTATGGTCGTTTGCGTTGTGGGACATCTCCGCTCTTTGTAGGAGCTGCCGCAGGCTGCGATCTTTTAGCGACTACCCGGATACCGATAAGTCAGAGGCGAAGATCACAATCAAAAGATCGTCCGAACGCGGCCCGAACCTGCGGCAGCTCCTACATGGGTTCATGTCAGTAGTTTCAGATCGCTACAGCCCCAAGCGCCACCACCATTTGCCGCAATGCCGGCGACTCACCGTCAATGCGCACCTTTAACCCATCAATCTCTCGACGCTCCGGGTAATGCTTGCGCAACAGGTCAAACGCCGTACGCTGCTCGGCACCGCTGACCACCAGGCTGCGGCGGAAATCCGCGTCATCGCGGCGCGGGTCATACACCCCACGGCAGACCGTCGCCAGCGCCCAGGCCGGATCACAACCGGCGTTCAAGTGGACTTGCGCCAACCACGGTGCCGGCAACAACTCATCAAGGGAAACCTGGGCCGGTTGCCCGAGGAACTGGCAAAACGCTTGATAGATCTGTGCAGTCCCGCGCTGCTTGCCGTCGAGGCTGTAACCGGCGATATGCGGGGTGGCGATCACACACAGCTCGGCCAACCCGATATCGACACTCGGCTCGCCTTCCCACACATCCAGCACCGCTTGCAGGTCTTCGCGCTCGAGCAGCACCTCACGTAGCGCGGCGTTGTCCACCACCGGACCACGGCTGGCGTTGATCAACCAGGCGCCAGGCTTGAGCTGGTTCAAACGGTTTTCGTCAAACAGGTGCCAGGTCGGCTGCTCAGCGCTTTTGCTCAACGGAGTGTGCAAACTGATCACGTCGCATTGCCCGATGATCTGCTCCAGACTGACGAACTCGCCGCCTTCGGCCGCCTGACGCGGTGGATCGCACACCAGCACCTTCCAGCCCAGACCTTGCAGAACCCTGACCAGTCGACCGCCGACTTCACCGGCACCGACCACCCCGTAAGTGCGCTCGGCCAGATCGACGCCTTCGATTTCGGCCAGGGTCAGCAGGCTGCCCAGCACGTAGTCGACCACGCCCCGGGCATTACAACCCGGCGCACTGGACCAGGTGATGCCGGCCTGCTGAAAGTAGTCCAGATCCAGGTGATCCGTACCAATGGTGCAGGTGCCGACAAACCGCACCTTGCTGCCTTCCAGCAAGTCGCGGTCGACGCTGGTCACCGAACGCACCAGCAGCACATCGGCCGCCTCGACAGTGGCGCGGTCGATGGCGCGTCCCGGTACGCGGCGGATTTCACCGAAACCTTCAAAGAACGCATCGAGCAGCGGGATATTTTCGTCGGCAACAATCAGCATGGCAGGCTCCTTTGGCGGATCGGCAGTGTAGCGCACATCGTTGTAGGAGCTGCCGCAGGCTGCGATCTCTTGATCTTCGATTTTTCTTGAGCGTTGCTGCCCTTCAGGACCATCGGAAAGCAACATCAAGAGATCGCAGCCTGCGGCAGCTCCTACGGCGGGCACATGTGAAGGTGCGTGCTTTACAAATCCACAACACTGGAGTTTTCCTGACTGCGACGTCAACGCGTAGAATGCGCCGCCCCAAGCATCAACCCCTCTGGACGCTTCACCTGTGAACTCCGTGACTGACAGCCTCGCCGCTACTTCCCTCAACCGCTCGGCCCGGATTCGCCTGGAGCTTAAAAACCTGCTCGGCCTGGCACTGCCGATCATGATCGCGCAGCTGGCAACCACGGCCATGGGCTTCGTCGATGCGGTGATGGCCGGCCGCGTCAGCCCACGAGACTTGGCGGCGGTCGCACTGGGTAATTCGATCTGGATTCCGATCTACCTGCTGATGACCGGGGTTCTGCTGGCCACCACCCCCAAGATTGCCCAACGCTTTGGCGCAGGGCAGCACGAAGAGATCGGTCCGCTGACACGCCAGGCTTTGTGGCTGGCACTCTGTGCCGGACTGATAGGCAGTGGCCTGTTGCTTAGTGCCGAGCCGATCCTGCACTGGATGAAAGTCGACCCGCAGTTGATTGAACCGAGCATGGGCTACTTGCAAGGTATCGCCTTCGGCTTTCCCGGCATTGCTTTCTACTACGTGCTGCGCTGCTACAGCGATGGCATGGGCCGCACCCGTCCAAGCATGGTCATTGGCCTGAGCGGTCTATTGCTCAACATTCCGGTGAACTACGCGCTGATCTATGGTCATTTCGGCCTGCCGGCCCTCGGCGGCGTCGGTTGTGGCTGGGCCAGCGGCATCGTCATGTGGTTCATGGCGCTGAGCATGGCCGGCTGGACCCGCTGGGCGTCCTTCTATGCCCCCACGCGTGTGCTGGCACGTTTCGACCGTCCGCAGTGGGCGGTGATCAAACGTTTGGTCGGCATCGGCCTGCCGATCGGTATCGCGGTTTTTGCCGAGTCCAGCATCTTTGCTGTCATCGCCCTGCTGATCGGCAGCCTCGGGTCGACCGTCGTGGCCGGGCACCAGATCGCCCTGAACATCAGCTCGCTGCTGTTCATGATTCCTTATTCCCTGGGGATGGCGGTCACCGTACGGGTGGGTCAGGCGCTGGGGGCCGGGAACCCGTATCAGGCGCGCTTCGCGGCGAAGGTCGGCCTGGGCGCGGCACTGGTATTTGCCGCGTTCTCGGCGAGCCTGATTCTGCTCCTGCGTGAACCTATCGCCTCGATCTACACCGCTGACAAGACCGTTATCCAGATCGCCTCGATGCTGATCGTCTATGCCGCGCTGTACCAGTTTTCCGATGCTATCCAAGTGATCTGCGCCGGCGCCCTGCGCGGTTACCAGGACACCCGGGTGACCATGGTCCTGACGTTGTTTGCCTATTGGGGTATCGGCCTTCCGGTGGGGTACATGCTGGGATTGACCGACTGGTTCGGCCCGGCCAGCGGCCCGAGCGGGCTGTGGGAAGGTCTGATTGCGGGCTTGAGCTGCGCGGCGCTGATGCTGTCGATCCGCCTGACGCGCAGTGCACGCAAGCGGATTCGCATCAGTCGTTCGGCGGGTTAAGCGAGTTTCTTGCGAATCCAATAGAGGTAGGTGCCTGCCTCTTCATGCTGTCCGACCAGTTCATGGTCCAGAAACACGCAAAATTTGGGAATGTCGCGACGGGTCGACGGGTCGGTGGCGATCACCTTGAGCAGGCCGCCAGGCACCAGGTCACGAATATGCTGGTGCAGCATCATCACCGGCTCCGGGCAATTGAGGCCGGTGGCGTCGAGGGTGCCGTCTACCGGCGTATTGATCATTTCACTCATGACTCACTCCTGAAACTGGCCGGCATTGTCGCGCAATGTCGGGTGCAACGTCATCATCGGCTTACATCACACCTACGGTGATCGACGTACATCCATAATCCCGGGTGTACACGGCCAGCGTAGGAGCTGGCGAAGCCTGCGATCTTTTGGCGGTGCTGAAAAATGCCGCGGAGCAAGATCAAAAGATCGCAGCCTGCGGCAGCTCCTACGTTGATCCGATGAGCTAGCGGGATTTCGGCTTTTTCACATCATGCCGGCGCAAGTGGCAGGTCACTTCCTCGCGGTCGTGGTATAGCTGTTTACAGCCGATATCGACCCGAATGCCACGCGCCTTGAAACCTTCTGCGATGCGCTCAAGCAAACGCTTCACTTCGGCATAACGTTGCTTCATCGGCAGCTTCAGGTTGACCACCGCCTCGCGGCAATGCCCCTCGCCAATCCACTCCTCCAGCATCGCGGCGTTGCGCGCCGGTTTCTCGACGATGTCGCAGACCATCCAGTCCACCGGTTGCTTGGGCTTGAAGGTGAAACCGTCAGCCATCAAGTGCTGCACCAACCCGGTGTCCATCAGGCTTTCAGCCATCGGGCCATTATCGATAGCCGTCACCAACATGCCGCGATTGACTAACTGCCAGGTCCAGCCGCCAGGCGCGGCGCCGAGGTCGACACCGGTCATGTCGCTGTGCAGGCGCTCGTCCCACTGATCACGCGGGATGAAGTGGTGCCACGCCTCTTCCAGCTTCAGGGTGGAACGGCTTGGCGCTTCACGCGGAAACTTCAAACGCGGAATACCCATCGGCCACATCGCCGAGTTGTTGGCCTCGGCCAGGCCGACGAACACTTCACGGCCGCTTTTGAAGGTCAGCAGCAACCGCGGCTTGTTGACGTCTTCCACCAGTTTGCCGGCGCCGGTCAGCGCCTTGCGCAGCGGGCCTTCGAATTTCTTGCAGAAGTTCGACAGCTCTTTGCCGTCGTTGGTGTCGACCACTTCCAGCCACAGACTGCCGCAGGTCGGGAAACTCGCCAAATGGGCGAGGATCACGCTGATGCGGTCGGTTTCCGGCAAATCAATAAAGATGCCGCGGGCCCATTGGCGCGGGAAAATCAGCTCGGCGAAACGCTGGCCGCGCATCAGGCGTTCGGCGCCATCTTCTTCGGTGCAGACAAACTCGGCGCAGGCGCTGGCGGTTTTGGCCTTGGCATAACCGGCCACGTTCAGCCGCGCGGCATGCTCGGAAATCTCGGAACAGACTTCGCCTTCGAAGCCCGGCCGGCAATGCATAAAGAGGGTATTCATTCTTACTCCTGTGCAGATGGCGAGACATTCAGCCACTGCGCGATGCCCAGACTTGCGTTGAAGCAAAGCCTGTCACGAAAACCGGCGCATGATAGCCGAGTTCGCAACCCTGGACCTGTCCATAGAGCCCGGTTATTAGCCTTAAGCCCCAAACAGGACTAGGTTAAGAGCTCTGTCTGCCCCGTCAGTCCGTAGCCGTGCGGACCCGAACAGACTGCGTGAAAACGTAGCGAGCGAAGGCAAGACAAGGCAAAAACAGGCGAGGAAGCGGAGTCTACGAGTTGTAAATGAGCACTCTGAGCCTGTTTTTAACGCAGGATTGCCGAGCGCAGTAGTTTTCACGCAGTCTGAAAGGAGTTATTTCAATGCCGTCCCTCGATAGTCTGAAGACCCTTAAAACGCTGAAAATCGACGATAAGACCTACCATTATTTCAGCCTGCCAGAAGCCGCCAAGTCCTTGGGCGATCTCGACAAGCTGCCGATGTCACTCAAAGTGCTTCTGGAAAACCTGCTGCGCTGGGAAGACGAAAAAACCGTCACCGGCGCCGACCTCAAGGCCCTCGCTGCCTGGCTCAAAGAGCGGCGCAGCGACCGGGAAATCCAGTACCGCCCCGCGCGCGTGTTGATGCAGGACTTCACCGGCGTGCCGGCGGTGGTCGACCTCGCGGCCATGCGCGCCGCCATGGCCAAGGCCGGTGGCGATCCGCAGCGAATCAATCCGCTGTCGCCGGTGGACCTGGTGATCGACCACTCGGTGATGGTCGACAAATTCGCCAGCAGCACGGCCTTCACACAGAACGTCGACATCGAAATGCAGCGCAATGGCGAGCGTTACGCCTTCCTGCGCTGGGGCCAGAGTGCCTTTGACAACTTCAGCGTCGTACCGCCGGGCACCGGCATCTGTCACCAGGTCAATCTGGAATACCTCGGCCGCACCGTGTGGACCAAGGATGAGGACGGCCGCACCTATGCCTTCCCGGATACGCTGGTCGGCACCGATTCCCACACCACCATGATCAACGGCCTCGGCGTACTCGGCTGGGGGGTGGGTGGCATCGAAGCGGAAGCGGCAATGCTCGGCCAGCCGGTGTCGATGCTGATCCCGGAAGTGATCGGTTTCAAACTCACCGGCAAACTCAAGGAAGGTATTACCGCCACCGACCTGGTGTTGACCGTCACCCAGATGCTGCGCAAGAAAGGCGTGGTCGGCAAATTTGTCGAGTTTTATGGTGACGGCCTCGCCGAGTTACCGTTGGCGGATCGCGCAACCATCGCCAACATGGCCCCGGAATACGGCGCCACCTGCGGCTTTTTTCCGGTGGACGACGTGACACTGGAGTACCTGCGCCTGTCCGGTCGGCCCACCGCCGTAGTGAAACTGGTCGAGGCCTACTGCAAAACCCAGGGCCTGTGGCGTCTGCCCGGTAAAGAACCAGCGTTCACTGACAGTCTTGCGTTGGACATGAGCAGCGTCGAAGCCAGCCTCGCCGGCCCCAAACGCCCACAGGACCGCGTGTCGCTACCGAATGTCGCTCAGGCGTTCACTGACTTCCTTGGCCTGCAAGTCAAGCCCGTCCGCCCCACCAGCAAGGAAGAAGGCCGCCTCGAAAGCGAAGGTGGCGGCGGTGTCGCCGTCGGCAATGCCGATCTCGTGAGCGAGGCGGACTACGAGTACGAGGGCCAGACCTATCGTCTGAAAAACGGTGCCGTGGTGATTGCCGCCATCACCTCTTGCACCAACACCTCCAACCCGAGCGTGATGATGGCTGCGGGGTTAGTGGCAAAAAAAGCCGTGGAGAAAGGTCTCAAACGCAAGCCGTGGGTGAAAAGCTCTCTGGCGCCGGGTTCCAAAGTAGTCACCGACTACTACAAGGCCGCCGGCCTGACCCAGTACCTCGATCAACTGGGCTTTTCTCTGGTCGGCTACGGCTGCACCACGTGCATCGGTAACTCCGGGCCGTTGCTGGAACCGATTGAAAAAGCCATCCAGAGCTCCGACCTGGCCGTCGCCTCAGTGCTGTCCGGCAACCGCAACTTCGAAGGTCGCGTGCACCCACTGGTGAAAACCAACTGGCTGGCCTCCCCTCCGCTGGTCGTCGCGTATGCCTTGGCCGGCAGCGTGCGCATGGACATCAGCAGCGAATCGCTGGGTGAAGGCAAGGATGGCAAACCGGTGTACCTGCGGGACATCTGGCCAAGCAGCAAGGAAATCGCCGACGCCGTGGCGCAGGTCGACACCGCAATGTTCCACAAGGAATACGCCGAAGTGTTCGCCGGGGATGCGCAGTGGCAAGCCATCGAAGTCCCACAAGCAGCAACCTACGTCTGGCAGAAGGATTCCACCTACATCCAGCATCCGCCGTTCTTCGATGACATTTCCGGCCCCCTGCCGGTGATTCAGGACATCAGCGGTGCACGCGTGCTGGCCCTGCTCGGTGATTCGGTGACCACCGACCACATCTCCCCTGCCGGCAACATCAAGGCTGACAGTCCGGCCGGACACTACCTGCGCGAACACGGTGTGGAACCACGAGATTTCAACTCTTACGGCTCACGTCGCGGCAACCATGAAGTGATGATGCGCGGAACCTTCGCCAACATCCGCATTCGCAACGAAATGCTCGGCGGCGAAGAAGGCGGCAATACACTCTACATTCCAACCGGGGAGAAACTGGCGATCTACGATGCCGCCATGCGCTATCAAGCGGCAGGCACTCCGTTGGTGGTGATCGCGGGCCAGGAGTACGGCACCGGTTCAAGCCGTGACTGGGCAGCCAAGGGCACCAATCTGCTGGGCGTCAAAGCGGTGATTGCCGAGAGCTTCGAACGGATTCACCGTTCCAACCTGGTGGGCATGGGCGTGCTGCCGCTGCAATTCAAGCTCGATCAGAACCGCAAGAGCCTGAACCTGACCGGCAAGGAGACACTCGACATTCAAGGGCTGACGGGCGTCGAGCTGACGCCGCGAATGAACCTGACGCTGCTGATCACCCGCGAAGACGGCAGCAGCAAGAAGGTGGACGTGTTGTGCCGGATCGACACCTTGAACGAAGTGGAATACTTCAAAGCGGGAGGGATTCTGCATTACGTGTTGCGACAGTTGATTGCTTCATAATGTCGCACTGACAAAAACACCGCCTTCGGGCGGTGTTTTTGTTTGCGTCGCGAACGTCCCTTTAATCGCACGCCTCAGAAAAGATCGCAGCCTGCGGCAGCTCCTGCATTGTGTTCCCCTGTAGGAGCTGCCGCAGGCTGCGATCTTGGCGCCCAAACTGGCACCACCGCTCACAAGGACTTCACATGAATGCTCTGCCATGGCTCTACCTGGCACTCCTCTCCATCGGCTACGCATTGGCCCTGATCTACGGCCAACTCGGCTGGCTGGCGGCCATTTCCGTCGGGTTGTTACTGTTTGCCGGTTTTGCCGTTCGCCAGCAACAGATCCAGGTCGGCCGCGTCCTGGGTCACGGCTTGTTCATTTTCCTGGCGGTGGCGCTGGCAATGCACTGGCTTCCCGGTTTCTACAACGGTCACGGTATCGGACCGGAACGCTTCACCGCTGATGCGGCGCCGTTTTCCATGTACCTGAATCTGGACAAACCACTGATTGGCTTCTGGCTGTTGCTGGTTTGCCCGTGGATTGTTGGCCGGCACTCGCTACGACTGTCCGTTTACGCCACCGCCATGGCGCTGACCTTGAGTGTGCTGGCCGCTTTGGGTGGCGCGCTGCTGCTGGGTATGATCAGTTGGGCGCCGAAGTGGCCCGATCAATCCTGGCTCTGGGTGCTGAATAACCTGCTGCTGGTGACCTTGGTCGAGGAAGCGCTGTTTCGCGGTTACATTCAGGGTGGTTTGAGCCGTTGCCTGCAACACCTGCGCTACGGCGAACACCTCGCCCTGCTCAGCACCGCACTGTTGTTCGGCTTGGCGCACCTGGGCGCTGGCTGGCAATGGGTGCTGCTGGCGAGCCTTGCCGGGGTCGGTTACGGGCTGGCGTACCGTTTCGGTGGATTGGGGGCAGCAATCGCCACGCACTTTGGCTTGAATCTGCTGCACTTTGGCCTCTTTACCTACCCGATGCTCGCGGGTTGAAGACCAAACAATGTGCGGCACTGCTGAATATTGAAAATAAATTTTCAATTTATTCCTGGCATTGCCGACACCCTGTCAAAGCCTTGCGGATTGAATAAGCCATGCGTAATAACCAGCCCATTACACAACGCGAACGGACCTTCCCGGCTCAGCAACGGTTGATTTCCACGACCGATGCCAAAGGCCTGATCACCTACTGCAACGACGCTTTCGTCGAAATCTGCGGGTTTTCTCGTGAGGAGCTGATCCGTGCGCCGCACAACCTGGTTCGTCACCCCGACGTCCCGACTGCGGTCTTCGCGCACATGTGGGGCACACTGAAACAAGGCTTGCCATGGATGGGCATTGTCAAGAATCGCTGCAAGACCGGTGACCACTACTGGGTTAACGCCTATGTCACACCGGTGTTCGACGGCAATCAGGTGGTCGGTTACGAGTCGGTGCGGGTCAAGCCCACCGCCGAACAGATCCGACGCGCCGAAGCGCTCTACCAACGCATCAATCAGGGCAAGTCGGCTATTCCTCAAACAGACAAATGGCTGCCGGTGCTACAAGACTGGTTGCCGTTCATTCTGGTCAGCCAACTGAGCTTCATGATCGGCGCCACGCTCAACTCGCAGTGGGGTTTTGTCTTGGCCGCCGGGCTGTCCGTGCCGCTCGGCCTACTGGGCTTGAGCTGGCAACAGCGCGGTCTCAAGCGCTTGCTGCGCCTGGCCGAGCAGACCACGTCCGACCCGCTGATTGCGCAGATGTACACCGACAGCCGCGGCGCTCAAGCGCGCCTGGAAATGTCGATCCTCAGCCAGGAAGCCCGTCTGAAAACCTGCCTGACTCGCCTCCAAGACACCGCCGAGCACCTGACCGAACAGGCTCGACAGTCCGACACCCTGGCACACAAAAGCTCGACAGGCCTGGAACGCCAGCGCGTCGAGACCGAACAAGTGGCAACCGCTGTCAACCAGATGGCCGCCACCACCCAGGAAGTCGCCAGCCACGTGCAACGCACCGCTGACGCCACCCAGGAAGCCAATCGCCTGACCGGTCGCGGGCGTGACATCGCCGGTGAAACCCGTGACGCAATCCAGCGTCTGTCGGTGGTCGTCGGTGAAACCGGTCTGACCGTGACCCAACTGGCCAAGGACAGCGACGAAATCGGCGGCGTGGTCGACGTGATCAAAGGCATTGCCGACCAGACCAACCTGCTGGCCTTGAACGCTGCCATCGAAGCGGCTCGCGCCGGTGAGATGGGACGTGGTTTTGCGGTGGTTGCCGACGAAGTACGGCAACTGGCGCAACGCACCAGCGAATCGACCGGGCAGATCCACAGCCTGATCGCCAAGCTCCAGCAAACCGCCAGCACCGCGGTGCAAACCATGGAAGCGGGCCACCGCCAGGCTGAAGAAGGCGTGGCGCGGGTCCTGGAAGCGGACCAGGCACTGGTGGGCATCAGCGAAGCGGTGGCCAACATCACCGACATGACCACCCAGATTGCGGCGGCGACCGAAGAGCAAAGTGCTGTGGCCGAAGAGATCAGCCGCAACATCAGCACCATTGCGCAACTGGCTGACCAGACCTCGGAACAGGCACAGAACTCGGCCCTGCTGAGTGAAGAGCTGACCCGTACGGCGAGTACCCAGTATTCGTTGGTGGAGCGGTTTAACCGCTGACAATAAACTCAAAAGATCGCAGGCTGCGCCAGTTCCTACATTTGATCGGCGTACACCCTGTAGGAGCTGCCGCAGCCTGCGATCTTTTGATCTTGCTTGCTACAGAAATCCAGCAACCTTTTTCGCCGTTGATTCCAAATGCTGCTCATGGGTAAAGCCCGAAGCCTTCAACGGCTTCAAATCATGGTCGGCTGCCGTCAACCAAAACACCTCGATACTCGGCGACAACTCATACCCTTCAACAGCCGGACGATTACCCAACGCATCCCTCTCCCCCTGCACAATCAGCGTCGGCGTCTTGAGCCCGGCCAAATGCTCGACACGCGGCTTCTCCGGTTTACCCACCGCATAAAACGGATACCCCAGACACACCAACCCATCCGCCCCCAACTCATCGGCCAGCAAACTGGCCATGCGTCCGCCCATGGACTTGCCGCCGATGGCCAGACGCCCAGCGACATGACGTCGCACCAGGGCATGCACTTCACGCCAGCATTCGAGCAATTTGGGCGCCGGATTCGGCGGGCGCTTGCCACCATCCATGCGCCGTTGCGCCATGTACGGAAACTCGAAACGCAATACGTTGACGCCAAGCCCGGCAAGGCGTGCAGCGATGTCGTTCATCCAGTCACTGTCCATCGGTGCGCCGGCGCCATGAGCGAAAATCAGCGTTGCCGATGCCGGCACAGAGGCGGCACCCCACAACCATCCGTGATCCTGCACGCACTGCGCCCATTGATCCCCGTCAATACTGGCTATGTGCTGTTTGTCCATGCTTACCTCGCTTTTAATCTGCCTATAACTCCAGGCGAAGAGAGCGTCATCGCCTTGCGCGGACGCTTTCACTTCGGCTGAACCGTGGATGGGGAACCATGAACACTTCTTTAAGTACCGCCTATAACTACAAGGTGGTCCGCCAATTCGCCATTATGACGGTGGTGTGGGGCATCGTCGGCATGGGGCTCGGGGTTTTTCTCGCGGCTCAATTGGTCTGGCCCGAACTCAACTTCAATTTGCCCTGGACCAGCTTCGGCCGCTTGCGGCCGCTGCACACCAACGCGGTGATCTTCGCGTTCGGCGGTTGCGCCCTGTTCGCCAGCTCCTTCTATTCGGTGCAACGTACCTGCCAGACGCAGCTGTTCGCGCCGAAAATCGCCGCGTTCTGCTTCTGGGGCTGGCAGTTGGTCATTGTCCTGGCCGCCATCAGCCTGCCGCTGGGCTACACCACTTCCAAGGAATACGCCGAGCTGGAATGGCCGATCGCCATTTTGATCGCCATCGTCTGGGTCGCCTACGGCGTGGTTTTCTTCGGCACGGTGATGAAGCGCAAGACCAAGCACATCTACGTCGGTAACTGGTTCTTCGGTGCGTTCATCATCACCGTGGCCATCCTGCATATCGTCAACCACGCCTCCCTGCCGGTGAGCTGGACCAAGTCCTACTCGGCCTACGGCGGTGCGACGGATGCCATGGTGCAGTGGTGGTACGGGCACAACGCGGTAGGGTTTTTCCTCACCGCCGGCTTCCTCGGGATGATGTATTACTTCGTGCCGAAACAGGCCGAACGTCCGGTGTACTCGTATCGCCTGTCGATCGTGCACTTCTGGGCACTGATCACCTTGTACATCTGGGCCGGCCCGCACCACCTGCACTACACCGCGCTGCCGGACTGGGCGCAGTCGCTGGGCATGGTGATGTCCCTGGTGCTGCTGGCTCCGAGCTGGGGCGGCATGATCAACGGCATGATGACCCTCTCGGGCGCCTGGCATAAGTTGCGCAGCGACCCGATCCTGCGCTTCCTCGTGGTGTCCCTGGCGTTCTACGGCATGTCGACCTTCGAAGGGCCGATGATGGCCATCAAGACGGTCAACGCCCTCTCCCACTACACCGACTGGACCATCGGCCATGTACACGCCGGCGCACTCGGCTGGGTAGCAATGATCTCGATTGGCGCGCTGTACCACATGATCCCGAAAATCTTCGGCCGCACGCAGATGCACAGCCTCGGCCTGATCAACGCGCACTTCTGGCTCGCAACCATCGGCACCGTGCTCTACATCGCCTCGATGTGGGTCAACGGTATCGCCCAGGGCCTGATGTGGCGCGCGGTCAACGAAGACGGCACGCTGACCTACTCCTTCGTCGAAACCCTGGTGGCCAGCCACCCAGGCTACGTCGTGCGACTGGTGGGCGGCGCGATCTTCTTCAGCGGCATGCTGCTGATGGCTTACAACACCTGGCGCACCGTGCGTGCCGCACAGCCAGCCGAAGTCGCCGCCGCGGCGCAGATGGCCTGAGGAGTCCGCCATGAAACACGAAACGATTGAGAAAAACGTCGGCCTGCTGTTGCTGCTGATGGTCTTCGCGGTGAGCATCGGCGGTCTGACCCAGATCGTCCCGCTGTTCTTCCAGGACGTCACCAACAAGCCGGTCGAAGGCATGAAACCTTACACCGCGCTGCAGCTCGAAGGTCGCGACCTCTACATCCGCGAAGGTTGCGTCGGCTGCCATTCGCAGATGATCCGCCCATTCCGTGCTGAAACCGAACGCTACGGCCACTACTCGGTGGCGGGCGAAAGCGTCTGGGATCACCCCTTCCTGTGGGGCTCCAAGCGCACCGGCCCGGACCTGGCCCGGGTCGGCGGTCGCTACTCGGAAGACTGGCATCGCGCGCACTTGTACAACCCGCGTAACGTCGTGCCGGAGTCAAAAATGCCCGCCTACCCATGGCTGGTGGCCAACGCGCTGGACAGCAGCCACACCGAAGCCAAATTGCGGGTCATGCGCACCCTCGGCGTTCCGTACACCGACGAAGACATCGCCGGTGCCACCGAAACGCTCAAGGGCAAGACCGAAATGGACGCACTCGTCGCCTACCTGCAAGTGCTCGGCACTGCGATCAAGAGCAAGAGGTGAGCCATGGTGTTTGAAATGAGTACTGGAATGATCCGCGGCCTGGGCACTGTCGTCGTATTCGTAGCGTTTGTCGGACTGGCGCTCTGGGTATTCAACGGCAAACGCAGCGCGGAATTCGCCGAAGCGCGCCTGCTGCCCTTTGCCGATGAATCGCAACCCGACGACACCCATAGCCAAGCAACAGCAACAACAAGGAGTACCCAGCCATGACGACCTTTTGGAGTACGTGGATCTGCGTACTGACCATTGGCAGCCTGATCGGTCTGACGTGGCTACTGATCGGCACCCGCAAGGGCGAAACCAAGGGCAGCGTCGACCAGACCATGGGCCACAGTTTCGACGGCATCGAGGAGTACGACAATCCGCTGCCGCAGTGGTGGTTCATGCTGTTCGCCGGAACGCTGGTGTTTGCCGTCGGCTACCTGATCCTTTATCCGGGCCTGGGCAACTGGAAAGGCATCCTGCCGGGCTATCAAGACGGCTGGACCCAGACCAAGGAATGGGAGCGGGAAATGGCCAAGGCCGACGCCAAATTCGGTCCGATCTTCGCCAAGTTCGCCGCCATGCCGATTGAAGAAGTCGCCAAGGACCCGCAAGCCCTGAAGATGGGTGGCCGCCTGTTCGCCTCCAACTGCTCGGTTTGCCACGGTTCCGACGCCAAAGGCGCTTATGGCTTCCCCAACCTGACCGGTAAAGTCTGGCGCTGGGGCGGTGAGCCGGAAACCATCAAGACCACCATCATGGGCGGCCGTCACGCGATGATGCCAGCCTGGGGTGAAGTCATCGGTGAGCAAGGCGTCAGCGACGTCGCCTCTTTCGTACTGACCGGCCTCGGTGGCCGCAAACTGCCGGAAGACGCAAAAGCTGATCCAGTTGCCGGCCAGAAGATCTTCGCGGCGAACTGCGTGGCCTGCCACGGTCCGGAAGGCAAAGGCACCCCGGCAATGGGCGCGCCGAACCTGACTCACCCGGAAGCGCTCATCTACGGTTCGAGCTTCGCTCAACTGCAGCAGACCATCCGTTACGGCCGTCAGGGCCAGATGCCTGCGCAAGCTCAGTTGCAAGGCAACGACAAGGTTCACCTGCTGGCCGCTTACGTTTACAGCCTGTCTCACTCTGCCCCCGCCGAGCGTTTGCAGGCTGAAAGCACAACCGAATAAATCCTGACCGCTCTGCTGCCGTATTCACCCGAATGCGGCAGTTCCCTGCCCCTTTGCGACGCATTGTCGCACCCTCCATTGGGCCCGCCTTTCGGTTCCACGGATTCACGTCTAAGCTTGCTCCGGAGTGGACTGGCAACAGCCGGTCAGGGTCAACCGTACACGATGCGTTCGACGAATCCGTTCGATGACAGGCCGCAAAGGCTGGTAGATACCGGCTGTCGCGCAAATTGCCGTCTGTCACCCGCCCACCTCGTTTGAACACACCCAGTTACAACTGACCCGACCCCCTCGCCTTTTTCGTCCGCCGAGACATTTTGTCTGTGGGCAATTTTGTCCCTACGCGGAGCATGGAAAGGCCGCAGAATCAGCTTTTGAAAGCATTGACATGGGTCATGGCGCGTTGCAATGACCCCCCGCTTTCTCCATACTTGCGACCGATTTTTATCCCTAATAAAACACCTAAACCGTGGAACCTTAGAATGAGCACAGCAATCAGTCCGACTGCTTATAACTATAAGGTAGTCCGCCAGTTCGCCATCATGACGGTGGTCTGGGGGATCCTTGGCATGGGGCTCGGTGTCTTCATCGCCTCACAGCTCGTATGGCCAGAACTTAACTTTGGCCTGCCGTGGACGACGTTTGGACGCCTACGCCCGTTGCACACCAACCTGGTGATTTTCGCCTTCGGTGGTTGTGCACTGTTTGCCACTTCTTATTACGTCGTGCAGCGAACCTGCCAAACGCGACTGATTTCCGACAGCATGGCCGCCTTCCACTTCTGGGGATGGCAGGCTGTAATCGTCGGCGCGATCGTTACCTTGCCGCTGGGTTACACCACCACCAAGGAATACGCGGAACTGGAATGGCCTCTGGCAATCCTGCTGGCTATCGTCTGGGTCACCTACGGTGCGGTGTTTTTCGGCACCCTCATGAAGCGCAAGACCAAGCACATCTATGTCGGTAACTGGTTCTATGGTGCCTTCATCATCGTGACGGCGATGCTGCACATCGTCAACCACGCCTCCCTGCCGGTCAGTTTCTTCAAGTCCTACTCGGCGTACGCCGGTGCAACCGACGCCATGATCCAGTGGTGGTACGGCCACAACGCGGTAGGTTTCTTCCTGACCACGGGCTTTCTGGGGATGATGTACTACTTCGTGCCTAAACAGGCCGAGCGCCCGATCTACTCGTATCGCCTGTCGATCGTGCACTTCTGGGCACTGATTACCCTGTACATCTGGGCTGGTCCGCACCACCTGCACTACACCGCACTGCCGGACTGGGCTCAGTCGCTGGGTATGGCGATGTCGATCATCCTGCTGGCGCCAAGCTGGGGCGGCATGATCAACGGCATGATGACCCTGTCGGGCGCCTGGCATAAGCTGCGTACCGACCCGATCCTGCGCTTCCTGGTCGTGTCTCTGGCGTTCTACGGTATGTCGACCTTCGAAGGCCCGATGATGGCCATCAAGACCGTCAACTCGCTGTCTCACTACACTGACTGGACCATCGGCCACGTACACGCCGGTGCTTTGGGCTGGGTGGCGATGATTTCGATCGGTGCGCTGTACCACATGATCCCGAAAATCTTCGGTCGTCCGCAGATGCACAGCGTCGGCCTGATCAACACGCACTTCTGGCTCGCAACCATCGGTACCGTGCTCTACATCGCCTCGATGTGGGTCAACGGCATCACCCAGGGTCTGATGTGGCGTGCAATCAACGATGACGGCACCCTCACCTACTCCTTCGTCGAAGCCCTGCAAGCCAGCCACCCTGGTTTCATCGTTCGCGCCCTGGGTGGTGCGTTCTTTGCCAGCGGCATGCTGTTCATGGCGTACAACGTGTTCCGCACCGTACGCGCCTCGAATCCGGAAGATGCTGAAGCCGCCGCTCAGATCGCTGTCGTTGGAGCTCACTGATGAAGCATGAAGCAGTCGAGAAGAATATTGGCCTGCTGGCCTTCTTCATGGTTATCGCCGTCAGTATTGGCGGCCTGACCCAGATCGTCCCCTTGTTTTTTCAGGACGTGACCAACAAGCCGGTTGAAGGCATGAAGCCACGCCCGGCGCTGGAACTTGAAGGCCGTGACATTTTCATCGCCAACGGTTGTGTCGGCTGCCACTCGCAGATGATCCGTCCGTTCCGCGCTGAAACCGAACGTTATGGTCACTACTCGGTAGCCGGTGAAAGCGTTTGGGACCACCCGTTCCTGTGGGGTTCCAAGCGTACCGGTCCGGACCTGGCCCGTGTTGGCGGTCGTTACTCCGATGACTGGCAGCGTGCGCACTTGTACAACCCGCGCAACGTGGTGCCTGAGTCGAAAATGCCGGCTTACCCGTTCCTCGTGGAAAACAAGCTCGACGGCAAAGACACCGCGAAGAAAATGGAAGTCTTGCGCACCCTCGGCGTTCCTTACACCGACGAAGACATCGCCGGTGCAAAAGATGCCGTGAAGGGCAAAACCGAAATGGACGCGCTGGTGGCCTATCTGCAAGGCCTGGGCACCATCATCAAAAGCAAACGGTGATTTGGATGGATATCGGGATGATTCGTGGCCTGGGCACCGTTGTCGTGATGGTTGCCTTTATCGGTCTGGCGTTGTGGGTGTTCAGCCCCAAGCGTAAATCGGAGTTTGAAGACGCGACCTTGCTGCCTTTCGCGGATGATCCCGAAGCCATCAAGCACGTCGAGCAAGCTTCTAGGAGTAACAAAGAATGACTACGTTCTGGAGTCTGTACGTCACAGTCCTCAGTTTGGGTACCATCTTCGCCCTGACCTGGCTGCTGCTGTCGACCCGCAAGGGCCAGCGCACCGAACAGACGGATGAGACAGTTGGCCACTCCTTCGACGGGATCGAGGAATACGACAACCCGCTGCCGAAATGGTGGTTCATGCTGTTTGTCGGCACCATCATCTTCGCCCTCGGCTACCTGGTGTTGTACCCGGGCCTTGGCAACTGGAAAGGCCTCCTGCCGGGTTACGGCTACCTCGACAACGAGAAGCAGACCGCGTTCGCTAACGGCCAGTCCGGCTGGACCGGCGTTCACGAGTGGGAAAAGGAAATGGCCAAATCGGACGCCAAATTCGGTCCGATCTTCGCCAAGTTCGCCGCCATGCCGATTGAAGAAGTGGCCAAGGACCCGCAAGCCCTGAAGATGGGTGGCCGCCTGTTCGCCTCCAACTGCTCGGTTTGCCACGGTTCCGACGCCAAAGGCGCTTATGGCTTCCCCAACCTGACCGGTAAAGTCTGGCGCTGGGGCGGTGAGCCGGAAACCATCAAGACCACCATCATGGGCGGCCGTCACGCGATGATGCCAGCCTGGGGTGAAGTCATCGGCGAGCAAGGTGTCAGCGACGTCGCCTCTTTCGTACTGACCGGCCTCGGTGGCCGCAAACTGCCGGAAGGCGCAAAAGCTGATCCGACTGCCGGCCAGAAGATCTTCGCGGCCAACTGCGTGGCTTGCCACGGTCCGGAAGGCAAAGGCACCCCGGCAATGGGCGCGCCGAACCTGACTCACCCGGAAGCGCTCATCTACGGTTCGAGCTTCGCTCAACTGCAGCAGACCATCCGTTACGGCCGTCAGGGCCAGATGCCTGCGCAAGCTCAGTTGCAAGGCAACGACAAGGTTCACCTGCTGGCCGCTTACGTTTACAGCCTGTCTCACGGCGAGAAAGCTGCAAACGCCGAGTAAGGCAAACGCTTGAAGCAACAAAAAACGGCCCCGCCAGTGTGAATTGGCGGGGCCGTTTTGTTTGGGCTTCGTTGCACACTCGACCTTCGGCAGTTCCTACGGGGGAAATCGGGATCAATCAGTGCATCGCAGAAATGGAAGGAAACAGGATCACCCACCCCGCCCTGAAAACTCGTCCATAATTCACATGTCAATTGATACAAGTCATTACACCATTGATTGATTTCCCCCAACGCGACCAAAGGTCGCACCCTTGAGTTAGAGCGACAGGCGTATCATTGCGCCACTGCAACACCCCTTTTTGACCGCGGTCGGCACGTACTGACCGTGGCATTTTTCCACTGCCGTGGGATGCAATGATGAGCAACCAGATTCCGGTACACGACGTCACCCCGCCTGCCAAGAACGCGAATAACAGCGTCGACCTCTACGCCTCTCGGGAAAAAATCTACACCCGTGCCTTCACCGGTCTGTTCCGCAATCTGCGGATGGTCGGCGGCGCCGTATTGTTCCTGCTGTATTTCGGTACGGTCTGGCTCAATTGGGGCGGCCATCAAGCGGTCTGGTGGAACCTGCCGGAGCGCAAATTCTTCATCTTCGGCGCGACCTTCTGGCCACAGGATTTCATCCTGCTGTCCGGCCTGTTGATCATCAGCGCCTTCGGCCTGTTCTTCATCACCGTGTACGCCGGACGCATCTGGTGCGGCTATACCTGCCCGCAAAGTGTCTGGACCTGGATTTTCATGTGGTGCGAGAAGGTCACCGAAGGCGACCGCAACCAGCGCATCAAGCTCGACAAAGCGCCGATGAGTGCCAACAAATTCCTGCGCAAGCTCAGCAAACACTCGATGTGGCTGTTGATCGGTTTCGTCACCGGCATGACTTTCGTCGGCTACTTCTCGCCGATTCGTGAACTGACGATCGACTTTTTCACTGGCCAGGCTGATGGCTGGTCGTATTTCTGGGTCGGCTTCTTCACCCTCGCCACCTACGGCAACGCCGGCTGGCTACGTGAGCAGGTGTGCATCTACATGTGCCCTTACGCGCGCTTCCAGAGCGTGATGTTTGACAAGGACACACTGATTGTTTCCTACGATCCGCGCCGTGGCGAAAGCCGTGGTCCACGCAAGAAAGGCATCGACTACAAGGCCCAGGGGCTGGGTGACTGCATCGACTGCACCATGTGCGTTCAGGTGTGCCCGACCGGTATCGACATCCGCGACGGCTTGCAGATCGAATGCATCGGTTGCGCTGCCTGCATCGACGCCTGCGACAGCATCATGGATAAAATGGACTACCCGCGCGGGCTGATCAGCTACACCACCGAGCACAACCTGTCCGGGCAAAAAACCCATAAACTGCGCCCACGCCTGATCGGTTACGCGCTGGTGTTGCTGGCCATGATCAGCTTGCTGATCACCGCGTTCTTCATGCGTTCGCTGGTCGGCTTCGATGTCAGCAAGGACCGTGTGCTGTACCGCGAAAACGCCGAAGGCCGGATCGAGAACGTCTATAGCCTCAAAGTCATGAACAAGGACCAGCGTGACCACACCTACGTGCTGGATGCCTCAGGATTGCCGGATCTCAAGCTGCAAGGCAAGCGCGAGATCAAGGTGGCCGCTGGCGAAATTTTCAGCATGCCGGTCGAGCTGTCGAGCGCACCGGAACAACTGCCGTCCAGCACCAACGAGGTGAAATTCACCCTCAAGGATGCCGACGACGACAGCGTCCACGTTGAAGCCAAGAGCCGATTCATCGGCCCACAAATTCGTTGAGAGAAATCATCATGCCCGCAGCAACTGCCACCAGCCCTTGGTACAAGCACCTCTGGCCATGGATCATCATCGGGATTCTGACCTGTTCGGTGACCCTGACCCTGTCCATGGTGACCATTGCCGTCAAAAACCCGGACAACCTAGTCAATGACAATTACTACGAGGCGGGCAAAGGTATCAACCGTTCGCTGGACCGCGAGTTGCTGGCGCAGACCCTGCTGTTGCGCGCCAGTGTGCATCTGGATGAGGTGACCGGTGAAGTCAACGTGCGCCTGACCGGCAACAGCACGCCCGCGACCCTGGAACTGAACCTGATCTCGCCGACCCAGCCGGAAAAAGATCGCAAGATTACCCTGACCCGCAGCGAGACCGAACCGGGTCGTTATATCGGCCAGTTGACCGACAAGATCGAAGGCCGGCGCTTTGTCGAGCTGCTGGGCAGCCAGGACGATCATGTGTGGCGTATGTTCGAAGAAGAACAGATCGGCCACGACAAGGATATGCTGCTCGGTGACGAACCACTGCAAGGCGCGGAAGACCGGTAGGAGCTGCCGCAGGCTGCGATCTTTTGGCGTCATCGCTGACGCCGAAGATCAAAAGATCGCAGCCTCGTTTCACTCGTCAGCTCCTACAGTGATGAAGCCCTGCCTGACGACACAGATTCAGCGGTACCCGTGAATACCTGATGACCACTCCACTCCCCTGCTACCACTGCGCCCTGCCCGTTCCATCCGGCAGCCGGTTTACCGCCGTCATCCTCGGCGAAACCCGCGAGCTCTGCTGTCCGGGTTGTCAGGCTGTGGCCGAGGCGATTGTCGCGGGTGGGCTGGAGCACTATTACAGCCATCGCAGCGAGGCTTCGGCCAACCCTGAGGCCTTGCCGGTGCAACTGGTGGACGAACTGGCGCTGTATGACCGCGCCGACGTGCAACAACCTTTTGTCCGCCACGAAGGCGATCTGGCTGAAACCACCTTATTGATGGAAGGCATCAGCTGCGCGGCCTGCGGCTGGTTGATCGAGAAACACCTGCGCAGCCTGCCGGCCGTCGCCGAGGCGCGGTTGAACCTGTCCAACCATCGGTTGCACGTGCGCTGGGCCGACAGCCAATTGCCGTTGAGCCAAGTGCTCAGCGAACTGCGCCACATCGGTTACGCCGCCCACCCTTATCAGGCCGACCGCGCCAGCGAGCAGCTGGCCAGCGAAAACCGTCTGGCCCTGCGCCAACTGGGCGTCGCCGGCTTGCTATGGTTCCAGGCGATGATGGCGACCATGGCCACCTGGCCGGAATTCAATATCGACCTCAGCCCCGAGCTGCACACCATCCTGCGTTGGGTTGCGCTGTTCCTGACCACTCCGATTGTGTTCTACAGTTGCGCGCCGTTCTTCAAGGGCGCGATGCGCGACCTGCGCACCCGCCACTTGACCATGGACGTTTCCGTTTCGCTGGCCATCGGCGGCGCCTACCTCGCCGGGATCTGGACCTCGGTCACCGGAGTCGGCGAGCTGTATTTCGACGCGGTCGGGATGTTTGCGCTGTTTCTATTGGCGGGCCGCTATCTGGAACGCCGCGCCCGTGAACGCACCGCCGCAGCCACCGCGCAACTGGTGAACCTGCTGCCCGCGTCGTGCTTGCGCCTGACTGCGGACGGCCAGAGCGTGCGCATCCTGCTCAGTGAGTTGCGTCTCGGTGACCACGTATTGGTGCACCCCGGCGCCATCCTCCCGGCCGACGGCAAAATCCTCGATGGCCAGTCGAGCATCGATGAGTCGCTGCTGACCGGTGAGTACCTGCCACAACCTCGAACGCTGGGCGATGCGGTGACTGCCGGCACCCTGAATGTCGAGGGCGCGCTGACCGTCGAAGTGCTCGCACTGGGTCAGGACACTCGCCTCTCGGCTATCGTCCGCCTGCTCGATCGCGCCCAGGCCGAGAAACCACGCCTGGCACAAATCGCCGACCGCGCCGCGCAGTGGTTCCTGCTGTTGTCGCTGATTGCCGCCGCCGCCATCGGTTTGCTTTGGTGGGAACTGGATGCGTCCCGCGCCTTCTGGATCGTGCTGGCGATGCTGGTCGCAACCTGCCCTTGTGCCTTGTCGCTAGCCACACCGACCGCACTCACCGCCGCCACCGGAACCTTGCACAAACTCGGCCTGCTGCTGACCCGTGGTCACGTACTGGAAGGCTTGAATCAGATCGACACGGTGATTTTCGACAAGACCGGCACGCTCACCGAAGGTCGCCTGGCCTTGCGCTCGATTCGACCACTGGGCGCGCTCACTGGCGACCAGTGTCTGGGCCTCGCCGCCGCGCTGGAGAACCGCTCCGAACACCCCATCGCCCGCGCCTTTGGCCGGGCACCGTTGGCCGCTGAGGAAGTCCTCAGTACACCAGGATTGGGACTCGAAGGGCGAGTCGGCGAACAGCGCCTGCGTATCGGCCAACCGGCGTTTGTCTGCGAACTCAGTGGCGGTGTTGCGCCGGCAATGCCGGATGAAGCCGGCCAATGGCTGTTGCTCGGCGACAGTCACGGCGCGCTGGCGTGGTTCGTGCTCGATGACCGTCTGCGCAGCGACGCTCCGGCGCTGCTTGCGGCGTGTAAGGCACGCGGTTGGCGCACGTTGCTGCTGTCCGGTGACAGCTCGCCGATGGTCGCCAGTGTCGCTGCTGAATTGGGGATCGACGAGGCCCGTGGCGGTTTGCGCCCGGATGACAAGCTGCAGGTGCTCAAGCAACTGCACCAGGAAGGCCGCAAAGTGTTGATGCTTGGTGACGGGGTCAACGATGTACCGGTGCTGGCCGCCGCTGACATTAGCGTGGCCATGGGCTCGGCCACCGATCTGGCGAAAACCAGCGCCGATGCAGTGTTGCTGTCCAACCGCCTCGACGCGCTGGTGCAAGCCTTCAGCCTGGCCCGGCGCACACGCCGGGTAATCATCGAGAACCTGCTGTGGGCCGGGCTGTACAATGGCCTCATGTTGCCGTTCGCCGCCCTCGGCTGGATCACGCCTGTGTGGGCCGCAGTCGGCATGTCGATCAGTTCGTTGACCGTAGTGCTCAATGCGCTTCGCCTGACTCGCATGCCGAGCCTGCCGCAGTTGCGCACCACGCCAGAAACCCGCCCGCTGCCGGCCTGAGCCGCGCGAGCATGGAGTCCAGATGCCAGCTCTTTATGTGATGATCCCGGCGGCGCTGCTGATCGTCGCCATCGCCATTTACATTTTTTTCTGGGCGGTCGATAGCGGTCAGTACGACGACCTCGACGGTCCGGCCCACAGCATCCTGTTCGACGACCAGGACCCGAATCATCAGGCAGCGGTCGATGAAGCCAGCGGTCACTCACCGACTGATCCGGCCAAGCCGAGCGACAAGGCCCCGCCTCATGCTTGAGTTGGCGCCACTGCTGGTTTCTGCGTTGATCCTTGGTCTGCTCGGCGGCGGGCATTGCCTGGGCATGTGTGGCGGACTGATGGGCGCCCTGACCCTGGCGATTCCCAAGGAACAACGCAGCCGGCGTTTTCGTTTGTTGCTGGCGTACAACCTCGGGCGAATTCTCAGCTACGCCACCGCCGGCCTGCTGATCGGCCTGGCGGGATGGGCGGTGGCCAACAGTCCGGCAGCGATGCTCATGCGGATCCTCGCCGGATTGCTGCTGATCGCCATGGGCCTGTACCTGGCTGGCTGGTGGAGCGGCCTGACCCGCATCGAAAGCCTGGGACGTGGCTTGTGGCGCTATGTACAGCCAGTTGCCAACCGACTGTTGCCGGTGTCGAGCCTGCCGCGCGCGTTGCTGCTCGGTGCGCTCTGGGGCTGGCTGCCGTGCGGTTTGGTCTACAGCACACTGTTGTGGTCTGCCAGTCAGGGCAATGCCATCGATAGCGCGTTGTTGATGCTCGCGTTTGGTCTTGGCACCTGGCCAGTTTTGTTGGCCACTGGCCTTGCGGCCGAACGTGTCACAGCGTTGCTGCGCAAGCGTAGCGTGCGCATGACCGGCGGCCTTCTGGTCATGCTGTTCGGCATCTGGACCCTGCCGGGACCGCATCAGCATTGGTTGATGGGGCATTAAAAGCAAAAGATCAAAAGATCAAAAGATCAAAAGATCAAAAGATCGCAGCCTTCGGCAGCTCCTACACGGGATCGGCGTGCATCTGGAGCTGCCACAGGCTGCGATCTTTTCCGACTTCACGCAGCAATAACCACCCTTGATGCAAATCAAGATGCCCCAACGCCGCACCCCCTAGACTCGCCATCACTGCCAGCCTATCCGGGGGAATGCCCGCATGCTCGACGCCATTCGTTGGGACACAGATCTGATCCGCCGTTATGACCTGGCGGGACCTCGCTACACCTCATACCCGACCGCGGCGCAATTCAACAGCCAGGTCGGCACTTTCGATCTGTTTCATGCCCTGCGCGAAAGCCGCAAGGCGCTGCGCCCGCTGTCGCTGTATGTGCACGTGCCGTTCTGCGCGAACATCTGCTACTACTGCGCCTGCAACAAGGTCATCACCAAGGACCGTGGCCGCGCCCTGCCCTACTTGCAACGCCTGGAACAAGAGATCCAGTTGATCGCCTGTCACCTGGACCCGAACCAGAAAGTCGAGCAACTGCACTTCGGCGGCGGCACCCCGACCTTCCTCAGCCACGACGAACTGCGCCAGTTGATGGCGCAACTGCGCCAGCATTTCAACCTGCTGGACGATGACTCCGGCGATTACGGTATCGAGATCGACCCGCGCGAAGCCGACTGGTCAACCATGGGCCTGCTGCGCGAGCTGGGTTTCAACCGGGTCAGCATCGGCCTGCAAGACCTTGACCCTGCCGTACAGCGTGCGGTCAATCGCCTGCAAAGCCTGGAGGAAACGCGGGCGGTGATCGACGCGGCGCGTACCTTACAGTTCCGCTCGATCAATATCGATCTGATCTACGGCCTGCCCAAGCAAACCGCCGAGAGCTTCGCCCGCACCGTGGACGAAGTCATCAGTCTGCAACCGGATCGGCTCTCGGTGTTCAACTACGCGCACCTGCCCGAACGCTTCATGCCGCAGCGGCGAATCAACAGCAACGACCTGCCGGCACCCGCCGAAAAACTGAACATGCTTCAGCGCACCATCGAGCAACTGACCGCCGCTGGTTATCGCTACATCGGCATGGACCATTTCGCCCTGCCGGATGATGAGCTGGCCATCGCTCAGGAAGAGTCGACGCTACAACGCAACTTCCAGGGTTACACCACCCACGGTCATTGCGACCTGATCGGTCTTGGCGTGTCGGCCATCAGCCAGATTGGTGATTTGTACTGCCAGAACAGCAGCGATCTGAATCAGTACCAAAACGCTCTGGCCAGCGCACAACCGGGCACCAGCCGTGGTCTGTTGTGTAACCAGGACGACCGCCTGCGGCGGGCAGTGATTCAGCAATTGATCTGCACGTTCAGCCTCGCATTCGCCCAGATCGAACAGGCCTTCAACATCGATTTTCGCGGCTACTTCAGCGAGCTCTGGCCTCAGTTGCGGGCCATGGCCGAGGATGGCCTGATCGAGCTCGACAACGAGAAAATCGTGGTCCTGCCCGCCGGCCGGTTGCTGGTCCGCTCGGTGTGCATGGTCTTCGATGCTTACCTGGAACAACAGAATCGCCAGCGCTTCTCTCGGGTGATTTAAGTCACCCCACACTGGCCTCGACGTCATTGCGTAGGTTACCCTTACATCTTATGTGTGCTTTCCCACAAGGATCTAAGAAATGTCCGAGCCAGTTAAACTGCGCGCTCATAGCCAGGCACATTGCAAGGATTGCAGCCTGGCCCCCCTCTGCCTGCCACTTTCTCTGAATCTGGAAGACATGGATGCGCTGGACGATATCGTCAAACGTGGTCGCCCGCTGAAGAAAGGCGAGTTCCTGTTCCGCCAGAGCGACCAGTTCGATTCCGTCTTTGCAGTACGCTCCGGGGCGTTGAAAACCTTCAGCCTGAGCGACAGCGGTGAAGAGCAGATCACCGGCTTCCACCTGCCGAGCGAACTGGTCGGCTTGTCGGGCATGGACACCGAGAGCCACCCGGTTTCGGCCCAGGCACTGGAAACCACTTCGGTGTGCGAAATCCCCTTCGAACGTCTCGATGAACTGGCCCTGCAACTGCCACAGTTGCGCCGCCAGTTGATGCGCGTGATGAGCCGCGAGATTCGTGACGATCAGCAGATGATGCTGCTGCTCTCGAAGAAAACCGCTGACGAACGTATCGCCACATTCCTGGTCAACCTGTCGGCGCGTTTCCGCGCACGCGGATTCTCTGCCAACCAGTTCCGCCTGAGCATGTCACGCAACGAAATCGGTAATTACCTGGGCCTCGCGGTGGAAACCGTGTCCCGGGTGTTCACGCGCTTCCAGCAGAACGAGCTGATCGCCGCCGAAGGCAAGGAAGTGCATATCCTCGACCCAATCCAGCTGTGTGCGCTGGCCGGTGGCTCGGTCGAAGGCTGACGTGGCGATTGCGGCTGAGCGAACCTGCTCGGCCGCCGTTATACTGCGGCGTTTGTAGCCTGCCAGGACACCTCGACGATGATCATCGACTCCTTCGACATCAAATCCCTGATCCGCCCCGTGATCGACTTTCCAAAGCCGGGCGTAATCTTTCGCGACATCACCCCGCTGTTCCAATCTCCGAAGGCCCTGCGCCTGGTGATGGACAGCTTTGCGCACCGCTACGTAGAGGCTGACTTCACGCACATCGGCGCCATGGATGCGCGCGGCTTTCTGATTGGATCAATCATTGCCTATCAGCTGAACAAGCCGCTGGTGCTGTTCCGCAAGCAAGGCAAACTGCCGGCTGACGTGCTGTCCGAGGGTTATCAGACCGAGTACGGCGAAGCCTTCCTTGAAGTCCACGCCGACAGCCTGTGCGAGGGTGATTCGGTGGTAATGTTCGATGACCTGATCGCCACTGGCGGCACGCTGATTGCTGCTGCGAACCTGATTCGGCGCATGGGCGCGCGGGTTTTCGAAGCCGCTGCAATTATCGATCTGCCGGAGTTGGGCGGCTCCCAGCGGCTGGAAGACATGGGCATCCCGACGTTTTGCCTGACGCAGTTTGCGCTGACCGACAAGTAAGCCCCTAAAAGATCGCAGCCGTAGGAGCTGCCTAAGGCTGCGATCTTTTGATCTATGTTGGTAAAGATCGCAGCCTGCGGCAGCGCCTACAGCCCCATCTGCTTGCTGATGATCTCGTTCATCACTTCCCGCGTACCACCCCCGATCGAAAGGATCCGGTTGTCGCGGTAAAGCCGCTCCACCAGGCTTTCACGCATATAACCCAGCCCACCCAGGATCTGCACAGCGTCGCTGGTGATGCGATCGGCGGTGTCAGTGGCAAAATTCTTGGCCATGGATATTTCCTTGATCACGCTTTGCCCAGCGGCCATTTTCGCCGCCTGGCGATAGGTGAACTCTCGAGAGACTTCCAGCGCCGTGGCCATCTCCGCCAAGCGATGCTTGAGTACCTGAAACTTGCCAATCGGTTTGCCGAACGCTTCGCGCTGCCGGGCCCATTTCAGGCTTTCTTCCAGTGCCAGTTGCGCAGTCATGTTGGCCATCAACGCCAACGCCAGGCGCTCGCTTTGAAAGTTGCCCATGATGCAGGCGAACCCCATGTTCTCGACGCCAATCAGGTTGCCCACCGGCACACGGCAATCATCGAAAAACAGCTCGGCGGTGTCCGACGCCCACCAACCCATTTTCTTCAACTGACGACCGACGGTGAATCCCGGCGTGCCCTTCTCGATCAGCAGCAGGCTGATACCAGCAAACCCCGGTTCACCGGTACGCACCACGACAGTATAGAAATCCGCACGAACACCACTGGTGATAAAGGTTTTGCTGCCACTGACCCGATAGTAGTCACCGTCACGCACGGCACTGGTTTTCAGGTTGGCCACATCGGAGCCGCCACCGGGCTCGGTGACCGCCAACGCGCAGATTTTTTCGCCGCAAAGGACTTTCGGCACCACTCGGTCGCGAACCTCGAGCGTGGCCCATTTGAGGATCGGCGGCAGGCCGATGTCCAACGAGCCCAGCCCCGCCACCAGCCCGCCAGAACCACAGCGCATCAGCTCTTCACTGGCGGCGATTTTGGCGAACAGATCACCTTCGTGACTGCCACCCAGCGCTTCGGGATAACCAATGCCGAGAATGCCCGCGGTGCCGGCCTTGAGGTAGAGCTCACGAGGAAAACTCTCGGCCTCCTCCCACTGATCGATGTCCGGAAGAATCTCGCGCTCGACGAAACGTCGCACGCTGTCGCGGACCAACTGATGGCCAGGGTCGAAGTATTCCTGAAAGGCAGGCATTGGCAAGCTCCACTGAAGGTTCAGCGAACTTACCGAGCGCTTGCTTGGTTTTCAAGGTGCAAGATCAAAAGATCGCAGGCTGCGATCTTTTTACGATGGATGCCTTACAACACGATCGGCTTACGCCCGGCAAACGAATGGGCCAGGGTGCCGCCATCCACCAGTTCAAGCTCGCCACCCAACGGCACACCATGGGCGATGCGTGAGGCGATCAGGCCTTTGTTGCTGAGCAACTGGGCGATGTAGTGCGCTGTCGCTTCACCTTCAACCGTCGGGTTGGTGGCCAGGATGACTTCAGTGAAAGTACCCGCCTCTTCAATCCGCGCCAGCAATTGCGGAATACCGATGGCTTCCGGCCCCAGACCGTCGAGTGGCGACAAATGCCCCTTGAGCACGAAGTAGCGACCGCGAAACCCGGTCTGCTCCACGGCATAGACATCCATCGGCCCTTCGACCACGCACAGTAAGGTATCGTCGCGACGAGGGTCCACGCATTGTGGGCACAGATCGTCTTCGGTCAGTGTGCGGCACAGTCGACAATGGCCGACCCCTTCCATGGCCTGACTCAAGGCCAGCGCCAGCCGCGAACCACCGCTGCGATCACGCTCGAGCAGTTGCAACGCCATGCGCTGGGCGGTTTTCTGACCGACACCGGGCAAGGTGCGCAAGGCGTCGATCAGTTGGCGAATCAAAGGGCTGAAGCTCATGGGGGAAACGTCCGACATATCAACGAGACGCGGTTTATACCCGCGCCTCTGGCCAGCGTCAAATGCTCATCCGTGTGTCGCAGAAACAAAAATGCCAAGCGCAATGCCTGGCATTTTTGTAGTCCATCCGACGCGTTAGCGAATCAGAATGGCAGTTTCATGCCCGGCGGCAGTTGCATGCCTGCGGTCATGCCGGACATTTTGTCCTGGCTGTTGGCTTCGATCTTGCGAACGGCGTCGTTGACGGCGGCAGCGAACACGGCCTCCAGCATCTCCTTGTCGTCTTCGCTCAGGCCTTCCACCAGGCTTGGATCGATCGTCACGCGCTTGACGTCGTGACGACCGGTCATGACCACGGTGACCATATCGCCACCGGCTTTACCGGTGACTTCGGCGTTGGCCAGTTCTTCCTGCATCTTGGCCATTTTTTCCTGCATCTGCTGCGCCTGCTTCATCAGGCCGGCCATGCCACCTTTCATCATGGGAATCACCTCAAAAGTACTTGGATCAAAACAGCGCCCGGACCAGTGGGCCGAACACCTTCAGTTATTAGCCCTGGCTGACCAGAGCCTCGACAGGTTCAATAGTATCGTTACGGATTACCGCACCGAACTGTTGCATCATTTGCTGGATGAACGGATCGCCGTGAATCGAATCCTCGGCCTCGCGCTGGCGGTCGGCACGTCGACGCGAAGCCGCCTGTGCCGGTGTTTCCTGCTCAGGCTTGATCAGCTCGATGCTCACCGTCAGGGTGCGCTGGTGATACTGATTCAGCGCATCGTTGAGCCGGCGTTGTTGAGTCGCGTTGAAGAGCGCGCTGTGGGCCGGATCCAGGTGCAGCAACCAGTGATCGCCATCGACTGCGATCAGCGTGCAGTTGGCGGCGATGCTGCCGGTCATGCCGGAAATCGACAATTTCGGGAACAGCTCCAGCCATTGCAATGCCAGCCCCGTGGCCGGCATCGCGGCGGGTTCAGGTTCGGGTTCAGGCGCTGGTTCTGCGGCGTGCTCACTGGCCAGCTCATCCAGGTAACTATAGGCCGAATCCATGTCCGGCTCGATGTAGTCCTCGTCCAGCGGCGGCTCGTCATCCAGGTCCATGCCCGGCGTAGCGGCGTCGACTTCAGCCACCGACGGCTCGGGAATCGGCGCTGCGGTTAACGAAGGTGCATCGGGTACAACGCTGTCCGGAGTCGGCGTCGGCATGGGTGTCAAGTCAGGTTGTTCGGCGCTCGTCTCCAGCACCGGCTCGACGGCCGGTTGCTGCACGATCTCGGGCTCTATCGGATCGTTCCAGGGCAGGTCGACAACTTCTTCGACGACGGCCACAGGTTCAGCCACCGCCTCGACCGCAGGCACAGGCACAGGCACGACCACCGGAGCAACAGGTGCCGGAGCGGGGGCAACCACCTCGGCAACCGGTTGAACCGGCGCCGATGCGACAGGCGCAGCAGCAACGGGAGCAGAAGCGACTACCGGCGCAACACGCGCTGCGCCAGCCACTGAGTGTGCGGAATCAACTGTGGCCTGGCTGATCCCCACTGGCTTTAGCGGCTGCCTCGGTGCGTCCGCAGTGTCTGCCGGTCGGAACGCGAGCATTCGCAGCAAGACCATTTCGAAACCACCGCGCGGGTCCGGCGCCAGCGGCAAATCGCGGCGGCCAATCAGGCCCATCTGGTAATAGAACTGTACGTCTTCGGCCGGCAAGGCCTGAGCCAGCGCCAACACCCGGTCGCGGTCGCCATGACCGTTATCGACGCCTTCAGGCAAGGCCTGGGCAATCGCAACGCGGTGCAGCACGTTAAGAATTTCCGAAAGCACGCCATTCCAGTCCGGGCCCTGCTCCGCCAGATGCCGCACCGCTTCGAGTAAAGCCTTGGCGTCGCCATCGAGCAGCGCGTGCAGGACGTCATAGACCTGACCATGATCGAGCGTGCCGAGCATCGCCCGCACGTCAGCCGCCATGACCTTGCCTTCACCGAAGGCAATGGCCTGGTCGGTGAGGCTCATGGCATCGCGCATCGAACCGTCGGCAGCACGACCCAACAGCCACAGTGCATCGTCTTCGAACGGCACATTCTCGACCCCGAGCACATGGGTCAAATGCTCGACCACACGCTCCGGCGTCATATTTTTCAGCGAAAACTGCAGGCACCGCGACAGAATCGTTGCAGGAAGTTTCTGCGGATCGGTGGTCGCCAGGATGAACTTGACGTAGGGCGGCGGTTCTTCGAGGGTTTTCAACAGCGCATTGAAGGAATGGCTGGAGAGCATGTGTACTTCGTCGATCAGGTAGACCTTGAAGCGCCCACGGCTCGGCGCGTACTGCACGTTATCGAGCAGCTCACGGGTGTCCTCGACCTTGGTCCGGCTCGCGGCATCGATTTCGATCAGATCGACAAAGCGCCCTTCATCGATTTCGCGACACACTGAACACTCGCCACACGGCGTCGAAGTGATACCTGTTTCACAGTTCAGACATTTGGCAATGATCCGCGCGATGGTGGTCTTGCCCACACCTCGGGTGCCGGTAAAAAGATAGGCGTGGTGCAGCCGCTGGCTGTCCAAGGCATTGATCAGAGCCTTGAGCACATGGGTCTGGCCGACCATTTCGCGGAACGAGCGCGGACGCCATTTACGTGCAAGAACCTGATAACTCATCGAAAACCGTCGCGACTGGGAAGCGGAAGCGGGTAATGCTATCGGAGCAAGGCCAAAATTGCATCCGGTGCGCTCGGCTAATGTGGCCAAGCGGGTCTTTGGGGGCGTTTTACATCATCAGGCTCCACACTGAAACCAACGAACCGACCCCGGCCGATTCACCACAATAAGCCTCAGACGGCCTGGTCCAGCACCTGCCACTGGATCGGAGTGACGAAGGCCTCGACCCAGCCCGGCACCTCACTGGCCGGCATCGGCCGCGCGATGAAATAGCCCTGCGCCACCTCGCAGCCCAGGCGCAACAGCAACTCACCATGCTCGATGCTTTCCAGACCTTCGGCAATCACCTCTCGCCCAAAGGCCCGGGCAAGTCCAATCACCGCGGTGGTCAACGCCAGATCATCGCGATCATGCAGTATGTCGCGCACAAATGACTTATCGATCTTGATGGTGTGCGTGTGCAGGCGCTTGAGGTAACTCAGCGACGAATAACCCGTGCCGAAATCTCCCAGAGAGAACCTCACGCCCAGCGCCTGACAGGCTTGCAGACAGGTGCTGACGTGCTGAATATTCTCGATCGCCACCGACTCGACAATCTCCAGGTCAAGCAACTGGGGCGCAACCCAGGCGTGCCGTTCGAGCACGCTCTTGAGCCGATCAAAAAAATCCGTCCGCTGAAAATGCCGGGCAGCAATATTGACGCTGACCGGCCAACGTTGACCGTCCTTTTGCCATCGCGACAACTGCGCCAGAACCTGCTCCATCACCCACTCGCCAATATCGACGATCAGATCAGTCTCTTCCACAAACGGCAGAAACTCCCTGGGCGGCACCAGACCGTTCTGCGGATGCTCCCAGCGCAGCAACGCCTCAAAACCAACCACCGCACCGCAACGCATATTGACCTTGGGCTGAAAATGCAGGCGCAGCTCATCATTGAGCAAGGCCTGTCGAACCCGCGCGACCGTCTGATGAGTCGCCTTGACCTCTTGGTCGCGCACCACATCAAACAGGTGAAAACGGTTACGCCCGCTCTGCTTGGCCACGTACATCGCCTGATCGGCATGGCGCAGCAGGGTTTGCGCATCTTCGCTGTCGTCCGGGAACAGGGTGACGCCAATGCTGGCAAAGACATTGATATCCTTGCCCAGAATCGAATACGGCGCAGAGATGGCCCCCAGCACTCGATGCAGCGCCGCGCGCAATTCCGGCATATCGTGCACAAACCGCAAGATCAGCACGAATTCGTCCCCGGCCAGCCGCGCCACCACATCTTCGCCACGAACGATGGTGCGTAGGCGCTTGGCCACTTCCACCAGCAACAAGTCGCCACTGGCGTGACCATAGCCGTCATTGACCGCCTTGAAGCCGTCGAGGTCGAGCATGCACACCGCCAACGGCACGCTCTCGACACGGGAATAATCCAGGGCCTGCTCGAGCAAGTCGGAGAGATACGCCCGATTGGGCAGACCGGTCAGTACGTCATGGCCGACCCGCCATTGCAGTGAGTGCAGCAACTGACGCTTTTCACTGATATCGAAGCGAATCGACAGATACCGGTGGACCCGTCCGGTCGACTCGTCCAGCACCGGCACCATGGTGCTATCGACCCAGTACAGGCTACCGTCCTTGGCCCGGTTGCAGACTTCGCCCTTCCAGACATTGCCCAGGGCAATGGTGCGCCACATCGTTGCAAAAAAATCGTCAGGATGCAGGCCTGAGTTGAGGATGCTGTGGTTGGCACCCAATAATTCCTCGCGACTGTAGCCAGACACCTCGCAAAACAAATCGTTGACGTAAGTAATACGCCCCGCCAGGTCAGTCTCGGAGAAAATGGCGGCTGCATCTACAGCCCTGCGGTACTGCTCATCCATGAGTACGGCTCACTGTGGCTAGCGGTTGTACCGCTCGACCAGCGCGCAACGCCCGGAAGAGATGTTTTGAAAGAGGCGGCGCTGCGCAGGGAATCGCAGCGCGTGATGTTGCCTGAGCAACATCCTTGCAATAGAGCGGGCCGGCAAATTCAGATGCACGTTAAAACTCCATGAACAGCATTTGATGGCCCCCGAACAGACGAAGATCAACTAGGCTCAGAGGCCTCGTACAAACACGTCAGAAACGCTGACTCTGGTAATATTGAAACGGCATTTCGCGTCGTCAGCGGTGTCTCTGCACACCCTGCGAGTAACGCAATGCTGGCCGTCTCACATTGCCTGGACTTATAAAGTCTGGTCACCCAATGCCTGTGCGAAACGGTGATTCTACGAAATACATCACATTTTGCAAAGCAAGGTGATGGATCATGCAGTTGTCTAATGCAAAAATCTATCGTTAAGTTCTTGATTCTAAATGGGAATTGAGCGATGCAAATTTCAAGTTTGGGTCCAGCCATAAGGCGCTATCGCAAGGTGGCGGGGCTTACTCAGGCTGAACTCGGCGAAAGAACCGGTTTTGACCCCAAAACCATCAGCCGCTTCGAAACCGGCACCTATACCCCCAGCGTGGAAGCCCTGTTCATGCTTGCCGATGTGCTGGGAGTGAAGCTCAAAGCGTTTTTTGCCGATCTTGGCGACGAAGACGAACAGCGAGCGTATTTGTTCGGTGTCATACACAAAGCCACCCCGAAGGATCTGGGAAAGCTGATCGCGGCGGTAGACCAGGCCTTGTCCAAGCCTTAGAGCCAGATACAAAAAAGAGCAGATATGCGTATTGGGTTGATACACATGCCTGCTCTTTTGTTATCGACTACTGACAGAAACTGACAATCCGACCGTCTAGGCTTGAGCCATCAACGCCAACGACATCGGAGTCGCCATGAACGCCCAACATTACCTGCTGCTGTACGTCGACAGCCCCGCCACCAGCGCCCACTTCTACAGCCGCCTGCTGGACAAACCACCGGTTGAACTGCAACCGACCTTCGCGCTGTTCATTCTCGATTCGGGCGTAAAGCTTGGGCTGTGGTCCAGGCACACCGTGGAACCTGCGGCTGAAGCGGCGGGTGGTGGTGGCGAACTGGGATTCTCGGTGGCCGACGAACAGACGGTCGACACGCTGTACGCCGCATGGACCGCGCAAGGCCTGCGCATCGCCCAGACACCGACTGCACTGGATTTCGGCTACACCTTCGTGGCGCTCGATCCTGATGGGCATCGGTTGCGGGTGTTTGCGCTTTCGGAATGACGGTAAGGTTATTTCAGACGAAGCGAGGCATCGATCAGGAAAGATCAACGAGATAAAGATTCTGGATTTTTCTGAGGATGTACAAGCCTTGCGAAAGAAGGCTTGGCGTTAAGGTGGCAACCCCACCAGCCACACCCCGGCACACAATGTTCCCGCTGTGGCTGCTCCCTTCCGGGTCTGACCAGGTTCACGGGTAATCGTTGCGGGGGGACCGATGGGGTCACCATAACGACGCTCACCTGACGGCGAGCCGCGCCATTGTACCTATCTGAGACGAAGTTACAACCGTTGGCGCGGATTAAAAATATGAATCGGGTCAAGGACATGCGCAGCTCATGAAAAGATCGCAGCCTTCGGCAGCTCCTACCGGTAAATACCGATCCCGTAGGCTGCGATCTTGCCGACTTTAGACAGCGATGCCGCGCCCAGCCAAAAACGCCACGAACGCTTCTTCGTCCAGCACCTTCAACCCCAGCTCATTGGCCTTGACCAATTTGGAGCCGGCGCCAGGCCCCGCCACCACGCAGTAGGTCTTGGCCGACACCGAGCCCGCCACCTTGGCGCCGAGGCTTTCGAGCTTGTCCTTGGCGACGTCACGACTCATCAGCTCCAGAGAGCCGGTGAGCACCCAGGTTTGACCCGCCAGCGGCAAGCCTTCGACGACTTTCTTCTCGCTTTGCCAGTGCATGCCGAAGTCGCGCAACTGCTTTTCAGCATCCAGCGCCAGCTGACGGTTCTGTTCGATGGCGAAGAACTCCCGAACCGCGTTGGCCTGCCTCTCCGGCAGCGCCTGGCGCATATCCAGCCAATCGGCGCTGATGATCGCCTCCAGCGAACCAAACTTGTCGGCCAGCTTCTGCGCCCCGCCCGGTCCGACCGAGGGAATGTTGAGCTTGTCGATCATCCCGCCCAACGTGGTACTGGCGGCGAATTCGGCACCCAACTCGCGCTGATCCTGAATGTCCAGGCCATGCTTGAGCAGCTCTTCGATCACCTTCCGGTTGTGCGCATCTTCGAAGAAGCTATGAATCTCGTAGGCGACTTCCAGCCCGACATCCGGCAAGTACGTCAGCACTTGCGGCAATGCCTGCTGAACCCGCGCAAGTGACGCCAGTGAACGTGCCAGTACCTTGGCCGTCTCCTCGCCAACATCCGGAATACCCAGCGCGTAAATAAAACGCGCCAGCCCCGGCTTCTTGCTGTCGGCAATGGCGCTCAGCAGGTTCTTGCTCGACAGCTCGGCGAAACCTTCCAGGTCGACGATCTGCTCGAAGCTCAAGGCGTACAAATCCGCCGGCGAGCTGACCAGCCCCTCATCCACCAACTGCTCGACGCTCTTCTCGCCCAAGCCCTCAATGTCCATGGCCCGGCGCGAAACGAAATGGATGATCGCCTGCTTGAGCTGCGCACCGCAGGCCAAACGCCCGACGCAGCGATACACCACCCCTTCGCTCACCGTTTCACGGCCCTTGCTGCGCTTGACCAACTGCGTGCGCTCGACATGCGAACCACAGACCGGGCAGCACTCGGGAATCTGCACGGGGCGGGCGCTTTCCGGGCGACGCTCGGTGACCACTTGCACCACCTGCGGGATCACGTCACCGGCGCGGCGGATGATCACCGTATCGCCAATCATCAAGCCCAGACGCGCCACTTCATCCATGTTGTGCAATGTCGCGTTGGACACGGTCACCCCCGCCACTTTCACGGGTTTCAATCGCGCAACCGGAGTGACCGCGCCGGTTCGGCCGACCTGGAACTCCACGTCGAGCAACTCGGTAAGTTCTTCCATCGCCGGAAACTTGTGGGCAATCGCCCAGCGCGGCTCGCGAGCACGGAAGCCCAACTCACGCTGCGAAGCGATGCTGTTGACCTTGAACACCACACCATCGATTTCATAAGGCAGCGCATTACGGCGTTCGCCGATATCGCGGTAGTAATCCAGGCATTCATCAATGCCCTTGGCCAGTTTCAGCTCGCGACTGACCGGCATGCCCCATTGCTTGAGTTGCTGCAGATTGCCGATGTGCGTATCGGCAATTTCGACCGAGACCTGGCCGAGACCATAGCAACAGAACTCCAGCGGACGACTGGCGGTAATCTTCGAATCCAGCTGACGCAAGCTGCCCGCCGCGGCATTGCGCGGGTTGGCAAAGGTCTTGCCGCCGACTTCCAGTTGCGTGGCGTTAAGACGCTCGAAACCGGCCTTGGACATATACACTTCGCCACGCACCTCCAGGGTGGCAGGCCAACCGCTGCCCTGCAGCTTGAGCGGAATGTTGCGCACGGTGCGCACGTTGACGCTGATGTCTTCACCGGTGGTGCCGTCGCCGCGAGTAGCGCCGCGCACCAGCACGCCGTCCTGATACAACAAGCTGACGGCCAGGCCATCGAGTTTCGGCTCGCAGCTGTATTCAACCTCGACGCCACCGCCGAACAAATCGCCGGCCGGCAAATCCAGACCTTCGGTCACCCGTCTATCGAACTCGCGCATGTCGATTTCTTCGAAGGCGTTGCCGAGACTGAGCATTGGCACTTCGTGCCGTACTTGAGTGAACGCCGAGAGCGCCGCACTGCCAACCCGCTGGGTCGGCGAGTCGCTGGTGATCAGCTCGGGGTTTGCCGCCTCCAACGCCTTGAGTTCATGGAACAGCCGATCGTATTCGACGTCCGGAATGCTCGGTTCGTCGAGGACGTGGTAGCGGTAGTTATGCTGATCCAGCTCAGCACGCAGCTTTAGAATGCGATTTTCAGCGGCGGTCATGGGTGTTCTCTCATAAAGCAAAAGAGCAGCCGAGGCTGCTCAATCTATATTTGCTGATCGTCCCGCGCTTGGCGCGGGAGCAACCGTTGAATCAGCGCTTCTGGGTCAGCGCGCGACGCTCGAACTCGACGATACGTTGACGGTAGTGCTCGATGGTTTGAGCGGTCAGCACGCTGCGCTGATCGTCTTTCAGTTCGCCATTGAGCTCCTGAGACAGTTTGCGGGCAGCCGCGACCATCACATCGAACGCCTGTTTCGGGTGGCGCGGGCCTGGCAAGCCGAGGAAGAAGCTGACGGCCGGGGTACTGAACAGATCGATATCGTCCAGATCGAACACGCCAGGCTTGACCGCGTTGGCCATGGAGAACAGTACTTCGCCATTGCCGGCCATGCTTTCGTGACGGTGGAAGATATCCATTTCGCCAAAGCGCAGGCCGCTTTCCAGAATGTTCTGCAACAGGGCAGGACCTTTGAAACCGCCCGGGTCACGGCAGATCACGCTGATGACCAATACTTCTTCTGCCTGCTGTTGTTCTTTATTGACTGCAGGGCTCGACGATTTGGTTTCGTCCGGGAAATCATCACGGCTGCTGAAGCTCGGGCCGCCATCCAGGTCCAGATTCAAATTCAGGTCGCCCTGGGATGGCTCGCCACCCCGCTTGCCGCGCTTGGAACCCGACTCACGCGGCTCACGGGCAGGCATGCTCACCGACGGCAAGTCATGCTCGTCGAGTTGCGGTTCTTTATGGGTATCCAGCACGCGCGGCGGGCCCAGCAGTTCGGCGCCGCTGTCCTCGTCCGGCAGGTTGGACAGGCTTCGGTCCAGGCGAAATTTCAGCTTGCCCTTGCCGCCGCGCATGCGCCGCCAGCCATCAAAAAGAATACCGGCAATGACAATAATGCCGATGACGATCAGCCACTCGCGCAGACCGATTTCCATGTAATCCCGTGCCTCTATAAAAAATGCTGGAAAATAAGGGGTTTACAAGCTGTAAACCGCTTTAAAACGTGGCGCCAACTCTATGTTCTGAATGGCGTTTTGCCCACGCATACGAAAAATTGACATTAAACTAGCACGACCAAAGATAACTTTACACCGTCAGTCACAATGGCTTCAGCCATTATGTCGATTGGCCAGCAATCTCTGCGGGTAAAAACCCCTGCTCCCCGCAAATATTTGGCCTACGCGCCATGACTCAGGCATCCACCATCGCCATCGCCTCCTCGACATCCACAGCTACCAGACGCGAACAACCGGGCTCGTGCATCGTAACCCCCATCAATTGGTCGGCCATTTCCATGGCGATCTTGTTGTGGGTGATATAGATGAACTGCACCGTTTGTGACATCTCTTTCACCAATCGGGCATAGCGTCCAACGTTAGCGTCATCCAGGGGGGCGTCAACTTCGTCGAGCATGCAAAACGGAGCCGGATTCAGCTTGAAGATCGCAAAAACCAACGCCAATGCCGTCAGGGCTTTTTCACCGCCGGATAGCAAATGGATGGTGCTGTTCTTCTTCCCGGGCGGACGCGCCATGATCGTTACCCCTGTATCGAGTAGATCTTCGCCCGTCAGTTCCAAATAAGCGCTGCCACCACCGAAAACTTTTGGAAAAAGCGCCTGCAATCCACCGTTAATCTGATCAAAGGTATCTTTGAAGCGATTACGGGTTTCCTTGTCGATCTTGCGAATGACGTTTTCCAGGGTGTCGAGCGCTTCCACCAGGTCAGCGTCCTGAGCATCCAGATAACGCTTGCGCTCGGACTGCTGCTGGTACTCGTCGATGGCTGCGAGGTTGATCGCGCCCAGTCGCTGAATTCGTGCGGCAATTCGCTCGAGTTCTTCTTCGGCTTCTTTTTCGCCTACCGAGGCCACCAGAGTGGCGAGTACCCCGTGCAAGTCATAGCCGTCTTCGAGCAATTGATCCTGCAAGGTTTTGCGGCGTACGGTCAGGGCCTGCCACTCCATGCGCTGCTGTTCGAGTTGACCACGGATCAACTGCGATTGCTGCTCGGCCTGGTTGCGGCGCTTCTCGGCATCACGCAATTCGCGGTCGGCATCTTCCAGGGCGATCTGCGCGGTTCTCAGTTCTTCGTCTACGCTCATGCGCTTGTCGAGCAACTCTTCAAGCTTGAGCCGCAACTCTTCCAGCGGCGCTTCGCCCTCCTCCAGATTAAGGCTGAGCTGCTCGCGCTTTTCAGTCAGGCGCTCGGACTGCAATTCCAGCCGCTCCAGTGCCTGACGGGTTGAATCGTGTTGCGCCTTGAGCGAGCCCAGACGCACCGCCAATTGGTGCGCGTGGTCTTTATGCTGACGGGCCTCCTGCCGCACTCGGTCAAGACGCTCACGTAAACTATCGCGCTGGGCCAGCAGCAACTCGCGCTGCTCGGTGTCAATTGCCATGCTGTCGAGGGCTTCCTGCAATTGCAGGCGCGACTCGCCAACCTGTTCATGTTCCAGCGCACGCTGCTCAGCCAATTCGCCGAGTTCTTCATCGAGCCGGGTGCGGCGCAACGTCAGTTGCTCGGCCTTGGCCTTACCGGCGGACAACTGAGCTTTCAATTCACCTTGCTGGCGCGCTTCGTCTTGCAGCAAACGACGCAAGTGTTCGCGGCCATTCTCTTGCTGACGCTGCTGGGCGCGCAGGTTTTGCAAGGTGGTCTCCAGGGTCTCGACGGTGGCTTCGCGCTCTTCGCGCTCAAGCCCCAGACGCTGGATTTCCTGCCCGCGTGCCAACAGGCCGCTCTCGGCCTCACTGGCGCGGCGCACCCGCAAAAAGTGCCGCCCAACCCAGTAGCCGTCACGGCTGATCAAGCTTTCACCAAGCGACAATTGGCCACGCAGCGACAGAGCCTGTTCAAGACTGTCCACCGGCTTGACCTGGCCTAGCCACGGCGACAGATCGATCTGCGCCTCAACCTTGTCGAGCAGACTGCCGGGTATCCGCACACCGTCGCTGGCCGGACTGAGCAAGCGCAGATCGCCCTGGGCAAACCCGGACAAATCGAAACCCGCGAAGTCATCGACCAGCACTGCTTGCAAGTCGGCGCCGAGCACGGTTTCCACCGCCAGCTCCCAACCTGCTTCAACCTTCAAGCCTTCGGCCAGACGTGGACGCTCGGCCAAATGCTGTTCGCGCAACCACTCGGCGGTGCCGGTGCCCGGATCGAGCGCTGCCTGCTGCAATGCCTCCAGCGAGGCCAGACGCCCGTTGAGTCGTTGCAAGTCGCCCTGCGCCTGCTGCTGGTTTTGCAGGGCCAGTTGCAGCGCCTGACGTAACTGCTCAAGACGCTCGACCTGCGCGTCTTCGCTGGCCTGCAAATCTTCGAGCGTTGCCTCGCTGGCAGCCAGTTGTTCGCCGAGATCAAGGATCGCCGCGTCTTCCGGGTCCGCCGACAGCAAGTCGCGCTCTTCGGCCAAGCGACGTTGACGTTCGGCCAGCCGTTCCATGCTGGTTTCCAGCTGCTGGATGCGTGACTGCTGGACTTCAGCCTGACGCCGCGGCTCGGCCGAGCGCAGGTTGAAACTGTCCCACTGCTCCTGCCAGCCGTGCATGGTGGTTTCGGATTCTTCCAGCGCGGCGGCGGCCTCTTCAGCGGCGGCGCTGGTGACTTCCTGCTCGGGCGTGAGCATGTCCAGCTCTTCGCCGAGGGTCGCCAGCAACGTGCGGTCGTGGCCCAGGTGCGACTCGGTTTCCAGGCGCGAACGCTCGGCTTCCTTGAGGTCGTCCTGCAGCTGACGCAAACGCTGCTGGCCATGCTGAATGCTCTGCTCGACCCGGGCGATGTCGCCACCGACCGAATAGAAACGTCCCTGCACCAGATTGAAGCGCTCAGACAGGTCGTGATGACCGTCGCGCAACCGTTCGATGCTCGCATCAGCATTACGTTGCTCAGCGACCAGGGCTTCGAAACTGATTTCCTGATGGCCGATGACCGCCTCGCGCTGGCCGACCTGTTCGTTCAATGCCTGCCAGCGTAACGCCGACAGTTGAGCCTTGAGCTGACGCTCTTCGGCCTTGTATTCCTGATACTTCTCGGCGGCCTGGGCCTGACGGTGCAAGCGTTCGAGCTGACGTTCCAGCTCATCACGCAGGTCGGTCAGACGCGCCAGGTTTTCGTGGGTGCGACGAATGCGGTTTTCGGTTTCGCGCCGGCGCTCCTTGTACTTGGAGATTCCCGCCGCCTCTTCGATGAAGTTACGCAGGTCTTCCGGCTTGGCTTCGATCAGCTTGGAGATCATCCCCTGCTCGATGATCGAGTAGCTGCGCGGGCCCAGACCGGTGCCGAGGAAGATATCGGTAATGTCTCGACGACGGCACTTGGTGCCGTTGAGGAAATAGGTGTTCTGGCTGTCGCGGGTGACTTTGCGGCGAATGGAAATTTCCGCGTAAGCCGCATATTCGCCGATCAACGTGCCGTCGGAGTTGTCGAACACCAGTTCGATGCTCGCCTGGCTCACCGGTTTGCGGCTGGTAGAGCCGTTGAAGATGACGTCAGTCATCGACTCGCCGCGCAAGTTCTTTGCCGAGCTCTCGCCCATCACCCAGCGTACGGCGTCGATGATGTTCGACTTGCCGCAACCATTGGGCCCGACCACCGCCGCCATGTTACTGGGGAAGTTCACCGTGGTCGGGTCGACGAAGGATTTGAACCCCACCAGTTTGATGCATTTGAGCCGCACGCTCAGGCAACCGGCAAGGCAGACAGCACCAGATCGCAACTGCGCTGGGCATAAGCCGAGAGCACGACGCGAATCTGTGGCAGATCACGCGCCAGCACGGCCGCGAGCAGGCGTTCGAACAGCTCAAGGAACTCGCTCATCTCGGCCTTGCGCTGTTCCAGGGCGAGAAAATACGCACGGCTCATGGCCGGTTGCAGGTTCTCGACGGTTTCTTGCAAGTACGGGTTGTTGGCGAAGGGGTACGCCGCCCGCATCACGCTGAAGCTGTCTTCGACAAAGGCGCGAATGTCCTGACGTTCGTAACTGGCACTCAAACGCTGCTGAATTTGCAGGAACGGCGCCATGTCGGCCTGGACTTGCCAGCGGTCGGCCACCGAATTGCCGAGCAGGATATACAGCTCGCTCATCAACGTGCACAGGCTCTGCACCTTGTGCGCGGTGAGCTCAGTCACATGGGCGCCACGACGCGGCAGGATGGCGATCAGGTGCCGGCGCTCGAGGATCAGCAAGGCTTCGCGGACCGAGCCGCGGCTGACATTGAGGGCCAGCGTGACCTTCTGTTCCTGGATGCGCTCTCCCGGCTTGAGGTCGCCGCGAATGATGCGCTCGGCGAGGTGGTGAGCAATTTGCTCGGCGAGGCTATCCGGCGCCTTGAACGTCATGGTTTTCCTTCAAACTCTTCGATCTGCACAAGCGGCGCAGTGTAGCGCACTTGCGGGGTGATGGCGCAGGGCCCAGCCAGCGGAATTTGGCACGATTCAAGCAAAAGGCGAGGTATCCCGAGAGGGTCAATAATGAAAGAAGCCGCTGTTGATCGGCAAAAGCGAATTTCCTGACCCTTAAGTCAGAAAACCATTGACCACAAAGTCAGACCTGATAAATTCGGTTCAAGTCGGTTAACAACAATAATGAGTCTGCGAGGCCTTCCGTGATCCAGTTTTTACTTAACCAGGAACTCCGTAGCGAGCACGCCCTGGACCCGAATCTGACCGTGCTGAACTATCTGCGCGAACATTTGGGCAAACCCGGTACCAAAGAAGGTTGCGCCAGCGGTGACTGTGGCGCGTGTACGGTGGTGGTCGGTGAATTGCAGACCGATGACAGCGGCCGCGAACACATTCGCTATCGCAGCCTCAACTCGTGCCTGACGTTTGTTTCGTCGCTGCACGGCAAACAGCTGATCAGCGTCGAAGACCTCAAGCACCAGGGGCAATTGCACAGCGTGCAAAAAGCCATGGTCGAATGCCACGGCTCGCAGTGCGGCTTCTGCACCCCGGGCTTTGTCATGTCGCTGTTCGCCTTGCAGAAAAACAGCGATCACCCCGATTCCCATAAAGCCCACGAAGCCCTCGCCGGCAACCTCTGCCGCTGCACCGGCTACCGGCCGATTCTGGCCGCCGCCGAACAGGTGTGTTGCGGTAAACCGACCGACCAGTTCGACGCTCGCGAAGCCGATACCATTGCTCGCCTGAAGGCCATCGCACCGACCGATACCGGTGAACTGAACAGCGGCGACAAACGCTGCCTGGTGCCGCTGACCGTGGCCGATCTGGCTGATCTCTATGACGCCTATCCACAAGCCAGGCTGTTGGCCGGCGGCACCGACCTGGCGCTGGAAGTGACCCAGTTTCACCGCACGCTGCCGGTGATGATCTACGTCGGCAACGTCGCAGAAATGAAGCGCATCGAACGCTTTGACGATCGCCTGGAAATCGGTGCCGCCACCGCCCTCTCCGACTGCTATGACGCCCTCAAGGCCGAGTACCCGGACTTCGGCGAATTACTGCAACGTTTCGCCTCCTTGCAGATTCGCAATCAGGGCACCCTTGGCGGCAACATCGGCAACGCCTCGCCGATAGGTGACTCGCCACCGCTGCTGATCGCGCTCGGCGCACAGATTGTGCTGTGCAAAGGCGAAACCCGTCGCACCCTGGCACTGGAAGACTATTTCATCGATTACCGGATCACTGCGCGCCAGGAAAGCGAGTTCATCGAGAAGATCATCGTGCCGCGTGCCAGCGCTGAACAACTGTTCCGTGCCTACAAGGTCTCCAAGCGCCTGGACGATGACATTTCCGCCGTCTGCGCGGCGTTCAATCTGCGCATTGAAAATGGTCTGGTCGCCGACGCTCGCGTTGCCTTTGGCGGTATGGCTGCGACGCCGAAACGGGCGAAAAGCTGCGAAGCCGCGCTGCTCGGCGCGCAATGGAACAACACTACGCTCGAACGCGCCTGCGCTGCCCTGGCCGAAGATTTCACGCCGCTCTCGGACTTCCGTGCGAGCAAGGAATATCGCCTGCTCAGCGCGCAAAACCTGCTGCGCAAATACTTCATCGAACTGCAAACACCGCACATCGAGACTCGGGTGACCGCTTATGTCTAACCATCACACAGTCGAGAAGACCCAAGCCGAACTGGCCGAACTGTTTGCCAAGGATCTGACCAGCGGCGTTGGCCGCAGCGTCAAGCACGACAGCGCCGACAAACATGTATCGGGTGAAGCGCAGTACATCGACGATCGACTGGAATTTCCGAATCAGTTGCACGTTTACGCGCGGCTCTCGGACCGCGCCCACGCGAAAATCATCAGCATCGACACCCAGCCCTGCTACGCCTTCGAAGGCGTGCGCATCGCCATTACCCACGAAGACGTGCCGGGCCTGAAAGACATCGGCCCGTTGTTGCCGGGCGATCCGTTGCTGGCCATCGACGACGTGCAATTCGTCGGTCAACCGGTGCTTGCGGTGGCGGCGAAAGACCTGGAAACCGCACGCAAAGCAGCAATGGCAGCGATCATCGAATATGAAGATCTGGAGCCGGTACTCGACGTGGTCGAAGCCCTGCGCAAACGCCATTTCGTGCTGGATAGCCACACCCACAAACGCGGTGATTCAGCCACTGCGCTGGCGACCGCGGAGCATCGGATTCAAGGCACGCTGCACATCGGTGGCCAGGAACACTTCTATCTGGAAACCCAGATCTCGTCGGTCATGCCGACTGAAGACGGCGGCATGATCGTCTACTGCTCGACCCAGAACCCCACCGAAGTGCAGAAACTGGTGGCGGAAGTACTCGACGTGTCGATGAACAAAATCGTTGTCGACATGCGCCGCATGGGCGGTGGCTTCGGCGGCAAGGAAACCCAGGCCGCGAGCCCCGCGTGCCTCTGCGCGGTGATCGCCCACTTGACCGGGCAGCCGACCAAAATGCGTCTGCCGCGGGTCGAAGACATGCTGATGACCGGCAAACGTCACCCGTTCTACATTGAGTACGATGTCGGCTTCGACGACACCGGACGCCTGCACGGCATCCAGCTGGAACTGGCCGGCAACTGCGGTTGTTCACCGGACCTGTCGGCGTCGATCGTCGACCGGGCGATGTTCCACTCGGACAACTCGTACTACCTGGGCGATGCGACCATCAACGGTCACCGCTGCAAGACCAACACCGCATCGAACACCGCCTATCGTGGCTTTGGCGGCCCGCAAGGGATGGTCGCCATCGAAGAAGTGATGGACGCCATCGCCCGCCATCTAGCCCTCGATCCGCTGGCGGTGCGCAAGGCCAACTACTATGGCAAGACCGAGCGCAACGTCACCCATTACTACCAGACCGTCGAGCACAACATGCTCGAGGAAATAACCGCGGAACTTGAAGAAAGCAGCCAGTACGCCGAACGCCGCGAAGCGATCCGGCGTTACAACGCCAACAGCCCGATCCTGAAAAAAGGCCTGGCGCTGACCCCGGTGAAATTCGGTATTTCCTTCACCGCCAGCTTCCTCAACCAGGCCGGCGCGCTGATTCACGTCTACACCGACGGCAGCATTCACCTGAACCACGGCGGCACCGAAATGGGTCAGGGTTTGAACGTCAAAGTCGCGCAAGTCGTGGCCGAAGTGTTCCAGGTTGAAGTCGACCGTGTGCAGATCACCGCGACCAACACCGACAAGGTGCCGAACACCTCGCCGACCGCCGCATCCAGCGGTGCTGACCTGAACGGTAAGGCCGCGCAAAACGCCGCCGAAATCATCAAGCAACGCCTGGTGGAATTTGCCGCGCGCCAATACAAGGTCAGCGAAGAAGATGTGGAATTCCACAACGGTCATGTACGGGTTCGCGATCACATCCTGACCTTCGAAGCACTGATTCAGCAGGCGTATTTTGCTCAGGTGTCGCTGTCGAGCACCGGATTCTACAAGACCCCGAAAATCTTCTACGACCGCAGCCAGGCGCGTGGTCGGCCGTTCTACTACTTCGCTTTTGGCGCAGCCTGCGCCGAGGTGATCGTCGACACCCTGACCGGCGAATACAAAATGCTCCGTACCGACATCCTGCATGACGTCGGCGCCTCGCTGAACCCGGCCATCGACGTGGGCCAGGTCGAGGGCGGTTTCATCCAGGGCATGGGCTGGCTGACCATGGAAGAGCTTGTCTGGAATAACAAAGGCAAGCTGATGACCAACGGCCCGGCCAGCTACAAGATCCCGGCGGTTGCCGACATGCCGCTGGACTTGCGAGTGAAGCTGGTGGAAAACCGCAAGAACCCGGAAGACACGGTGTTCCATTCCAAGGCCGTGGGCGAACCGCCGTTCATGCTGGGCATTGCCGCCTGGTGCGCGATCAAGGATGCAGTGGCGAGCCTGGGCGATTACAGACATCAACCCAACATCGACGCACCGGCCACACCGGAGCGGGTGCTGTGGGGCTGTGAACAGATGCGCCAGTTGAAGGCGGTGAAAGCTGCGCAAACCGAGAGCGAAACGATCTGAAGAGGTGGGACATGTACAACTGGATCAGCGCCCTCGCCGACCTGCAAACCCAGGGTGAACCCTGTGTGTTGGTGACCATCATCGAAGAGCTCGGCTCGACGCCGCGCAATGCCGGTTCGAAGATGGTCGTCAGCGCCACGCAGGCGTTCGACACCATCGGTGGCGGGCATCTGGAATACAAGGCGATGCAAGTCGCCCGGGAGATGCTTGCCAGCGGCAAACAGGACACCCACCTGGAGCGCTTCAGCCTCGGCGCCAGCCTCGGCCAGTGCTGCGGTGGCGTCACCGTGTTGCTGTTCGAACCCATGGGCCAGGTGCAAGCACAGATCGCCGTATTCGGCGCCGGCCACGTCGGTCGGGCGCTGGTGCCGTTGCTGGCCAGCCTGCCCTGCCGCGTGCGCTGGATCGATTCGCGGGAGGCAGAGTTCCCCGAACAGATCCCCCACGGCGTGCGTAAAATCATTGCCGAAGAACCGGTGGACGAAATCGACGATCTGCCCGCTGGCAGTTACTGCATCGTCATGACCCACAATCACCAGCTCGACCTGGAACTCACCGCGGCGATCCTCAAGCGCAACGACTTTGCCTACTTCGGCCTGATCGGCTCGAAGACCAAACGGGTGAAGTTCGAACACCGCTTGCGCGAGCGCGGATTCGACAACGCCGTGCTGCAACGCATGCGCTGCCCGATGGGTCTGGGCGAGGTCAAAGGCAAACTACCTGTGGAAATCGCCATCTCCATCGCCGGCGAAATCATCGCCACCTATAACGCGAATTTCGGCCAGCACACCGCGAAAGCCGAACCGATTGCCAAACTGCTGCCCGCCTCACGCCGCAGTCACGCTTCGAACTAAAAAGCCACGAACCGAGAACGACATGCCTTTGACTCGCAAAGCCTACCGCGCCGCCATTCTGCACAGCATCGCCGACCCTGCCGTGGTTGGCATCGAAGCCTCCTACGAGTATTTCGAAGATGGCTTGCTGGTGACTGAAAACGGCCGGATCAGCGCCATTGGCCACGCCCGAGAACTGCTCGCCAGCCTGCCCGCCGACATTCAAATCACCCATTACCAGGATGCGCTGATCACTCCGGGCTTCATCGATACGCACATTCACCTGCCGCAAACCGGCATGGTCGGCGCTTACGGCGAACAACTGCTGGACTGGCTCAACACCTACACCTTCCCGTGCGAAAGCCAGTTCGCCGACAAGGCCCACGCCGAAGAAGTCGCCGACATCTTCATCAAGGAATTGCTGCGCAACGGCACCACCACCGCGCTGGTGTTCGGCAGCGTGCACCCGCAATCGGTGAACTCGTTTTTCGAGGCCGCACGGACGCTCGACCTGCGGATGATCGCCGGCAAGGTGATGATGGACCGCAACGCGCCGGACTACCTGACCGACACCGCCGAATCCAGCTACGTCGAGAGCAAGGCACTGATCGAGCGCTGGCACGGCAAGGGTCGTCTGCACTACGCGGTGACGCCACGTTTTGCCCCGACCAGCACCCCGGAACAACTGACCCTCGCCGGCCAGTTGCTCAGCGAATACCCCGACCTGTACATGCAGACGCACATCAGTGAAAACCTGCAAGAAGTCGAATGGGTCAAAGAGCTGTTCCCGGAGCGCAAGGGTTACCTGGACGTCTACGACCACTACAAATTGCTCGGCGAACGCTCGGTATTCGCACACGGCGTACACCTGTGCGACGACGAGTGCGCACGCCTGGCTGAAACCGGTTCGGCTATCGCCTTCTGCCCGACCTCGAACTTCTTCCTCGGCAGTGGTCTGTTCAACCTGCCAATGGCCGAAAAACACAACCTGAACGTGGGCCTGGGCACTGACGTCGGCGGCGGCACCAGCTTCTCGCTGCTGCAAACGCTGAACGAAGCCTACAAAGTCATGCAACTGCAAGGCGCACGCCTGAGCCCGTTCAAATCGCTGTACCTGGCGACCCTCGGCGGTGCCCGCGCACTGCGCCTGGAAGACAAGATCGGCACCCTGCAACCGGGCACCGACGCCGACTTTCTGGTGCTGGACTACAACGCCACGCCGCTGCTCAGCTATCGCCTGAAACAGGCCAACACCATCGCCGAGACGTTGTTTGTACTGATGACACTGGGTGATGACCGGACCGTGTTGCAGACTTATGCGGCGGGTAACCTCGTTCACCAGCGCTAAGTTTCCCCAGGCATAAAAATCCCCCGTAGCTTTACAGCTCGGGGGATTTTTTATTGCCTGTCAGATTGCCAGGATCGCAGCCTGCGGCAGCTCCTACGTAGGAATGCGTCCCTTCGTAGGAGCTGCCGCAGGCTGCGATCTTTTCGGCCCTCCAGCCAATCAGAGCTTGGCCGTTGGTCGCCCTGGCTTTTTGGTCTGCAACAGGTGCGAGAACACGGCATGCAAATCGTCCGAGGCGCTTTCTTCGTCGAGGTTGAGTTTGCTGTCGATGTGATCCATGTGATGCATCATCAGGCTCACCGCCAGATCGGCGTCGCGGGCCTCGATGGCATCGATCAACTGAGTGTGCTCATCGTAGGAGCAGTGCGAGCGGTTACCACTTTCGTACTGGGCGATGATCAAGGACGTCTGCGACACCAGGCTGCGCTGGAAGCTGATCAGCGGGGCGTTCTTCGCCGCCTCGGCCAGCTTCAGGTGGAATTCGCCAGACAGACGGATACCGGCACCACGGTCGCCACGGGAGAAGCTGTCGCGCTCGTCGTTGACCATCTGCCGCAGCTCGGCAATCTGTTCGGCCGTCGCGTGTACGACTGCCAGTTCGGTGATCGCCTTCTCAACCAGACGCCGCGCCATGAATACCTGACGGGCTTCTTCAACACTCGGGCTGGCAACCACGGCGCCACGGTTGGGACGCAACAGCACCACACCTTCGTGGGCCAGACGCGACAGCGCGCGGCGAATGATGGTGCGACTGACCCCGAAAATTTCTCCCAGCGCCTCTTCGCTCAATTTTGTACCGGGCGCCAGACGCTGTTCGAGGATGGCCTCGAAGATATGCGCATAGACGATATCGTCCTGGGTTCCGCTGCGGCCGGCTTTGCCTGCTCGCGGTTGTTTCTTGAGGGGCTGCAACTGTTCGTTCATGGGCACTCGAGTCGGGAGAACTGCGGCGAATTGACCGTGACTGTAATACGTCACAGAGGGTCGCTGGCAAGTATCGCGTAAAAAACACAGCACATTGTACACAACCGCTGGGGGCAACACGACTGTACGGCCATTTACGCCCCCGGCTGTATTGCAACGCCCCGTCACGTTTAAGTTTAGGCTTGGACACAAACCCCGTGGCTTATACCCCCGTGTAGGAGCTGCCGGAGGCTGCGATCTTTTTCTCGGCAACACCACAAAAGCCAGGATCAAAAGATCGCAGCCTCCGGCAGCTCCTACGCAGGCAGTGTCATCGAGATTTTCAACAGAACAAGGAACACCGCGCCATGACCGACGCCACTCACGTGCACCTTCGCCCACTGGCCGACACTTCACCTTCGGCCATTGTCGCCGGGTTCATCGCCATGATGACCGGCTACACCAGCTCGCTGGTGCTGATGTTCCAGGCTGGCCAGGCGGCGGGCCTGAGCAGCGGGCAAATTTCATCGTGGATCTGGGCGATTTCGATTGGCATGGCCGTGTGCTCGATCGGTTTGTCCTTGCGCTATCGCACACCGATCACCATTGCCTGGTCGACGCCCGGTGCGGCGCTGCTGATCACCAGCCTGTCGGGCGTAACCTACGGCGAGGCGATTGGCGCCTACATCACTTGCGCCGTGCTCGTCACCCTTTGCGGAATGACCGGCAGCTTCGAACGTCTGCTCAAACGCATTCCTGCGTCACTGGCGGCGGCGTTGCTGGCGGGGATTCTGTTCAAGATCGGCAGCGAAATTTTCGTCGCAGCCCAACATCGCACCGGACTGGTACTGGGGATGTTTTTCACCTACCTGGTGGTCAAGCGCCTGTCGCCGCGTTATGCGGTGCTGGCGGCGCTGCTGATCGGCACTGCCTTGTCCGGCTTCATGGGCCTGCTGGATTTCAGTGGTTTTCATCTCGAAGTAGCAACCCCGGTCTGGACCACCCCGCACTTTTCCCTCGCAGCGACCATCAGCATCGGCATTCCACTGTTTGTGGTGGCGATGACCTCGCAGAACATGCCCGGCATCGCCGTGTTGCGCGCCGACGGCTACAACGTGCCGGCCTCGCCGCTGATCACCACCACCGGCATCGCCTCGCTGTTACTGGCGCCGTTTGGTTCCCACGGGATCAACCTGGCCGCCATCAGCGCCGCAATCTGCACCGGGCCACATGCCCATGAAGACCGCAACAAGCGTTACACCGCGGCCGTCTGGTGCGGGATTTTCTACGGGATTGCCGGGGTCTTTGGTGCAACCCTGGCCGCATTGTTCGCCGCCTTGCCCAAAGAGCTGGTGCTGTCGATTGCCGCGCTGGCGCTGTTCGGCTCGATCATTAACGGCTTGAGCATCGCCATGAGCGAAGTGAAGGAACGGGAAGCGGCGCTGATCACCTTTATGGTCACCGCGTCGGGGCTGACGCTGTTTTCCATTGGCTCGGCGTTTTGGGGGATTGTCGCGGGTGTGGTGACGTTGATGATTCTGAACTGGCGCAAGGCCTGAAACGCAAAAGATCGCAGGCTCCTACAAATGCGTACACCCTGTAGGAGCTGCCGAAGGTTCGGGCCGCGTTCGGACGATCTTTTGATCTTTGCAAAAACGGCGACCCTCGGGTCGCCGTTTTTTTGAACATCAAGCTACCGGATTGATCGGCTTTTCCGGGTACCAAACGTCCAGCAACGGGCTGACTTCTGCGCTGGTCAGCTCGGAGCGAGCTTTCAGCCAGGCTTCAACGGCGGCGCGTTGTTCTGCGCTGACCGAGCCACGTTTCTGCAGGCAAACCAGACCGAAGTCGTCGCCGCCAACGTAGCCCAGGCCGTTCGCTTCCATGGCTTCTTTCAGAAACGCGTCGAGGAAAGCGTCAATGACTTCATCAGCCAAATCTTCTTTGAAATCCAGGTTCAGTTCGAAACCCAGCTCTTGAAATTCATCGACGCACAGTTTTTTGCGCAGACGCTGGGAACGGTTAGTCGCCATTGGAACAATCCTCAAAAGTAATAACGGGCGGCACTTTAGCAGTTTAAGCCGTCGTTTGCCCGACTCTCTCGGGGCTTGTGCCTACCGCCGGTAAAAAAATAGCGGATTCGACCCTCTGCGTACGGCACAAGCCGCTATTGCTTGGGGCATAATGCCGACACTTTCGCGACCACTGAGGGAATTTATCTTCATGCCCTCATCTTTTCCCCCTCGGCTGTAGGGCTTTATTTCAGATGATCAAATCTTTGCGTCCATTGCTTCTCGCCAGCCTGCTTGTGCCACTGGCCTTCCCGATTTCCGCCGCCCCGATCAACACAGCCTTGTCACCCAACGTTGAAAAGGCTCTCAGAGCCAGCAAGTTGCAGGACAGCGCCCTGTCGCTGGTGATGATTCCACTCAACGGCCCGGGCACACCGACGGTCTTCAACGCAGACGTTTCGGTCAATCCGGCCTCGACCATGAAACTGGTAACCACCTACGCTGCGCTGGAAATGCTTGGCCCGAACCACCAGTGGAAAACCGAGTTCTACACCGACGGCACCCTCAATGGCGGCATCCTGCACGGCAACCTGTACCTCAAGGGTGGCGGCGATCCAAAGCTGAACATGGAAAAACTCTGGCTGCTGATGCGTGACCTGCGGGCCAATGGCGTGCAGCAAGTCACCGGCGACCTGGTGCTGGACCGCAGTTTCTTCGTCCAGCCGCAATTGCCTGAGTTCAATGACGACGGCAAAGACGAAAACAAGCCGTTCCTGGTCAAACCTGACGCACTGATGGTCAACCTCAAGGCCTTGCGCTTCGTGGCCCGAAACGACTCGGGCAAGGTGCTGGTGTCGGTCGAACCACCGATCGCCAGCATTCGTATCGACAACCAGGTCAAAGCGCTCAGCGGCAAACAGTGTTCCGGGGGCGTGCGCTACAACCCGGTCACCCAGGCCGACGGCAGCGTGAGCGTGACCGTTGCGGGCCAGTTGGCCGACGGTTGCAGCTCGCAGACTTACCTTTCGCTGCTCGATCATGCGACCTACACCGCAGGCGCCGTACGGGCAATCTGGCAGGAACTGGGCGGCAGCATCCAGGGCAAGGACCGTCTGGCCGCCGTGCCGAAAGATGCCAAGGTACTGGCGCGAGCGTTCTCGCCGGACCTGGCGGAAATCATCCGCGACATCAACAAATACAGTAACAACACCATGGCGCAGCAACTATTCCTCAGCCTGGGTGCGAAATACCGCACCGACGCTGATGCTGACGATGCAAAAGCCGCACAACGGGTGGTCCGTCAGTGGCTGGCGAAGAAAGGCATCACCGCACCGCACCTGGTGATGGAGAACGGTTCCGGTCTGTCGCGTGCCGAACGGGTCAGCGCCCGTGAAATGGCGAGCATGCTGCAGGCTGCCTGGAGAAGCCCATACTCGGCCGAGTTCGTCAGTTCGCTGCCGATCAGTGGCATGGACGGCACCATGCGCAAACGCCTCAAGACCACCGCAATGAGGGGTGAAGCACACGTCAAGACTGGCACCCTGAACACCGTACGCGCCATCGCCGGTTTCAGCCGCGACAGCAACGGCAACACGTGGGCGGTGGTCGCGATCCTTAACGATCCCGCACCGTTTGGCGCGCATACAGTGCTCGATCAGGTGCTGCTGGACCTGTACCGCCAGCCGAAACTGGCGACAGCCGAGTCGGCACTTTAAGCCCTTAAAGATCGCAGGCTTCGCCAGCTCCTACATGGAATGTGTACGCCCGTAGGAGCCTGCGATCTTTTGATCTTCAGCGGCATCAGCTATGCCAGCTCTACCTCAACCCGATCCCGTCCCGCCTGTTTCGCGGCGTAAACCCCCGAGTCCGCGCGCAACAACAAGGCATCGGCGCCTTCTCCGGAACGCCAGCTGGCGATGCCGAAGCTCGCAGTCACCGTACCCAGCCCGTCGATCGGCGTATTGCGCAAGCTCTGCCATAGCTCGACGGCCAACGCATGGGCATGCTGCCCGTTGGTGTCCGGACACAACACCATAAACTCCTCGCCTCCCAGGCGACAGAACACATCGGTACGACGCAAGCGCTGACGGATACGCTCACAGATCGCCTGCAACACCCGATCGCCTGCCGCGTGACCGTTCACGTCATTGATGCGTTTGAAGTGGTCGATATCGAACATGATCACCGCCAACTCCCCGGTACCGCGCTCGACCCGAGCCATTTCCGTGGTCAGCCGCTCCTGGAAATAGCGTCGATTGTGAATCCCGGTCAACGAGTCGGTCACCGACAACGCGCGCAGCTCTTCCTCGACCCGCTTGAGGTCGGAGATATCCGAAATATAACCATGCCACAGCACTCCACCGCCGGGCAGTTCTTCCGGCGTTGCCTCACCGCGCACCCAACGCAGACCACGGACGGGCAACTGCACGCGGTACTCTTCGCGCCACGGGCTGAGCTTTAATGAAGAGATCCGGATCGAGGCACGCACCCGAGCGACATCCTGCGGATGGATCCGCTCGAAAATGGCCTCGGCGTTCTGTTGCAGTACGTCCGGATCGATCTCGTAAATATCGCGGATGCCATCACTGGCGTAGATCACACTGAAGCGCCCATCCGCCACCATCTTTAACTGATAAATGCCGCCCGGCACATGCGCGCTGAGTTTTTTGAGCAGCAAATCGCGCGCCGCCAACGCTTCATGCACCCGCTTGCGCTCGGTAATGTCGATGCAGATCGCCAGATTCCCGACCCAAAGCCCCAGCTCATCAAGCACGGCGGTGGCGAGCATGTTCACCGTCAGATGGCTGCCATCCTGACGCACCAAGGTCCATTCACGCGCTTCATGCCCACCCTCCTCGCCACCTTCCACCAGCATCGCCTGACAGCTCGGCACCGGTTTGCAGTAACGCTGACTGAGTTCCATGGCTCGCGCTTCCAGCTCAGCGGGCAGATGAAGGCTTTCCAGGGTCGCATGTCCCAACACTTCGACACTGCGATAGCCGAGCATGTGCTCGGCACCGGCATTGAAGGTTGTGATCACGCCACGCAGGTTGGTGGCAATCACTGCCACTTGGGTCGCTGCGTCCAGCACCCCGCGTAACTGCCCATGAGCGCCGCTCAACTCCAGCTCTCGCAAGCGCAACTCGCGGGTGCGCTGCTCAACCAGCGCCAGCGCTCGTTGCCGTTGACTGACCAGCATGTAGAGCAAGGCACTGAGCAGCACGCTCAACAGAGCCCCCATCACGATCAGACCGGCAACCGCCGAATGATTGGCGTGCTCAAACACGGTACTGGTGCGAACATCGAGGTCGTAGACATGATCGCCCAGTCGCAACATCGAGCCGTAATGCAACGGATGGTTCGCCACCGGGTTGGTGGATTCGTAGAGTGCTTCTGCCCGACCGTCCTGCGCCCGACCGCGAATCTGTACCACAAGGTTGTCCTGACTTGGCATCGGAAAACCATCGGCCATCAACTGACGCATGCTGATCACTGCCAGCACGTAACCAAGGGGCGCGGTGTCATGAGCAGGTGCTACGGTATGGCGCAAAACCGGCTCGACCAGCAGAACGCCACGGGCATACTCGGGATCGACACCCATCAGTTGCATGGGGTCGGACACCGCCATCCCGTTGAGGTTGCGAGCCCTTTGCAGGGTTGCGCGACGAGCCGGTTCCGAGAGTAAATCAAAACCCAGCGGCGCGCCTTTTGAGCCTTGCACCTGGCTGTACAACACCGGTGCGTATTCATCACGTTCGACGGCGGGCTGCAACGTTGCGGAAGGTGTCAAATCGCAGATGGAAAACCCTGTTTTACCTTGCTCGCGCACCCGTCGCTCGAACGCGGAACGTTCACTGCGGGCAACCAACGGCGCCCAGGCGTAGGCCTGAGTTCTATGCAACAGTGCTTTGGTAAAGCCGTCGAACTCTTCACGAGAGACCGATTCGGAGTTGACGAAGAATCGCCGCACGCTATCAAGGCGCTGTTCCTGATCGTCGAAACGCTCGGCAATCCGGCTTTTGCGCTCGTTGACCAGCAAATGAAAACGCTGCGCCATCTGCTGATGGTGCGCATTGAAGCTGGCCCAGGCGAGCAGCCCCGTCAGCACGCCACCGCCCAGTAGAACTAGCAGCGCAACGAGCCAGGCCGAAACATCTTCACTGATGAAGCCCAAGATCTTGGGTCGTACGGCGTGCAACGGCATAAGCGAAACTCAAAACGCCGGCGTGCTTTGGCGTCACCTGGCTTTGAGTAAAGTTATAGCCATTAGCCATTAGATTAGCCAGCGCAAAAAGACCAAAGAGCCTCGAAAAATCAAGGCTCTATGGATCCAATCAGGCGTTAGCGCGCCATGATTTTCCAGGCGCGATGGATCTTGCCGTTACGGGCAAAGTCCGGGTCGATGGTTTGAGCGGTGATCTCCTCGACGGCATAGCGCGCCGTGAGGTTTTCTTCGAGCTGGAACTTGCGAAAGTTGTTGGAGAAATACAACACGCCACCCGGCGCCAGACGAGCCATGGCCAGGTCCAGCAACTGCACGTGGTCACGCTGCACGTCGAAGATCCCTTCCATGCGCTTGGAGTTGGAGAAGGTTGGCGGATCGATAAAGATCATGTCGAACTCGTCACGGTTGGCTTCCAGCCAAGCCATCACATCGCCCTGCTCCAGGCGGTTCTTGTCAGAAAAACCGTTCAGTGACAGGTTGCGGCGCGCCCAATCCAGGTAGGTTTTCGACAGGTCGACGCTGGTAGTGCTGCGCGCGCCGCCTTTGGCCGCGTGGACGCTGGCTGTTGCGGTGTAGCAATACAGGTTGAGGAAGCGCTTGCCGGCCGCCTCCTTCTGAATCCGCAGACGCATTGGACGGTGGTCCAGGAACAGCCCGGTGTCGAGATAGTCGGTCAGATTGACCAGCAACTTCACGCCGCCTTCATTCACCTCGGTGAACTTGCCCTGCGCGCTCTGGCGCTCGTACTGCTTGGAGCCGCTCTGACGCTCGCGACGCTTGACGACCACGCGGCTCTTATCGATGTTCAAGGCTTGCGGAATGGCCGCCAGCGCATCGAACATCCGCGCCGAGGCTTTTTCCGGATCGATCGACTTCGGTGCCACGTACTCCTGGACATGGACCCAGTCGTGATACAGGTCGATGGCCATGGAATATTCCGGCATGTCGGCATCGTAAACGCGGTAGCAGTCGATACCCTCGCGCTTGATCCACTTGCCCATGGCCTTGAGGTTCTTTTGCAGGCGGTTGGCAAACATCTGCCCGCCTTCGCTCAGACGTGCCTGTTCAATAACAGGAGCCGGCGCCGGGGCGGGTTTGATCGGGTTGCCGTTCTTGTTGTACTGACGCTCTTGCGGCTCGACCGGCGCCTGATCGTAGGCCGCCTGTTCACGTTCAGCCTGACGCTGTTCCGGGGTACGACGCTCACCGGTGACGAACTGGTCCGGCAGGACTTTGATCAGCAGCAATTTGCACGGCAAGGCGCCGTTCCAGAACGAATACTGTTTGTGGCTACGAATCCCCATACGCTTGCCCAGATCCGGCGCGCCGGTGAACACCGCCGCCTCCCAGTTCAGGCAGGCCTGGCGCAGACGCTCGCCGAGGTTCTGGTAGAGATAGAGCAAGCTCGCCTCGTCGCCCAGACGCTCGCCATACGGAGGGTTGCAGATCACCAGGCCTTTCTGGTTCTGGTCCGGACGCGGCTCGAAGGTTGCGACTTCACCCTGGTAGATCTTGATCCACTCACTCAAGCCTGCGCGCTCGACGTTATTGCGGCCCGGTTGAATCAGGCGCGGGTCGGCTTCGTAACCGCGAATCCACAGCGGTGGCTTGGCCAGACCGGCAGCGGCGCGGGCGACGGCTTCTTCGTGAAGTTTTTTCCACAGCGCTGGCACATGACCGAGCCAGGCGGTGAAGCCCCACTGCTCGCGACGCAGGTTCGGCGCCATGTCGGCAGCGATCATCGCGGCTTCGACGAGGAAGGTACCGACACCGCACATCGGGTCAGCCAAGGCGCCGCCTTCAGCCGCAATGCGTGGCCAGCCGGAACGGATCAGAATCGCCGCGGCGAGGTTTTCCTTCAGTGGCGCTGCACCTTGCTGCAGGCGGTAACCGCGCTGGTGCAGGCTGTGGCCGGACAGGTCGAGAGACAGGATCGCCTCGCCACGGTCCAGACGCAGGTGAACGCGCAGGTCCGGGTTGAGCTTGTCGATGGACGGACGCTCGCCCGACGGGGTGCGCAGTTTGTCGACAATGGCGTCCTTCACTTTCAGCGCGCCAAAGTGCGTGTTGTCGATGCCCGAGCCGTGACCGCTGAATTCGACGGCCAGGGTGCCGTCATTGAGCATGTGGTCTTGCCACTCGATATCCAGCACGCCGTGGTACAGGTCTTCGGCGTCCTTCATCGGGAAACGCTTGAGCACCAGCAGCACCCGGTTCGCCAGACGCGACCACAGGCACAGGCGATAAGCCGTTTCCATGTCGGCCATGCCGCGCACGGCCGACGTGTGCTCACGCGCTTCCTCAAGGCCAAGCCCGACGGCTTCCTCGATCAGCAGGCCTTCGAGGCCCTTGGGGCAAGTGAGGAAGAGTTCGTAACGATCCGACATGGGAGTTCCAGGGCCTTTAGCAATAAGTGAACGGGCAACGCATTGACCGCTCGGTTTTCAATCAAGCGCTTTTCTTGAAGAGCGCTCGCGTGGCACGAAAGTGTGCCGTCCCACCCTGGCCGCTCACTCAACCAACCGGTTGAATGAGCTTAGATGCCCAGGCAGATAAAAAATTCTGTGCAACAAAATGTCATAACTCGACCCTTCGTCGAATAGTACCCGAGTGCAACGGGTGGACATTTTCACTAAAAAATCAGCCTCATCATCCAGTGAAAGGCTGATCATATCGGGCTTTGGTCAATGAATACGAAAATTACATCGTGTTACTTATGGCCTTAGCATCATTATCGTTACGTCCTTATGACAAAACGATCATTCCCTCGATGTGACGCATTGGTTAGAACTCAATACAGGTTGACGCCGCAACGACGTCAACACCTTGGCTCGTGACGCCGGCAGCGAGCCACCAACGGCAGAAATTTTTCTGCCTGACCTCGATAGAGGTCAACGCGACGAAAACAGTCAACAAGTGAGGGCAACACCCTATGAGAAGACTTAAGCGTGATCCGTTGGAAAGAGCATTTTTGCGCGGATATCAATATGGCGTTGGTGGAAAATCCCGTGAGCTTTGCCCATTTACTCTACCGTCGGTACGTCAAGCCTGGATCAACGGCTGGCGAGAAGGACGCGGCGACAACTGGGACGGTATGACCGGCACTGCGGGAATCCATAGACTCAACGAACTTCACGCCGTCGGCTAAACAGGGCACATACTCCGACACAAAAACTTGATTACGTAACGACTTAACCACGCACGTCCTCTCCGGACGGCGGGCTTCGGCCCAGGGGCTCCTTCGAGGAGCCCTTTTTTATTTCCGTTGCCACAAAGATTTCGCGCAGGAGGTCTGTACTTACCTCAGGGCGGCGATGGCATCCACCGATTCGCGAATCAGCGCCGGGCCTTTGTAAATGAAGCCCGAATACAGCTGCACCAGACTGGCGCCCGCAGCGATTTTCTCAGCCGCATGCTTGCCTTCGGTAATACCGCCCACCGCGATGATCGGCAAACGTCCAGCCAGCTCAGCCGCCAGCACCTTGACCGTGTGAGTGCTCTTGTCGCGCACCGGGGAGCCAGACAATCCACCCGCCTCGTCACCGTATTCCATGCCTTCGACGCCTACACGGCTCAGGGTGGTGTTGGTCGCAATCACCGCGTCCATCCCGGTGTCGATCAGCGCTTGAGCCACCTGAACGGTTTCTTCGTCGGTCATGTCCGGCGCGATCTTGATCGCCAGCGGTACACGCTTGCCGTGGCGTTGAGCCAGGTCTTCCTGGCGCTGACGCAAGGCTTCGAGCAGTTGCTTGAGTGAATCACCAAATTGCAGGCTGCGCAGGCCTGGCGTGTTCGGCGAACTGACGTTGACCGTCACGTAACTGGCGTGGGCGTAGACCTTGTCCAGGCAGATCAGGTAGTCGTCGACCGCACGCTCAACCGGCGTGTCGAAGTTCTTGCCAATGTTGATCCCCAGCACGCCCTTGTATTTGGCAGCCGCCACCCGTGCCAGCAGATGATCGACGCCAAGGTTGTTGAACCCCATGCGGTTGATGATCGCCTCGGCTTGCGGCAAGCGGAAAATCCGTGGTTTCGGATTACCCGGTTGCGGACGCGGGGTGATGGTGCCGATTTCAACGAAGCCGAAACCCAATTGCGCGAACCCGTCGATGGCCGCACCGTTCTTGTCCAGACCGGCCGCCAGACCCACCGGGTTCGGAAAGTCCAGGCCCATGACATTCACTGGCAACTGCGCTGGCGCCTTGCACAGCAAGCCATTGAGACCCAAACGCCCACCTGCGCCGATCAGGTCCAGGGACAGATCGTGGGAGGTTTCCGGGGAGAGTTTGAACAACAGTTGGCGGGCCAGGGTATACATGGGCGAATTTGACTCGGTTGGCGGCGAAATAAGGCGGCGATTATAGCCGTGCATCGACGTCGCAAGCGAGGCGCACGACAAAATCAGCCATCAATGGCATATGCCTTGCACCAACCTGCTCATCTGCCCCCATACCAATAGCGGGATGAGTGCCAGGCTGCGATTAAAAAGGACAACGGCGTCGTTACCTGGCCTTACGTGCACAAGGGGCCTGGGGACGGCGCTTTTTTCATGCAAGGTGCTTATGTGATGACTGAATCTGTAGCAGGACCGCTGGCTTGGATCAACGGCAGCGATGCCCCGGAAAAGACCGCGATCAACCTTGGCTTCATGGCCCTGAGCGACTGCGCTTCCGTGGTGGTTGCTGCGACCCAGGGCTTCGCCCAACCCTACGGGCTGACCCTGAACCTCAAGCGCCAATCGTCGTGGGCCAACCTGCGGGACAAACTGGTCAGCGGCGAACTGGATGCCGCCCACAGCCTCTACGGCTTGATCTATGCGGTGCATCTGGGCATCGGCGGCGTCGCGGCGACGGACATGGCCGTGCTCATGGGCCTGAACCAGAACGGCCAGAGCATCAACCTTTCTCATGGTCTGCAAGGGCTGGGCGTGACCGGTCCTGAAGCGCTGGACCGTCACGTGCACCAAAGTCACTCAAAACTCACCTTCGCCCAGACCTTTCCCACAGGCACACACGCCATGTGGTTGTATTACTGGCTGGCGAGCCAGGGCATCCATCCGTTGCAGGATGTCGACAGCGTCGTGGTGCCACCGCCACAAATGGTCGCGCACCTGCAGGCCGGACGGATCGACGGCTTCTGCGTCGGCGAACCCTGGAGCGCCAGTGCAGTGAAGCAGAACCTCGGCTTCACCCTGGCGACGAGCCAGACCATCTGGCCCGACCACCCGGAAAAAGTTCTCGGCTGCACCCGAGCCTTTGTCGAGCAGTACCCGAACACCGCACGGGCACTGGTCATGGCGATCCTGGAGGCCAGTCGCTTCATTGAACAAAGCACGGAAAACCGCCGCAGCACCGCGCAACTGTTGAGTGCCGCCGAATACCTGGACGCACCGATCGACTGCATCGAACCGCGCTTGTTGGGGGATTATGCCGACGGCCTTGGCAATCGCTGGCAGGACCCTCACGCGCTGCGCTTTCACGGCGGCGGCGAGGTCAACGTGCCGTACCTTTCCGACGGCATGTGGTTCATGACCCAGTTCCGGCGCTGGGGCTTATTGCGCGAAGACCCGGACTATCTAGACGTGGCACGCCAGGTCCAGCAACTCGGTATCTACCACGACGCAGCGACTGCGCTGGGTGTTACGGCCTGGGCTCAGGACATGCGCAGCAGCCAGTTGATCGACGGTAAAATATGGAACGGTTCGGACCCGGCGGCGTATGCCCGCAGTTTCAAGCTGCACGCCATGGCCGACACCCCCGCCCTTCTCGCCCGCCGCTGACAGGAGCCTGCAAATATGTTGCGTATCCTGCTGATCAACGACACCGCGAAAAAGGTTGGGCGCCTCAAGGCCGCGCTGACCGAAGCCGGGTTTGAGGTGATCGATGAATCAGGCCTGACCATCGACCTGCCTGCACGCGTCGAAACGGTGCGCCCGGACGTGATCCTGATCGATACCGAGTCACCGAGCCGCGATGTGCTGGAGCAAGTGGTGCTGGTCAGCCGCGACCAGCCACGGCCGATCGTGATGTTCACCGACGAGCACGACCCGGACGTGATGCGTCAGGCGATCAAGTCCGGCGTCAGCGCCTACATCGTCGAAGGCATTCATGCCGCGCGCCTGCAACCGATCCTCGACGTGGCCATGGCACGTTTTGAAAGCGATCAGGCCCTGCGCGCCCAACTCCAGGCCCGCGACCAGCAACTGGCCGAGCGCAAGCGCATCGAACTGGCCAAGGGCTTGCTGATGAAAATGAGGGACTGCAATGAAGAACAGGCCTACACCCTGATGCGCCGCCAGGCCATGAGCCGCCAACAGAAGCTTATCCAGGTGGCCGAGCAGATCATTGCCATGAGCGAATTGCTGGGTGGTTGACCCGCAAAAGATCGCAGCCTGCGGCAGCTCCTACAGGGTGTACGCCATTCCAATGTAGGAGCTGCCGCAGGCTGCGATCTTTCCGACCCCACTACACATTCCGAATGTGGCACAGATCTCGCTATGTAAACCGCACAGGTAGCCAACGGCGGTTGCCCCACCTACGACAAAGACGTCGCACACCCCTTTCGCGCAAGCGCAGCGGGTTGCGGCGTTTTTTCGTTTTGGCCCCACAGCCCGGGGCCGGTGGTGCGGCCGTCGCGGCGCCCCACCGCAAAGCTCATGACTCCCTTCGAGACTCTTCACAGCTGAGGTGCGCGATGAATTCAAGCTTCTGGAAATCCGGCCATACCCCGACACTCTTCTCGGCCTTTCTGTATTTCGACCTGAGCTTCATGGTCTGGTACCTGCTCGGCCCGTTGGCGGTGCAGATCGCCGCTGACTTGCATCTGACTACCCAGCAACGCGGCCTCGTGGTGGCCACGCCGATTCTGGCCGGGGCGTTCTTGCGCTTCGTGATGGGACTGCTGGCAGATCGTCTGTCGCCGAAAACCGCCGGGCTGATCGGCCAGGTGATTGTGATCTGCGCCCTGTTCGGTGCCTGGAAGCTCGGTATCCACAGCTACGAGCAAGCATTGCTGCTGGGCCTGTTCCTCGGCATGGCCGGCGCCTCCTTCGCCGTCGCCCTGCCCCTGGCTTCGCAGTGGTATCCGCCACAGCATCAGGGCAAGGCGATGGGCATTGCCGGTGCGGGCAACTCGGGCACGGTGTTCGCCGCACTGATCGCCCCGATACTGGCTGCCTCATTTGGCTGGAGCAACGTCTTTGGCTTCGCGCTGATCCCACTGATCCTGACGCTGATCATCTTCGCCTGGCTGGCGAAAAACGCGCCTGAACGGCCGAAAGCCAAAGCCATGAGCGACTACTTCAAGGCCCTCGGTGACCGCGACAGTTGGTGGTTCATGTTTTTCTACAGCGTGACCTTCGGTGGTTTCATCGGCCTGGCCAGCGCCCTGCCCGGCTACTTCAACGACCAATATCGCCTGAGCCCGGTCACCGCCGGTTACTACACCGCAGCCTGTGTGTTCGGCGGCAGTTTGATGCGGCCACTCGGTGGTGCACTGGCGGATCGTTTCGGTGGTATTCGCACCTTGCTGGTGATGTACACGCTGGCAGCGATCTGCATGGCTGCCGTGGGTTTCAACCTGCCCAGCTCCTACGCTGCACTGGCGCTGTTCGTCTGCACCATGCTCGGCCTTGGCGCAGGTAATGGCGCGGTGTTCCAGTTGGTGCCGCAGCGCTTTCGCCGCGAAATCGGCGTGATGACCGGCTTGATCGGCATGGCGGGCGGCATCGGCGGTTTCGCCCTCGCGGCGGGCATGGGTGCGATCAAGCAGAGTACCGGCAGCTACCAGTTGGCCTTGTGGTTGTTCGCCAGTCTCGGTGTTCTGGCCTGGTTTGGCCTGCATGGGGTCAAACGCCGCTGGAGAACCACGTGGGGTTCGGCCGCTGTGACCGCAGCGCGGGTATGATGCGCCAATGAGCCTGCAATTGAGCTTCGCCGAGGCCAGTGCCATCGGCCCACGGGACGAGAATCAGGACGCCCTGTGCCTGGTCACGCCCGCCGCTGAACTGGCGGCGAGCAAGGGGTTTCTGTTCGCGATCGCCGACGGTGTCAGTCAATGCGCCGACGGTGGTCTCGCCGCCCGGTCAACCTTGCAGGCTCTGGCCCTCGACTACTACGCCACACCGCAGACCTGGGCTGTGGCCCAAGCGCTGGACCGCCTGCTGCTGGCGCAGAATCGCTGGTTGCAGGCCAATGGCGGTGGCCAGCCGTTGCTCACCACCCTCAGCGCGCTGGTGCTGCGCGGTCGACGCTTCACGTTGGCGCATGTCGGCGATTGTCGGGTCTATCGCTGGCACGCCGACCAGTTGCAGCGCATCAGTGAGGACCACGTCTGGGAGCAACCGGGCATGCAGCATGTGCTCAAGCGCGCACTAGGGCTGGATCAGCATCTGGTGCTGGACTTTCTCGATGGCGAGTTGCGCGCGGGCGAGAGTTTCGTCCTGCTGAGCGATGGCGTTTGGGCGACACTCGGCGACATGGCCATCGCGGCCATTTTGCGCGATCAGCCCGACCTCGACAGCGCTGCGCAAACCCTGGTCAACGCGGCCCACCTGGCCGGTAGCCAGGACAACGCCAGTGCGCTGCTGGTGCGGGTCGACACTCTAGGCGAAACGAGCATCGGTGATGCGCTGATCCACCTGCAGCAATGGCCATTGCCGCCGCCACTCAAACCCGGTCAGGCCTTCGAGGGCTGGCACGTCGAGCGGCTGCTCGGGCAGAGTCAGCAGTCGCTGATGTACCGTGTACGTGATGGGCAGCAACAGCCCTGGCTACTGAAAACCCTCCCCTCGCAGTTGAACACCGACACAGCGGCCGGCCAGGCGCTGCTCTGCGAAGAGTGGTTTCTCAAGCGCGTTGCCGGTCGAAGCTTTCCGGAAATACACCCGGCAGCGCAACGTCAGCACCTGTATTACGTGATGCGCGAGTACCCGGGGGTGACCTTGGCCGAGCTGTTCGCGCAAAACGGTCCGTTGCCGCTGCCCCAATGGCAACAACTGGCCGAACGTCTGCTGCGGGCCGTGGGCATGCTGCATCGGCGGCAGATTTTCCATCGCGACATTAAACCGGAAAACCTGCTGCTGGCTGAAGACGGCGAGTTACGGCTGCTGGATTTCGGTCTGGCGTACTGCACTGGCTTATCCGAAGACCCATCGAACGCGCTGCCGGGCACTCCGAGCTACATCGCCCCGGAAGCGTTCAATGGGGATCCGCCGACACCGCAACAGGATCTGTATGCCGTCGGCGTGACGCTGTATTACCTGGCCACCGGGCATTTTCCCTACGGAGAAATCGAAGCCTTTCAACGTCCGCGCTTTGGCTCGCCGGTCAGCGCCAACCGCTATCGGCCGGATTTGCCGGACTGGCTCGGGCAAAGCCTGGAACGCGCGGTATGCGCCGACCCGGCGCAACGTTATGAAACGGCGGAGGAATGGTTGCTGCTGCTGGAACAAGGCGAACGGCGCAGTTTGAGTGTACGACCCCGGCCGCTGCTGGAGCGTGAACCGTTGAAGGTCTGGCGGACACTGGCGCTGGTGTCGTTGCTGATCAATCTGGCGTTGTTGTATCTGGTATTTCATGGCTGACGCCTTGCTTTACGTAGCAGCTGGCGCAGCCTGCGTTCGGCGGCGCAGCCGTCGTAATCCGGTACGCTCGGTCTACCTGTTGAACCGCGTGTTGAGATTTTACGACGGCTTCGCCGCCGAACGCAGGCTTCGCCAGCTGCTACGGGGATGTGTCGCGCCAATTGTGGGCGGCACGCCTTTAATCGGTGCAAAAAGCCCAATTCAGGCACTGCATGACGGACCAAAACCCAACAAAACCACGCCCTCCCCCGATTTGGCACGACCACTGCATTACCTGTTTCACCATACATAAAGCCCAGCCTTCAACGACGAAGGGTGGGCTTCCCTCAGAGTAGGGACCAGGACAAAGGCGTCCTCGCTAGGCAACTAGCGGGACGCCTTTTTTTGTTTGCGCAAAATATCTCGAGCCAGCCTGACCGCCCTGATGAGGCCAGTCTGAGCTCCCCGGAGAACCTGATGAAAAAACTAAAACTGGTGATGATCGGCAACGGCATGGCCGGGGTTCGCACCCTGGAAGAATTGCTCAAGCTGAGCAGCGAGCTGTATGACATCACGGTCTTCGGTGCCGAGCCCCACACCAACTACAACCGTATTCTTCTCTCGCCGGTACTGGCCGGGGAGCAGACCTTTGAAGAGATCGTGCTCAACGACCTGAGCTGGTACCTGGACAACAACATCAAACTGCTGCTCAACCGCAAGGTGGTGGAGATCGACCGGGTCAAACGCAGGGTCATTGCCGAAGACGGCAGCGAAGCCGAATACGACCGGCTGCTGATCGCCACCGGTTCGACGCCATTCATCCTGCCAATCCCTGGCAACACCTTACAGGGCGTGATCGGCTACCGCGACATCGCCGACACCCAGGCCATGATCGACACCGCCAAAACCCACAAACATGCGGTGGTCATCGGCGGCGGCCTGCTGGGCCTTGAAGCCGCCAATGGGCTGATGCTGCGCGGCATGCAAGTGACCGTGGTGCACCTCGGCGAGTGGTTGCTGGAACGGCAACTGGACAAAACCAGTGGCCAGTTGCTGCAAACCGCCCTGGAAGGTCGCGGCTTGCACTTTCGCCTGTGCGAACAGACCCAGGCCCTGCACGACGCCGGCAACGGCCGGGTCGGCTCGGTACAGTTCAAGAACGGCGATATCATTCCCGCTGACCTCGTGGTGATGGCCGCCGGCATTCGCCCCAATACCGAACTCGCGGAGAAATCCGGCATCCCGTGCAACCGCGGGATTCTGGTCAACGACACCCTGCAAACCTATGACCCGCGCATCTACGCCATCGGCGAATGCGCCAGTCACCGTGGCATCGCCTACGGCCTGGTGGCGCCGCTGTTCGAGCAGGCCAAGGTCTGCGCCAACCACCTGGCGCAACTGGGTTTCGCGCGCTATTCGGGCTCGGTGACCTCGACCAAACTGAAAGTCACCGGCATCGACCTGTTCTCCGCCGGCGACTTTATGGGCGGCGAAGGCACCGAGACCATCACCCTCTCCGACCCTATTGGCGGGGTCTACAAAAAACTGGTGATCAAGGATGACGTGCTGGTCGGTGCCTGTCTGTACGGCGACACCGCGGATGGCGGCTGGTATTTCCGGCAGATTCGCGAGAACCACGCCATCGGCGAGATCCGCGATCACCTGATGTTCGGTGAGAACGCTCTGGGCGATGTAGGCCACCAGGGCCAGGACAAAGCCATGAGCATGGCCGACAGCGCCGAAGTCTGCGGTTGCAACGGTGTCTGCAAGGGCACCATCGTCAAGGCGATTCAGGAACACGGGCTGTTCAGCGTCGACGAGGTCAAGAAACACACCAAAGCGGCCAGCTCGTGCGGCTCTTGCGCCGGACTGGTGGAGCAGATCCTGATCAACACCGTCGGCGGCGCGGCGGACGTCAAACCGAAAAGCGAAAAAGCCATTTGCGGCTGCAGCGACCTCAACCACGGGCAGATCCGCCAGGCGATCCGCGAAGAGCATCTGTTGACGATCGCCGGAACCATGAGCTACCTGAACTGGCGCACCCCGAATGGCTGCGCCACGTGCCGCCCGGCGCTCAACTACTACCTGATTTCCACGTGGCCGGGCGAGGCCAAGGACGATCCGCAATCACGCCTGATCAACGAGCGGGCCCACGCCAATATTCAGAAAGACGGCACGTATTCGGTAGTCCCACGGATGTGGGGCGGTGTGACCAATCCTTCAGAGCTGCGGCGCATTGCCGATGTGGCCGACAAGTACAACGTGCCCATGGTCAAGGTCACGGGCGGCCAGCGCATCGACTTGCTGGGGATCAAGAAGCAGGATCTGCCCGGCGTCTGGAAGGACCTCGACATGCCGTCCGGCCATGCCTACGGCAAATCGATTCGCACGGTCAAAACCTGCGTCGGTAGCGAGTTCTGCCGCTTTGGCACGCAAAATTCCACACAACTGGGTATCGAACTGGAGCATGACCTGTTCAACATGTGGTCGCCGCACAAGGTCAAGCTGGCGGTCTCTGGTTGCCCGCGCAACTGTTCGGAAGCCGGGATCAAGGACGTAGGGATCATCGGCGTCGACTCTGGCTGGGAGATGTACATCGGCGGCAACGGCGGGATCAAAACAGAGGTCGCGGAGTTCTTCGTCAAACTGAAAACGGCTGAAGAAGTGCGCGAATACAACGGCGCTTTCCTACAGCTGTATCGCGAAGAAGCCTTCTACCTCGAACGCACCGTGCACTACCTGCAACGAGTCGGCATGGAACACATCAAGAAAGCCGTGCTGGAAGACCCCGAGCGCCGCAAAGCACTCAACGACCGGCTGCAATTCTCCCTTTCGTTCGAGCAGGACCCATGGAAAGAACGCCTTGAGCAGCCGTTGCTGAAGAAGGAGTTCGATGTCATCCCCGTGAAAAACCTGGAGGTGCCGGCATGAACTGGCTGGATATCTGCGCACTCGAAGAAATCAACGCCCTGGGCTCGCGCATCGTCAGCGGACCCAAAGGTGACATCGCTATTTTTCGCACCAGCGACGATGAGGTTTTCGCCCTCGACGACCGCTGCCCGCACAAAGGCGGGCCGCTGTCCCAGGGACTGATCTATGGCAAACGCGTCGCTTGCCCGTTGCACAATTGGCAGATCGACCTGGAGTCCGGTCAGGCCCTGGCGCCTGACGTCGGTTGCGCCCATCACCATCCGGCACGGGTGGAGAATGGTCGGGTCATGCTGGCTCTGCGGGAAGCAGGCTGATGAGCCGCCAAACGACCGCCTCGACCTGCTGTTACTGCGGGGTGGGCTGCGGCGTACTGATCGAGCATGACGGCGAGCAGATCCTCGGCGTCAGCGGCGACCCGACGCACCCGGCCAATTTCGGCAAGCTGTGCAGCAAAGGCTCGACCCTGCACCTCACCGGCGACCTCGCGGCGCGGGCGCTGTACCCGGAACTGCGCCTCGGCAAAGCCCTGGCTCGCGGGCGCACCGACTGGGACACCGCACTGGAGCACGCTGCTACGGTGTTCGCCGCCACCATCAGCGAGCACGGTCCGGACAGCGTGGCGTTCTATATCTCGGGGCAACTGCTGACCGAGGACTACTACGCCTTCAACAAGCTGGCCCGGGCGCTGGTGGGCACCAACAACATCGACAGTAACTCGCGACTCTGTATGTCATCGGCGGTGGTCGGCTACAAACGTAGCCTGGGCGCCGACGCCCCACCGTGCAGCTATGAAGACCTTGAACTGAGTGATTGCGTGATGATCGTCGGCAGCAACATGGCCTACGCCCATCCGGTGCTGTTTCGCCGACTGGAAGAAGCCAAATCTCGCCGACCACAGATGAAAGTCATCGTCATCGACCCTCGACGCACTGACACCTGCGACCTCGCCGACCTGCATCTGGCCATTCTACCGGGCACCGATGTCGCGCTGTTCCATGGGATTTTGCACTTGCTGCTATGGGAAGACTGGGTCGACAGGGCGTTCATCAACGCTCACACCGAAGGGTTGGCCGAGCTGAAAAACCTGGTGCGTGATTACACCCCACAAATGGTCGCGCAACTCTGCGGGATCAGCGTTGAACACTTGCAGCAATGCGCCGAGTGGGTCGGCACCTCAAAGAGTTTTCTTTCGCTGTGGTGCATGGGGCTGAATCAGTCCACTGCCGGCAGCGCAAAAAACAGTGCGCTGATAAACCTGCACCTGGTGACCGGGCAAATCGGCCGCCCAGGTGCAGGTCCCTTCTCGCTCACCGGTCAGCCGAATGCCATGGGCGGGCGCGAAACCGGCAGTTTGTCGAACTTGCTGCCAGGTCATCGCGAAGCGGCCAATGCTGAACATCGCGCCGAAGTGGCAGCTTACTGGGGGGTCGAAAAGCTGCCCGACACCACCGGCTTGACCGCCATTGAGCTGTTCGAACAGGTCCAGAGCGGCAAGATCAAAGCAATGTGGATCGCCTGCACCAACCCGGCGCAGTCGCTGCCGGATCAGCAAACCGTCCGCGCTGCATTGCAGGCCTGCCCATTCGTGGTGCTGCAAGAAGCCTTTCACACCACCGAAACCGCGCCCTTCGCCGACCTGCTGCTGCCCGCCGCCAGTTGGGGTGAGAAGGAAGGCACGGTGACCAATTCCGAACGGCGGATTTCCCACGTTCGCCGCGCCATTACCGCACCAGGTGAAGCGCGCCCGGACTGGGCGATCACTGTGGATTTCGCACAGCGTCTGGAACGGCGTCTGCGTCCTGGACAGCCCAGCCTGTTTGCTTTCGAACAACCGGCGCAGGTCTTCGATGAGTACAAACAACTGACGCGCGGACGGGATCTGGACCTCTGCGGGATCAGTCATGCGCTGCTCGACCGCCTCGGCCCACAGCAATGGCCGTTCCCGGACGGCGCCTTGAACGGAACGCCGCGGCTCTATATGGATGGGATTTTCCCTACCGAAAGTGGTCGCGCACAGTTTGTCGCCGACCCCTATCGCGCCGCCAAGGAGCAACGCGATGCACGCTTTCCTTTGACCTTGATCACCGGACGCCTGCGCGATCAATGGCACGGCATGAGCCGCACCGGCACTGCGGCGCAATTGTTCGGCCACGTCAGCGAAGCCCTGTTGAGCGTGCATCCTGACGAGCTGCGTCGGTATCGACTGCAAAACGGTGACCTGGTCAACCTCAAAAGCCGTCGAGGCAGCGTGATCGTTGCCGTCGGCAGTGATGACAGCGTGCGCCCGGGCCAGGCGTTTCTGCCGATGCACTGGGGAGACCGTTTCCTCAAGGGCGGCGTCAATGCGCTCACCCAGCCGGCATTCGACCCCCTGTCGAAACAACCCGAACTCAAGCACAGCGGCGTGCGTCTCGAACCGGTAAAGCTGCCATGGCATTTGTTCGCACTGGTTGAGGGCGATGTTCAGCAGCATTTCGAGGCCTTACGACCGCTCTGCGAGGACTTTTCCTATGTCAGCCTCAGCCTGACCGGCCGTGAACGCCCAGCGCTGCTGATACGTGCCGCCAGCGCCCAGGCACCCGATCCACAACGGCTGCATGACATCGATCAACAACTGGGACTCAACGATGGCCCAGTCTTGGCTTATGACGATCCACGGCGCGCCATTTGCAAACGAGTACGCATCGACCAGGGCCGGATTACCGCCATTCGTCTGGCCGGTGAAACCCTTGCACAACACTGGCTGCAAAACCTCTGGCTGGAAGGTCGTGCCGACGAACAACTGCGGCGCTGGCTCTTGGCGCCGTTGAGCACGCCTCCCGGTAGTGCAGGCGCCACTGTCAGCCCCCGCAAGACCCTGTGCAACTGCAAGAACGTCAGTGAAGACGCGGTGTGTGCCGGCATTCGCAACGGGCTGGACTTGCAGGGTCTGAAACAACAACTCGGTTGCGGCACGCAATGCGGCTCCTGTGTCCCGGAAATCAAGCGTCTGTTGGCGGCCAGCGTGCAGCCCATCGCATTCACGTCGTGAGGAATAGAACATGAGCGCAAAAGTCTGGTTGGTGGGAGCAGGTCCCGGTGACCCTGAATTGCTGACCCTCAAAGCCGTTCGGGCGCTGAATGAAGCCGATGTGGTGCTGATCGATGATCTGGTCAACGACGCGGTGCTGGTGCATTGCCCGCAGGCACGGATTATTGCAGTTGGCAAACGCGGTGGCTGCCGCTCTACTCCGCAGGCGTTCATTCATCGCTTGATGCTGCGTTATGCCCGCCAAGGCAAGTGTGTGGTGCGGCTCAAGGGCGGCGATCCGTGCATTTTCGGACGCGGCGGTGAAGAAGCGCAGTGGCTGCGCGAGCGCGAGATTGAAGTGGAGTTGGTCAATGGCATCACCGCAGGCCTGGCCGGCGCCACACAATGCGATATTTCCCTGACCCTGCGCGGCGTCGCCCGCGGCGTAACCCTGGTCACCGCGCACACTCAGGACGACAGCGAGCTTAACTGGCGAGCCTTGGCCCACAGCGGTACGACGCTGGTGATTTACATGGGCGTGGCGAAATTGAGCGAGATTCGCGAGCAATTGCTCGCCGGTGGGATGGCGACTGATACGCCGGTGGCGATGATTGAAAACGCTTCCTTGCCACACCAGAGGGAATGTCGGAGCAACCTCACTGCGATGCAGGAAGACGCCCACAACTTCCAACTGAAAAGCCCGGCTATCCTGGTGATCGGCGCGGTGGCCGCCAGCGACAATGCTGAAAGATCGCAGCCTGCGGCAGCTCCTACAGAGGAGCATTACGCCAATCTTGCGTAGGAGCTGCCGCAGGTTCGGGCCGCGTTCGGACGATCTCTTCAACGCCAACGCCATTGCAGCTTTTCGCTCAAGATCAAATCGCAGACAAAGAAAAGCCCGGCCTAAGCCGGGCTTTTCCGAACTACACGCTAATTACTTAGCAGTAGCTTCAACCTGCGCTTCTACGCGACGGTTTGCAGCGCGGCCAGCGTCAGTGCTGTTGTCAGCAATTGGGCGGGACTTGCCATAACCAACCGAGTGAACGCGGTTAGCCGAAACACCATCCTTGACCAGAACTTGTTTCACAGCGTCAGCACGACGCTGGGACAGCTTCTGGTTGTAAGCGTCAGGACCGACGTTGTCGGTGTGACCTTCAACAACGGTGGTGGTGTTCGGGTACTGCTTCATGAAGTCAGCCAGGTTCTTCACGTCGCCGTAGCTGTTTGGCTTGACAACAGCCTTGTTGAAGTCGAATTTCACGTCCAGTTGAACGCGAACAACTTCAGCAACTGGAGCTTCTGGCTCTGGCTCTGGAGCCGCTGCTACTGGGGCTACTGGAGCTGGAGCAACTTTGCCGCCAGTGCCGCCGAAGTTAACGCCCAGACCTACCAGTGCAGCGTAGTCCCAACGACCGTTGTCCAGCTTGTAGTCAGCTTCAACGCCGGCACGAGCGTACAGGTTGTCGGTGATGTACCACTTGGCGCCAGCGCCAGTGGTCAGGAAGGTGGACTGGTCACGACCAGTGTGACCGTCAGCAGCGACGTTGGTCATGCTGCCGTGAGATACACCGCCTTCAACGTAAGGACGGATAGCGTCGCCTACGGTACCGAAGTGGTACTGGGACTTCAGACCGAAGTGATCACCACGGATCTTTTGGCTGCCAGTGTTGTTGTTCGAACGAGTGTAATCGTCTTTCTCGTAAGTGGCGTTGACCGAAACGTCGTCGGTCAGGAAGTAACCGATCGAAACGCCTGGACGGCGACCGTCTTCAACGTCGTTGATGCTGTCGTTGTATTGCTTCTTGTAGAAAGCCTCACCTTCGACCGCGCCTTGGCCTTGTGCCAGAGCGCCGAACGAAGTAGCGGCAATAAGAGTACCAATGGCCAAGCCCAAGGTGTTTTTCAGTTTCATCCGTTAAATCCCCATCTGGTGATTGTAAAGCAGTCCCGCAAACCGGGGGACAACTCGGCGGCAAGTCTATCAGAACTTGCCTACACGTAAGAGAAATTTGCGCCGAACTAAGTTTCAGCAATGCCTGCAAATTTCTCACGCAATTTGTCAAGAGCGCGTTTGTACCGCATTTTCGTTGCACTCAAACCCATGTGCATGATGTCTGCGATCTCCTGAAACTCCAGCTCTGCGACAAATCGTAGCACCAGAATTTCCCGGTCAATCGGGTTCACATACACCAGCCAGCGATCAAGCCCACCCTTTTCCTCAGGTTTCGGCGCCTTTTCCTCAGACGCTTCCTCAAGGGGGTCCAGACTCAAAGCGTCCATCAAGCGACGCTTACGCCGTTCCTTCCGATACTGTGTGATGCATTCGTTGTACGTGATGCTGTAGAGCCACGTTTTGAACTTCGATTTGCCCTCGAAGTTCTTCAAACCGTACAACACCTTCAACATCACTTCCTGACAGACATCGTCTGCATCACGATCGTTCCCAAGATACCGTGCACAAACGTTAAATAATGTTCTCTGATAACGCCGCATCAGCTCTTCGTAGGCGCGCGTCACGTGAAACAGCTCCGTGTGCGAGCGCGCGACCAACTCCTCATCAGAGAGCTCGCGGGGGTCGTAGCGCATGGATAGCGATTGGGCTTTATTCAAAACAAGTCGGGCCGACAGTCAGGTCAATGTCCGCCGCAGCCCATCGTATCGGGCATTTTGCGGCGGCATACATTAGCAGGGTTTGCCGGGTTAGCGGCTACTAACATGCTGCTCCAGGAGGATCCGATTGGAAAGTGAGACTAGCTCACCCTCATCGGTCAGCAATGTAGTTTTAACCGTGCCGATCTCTTCGATCTGACCTTCGACCTCACCAACACGCACTTGTTGCCCAACCTGATACAACTCACGCACATAGATTCCAGCAAGAATCTGACCGGCGATTTCCCGGCTTCCCAACCCCATGGCCAAGGCAACTGCCAGACCAACGGTAATCAAGACAATCACAATCACATGGTTCAGCAGGTCTGTTTTGACCTCAAGCTGACTGATCGCAACCGAAATACTGATGATGATCACCAGGCCTTGAGCGATACGCCCAAGGCCCGATGCGTAATCCAGCCCTACGCCTTCTGCGGCGCCTCGCACCAGCCCATTGGCCAATTGTGCGAGCAACACGCCCACCAGCAACACCAGCGCGGCACCAAATACTTTCGGCAAATACAGTGCCAGCATGTCGAGCGTAGCCGAAACTCGCTCCAAGCCAAGGGATTCTGCAGCAGAAACCAGAAAAATCAGCAAAACGAACCAATAAACAATCTTGCCGATCAGCGTAGAAATCGGCACCTGCAGGCCCGCACGGGACAGTAGCTTGGTCAAGCCGGTACCCCCCATCAAGCGATCCAGGCCCAGTTTTGCGAGCAGTTTCGAGAGCAGGGTGTCGAGCAGCTTGGCCACGACAAAACCCAGCAAAAGCACTACCAGTGCGCCGAACAGGTTAGGAATGAAGTTCGCTACCTTGGTCCACAACGCTGTCATTGCCGTGACGAGGCTCTGAGTCCAGAGATCAAGTTCCATATTCAATCAGCCTTATCAGCAGTGCGAGCAGTAGGTTTACGACGGGAAACCGGCAAGACGTGGGCCGATCCGTTATTCAGGGCGATCATCAGCGCGGGCAGCCAGCGGCCCAGCAGGCTGAACAGATCACCGGCACCCACCTGGCGGTTGGCGGTTTTCAGCACACGCCCCAGACAGGCATCGTCGTCACGGGTGGACGGTGATGCCTTGAGCATGTCGCGCAAGGACTGTTCAAACGGATCGTGCATACGCACCTCTCGTGATATCTGTGAAAGACGCGATCAAAATTCTTCGGGTCACATGGCTCTCCCTCATACCCAGCGCAAACGCCGGAACAACCACCACTGCCCCACCGCCACTGTCACCATCATCAGGCAGGCAATCACGAAGCCATAAGGGTTCCCGGAAAAAGGAATTCCACCGACGTTTATGCCGAGTAAACCGGTCAAAAAACTCATCGGCAGAAAGATTCCGGTAATGATCCCAAAGCGGTACATGGTGCGATTCATGCGCACGCTCAAACGCCGGTCTTCAGTCTCAAGCACCAGCCCCACGCGCTCCCGGGTCAATTCCAGCTCTTCCAGATAACGCGTCAGGCTGTTGTTCAATTCGTTCCAGTAGTCGCCGTCATCGTCGACAAACCAGGGCAGTTTTATCCGCGTCAGCTGACCAAAGATATCCCGCTGCGGAGCAAGGAAGCGCTTTAGTCCTGCCGCTCGCCGACGGATCTGCAAAATGGCACCATGTTCCGGAGCATACCGTTCGTCGGCATCCAGCTTTTCTTCTTCGTCATCGACGATTTCAGAGAGATCGCTGACCAGATCCTGCACCTTGTTGGTGAGGTACTGAGCCATATAAAGGACCAGTTCAGAGGTGGTTTTTGGCCCCTTGCCCTCAGTCAGTTGCACCAGCAACTCATCGGTGGCGCGCAACGGCCGTAAACGCAGGGAAATGACCCGCTGAGCAGAAGCGAAGATCCGCACCGACACCATGTCTTCAGGCTCGGCGCCCGGATTGAGGTTGATTCCGCGCAAAAACAGCAACAACTCGGAGTCCGGCAGCGCCAACAGGCGCGGCCGGGTATTTTCTTCGAGCAGCAGGTCACAACTGAACTCACTCAGACCGCTGGATTGACGCAACCAGGTCTGAGTTTGCGGGTGACTACGGTCCCAATGCAGCCAAAGGCTTTCATGGGGTTGCAGTTGCAGGTCATCCAGTTCAGTCCGGGCAAGCCAACGCGCACCGCCTTTACCATCCAGCACCAGGGCATGCACCAGCCCCCACTGCGCGTTTTCTTCCTCGAACATCCTCACCCCTGGCTTGAATCAGTTATTTATTCAGGCATCTTCAACGGACTTGGCGAGATGATCACGCCATTGTTGTCCGCGTAGATGTATTCACCTGGACGGAAAGTCACACCGGCAAAGGTTACCGCGACGTTCAGATCACCGACGCCACGCCTGTCGGTCTTCATTGGGTGGCTGGCCAGCGCCTGCACGCCCAGATCGGTCTGCGCAATAACGTCAACGTCACGGATACAACCGTAGATCACCAACCCTTCCCAACCGTTTTTCGCAGCTTTCTCGGCGATCATGTCGCCCAGCAGTGCGCGGCGCAGCGAACCACCGCCATCGACCACCAGCACCTTGCCATCCCCTTCGAGCTCGACCTGCTCCTTGACCAGCGAGTTGTCTTCGAAGCACTTGATGGTAACGATCTCGCCACCGAAGGAGTCACGGCCGCCAAAATTGCTGAACATCGGCTCCAGCACCTGCACCAGTTCCGGATAGGCATCGCACAGGTCGGGAGTGAGGTAATGGTTCATCGAGAAACTCCTGTAAGAGAAAGAACACGATTTTGGGCTGTCGAAAATTGCAGGCTACGCCCTTCGACCGGGAACGTCCGCCGAAAACCTTCATTCAGATTGATCAGACGCTCAAGAGGTACGAACATAAAGCCGACCCAGCAACCGATTGTGACCAGAACAGCTCAGTGCGTCATATCTTAGCCGTTCGCTGATCGGAGCGAAACGCTCTTGTCAGAGCATTCGTACTCAGACTGCTGTAGCCAAATCCGGCTTGCCAGCCAATAACGGCGCCTGCGGATCTGTCAGCCAGCGCTGCACCAACGGCCAGACTTCGGCCTGTGCGGCTTTGCTGACCAGCATTTCAACATGCCCGAAATTGTCCGAAAAACCCTGCTCGCGCCCCAGGCAGATGAACTGTTTATGCTCGGAACCGATCTGGTCGAACAGCTTGCGACACGCCCAATCCGGGTCCTGATGATCGCTGGTCGCACTGACGCCCAATACCGGCACCTGAACCTCGGCCAGCCCGGCCCACCAGTCTTTCTCGGCATCGCCAAAGCGTCCGAACAAGCCGTACCAGCGCATGCCCTCCAGGGCCAGGCCTATGGGCTCGTCTTCCGGACCACGCTTGAGGCGAGAGCCCGAAATTTGCGCGAAACGCTTCAGGATAAACCGCCCGCTCCACTCCACCGGGGGAATTTTCAGTGGCCAATAGGTGCGACTGACCTGCGTACCAAAAAATGCGGCAGAGGCCACGGCGGGCTCCCCCAGGTACTGACCACCCAGCGCTGCCGCCAGGGTGATGCCGCCCAGTGAATGACCAATCCAGTGCGGCACCTGACCGCTTTGCTCGCGAACGAACGCAGCAATCGCTGGCAGATCGTAACGGGCATAGTCGGCAACGCGGTTCTTTCGATAGTTCTGGTTGCGCTGGGACAAGCCGTGACCGCGCATTTCCGGTATCCACACATCAAAACCGGCGCGCGCCAGATAGGCACCCAGACCAAGGCCTTTGGGGGAATACCAGAAACGCCGATTGGAAAAGCTGCCGTGAAGCAAAATCACCGGAACGCCACGCACGGACGGCTCATCGGCCATGCCCAAGCGGGTGACCGCCAGTTCGACGGTGCCGTCAGGGCTATTGCCGGGTTTCAGGCGATAGACGTCCTCGCTCAGATCGCCGCGACGCTCGGCGCTGATCAAGGCGACAGGAAACAGGTTGCTGCTGCTTTGCATAATGCTCTTGCACAAAAAAGGGCGGCATCCACCGGGGCCCGCCCTACTTGAATCTTAAAGCCCGGGTCAGCAGTGTAGCCTGACCCGGGCTTCATTCACGGATCAGACCGCAGCCTGACCCTCAGCCAGGAAGAACCAGGTTTCCAGTACGGAATCGGGGTTCAACGAAACGCTTTCGATACCCTGCTCCATCAGCCACTTGGCCAGGTCTGGGTGGTCGGAAGGGCCCTGGCCGCAAATACCGATGTATTTGCCAGCCTTGTTGCAGGCCTGAATCGCGTTGGACAGCAGCTTCTTGACCGCTGGATTACGCTCGTCGAACAGGTGCGCGATGATCCCGGAGTCACGGTCCAGGCCCAGGGTCAGCTGGGTCAGGTCGTTGGAACCGATGGAGAAACCGTCGAAGAACTCGAGGAACTCTTCAGCAAGGATCGCGTTGGACGGCAGTTCGCACATCATGATGACGCGCAGACCGTTTTCGCCACGCGCCAGGCCGTTCTCGGCCAACAGGTCCACGACCTGACTGGCTTCGCCCAGGGTACGGACGAACGGCACCATGATTTCGACGTTGGTCAGGCCCATCTCGTTGCGCACGCGTTTCAGCGCGCGGCATTCGAGCTCGAAGCAGTCACGGAACGACTCGCTGATGTAACGCGAAGCGCCACGGAAGCCCAGCATCGGGTTTTCTTCTTCCGGCTCGTAGAGCTTGCCGCCGATCAGGTTGGCGTATTCGTTGGACTTGAAGTCCGACAGACGTACGATGACCTTTTTCGGCCAGAATGCGGCGGCCAGGGTGCTGATGCCCTCGACCAGTTTCTCGACGTAGAAGCCGACCGGATCGTTGTAACCGGCAATGCGCTTGTCGACGCTTTCCTTGATTTCCGACGGCAGACCGTCGTAATTCAGCAGCGCTTTAGGGTGCACACCGATCATGCGGTTGATGATGAACTCCAGACGGGCCAGGCCCACACCGGCGTTCGGCAACTGCGCGAAATCGAAGGCGCGATCCGGGTTGCCGACGTTCATCATGATTTTGAACGGCAGTTCCGGCATGGCGTCGACGGAGTTTTTCTTCACGTCGAAGCCCAGCTCGCCTTCGAAGATGAAACCGGTGTCGCCTTCAGCGCAGGAAACAGTCACGCCCTGGCCGTCTTTCAACAGTTGGGTGGCGTTACCGCAACCCACGACTGCCGGGATACCCAGTTCACGCGCAATGATCGCCGCGTGGCAGGTACGACCGCCACGGTTGGTAACGATGGCGCTGGCGCGCTTCATGACCGGTTCCCAGTCCGGGTCGGTCATGTCGGAAACCAGAACGTCGCCCGGCTGGACTTTGTCCATCTCGGAAACGTCCTTGATAATGCGTACTTTACCGGCGCCGATGCGCTGGCCGATGGCGCGACCTTCAACCAGCACGGTGCCGGTTTCTTTCAACAGGTAACGCTCCATGACGTTAGCCTGGGTGCGGCTCTTCACGGTTTCAGGGCGAGCCTGAACGATGTAGAGCTTGCCATCGTCACCGTCTTTGGCCCATTCGATATCCATCGGGCACTTGTAGTGCTTCTCGATGATCATCGCCTGCTTGGCCAGTTCGCTGACTTCAGCATCGGTCAGGCAGAAACGTGCGCGTTCGGCCTTGTCGACATCGACAGTCTTGACCGAACGACCGGCCTTGGCTTCGTCGCCGTAGATCATCTTGATGGCTTTGCTGCCCAGGTTGCGGCGCAAAATAGCCGGACGACCGGCTGCCAGCGTGCCTTTGTGGACATAAAACTCATCCGGGTTCACCGCGCCCTGTACGACGGTTTCCCCCAGGCCGTAGGCGCCGGTGATAAACACCACGTCACGGAAGCCGGATTCGGTGTCCAGGGTGAACATCACGCCGGCAGTGCCGGTTTCCGAACGGACCATGCGCTGTACGCCAGCCGACAGCGCAACCAGTTTGTGGTCGAAACCCTGGTGCACGCGGTAGGAAATCGCGCGGTCGTTGAACAGGGAAGCAAACACTTCCTTGGCAGCGCGAATGACGTTTTCGACGCCACGGATGTTCAGGAAGGTTTCCTGCTGACCGGCGAAGGAAGCGTCCGGCAAGTCTTCGGCGGTCGCCGAAGAGCGCACGGCCACGGCCATGTCCGGATTACCGGCCGACAGCGCGGCGAATGCGGTGCGGATTTCGGCGTTAAGCTTCTCCGGGAACTCGGCTTCCATGATCCATTGACGGATTTGCGCACCGGTTTTCGCCAGGGCATTCACGTCGTCGACGTCCAGCGCATCGAGGGCTGCGTGGATCTGGTCGTTCAAACCACTTGATTCGAGAAAATCACGATAAGCCTGAGCCGTCGTGGCGAAGCCACCCGGGACCGATACACCGGCACCCGCAAGATTACTGATCATCTCGCCCAGGGATGCGTTCTTGCCCCCCACATGCTCTACATCATGGACGCCGAGCTTATCGAGGGAAACTACGTACTCTACCAAGGTGATCTCTCCACTAACTGTGTTGGAAAAGCTCAGGGCGCTGGCGGCTCATCAGGAGCATTTGCCAGCAATATGGCCTGGACCTGGAAAATAAGTGAGAATGCGGGCCAATCCAGGCCGACAAATCGCGCCTATCATATCCAAGAATCGTCACCAGCTTAAGGCCCAAGGCGCAAATGAAACGATCTGCTTTCTTTATCTCCGATGGCACGGGCATTACAGCCGAAACCCTGGGTCAAAGTCTGTTGGCGCAGTTCGAAAACATTACCTTCAGCAAGGCCATACGGCCGTACATCGACAGCGTGGACAAAGCGCGGGCCATGGTACAACAAATCAACCTGGCCGCCGAAAAGGACGGATTTCGTCCGATCATCTTCGACACAATCGTCAACCAGGAAATTCGTGAGATTCTCGCGACCTCCAACGGTTTCATGATCGATATCTTCTCGACCTTCCTCGCACCGCTGGAGCAAGAGTTGAGCGAGCACTCGTCGTATTCGGTCGGCAAGTCCCATTCCATTGGCCACAACTCCAATTACATGGAGCGTATCGAGGCGGTGAACTTCGCTCTCGACAACGACGACGGCGCCCGCACCCACTATTACGACAAGGCTGACCTGATTCTGGTCGGCGTGTCGCGCTGCGGCAAAACCCCGACCTGCCTGTATATGGCCATGCAATTCGGTATTCGCGCAGCCAACTACCCGCTGACCGAAGACGACATGGAACGCCTGCAATTGCCACCGGCATTGCGCGCCCATCAGCACAAGCTGTTCGGCCTGACCATCGACCCGGACCGCCTCACCGCGATCCGCAACGAACGCAAGCCCAACAGCCGCTACTCGAGCTACGCCCAGTGCGAGTTCGAAGTGCGTGAAGTCGAGAACCTGTTCCGCCGCGAGAACATCGCGCACATCAACTCCACGCATTTTTCCGTGGAAGAGATTTCGGCGAAGATTCTGGTGGAGAAAGGCGTGGAGCGGCGGTTCAAGTAGTTCTGCGTCGCCTATCAGATTGCTATCGCGGGCCAGCCTTGCTCCTACGGCTGAACCGCAATGAGGTGATCGACGCAGAACCGGTAGGAGCAAGGCTGGCCCGTGATGAGCGATTACGCGATTTCCGCGCCCTGCTCCAACGCCTTCGCCACCGCCGCAAACCCTTCACACAGCAACCGGTCATCCCCAGACGTATTGCAGACACTCACCCGAATGAACTGCGGCACGCTCGCATGTCCGACAGCGAACGCTTCGGCAGTAGTGATCAGGTAACCGTTCTGTTTGAGCTCAGCCTCGATCTGCGACGCACGCCAAGGCTCGGGCACTTCGATCCAGAAGTGTGGGCTGTGGAGGTGGGTTTTGTACTCAAGCCCCTTGAGCAGCCCGGCGACCAAGGCTTTGCGGCGAATGATTTCTGCGATTTGTTGCCCCAGCAACTGCTCGGCGACACCGCGCTCAATCCATGAAGTGGCCAGCTCCAGTGTCAACGGCGTGGCCATCCAGCATGTACCCCGCACAGCCGCCGATAAACGACTGATCAAGGGTTGCGGCGCCTGCAGATAACCGACGCGCAATCCGGCCGAGACTGCCTTGCTCAAGCTGCCAATCAGAATCGTCCGCTCCGGTGCGAAAAAGCTCAGGGGCAGCGGGCGCTCTTGCGCCAGCACGGCATGGGCTTCATCCTCAATGATCAGCAAATTGTGCTCTCGACAGACCTCAGCGATAGCCTCACGCCGCGCAACAGACATCACCGCCGCCGTAGGATTCTGGATCGTCGGAGTGCAGTACAACGCAGTCACTCGATGATTACGGCAAGCCTCATCCAACGCGGACGGCAGCAATCCTTCGTCATCCATCCCCAGCCCCATGAGTTTTATTCCGAGCATGCGTGCGACGCTGATCAATCCCGGATACGTCAATTGCTCGGTTACCAGCGTATCGCCCGCTTTGAGCAAGGCCATCAGCGCACAGAGCAGCCCGTGCTGGCCGCCATTGACACAAATCACCTGCTCCGCACTCGCAGCAAACTCCCTGTGACTGAGCCAATGCGCACCCGCAGACCGATACCGCAGCAAACCGGCATCGACGGTGTAGCCGCTGATCCCCTGCAACCTCTCTGAATCACCGGCCAACGCCTGCAAGCTCTGACTCAGAAACAGCGCCGCTTGCCCGGGAATCGGCTGGTTGCGGCTCATGTCAAAACAGGGTTCTGGCTCATCGCTGACATTGCGAAACCCACCGTCGCGCGGACGCTCCATCCCACGCTGACGCACATAAGTACCATCGCCTACGCGAGCAACCACCAGCCCCACGCGCTCCAGTTCGGCGTAAGCACGACTGATGGTCCCAACGGTAACGCCCAGACTGTCAGACAACAGTCGATGCGGCGGCAACTTGCAACCGGGCTCGATCAAGCCGTCGTGAATGCCCGTTTCGATGGCCTCAGCCAGACGCTTGTACTTCACGCCCAGCCCGTCCGCGAGCCCGGCCCGCATGATTGACACCATGGCAATACTTACTTTGACAGCCATTATCTTCCCTAATAGCGTGCTGGAAACAGGTTCAATCAGGGATAGACCTTTTCCATGGACAGGTCAATTCCGCTCACGGAAGGTGCTCGATCATGCCGATGTCCATTGCCATCGATGCCACTCAAAAAAACCACAAACCCTGGCTGGCCGGCCTGATCACCAGTGCACTGTTTCTCATCGTTTGCCTGAGTTGGGGCACCACATGGCTGGGAATCAAGATTGCGGTCGAAAGCGTGCCGCCCCTGACCGCTGCGGGCCTGCGCTTTCTGATTGCCTTTCCACTGTTCCTGACATTCGCGAAGCTACGTCGGGAACCGCTGTTGTTTCCCAAGGAAAGCCGCTGGTTTTTCGCATTTGTCACGCTGTCGTACTTCAGCCTGCCGTACTACCTGCTGAACTACGGTGAGATGCACGTTTCTTCTGGCCTGACCGCTCTACTGTTCAGCTGCATGCCGGTGTTCATCCTGATTTTTTCTGCGGTGTTTCTGCACCAGAAAATCTTCGTTTCACAAGTCATCGGTATCGCGATCGGGTTTGGCAGCCTGTACATGATCATCCGCAGCCAGGGATTGCACCTGGACCATGCGGAGTTTTTCGGAGTCATTGCGATTCTCGCCGCCGCGATCATGCATGCACTGTGTTACGTGGTGACCAAGAAACAGGGCAGCGCCATCAGCGTCATCACCTACAACACGCTGCCCATTGGCATCGCCGGACTGATGCTGTTGAGCGCAGGTCTGGTGGTCGAGACACCCGCGTTCGAGACCATCAGCCTGCGCTCATGGGGCGCCTTGCTCTATCTCGGACTGGTCGCTTCCGTCGGTGGTTTTATCGTGTATTTCATGCTGCTCAAACGTCTGAGCCCGATCATCCTGTCCTTTGTCTTCATCATCTTCCCGGTGTTCGCCGTGCTCATCGGCGCCTGGTACGAAGGCTTGGCGATTTCTCCGGAGCTGATCATCTATTCGACGGTCTTATTGGCGGGTTTCGCCATCACCAAACTTCCGGTGGAAAAATGGCTCAAGGGCTGAACGCCCTTCCCTGTAGGAGCTGCCGAAGGCTGCGATCTTTTGATCCTGATCTTCAGCGCACATTCAGACGCCAAAAGATCGCAGCCTTCGGCAGCTCCTACGCAGGGTTCGACTTCAGATCACGAAGAGATCCATGAAGCGGTTAACCGGCGTGGCCTCGAGTTTCGCCTGATCCTTGCACAAGGCAAAGATCTGCGCCGAGCGTTGCGCAGTGAATCGGGTTGCCAGATTCGCCTTGAACTTGTCCTCCAGCAAGGGAATACCCTCGGCGCGGCGACGACGATGACCAATCGGGTATTCGACCACCACTTGCTCGGTGCTTGAGCCGTCCTTGAAGAACACTTGCAGGGCGTTGGCGATGGAGCGCTTGTCGGCCTCCAGATACTCGCGGGTGTAGCGCGGGTCTTCGACAATGACCATTTTCTCGCGCAACTCGTCGATGATCGGGTGCGCCGCGTGAAACTGGTCTTCGTACTGTTCGGCCGCCAGATTGCCGAACACCAACGGCACAGCCGTCATGTACTGGATGCAGTGGTCGCGGTCCGCGGCGTTGGCCAGCTGGCCGACCTTGGAAATGATACGAATCGCCGACTCGTGAGTGGTGATGACGATTTTGTCGATTTCATTCAGACGATTGCTCACCTGCGGGTGCAGGGTCACCGCCGCTTCGCAAGCGGTTTGCGCGTGAAACTCGGCCGGAAAACTGATCTTGAACAGCACGTTTTCCATCACGTAGGTGCCGTACTTCTGCGAGAGGCTGAACTCGCGCTTGTCGTCGGGCTTGAGCGCCAGATCCTTGTTGGTATGGCTGAACAGCACGTCGTAGAAACCCCACTGCTTTGCTGTCAGCACGCCCGGAATGCCCATCTCGCCACGCAGGGCGATGTCCGCCAGCCGCACGCCACGACTGGAGGCGTCGCCCGCCGCCCAGGACTTGCGCGAACCGGCGTTCGGCGCGTGACGGTAAGTGCGCAGTGCCTGGCCGTCGACAAAAGCATGGGACAGCGCCGCCAACAGTTGCTCGCGATTGGCACCCATCAGTTTCGCAGTCACCGCCGTCGAGGCGACTTTGACCAGCAACACATGATCCAGGCCGACCCGGTTGAACGAGTTTTCCAAGGCAATCACGCCCTGGATCTCATGAGCCATGATCATCGCGTCCAATACGGCCCGCACGGTCAGCGGGGCATCGCCATTGGCCACGCGTTTCTGCGACAGATGATCGGCGACCGCGAGTATCCCGCCAAGGTTGTCGGACGGATGACCCCACTCGGCAGCCAGCCAGGTGTCGTTGTAGTCGAGCCAACGGACAATACAACCGATGTCCCACGCCGCTTTTACCGGGTCGAGACGAAAGCGGGTACCGGGAACACGTGCGCCAAAGGGCACGAGCGTGCCTTCAACGATGGGGCCCAGGTGTTTGGTGCATTCGGGAAAACGCAGCGCCAACAGGCCGCAGCCCAAGGTGTCCATCAAGCAATTGCGGGCGGTGTCGAGGGCTTCTTTGGATTCGATCTTGAAATTCAGGACGTAGTCGGCAATGTCCTGCAGGACTTTGTCGTAGTCGGGGCGGATGTTCAGGTCAACGTTGGCGCTCATGTTCGACTCCCTACGTTAATGGCGAAGCAAACACTGCGTAGGAGCTGGCGAAGGCTCGGGCCGCGTTCGGACGATCTTTTGATCTTCAGCACATTCGAAAACATCAAAAGATCGCAGCCTGCGGCAGCTCCTACGGGGCTAACTGTCAGAACGCATCGCCCGGCACACGCACCCAGCCTTCCATCAACACCCGCGCACTGCGGCTCATGATGGCTTTGGTCACGGTCCATTCGCCATCGACCAGATTGGCTTCGGCGCCGACGCGCAAGGTGCCTGACGGATGCCCGAAGCGCACGGCGTTGCGTGGGTTACCACCTGCGGCGAGGTTGACCAGCGTGCCGTCAATCGCCGCCGCCGCACCAATGGCGACGGCAGCCGTGCCCATCATTGCGTGGTGCAACTTGCCCATGGACAGTGCGCGGACCAGCAGGTCGACATCGCCTGCTGCCACCGGCTTACCGCTGGAAGCGAGGTAATCGGCGGGCCGTGCGACGAACGCAACCTTGGGGGTGTGCTGACGCTTGGCAGCGTCGTCCAGGTTCGAAATCAGCCCCATGCGCAGTGCGCCATGCGCACGAATGGTCTCGAACATCGCCAGCGCCTTCGGGTCGCCGTTGATGTCGCCCTGCAACTCGGTGCCGGTGTAACCGATGGCATCGGCGTTAACGAAGATGGTCGGAATGCCGGCGTTGATCATGGTCACCTTGAGAGTGCCAACACCTGGCACTTCCAGGTCATCGACCAGGTTGCCGGTAGGAAACATCGAACCTGCGCCGCCCTCTTCTTCCGCGGCCGGGCCCATGAATTCGACCTGCACTTCAGCGGCCGGAAAGGTCACGCCATCGAGTTCGAAATCACCGGTTTCCTGCACCGCACCGTCGGTGATCGGCACATGGGCGATGATGGTCTTGCCAATATTGGCCTGCCAGATACGCACCACCGCCACGCCGTTGTGCGGAATGCGACTGGCCTCGACCAGACCGCTGCTGATGGCGAACGAACCGACCGCCGCCGAGAGGTTGCCGCAGTTGCCGCTCCAGTCGACAAAAGGCTTGTCGATGGAGACCTGACCGAACAGGTAATCGACGTCGTGATCGGCCTTGATGCTCTTGGACACGATCACCGTTTTGCTGGTGCTGGAAGTCGCCCCGCCCATGCCGTCGATTTGCTTTTCATACGGGTCAGGGCTGCCGATGACTCGCAGCAACAGCGCGTCACGGGACGGGCCCGGAACCTGTGCCGATTCAGGCAGGTCTTGCAGGCTGAAGAACACGCCTTTGCTGGTGCCTCCCCGCATGTAGGTGGCAGGGATCTTGATCTGAGGTACGTGAGCCATAGTGTTCCTTATGTGCCGGAGCAGAACGTCATCGCCCTGCCCCGGCAAGTCGCGTTAAACGGCAACAGCCGATTCAAGGAAGTCCTGGGCGAAACGCTGCAACACACCGCCGGCTTCGTAGATCGAGACTTCTTCAGCCGTATCGAGACGGCACGTCACGGGCACCGACACCTGTTCACCGTTCTGGCGAGTGATGACCAGGGTCAATGTGGCGCGCGGCGTGCGCTCGCCGATCACATCGAAGGTTTCAGTGCCGTCGATGCCCAGCGTCTTGCGGTCGGTGCCCGGCTTGAACTCCAGCGGCAACACGCCCATGCCCACCAGGTTGGTGCGGTGGATGCGCTCGAAACCTTCGGCAGCAATGGCTTCGACACCGGCCAGACGCACACCCTTGGCTGCCCAGTCGCGGGACGAACCCTGACCGTAGTCGGCACCTGCGATGATGATCAGCGGCTGCTTGCGTTCCATGTAGGTTTCGATGGCTTCCCACATACGCATCACTTTGCCTTCCGGCTCGACACGGGCCAGCGAACCCTGCTTGACCTTGCCATTTTCCTGAACCATTTCGTTGAACAGTTTCGGGTTGGCGAAGGTCGCGCGTTGCGCGGTCAGGTGGTCACCGCGGTGAGTCGCGTAGGAGTTGAAGTCCTCTTCCGGCAGACCCATTTTCGCCAGGTATTCGCCAGCGGCGCTGTCGAGCATGATGGCGTTGGACGGCGACAGGTGATCGGTGGTGATGTTGTCCGGCAGCACCGCCAGCGGGCGCATGCCCTTGAGCGGACGCGCCCCGGCCAGGGCGCCTTCCCAGTACGGCGGACGGCGGATGTAAGTGCTCATCTCGCGCCAGTCATACAGCGGTTTGACTTTCGGGCCAGTGTCTTCGTGGATGGCGAACATCGGGATGTAAACCTGGCGGAACTGCTCCGGCTTGACCGAAGACTTGACCACCGCATCGATCTCTTCATCACTCGGCCAGATGTCCTTGAGGCGGATTTCCTTACCGTCAGCTGTCAGGCCCAACACGTCTTTTTCGATGTCGAAACGGATGGTCCCGGCGATGGCGTAAGCCACCACCAACGGCGGCGACGCGAGGAACGCCTGCTTGGCGTACGGGTGAATCCGGCCGTCGAAGTTGCGGTTACCCGACAACACAGCGGTGGCATACAGGTCGCGGTCGATGATCTCTTGCTGGATCACCGGGTCGAGTGCGCCGGACATGCCGTTGCACGTGGTGCAGGCGAATGCCACCACGCCGAAACCGAGTTGTTCCAGTTCAGAGGTCAGGCCGGCTTCATCCAGGTACAGCGCCACGGTTTTCGAACCCGGCGCCAGGGACGACTTGACCCACGGTTTGCGGGTCAGCCCCAGCGTGTTGGCGTTGCGTGCCAGCAGGCCGGCAGCGATGACGTTGCGCGGGTTGCTGGTGTTGGTGCAACTGGTGATGGCGGCGATGATCACTGCGCCGTCCGGCATCTGACCGGGCACTTCATCCCACTGGCCGGAGATGCCTTGAGCCGCGAGGTCAGAGGTGGCGACACGGGCGTGAGGATTGCTCGGCCCCGCCATGTTGCGCACCACCGAAGACAGGTCGAAGGTCAAGCCGCGCTCGTATTGCGCGCCCTTCAGGCTATCGGCCCACAGGCCCGTGGTCTTGGCATAATTCTCGACCAACTGCACTTGCTCGTCTTCGCGGCCGGTGAGTTTCAGGTAGTCGATGGTCTGCTGGTCGATGTAGAACATCGCTGCGGTGGCGCCGTATTCCGGAGCCATGTTGGAAATGGTTGCACGGTCGCCGAGGGTCAGCCTTGATGCCCCTTCACCAAAGAACTCCAGCCAGGCACCAACCACTTTTTGTTGGCGCAGGAACTCGGTCAACGCCAGCACCATGTCAGTCGCGGTGATGCCCGGCTGCAGCTTGCCCATCAGTTCGACACCAACGCTTTCCGGCAGGCGCATCCACGACGCGCGACCTAGCATCACGCTTTCCGCTTCCAGACCACCAACACCGATGGCGATTACGCCCAGGGCATCGACGTGCGGGGTGTGACTGTCGGTGCCGACGCAGGTGTCCGGGAAGGCCACGCCATCGCGCACCTGGATCACCGGAGACATTTTCTCCAGGTTGATCTGGTGCATGATGCCGTTGCCCGGCGGGATCACGTCGACGTTCTTGAACGCCTTCTTGGTCCAATTGATGAAGTGGAAACGGTCTTCGTTACGACGATCTTCGATGGCGCGGTTCTTTTCGAACGCCTCTGGATCGAAGCCACCGCGCTCGACCGCCAGCGAGTGGTCGACGATCAATTGCGTCGGCACCACCGGATTCACTTGCGCAGGATCGCCGCCTTGCAGGGCAATGGCATCACGCAGGCCGGCGAGGTCCACCAGTGCGGTCTGGCCGAGAATGTCGTGGCACACCACACGGGCCGGGAACCACGGGAAGTCGAGGTCGCGTTTGCGCTCGATGAACTGCTTCAGGGATTCGGTGAGCGTGGCCGGGTCACAGCGACGCACCAGGTTTTCCGCCAGTACGCGGGAGGTGTACGGCAGAGTGTCGTAGGCGCCAGGCTGGATGGCCTCGACTGCCGCACGGACGTCGAAGTAATCCAGATGGCTGCCGGGCAGCGGTTTACGGAAATCTGTGTTCATCGTCAGGACTCGGTCACGGTGATTGCAAAGGAGGCGCCTGGCACCAGCGCTGAATTCAACTTGATCTACTGTGGGTTCCCGGTTTCTTCAGCTACCAGTGCCAAACCCCACCATTCAGCGTTGTTCGATTGGCACGAACTTGCGCTGTTCGACGCCGACGTACTCGGCGCTCGGGCGGATGATGCGGTTGTTGGCACGCTGTTCGAACACATGCGCCGCCCAACCGGTCAGGCGCGAGCAAACGAAAATCGGCGTGAACAGCTTGGTCGGAATGCCCATGAAGTGGTACGCCGAGGCATGGTAGAAGTCGGCGTTGGGGAACAGTTTCTTCTGTTCCCACATGGTCTTGTCGATGGCTTCGGAAACCGCGAACAACACCTTGTCACCGACTTCGTCAGCGAGCTTTTTCGACCAGCCCTTGATCACTTCATTGCGCGGGTCGTTGTCTTTGTAGATCGCGTGACCGAAGCCCATGATCTTGTCTTTGCGCTCGAGCATGCCGAGGGTGCCTTTGATCGCCTCTTCCGGCGACGCGAAGCGCTCGATCATTTCCATCGCCGCTTCGTTGGCGCCGCCATGCAGCGGGCCGCGCAGGGAGCCGATGGCCGCGGTGACGCAGGAGAACAGGTCGGACAAGGTCGATGCACAAACGCGGGCGGTGAAGGTCGACGCGTTGAATTCGTGTTCCGCATACAGGATCAGCGAAACGTTCATCACCTTGACGTGCAACTCGCTCGGTTTCTTGTCGTGCAGCAGGTGCAGGAAATGCCCGCCGATCGACTCCTCATCGGTCACGCAGTTGATGCGTTGACCGTCGTGGCTGAAGCGATACCAGTAGCACATGATCGCCGGGAACGCGGCCAGCAGCCGGTCGGTTTTGTCATGTTGCTCAGAGAAGTTTTGCTCCGGTTCAAGGTTGCCCAAAAACGAGCAACCGGTGCGCATCACGTCCATTGGGTGCGCGTCCGCCGGAATGCGTTCGAGCACTTCCTTCAGCGCTTGCGGCAGGTCACGCAGCTTGCTCAGCTTGCTGATGTAGGCCGCCAGTTGCGCCTTGTTTGGCAACTCGCCGTACAGCAGCATGTACGCCACTTCTTCGAAATGCGCTTCGGCCGCCAGTTCGCGAACGTCATAGCCGCGATAGGTCAGGCCTGCGCCTTCTTGTCCCACGGTGGACAATGCGGTTTGCCCGGCCACCTGGCCACGCAGCCCGGCGCCACTCAATACTTTTGCTTCGGCCATTGCTGTCTCCAATTTTGAATTTGTTCGGGAATCTGCAATTTTTGGGGGATGCCGAAAAGATCGCAGCCTTCGGCAGCTCCTACATTGATCGAGCCTGGCAACATCCCTGTAGGAGCTGCCGCAGGCTGCGATCTTTTGATCCTTATTTCTTCGCAGCAAACAACGCATCGAGCTTCTGCTCGAAGGTGTGGTAATCGATGCGATCGTAAAGCTCCATGCGAGTTTGCATGGTGTCGATGACGTTCTGTTGCGTGCCGTCGCGGCGGATCGCGGTGTAAACGTTTTCCGCCGCTTTGTTCATGGCGCGGAAGGCCGACAGCGGGTACAGCACCAGCGACACACCAACAGACCCAAGCTGCTCGGTGGTGTAGAGCGGCGTCGAGCCGAATTCGGTGATGTTGGCCAGGATCGGCGCTTTGACGCGGCTGGCGAACAGCTTGTACATCTCAAGCTCGGTGATGGCTTCCGGGAACACCATGTCGGCGCCGGCTTCGATGCATGCCGCGGCGCGATCCAGTGCCGACTCCAGACCTTCTACCGCCAGGGCGTCGGTGCGGGCCATGATCACGAAGCTGTCATCGGTACGCGCGTCGACCGCAGCCTTGATCCGGTCGACCATTTCCTGCTGGGAAACGATCTCTTTATTCGGACGGTGACCGCAGCGCTTGGCGCCGACCTGGTCTTCGATGTGGATCGCCGCCGCGCCGAACTTGATCATCGACTTCACGGTGCGCGCGACGTTGAACGCCGAGGAACCAAAACCGGTGTCCACGTCCACCAACAGCGGCAGGTCGCAGACATCGGTGATCCGGCGTACGTCGGTCAACACGTCATCAAGACCGGTAATGCCCAGGTCCGGCACACCGAGAGAACCGGCAGCGACCCCGCCACCGGACAGATAAATAGCCTTGAAACCGGCGCGCTTGGCCAGCAGCGCATGGTTGGCGTTGATCGTGCCGACCACTTGCAAAGGATGCTCGCTGGCAACCGCATCGCGGAAACGCTGGCCTGGTGTGCTCTTGTTCGAACTCATGACTCACCTCGTGGAGTGGCTGTCTGATGGGCTCCGTCCTGATAGTGACGGGCGATATTGCGTTTTGAAGCGCCGATGTGACGACGCATCAACAACTCGGCCAATTCACCGTCACGGTCGGCGATGGCATCGAGAATCCGGTGGTGCTCGGCGAACGCCTGGCGCGGCCGATTGGGCGTGGCGGAAAACTGGATGCGGTACATGCGCACCAATTGATACAGCTCGCCGCAGAGCATTTGCGTCAGCGTGCGGTTGCCGCTGCCTTGAATGATCCGGTAGTGGAAGTCAAAGTCGCCTTCCTGCTGGTAGTAGCCAACGCCGGCCTGAAACGCCGCATCGCGCTCGTGGGTTTCCAGCACCTGACGCAGCTCGTCGATTTCCTCGGCAGTCATGCGTTCGGCGGCCAAGCGACAAGCCATGCCTTCCAGGGACTCGCGAATTTCGTAGAGTTCAAGCAGCTCGGCGTGACTCAGCGACACCACCCTGGCCCCCACATGCGGGACGCGAACCAGCAGGCGCTGACCTTCCAGACGATGGATCGCCTCGCGCAATGGCCCGCGGCTGATGCCGTAAGTGCGCGCTAGCTCAGGCTCGGAGATCTTGCTGCCCGGGGCGATCTCGCCTTTGACGATGGCCGCCTGAATGCGTCGGAAGACGTTTTCGGAAAGGGTTTCCGAATCGTCTGACGCCATCACCGGGGGATCGAGTTGTTCTAGCATATTGTCGACACCTCGCAAACCAATGCGGCAAAAACTAACCAATATCGCGCAATCAGTCAAAGGAAATAGATCTATTGTCGACAATCATCTAATAAACGCCTTAGGTAAAACCTAAGTAAAGGACAGACCCGCGGCTGGCGCCATAAAACCACCGTGCTAGAATGCCGCCCGCATTTGTCTGTCATCTTTTTATGGCAGGCATGAGAAGGAGCTTGCGCAGCAATGCCAGTCGCCTTGAACCGAAGAACGGACGGCACCGCGCCAGGATCTATGAGACTCAAGCCCTTCACCCTGTTGTTCTGCCTACTCTGCCTGCCAGGTCTCGCTATCGCAGGCGAAAAGACTGTGTACGGTCTCAACGAGTACGCACAGCTGGCAGGGATCGACCTGGAAGTCGCGGCCAAACTCGACACCGGGGCCAAAACCGCCTCCCTCAGTGCCCGTGATATCAAGCGCTTCAAACGCAATGGCGAATCGTGGGTGCGCTTTTATCTGGCCATCGACACCGCCCACTCGCACCCGATCGAGCGCCCTTTGGCACGGGTCAGCAAAATCAAACGCCGCGCGGGCGACTTCGATCCCGAGGAAGGCAAGCAGTACACCGCTCGTCCGGTGATCGAGCTGGATATCTGCATGGGGACGGCACTGCGCAGCATAGAAGTGAACCTGACCGACCGAAGTGCATTCCAATACCCGCTTTTGATCGGTTCCGAAGCCTTGAAACGCTTTGATGCGCTGGTCGACCCCAGTCTTAAATACGCTGCTGGCAAACCCGCCTGCGCCACCGACGCTCATACCGCAGAGTAATGCCCATGCGCTCTCTTACCCTCCACCTGAAAATCCTGATCGCCCTATTGGTGGTGCTGGGCATTTCAGTTACGGCCTATCAGATTTTCGTGCTGGGTATTCCGGTGACCGAAGACGCCACCGACGACTTGTGGAACATCGACGCCAAGGTCGAGTTCGTCGCCAGTGCCAAGGACCCGGTCAAGATTCAGATGTTCGTGCCACCGTTGAGCCGCGATTACGTCAGCCTCAATGAAAGCTTTATCTCCAACAACTATGGCGTTGCGGTAAACCGCGTCGACGGCAACCGCAAGGTCACCTGGTCGGCACGTCGGGCCAAGGGCAACCAGACGCTTTACTACCGCCTGGTGCTGACCAAGCGCTATACCGGTGAGAAATCCAAAGTCAAAGGCCCGACCTTCCGCGATAGCATCGCCGTCGAAGGCCCGGAAAAAATCGCCGCCGATGCCCTGCTCGCCCCCATTCGCCAGCACTCGGCAGACGTCGAGACCTTCATCGGCGAAGCGATCAAACGCGTCAACAACTCCAATGACGACAACGCAAAACTGCTGCTGGCCGGTGATCCGTCACCGGCGCACAAAGCGAAAATCGTCGAGCTGCTGCTGTCCATTGCCCACGTACCGATGGAAAAGGTCCACACCATCCGCCTGGTAGCCGATCAGCCGCAAACCCCGGAGCTCTGGCTCCGTAGCTTCAATGGCACTGACTGGCTGTACTTCAACCCGGAAACCGGCGAGCAGGGCCTGCCCACCGATCGCCTGCTGTGGTGGACCGGCGATGACAACCTGATCACTGTCGAGGGCGGCAAGAAAGCCAACGTCACCTTCAGCCTGAACAACAGCGAAATGAACGCCATTCGCCTGGCCAAGCTGACCGACGAAAACACCGACGCCAGCTTCCTTGATTACTCGCTGTACGGCTTGCCGCTGCAAACCCAGCAAACCTTCATGATTATGGTGATGATCCCGATCGGCGTGCTGGTTATCCTGATCCTGCGCAACCTGATCGGCTTGCAGACCCTCGGCACCTTTACCCCGGTGCTGATTGCTCTGGCCTTCCGCGAAACCGGGTTGGGCTTTGGTATTGCGCTGTTTACAGTGATCACGGCGCTGGGGCTGTCGCTGCGCTCCTACCTTGAGCACCTGAAGTTGCAAATGCTCCCGAGGCTGTCGGTGGTGCTGACCTTCGTCGTGGTGCTGATTGCCGCCATCAGCCTGTTCAGCCATAAGCTTGGCCTGGAGCGCGGGCTGTCGGTGGCGCTGTTCCCGATGGTGATTCTGACCATGACCATCGAACGCCTGTCGATCACCTGGGAAGAACGCGGCGCCGGGCATGCGTTGAAAGTCGCGATGGGTACGCTGTTGGCCGCCTCTCTGGGACACCTGATCATGAGTATTCCGGAACTGGTGTATTTCGTGTTCACCTTCCCGGCGATCCTGTTGATCCTGGTGGGTTTCATGCTGGCCATGGGTCGCTATCGCGGCTACCGCCTGACCGAGCTGATGCGCTTCAAAGCCTTCATCAAGGCCGATTCGTAATGTTCGGTTTCTGGAAGACCTGGAAGGCCTTGCACGCCCGGGGCATCATGGGCATCAACCGGCGCAACGCTGACTACGTACTCAAGTACAACAAGCGCAGCCTGTACCCGATTGTCGATGACAAGATCATCACCAAGGAACGCGCAATCAAGGCCGGCATTCACGTGCCGGAAATGTACGGCGTGATCTCCACCGAGAAAGAAATCGAAAAACTCGACGAAATCATCGGCAACCACAGCGACTTCGTGATCAAACCGGCACAGGGTGCCGGCGGTGACGGCATTCTGGTGATCGCTGATCGCTTCGAGGGCCAGTACCGCACGGTTTCCGGAAAGATCATCAGCCATGAAGAAATCGAGCACCAGATTTCCAGCATTCTGACCGGGCTCTATTCACTGGGTGGTCACCGCGACCGTGCGCTGATCGAATACAGGGTGATTCCCGACCAAATCTTCAAAAGCATCAGTTATGAAGGCGTGCCGGACATCCGCATCATCGTGCTGATGGGTTACCCGGTGATGGCCATGCTGCGCTTGCCCACCCGGCAATCCAGCGGCAAGGCCAACCTGCACCAGGGCGCTATCGGCGTCGGTGTCGACCTGGCCACCGGCCTGACCTTGCGCGGCACCTGGCTGAACAAATTCATCACCAAACACCCGGACACCACCAACGCGGTGGATGGCGTGCAACTGCCCTACTGGGACGGTTTCATGAAGCTCGCCGCCAGCTGTTATGAGCTGTGTGGCCTGGGCTACATCGGCGTCGACATGGTGCTGGACCAGGAAAAAGGCCCGCTGATTCTCGAACTCAACGCGCGGCCCGGGCTGAACATTCAGATTGCCAATGACTGCGGGTTGACCTCGCGTACTCATGCAGTCGAGGCACGCCTGGAAGAGCTGAAGGCCAGAGGGATTACCGAAACGCCGCAAGAACGGGTGGAGTTTGTTCAGGAGATGTTTGGGCACATTCCCTCGGCTGAAGACTAAGCTCCCTCGCCACAGGGGTTGTGCAGCCGTACATGATGTATCTCTTCCCGACATCCCCTCTAGGAGCAAATCCTGCAGAGGACTACAATCGCCACCCCGCCTCGATGGCTGATCTACCCCGCTCATGTTGACCTGCTCCGTATACCCGCTTCCCTATCGCGCCAACCCCGCCGAGTATTTCGCGGCAATTCGTCATGCCCCGGGCAGCGTACTGCTCGACAGCGGCCGACCGAGCGCCGAGCGCGGACGTTATGACGTGCTCAGTGCCTGGCCGCTGGCAACACTGGCGGTGTCGCCTGACGAAAGTGGCGGCGCTTTCCTGCAACGTCTGCGCGACACGCTCGCCCGGCTCGGCGATGCAACGATCCCTGCCCCCTACGAACTACCGTTCGCAGGGGGCTTGATCGGCTACCTCAGTTACGATTTCGGCCGTCACCTGGAGGCCTTGCCGTCCCGGGCTCTCGATGACCTGCAACTGCCCGACGCGCGCTTCGGTCTGTATGACTGGGCACTGATCAGCGATCACCTGATCGGCAGCAGCCAGTTGGTGTTCCATCCAAACCTGATCGAAACCGAACGCCAGCGTCTGATCGAACTGTTCAGCCAGCCCGCGACTGCGGCTGCCGCACCGTTCACCCTGAGCGGCGTCATGAGCCCCGACCTCAGCGCCAGCGACTATCAGCAGGCGTTCGTGCGTATCCAGCAGTACATCCAGGCCGGCGACTGCTATCAGGTCAACTTCGCACAACGTTTTCGCGCGCACTGCCAGGGCGATCCATGGACGGCCTATTGCGCGCTACGAGCAGCCTGCCCAACGCCGTTCTCTGGCTTCCAGAGTTTGCCCGACGGCGGCGCGGTACTGAGCCTGTCGCCGGAGCGTTTCGTCAAAGTCAGCGAAGGCCATGTGGAAACCCGCCCGATCAAAGGCACCCGTCCGCGTGGGCAGAACGCTGCCGAAGACGCGGCCAACGCCGCTGAACTGCTGGCCAGCCCCAAGGATCGCGCGGAAAACCTGATGATCGTCGACCTGTTGCGCAACGACCTGGGCCGCACCTGCCGCATTGGTTCGGTGCGCGTGCCCGAGTTGTTCAGCCTGGAAAGCTACCCCAACGTGCATCACCTGGTAAGCAGCGTCACCGGCGAATTGGCTGACAATAAAGACGCCCTGGACCTGATTGCCGGCAGCTTCCCCGGCGGCTCGATCACCGGCGCACCGAAAATCCGCGCCATGCAGATCATCGACGAACTGGAGCCGACCCGCCGTGGCTTGTACTGCGGCTCGCTGCTGTACCTGGATGTACGCGGGGAAATGGACAGCTCGATCGCCATCCGCAGCTTGCTGGTCAAGGAGGGTCAAGTCTGCTGCTGGGGTGGCGGCGGGATCGTCGCCGATTCGGACTGGCAGGCCGAATATCAGGAATCCATCACCAAAGTGAAGGTGTTGCTCGAAACTTTGCAAAACCTGTAACTCATCCAACGGCCAACATCGCCCGTGTAGGAGCTGCCGCAGGCTGCGATCTTTTGATCTTGTTTTTTAAAGTCAAAAGATCGCAGCCTGCGGCAGCTCCTACGGTGGAGGGGGGTTACAGGCTCAAATCGCGATTCGAGGCCTTGAGGAATTCCTGCTTCAGCTCGGCAAAACTCTGCACCGCCGGGAACTGCGGGAACTCGCGGATCACGTTGTCTGGCGCGTGAAACAGGATTCCGGCGTCCGCCTCGCCCAGCATGCTGGTGTCGTTGTACGAATCACCGGCGGCGACCACGCGATAGTAGAGGCTCTTGAAGGCCAACACCGACTGACGTTTGGGATCTTTCTGACGCAGTTGATAGCCCGTCACCCGACCCGTGTCGTCAGTAATCAGACGATGGCAGAGCAAGGTAGGGAAGCCCAGTTGACGCATCAGCGGCTGGGAAAATTCGTAGAACGTGTCAGAAAGAATCACCACCTGGAACCGCTCGCGCAGCCAGTTGACGAACTCGATGGCACCGTCGAGCGGCTTCAGGGTGGCGATCACTTCCTGAATGTCGGACAGCTTCAGGCCATGCTCGTCGAGGATGCGCAGGCGTTGCTGCATCAGCACGTCGTAATCGGGAATATCCCGGGTGGTTGCCTTGAGGGATTCAATCCCGGTTTTTTCGGCAAAGGCGATCCAGATTTCCGGGACCAATACACCTTCCAGATCGAGACAGGCAATTTCCACAAGACACTCCCATTTGTACTGATTATTGAGTTGAGCGAGCAATCGGGCTGCCGAACTCTAGCGAGTCGTACCGAGCGACGCAACGCAGACGAGCGCCCCCGTCGTCTCGGGTTTTTGCTACCATCGCCACCCTATAGAGCGCTTAGCGCCACCGACCTGTAGGAAACCGCCCTGATGAGCCCATCGTTCGACGTCGCTGAACTCGCCGCGACCTATGCCACCCAATCCGCCCAAGACATTCTCAAACTCGCCTTTGCCGAGTTCGGGGACGACCTGTGGATCTCCTTCAGCGGCGCCGAAGACGTGGTGCTGGTGGACATGGCCTGGAAGATCAACAAAAACGTCAAGGTCTTCAGCCTCGACACCGGGCGCCTGCACCCGGAAACCTATCGATTCATCGATCAGGTGCGCGAACACTACAAGATCGAGATTGAACTGGTCTCGCCGGACCACACCAAGCTCGAACCGTTCGTCAAGGAAAAAGGCCTGTTCAGCTTCTACAAGGATGGCCATGGCGAATGCTGCGGCATCCGCAAGATCGAACCGCTGCGCCGCAAGCTGTCCACCGTCAGCGCCTGGGCCACCGGTCAGCGCCGCGACCAGAGCCCGGGGACCCGCAGCCAGGTGGCCGTACTGGAAATCGACAGCGCGTTCTCGACGCCGGAGCGCCCCCTGTACAAATTCAACCCGCTGGCACAAATGACCAGCGAAGAGATCTGGGGCTATATCCGCATGCTGGAGCTGCCTTACAACAGCCTGCATGAACGCGGCTTCATCAGCATTGGCTGTGAACCGTGCACCCGCGCTGTGCTGCCGAACCAGCACGAGCGCGAAGGTCGCTGGTGGTGGGAAGAAGCCACGCAGAAAGAATGCGGCTTGCACGCGGGTAACATCATCAAAAAAGCATAACCCCTGCCCTGAGCCCCCCTGTAGAGCGGCGGGGCGCCTAGCTGTTGCGATGGCGGCGCTTCGGTCTTTAGCCATACTCAAGCGGCACTGAACCGCTGCGCCCATTGCTGCTCGGCAAACTGTTCGATGATGAAATCAACGAACGCTCGTGTCTTGCCCGGCAGCAGTTTGTGTTCGGCGTAGTAGATCGAGATGTTGCCGTCATCGACGTACCAGTCCGGCAGTACGCGCTGCAAGGTGCCGGCATTCAGGTAGCCGACGGCAAACGGCATGCTCACCAGCGCGATCCCCAAGCCTTGGGCGGCGGTGGCGCAAGCGGCTTCGGAATCACTCATGGTCATCCGTGCCTTGAGGTTCAGCGGGCGGTGTTCCTCATGTCGGCTGGTCAGTTGCCAGGACCGCACACGACCCGTCTGTGGTGAGCGGATCAGGATCCCGTCGCAATCGCGCAAATCATCCGGCTCGCGAATCGCCTCGCGTTGTGCCAGATAGTCCGCTGATGCAACCAACACCCGGTGAGCCGGCGTCAGCTTGCGTGCCACCACCCCTTGCGGCAGCTCAAAGCCGCCACCAATTGCCGCATCGAAGCCTTGGCCAATCAGATCGACCTGGCGGTTATCGAAATGCCAATCCGGGTTGATCGCCGGAAAACGTCGCAGGAACTCGCCCAGCAGCGGCACGATGTACAGCCGCCCAAACACCGTGCCCATGCTGACTTTCAGCGTCCCCGCCGGACGCCCTTCGGCGCTGGCCAGATTGGCCACCGCGTTCTGAATGGTGTGCAGACTGGCACTGACTTCGCCGAGAAACAGCTGACCGGCTTCGGTAAGCGTCAAGCTGCGCGTGCTGCGCTGAAACAGCCGAACGCCCAGGCGCGCCTCAAGCTTGGCGACACTTTTTCCCACCGCCGCCGGGGTCAGGCTCAGGCGCCGCGCGGCTTCGGCAAAGCTGCCGACCTCGGCGCTGCGGACGAAGCATTCGATACTGCTGAAGGTTTCCATGACGGCCACTATAAACTTTTGGTTTACACAGACTATAACAATTACCGTCTACACAGCTCGTAATCCAGTATCGATACTAGGCTCCATCAACCGAGGCATCTCGCCTCGGGACTTTGGAGATAGACATGACCACTCAGAACCTCAGCGGTAAAGTAGCTCTGATCCAGGGCGGCTCCCGCGGCATCGGCGCCGCCATTGTCAAACGTCTGGCCGCTGAAGGCGCAGCGGTTGCCTTCACTTATGTCAGCTCCGCTGCCAAGGCTGAAGAATTGCAGAACAGCATCATCGCGACTGGAGGCAAAGCCCTGGCCATCAAAGCCGACAGTGCTGATGCAGTAGCCATTCGCAATGCAGTCAACAGCACAGTCGAAACCTTTGGTCGCCTCGATATTCTGGTCAACAACGCAGGTGTGCTGGCCGTCGCCCCATTGGAAGATTTCAAACTCGAAGACTTCGACCAAACCCTGGCGATCAACGTACGCAGTGTGTTCATCGCGACCCAAGAGGCCGCCAAACACATGACCGAAGGCGGTCGCATCATCAACATCGGCAGCACCAATGCCGACCGCATGCCCTTCGCCGGTGGCGGCCCTTACGCCATGAGCAAGGCGGCGCTGGTCGGCCTGACCAAAGGCCTGTCCCGCGACCTGGGCCCACGAGGCATCACCATCAATAACGTGCAGCCTGGCCCGGTCGACACCGACATGAACCCGGCCCACGGTGAGTTCGCCGAGAGCCTGATCCCGCTGATGGCCGTTGGTCGTTATGGCACCGCCTCCGAGATCGCCAGTTTCGTGGCGTACCTGGTCGGCCCGGAAGCCGGCTACATCACCGGTGCCAGCCTGAGTATCGACGGTGGTTTTGGCGCCTGATTCAGCGTTTTTGCAACGTAAAAACAAAACGCCGGGCAACCTTTGATCAGGTTGCCCGGCGTTTGGTCGTTCAGCGTTTTCCGTTATGCCTGCTCGAGTGCGGGCAAGCCGTACACATCCGGTTGAAAGGCTTTTAGCGTACGAAGAATGCTATCGGCATGCGCGTACTTTTCGTCAGCCATGGCCGCATCCGGCACTGCAATCGCGGTCATCCCCGCAGCTTTTGCTGCTGTGACGCCAAACGGCGAGTCCTCAAACACCAGACAATCCTGCGGCGCCACCCCCAAACGTCGCGCAGCGGTAAGGAAAATATCCGGCGCTGGCTTGGCCGCGCCGACCTCAGGGTCATCAGCGGTCACAATGGTGTCGAACAGCGCAAACCAATCGCCATGCAACGTGGTTTTCTGCCCGAAGGACTGACTTGAAGAGCTGGTGCCCACGGCAATCGGAATGTTGTTCGCTTTCAAATGCTCAACCAGCTCCTGCGCCCCTGGCATCGCCAGCGCACGTGGAAAGCGCTCACGCATCAAGGGCTCGCGGATCAGCAGAAACTCTTCAGCACTGATCGGCAAGTCCAGCGCCTCGACGACATAGCGCGCCAGATCGCCAGCACCGCGGCCGATGATGTTCTGCTTGATGTTCCAGTCGAAGGTTCTGCCGTAGCGTTCGGCAATGATTTGCGTGACCTCGGTGTAAATGCCCTCGGTATCGAGCAGCAAACCATCCATATCGAAAATCACGGCCTTGATCGGGCCGAAGTCGAGCGGTGCATTCATCGCATCTGATCCGTTATCAACACAATATTCCGGGAGGCGGCTCAGGTACGGCCAGAGCCTTGATCGACCGAAGAAGGATCGACTGTAGGGGCCAGCAGCATAGCGAGCACGGTTCACATGCAGCAACTGTTTGACGCCCCTTACCCTCAGATCACGGCCTAGGGTGTGTAGTGAACGCAAGGAAAGCGTCATACGGTTACTTATATAAATATAAGAAAACCATTGCACAACTTATGGAAGACTTATTAATATCTCATGAACGAAATCTACTGGACCCGCAAAGCCGTAAAGCAGTTGCTCAGGGTACACACGGAGCATCGGCCGCAAATCCGCGATGCCGTGACGCAGCTGGAACGCATGCCCGACGCAATCAACGTCAAAGCGCTGGCCCTGCACGATTGCGGGTATCGCCTGAGAGTCGGTAGCTACCGGGTTCTGTTTGACTGGGACGGCTCGGTCCAGGTGGTCAGCATTCAAGAGGTAAAAAAACGTGACGAACGCACCTACTGACATACAAATCATCAACGGCCCGGACGGTGAGCCGGCCTTTGTGGTCATCCCCTACCAGCAATATGTCGCTCAACACGGCGGCACCGAGCTGATTCCTCATCAGGTGGTCAGCCGTATTGTCGACGGCGCCACCCCAATCCGCGCCTGGCGTGAACACTTGAACCTGACTCAGGAAGAAGTAGCAAAGCGGATGGGGATTTCACAACCTGCGTTCGCCCAGCAGGAGGCGGTGAACAAACCGCGCCGCGCCACTCGGGAAAAGATCGCCATGGCGTTCGGGATCCGGGCCGATCAGCTGGAGTTGTGACGTCTGAGCCATTGCAGGCTGTGGGCTCAGGTAGCGCACTAGCATGGGGAGTGCCACAGAATGAGAAAACCCGGCAATTAGCCGGGCTTTTTCAAATCGTACCGCTGGAATCAGTGCCCCTACTTGCCCATGAGCGCACCGCCCGCTGCGCCGCCAAGGCCTGCACCGATGGCGGAGCCGGTCTTGCCGCCCAGCGAGTTGCCGATGACCGAACCACCCGCCGCGCCTACACCACCACCGATTGCAGCTTTAGTGCGGTGGCCCTTTTTCGCGCCGGCAGCACTGCCTGCCGCGCCTGCAACGCCTGCACCGATCGCCGCGCCAGTGCTGCCACCGAGCTTCTGACCGACCACATTACCCAGCGCACCACCCAGGCCGCCGCCAAGCGCTGCGCTGCCATCACCAGCCATTGCACCTTGCGCGACCAAAAGACCCAGAACCAGAGCAGGCAAAGTTAAACGCATGACATGAACCTCAAAAAGGGTACTGATAAGTAAAAATCCGGATGCTTAAAAAGGCCGTCGGTTCAGCCAAAGAACCGGCCCAACCCTCCTGAGCGCGAGGATTGGACAGTTTATATGCAAAGAGTTTTATCGCGGGCAAAAAAAAGCCCGCTGGGGAGACGGGCTAATGGAATTGCTTTTTAACGGATGAGCTGAGCCTACGGATTTGCTTGTGAAAGAAGCGTGAAAGAAACGCCTGGAAATCGATAATGTTGATACCGCGCATGACACGTCGCATGCCCACCCCACCACCCGCCTGCACCACTCCGCACGCCCGTACACCACTCACAAAAAACCCCGCTCAATGGCGGGGTCTGCCTACCTTTCAGTTACTTGCGTACAGGCACTGCGACCTTGGGCATGAACGGTTTTGCGGTGGTTTTTGTCACCGCTGGCAGCCTGGCCCTGCCCGGTTTGGTCGGCGTTTCACCAAACCCCGCCACATAATCCGTCTGGCCACATTGCACACAATTGTTGACCGGGTACTCAGCGCCATCATCTTCTATGTAAGCATTGCTCATCTATCAGTCCCTCCAGACAGATCGATACCGGCAAGCAACTGATTGCCTAAAAAAATACCGACCCCAAGGTTTTTGAGACTAGCTGGTCATTCCTAGACCAATGATTCAAATACGCAACACCCGACGAACGGCCAAGAAAAGCCCCTGAGCTCACCGACCTGCTTCTGACAGATAAAACGCCAATCAGCTTTACTTGCCAAGGCGTGTTACGACCCGGATTCAACTGATGGTTTTAGTGTCAAGCGCACAGGAGGTTGTATGACGGTATTTTTACTGCTGTACCTGTGCACCAACGCCTCCCGCACTGACTGCCAGGTGATACCCGTCGAACACTGGGTACAAGCTGACGCTTACAAGCAGTGCATCGCTGCTGCCAAACAGCTGACGGTAGATCTCACGGCCAAGAATCGTAAGAGCAATTACTTTGTCTGCGAAACTCAAGTCGGTCAGTGAACGTAATGGAGACACCTGTTAGCGGTCTTGCATCAGGAAAAAGTCTCTAAGCCGTCTCGACGGATACACCCCATGCCCACCAATGCCGCTTCGACAGCCTCATCCAGCGGCGTATGCGGTTCGCGCCCCAGCACCTCGATCAATCGTGCATTGTCCATCTGCACCGGCGTGCTCCACAAATAACGCATCTCCAGCATTTCGCGGAAGGTGACCACAAAAGGCGAAGCCACTTTCAGCAACCACCATGGGAACGCTGTCACACGCGGCTCCATGCCCGTCTGCTGATAAACAACACGCTGGATAGCACGGCTCATCCGAGTACCGTCGGTGTCCAGATGACCGGCCATATGAAAGCTTTCGAAGGCGTCGAGTGTGATACGCCGCTCCAGCAACTCGACCATGGTTCGTGCAACGTCGGGCAAGTAGGCCCATTGATGAGCAACGCCCTGCGCACCTGGATAACTCACCGCTTTAATGGGCTTTCCCGGCTTGATCAAGCCTTGGGAAAACCAGCTGTTACCCGCTTGGGGGCCAAAGAAATCTCCGGCACGCACGATCAACACTTGTGCGCCATTGCCAGTGGCGTTGCGCAGTCGCTGCTCCATCTCCACCCGAATAGCCCCCTTGCGTGTTTGCGGATGCTGCGGTGAATTCTCGCGCAGCACCGGATAGGCATCAGGACCAAAGTTATAAACCGTGCCGGGCAGCACGATGGTTGCACCTTCAACCAGGGCAGCAGCGATGGTGTTATCGAGCATCGGCAGCACCCGTTCCGGCCATCGCCGATAGCCCGGCGGATTGACCGCATGCACAATCACCGAGCAGCCCTTCGCTGCCTCGATAACATCCTGCCGATTCAGCGCATCACCGTGCAACCACGTGATGCCCGCTCGTTGATTGATGCCCTTTTCGAGATGACGTGTTAGCGCGCACACCTCCCAACCGGCGTCTTTCAATTGTCGCGCCACTTCCCCACCAATCCCTCCTGTCGCTCCCAGTACCAGCACTTTATTGCTGTTCATGCCCGACACCTCAAGGTTATAGAGGGCTTGATCCTGAGCGAATGGACGCTATAGATAAATTGCAGAAGATCAGCGTGACGCTATACATTTATGCATGGCATCGAATATTGGTTGGGAGCTCTATCGATCCTTCCTGGGTGTACTCAATGAAGGATCGCTGTCGGGCGCGGCGCGCTTGCTCGGCATCACACAGCCCACGGTCGGTCGGCACATCGCCGCGCTCGAAAAGGCGCTGGGTGTTGTTTTGTTTACGCGATCACAAACAGGACTGATGCCCACCGAAGTGGCACTGACCCTGCGCGCCCACGCACACACCATGGAAAGTACAGCGGCCGCCATTGAGCGAGCCGCCTCAAGCCAGGGCACGGCAGTACACGGGATTGTCCGTGTTTCAGCCAGCGACGTGATTGGCGTCGAAGTGTTGCCGCCCATCATCACGCGGCTTCGCCAACAACACCCGGCGTTGAAAGTAGAACTCGTACTGACTAGCCGCGTAGTGGATCTCTTGCAGCTCGAAGCCGACATCGCCGTGCGCATGATGCGCCCTCGCCAAGAGCAGCTTGTGGCACGTCGGATCGGTCGAATCGAACTTGGGCTGCATGCACACACCGAGTACTTGAGCCAACACGGCACACCGCGCGACCTCAACGAACTGGCCGGCCATTCGATCATCGGTTACGACCAGCCGAATGCCTTTATCCGCAGTATCGGGAAATCCATCAAAGGCCTTGACCGCAACCTTTTCTCACTGAGCAGCGACAGCGATCTCGCGCAGTTAGCGTTGATACGCGCGGGGGCGGGAATAGGTGTCTGCCAGGTTCCGCTGGCCAAGCGTGATGAAACGCTGCAACGCGTACTGTCGACATCGTTTTCGCTGGGACTGGAAACCTGGGTCACCATGCACGAGGACTTGCGCAACAGCCCGCGATGCCGCACGACCTTCGACGCATTGGTTGAAGGGTTACAGCACTATGCCAATCAAGACGCTCTGAATTATTGAATTGCCAAAGGGGATGGATTACCCGGCGTAGCGTCTAATAAACACTGACGTTACTGGCAACACTGGTGGAGCGGGTGGATGCAGTTGCCTGATCCGCTTGCGCCTTGGGCTGACTTTGGGCAGAACTGAGCCCGTTGATAGTCACTGGGTTGGAAGCCGAGATTGCTCCAATGGACATAGGTAACTCCTGAACAAGTGGATTACGCACGCGTGAATCGTTCAGCGATGTACCTCAACGTTGCCCTTTGAGTCCTGCCCTTTGCCTGTACCTCCTCACTCTCAGCCAACGGCGCCGCAGAGCGCCGGTTTGGGGTTGTAGGGTTACCGTCGGATAAAGGTGAAAACTTCGTGGTTTCCCGGAACAAAAAATCTGAAAGCGGCGCATTGAGATAGCGCCTTTGGCAAATACTACCGTTACAATTTGACACTTATTCACTCCCCAAAGACCAAAGTCATGACTGAAGACTTCGAAGTCCCTAGCCCGCACGAAAAGCAGCTGGAACACGCTACCGAACACGCTCAGGCCCGCGGGGACAGTTTCGCCAGCAAGATAGCGGTGATGACGGCGATCATGGCGACCATCGGCGCCATGCTCAGCTATCAGGCAGGCTCCACGGAAAGCGAAGCGGCAATGGACAAAAACAACGCCGCCATCAAGAAAACCGAGGCCTCCAACGAATGGAATTATTACCAGGCAAAATCCAGCCGACAAAACCTGTCTGAACTGGCAATCCACATCCCCGGCCTTGATGCCGCGCACTACACCGCCGAAGCGCAACGCTACAAGACCGAAAAAGAAGAAGTGCGCAAGAAAGCGGAAGTACTCGAAGCAGAGGCTCGCGAGTGGGATGAAAAGTCAGAATTGGTATTGCACCAGCATCACCGCTGGGCACAGGCAATGACGGCGATTCAGATTGCCATTTCGCTGGCGGCGATCACCTTGTTGACGCGCAAGGAGTGGCTGAAACGGGTCGCGTACAGTGCGGCGGGCCTCAGCGTCGTGCTGGGCTCGCTGGCGTGGTTGCATCTATAAGCTTTTGACGGGGAGGAGCGACATCAAGTCATCGCTCCTCCACCCACGCACCCGGCATCACTCCAACGTCAATTCATCAGGTATGAATTACAAACAGTCGTGCACCGACTTCATCAGAGCGTGGGACTTGGCCCACGGCGGGCCTTGATACAGCGATATGCGGCTCCCATTCTTGTACTTCACGATATCCAGCGTCTCATCGGCAGTCACAACGCTTGGCGCAGTAATCCTGTAGCCGTTTGCAATCGCAGTTTGAGTGGTTTTAGGGATCTCGCGCTGCCAGGCTGGCAGAACGCACTGGGCGTAGTCCTTGGGAACCTTGGCAGTGATCTCGCTGACATTCGGTTCACCCGGCACCAAGGATGCCGGCAAAGAGCACCCCGCCAATGCCGCAACAGCAAGCGCACCGATCAAAATTCGCATAATTGTTCCCTGCAATAAAATGTGGCAAATGTAACTCGCGGCCGACTAGACATCCAGTGTATTTGGGGGGGGTAGGCGCGGGCTTTCTGTTATCTGCCCTTCCCTCGCACGCCAATACCTCAGCCCTGAGGATATTTGGCGCGCACCGCCGAACTCGACTTTAATTTTATTGATGCACCCAGGAGTTTCTTCACGACACTCACTTTCGGGAGCCCAGCCATGAACACCCCTCTATTGGCACTGGTCGCCGTGTTGTCCGCAGTGGCTGGATGCAGTTCTGATTCACAGGTCTATCGAGAGCAACCGCTGGTCGCAAAGGTCGAGATGGGCATGAGCAAGGATCAAGTCCAGCAAATCGGCGGCAAGCCTTTATCGATCAGCGATCGCACCGTCGAGCCCGGCACCTGCTTTGACTACATGCTCACGCAAGTCGGCCAAAAGCACACCTTCAATGTCAGTTTTGATGGCCGAGGAAAAGTCGACCATAAGAGCTTTATGACGTGCGCGGAATGGAGTCACATGCAGCAAAAGGCTAGAGAGCCATCCGGCAGTATGGGCGGCATGGGAGGTGGTGGTTACTAGTGCAGGGATCATGCCGGCCTATACCTTCATCTTGCCAGGCCTCTGCACCCGCTCTGCTACGCTTCACTGAGCGGCAAATCAAAGGCTCGCGCCGTTTTCACGCACCCTCCTTCCTGCGTGACCCACGTAACGGCTGGCCTGCCAAGGAGCCTGAAATGAAGTGCGCCTTTTTTACCCTGACGACTCTGCTGTTTTGCTCTTCGGCCATGGCGTTGCCGCCCGATGGGGAAGCGCTTTTCCAGGAGAACTGCAGTGCCTGCCATGGACCTCGCGGCATGGGAGGCTCGGCACCTAAATTGGCGGGAGATGCCAGCGAGTGGAAATCAAAGACATTCGAGCGGGCTGTATTGAACGGTGTCGACGACCATGGAAAGCCCTTGAAAGCCCCCATGCCGCACTGGAGCGGCGCCAGCTTCAAGGCTGACAATGGCGCAAAACCCAGCAAGCTTGAAGTGGACGCAATACAGCAATACCTGCACAAGCAAAAATAACGCATTGCTTTAGGCCGGACGCTTGAGCGGCGCCGGCCTTTTACATTGTGGTCCTACCTGATCCTCTGCAATCCCCGCCGCTCATGGGTGGCCTTGAGGTCGTGTCGAATATCTCCGATGAGCTTGGTTATCGCCAAATTACCACTCAGGCTGGAAGCAGGAATCCCGGTCACCAGCAACTCTACTCGGCCAGTGACCGGCTCGAAAATCTGAGCATGCAGCGATCCGCCTGGGTCAATTCGACACTCACAGGAAAGGGGCAGAAATGCTGATTCGATGAGGTGACGCAACTCGAGCGTAGATAACATGATGACTCCGTTCAGGACAGGAGCCAGCCAAGGTGCTCTGGCTTGATGGTGCTGATGAGTCCAGAAGCATTAACGCCTGAACACCGCCCCCAAGCCACTTGGCGAGGTGACAGCATTTCCAGTCTACGCCTTAAGTAGCCGTCTGTTAGACCGTTTAGGAGTGCCGAAAGGAATTGATGCCGACAAGATTGAAGCAAAATTCAGCAACGGTGTGCTGAGCCTATCGCTGCCGAAAAAACCCGACGCCATAAAACCGGAAAAGACCGTGCCGATCAGACCCGTCGCAATGGCTACCGGATACCAAAAAGTTTCACGGCTCATCTTGCCGGCCTCGGCGTTCAGCTTGCGCTGCTCAGGCCGAGAAAAAACTTAACGTCGTGTCCGGGATTAGTTGACCACTACAACACCTTCCTAACGGACAAACGAAAGGGGAAGATTATTAAGTCTTCCCCTTCCTGTGATTCCACTTCGAAATCTAAACGCAATTTTGCCTGCGTTCCCTGTGCTCGTACTCCCAGCCCTTGCATGCCAGTCCCACATGCTTTGGGATCAACGCTGCACCGCTGCTATACGCGGTGATGGTTCGGCGAGTGAATCCCAGCTCAACAGCCGCCGCCGATAACGAGAGATTGTTACTCAACATCCAGCGTTTGAAATCACGGGTCGGCATGACTTCTCCAGATTGCTCCAGGCCCATGCGATGCAACGTCGTGGCGGAGAGCTCGATTTCATCACCCCACGTCACGTCAAATCCCCACTCGCCTACCGCGACCTGGCTGAACAGTGTCAGGTCTTGCAATGGCTTGAGCACAGGGAACGTCTTGATGTGTTCGGTGACATCAACGGTATGCCGCTTGCCATTGCTCCACTCGATGTTGAGGGCATGTTTGCCGGCAACTGGTTGCACAGCAGAAATGCGCAGCTTGCTGGTCATAAATCAGTACCTCCGGTTTTGCTCATTCCATACACGCCAGAGATCGGCGGTATGTGCTCTTGCCCAATGCAGAGCTGCTTTCAAGGCTTTAGTTTCAGCTCCTTTGCCTAAAACCACGAGCCCTCTATCTGAACCAACGACTCACCATCTGGCGTTTGCACATGAAAGTGCGGCGGCGCATGGTCGTCGGGATAGATTTTTACTTTCCAGTTTCGTTCGCTATGAAGAGTAGCCATAGCAGGATGCTAGAGAAATTTTTTCCCTGGCACAACCAACATTTTCAGATGCCAGAAACCACAAAACCCCTGACTTCTTTCGAAATCAGGGGTTTTGTGTACATCGAATTTGGCGGTGAAGGAGAGATTCGAAAGTACCCGCACCCTCGATCGCTCATCCGACGCCCCGAAATACAAGGGCTCCAGCGGTGCCAGTCGCGCAAAAGCATTCCCACGCCATTCCCACGAGCATCAGCATGCACCTCACTACGCGTGCGCATCACACGTATAGGGGGCTGAAATTCGAAATCTAGAGGGGGCAAAAAAAAGAGTAACATAAGTAATCTTGACCGATTTTGACGCCCAAGCCATTGAAATTAAAGGGTTTTACATTTCGACCAAAAAGTAATCTTTAAGTAATATTGAAGTAATCTGATTACTCTTTATAAATGTAATTCTCAACCTTATAAAACCCCTTTAAAAACAATAGCTTGGTAAATAATTACTTTTTCAATTACTTCTCTGTTACTCCTTTTTGTAATACCAAACCCCACGGAATACGCGGCCTCCAGCCCGTTCCCCAGTGGTGGTTACTGAAATTACTCTTTTTGAAACGCCCCCCCTCTACCGCCACAGCAAAGCCTCCAGACCTTTCGAAGAAACACCGCCTCGGTGCAGGGTTCCGCAGGCTTTCAACCTCCCAACAACGCTAAGCGAGCGCCCAGCCTGAGCCGCCGGGAGTGGTCCGCAGGGGCGCAGAAAAAACGACCCATTTAGCCCGCAGGCGAGGTGGGGGGACGACGGCGCGCGCCAGGGTAAAACACGTCTTCGCCAGAACGCCCGCACCATTATGGTGCGATACCCCGCTCCCTCCTGAACACCCTCGACGCCCCTCCAGCGTGTTGTGACATTGCCCACCAGCTTTTATGCGAACAGCAAAAAGCCGCCTCATGGGCGGCTCAGTAGCGCTACAACGTAGACAGATCAGAACAGTCCCCCAGCGGCGCTGGTACGACCTTTTACGCGAGTTCGGTTCCTGTGCTTATGCCTTCAGATCACCAGGGGTATGCGTCTTGAGCCAATCAGCAAGGGCGGCGTTCATCCGGGTTTGCCAACCAGGACCGGATGCCTTGAATTGAGCCAGCACGTCAGAATCAAAGCGCAAATTGACGTGCTCTTTGGTGGTCGCCGACTTTGGCCGGCCACGCCTCGGTTTGAGCATCTCCTTTGCCTGGGCCTTGCCGAACAATCCCGCCAGCACGTCGCTAGCTGGCTTGGCATTGGCGAAATCCTTGGCCGACCATTCAGGGTTTGCCGTATCGACCATCTCAGGATTGAGTTTCTTGGTCATAGCTTTTGACCTCCCGTTTGTTGGCTTTACGAAAACTAATAACGTGGAGCGCGTCACCGCGAGGGGTGAACACCACAACATGCAGTCGATCCCTTATGTACCCCATCGCCCGATACCGGCACTCGCCGTAGTCGAATCGATCATCTTCCACGATCAAAGCTGTAGACCACTCAAAGTCCCAGACCTGGACGAATGAGAGTCCACGCTCTTCAACGTTACGAGCATCTTTGGCTGGATCATAAGTAATCTGCATTTAATTATTGTACCCACAATAAATAACGCGCACAAGGTACTACATCGAATACCCTGACCAGAAATCATCTGCCAGATCAAAAAAGCCCACCCAACGCCGCAGGCTCCCAGTTCATGATCACCAGCTCCCCACTGACCTCAGCCTTGCCCTGCCCTGCCGCTGGTTCGCCGTGCTGTAACGGATGTCCACCGTTTCGAAGTGGAAGCCCTCAAACACCCGCCGAATGTCAGGGTGATCGTTAATGCTGACCATCACCTTGCCCTTACATCGCCGCATAAAGTCGGCCATGCGTTCGTAGTTCTCAAACGGGAAGTCCACGCCATACCCTGCTGTCTGCCAGTAAGGCGGGTCCATGTAGTGGAAGGTGTGCGGCCGGTCGTAGCGTTCCGCGCATTCAAGCCAAGCCAGGTTTTCCACGTAGGTGCCGGACAGACGCTGCCAAGCCGCTGACAGGTTTTCCTCAATCCGCAGCAGGTTGATGGCGGGACCAGTTGTCGCCGTGCCGAACGTCTGGCCGCTGACCTTGCCGGCGAAAGCATGATGCTGCAGATAGAAAAACCTGGCAGCGCGTTGGATATCGGTCAGCGTTTCCGGCCGGGTCATCTTCTGCCATTCGAATACCTGCCGGGAGCTGATCGCCCATTTGAACTGGCGCACGAACTCTTCCAGGTGGTTCTGGACCACGCGGTATAACGTCACCAGATCGCCGTTGATGTCATTGAGCACTTCAACAGGTGCAGCCTGCGGGCGCATGAAGTACAGCGCGGCCCCGCCGGCAAAGACTTCGACATAGCATTCATGGGGTGGGAACAGTGGAATAAGACGATCAGCCAGGCGACGCTTGCCGCCCATCCACGGAATTATTGGTGTGCTCATAAGTGATCCTTGTTTCAAAAATTGGATTCGCTTAGGCTTCGCACCCCCTGCGCAGTGGGGCGAGGCCTTGGTTGGAGCACTCGGCACGTTCGAGTGATTCAGCGTCGAGCGGGTGTTAGCGCACCAGCTCGTCGCCTCGTTTACTGCGCGGGGGTACTACTTTCCCCCCGTTGGAAGCTCAAACTCCTTGAAGCTGACGACCTCTTCGCCAAGCCACTCGTTGACCTGAGCAAGCCTCGCCTGCAACGGCTCCAGCTCGTTGACCGCCCAAACCTCTGCGGCCTCCCGCAACGATCCAAAACCGCCCGCGTTCTGCGGCACGATGCCCATCAATTGCGGCGGAATACGCAAAGCTGCGAGCAGGTCGTCGCGGCTGATGTTCTTGATCGAGCTGAATTCGTCCTTGGCAGCAACCTCACTCACCGGAATGAGCTGAATTCCATCCTTCTTCCCGGCAGGCGCATACACGAACAGGTTGCGAAAGTTGCCTGGCCCTTTGGAGTTCTTCAGCGCGGTGCGCAGTGAGTCGATGTCCTCCTCTTTCTGCGCCGCATCGGTCATGTAGAGGATGAACCCGGCGTGACTGCCGTTGTTGTAGTACTTGCGGCGGAACAAGGTGGCGCTCTCGTTGAGCAGAGCGCTTTGTAGTGCTGCGAGCCACTCCGGCAGGCCGTAAATTTCCTGATTGATATCGGCCTCGCGCAGGTGGCAGATCGAGCCTGGCGCAAACTCGTGTTCATCCTTCCAGCCACGCACCTGGTAATAGGTCTCCAAGTCGATGCCTCGGCGCATGTACTTCGCCAGCGGCGGCAGCAGGCCCAGGGTGTTGCGAAGCATGTTGTTGCGTTTTTCCAGATAGCAGTTGCCGCACCAGAGCCAGTCCAGGGCGAACTGCTCAAATGCCTGCCGACTCAACAGCCGGTGGGGAACGAACGTGCGGGCAAGCATGTTGCGCTTGAAGTTCAACCCGGACTGTAGATACACGCTGGCCCGTGTCGTCTTGGCCAAGCCGTCCATGGACATGGGCGTCTCGAACCAACGCCCATTGGCCCAGCACTCCAGGTAGTCGAGGATCTCCCTGCTATCCAGCACGGGGGCGGGATCACCGAAAGTGAACGCCTCAACCGGCCCAGATTCAGGCGGCAGCAGATCCCCCTCAACGGGAGGCTCAGCGGTGGCCAGCTGGGTTCCGCGCTTACGTCTGCTCATCAGTAGGACTCCATAAATCCGGTGTTCGCCGTGGTCTGCCCTTCGAGGGGTTCGTTGTGCAGCGCGTGGAACGTCGCCCACGCCAAATCGGCATGGCCGGTCTCGTCGGTGCGACCGGCCGTGTAAGTAAACTGGCGCCCGGAGGCGGTGATCGTTTTGCGGATAGCCATGAGGGACTGCGCCAAATCAGTCCAGCCGGCATCGAACTCCAAACGACCGTTTTTGATGACGTCGTAGGCTTTCAACACCAAGCGGGTTTTGACTTCGGGCGAATAGCTGAAGGCGGTTATGTTCGGGAAAAATTGTTTCACCAACTGGGCCACGCCTGAGCCCATTCCAGTGATGTCGATTCCGATGTAGGTGACCCAGTAGCGCTTGGTGACCTGGCGAATGGCCTCGGCCTGCGCCGCAAAGTCCATACCCCGGAACTGGTGTTTCTCCAGCACCCGAAACTTGCCACCGGGCACCATTGGCGGGGCGATCACCACCAGGCCGGCACTATCGCCACTCTCGGCCGGGTCGTAACCCACCCAGACCTGCCGATCCCCAAACGGCCGCGCGGCAAACGGTTTGTAGTCCTGCGCCCAGAGGTCCCAACTGTCCACCATGCAAGGCTGCAACATTGCCAGCGGGAAAATACTGGCCCCATCGTCGATGAACTGGCACATCAGCAGATTCTGGAAGGCCTCGGCATCGTATTCCTGACGCAGCTCGTCGAGGTCAAACAGATCGCAGCCACGATCTTCCGCGTCCAGAATGGTGACGATCTGCCGCCAGACCCGATCCTCACACAGCCGCCCCTGTTGCAGCGCGTTGTGGGAAACGTCGATTTTGACCCGCTGCGCCGCCGGCTTGCCCTTGTTGAAACGCTCACCAGTCCAGAACGTATAGGCCTCGTGCGCCATGCTGGAGGGCGTCGAAAAGTAGGTCCGGCGATACTGTTTCTGCATCGCCATGCCGCTGGCTACCTTGTTCAGCTCCTTGAACTTGAACGTCCAGAAGAACTCGTCAAAGTAGAAATTGCCGTGATAGCCCTGGGCCGTGCGGGCGTTGGTGCCCAGGAAGTGCAGTTCCGCACCATTCCCCAGAATGATCGGGTCGCCCGTCAACTCGACACCGACCACCTCGCGAGCAAAGGCCTGGATGTAAGCCTTGAAGATATGCGCCTGATTTTTCGACGCCGACAGGAAAATCTGATTACGCCCGGTAGTCAGCGCATCAATCAACGCCTCCCGAGCGAAATAGAACGTCGCCCCGATCTGCCGAGACTTGAGGATTGCACGGGTGCGCTGATTGCCCGCCTTGTACCAATCCAGCTGATAACCGAAACAGCCGTCGATGAAAGCCTCAGTCAGCTTTTCGATATGCTCTTCGTCGAACTCGTTGCGTTTCGGCGCCTTCTTCGGCCCCTCATTGCGCTTGGCCAGGTTCGGATTCAGCTCGGTTTCGGTACCGCCATCGTTGAAGCGCTGAATGCGAGCCTGCCGCTCCAGCTGACGGTGCAGCAGGTCAATTTCCTTGTAGTCCGATCCTGACTTGGGGTCTTTGAGGATCAGTTGTACCAAGCGGGCTTCAGTCGCGGCCTGGATACGCTCCAGCGGTGTAGCCCGGTCCCACTCGTCGCGGGCCTTCCAGCTGTGCAGCGTCTTTTCCTTCTCCCCGATCAGCTCGGCGATCTCGCACACGCGATACCCCTGCCAGTACAGGTGCTTGGCATGGCGGCGGTGATCGGTGGGCAAATCGACGATGGCATTCATGGCGCAGATCCTGCCGCCCGCGCGCGAACAGTTCTCGCGTCGGCCCTTGTAGTCCCTGCCCCTACAACAGCGCCTCGTTGCCCGTCGCGCTCGCGCTCAACAACATGCGCCCATCGCCAAGGCACACAGCCACCGCACTGAGGATTCACGCATGGCCGGCAAAACCGACACCCCAGCCAAGAAACACCGCTCCAAGTTCTTCCGCGTCGCCGTCGAAGGCGCCACCACCGACGGTCGCCAGATCGAACGGCAATGGCTGGTCGATGCCGCCGAGACCTACAGCCAAAACACCTACGGCGCGCGGGTCTGGATTGAGCACATGCGCAGTTTGCTGCCAGACAGCCCATTCCGTGCTTACGGCGATGTGGTCGCGCTGAAGACTGAGGAAGTCGAAATCGCCGGGGCCAAAAAGCTCGCCCTTTTTGCCCAAATCGAACCCACTGCCGACCTGGTCACCATGAACAAGGCGCGGCAGAAAATGTTTACCAGTATCGAGATCCGCCCGAAGTTCGCCGACACCGGGCGCGCTTATCTGGATGGCATCGCGGTCACCGACACCCCGGCAAGCCTGGGCACCGAGATGCTGACCTTCAGCGCTCAGCACCCAGACAAGAACCCGCTGGCAAACCGTAAACGCGATCCCGGCAACCTGTTTTCCGAGGCCATCGAGATCGAACTTGAATTCGAAGAAGTCGAGGACGAAAGCGGCAAGGTCGCAGGCCTGTTCAGCCGCGTTCTCGATCTCCTCGGCAAGAGCAAGGACAAGGAAGGCAAGGATGCCGCTCTTTTTACCGAACTCGGCGAGGCCGTTGAAGCGATGGCCGAGCATGTAGCCGGCCAAGGCGAAGCTTTCGCCGCCGAAAAATCTGCTCGCGAAAAGCTACAGACAGCCCACGACAAGCTGTCCACCGACTTCACGGCTTTGGTCAAAAAGCTCGAAAACACCCCGGATACCACCGGACAAAAACCGCAGTTCTCCGTTCGCCCGCCGGCTACGGGCGGTGACGGCGCACTCGTCACCGACTGCTGATCCACACCACGGACAACACCCAGCCAAGGAACATCGGAGAACACCATGCGTAACGATACCCGCGTCCTGTACAACGCCTACTTGCAACAACTCGCGCAACTGCACGGCGTGAGCGACGTCACCACCAAATTCACCGCTGCCCCGAGCGTCGCCCAAACCCTGGAAACCCGCATCCAGGAATCCAGCGCTTTCCTCAGTGCTATCAACGTGTTCGGCGTCTCCGAACAGTCGGGTGAAAAAATCGGCATCGGTATCGACGGCACCATTGCCAGCACCACCGACACAACCCTCAAGGATCGTGAGCCCCGCGACCCGAGCGGCCTGGACAACCGTGGGTACACCTGCACCCAGACTAACTTTGACACCGGCATCCGTTACCAGAAGCTGGACCAGTGGGCCAAGTTCAAGGACTTCCAGGCGCGTATTCGCGACGCCATCATCAAGGCCCAGGCGCTCAACCGGATCATGATCGGCTGGAACGGCACCAGCCGAGCAGCGACCTCCAACCCGGCCACGAGTCCCTTGTTGCAAGACGTGAACATTGGCTGGCTGCAGAAAATGCGTCTGGAGAACGCCGCTCGCGTACTGCATGAAGTAGTGTCCGGCAGTGGAAAAATCGAGATCGGTGCGGGTAAGGACTTCGAAAATATCGACGCTCTGGTCGTCAGCATGGTCAACGAGTTCATCGAGCCCTGGTATCAGGAAGACACCGACCTGGTAGTGATCTGTGGTCGCCAGCTGTTGGCAGACAAGTACTTCCCGATCATCAACAAAACCCAGGCTCCGACCGAAATGCTCGCGGCCGATATCGTCACCAGCCAGAAGCGTATCGGTAACTTGCCCGCCGTGCGCGTGCCGCACTTCCCGGCCAACGGGCTGCTGGTAACCCGTCTCGACAACCTGTCGCTCTACTGGCAGGAAGGCACTCGCCGCCGCACCGTCGTCGACAACGCCAAACGCGACCGCATCGAGAACTTCGAATCGGTCAATGAAAGCTATGTGATTGAAGACCTGGGCTGTGCTGCCATGGCCGAAAACATCACCCTGAGCTGAGGCGGGCAATCATGAGCAACCCTTGCCGCCGTCACTACCAGCGCACCACAGCAGCCGTTGCAGCGGCTGCTGTGGCCGGCCCCGCCATGACCATGGAAGGCGCAACTGTTTACGAGCTGCACCTCGCCAAGCTCCAGCAGGACTACCTGCGCCTGAAACAGGTGCAGTCGACCGAAGGAAAGGCGGAGCTGAAACGGCAATTACTGCCGGAGTACACCCCCTATGTGGAAGGTGTTCTCGCCGAGGGTAAAGGTGCGCAAGACCAAGTGCTCACCACCCTGATGGTCTGGCGGATGGACGCCACCGACTTTGCCGGCGCCCTGGACATCGCCGATTACGTGATCACCCACTCGCTTTTGATGCCGGATCGCTTTGAGCGCACCACCGGCACCATCGTGGCGGAAGAGATCGCCGAAGCGGCACTGAAGGCGCAGAAAGCCGGTGGCACCTTTGACCTGGATCTGTTGCTACGCACCGAGCAAATCACGGCCAAGGAAGACATGCCCGACCAAGCCCGCGCCAAGCTGCACCTGGCCATTGGCAAAGCGCTTTCAGCGCAGGTCACTGATGAAGCTCCGCCGAGCGACGCCCTGGAACCGCTGGAGAAGGCCAAGACACACCTGGCCCGCGCCATTGAGTTGCACACCAACTGCGGCGGCAAGAAAGATTTGGAGCGCGTCGAGCGCCTCCTGAAGAAACACACTGCCCCAGGCAGTTAACCGAGCGTCCCCACGCACCCCGCCGGCTCGGGGCGGATCGGCCAGGCCGCTCCTCCTGAACGTGAAGCCCCGACCACCGGCGACCTATTTGAGCGCAGCGACATGAGCGGATTCGTAGCCGGTGACATTCCAGCCAGCGGCCATATCAATACCGACCCTTTCTGGCCCTCGATCGATCTGGAAAACCTGCGCGCCACCTTGCGTATTGACTCCAGCGTCACACCGGCACGGCTGGAAACCGCTGTGATTTCAGCAGCCATCAGCGTCAACCGCGAATTGAAAACCTGGCGTATCGAACAACAGGCTGCCGGCTTCACCAAGCTGAGCGACGTTCCGGGTGACATAGTTGAGGACATCCCTGAGCAGGTGCACTTGTATAAGCGCGCCATCGAAGCGGCCACTGGCGCCGAAGTCTGCGAGCGTTACCGCTCCTACGACACCACCAATACCGGCAACCACAAGGCCGAAGAACTCACGCCCAACATCGACGATTACCGCCGCGATCTGCGCTGGGCCATCCGTGACTTCCTCGGTCGCAACCGCACCACCGTGGAGTTGATCTGATGCCCATCACCGTCCGCGCCCAGCAATACGACACCGTCGATGCGCTTTGCTGGCGTCACTACGGCCGCACGGCGGGCGTAACCGAAGCGGTACTCGACGCCAACCCCGGCCTCGCCGATCACGGCCCAACCCTGCCGCAAGGTCTCACCGTTCAAATGCCCGAAGCCCAAGCCGCAGCCCCGCAACGGCAGATGGTGAACCTATGGGACTGACACCGCTGCACCGAGCCCTTGAACCCACCCACCCTGGACCACGGAATGAAGCGTATGCCTGAACGTCCCGACACCTGGGCCTGGCTCGCCGCCTGGCTCGAACAGAACTGGCCGACGCTGTACGCCGGCCTTCTTGCCTTGGTCATCGCCGCCCTTCGCACCATGTACGGCGGTGGCACGTTGCGCCGCATGGCGATTGAAGCCCCGCTCTGCGGCACCCTGGCCCTGGCCGCCAGCCATGGTTTGGCGTTGCTCGGCATTCCGGCCTCCACCGCGCCCTTTTTCGGCGGGGTTATCGGTCTGCTCGGTGTCGAGGGTACTCGCGCCGCCGCCAAGAAGTTTTTCACCCGTAAGGTAGAACAACTATGACCACACTTCGCCACGGCGACCGCTCGCAAGCGGTGCGCATCCTGCAAAAGAACCTCAACAACCACGGCGCCAAGCTAACCGTCGACGGCGACTATGGAGACGCCACCGAGACTGCGGTGCGGGCTTATCAGTTGAAAGTCGGGCTGGTGGCCGATGGCATCGCCGGGACCAAGACCCAGAGCAGCCTGACGGGTGGCGATTGTGTGCAGTTGCTGAAAAACGCCGACCTGGTCAATGCAGCTCAGCGCCTCGACCTGCCGCTGGCCAGCGTCTACGCGGTGAATGAAGTCGAGTCCAGAGGCAAGGGCTTTCTCGACAACGGCAAGCCGGTGATCCTGTTCGAACGGCACATCATGTACCGCCAACTGGTTACACCGCGACACGACAGTGACGACCCTGCCGAACTCAAGCGCCAAGCCGATCAACTCGCCCTCACCAACCCGGCCCTGGTCAACCCGAAGGCCGGTGGTTACGTCGGCGGTACCGCCGAACACCAACGCCTGAGCAATGCCCGACTGATCGACGACACCACCGCGCTGGAGTCCGCGTCCTGGGGCGCGTTCCAGATCATGGGCTTTCACTGGAAGCGTCTGGGTTATGCCAGCGTGCAGGATTTTGTCGCCGCCATGAGCGCGAGCGAGTCGCAGCAATTCGACGCCTTCGTGCGTTTCATCGAAACCGACCCGGCTTTGCATAAAGCGTTGAAGGCCCGCAAATGGGCCGAATTCGCCAAGCTCTACAACGGCCCGAACTACCAGCGGAACCTGTACGACATCAAATTGCAGCGCGCTTATGAACGGCACGCCGACTGCGACTGCGGTCAGGCGGTGGCGGCATGATCGACCTCGACGCAGTGCGCAAATTGAAAGTGCAAGACGGCGACCTACTGGTGGTACCGGAAAACACCGAACAGGAAGACATGGAAGTGCTGGCCGAGGCCCTGCACTTCATGACACCTGGCTGCAAGGCCGTGATAGTGCGCGGCCCCATCGACCAGCTCGACGTCGGCGACATGAACAACCTCGGCTGGTACCGCACATGACACAGAAAATTGCCTACCTCGACATTTCCCCCCGTCAGACCGGCAAAACTTCGCGTCTGGTCAAGTTGGCAAACCAACTCAGCGCTGACGGACATCTCGTGGTCTACGTCGCTATCCCGGCCTTGGTGAACGGGCTTCGTGAGCAAATGCCGCACGTCACAGTGCTCGCCGATGGTGCGCGATTGTTGGACTCCGTCGACCCGCTAAAAGCCATCTGGTTTTACGACGAATTCGACTGGCTTACCTCAACCGAGATTCGCCAAGGCGGTTACTACGCCACAACAGCGCAACGCGTCAGAACGTTAGGTGTCGACAACCCCGACAATGACCTATTGATGCGGTTACTTGAGGCCAATGGGTTTCGTTTTGAACGCCACTTCTGGCCGTTCGGCCTAGAAGATGATTGGTTAAACACTCTCCGGGCCGAGTACACGCCCGAGCAGTTCCGGGCCTTGTTCCTTGGCGAGTTTCTACAATGACTACCCTGCGCCAGGCCTTGTATGGCATGACCCTGCTCGGCGCCCTGGCGCTGTTGATCTGGGGTCAGGAACAACGAATCGCGGTCGCCGACAAGAACGCGGAACTGGCAACGAAAGACGCTCGCACCGCTCGTGAAGAGGCCGGCCGCAACCTTGCCACCGCCAACGCCCTGCGCACCATCCTGCAACGGGAACGTGATGCACAGGCCGCTCTGCGTACCCAGCAGGATCTACTGCGCCAGGGCCTGGCTAAACGCGAACGAATGATCGAGGCACTGAAACTTGAAAACGCCGAACTACAAGAATGGGCTGCCCAGCCTCTGCCTGATGTTGCTCGCCGGTTGCGCGAGCGCCCCGCCCTCACCGGCGCCGACGCTTATCGTCAGTGGCTGTCCGGCCGTGGTGCCCTGCACCCTGCCGGCGACCAGCCCGCTCAGTAACGGCGACCAGCTCACCGACCAGGACCGCGTCGAAGCCGCCTGGGCGGAATGCGCAGGCCAGGTCGATATGGTTTACCAGCACCAACAGACACAATCCCAATGAACTCATCCAAACAGAGCAACGGGGTACTCACCGGGAAAACAGCTTGGCGACGTGGCCTGTTCGGCAAAATCATCCTGCAGGTCGAATACAAGGTACCGAAGAGCAGTTATCCCAAGGCCCCGCCGCCGTTCTACAGTCCCGTCGAATACGTCGGCCAATGGCGTGACGCAACACTCCTCGACATACTCAACCTTCAACAGGTCCACTATGAACAAGCCCGAAAGCCTTCGTGCCCATCTGCTCAAAACCGTGCAAGACCTCCGGCACAACCCTGACCGACTGCTGATTTTCATCGACAACGGCAAAGTCCGCTGCACGGCTGCAGCCAGTCTGTCATTCGAATACAGCTTCGACCTGCAGGTCATACTCACCGACTTCGCCGGGCACCCCGACAGCATCATGCTCCCCCTGCTCGGTTGGCTGAGCGTCCACCAATCCGAGCTGCTGGAAAACCTCTACAAGTCAGCGGAAGGCATCCAGTTCGAGGCCGATATTCTCGACAACAGCAAAGTCGATCTCAGCCTAACCTTACCGCTGACCGAACGCGTCGTGGTGGGCAAGGACGATGCAGGCAACACCACCATCCGCCACCCTGGCGAGCCGCAGCGTATCGCGAGCTTTCTCGACCCGACATGGATTCCCGGCGCTCAAGGCACCGGCAGTGAATGGGTTGTCCCTCAATGACCAATCGACTGGAAGCATTGGAAGACTGGGCCGCCGGCTTGCTCCGACAGCTGGAACCCGCAGCGCGCAACCAGCTCGCCCGCAGCCTCGGCCAGGCTTTACGCCGAAGCCAGCAACAACGGGTTATCGCCCAACGCAACCCGGACGGCAGCAAGTATGCCCCGCGCAAACAGCGCAACCTGGGGGGTAAGCAGGGCCGAGTGAAACGCAAGGTGCAGATGTTCCAGAAGATGCGCACCGCACGCTTCCTGAAGGTCAAGGCCGACAGCAATGCCATCAGCGTCGGATTTACGGGGCGCATTGCCCGCATTGCCAGGGTGCACCAGTACGGATTGAAAGACCGTGCTGAACGGGGTGCACCGGGTGTGAAGTATGAACAACGGGAAATACTCGGTTTTACCGATGCCGACATCGATCTGGTTCGCGACGGCCTGCTCGCTCATTTCGTCGCAAAGTGATTGGACCTTTAATCAGTGGTACAAGGTAGAAATATTGAATCTAGTCACCGCTGTTCTAGGGGGTTGTCGTGAAAGATCCGGATGAAAAAATCAAGGAGAACAATGAAGCATTTGCAAAGTTCTTAGCTGAAATGCTGGAACCACATATCCCAGCTATCAACGCGGGATTACAAAAGCTAGGACAATGGTTCGAAGGAGTGCGGACCGATCTCGCACCTCTACTGATAAAAATCGCACAGATTGATTGGAAAGCTGTAAAGGAGCGCATCGAAAGCATGCCGGCGCGCTCTCGAAAAGCAATGATCATAGCTTCTTCAGAAGGATGGTTTTTTAACTGGATAAATTCGTTTCGAGACACTTTTGAGCTGGTCGAAAACCTTCAAGCTGCGAAAGCGGACGAAGTAGACGAGATCCTGAAAGCTCATTACACAACAGACATGGATTGGTATGCTGGCCAACTAACTAATTTGTACCCGAAAAGAAAACCAGCTATTGAGGCCGCAGTTAGCGCCCATAAAAATTATGGCCCAGAAGGTTACTATTTGAGCATACCTGTATTTCTCGCCCAAGCAGATGGAATGCTTTCAGAGATAACGGGCATACCCTCGGCGATGGATAAAAGCAATGGTGTGGTCAAGGGTAGCGTTTGGGTTAAGGATCGAATTGGCGACAACCAAAAGGTAAAAGATTTATTGCACCAGTTACTAAATCTTCACACCATGGACATCCTAAAAAGCAAGGGTCAGCGAGATAAGGAAAGCATAGAAAAAGGTAAAGTATTCGATGCTCTGAATCGGCATCAGGTGATGCACGGAGAGGTTTCTGACTATGGGACGGAATTGAATAGCTTCAAAGCTTTTTCATTTTTAGTGTTCATTGGCCTACATGTACCAGGCATGCTTGAGTCTCCCCATTTGACTCAAGCTAACCCAAGCACCTAGTAATATCGTTCTGATCGCCTTTAAGTTGTATTACACGTGATCACAAGTTGTTAAGGCTGCATATCCAAACGCATGGCGCCACCATCGGCGCCATGAACGACTTAGCCACCCTCGCCCGTCTGATTGAAAACCTCATCCGCTTCGGCACCATTGCCGAAATTCAGATGAAGCCCCCACGCGTACGAGTCAAAACCGGCGCCCTCACCACCGGCTGGCTACCCTGGATCGCCCCGCGTGCAGGAGCCGACCGCGAGTGGGACCCACCGACCGTAGACGAACAAGTCATCCTGTTCAGCCCCTCCGGCCAGCTCGGCAACGGCATCGTCCTCACCGGCCTGTTCAGCGACCACTTCCCGGCGAACGGTGACCGCGAAGGTCTGCACCGCCGTACCTACCGCGACGGCACCGTCATCGAATATGACAGCGTCGCCCACCACCTGAACGCCACGCTGGTCGATGGCGGGACCACCAACCTGATCAGCACCGGTGGCATTCACATCGTCGGCCCAATCACCCACGAGGGCGACTACACCCAGACCGGCAACCAGAACATCACCGGCAAGGTCACCGCCTCGGTGGACGTGGTGGCGGCGGATATCAGCCTGGTCAAACACCCGCACGGCGGTGTGAAGTCTGGCAACGAGCAGTCGGGCGAGCCGCTATGAACCGAGAAACCGGCGCCGCCATCGACACCGTCGAACACATCGCCCAGTCGATGCCCGATATTCTGGGCACCCGCATCGGCACCCGAGTCATGCGCCGCGAGTACGGAAGCCTGTTGCCTGAGCTGGTAGACCATCCGTTCAACGATGTCACTCGCCTGCGGGTCTACGCCGCCTCTGTCATGGCGCTGATGCGTTGGGAACCTCGGGTCAGCCTCAGCCGCGTGCAGTTTCTCGGCGCCACCCTGCAAGGCCAGTCAACGCTGGATATTGAAGGCAGCATCGTCGACACCAACGAACCACTGAGCCTGAGCATTCCCCTGCATCTGGGGGGCAGCGTATGAACAGCTTCACCGCCATCGACCTCAGCCAACTGCCTGCGCCGCAAGTGGTCGAGCAGATCGATTATGAGCAGATCCTTGCCGAACGTAAGGCCTACGCCATCAGCCTCTGGCCAGCCGAGGAACAAGCCGAAATCGCTGGACGCCTCGACATGGAATCCGAGCCGCTGACCAAGCTGCTGGAAGAGAACGCTTACCGCGAAATGGTCTGGCGGCAGCGGGTCAATGAAGCATCGGTCGCCAACATGCTGGCCCTGGCCAAAGGCACCGACCTGGAGAACCTCGCCGCCAACTACAACGTCAAGCGCTTGACCATCCAGAAAGCCAACCCGTCAGCGGTACCGCCCATTCCGAAACTGATGGAAAGCGACGACAGCCTGCGCGAACGGGCGCAGATGGCGTGGGAAGGTCTGAGCACGGCCGGGCCGCGCAACAGCTACATCTTCCACGCCCGATCCGCTGACGGTCAGGTGGCCGACGCCACCGCCGAGAGCCCCTTCCCCGCCGAAGCAGTGGTGACGGTGCAATCTGCCCTCGGTGACGGCTACGCCCCACCTGCGCTACTGGCCATCGTCAAAGCCTACCTCAGCGATGACGACCGCCGCCCCGTGGGAGACCGGCTGACCGTTCAAAGCGCCGAGATCATCAACTACCAGGTCAAGGCCAAGATTTTCCTGCTGACGGCAGGCCCCGAGTCCGAGTTGATCCTCAAAGCTGCCGAAACCAGCCTGCTGAAGTTTGCCCATCAGCGCCGACGCCTGGGGCTGGAAGTGTCCGAATCCGTCGTGCACGCCTATCTGCACGTCGAAGGCGTGCGCAAGGTGGTGCTGGAAGGTTGGGTCGATATCGTCGCCACCAAGTACCAGGCCCCCTACTGCACGCTCATTGATCTGGCGTTGGGGGTCGAGTGATGGCCGACCTGCCGCTTCTCCCCAGCAACTCGACGCCTTTAGAGCGCCAGGCCGCGCAAGCCCTGGCACAGATCCAGCGCGTGCCTATTCCGTTGCGCACGCTGTACAACCCGGACCTGTGCCCCCTGCCCCTGCTGCCGTACTTGGCCTGGGCCTTCTCGGTGGACCGCTGGGACAGCAAATGGCCTGAAGCTGCCAAGCGTGCAGCCATTCGCTCCGCGTATTACATCCACTCGCGCAAGGGCACCATCGGCTCACTCCGCCGGGTCGTCGAACCGCTGGGATATCTGATCGAGGTGATGGAATGGTGGCAAACGGTGCCGCCTGGCCCTCGCGCCACCTTCGCGCTCAAGGTCGGTGTGCTGGATACCGGCATCACCGAAGAGATGTACCAGGAGCTGACCTGGCTTATTGACGATGCCAAACCCCTCACGCGCCACCTGACAGGACTCGCCATCAGCCTCGAGACCCATGGCAGCGTGAACATCAGCGTCGCCCTGTACGAAGGCGACGTCATCGACATTTACCCGCCGGTAATGCGTGACATCGAGGTCACAGGCCGCTTCGGAGCGGTCGGTCGCGAACATTCCATCGATACCCTGGACGTTTACCATGATTGACGCGAACTCGCAGTTTTTCGCCATCCTGACCCAAGTCGGCGAGGCCAAGCAGGCGAACGCCGACGCACTCGGCCGGCCTTGGCTGATCACTGACATGGGCGTTGGTGATGCCAACGGCACCGACCCTTTGCCAGATCGCCAGCAAACCCGCTTGATCAACGAATGGCGGCGCCGGCCGCTAAACCAGCTCAAGATTGACCCGGTCAACCCGGCGGTGATCATCGCCGAGCAGATCATCCCCGCTGACGAGGGTGGCAAGTGGATACGGGAGATCGGCCTGTACGACGCCGACGGTGACCTGGTGGCGGTAGCGAACTGCGCACCCAGCTTCAAGCCGGTTCTGTCGCAAGGCTCTGGCCGCACGCAAATTGTGCGGATGAACCTGATCGTCTCCAGTGCCGGCAATATCACCCTGAAGATCGATCCGGCGGTAGTGCTGGCGACCCGTGAATTTGTCGAACAACGGATTATGGAGGAGCTGTACAAGCTCGACAGCAAACAGTCGGTCCGGGTGGCCACCACGGCCAATATCGCGCTGGCCGGTCTTCAGACCATCGACGCTATCGCCCTGGTCGCTGGTGATCGGGTGCTGGTGAAAAATCAAACGGTGGCCAAAGACAACGGCCTGTACATCGTGGCCGCTGGTGTCTGGCCGCGCGCACCCGATGCAGATACCAGTGCTGAAGTAACGTCAGCGCTGGCGGTGTCAGTCGAACAGGGCGCTACGCAGGCCGATAGCCGCTGGCAGCTGGTCACGGACGGGGGGATTATCCTCGGCAGCACGCCACTGGTTTTTCAGGACGTGAACCAAGGTTATGCACCGATTAATTCCCCGGCCTTCCTGGGCACGCCAACGGCCGACACGGCAGCGCCCGGCAGCAATACGCGGCAGCTGTCGACCACTGAATTCGTGCGCACAGCGGTGCATGGCAATACGTTCATTGATGTTTCAGGTTCGGGTGTCCTAACGCTGACGGCGGCTCAGGCCGGGACCGGAACGCTGAGTCTGTACGGGACTCTCACCGGTAACCGGACGATCATCGTGCCGACCTTGCCTGCTCGTTATCAGGTGGTCAACAGCACCGAAGGCGCTTTCTCCTTGATAGTGAAGACGGCGGCTGGCTCGGGCGTCGCAGTCACTCAAGGCTGTTCGACACTGCTGTTCTGCACAGGGTCAAACACCATTGCTCAGCAGCAGAGCGACTTTGACAGCATCAACCTGACCGGCAACCCGAAAACCCCTACGCCGCCCCCTGGAGCCAACGATAAGTCGGTAGTGAACTCCGAGTTTGTGCAGAACGCTGTCAATGGCAGTACGTCGGTGAGCATCGCGGGGGCCGGCAGCATTGCGCTGACAGCGGCTCAACTGAGTACCGGCATCGTGTATCTGTGGGGCGTATTGACCGGCAACAAAACGGTGATCGTGCCCAACGGGGCCGCTCGATTCCAAATGCAGAACGTCACGACGGGCGCCTTTACGGTGACGGTGAGGACGGCGATGGGCGCCGGGATCGTTATCACGCCGAACACATCCTCTCTACTGTTCTGTGATGGCAGCAATGTGCAGTTGCAGCAATCGGACTTCATCAGCCCAGTCCTGCGGGGAAAGCCGTTAACGGCCCTTCCTTCACGGTTCGATATCAGCGATCAGGTGATGAGCACGGCGGCGGCACAAGCCCGAGGGCATCAGTATTCGGGCTTTTGGTCTTTCGCCGGCTCAACGGCCGGGATCGTCGCGCACGTTGGCGGGGTGGTTCATTGCTCCGGTGCGGGGAGCAACGCCTATAGCCTGCCTGACGCCACCGCGAACAGTATCCCGGTCGGTGCGGTTATTCGGGTACAGAACTGGGCGATCACCACCCTGTATCTGAACGTGCAAGGCGCGGACAAGATGCAGGAAAATATTGATGGTTCATGGACCAACGCAACGCGGTCGATTCCACCAGATTCCCACGTTGATTGCATGTACATCGGCACCAACTATTGGCTGCTGACCGGCACGGGTGTGGTCGGGAAAACCCGGCCGTGGGGCTGTCTGTTGGGCCCGTCGGGCTATCAGAAGCTGCCGTCAGGTTTGATCATGCAATGGTTTACCGCGAACTTTCTTTCAGCCTTTAAGGCCGCTGCCTTCAACCTGCCAATCGCCTTTCCCGGTATGCATTTCGGCTGTCACGTCAGCCTAACGGAAAGCGCCATTTACGACAGTACCGGGGCGCCCTTCGTAGCAGGCATGCCCAATGGTCTTGGGCAGGTGCTTTTGCAGTCCAACTACACCGCCAGTCAATCGGCTGTGCGTGTACTTGCCTTCGGGATGTAAGGAGATACGAACATGATTTATTCCAGCAAGACCACCGGTCTGTTCCATGACTCCGATTTAGGCGGCGAGCTGCCAGCGGACGCTCTCGAAATATCCCGCGAACTGCATGCTGAGCTTTTGAGCGGCCAGTCAGAGCTGATCAAGATCAACTTTGATACCGAGCCACCCTCACTGATTGCGCGCCCGCCAATGAGTGCTGAGCATTTGGCCGACATCGAGCGCGCCTGGCGTAACGGGCAGTTGGCGACTACCGACGGCGTTGTGGCGCGTCACCGTGACGAGTTGGAAGGTGGCCCGAGCACTACGCTCACGGCCGCGCAATACACCGCGCTGCAAGTCTACCGACGTGAGTTGCGCGACTGGCCACAAGGGGCCGAGTTTCCACTTGCGGATCATCGCCCGGCCGCACCGCCTTGGCTGGCTGAACAAGCCCAATAACGCCCTGACAGGGCGTTTTTTATTCAAGCGTTCTGTAGCCCCACCCGCTACAAGTCCCCGCGCTCGCCCATCCGGCGCGCGCGCGGCAGCCTGTGCACTGTCACTCCATTCACTGCGCAGGCAAAAACCCATGGCCGATTATCTTCACGGCGTGCGGGTCATCGAACTCAACGACGGCACCCGCCCCATTCGCACCATCCCCACCGCTGTCATCGGCCTGGTTTGCACTGCCGACGACGCTGACGCCACTGTATTTCCGTTCGACACGCCGGTGCTGCTGACCAACGTGCAAACCGCCATCGGCAAAGCCGGTGTGAAAGGCACCCTCGCCGTCAGCCTGCAAGCCATTGCCGACCAGACCAAGCCGTACGTCATCGTGGTCCGGGTAAAAGAAGGTCCGACTGAAGCTGAAACCACCAGCGCCCTGATCGGCACCACGACGGCAGACGGCAAATACACCGGCATGAAAGCCCTGCTCGCCGCCAAGGCCAAAGTCGGCCTGGTGCCACGCATTCTCGGCGTGCCGGGATTGGACAGCCAACCAGTGGCCACCGCCCTGGTCGCCATCGGCCAACAGCTGCGCGCCTTCAACTACGTCAGCGCCTGGGACTGCAAAACCAAGGAAGAGGCAGTCGCTTACCGCGAGAACTTCGGTGCTCGGGAAGTCATGGTGATCTGGCCGGACTTCCAGAACTGGGACACCGTCACCAGCAAGACCGTGAACGCAGCCGCAGTGGCTCGCGCCCTCGGCCTGCGCGCCAAGATCGATCAGGAAACGGGCTGGCACAAAACCCTGTCCAACGTTGCCGTCAACGGCGTGACTGGCATCAGCGCCGACGTGTTCTGGGATCTGCAAAACCCAGCCACCGACGCCAATTACCTCAACAGCAACGAAGTCACCACGCTGATCAATGAGGGTGGCTTCCGCTTCTGGGGCAGCCGCACCTGCAGCGATGATCCCCTGTTCGCATTCGAGAACTACACCCGCACTGCGCAGATCCTTGCCGACACCATGGCCGAGGCGCACATGTGGGCCATCGACAAGCCGATGCACGCCTCCCTGGTGCGCGACATCATCGAAGGTGTCAACGCCAAGTTCCGCGAGCTGATCGCCTCGGGTTACCTGATGGGTGGCAGTTGCTGGTTCCCCGAAGACATCAACGACAAAGACACCCTCAAGGCCGGCAAGCTCTTCCTCGACTACGACTACACGCCCGTGCCGCCGCTGGAAGACCTCACCCTGCGTCAGCGCATCACAGATCGCTACCTGATGCAGTTCGCCAGCAAGATCAACCGTTAAACCGGGACTCCCCGCCAGGGGAGCTGACCCCCTGCCTGCACACCGGAGAACACCGCCATGGCCATGCCACGCAAACTCAAAAGCCTCATGTTGTTCAACGACGCCAACGCCTATGTGGGTGTCGTGAAGTCGGTCACCCTCCCGCCACTTGGTCGCAAGATGGAAGCCTATCGCGGCGGTGGCATGAATGGCCCGGTCAAGGCTGACCTGGGGATGTCCGACGACGGTATCCAGTTCGACTGGAAAACCGGTGGCCTGGACCTGATATCCCTGCGCCAGTTCGGAGCGGTCAACGCGTCGGGCGTCGCTCTGCGCTTCACCGGTTCGTTCCAGCAGGACGACACCGGCGACATCAGTGCGGTGGAAATCGTCCTGCGCGGTCGCCACGAAACCATCGAAATGGGCGAAGCCAAAGCCGGTGAAGACACCGAACACAGCATGAAAACCACCTGCACCTACTACAAGCTGATCGTCGACAACGAGGAAATCATCGAGATCGATTTGCTCAACTTTATCGAAAAGGTCAACGGCGTCGACATGCTGGATAAGCAGCGCACCGCCTTGGGCATCTAACCCAAATCCCCCAACCAACCCCGCAACCAGGAGCATCCCATGAAGTCCGAAGACACCACCGAAGCACTGCCGACCGTCGAAGACAACACCGTCACCCTCGACACCCCGATCATTCGAGGCAAGACCACCATCGACACCATCACCCTGCGCAAACCGGCATCCGGCGAGCTTCGCGGTGTGCAGTTGGTCGAACTGTTGAACATGGACGTGGCCAGTCTCATCAAGGTCATTCCGCGCATCAGCAGCCCAGGCATCACCGCGCCTGAAGCCGCTGGCATGGACCCGGCCGACCTGTTGGCCTGCGGCAGCAAGATCACCAGTTTTTTGTTGCAGAAGTCGGTGAAGACGGAAGCCTCCCTCGTTGCGTAGAGGACGCCATGGCTGACTTGGCGGTGGTCTTTCACTGGGCGCCGGCTGACATGGATCAGTTGGGCCTGCAAGAGCTGATGGACTGGCGCGAACGTGCCAGGGTGCGGAGTTCCACCGATGGCGAATGATCTAAAACTTCAGGTACTGCTCAACGCCATCGACAAGGCCAGCGGGCCGCTAAGGCGTATCGCTGGCGGTAGTTCCGACACGGCGAAAGCGCTGAAAGCTGCTCGCGACCAACTCAAGGCACTGAAGGATCAACAGGCCAACATTTCCTCTTTCAAGAAACAACAAGGCGCCATAGGTGTTACCTCCGAAAAGCTGAACAAAGCGCAGGAGCAACTGCGCCTGATGAAAACGGCCCTTCACAACAGTGGAGAAGCTGCATCCGGCAAGTTCAAGAACGACTTTCGCAAAGCCCATGAAGCTGTTCGAGATTTGACCACCAAATTGCAAGAACAGCGAAGGGGGCTGACACCTCACATGACCAAACTGAGGGAGGCCGGTATCGCCACCGGCAAACTCGGCGAACACGAAGCAACTTTGAAGACGCAAGTGGATGCGGCCAATCGATCACTCAATACCCAGAAAGATCGGTTGGTCGCCATCAGCAAACGCAAAAATGCACTAGCCGATGCTCGCGCCACGTATGACAAACAACGGCAACTTTCCGGAAACTTGGCAACCAAAGGTGCCACCGCTATGGCGGGCGGTGGTGCTGCGCTCTACGGCGGGGCGCGAATTCTTACACCTGGCCTGGAGTTCGACGCCAGCATGAGCCGGGTGCAAGCCATCACACGACTGGATAAGAGCGACCCGAAGAAGGCAAAGCAGCTTGAAACCTTGCGTAACCAGGCCCGCGAACTGGGTGGCTCGACACTGTTCACCGCAGGCCAGGCTGCCGACGCTCAGGGCTTCCTCGGCATGGCCGGTTTCGACCCTAAAGCCATCAAAGCCGCGATGCCCGGCATGCTCGACCTCGCTGCCGCTGGTGGTGCTAACTTGGCACAAACCGCCGACATCGCCTCAAACATTATGTCCGGGTTGGGTATGACCGCCGACCAGATGGGCAAGTTGGGCGACGTGCTGGTGGGCACCTTCACGCGCTCCAACACCAACCTTCAAATGCTCGGCGACACCATGAAATACGCTGCGCCCATGGCAAAAACCTACGGCGTGGAACTGGAAGTCGCTGCCGCCATGGCCGGTAAACTGGGCGACGCAGGTCTACAGGGCAGTATGGGCGGCACTGCTCTGAGCTCAATCATGAACCGCTTGGCCGCTCCGCCCAAAGCAGCGCAGAAAGCCCTCGATCAACTGAAGATCAAAACTGCCGACGCCAACGGTAATCTGCGACAAATGCCAGATATCCTCAAAGAGATCTACGACAAAACCAAAGCCTTGGGCACGGCCAAAAAGGGTGGACTGTTCAAAGCCATCGCAGGGGAAGAAGCAGTTAAAGGCATGGCGCAACTGGTCGAGCAAGCCGGCATCGGCGAACTGCAAAAACTCATTGCGACACTGCGCCAAACCCAAGGTGAGGCGGCAAAAACATCCAAGGTCATGGCCGACAACCTTAAGGGCGACCTGACCACCCTTAGCAGCGCCTGGCAAGACCTGGGCATCGAGCTGGAAGAACAACAGGACGGCCCGTTACGCGGGTTGGTTCAGTCGGTGATCGACATCGTCCGTGGCGTCAAAACATGGGCCAAGGAAAACCCCGGACTCGCTGCGGGACTGGTCAAAACCGCCGCCATCATTGCCGGGCTAACCATGGCCCTTGGCGGGCTAGTGGTCACGGCGGCCAGCGTTCTATTGCCGTTCGTGGCCCTGCGTTTTATGTTCGCTCAACTGGGCATTCGACTACCCGGCCTGACCGGACTGCTGTGGAACCTCGGCAAGACCGTACTGCCTTTTGTCGGCAAGGCCCTGCTCATGATGGGACGCGCCTTGATGCTCAACCCCATCGGTCTGGCCATTACCGCCATTGCGGGCGCGGCCTACCTGATCTATAAAAATTGGGACGCGGTGAAAACCTACTTCACCAGCGCCTGGACCGAAATCAAAGCCGGCTTCAGCGGCGGCGTCGGCGGCATCCTGACAGTGCTGGCAAACTTCAGCCCCATCGGCCTGATCTACCAGGCCTTCGCTGAAGTATTGAATTACCTGGGCATCGATCTGCCGAACCGCTTCACCGAGTTCGGCAACATGATCGTCAACGGCTTGGTCAATGGGCTGTTCGCGGGGCTTGGGCAGATCAAGGGCGCGATCACCTCGATTGGCGATTCAACCATTGGCTGGTTCAAGGAAAAGCTTGGCATCCATAGCCCTTCGCGGGTGTTTTCCGAACTGGGCGGATTCACCATGGCGGGCCTCACTCAAGGGTTGGAAGGCGGCATAGAAGGCCCACTCGACGCAGTTAACCAGCTCAGCAAGCAAATCACCGAGGCTGGAGCTTTTGCCCTCGGCGTACCGACGGTACCGGTACCTGCGGTTAAAAACGACCTGTTCGACACTGCCATCAGACCGGCAAAGCAACTCAGAGAAACAAGAGCACTCGCGCTCGGCCCTACTGCCGAAACACACCCCACTGCGGCCGCTAACGACAGGGGATCACTCTCTACGATTGTCAATTTCGGCAAGCAGTTAGCTGCTGGTGCGTTAGCCCTGGGTTCGATTGCTATGCCCGCTCTGGCGATCGATAACCGTGCACCGATCAGCTCCAGCTCCGCATCCACCTATGACAGCCATGACCACTACGAAATCAATATCCACCCCACCCCCGGAATGGATGCGCAATCCATTGCCCGTGCCGTGCGTGCCGAACTGGCCCGTATCGACAGTGAAAAAGGCGCTCGCAAGCGCAGCAGACTGTCGGACCTGGAGTAAATCACTATGATGCTTGCCCTCGGCATGTTCGTTTTCAGCCTGTCCACCGCCGCCTACCAGGAACTGCAACGCCAGACCGAATGGCGCCACGCCAGCAACAACCGCATTGGCGCCGCCCCAGCACGGCAGTTTGTCGGTCGCGGCGACGACTCCATCACCTTACCCGGAGTGATCCTGCCAGAACTGGCCGGCAGCGCCCTCAGCCTCGACGCCGTGCGCCTGATGGCCAACACCGGCAAGGCCTGGCCTATGGTCGAAGGCAGCGGCCGGATCTACGGCTTGTGGGTGATCGAGAGCCTGAGCGAGACCAAAACCCTTTTCTTTCGCGACGGCACACCCCGGCGCATCGAGTTCACCATTAACCTCAAACGTACCGACGACGACCGCATAGACCTGCTCGGTGCAGGTACCGCCGCCGGTGTCAGCATCATGAGGTCATTGCTGTGATCGATGCCGCCCTCTCCCGCGTCACTGGCTTTCTGGATGACGCTGCCGAACGCTACAAACGTGACGCGGCTTACCCGGTTCCGGCGTTCCGCATCACCGTCGACGGCAACGACATTGCCAAGCTGATCAGTCCGCGGCTAATGAGCCTGGAGCTGACCGACAACCGAGGGATCGAGGCCGACCAACTCAGCATCACCCTCAGCGACCATGACGGGCTGCTGGCGATCCCGCCCAAGGGCGCGGTCGTGTGTTTGTGGTTGGGCTGGAGTGACACCGGCCTGGTCGATAAAGGCACCTACACCGTCGACGAAACCGAACACAGCGGCTCACCGGACGTTTTGAGCATCCGAGCTCGGTCTGCGGATCTGCGAAAAGGCTTCAAGACCAAGCGCGAACGGAGCTGGAGCAACACAACGCTGGGCGACGTATTGGGTGACATCGCCCTGGGTAACGGCCTCACCTCGACCATTGCAGGCGCGCTGGATGGTTTGCCCATTCTGCAACTCGACCAGGCCAACGAGTCCGACGCCAATCTGATCAGCCGCTTGGGGGAAGAATTCGACGCTGTGGTCAGCGTCAAGGCCGGCTGCCTGCTGTGCATCCCGGCCGGCGGTGGCAAGACCGCCAGCGGCCTGGACCTGCCGCACATCACCCTGACCCGTACCGACGGCGACCAGCACCGCTACCTGCAAGCCGACCGCGATAGCTACGACGGGGTGCGCGCCTATTTCTACGACGTGAACAGCGCGAAAAAACAGGAAGCCATTGCTGGCGGCGGCGAGAACCTCAAAGACCTGCGCCACACCTACAGCGACCGTCAATCCGCCCTACGCGCCGCCCGGGCCGAATTCAACCGCCTGCAGCGCGGCAGCGCGACACTCAGCTACACCCTCGCCATGGGGCGCCCCGAGCTGATTCCCGAACTGACCTACACGCTGGATGGAGTGAAGCCTGAGATTGACGAAATCATCTGGTACGGAGGCAACGTGCAGCACAGCCTCAGTGCCGACAGCGGCTACACCATGAGCCTGGACCTGGAAAGTAAGCTGCCTGAGGACACCTTCGAGGATCTGGCCGAAGAGAGTGCCGGCGACTACACCGGGATCATTGCCTACTACCGCGACAAGAAAACCGGAAAGGAAAAGACCGTTACCGCAGGGGATCAGAGCAAGCCGAAGCGACTGCGGTGGTTGTATGCCAATGAGAAAACGGCGAAGCGGGCGGTGGATCGGGAGTGGCAGAGGATGCAAGCTGCCAAATCAACATAAAACCCCGGTACTGGCCGGGGCCCCATAGGTCTACTCCGACAACTGCGCAAGCGCCTCCAACAGGCGCAGAATATCGTTCTGATGCTGTTCACTGATTTGCCTGAACATTGCCAACAACTTCAGCTCTTGATCACTCTGTGAGTCTGGACTAACAACTATATCTTGGGCTTTCGGCACTCGGCTGCTCTCCAACATGCGACTACTCCATACTCTCGCAACGAGCGTCTGGTGCCACAATGGCACCGTCAATACGCTCGGGGAACAACCGACTTTCAGCTTGCCGTACCTATCGCAAAACTAATAATCAGATACTTTTTATTTCAAAGCATCGATTGTAGTGGCTGCAAAGTCATATAAACGCCATTTTCACTCCAGCCTTGCAAGCCGCCCTCAGCATCAACAACATAGAACTCACCGAAACTATTATCGGGCTCAGATAAGCGAAGTCCGCCATCCGGCATTCGCTTCGACACGACTGCATTTGTGTTCTTCTCACCGTTGGGAAAAATGGAGTCTATGAAAAACTTTCCGTTACATTCATAAACCACCATTAGGTAGCCAAAACCATCGTCCCGTATCCAAGCACCGGTTGCTTGAGGATATGCCTTCGCAACGTCAAACGCTTGTAAGGTTTGGAAATCGGCTAGCGTTAGACCTCGGATGACAACTTTCAGGTCTGGGTCGTAATGACTCGTTGCCCAGTAAGTCCCTTTAGTTTTTCCATCTACTCGGTACCCAATAAAAGTTCGATCTGTTTTATTTTTTCCTTGAGCAAAAATTTCTTTTGCGACAAGGGCCAGATCCGCCTCATTTACGCGAGACACTAGCTCTACTTCTACTGTTCGTTTAACAGGAGCCCGACTTTCATCTTGAGTAATGGTGTAAGACGTTGGTGCACTGACAGGCACAGTCACGTCATCAACTTTCGGAGTCAGCAGCCCCCACACCCAGTAGAACGCATACCCGATTAACCCTAAGTAGATCAACCCCGAAATCTGTTTCCCACGATCACCAGTTGGCGACTCAGCACCGCAACTCGGGCACGTTTTTGCGGTGGTGGATATCTGATGTTTACATTCCTTACAAGCAATCATTCCCATCGTCCCTGCTCTCTTCTCTTATTGCCACGCTGTTCATCGGTCCACAGTTGTCACTGCCTATACAGCTCAAACTGCCTTTGCTAGTGCATATGCCATACGCATCAACGATTGGCGGTCGGAATCTGCCATCGCTCGATAGAACTCAAGTAATCCAGCTTCCTCCGTCGTGATGCTCTCACTCGAAGTCAATCGGTGCTCACCTGTTATCACATAGAGGACGTCGACCCCCAATGAGGCAGCAGCAGCCAAGTACTTGGCATCAGGGCTTCCAACGCCCTTTTCGTAATTGATTTGAGTGGTTTTTCCTACCCCACCTGCCGCCCCTAAATCAGTCTGGCTGAGCTTTAGGCGCGACCTTTCTTCCTTCAGCCGAACGCTGATGGTCATATTTTTGAACCCCGACCATTGACAGGTTCAATTAACTGAACCAATATCATCACATCATTACGCGAAATCACACGAATCCGAACTATGCACGCCACCTACGCACCCGGGCAAGCATGCCAGGCCGCCAGAACTCGACTGGAAATGAAAGGCATGTCCGTCAAGGACTTCGCCATTCAGTACGGCCTTCATCCCTCTACCGTATATGCCGTACTGAACGGGCAAAAAAAATGCCTGCGTGGCGAAGCACACCGGGCAGCCGTCCTGCTCGGCATCAAAGACGGCGAGCTCACAAACTAGGGCCTCTGGCTCCAAGGGGATACCAGAAGATGAAACGCCCAGTTCTAGGCACCAGAAAAGATGTCGTCAGCGCAGTCATTTGTAGCTATCCGGGGGGGCGAGCCTATGCCGCAGTCAACCTGGGTATGCCGCTCAAAAAGTTCGACAACCAGGCCTATGAAAATGCCGGCAGCCGCCCGCTGACCGACGAACACATTTTCAGACTGGAACAGCAGGCCGGCACGACCTTCCTGCCGGACTATGTTGCAGCCATGTATGGCGGCATGTTCGTGCAGCTGACCACTCCGGGAACGCTGGACAACGTCGACCTTTACAACCGCTCCGTTAAGGCTGCCGCCAAGCGTGGCCGAGTCGATCAGATCATTGCCAAGGCTCTGGACGACGGCGTCATACAAAAAGGCGAGGCAGAAGCCATTATCAGCGCCCTGATCAATTACATGTCTGCCCGCTACGCCGAAGTGCTCGCGACTATCCAGCTCTATAGCCAAGAGGCCGCATTGTGAGCACCTACAAACTCGTCTGCCCCCACTGCCACGGCCGTATGCGGATCCGCACCAGTGAAGGCACGCACATTTTTCTACGCGTGGCTTACCTGCAATGCACCAACGAGGCCTGCGGCTGGTCCGTTCGGGCCGAATTCGAAATGACTCATGAGATGAGCCCCAGCGGTATGGCTAACCCCACCGTAAAGCTCCCTATTGCCGACATCGCTTTGCGCCGTGCCGCAATGAAAACCGCCGACGATCAACCAGACCTGCTGGACCAAATGGAACAGGAGTGCACGCAATGAACCACGAACAGTTGACCCACGACTACCGCAGCAGCATGCAACGTGCGGCGTTCGCCTACCTGCAACGGCACGAAGCGCAGTACCTGGTGAATTCCGACCTGCTGTACGACAACTGCGTCAGGCACATGACCACCGCACTGGAAGTGCCGGTATTCATGGCTCAGCAACTGGTACACAACGCCTGGACAGAATTGCAGGTGATCAACCAGCGCAAGTGCATCAGTGTTGACTGGGGAAACAGCCCCGGCAGTTCCGTCGTCCACTTGATCGATATGCGGGCCGATCTGCGTTACCCGATCCCGGCACGCCTGCTTCCGCAGACGTTGCTCGCTCAGCGCGATTCCGCGCACAAGCCACACCCTCAATAAGCCCTTTTTAAACACCCCTCCCTGACCCGTTTCCCGTGGGTTTGGGTGAGCTTTGCCCGAAATCCGAGGTGGACCATGGAAATCGACGTCGACATCACCGCAAAAATGTCCCGCAGCGAGGCCGAAGCCATGCTCCAGGACCTGCGTGTGCAGTACTCGATGCTGTTCAACGAGCATTGGTATGACGATCGCTTTCGCTTGATCCCCGAGGGTTTACGGCACGGCTCGCTGCTCGCGGCCTTCCCAGTGATGGCCGCGCAAAAACGCCTGATTGGCGCCCTTAAACACAGTCTCGACGAAGCGAAGTAAGCCACGATGGAAATGGAACAAAGGCTACGAGCCGACGTCATCCAACGCATTGAGCGGGACTATCAGCTCAAGCACATGCCAGGCACCAACTACATGCGCAAGGGTGTATGCCCTGCGCCAAGTTGCGGCCAGAAGACCCTGTACACCTTCTACGATTCGCCCTGGACGTTGATCTGCGGCCGGCCAGAAAAGTGCGGCCACCGCGTCCATGTAAAGGACGTCTACGACGACTTGTTCAACGACTGGAGCAAGACAGCACCTTCGACGCCAGATAACCCGGTTGCCACGGCACGCGCCTACCTTGAGTTTGCGCGGGGCTTCAAGTTTGAGCTGATCGCTGGTTGGTTCACCCAGGATAACTACTGGGATAGCCGGCTGAACATCGGCAGTGCCACGGTGCGTTTCCCCCTAGAAAAAGGTGGCTACTGGGAGCGCCTGATAGATCGGCCAGACCGATTCGGCAAGATGAAAGCACGCTTTCGCCCCACTGGCGAAGGCTTGTCCGGTTACAAAGGCGTCTGGTGGTGCCCGCCGAGCGTAGATCTACTGGAAGTCGAAGAACTCTGGATAACAGAGGGCATCTTCGACGCTATCGCACTGCTGCATAACGACACGTCGGCCGTGTCGATGATGTCCAGCGCCCCCTGCCCGACCGACTCGCTCAAGGCCCTGGTCAAGCTGCGCCACGACGCTGACAAGCGCCTGCCGCTTCTGGTGTGGGCACTGGACAACGAGCCCGTCGCCAAGGCCAACATGCGCCGCTGGGCGAAGGAAGCGCGCGACCTGGGCTTCACCTGCAAGGCGGCGGTGATCCCGCAGCCCAATGGCAAAAAGGTTGACTGGAACGACCTGCACCTGCGGTGGAAGCCGATCGAGGGCGATGACAAACGCGCCGAGCGGATCGAGCAGGATCTCGACGAAGCCCGCCACCACGGCGATTTGTTGCTGGCAGACTCGGCTGAAGAAAAGGGTTTCCTCATCTACCTGCGCGACGAGCGCAAGGAATTCAACTTCACCTTCCGCAAGCGGCTGTACTGGTTCCGGCTGGACCTTGATAAGTACGACCGCGCCATGGGCGATCTGGAGAGTTCAGACCGCCATGAGGACCAGCTGCTCAACGACGAACAAAAGCGCTACAAGGCACTGCGCCAATCCGGCTCAGTGACCAGCATCGCCAACTGCAATTTCCAGGCGCTGTACTACATGCGTAACGACCTGACCGATGAGGCCTGGTACTACTTCCGTATCGAACGCCCGCAAGGGCCTGCCATTAAAAGCACATTCACGGCCAAGCAGCTCACGTCGGCGCCTGAATTCGCGAATCGCCTGCTCAACGTCTCCAATGGCGCGATGTTTGAGGGCAGCGCCCAACAACTGAAGCGGATTCTGGCGCCCCAGCTGGACTGCCTGAAAACCGTCAACACCATCGAATGGATCGGCTACAGCCGCGAGCACGGGGCTTATGTCTTCAACGACCTAGCCTTTTTCGGCGGCGCGGCCCAAGTGCGCAACAAGGAAGATTTTTTTGACCTCGGCAAGCTGAGCATCAAGTCGCAGAGCCAGTCGCCGGTGTTGCACATCAATACCGACCTCAACGCCTACAACGAAGGCTGGTTCGACATCTACTGGCGCTGCTTTGGCGTCCAGGGCGTGGTGGTACTGGCCTGGTGGCTTGGCGCGTTGCACGCTGAGCAAATCCGCCAGATCCACAAGTCACTGATGTTCCTGGAGCTAGTGGGCGAAGCCGGCTCGGGCAAGACCACCTTGGTGGAACTGCTGTGGAAGTCGGTCGGGCGTACTGATTACGAAGGCTTCGACCCGTCCAAAGCGACCGCCGCAAGCCGTGCGCGTAACTTCTCGCAGGTCAGCAACTTGCCGGTGGTGCTGATCGAGTCGGAGCGCGAGCAGAAGGAAGGCCAGCCAGTTAAACACTTCGACTGGGACGAGCTGAAAACCGCCTACAACGGCCGCAGCGTTCGCTCCACCGGCGTGAAAAACAACGGCAACGACACCCACGAACCGCCGTTCCGTGCCGCCCTGTTGATCGCGCAGAACAACCCGGTCAACGCTTCGGAACCCATCCTGCAGCGTATCTGCCATGTCCATCTGACACGCGAACACCACACCCCGGAAACCAAGCAGTACGCCGAGCAGCTGGAGCGCATGCCGATGGAAAGCATCAGCGGCTTCATGGTCAAGGCGCTGCAACGCGAAACCGAAACCATGCGCCTGATGGAGGAAAACACCTCCGGCTACGAACAGGAACTGCTGGCCCTGCCTGGCGTGCGCACCGTGCGTATCGCCAAAAACCACGCACAGCTGCGCAGCCTGGTGGATGCATTGGCCGGGGTCGTGCCGCTCGGCGAGCGCCGCAAGGCCCTTGCGCACGCCGAGATCAACCGCATGGCCCTGGAGCGGCAGCAGGCAATCAACGCCGACCACCCGACTGTGCGCGAGTTTTGGGACCTGTACGAATTCCTCAACGGCCTGGATGAGAAAGGTGCGCTGAACCACGCCCGCCGCGATGGCCTGATCGCTGTGAACCTCAACGAATTCGTGGAAATGGCCGCCAACAAACGCCAGCAGGTGCCCGCGCTCAGCGATCTGAAGCGCCTGCTCAAGACCAGCAAGTCACCCAAGTTTCTAGAGTCGAACAAACCCGTCAACTCCGCACGGTTGCTCGACGCATTTGATAAACCGAAAACCACTCGCTGCTGGGTGTTCCAGGGCGTTTAACCACCGCAACAACAGGAGCAGCACCATGCAAAACAACCTGAAATCCGTCATTCGCTTTAAGGACTTCGTTGCCTACTTTGGGCCTCGGGGGGTGGTCGCCATGGCCTGGTGGCTGGGGGCAGTACACGCCGCTCGCATTCGCCAAGACCACAACAGCTTTCCGTTCCTTCAGATCATCGGGGACGCGGGCGTAGGCAAAACCCTCCTTCTCAACTACCTGCAAAAACTGACAGCCCAAGTTCCGTATGCTTATTCGCTGGCCCACTCCACTCCAGCGGCGCGAGCACGGTTTGTCGCTAGCGCAGAAAACCGAGTGGTTATCTGCGAACAAGAAGGTAAATCGGATGAACAAATTGACTGGGACGAACTGAAACCGCTCTACAGCGAAGGCAGCTTCGCCGTCAGATCGGGAGATGGCCACGCCGAACTTCTCCCCTTCAAAGGTGCTTTAACGATCACCGCCAATCAGCCATTGCAATGCAGCGATGCCGTCAGCAGTCGCATGGTGACCATCAATTTTTCGGACGATAACCCACATGCAACCCGAGTCCGGCCGGACGCGCTAAACGACCTCAAAGCAGAAAAGGCTATCGCGTTCGGTATCAAGGTGGCCCAGTCCGAGGAGTGGGTTTCCAGCAGCCTCCACGCCCTCGTACCTGCATACCAGGGCCAACTAACGCGCAAATACGGGGCAAGTCTGAGCGGGCGTACCGCCCTTAATTGCGCGCAACTGCTAGCTCTGCTCGAAGTGCTTTGCACGCTTCTGTCGATCCCAGAGGGGCTACGCCTTGAGTCCAGGAAAGTGATTAACGACATCGCTTTTCTCGACACCATTCCTTATTGATTCACTCATCACTGGAGCAAAAAATGAGCAAGCCTTTCTCTATCACCAACGCCATGCGCAACACCATCGCCGATCAGCTCACAGTCCAGGCTGTCGCCCAGTCAGGTCCCGCGATATCTCAGAAGCTACAGGCTGCAAACAATATTTTCTGGAGCGAACACGCCAGCCGCGTGTCCGCGTTGCCAGGTCTAGACAGAGAGCATTGGGCAGAATTGATTCAAGTGGGTTCGGTCACGGCCGTCAGCACTTGCGTACCAACAACCCCGGTTCAAGAGGGTCAGAACTTCTACAGCCGTGAGTTCCTGAAATTCTACTTTTCAGACCGTGAGGCCCAGGCCAAGGCGCTTTTCGTGGCTGTTATGACATCCCCTGCTTTTGCCGGTGTCGCCGATCTCGTAAAACAATCCGAACGCTACAGCAACACCTTTTCTCTGCGCTTCAAGTCTTTAAGCGGATCAGTTCCTCGTACCCACAGCATGAGTGACATACCTGGGGAACACCCCATTGTCACCACCTGCCGGCAGATCCAAGTCGAGATGAATGAACTGCTTCAGGCAGCTGCAACCTTCAGGGGACAGGTGATTGATGTGTTGATCACCTGCCGAAGCTCCCGCCAGGTGGAAGAGCTATTCCCTGAAGCCGCTCAGCTACTGCCAAAACCCATAAAAAACGAACAGCAGCTCGCGCCTGTCGAGTTGATCGCATCCGTGCGCGCCACCCTCAGCAAGGGCGTTGCCGCATATGGGCAGAACTGATCAGGACGTGGGCATGAAATGGGCGCCGAAACGCAACAGAGAGGGCCAAGTCCAGCAGAACTGCTGGGTTACTGACAGCGGCTACACCGTCGCGCTGTGCCGGTTACCAGAGTCGCGCTACCCCATCACCCGCCCAGGGGGCGAACTGCCCTTCGCTTATGCGAAAGACCGGAACGAAGTCATAGCGATTATTGAGCAAGACCAGGCCAAAACGGCCTGAAAGATGGTGTCGAGGAGCGCCAACTCCCCGACACCTACCACCAAAAGGAGAAGCACCATGCAAGTGAATCAACCCCAAGGCAGCACCGTAGAGGCTATCACAACCCCACTCGCCGTCGGCGACAAGGTCAGCTACGTCGCAATCAGTGGAGGTGGCAGCAGCTATAGCTTCAGCGCTCGCCAAGCCGTGATCGAAGCAATCGACGGCGACACCGCTACATTGCGTAGCTCCAACGGCCGCACCACCACGCAACAACTGAGCAAATTGACGCCTGACGGCCAGCCCAACGAGCTGACACGCATGCTCATGGGAGGGCAGTGATCATGTCCGACTTTTTCTACAAATCAAGCGAGCCAGCGACCGTTGCCATTGTTCGCGAATTTTACTCAATGAAGAATGCTCTCAACGTTCAGTTGGCGGCACTGGGGGCTCACTTCGGCGGTAAGGTCGCGCCAATGCGTGATGTGGACTCTCACTTTGCCGGCGGCGTGAAACTCAGCGGGGGCGCCGAGCTAGATGTGCACTGGTGCCGTCCTGATGACCATGGCTACCGGACACTGCGCGCAGCCGCCAAGCCTGGGAAAGGCGTCCCGAAAGAGGATCGGGCAGCGATTCGAGCAGAGCACGAGCGCCTTATCGCTTTGTGGAAGGAGCATTGCCCAAAACGCTTGAGCAGTACCGACTACTGGGATCGACTTGGCGTTAACAGCGGCAACCTGTGGCTGTGCGGCGGGATCAAGTTTGAACTCGACGGCACCGCCTACTTTCACTTGGGCTTCCAAATCAATGAGGAAAAGCACCTGGCTAACGTAGCAGCTGGCGAGCCTACCAGCGGGTGGATCGACGGCGCGGTTGAAATTCTTGCCAGCGAATACCAGGCCGCTCGCGTGGCGAAGCTGGACCAGCAGTCATGACCAAGACAATTCTCGATCCGTGCTGTGGGAGCAGAATGTTTTGGTTCGATAAAAAACACCCTGCGGTCATTTTTGGCGATATCAGGACCGAGCAAAAATCCCTGTGCGATGGGAGAACGCTGACTGTTTGTCCTGACGTCACGCTTGATTTTCGTGACCTTCCCTATGCAGACGGCGCGTTCAAGTTGGTTTCCTTTGATCCACCTCACTTGGTGCGTGCAGGGGCTGAAAGCTGGATGAAGGCCAAGTACGGGGTCCTCAACCCGAACACATGGCAGGAAGACCTCCGACGGGGCTTTGCAGAGTGCTTTCGCGTGTTGGCCACCGACGGTGTACTGGTTTTCAAGTGGAACGAAACACAGATTCGCACCAGCCAGATTCTGTCGCTTACCGATCAGCAGCCACTGTTCGGGCATCCGAGCGGTAAGAAAGGCGGCACGCATTGGATTATTTTCATGAAGGCCGAGGCATCACAGCCTCCAACTGTTTCGGAGGCTGTATGACTGTTTTCCTACTGCTCTACCTGTGCGCGGATGCGACACGAACGGATTGCCAGGTGGTGAAGGCTGATAGCTGGAACGGGCCTCACGCCTACGAGCGATGCATTAACGTCGTGCCCGGCCTGACCGAGGCGCTGACTGCATCCAACCGGGAAAGGCATCGGTTCGTTTGCGAGGTCCGGAGTGATAGTGCGAGCCCCGCAGAACATAAGGCTCAGCCGGCGTTCATTCATCAATCGTTTCGGATGTAGAGGGAGGTTGTATGAGCGAAGTAATGCGATGGAAATTGAAGGGCTTCATTCCAAGCGTTGAAGGCGTTTCGAAAGCGCTATTCCAGCCCTGGGTTGTTACAGCTGAAGACTTCGACCGCCTCTCCGCCGAGCGTGACGCACTGCTACAGCGCCTGATCGCAGCCGAATCAACTCTTGAAAAGGCAGACGATGACTTTTCGCTGGTGAGCCTTGAAGCCGGGCAGCGTATGGATCTGCTGGAGGGGTTGTTGCGGCGCTGGAATAAGCATCTCGGTCATCTCGGCGGCATTGCCTCTGTCCTTCTGCATGAAACAGAGGCCGCACTCAAGCCAGCAGAGGTTGAAAGCGATGACGCATAAGTGCTACCGCCGCGATCCAGCCGTAAACGCCGTCACCGACCTTGTGACCGACGAACAGATGCTGGGGGCATTCCAGGGCACCAACTTCGGCCACGACGACTACCGTGGCCTGCTGGCTCAAGGCTGCATCAAGGCACTGGCTTGCTGGCACCAGGGGCACACGCTGACCACCATCCTGCAAGAGCTTCGCCTTATCAGCTGGAACAAGCCGACGGGCAAAATCAAGGTTACCGCCAAAGGTCGCCACTACATTTGGCTTGCCTTCAAAGGCCGTCCGGGGGTGTAACCATGAACAACGGTAAATCCTTCCCTTGGAACCTCGATCTGACCGGCGTCTGCGATCAGTGCGGTAGATCCCGTGCCCACGGCAACCACAAGAAGTGCAGCAAAGCGCGCCAGGCCCTCAACGCCAAGCGTCGGGCCGAGGAAGCCCAAGCCGGGGCCACACCGGCACCTAGAAAAAGTGCCGGTTTGTTCTGGTTACTTCGCCAGCAGTGATCGGCAACACTAAAACCGCAATACATGAGGCCCGGCAACGGGCCTTTTTTCTTCCAGCACGCTGGATCTTTCAATACATCGCGTGGGGACGCATATGGCAGATGGCGTAGAGGCCCGTGGCAATTCGGTACGGGTCTATTTTCGTTTCAATGGCGAGTTGTGCCGGGAGCTGGTTCCAGGTGGCAACACATCGGCCAATCGCGAGCATGCAAAGCGCCTGGTGACGGTGATCGAGTACGAGATACAGGCCGGCACCTTCGATTACCGCCGGCATTTTCCAGAGTCGACCAAGCTGGCCGAAAACAGCTTCGGGCATTACCTGGATCTATGGCTGACGATCAAAGGCAACAGCGTGGCCGCGACCTCATTCCGTGGGTACAAGAACAAGGCCGAGGTTCATGTGCGGCCACGCTGGGGTGACATTCAGATCGATCAGATTGACCACCTGGACCTGCAAGAGTGGATTCAGGGGCCGCTGTCGAAGCGCCTGAAGAACAAGACCATCCGGGACATCATCAGCAATGTGCGCCAGGTGTTCCGGCTCTACCGCACCCGGAAGAAGGTCGCACACGACCCAACCGAGGGGTTATTCGTGCGTCTGCCCGATCCAGAAGCGCCGGACCCGTTCACCCGAGCGGAAATCAAGCAGATCCTCGAAACACACACCAGCCGCACCCAGGAATTGCTGATGGTGCAGTTCATGATTTGGGCAGGCCCACGGGTATCGGAGACCATCGCGCTGGCCTGGGAGGACGTCGATCTGAAACAGGGGACGGTGACTTTCCGCCGGTCCAAGGTGCGCGGGGCCTATCGTGTGACCAAAACCCGGCGCTCGACGCGTAAGGTTCGCCTGCTGGAGCCCGCGTGGGATGCCCTGCGCAAGCTGGACGCGATCAACCAGCTCAAGACCGTGGATACGGTCGACGTCGTCGAGCGGGACAACAAGACCGTCCGAAAGCACAAGCTGCACTTCGTATTCCTCAACACGAAGAGCGGCCTGCCGCACGTCAGCGACTTTGTCGTGAGGGACAGGTTCTTCAAAGCGCACCTGAAAGCAGCCGGCGTTCGCTATCGCGGTCCTGGCCAGTGCCGACACACCTACGCCAGCCAGTTGCTCACCACCGGCGTGGCTTCGGTCGACTGGATCGCGGAGCAAATGGGCCACACCAGCGCGAACATGATCCGACAGCACTACGGCATGTGGATCAACGAGGACGGCCCGGACGTCATCGGCATGCTGCAGCACGCCCTGAGCATTCAGCCACCAGATGGTGACAAAGCCCCGTAAACCGGGGTTTGAACGCGGGCAATCCAGCAGTCCGTGTTCCCATGGATGTTCCCATATGGGCCTTTTTCGACCCCCTGAAAACACAAAACCCCTGAAAACTTTAACGTTTTCAGGGGTTTAGTCGTTTCAAATTTGGCGGTGAAGGAGAGATTCGAACTCTCGATACAATTTCTTGTATACACACTTTCCAGGCGTGCTCCTTAAGCCACTCGGACACTTCACCGTATCTCTTCAAACATGTTCTGTCTGTCGAGGCGCGCTAATGTAGTCGAAAGCTTTTCTGATGGCAAACATTTTTTTCAGAATTTTCATGCGGTTAAGACATTTGTACGTTCGGGCGGGTCTGGAGGCATGGCAAACCTGCCAATCTTCGGCTGGCTGAATGCTTCTATAGAGAGGGCAATGCGCGGTACGTATGGCCGGCTACGCTTGGCGGACGCGAATTGGCTGACTGGCCGGTCAGTCATGGCGCTTTACCTGGCCTACGGCGGTGGGTAACGTCTGCCCCACTTCAATACAAGGAATAGCGTCATGAGTGAGTTGATTTCCTACCATCTCGAAGACGGTATCGCGACCCTGACCTTGAGTAATGGCAAGGTCAATGCCATCTCGCCGGACGTGATTGCCGCGTTTAATGCTGCGCTGGATCGTGCGGTGACGGATCGTGCGGTGGTGATCATCACCGGTCAGCCGGGCATTTTGTCGGGCGGTTATGACTTGAAGGTGATGACGGCCGGCCCTAAAGAAGCAGTCAGCCTGGTGACTGCCGGTTCGACCCTCGCCCGTCGCCTGTTGTCGCACCCTTTCCCGGTGATCGTAGCGTGCCCTGGGCATGCGGTGGCCAAGGGCGCGTTCATTTTATTGTCGGCCGATTACCGGATTGGTGTCGATGGCCCGTTCAGCATTGGCCTGAACGAAGTGCAGATCGGCATGACCATGCACCACGCCGGCATCGAGTTGGCGCGTGATCGTCTGCGCAAGTCGGCGTTCCACCGTTCGGTGATCAATGCTGAGATGTTCGATCCGCAGAGCGCTGTGGATGCCGGTTTCCTCGACAAGGTCGTCTCTGCCGAAGAACTGCAAGGTGCAGCACTGGCTGTGGCGCGTCAGTTGAAGAAGATCAACATGACCGCGCACAAGAACACCAAGCTCAAAGTACGCAAGGCCCTGCTGGAGACGCTGGACAACGCAATCATCCAGGATCAGGAACACTTGGCTTAACCCCGAAAGCGCTGCAACGAAAAGCCCGACCGCCGAGTCGGGCTTTTTCTTGCCTGATCTGTTCACAGTCCTTCAGCCGCTCTACTCCGCATCTGACGCTATCAGTCTGAAACATGCGCTTAAACATCGCCTATCTCCTACTTCTATAGCGGCAATTGCCGAAAACAGTGCACATCCGTACACTGCGCCACCTTTTGTCCCGGTGGGCCTGTAGATGCTGTATCTGTTTCGCATGTTATTGATGGGCCTGCATTTTGTTGTAGCGGGTGTGCTCGGTGTATTACTGGGCCTGTGCCGGCCGTTCAACCCGGATAACAGCCGTTTGTGCGCGCGCCTTTATGCCTGGCCAGCGATGTGCATTTTGCGATTACGAGTGAAGGCCGATGTCGGCGGGTTAACGAACAAGACGCAAAGCTGCGTGGTGATCGCCAACCATCAATCCAACTATGATCTTTTTGTACTGGGTAATGTGGTACCGCACCGCACCGTGTGCATCGGCAAAAAGAGCCTGAAATGGGTGCCGTTGTTCGGGCAGCTGTTCTGGCTGGCCGGCAATGTGCTGATTGACCGTGGTAATGCGCACAAGGCTCGGCAGTCGATGCTCACCACGACCAACACCTTGCAGCACAAGGACACATCGATCTGGGTGTTCCCGGAAGGCACGCGCAACCTGGGTGAAGAGTTGCTGCCATTCAAGAAAGGCGCGTTCCAGATGGCAATCGCTGCCGGGGTGCCGATCGTGCCGGTGTGCGTCAGCAGCTACATCAACCATATGCGCCTGAACCGCTGGCGCAGTGGCAAGATCCTGATCCGCTCGCTGCCGGCGATTCCTACCGCCGGCTTGAGCCTGGACGACATGCCGATGCTGATCGCCCAATGCCGCGAACAGATGCGCGAGTGCATCGAGTCAATGGACCGACAGCTACAAGCTGCCTGAATGAAGCCCGCCCCGTGCGGGCTTCTTTTTGCCGGCGAACTTCGCCGACTTTGCTGACTCTCAAGCCTCAGAGCAGGATAAGCTGAACGCTGCCTGTCACTGCCATTTACCATTTGCCAAGAAGAAGTGAATCAGAATTATGGGTAGAGTCGTTGCGGCTGCGGTCTACAGTGCCGGTAAGAAAGTCACCAATATCACTCTCGACGAGGGCGCCGCCTGGGCTGCAAAACAAGGCCACTTTGTATGGATCGGTCTAGAAGAGCCGAACGCTCAGGAGCTGGCCAATCTGCAACGCCAGTTCGGCCTGCACGAACTGGCGATTGAAGACGCCCTGGATAAACACAGCCGACCGAAGCTGGAAACCTTTGGCGATGCGCTGTTTATCGTCACGTACTCGCCGGTGCGCCATGAAGGCAAACTGGAGTTCATCGAAACCCACATCTTTGCCGGCAAGGGTTACATCATCACCTGCCGCAACGGTCACTCGGCGTCCTACGCCCATGTGCGTCAACGCTGCGAGGCACGTCCGCTGCTGCTTGAGCACGGCGAAGATTTCGTCCTGTACGCCCTGCTCGATTTCGTCATCGAAAACTATCAGCCAGTGGGCGAAGCGATCCATAACGAGATCGATGAGCTGGAGCGCAACGTGCTGTGTAGCACACTCAACGAAAAGGACATTCAGAACCTGCACGGCTTGCGTCGCGACGTTCTGCGTCTACGTCGTTATGCAGCGCCGATGGTGGAAATCAGCGAAGAGCTGCAGAAGCTGAGCTTCCCGTTTATCGACAAGAACATGCGCCCGTACTTTCGTGATGTGCAGATTCATGTCACGCGGCAGATGGAGGACCTTACGACGTTACGCGACATCGCCAGCCAGACCATCGAGATCGGCGTGTTGCTGGAAGCGGCCCGACAAAGCGTGGTGCAACGCAAGTTTGCGGCCTGGGCGGCAATTCTGGCGTTCCCGACGGCAGTGGCCGGGATCTACGGGATGAACTTCCAGAACATGCCGGAGCTAAGCTGGCACTACGGCTATTTTTCGGTGCTGGGGTTTATTACCGTGGGATGTTTCGGGTTGTGGGCGAGCTTCAAGCGGTCGGGGTGGCTATAGAGCCTTACCCCGTAGGAGCTGGCGAAGCCTGCGATCTTTTGATCGTTTCACACGTCGACGACGCACAGTTTCCGCTGAAAAGATCGCAGGCTTCGCCAGCTCCTACGGGCATCTATACAGATTTCGCCTTTGGCTTATGAGCCACAAACCGCATCATCCATTCCGCGACAGTGGCGCCGTGGTGCTCATGCGCCAGGCTGGCCACGCCTTTCTGGTAAACCTGCTCGCCAAGGTGCTGCTGGCGAATTTCCAGCAACGCCCGCGAGTAATCGTGAATGAACTCCGGGTGCCCCTGGAAGCACAGCACCTGGTCATTGATGTGGTACGCGGCGTAGGGGCAGAAATCGCTGGATGCGATCACCGTGGCGTTTTCCGGTAGCGCAGTGACCTGATCCTGGTGACTGATCAACAAGGTCAGCTCTTCCCTCACCGGGCTCATCCACGGCGCTTTGGCGGCAAGTTTGTAGTTGTGGGTGCCGACACCCCAGCCCTGGGTCGCGCGCTCGCTTTTACCGCCCAGCAGCAGCGCCAGCAATTGATGGCCAAAGCACACGCCCAGCAGCTTGTCGCCGCGCTCATAGCGCGACAACAGGTAAGTCTTGAGGGTTTGAATCCACGGGTCGGTGCCGAACGAGTCAGCCTTGCTGCCGGTCACCAGATAGGCATCGAAGCTCAGCTCATCGCTTGGATATTCGCCCTGCATGACGTTGTAGACGGTGAATTCGGCAGCGATGGGTTGCTGCGAAAACAGACGCTGGAACATCTGCCCGTAACCCTGATATTGATCGACCAGTTCTGGGCGCAGGATGTCGGTTTCCAGAATGCAGATGCGTAACGACATAAAAAGTACCTGACACGATAGAGGCGATAGTGCACACCCAGAGCCTGCCTTGAAACGCGGGGTCAAGGCAAGCCCGGTGCGCGCCGCCAGTCCGTCAGAACAACGCGCCCTTCGCGGCTTTTTCCAGCAACAGAGCCGGCGGTGTGAAGCGCTCACCGTACTGCTCGGCCAGGTATTGGGCACGGGCGACAAAATCCTTCACGCCGTATTGGTTGATGAACTGCAACGCACCGCCCGTCCAGGCGGCGAAGCCAATGCCGAAGATCGAACCGATGTTGGCATCGGCCGTCGACTGCAGCACGCCCTCCTCCACGCAGCGCACGGTTTCGATGGCCTGCACGAATAGCAGACGATCGCGTACGTCCTGTGGCGATATCTGCCCGTCAGCCTTCTCGAAACGCGCTTTGAGCCCCGGCCACAACTGTTTCTGCCCACCGGCCGGGTATTCGTAGAAACCACCGCCAGCGGCCTTGCCAGGACGCTTGTATTCATTGAGCAGCAGATCGATCACAGCAAACGCCGGATGCACTGTCAGCGGTTTGCCTTCGGCTTGCAGGTCCTTGGCAGTTTGCTGTCGGATATGGCTCATCAGACTCAGGGAAACTTCGTCGGAAATCGCCAGCGGACCTATTGGCATCCCGGCCTTGCGCGCCTCGGTTTCGATCATCGACGCCGTGATGCCCTCGCCGAGCATCGCAATACCTTCATTGGTAAAAGTGCCGAAGACTCGCGAGGTGAAGAAGCCACGGCTGTCGTTGACCACAATCGGGGTTTTCCTGATTTGCAGGACGAAATCGAAACCTCGGGCCAGGGTTTCATCGCTGGTGTTGGCGCCTTTGATGATTTCTACCAGCGGCATTTTGTCGACCGGGCTGAAGAAGTGCAGGCCGATGAATTTCGACTGATCCGGCACCGCCGTCGCCAGACCACTGATTGGCAAGGTCGAGGTATTGGAAGCGATGACCGCGTCGGCACCGACGACTTTTTGTGCGGCCGAGGAGACCTTGGCTTTCAGCTCGCGGTCTTCGAACACGGCTTCGATGATCAGGTCACAGCCCGCCAGGTCGGCATCCTGCTCACTGGTTTTGATCCGCGCCAGTGTGGCGTCACGCTGCTCTGCGCTTAACTGGCCACGGGCGACTTTCTTGTCCAGCAACACGGCCGAATGGGCCTTGCCCTTCTCGGCTGCCGCCAGAGTGATGTCCTTGAGCACGACGTCGATGCCCGCCACGGCGCTGACGTAGGCAATCCCGGCGCCCATCATGCCCGCGCCGAGCACTCCGACTTTTTTCGTCACGTAAGGCGCAAAATCCGCAGGTCGCGAACCACCGGCATTGATTTCGTTGAGCTGGAACCAGAAGGTGCCGATCATGTTTTTCGCCACCTGGCCGGTGGTCAGCTCGGTGAAATAACGGGTTTCGATCAGCTGCGCCGTGTCGAAATCAACCTGGGCGCCCTCAACCGCGGCGCAGAGAATTTTCTCCGGTGCCGGCATGCAACCCTGGGTTTTGCTGCGCAGGATCGACGGTGTGATGGCCAGCATCTGCGCGACTTTCGGGTGCGACGGTGTACCACCGGGAATCTGATAACCGCTCACATCCCAAGGCTGTTTGACCGTCGGGTTGGCGACAATCCACGCGCGCGCCTTCGCCAGCAGCTCATCACGATCCACCGCCAGCTCATCGACCAAACCGGCTTGCAGGGCTTGTTGCGGCCGGACCTTCTTGCCTTCGAGCAGGTACGGCAGCGCCTTCTCAAGCCCCAGCATGCGCACCATGCGCACCACACCACCACCGCCCGGCAGCAGGCCCAGCGTGACTTCCGGCAAACCGATCTGCACCGACGAATTGTCCAGCGCAACGCGGTGATGGCAGGCCAGACAGATTTCCCAACCACCGCCCAGCGCCGCACCATTGATCGCCGCGACCACCGGTTTGCCGAGCGTTTCCAGCGTCCGAAGTTGGCCTTTGAGTATCAGCACCATCTCGTAGAAGGTTTTGGCCTGGGGCTTGCCGACGGTGATCAGCTCATTGAGATCGCCGCCGGCAAAGAAGGTTTTTTTCGCCGAGGTGATGATCACCCCGGCAATCGAATCCTTGTCGGCCACCAGCCGTGCAACGCAGTCAGCCATGGCCTCGCGGTACACCGCGTTCATGGTGTTGGCACTTTGGTCCGGCATGTCGATAGTCAGGACGACGATCTGGTCCTGACCTTTTTCGTAACGAATGGCATCGGTCATGGCAATTTTCCTTGAAGTCGGGATTCCCTGAAGTCGGGGGCTCAGAGGCGTTCGATGAGGGTGGCGATGCCCATGCCGCCGCCGACACAGAGGGTCGCCAGGCCGTAGCGCAGTTGCCGCACTTCCAGTTCATCGAGCAAGGTGCCGAGAATCGCGCAACCGGTCGCGCCCAGCGGATGGCCCATGGCGATAGAGCCGCCGTTGACGTTGACCTTGGCCGGATCGATGGCCATGTCCTTGATGAACTTGAGCACCACCGAGGCGAACGCTTCGTTGACCTCGAACAGATCGATGTCCTCGACCCGCAGCCCGGCCTTGGCCAAGGCCTTGCGAGTGGCCGGCGCCGGGCCGGTGAGCATGATGGTCGGATCGGTGCTGGTAACCGCCGTGGCGACGATCCGCGCCCGAGGCTGCAAGCCCAGCGCCCGGCCACAGGCTTCGGATCCGATCAGCATCAGCGCCGCGCCGTCGACGATCCCCGAACTGTTGCCTGGCGTGTGAACGTGGTTGATTCGCTCCACGTGGCTGTAGACCCGCAACGCGGTGGCGTCGAAGCCCATTTGCCCGATCATCTCGAAGCTCGGCTTGAGCGTGCCCAGACCTTCCAGCGTCGATTCGGCGCGAATGAACTCGTCATGATCCAACAGGACTATGCCGTTCTGATCCTGCACCGGCACCAGGGATTTCTTGAATGAGCCGTCTGCCCGCGCCCGCGCAGCCTTCTGCTGAGAGTGCAGCGCATACGCATCGACGTCCTGACGGCTGAAGCCCTCGATCGTGGCGATCAGGTCGGCACCCACGCCTTGCGGGGTGAAATGGCTGTGCAGGTTGGTCTGCGGATCCAGCGCCCAGGCGCCACCGTCGCTGCCCATCGGCACCCGCGACATGGACTCGACGCCGCCGACCACTACCAGGTCCTCGAAACCGGAACGTACCTTCATCGCACCGAGGTTGACCGCCTCCAGCCCGGACGCGCAGAACCGGTTGATTTGTACGCCCGCGACGCTAACGTCCCAGTCGGCCACCAACGCTGCGGTTTTGGCGATATCGGCGCCCTGATCGCCTATCGGCGTGACGCAGCCGATCACGATGTCATCGACCTGACTGGTGTCGAGTTGCGTACGCTGTTGCAGAGCGCCAAGCAAGCCTGCCAGCAGGTTCACCGGTTTGACGCTGTGCAAGGCGCCGTCAGCCTTGCCACGGCCACGGGGCGTGCGTAACGCATCGAAAATCAAAGCTTGGGTCATGACGTCCTCGTACCGCTGGGCAGGTGAATAGTTAGCGAGTTCTCACCTTAGGCTCAGCAGCGATGGATTCAATGACCGAAGCGCTCAACGGCCTTGACGGTCACGCTCAGACGAACGGTAGTGAGCTATCGGATTAACCGATTCAGGTCACCGAACTGTCTAGCAAAAGGCCGGCAAAGCAGCTGGCAGTATGCCTCATGCCTTTTTAGTAACCTTTTGCGCTTATTTGATACGAAATAGATCTAAACCACAGTCTGCGGGGCCCCTAAGGTAAACCGTACGAGGTTGTCGTCGGGTTTTGCCGAGGCACCTGTGAGAAAGGAACTACAGCGCTTTGCCGTCATGGAGAAATGCAGGCAAGCATTCGACGCTCAGGAAATAACAAAAAAAGGCAGACAGCCATGTTCAAACATTCGAAAGTGCGTCAAGCCGGACTCATTTTATTCGCCACTACGCTATTACTGATTTTGCCGAACCTTACCAAAGTGATCGGATAATCAAGCGTGGTTGTTTACGACGCCTCACTCAAAAATTGACTCGCTCGCTATCCGGGTCTGCGAGCGTGTGCCAACCTTCACGGCATACCCTCGACAGGATGGCGATCACTTGAAAGCTCTACTTTTACTTGGGGCCTTGCTGCTCAGCACGCCCTCGTATGCCGCGCAGTTGGTGCTCGACCTGGGCACCGGCAGCCGAATCTGGAAGACCGAGGAGTTGCTCAAGCATCCTCAGGTTCAGACTATTCAGATCACCGACGATGTGTCCTATAAACGGGACATGAGTTATCGCGCTGTGCCGCTGGCGGCGTTGTTGACCGGCATAAAAGCTGACGACCACTTGCAAGCCGTGGCCCTGGACGGTTTCGCCGCCGAGTTGGCTGCCGCGCCGTTGCTCGACACGGTGGGTGCACAGGCGTGGCTGGCCATTGAAGACCCGGCCAACCCTTGGCCAGCGCTGGCGGAAGGTAAACCCGGCGCCGGACCGTTTTATCTGGTGTGGACCCACCCCCAGGCCGGTCATATCAGTCCTGAACAATGGCCTTTCCAAGTTGCCAGTATCAAACGCCTGGCAGCGGTCGGCGTACGCTTCCCTGCCCTGCTTCCAGACCCGGCGCTCGCAGCCAATGACCCGGTGAATCTGGGCTATGCACTGTTCCAGAAAAACTGCCTGGCGTGCCACCGTCTGAACGGCGCGGGCGATGCGCAGTTTGGTCCGGACTTGAACATTCCCTTCAACCCTACCGAGTACTTTGGCGCCGAATTCCTCAAGCGCTATATCCGCGACCCGCAAAGCTTGCGCCAATGGCCACAGGCAAAAATGCCGGGGTTCTCGACGGCGGTATTGTCGGATGAGGAGCTGACGTTGCTGGTGGGGTATTTGAAGCATATGGCGGGCCGAAAGCAGACTCCATGAACCTTGCAAGATCGCAGCCTGCGGCAGCTCCTACACCGACCCCGTAGGAGCTGCCGCAGGCTGCGATCTTTTCAACGTCCGCCACTTACTGCTGTTGCACTGAAATCACCGGCGTTGGTGAGACAAACACTTTGGCGTGCATCTGCTCACTCCCACCGCCACGACGCATGCCGCGTACCGGGCAGGCATCGAGATAGTCGAGGCCCACCGCCAGTTTCAGATGACGCTCGGGCCTGGCCAGTTCATTGGTGACATCGAAGCTGTACCACGCGTCGTCGAGCCAGGCTTCAGCCCAGGCGTGACTGGCCAGGTGTTCGCTGTTTCCGCTGTACAGATAACCCGACACATACCGCGCTGGAATCCCCAGGCTGCGCGTGCAGGCGAGAAACGCGTGGGCGTGATCCTGACAGACCCCGGCACGTCCGGCGAACGCTTGAGCGGCGCTGGTTTCGACTTCGGTGGAACCCGGCGTGTAGGTCATGTGCTGGTTGAGGCCATGCATCAAGTCGATCAACGCTGTGCGATCACGGCGTTGGCGACATGCCTTCTCGGCGAATGCACGTAGCGCTTCATCCGCCTCGGTCAGTCGAGTGAAACGCAAGAACGGCAGCGCCGACTGGCTCTCATGCTCAGCCTCACGCAACTCATCGATGTCCACCTGGCCCCTGGCGCCGATGATGATCGCCTCATGGGGCTCGTCCATCGTCAGCACATGCAGGATGTTGCCAAACGGATCAAGTTGCGCACGCACTGGCCGTGGCAGATCCAGCTGCCAGCTCAGCACATGCTGACGCTCGCTGTCGTGAGGCGTCAGTCGCAAATACTGGATGCTCGCCCGCACCTGATCTTCGTAGTGATAGGTGGTCTCGTGGCTAATGGAAAGTCTCATGCAGCCTCCAGGTAGGAACTGTGTATGGCATTGCCCAACTGGCGCACCAGCGGGATGAACTCGGTCAGCCAGGCGTGCAGGCCTTCCTTGAGGATTTCATTGATGCCGGTGTAACGCAGCCGCGCGTCCATTTCCGCCGCCAGGCGTTGCGCAGGACGGCCGTTGGCCCCCGGCAGGCTGGCGAGTATCTGGTCGATTTCTTCAGTGCAGGCACGCAGCGAACGCGGTACGTCAGCACGCAGTAGCAACAGCTCGGCGACGTGCCTCGCGCCGGGCGCGTCGCGGTAGATCTCGGTGTACGCCTCGAAGGACGACAAGGCCCGTAGCAACGCACTCCACTGGTAATACGCATGAGCCGTACCGTCGCTGACCGCCTCAGCCTGATCGCCGGCCATTTCGTAGCGCGCATCGAGCAAGCGCAGCGTGTTGTCGGCCCTTTCGATGAAGGTCCCCAGGCGAATGAAGCGGAAGGCATCGTTGCGCATGATGGTGCCGTAGGACGCGCCCCGGAACAGGTGGGAACGCTCTTTGATCCACTCGCAGAAACGGCTCATGCCATAACGACTGAGGCCCTGTTCGGCGATACCGCGAATCTCCAGCCAGGTCGCGTTGATGTTTTCCCACATGTCGGCGGTGATTCGCCCACGTACTGCGTGAGCACTGGCCCGCGCGGCGCCGAGACAACTGTAGATACTGGCCGGGTTGGCCGCATCCAGAGCGAAAAAGTGTAGCAAACGCTCGGCGTGTAACTCGCCGTGGCGCTCCAGGTAATCGTCCAGCGTGCCGGTGATCAGCAAGGGCATCGCCAATTCGTGCAGACCATCACCGCGGCCATCCTGTGGCATCAATGACAGCGAATAACTGATATCGAGCATCCGCGCGAGGTTTTCCGCCCGCTCCAGGTAACGCGACATCCAATACAAATCCGAGGCAGTTCTACTTAACATGGCAGGCTTCCTTCAATCCTCGACCACCCAGGTGTCCTTGGTTCCACCACCCTGAGACGAATTGACCACCAGGGATCCTTCGCGCAGGGCGACACGGGTAAGGCCACCGGGGACGACCCGGGTTTCGCGGCCAGACAGGACAAACGGGCGCAAGTCGATGTGCCGCGGGGCAATGCCGTTTTCGACAAACGTCGGGCAGGTCGACAGGGACAACGTCGGTTGGGCGATATACGCGTGTGGCTTGGCCTTGATGCGTGCGCGAAACGACTCGATCTCGGCGGCGGTGGCGGCGGGCCCGACCAGCATTCCGTAACCACCGGAACCTTGGGTTTCCTTGACCACCAGCTCAGGCAGGTTCGCCAGCACGTGAGAAAGCTCTGACGGATTGCGACACTGCCAGGTCGGCACGTTTTTCAGGATCGGCTCTTCGTCCAGGTAGAAACGAATCATGTCGGTCACGAACGGATAAACCGACTTGTCATCCGCGACACCGGTGCCGATGGCATTCGCCAGCACCACATTGCCGGAGCGATAGGACGACAGCAGTCCTGGAACGCCGAGCATCGAATCCGGGTTGAACGCCAACGGATCGAGGAAGGCATCGTCGAGGCGACGGTAGATCACGTCGACAGCTTTCGGCCCGTCGGTGGTGCGCATGAACACCTTGTCATCACGTACGAACAGGTCCGCGCCTTCCACCAACTCCACGCCCATCTCCCGCGCCAGAAACGCGTGCTCGAAGAACGCACTGTTGAAGCGCCCAGGGGTCAGTACCACGACACTCGGGTTGTCCAGCGCACTGGAGCTTTTCAAGGTATCAAGCAACAGGTTCGGGTAATGATCGATGGGCGCGATGCGCTGGGCAGCGAACAACTCGGGGAAGAGCCGCATCATCATCTTGCGGTCTTCGAGCATATAACTGACGCCACTGGGCGTGCGCAAATTGTCTTCGAGCACGTAGTACGTGCCGTCGCCATCGCGCACCAGATCGACGCCTGAGATGTGCGAATAGATATCGCGATGCAGATCCAACCCTTGCATGGCCAACTGGTATTGCTCGTTGGCCAGCACTTGTTCGGGCGGGATGATGCCGGCCTTGATAATGCGCTGCTCGTGATACAGGTCGGCGAGAAACATGTTCAATGCCTTGACCCGCTGAATACAGCCGCGCTCGACGATCCGCCATTCGCTGGCGGGGATGCTGCGGGGAATGGTGTCGAAGGGAATCAGACGCTCTGTCCCCTGCTCATCACCGTAGAGCGTGAAGGTTATCCCGGCACGATGAAACAACAGATCGGCCTCGCGTCGCCGTTGTGCCAAAAGCTCGTCAGGCGTTTCAGCTAACCAACGGGCAAACTCCCGATAGTGCGGGCGGACCAGGCCGCCGGCGTCATACATCTCATCAAAATAGGTGCGGATCATGCCGTACTCCTTGTCACCCGGACACCTAGGCTTCGCAAGGCCCGTGCCAGCGGCATAAACGCTTTATTATCAATAGGTTGGATAATCGCCCAAAGCGCGCTGCACCAATCCCGTGCGGCAAATACCCCAACCTGATTGCCCCCGCTTCATTGCGAAGCAATGCTCATGGCTATAACCAGCATAGCCAGAGTTGATTCCACTGCCCGCGTGCGACTGCAGTCTTTTGATTTTTAATCACCACAAACGAAAACGGCCAACCCTGAGGTCAGCCGTTGCTGAGTGTTGTCGCTGTTCATAGTGTTATGCGAGTAGCCCTCGTACCTCCTGCTTGACGCCCCATCCTTCGATAATCCCACCCAAAGGCTCGACCACCGCCTCAAAGTCCTGTTCGAAGTCGCCGATGCCGCCGTAAGTGGCGTACATCACCTTGCTCAACTCCAAATGCCAGGCACCGTCATCACGCACGCTGACCTGCGCATTCAAGGATTCACCGCGAAAATGCCCTGCCGCCCTCCGTGCCCGCTCCTCATCCGGGAAAATGGCGTAGAACTCGATGGGATGAAACCGTGAAAAGTCAAAACCGCCCTCTTTCATGCGGCGCAGCACGCTGCTGCTGATGTCTTCTTGATAGGCTGTGCTCATGAAACGTCCTCCTCAAACTGATGGATAGACTTTCCGTACTCCCTGCGCCCGCAACCGAATGGTGAGGGCGATACGGCAATACAATTGCCGCCGGGAAACAAGCATGTAGCTGACAAGACCAGACCTTAGCGATCCATTCGCTGATCTCGATTGCAGAGTAGCCTCAAGTCAGAGCTGCTGCCAAGGCCTGCTTGCGAGTCGCATCAAGAGGTTATGCAATTAGCGTGATACTGAGGATTTCAATGCTGTTCTGATCTTTCAGACTTTTGACTGTCGGATCGTCGGTCCGGCCCTCCAGATCATTGAGATCGAGCTCGGCCGGGACAGGCAGGAGTTTTGAGCGAATCAATTGCGCGGCCCGCTCCATCGTGGGTTCTTGTTCGCAATCGAATTGCTCCACGGTCGGCACACCGTGATCATCAACGAAGGTGACTTCCCACTTTTGCATCGGTGCCTCCTTGATAAAACCCACAGATGGGCTTACACACATCTCGACCCCGAATACCGGATAATCGTTCCCGCTGAACCCGATGGTTAGAGATGAAAAAGGCCGCCTGTTGGCAGCCTCTATGCCAAGAGCGCGGAATTACTTCTCGGCGCGCTCTTTCAGTGCTTTCAAGGTATTGAAGGGCGCGTCGACCACAAACTTGTTGGCCAGCCAGGAAGGTACGCTGCCACCTGGATCGGTGTGAACCTGATAGGTCACTTCGACCTGGTCCGCGCCTTTTGGAACAAACTTCCAGAAGCCTTGAACCTGAGCGACACGAACAAAGCCTTTTTCTTCTGGAATGTAGGTCGGCACACCTTCAAGCTTACGGGTCAGGCTGCCATCGGTACCTTCGACGGTGGTCACGTGCAATACCGAATCACGCGCGGTCACCGGCCATGGGGTGCTGAACTGAGTGTAGGTCCAGCTTTGATCGCCTTCGTGCTTGATCAGCTTCTGCAACTTGCACTCATGAATCCAGGCACACGCGCCGGCCACATCTTCCTGAAGAGCGCGCAACTTGGCCACGGAGGTCTTCATTACGGTCACACCGCGGTAGGCCTTGTACTGAGAACCGGCGACTTCACTCAAGGAAACCTTGATACCCCCTTCGTCCTTGGCAGTTACCCAGTCTTCAGCCTGGGCCGTTGTGGCCAACAGAACCGTCAAACCACACAACACAGCGATACGATGCAGCGAACCCATGGTCTTATTCCTTATTGTTGAAGTTCCGTTCGTTGAACACACTACGCCGCGGTCATTTGCTCCCACCAACCGATCAACTTGATGGCTTCTTCCAGACTGTTGCCGCACACCTCGATATCCGCCTGGAACGCGCCACATACCGCCGGCCGTTCAGGCTTGCCGAAAATACTGCACAGATTATCGACAGACAGTTGCACACAGCGTTCTCCCGCCGCTTTGCCGTTTGGCATGCCGGGGATGGGTGTGCTGATGGAAGGGGCAATGCAACAGGCGCCACAGCCTTCACGGCAGTTCATGACGACACGCTCCTCGCGACGGGTAATGTGTTGAATAACGTGGACTAGAGTACCCGCTTAAACAGCCGTTTGAAATTGGCCGAATAGCGGTTTTTCGCTCAAACCGCGCGTGACTGACCAGTCTCCGACAAAGCGTCAGGTGCGAGGGTCACAGATCAATGCAGGTTTTTACTGTTTGAACTGAAAATCCAGTGCCGCACCTTCGACTTCTCTGTGCTCTTCTTTGCGCATTTGCAGCTGCATTTCGTTGCTGAGCAGGCGCCCATTGAGCTGAAAAGGGCTGTCATCCTTGGCTTTATCATCAAACATGGGTGGCAGCAAAGGAGCATGTTTGACTAGCGGAACGGTGCCAATAGGTTGCAACTGCTTAACCATGTCCGGCGGCAGGCTCAAATCCAGCGTGGCCGGAGGCAAATACGTGGTTCTGACCACCTCACTCGCGGATTTTGATTTTGAGGCAATCGGTGGGCGTTTTTTTTGTGACGTCGGCTTCTTTACCGCTTCGGTCTTTTTGGCGGGTGTGTGTTTTTTTGCCGGCGCAACGGGCTTGGCCTTCACCTCAGACGTGCTGACGCCCCCTTTATCCGGGGCGGCCGCAGCCATCGCGCTACCTGGTATGAAGACACTCAACAGGCACGCCAACATCAAACCAGCAGGAAAAATCGCTTTCATGAACACTACAGCGCTAACGGCAGAGGGCCATATGCTCGCTTGTTGTAAGGCCCCTGACAAGCTCGCATAGCAATCCACCCCTTGGTGCGCGTCAAAAGCCGCCTGCCGTCTCCTGACAAAGCTGAGTGGCCAGCATCCCGAGTGTCATCAGCGCCCGCTCTGCCTCACGATTCCACGGCGTGCCGCAATTCAAGCGAATGCAGTGATTGAACTGCTCGGTGTTACTGAAAATCAGCCCCGGCGCGATACTGATGCCCTGCTGCAACGCACGTACATGCAGTTCCTGCGTATTGACCCGCCCTGGCAGGCTAACCCACAGAATGAAGCCGCCCGTGGGCCGGGTTATCTGCGTTCCCTCAGGGAAATACTGCTGCACCGCCAACTGGAAGGCGCTGAGGTTCTTGCGGTATTCCTGACGAATGTAACGCAAATGACGATCGTAGCCGCCGTTCTCCAGATAGGCCGCGATCCCCATCTGCGTCACGCTGCACGCCGAATGGGTGCTGAAGGTCTGCAGGCGCTGGATTTCCTGCTGGTACTTGCCGGCGATCATCCAGCCGATGCGCACACCGGGTGACAGCGTCTTGGAGAAACTTGAGCAATAGATGACCCGATCCAGTCGGTCATAGGCTTTCAGCGATTTGGTGCGGCCTTGCTCGAACATCAACTCGCCGTAAATATCATCTTCGACAACCTGAATATCGAAATCCGAAGCCAAACGCAGCAGTTGCTTTTGCCGCTCTTCCGGCATGGTGCCGCCCAGCGGGTTACTCAGGCGCGTGGTCAGCACCAACGCCTTGATCGACCACTGGTTGGCGGCCAGTTGCAAGGCTTCCAGGCTCATGCCCGTCGCCGGGTCACTGGGGATCTCGATGACTTTCAAACCCAACAAATCGGCGAGCTGCAACAAGCCGTAGTAGGTCGGCGACTCAGCCGCAATCAGATCGCCGGGACGCGTCAGGACGCGCAACGACATCTGCAGCGCATCGACGCAACCATGGGTGATAACCACTTCTGATGGGTCGACCACTACACCAGCATCACGCATACGGATCGCCACCTGGCGACGCAACGGCTCAAAACCCGGGCTGAACATGTAACTGAACGCCCGCGGGCTGTGGAACCGCGTGACCTTGGCCAATTGCTGGTGCAGTGCCCGTACCGGCAGATAGTCGACACTGGGCACCGCCGCGCCTAGCGGGAACACCCCTTCGCGACGCGATTCGACCAACACTTGCTGAATGATACTGCTGCGCGTGACCAGACCTGGACGCTCGACACGCGCGATATCCGGCGTCGGCGCGGTCAGTGCCGGGGTCTGGTGGACGTAGTAACCCGACTGCGGACGTGCGCGAATCAGCCCCTGATCTTCGAGGTTGGCATACGCCTGAAGCACCGTCGCGTGGCTGACGTTGAGCTGCGAGCTCATCTTGCGCACAGAAGGCACGCGCTCGCCGGGCTGATAGACACCACGCCGGATATCCTCAGCCAATTGCTGAGCAATACGTTGATAGAGCAAGAGATTGGTCATGACGCAGCACTCGATTTCACGGGCATTTTATTCTTGTGTGAAACATTACCGGAACAGTTTAGAAGTGTACTGGGACAGTTGCCACAATAGTCGACCGTACAGTGCAGTGACAGCAAAAACTGTACTGTTTGCGAGCCGTTTCGCAGGTATAAAAAAACCCGGCACCGCTGAGGGGCCGGGTTTTCCAGTGACACTGACCTTAGCGGGCAGCGCCGAGCTGGCCTTTTTCGTCGGAGAACACAATTTCGACCCGGCGGTTCTGCGCACGCCCCCGCTCGGAAGCGTTGGCCTCTACCGGATACTCATCACCGTAGCCTTCGACCTGAATGCGCTTATCTTCAATCCCCAGATCGATCAACATGTCCGCCACCGATTGGGCGCGATCGCGAGACAATTTGAGGTTGTCCTGCTTGCCGCCCGTGCTGTCGGTATAACCTTCGATACGCACCACACGCTTGGGGTTGAGCTGAAGGAACTGGACGATTTTCAGTACGGTGCGGTTTGCCGAATTTTTCAGCTCAGCTTCACCGGTGTCGAACAGTACATCCCCCAGGGTCATGACCAGACCGCGATCGGTCTGGGTCGTAGCCAGGCTGATGATTTGCTCTTCCAGCCATTTACCCTGTTGTTGCACGCTGAGCAGTTTGTTCTCGCGCAACGCCAGTTGCAGGCGCTGACGCTCCAGCTCAAGCTTCGCCCCACGTTCGTCATTCAGCGCTTGCTCGGTGTGTTCTCGGGCAATTTCGCTGTAACGCTGACTCAGATAAGCGTAATGCTGAACATCCGGGCCACTGCCCCAGTAGGTCGACAGGCGATCAGCTCGGGCAAGGGACTCACCCGCCCGAATCACGTCCTTGGGTGCGATGCGCAGCACATTCGAATCTTCCTTGACCTTCTGAAAATCGGCGCTGGCTTGTTGCAACGCAGCCGCGCTGTGTTGACCTGCACAACCGGCAAGCCCCGCGCAACCAACCAGCAGCAAACCACCCAGAACGGAATTTTTCAGGCTCATTGGGCATCTCCCAGTTGCTTGCGCAGGCGAGTGATGCGGGTGTTGAGCACGTTCAGTTTCTCCTGGCTTTTCAACGTCAGAACCTTGGCCTCGGCCAGACGCGCGTCCAGCTCCGCCTGTTCGGCCCGCATGCGCGCATCCTTGAACGCTTGAGTGGTCATGTCGGCCTGAGCCTGAGCGAACTTGCCTTCCGCGAGTTTCAGTTCAGGCACGTCTTCAGTCGTTGCCCCAACAGCGGCGGCCTGTTCCAGGGCCCGCTCGGTCAAACGCAATTGTTCATTCGGCGCCGGATCGGCAGCACAACCCGCCAGAGCCATAACGGCCAGGGCAGCGAAAAGAGGTCGAAGAGTCACTAAAAATCCCTACTGTTTTGGGGTGCTGACGGGTTGCTGCATGTGTGCTTTCCAGCGCTCCAGATTGCGCTGCAGCACGGCCTCCGTCAGGCCGGACGCGGGCAATTCTGTCATCTTTTTCGACAACTGTCCGCGTAACCATGGATCGTTGCAGGCAGAGTTGCGGGAAATGGCGAGGAACAGCCCCGGCTGATCGATCGGCTGCGGATACGCCTGCACATCGTTGGCCATGCCCAATGTCTGCACCATGGCCATCCCGGTATAACGCCCGGCGAGCACATAGTCCGCGTCACCCAGTAGTAACTTCTGAAAAGCCTGTGCCAGGTTCGGCAGACTCATCAAGGTCAATTGCTCTTGTGCGTACGCCTCGAAAGGTTGTGTCAAACGAGCTTTTGCCGAGACTGCGCCAACATGCCCGCGCAAGTCCTGAACCTGGTTGTAGACCAACAGCGAGCCTTTCCGAGTCCAGACCAGATAGTCATTTTTCAGTAGCGGCGGCTGGATGTAGTCCAGTGTATCGAGTTGATTCTCCATAAGAGGCGCGTCGGCCAGCATGTCGATACGCCCGCTACGCACTTCCTCCAGCACCTGGGATCGATTGCCGGCGTACAGCAACTCAACCTTGATCCCCAACTCCCCCGCCATCTGCTGCAACAAGTCGGCGCTGGTACCGATCAAGTGCGTAGGGTCTTGCGGGTCTTGCCACAGATACGGTGGTGCATCCGGGCTGCCAGTCACCACCAGACGCTCGCATTTGCCCGCAGCGACTGACAGCAAGGGTAAAGCCGACAGGCTCAGCAGCATCCACAAGCCGCTCAAGCGACGCAAATCCATGGCGTATTTCCCCACACTCAAATCGCAGACAAAAAAAACCCGGCCAAAAAGGCCGGGCTCTTTATAAGTTAAGCCGCTGGATTAGACCAGCTTCTCAAACTCGGGGATGGCTTCGAACAAGTCCGCCACCAGGCCGTAATCGGCCACCTGGAAGATCGGCGCTTCTTCGTCCTTGTTGATCGCAACGATGACTTTGGAGTCTTTCATGCCGGCCAGGTGCTGAATCGCGCCGGAGATACCGACGGCGATGTACAGCTGTGGTGCAACGATCTTGCCGGTCTGACCGACCTGCATGTCGTTGGGCACGAAACCTGCGTCAACCGCGGCGCGGGAAGCGCCAACGGCAGCGCCCAGCTTGTCGGCCAGGGCGTACAGGTGTTTGAAGTTATCGCCGTTCTGCATGCCGCGGCCGCCGGAAACGACGATCTTGGCAGCGGTCAGCTCCGGACGATCGGACTTGGCCAGCTCTTCGCCAACGAAGCTGGAAGTGCCAGCGTCGTGAGCAGCAGCCACCGCTTCAACGGCAGCCGAACCACCTTCAGCTGCAACCGGGTCGAAACCGGTAGCACGCACGGTGATGACTTTTACCGAAGCGTTCGACTGAACGGTTGCGATGGCGTTACCGGCATAGATCGGACGCTTGAACGTGTCAGCGCTTTCTACCGAGATGATCTCGGAGATCTGGTCAACGTCCAACTGAGCGGCAACGCGCGGCAGGATGTTTTTGCCGTTGGAGGTGGCGGCAGCCAGGATGTGGCCGTAGCCAGCGCCCAGCTCGGCAACCAGAGGCGCTACGTTTTCTGGCAGTTGGTGTGCGTAAGCAGCGTTGTCGGCTACCAGCACTTTGGTCACGCCAGCGATTTTCGCAGCGGCTTCAGCCACAGCGCCAACACCTTGGCCAGCAACCAGCACATGAATGTCGCCGCCGATTTTCGCGGCAGCCGCCACAGTGTTCAGCGTGGCCGGGGCCACCACTTTGTTGTCGTGTTCAGCGATTACCAAGATAGTCATGATTAGATTACCTTCGCTTCGTTTTTCAGTTTCTCGACCAGTTCAGCCACCGACTTGACCTTGATGCCTGCGCTGCGTGCAGCCGGCGCTTCGACTTTCAGGGTTTTGTTGGTAGAGGCGGTGGAAACGCCCAAAGCATCAGGAGTCAGCACTTCAAGAGGCTTCTTCTTGGCTTTCATGATGTTTGGCAGGGACGCATAGCGCGGCTCGTTCAAACGCAGGTCGGTGGTGACGATGGCCGGCAGTTTCAGCGAAACCGTCTGCGCGCCGCCGTCGATTTCGCGGGTCACGGCCACTTTGTCGCCAGTGACTTCGACTTTCGAGGCGAAGGTGCCCTGACCGTAACCGCTCAGTGCAGCCAGCATCTGGCCAGTCTGGTTGTTGTCGCTGTCGATGGCTTGTTTGCCAAGGATCACCAGCTGAGGCTGTTCCTTGTCGACGACGGCTTTCAACAGTTTGGCCACAGCCAGGGAAGTCAGGTCTTCGGCGGATTCGACGAGGATGGCGCGGTCGGCACCCAGAGCCAGCGCGGTGCGCAGTTGCTCTTGAGCGGTGGTCGGGCCGATGGAGACGACGACGATTTCAGTCGCAACACCTTTTTCTTTCAGGCGTACGGCTTCTTCCACTGCGATTTCGCAGAATGGGTTCATCGACATTTTGACGTTGGCGAGGTCGACGCCGGAATTGTCCGCCTTGACGCGAACCTTGACGTTGTAATCCACAACGCGTTTGACAGCTACAAGAACCTTCATGGATTCCTCGTTACTCTCCGGTGAAAAGAAAGTCGCCTAGGCGAACCTGGCGGTTGATGCTCATCGGGTACAAGGGCACCTCTAAAAACGTCGACGCTGACTCTTTTAACAGCAGACAGATGACCTGCTCACGGGAGTGATGACCGTTCGTCAGCAGTGACTAACGAGTCATTCTTTGTCGTGGCGTGTAAACTTCGCGCCAACCCTGCGCTGCGCGTCACCTTGTACTGCCTTCGCCCTGTTTTTAGAGGTGCTCTTGAAACCAACAGTCAGCCTACGGCGAGCGCAAAACCGCCCGTATCTTGACCGGAACACCTATTCCGGTCAATACGCCAAAATGGCCAGTCATAAGCCGCGCTTCTTTGATTTCTCTGGCCTGGAGCAAATTCAAACAAACGTTTGTATTGGACGCTGAGAGTGGTGTAGATATAATGCGCCACCTAGAGAGAAAGGTGGTTCATCGATTGTCCTCTCCCAGCGTTGCGCAGGGGTTCATGGATGCGACACCAAACCTCCAATTAGAAAAAAAACTGTTGAGCCTTGAGTAGGAGATAACCTGTGGAACGCGAATACATGGAATTCGACGTGGTCATCGTCGGTGCCGGCCCCGCTGGTCTTTCCGCCGCCTGCCGATTGAAGCAGAAGGCCGCCGAAGCCGGTAAGGAAATTAGCGTCTGCGTGGTCGAAAAAGGCTCCGAAGTCGGCGCTCACATTCTGTCTGGCGCGGTGTTCGAGCCTCGGGCCCTGAACGAATTGTTCCCGGACTGGAAAGAACTCGGCGCTCCGCTGAACACTCCGGTTACTCGCGATGATATCTTCGTTCTGAAGAACGCCGATGGCGCGATCAAGATTCCAGACCTCTTTGTGCCCAAGACCATGCACAACGAAGGCAACTACATCATCTCCCTGGGCAACCTGTGCCGCTGGCTGGCCCAGCAGGCCGAGAACCTGGGCGTAGAGATTTACCCAGGCTTCGCCGCTCAGGAAGCGCTGTTCGACGAAAATGGCGTGGTTCGCGGGATCATCACCGGCGACCTCGGCGTCGACCGTGAAGGCAATCCGAAAGAAGGCTTGTACACCCCCGGCATGGAATTGCGTGGCAAGTACACGCTGTTCGCCGAAGGCTGCCGTGGCCACATCGGCAAGCAACTGATCAAGCGCTTCAACCTCGACACCGATGCCGACGCCCAGCATTACGGCATTGGTCTGAAGGAAATCTGGGAAATCGACCCGGCCAAACATCAACCTGGCTTGGTGGTGCACACTGCCGGTTGGCCGCTGGACATCATGGGCACCGAAAACACGGGGGGCTCGTTCCTCTATCACCTGGAAAATAACCAGGTGGTAGTCGGTCTGATCGTTGATCTGTCCTACAGCAACACCTACCTGTCGCCGTTCGACGAGTTTCAGCGCCTCAAGCATCACCCGGTGCTCAAGCAGTACCTGGAAGGCGGCAAGCGCATCAGCTACGGCGCGCGCGCCATCTGTAAAGGTGGCTTGAACTCGCTGCCGAAGATGGTCTTCAAGGGTGGCGCGCTGATCGGTTGCGACCTCGGCACCCTGAACTTCGCCAAGATCAAAGGTAGCCACACCGCTATGAAGTCCGGCATGCTCGCCGCTGACGCCGTGGCGGACGCCCTGTTCGCAGGTTCCGAAGGCGCCGATGAACTGAACAGCTACGTTGAATCGTTCAAAGCCAGCTGGCTCTACGAAGAACTGTTTGCCAGCCGCAACTTCGGCCCGGCAATCCACAAGTACGGCGCTATCGTCGGCGGCGGTTTCAACTGGCTCGACCAAAACATTTTCGGCGGCAAACTGCCGTTCACCTTGCATGACACCAAGCCGGACTACGCCTGCCTCAAGCTGGCGGCCGACTGCAAGAAGATCGACTACCCGAAACCGGACGGCAAACTCAGCTTCGACAAACTCAGCTCGGTGTTCATCTCCGGTACCAACCACGAAGAAGAACAGCCTTGCCACCTGAAGCTGGCCGACGCGAGCGTCCCTATCAGCAAGAACCTGCCGCTGTACGATGAGCCCGCTCAGCGTTACTGCCCGGCTGGCGTGTATGAAGTGGTTACCAAGGAAGACGGCGAGAAACGCTTCCAGATCAACGCCCAGAACTGCGTGCACTGCAAGACCTGTGATATCAAGGACCCTGCGCAGAACATCACTTGGGTCACACCGGAAGGTGCTGGCGGCCCGACTTACCCGAACATGTAAGTCATCTCGCTAAACATCAAGGCTCCCGAAATGGGGGCCTTTTTGTTTCCTGAAGAAAACGACACCGCCAGCGACTACAAAGACCACGCAGCGCCTGAAATCTAAGCCTCCCGCTCATCCCCCGGGTTGCGCTCGAAGTAGCGTTTGTACTCACGACTGAACTGCGACGTGCTCTGATACCCCACACGATGCGCGACCTGCGCCACTCCCAGCCCTTCTGACAGCAACAACTGCTGCGCCTTGAGCAATCGCAAGCGCTTCAAATACTGCACCGGCGACAACAAGGTGCTGCGCTTGAAATGCTCGTGAAAAGTCGACGTACTCATGTTCGCGCAACTGGCCAGGGTCTCGACGTTCAGTGGTTCGGTAAAGTGCGCGTGCAAATGACTCAAGGATGCCGCAATCCGGGCAAATTGCCCCTGTTGCTCGACCAACGCCCGCAGCACATCAACCTGCGGACCGCGCAACGCCACGAACAGCAACTCACGCAACCGCGCCTGCCCCATGACCTGACACTCCAGCGGATCGTGCAGGCAGTGCAACAAGCGCTCCACACAGCCGCGCATGCTGTCATCGAGTACCGCCGAGCTCATGGATTCGGGTGTTTGCGCAGGTGTATTCCGGCCAGACGCCAGCCCCATGGCCAACACCAGTTCGCCCAAAAGCGCGCGATCGATGGCAATGGAAATCCCCAGCAATGGCGCATCAGCCATGGCAAAAGTTTCGCATTCGAAAGGCACCGGCAGCGCCTGAATCAGGTAATTCCCGGCACCATATTCCAGAGTGCGCGCCCCCAGATAGGCGACTTTACTGCCCTGGGCAATGATCATCAGGCTCGGCTCATAGATCTGCGGGCCGCGCGCCACATCGCAACTGGCTCTGAGCACATGCACGCCAGGCAAGCGCGTCGGCACGAAACCATCACGGGTCGCCAACGGCTGAATCAGCGCAACCAGCGCGGCATTGGCATCGAGATGACGGGTCAACAGCATGGCAAAAACTTCACGCAAAAAGGGATGAAAGCATCATCGCAGGTCTGAGCGCCAATGCGACCAGCTCACTGAAGATGCCGGAGGAATAGGCATAAGACGCGGAGGAATCGTCATGGCCGGTGAAGCGGACGGTGCGGAAAATGGCCCTCCTCACCCGTCACTGCTTTGCGAGGTTCACCATGTACACCGCCATCGGTTACGCCGCCCAGTCGGCCACCACTCCCCTCGCCCCGATGAGCTTCGAACGTCGCAGCCCGCGCGCCGACGACGTTGCGATCGAAATCCTCTACTGCGGCGTCTGCCATTCCGACATCCACCAGGCTCGCAACGAATGGGGCATCGCGGTTTACCCGCTCATGCCAGGCCATGAGATTGTCGGCAAAGTCACCGCCATTGGCGCCAATGTCACCGCCCACAAGGTGGGTGATCTGGTCGGCGTCGGTTGCATGGTCGATTCGTGCCGCCACTGCGAAGCCTGCCAGGCCGACCTTGAGCAATATTGCCTCGAAGGTCCGACCTTGACCTACGCGACCCCGGACCGGGTCGACGGCAGCAACACCATGGGCGGTTACTCTGACAGCATCGTAGTCAGCGAGCACTTCGTCGTACGTATCCCCGAGAAACTCGACCCAGCCAGCGCTGCGCCGATTCTCTGCGCGGGCATCACCACCTACTCGCCGCTCAAACACTATGGCGTGAAGGCTGGCGACAAAGTCGGCATTCTCGGCATGGGCGGCCTTGGTCACATGGGCATCAAATTCGCCAAGGCCATGGGTGCTGAAGTGACGCTGTTCACCCGCTCGGCCAGCAAGGCCGAAGAAGGTCGCCGCCAGGGCGCGGACCACGTGATCGTCTCCACCGACGCCGAGCAGATGAAGGCCGCTGCTGGACAGTTCAACTTTTTGCTCGACACCATTCCGGTACAGCACGACCTCAACCCGTACCTCGATACGCTGCGCTTCGACGGCGTGCACATCCTGGTCGGCCTGATCGAGCCGATCGATCCACCCATCCACGCCGCCAAACTGGTGCTGGGTCGCCGGGTGCTGGCAGGCTCGTTGATTGGTGGTATCGCCGAAACCCAGGAAGTCCTGGACTTCTGCGCCGAGCACAACATCACCTGTGACATCGAAATGCTCGACATCCGCCAGATCAACGAGGCTTACACCCGCATGATCGCCGGTGACGTGAAGTACCGCTTCGTCATCGACATGGCGACGTTGAAAGTCTGATCAAAACCTGAAGCCAATCGAGCAGAGCGCCGAGCCGTGTTCTCCCAGACCAAAGGAACCGGCTCGCCACTTTTTACAAGTTTTTCGCGATGGTCTCAGCCAACTGAACCACCTTTGATCAATAGCCTTCGGCAAACTCACGCAACACATTGCCATCCATGCGATAGCGCACCCACTCTTCCTGCGGCTGGGCCCCGAGGGATTTGTAAAAGTCGATGGCCGGGGTGTTCCATTCCAGCACGCTCCATTCGAAGCGGCCGCAGTCGTTGGCGCAGGCAATTTTTGCGAGGTGGCGCAGCAGTTGTTTACCGGCGCCGCCACCGCGTTGTTCGGGGGTGATGTAGAGGTCTTCGAGGTACAGGCAGTTGCTGCCCAGCCAGGTCGAGTAGCTGAAGAAAAACACCGCGAAGCCGATCGGCAACCCGTCGCGCAGGCAGATCAGGCCATGGGCTGTGGCGCCTTCACTGAACAGGCTGCGCTCGATGTCGGCGACACTGGCGATGACTTCATGCCGGGCGCGTTCGTAGTCGGCGAGTTCGGTGATGAACGCGAGAATTTGTGGCGCATCGCTGGGGGTGGCCGGGCGGATTTCGATCGACATGGACGCGCCTTGTGAACAGTTGAAACCGCCATACTATGTCGGCGATCAGCGCTCGTCACATGCCTCTTCAAAACTTAATCTACGGGCGCCGCCACAAAAGTGTTCTGCACAAAAGGATTTTTATGAACCTCGCCGCCTTCGCCCCACTCCAGACCCTCGCCTCGACCTTGCTACCCTATGCGCTGGAGCCGTCCGAGGACGGTGCTCACGATCTGTCGCACTTGCAACGGGTGTGGCGCAACGTTCAGCGGATTCAAACCGAGGAAGGCGGTGACCTTGAAGTGCTGCTCGCAGCGGTGTTACTGCACGACTGCGTGGCGGTGGAAAAGAACTCACCGCTGCGTTCTCAGGCATCGAGGCTGGCGGCGGAAAAAGCCTTGGCAATCCTCAACCAGTTGAATTGGCCCAAGCACAAAAGCGCAGCAGTCGCTCACGCCATCGAGGCCCATAGTTTTTCGGCGAATATTCAGCCTACAACCCTGGAAGCGCAAATCCTCCAGGACGCCGACCGACTCGACTCCCTCGGCATGCTCGGCGTTGCCCGCACGTTTTACATCGCCGGACGCATGGGTAGCACGCTCTATGATCCTCAGGATCCCACGGCGACATCCCGCGAGTACGACGACAAGCGTTTCTGCCTCGACCACTTCCAGACCAAGTTGTTGCACCTCGCCAACGGCTTCCAGACGCCGACCGGCAAGCATCTGGCGCAACTACGCGATGAACGCCTGAAGCGCTTCATGGACGAATTCATCGACGAGATCGGTTGACCGCCCGGCATCGCCTGAGGTGACTACTCCGCTTTCTGCTAACCCAGAAACTGATGACGGTGCAGACATTAGCGGTGTTGAACGGGATGATTACGCGGGGGCGACCACTCTAGCGCTGGGTGAAGCGATTTGTAGCAACCTGCCTTGTAAACTACGGTTAGCCGCGACAGATCAAGAACGCGGTGAAAAACTGCTCGAACAGGTCAACCGCATTTTGCAGGAAACGGGCGCCGCCAAGGTCAATCTGATCGGCCATGGCCAAGGCCCGCTGGCCGCACGCTATGTAGCAGCACTGCACCCGGAAAAGGTCGCGTCGGTCACCTCTGTCAGCTACCCCAATCACGGCTCCGAGATTGCCGACCAATTGCATAAGGCACTGACGCCCGGAGAGTTGCCCGAAGCGTTCGTACTGGCGCTGTTGAGCGCAGTCGGCACCTTCATTTCATTGATCAGCGGCCACCCGCAAGGGGTGCCGAAACACTGGGGCGGTGAAGGCAACGAAATTGAAAACGGCGTGTATTACTACTCCTGGAGCGGGATCCTGCAGAACGTTCAAACCCCGCAACTACTCGATCCGACCCCTATCAACTGTATCGTGCTGTCGACGTTATTTTATAAAGAGAAAGACGCCAACGACGGGCTCGTCGGCCATGGCCCGGTTCAAATACCGGGCCATTTTCCAGAGCACAGAAGCACAGCGCGTTACGGCTCAAGACCGATAGGGAAAAACTCTCCGCCACTCCAGACACCTAACCAACGCTGCCCGTCGATTTCGCGGGTCACGGCCAGTTCGACCAGTTGATAAAACACGTTGCGATGGATCAGCGCTTCAAGGTTGGTGCGTACGTGCACGTAGGGCGCAGGCTCCTGGGTCAGCGGATCAATCAACACCCGCAACGGATGCTCGGCTCCCGCCTCGGCCTGCTCATCAACATTGGTGGTGAAGCGCAACAACTGGGCTTCGCCCTCGCCTTCAACCTCCAGCGCAACCGCCACAAACGGCGCGTCATCGACTTTGATTCCGACCTTCTCGACTGGAGTAATCAGGAAGTAATCATCGCCGTCGCGGCGAATGATGGTGGAGAACAGCTTAACCATCGGCTTGCGCCCGATCGGCGTACCCAGGTAGTACCAGGTACCGTCGCGGGCGATGCGCATGTCGATATCGCCGCAAAAGTCAGGGTTCCACAAATGGACCGGTGGCAAGCCTTTGGATTTGGGGATTTGCCCCAACAGATCGTTAGCTTTTTGCGGACCACTCATGCTGCTCTCCTGGTGAATTACTGATCGCTCATGCCCAGCAGGCTACGAGCGTATTGCGCAAGCGGCTGAGCGATCTGGTCTTCTGGCTTGTTGTCGTGGAACGTCAGTAAACCGCCACGGCTCTTGATTCGTGCAGTATCGATCAAATACTGGGTGCTGGTCTCGATCAGCATGATCTGAATCACTCCACTGTCGAGCCCCAAGCGATCCACGGCTCCCTGATCGAGCAACTCATCCGAGTTGCCGATACGGTCGTCGGCCTTGGCAAAACGGGTGTAGAGCAGGTAATGCGCGCCAGCCGCACGCGCCTCACCCATGGCAGTGTCGAGACCTTCGGGGGCGCGAGCACGGCGAACCATCGGGAAATATTCGATGAAGCCGTTGAAGGCTTCTTCAGCGACCACATTCGGACGCGGATAGACACCACCCGGCGGTGCAAAAGCGCCTTGAGCGATGTAGATAAACGAGTCCGGCTGAATGCGCAGATTATTCACACGACGACTGTCACTGTGATCGAGCAGACCTACGTCGCTCATGTGGTAGCGAACCCCTTCGCCCATATCGCTGACATTCATGCAGCCGCCAAGCGCCAAAAAGGCCAGCAGCAAAACCAGGCTACGCATCCTACCCTCCAGAGGCCGGTGACGGAAAACCGGCGAATGTCCGCAGGATGCAGCTTCCGCGCCAGCTCATGAACGGTGGTGTGTCAGGGGATCAGGAGATTGCTATCGCAGGCAAACGGAACGCCACCCACGATGAGACCAGGCTAGCCGCCGATGATTTTCATCACGGTGGCGCCGCCGGAAAATGCCACTTCCTGCTTGTCTCCCAGAGCTTTCACCAGCAGCCGCTGGAGCGCCGGCAACGCTTGATGACGCGGCTTGTCCAGCAAGTCGCCGACATAGTGGCGGTTACTCGACGACAGGCAGCCATGCAGCCAGCCAGTGGAGGACAGACGCAAGCGTGAGCAGGTGCGGCAGAACGGTACGCTTTCATTGGCGATCACGCCGAAATAGCCGCGCCCCGAAATTTCGTAACGCACCGCCGTAGCATCCACCGGCGCGTCAGCCTGCAGGTACTCGTAGCGTTCACCGATCAGGCTCAGCAACTGCTTGAGGCTGACAAACTGCTGCAGGAATGCGTTCGAATCGCTGGCCAGATGGCCCATGCGCATCAGCTCGATGAAGCGCAATTCATAACCGCGCTCCAGGCAATAATCGAGCAACGGCATCACTTGATCGAGGTTCTGCCCGCGCAACGGCACCATATTGACCTTGATCTTGATGCCCGCGGTGCGGGCCTGGTCCATGCCGTCGAGCACGGTCGCCAGATCGCCACCACGCGCAATGCTGCGGAACGCATTGGCGTCCAGGGTATCGAGGGAAACGTTGATCCGCCGAATGCCGGCGTCCACCAGCAAGGGCAGTTTCTTCGCCAGCAGCTGGCCGTTGGTGGTCAGACTGATGTCGGCAAGGCCCATCTGCCCGACAGCCGTCATGAAGGCTTCCAGCTTCGGGCTCACCAGCGGCTCGCCACCCGTGATACGCAAACGCTCGATGCCCGCGGCTTCGATCAGGTAGGCAACGCCACGCGCCATGGCCTCGGCCGACAGTTCATCCTGCGCAGCCACCAGTCGCTTGCCATTGGGCACGCAGTAGGTACAGGCGTAGTTGCAGGCGGAGGTCAGACTAACCCGCAAATTGCGGAAACGTCTGCCTTGTCGGTCAACGATCATGGATCACTCCGGCGGAAGTAGATTCGGAAGCGCTAAAACTTGACTCACAAATCAAGTTTTAGCAATACCTAAGCCTGAGTATATTCCTGGGGCACTGCGCCATGTAGAGAAACCTGGCGCAATAAAGCAACTGAATGGCTCAGCGGCTCGGCGTGTCGGTATCGCGCTTGCGCTTGTTGCCCATGCGCACGCCGATGTCCATCAGGAACTGGAAGAAACCTTCCTGATCTTCCAGCACGTTGCTCCAGAACGGCGAGTGATACAGCGCGACAGCGCCGTGCACCAGCGCCCAGGACGCACAGTAGTGGAAGTACGGCGGCACATCTTCAAGCTTGCCTTCGCTGATGCGGCCCTTGATCAACAAAGTCAGGCGTTCGAAGTTGGAGGCGCGAATCTTGTGCAACTCCTCGACCATCTCCGGCACCTGATTGCCCTTGACCACCTTCTCTTCGAGGCGATCGAACAACCGATAACGTTGTGGGTCGCGCATGCGAAATTCGAAGTAGGCCCGTGACAGGGCTTCCTTATCCTTATCGACATCGGCAGAGTGCAGCAGCTCGTTCAAGTCACGCTCGTAATCGAGCATCAGGCGCAGATAGATCTCCGCCTTGGACTTGAAGTGCTTGTAGATGGTGCCTTTGCCGATACCCACGGCATCAGCGATCATCTCGACGGTGACACTGTCTTCACCTTGTTCGAGGAACAGCTTGAGCGCGGTGTCGAGAATTTCTTGCTCGCGGCGACGAAACTCACGGACCTTACGAGGTTCTTTATGCATAAGAAAAGGTCTGTAGGGGTCAAAATTCGAAGCCGCGTATTATGCCTAACTTGCGCCAAATTGCACGGATCATCCGACCATGACTATGTTTCTTGATGAATTTGTACAGGCTCCGGGCCTGCGTTATTTGAATCATGCGGCCGTTGCACCCTGGCCAAATCGCGCTGCCACAGCGGTGACACGCTTCGCTCAAGAGAACGTTTTACTGGGCGCGCGGGACTATTCGGACTGGATGGCACTTGAACAACGGCTGCGTGAACGGCTGATGCGCCTGCTTAACGCACCATCGACGGATGACGTAGCGCTGGTCAAAAATACTTCTGAGGCATTGTCCTTTGTCGCCTTCGGACTGCCATGGCAAAGCGGTGACCAGATCGTCATCAGCGATGAAGAATTCCCTTCCAATCGCATCGTCTGGGAAGCATTGGCTGCACAAGGCGTGGAAGTGGTTCAGGTCAGCCTCACAGGCGATGATCCGGAAGGCGCCCTGCTGGCAGCCTGCGGACCTAACACCCGCTTGATGTCGGTGAGCGCGGTGCAATTCGCCAGCGGTCTGCGCCTCGACCTGCAACGCCTGGGTGCCGGCTGCAAACAACAGAACGTGCTGTTCTGCATCGACGCCATCCAGCAACTGGGCGCCCTGCCCTTCGACGTCCAGAGCTATCAATGCGACTTCGCCATGGCAGACGGCCACAAATGGCTGCTCGGACCAGAAGGCCTGGGGGTGTTCTATGTGCGCAGCGAACTGCGTGAACAGCTGAAACTGCATGAATTCGGCTGGCACATGCTCGAACACATGGGCGATTACACTCGCACCGAGTGGGAACCGGCCAAGAGTGCACGACGCTTTGAATGCGGCAGCCCGAACATGCTCGGGGCGATGGCGCTGGAAGCCAGCCTGTCGTTATTGGAAGAAGTCGGCATGGAGCAAGTCGCTGCACTGATCGCCGAGCGAGTGAAATGGCTGCAAGACGGCCTGAGCGCAATTCCCGGCGTCATACTGCATAGCCCGCTGAATCCAGCCCGGCGCGGGGGGATTTTTTCGTTCAGTATCGACGGCATCGATAATCAGACCGTTTACGAGGCCCTGAAAGCCCAGCAGGTGGTCTGCATCCCGCGCGGCCCTGGCGTTCGTTTTTCACCGCATTTCTACACCGAAAAGCGCGTGATCGACGAAACTGTCGCCATCGTCGCGTCGATCGCCAGGCAGTGAGAACTCAAGCGAAGCGCCTGTATTCCAAATATGTTTAAGAAACAGGTGGGGCCAACTGGACTCGGCGCGATAGTGATCAATACTTGAACTGTCGGCGTGGCATCTCCCCCAAGTGTTGCGCCGATGAAGGTACCAACGGACCGCGTACCTTTGTTTTACTCCTAATGGTCTTAACCCGGATTCACCCCCCAGAACCCGGGTTTTTTTTGCCTGCGATTTAAGGGCGCAAGCCCGTAGGAGCTACCGCAGGTTCGGGCCGCGTTCGGACGATCTTTTGGGAATCACACAGACTCCCTGACGTGCGCCAACGGGAACAGCCGCTTGAAGTTCTCCGTAGTCTGCTCGGCAAAGCGCTCGTAGGATTCGCCACGCAACATGGCCAGAAACTCCGCGACATCCCGCACGTACTGCGGAAGGTTCGGTTTGCCTCGATGAGGGATCGGCGCCAGGTACGGCGAATCGGTTTCCACCAGCAGGCGGTCCGCCGGCACTTGCCGGGCCACATCACGCAAGGCGTCAGCATTGCGAAAAGTCACGATCCCCGACAACGAAATGTAGAACCCCAGATCCAGCGCAGCCTTGGCCATGTCCCAGTCTTCGGTGAAGCAATGCAACACCCCGGCCTGCGGCAATGCCGCCTCACGCAGTAACGTCAGTGTATCGGCCCGGGCGCCACGGGTGTGGACAATCACCGGCATGCTGGTCTGCTGGGCCGCTTGCAGGTGCAAACGGAAGGACTCCTGCTGCAACTCAGCGGCTTCTGGCTCGTAGTGGTAGTCCAGACCGGTTTCGCCGATCGCCACCACCCGCGGGTGATTGAGCTCCTGCAGCAGCCAGTCCAGCGCTGGCGCAGCGCCTGGCTGAACATCCAGCGGATGCACGCCCACCGAACAATCAACGTCGTCGTAACGTTCGGCAAGGGCTTTGACGTCCTTGGCGTTGTCGACACTGACGCCGATACAGAGGAAGTGCCCCACCCCGCGCTGACGAGCGGCGGCAAGCGCCGCATCCAGCGAGCCGTCGTGTGCGGCGAGGTCGAGACGGTCAAGGTGACAATGGGAATCTACGAGCATAAAAGGCTGCAACTACATCGTATGAGTGGGACGGTCAGACTTCAGGACTCCGACCAGATAGGTTTCGATTCGGCTTCGGGCGGTGTCGTCGCCTTCATTGAACTGCACGCCGACACCGGCGGCGCGATTCCCCTGAGCACCCTTGGGGGTAATCCAGGTCACTTTACCGGCCACCGGAATTTTTTCCGGTTCATCCATCAAGTACAGCAGCATGAATACCTCGTCGCCCAACTTGTAGCTTTTGTTGGTCGGGATAAACAGGCCGCCGTTCTTGATGAACGGCATATAAGCCGCATAGAGCACGGACTTTTCCTTGATGGTCAGGGACAAGATGCCATTGCGCGGCCCCGGGCTGACAGATTCGTTCATGCTGACCTCCGCTGCTGAATACCAGAGTCTAGGCGCCACCGATCAATTTTGGGTAGGCAAGCCCACCCACTGCACCAGCAAGGCCTCAAGCAACAGCACCCGATTGAGGTTGGCTTTGCTCAGAACTTTTTGCCGCTGGGCGAGAATCCAGTCCTGAATGCTCAAGACTTTGCCTTGCGAAGATTTCTGCGCCAGGTATTGCACAACCTTGCGCATGTCGGCAAGGCCAAGCCCGGCTTCGTCCTGAGTCAGCTGATAACGCAGAATCAGGCTCGACCAGTCGCAGAACCAATCGAACAACAGCAGTAACGGGATCGCATTCCAGCTTTCGGCCAACTGCGTCGGCGATTGCTGTTGCTTGAGCAACTTCTTCACCCCGTCAACCACCAACGCACGCTGCTCGCGCACGCCCTGAGCCTGCAAGCTCACCGCCGCCAGCGGAGAACCCGCGGCCAGGGTCAACAGCTCGATACGCTCTTCTTCAGCGCAATCGGGCAGGGCCTTGGCCAGCCATTGCAGGCTCATGGCTTCGCTCGGCAACGGACAGGCCTGCTGCACACAACGGCTCTTGATGGTCGGCAACAAGCGGCTGGTCTGGTGACTGACCAGCAGCAACACCGTATCGCCCGACGGTTCTTCGAGACTTTTCAACAAGGCGTTGGCCGCGTTGATGTTCATCGACTCGACCGGCTCGATCAACACCACCTTGCGCCCGCCCAACTGCGCGGTCTGGACCACGAAGCTGACCAGCTCTCGGACCTGATCGACCTTGATCGCCTTGTCGGCCTCTTCAGGTTCCAGGATGTAATTATCCGGGTGACTGCCGGCCTTGAGCAGCAGGCAGGACTTGCACTGACCACACGCGTCCAGACCTTCAGGACGCTGACACAACAGGCGCGCCATCAGACGCTCGGCCAAGGCACGCTTACCGATGCCCATCGGGCCGTGGAGCAAATAGGCGTGGGCGTGTTGGGCGCGACCGGCCAGTTGCTGCCAAAGGCTGTCTTGCCACGGATAGGCTTCAGCCACGGGCCAGCTCCAGCAAACGCGGCAGCAAGGCATCCAGCGACTGCTGAACCTGTGCCAACGGCTGCGAGGCGTCCACCAACAGGTAACGCGCCGGATCAGCCTCAGCGCGCTTCAAGAACGCACCGCGCACCGCCTCGAAAAACACTCGCCCCTCAAGCTCGAAACGGTCCAGTCGACCGCGAGCGCTGGCACGCGCCATGCCGATTTCAATCGGCAAGTCGAACACCAGCGTCAGGTCCGGGCGCAGATCGCCCTGAACGAAAGTTTCCAGGGTCGCGATACGCTCAAGCGACAATCCGCGACCACCACCCTGATAGGCATAAGTCGAATCGGTAAAGCGGTCGCACAACACCACCGCCCCCCTCGCCAGCGCCGGGCGAATGACCGCGGCCAAATGCTGCGCTCGCGCCGCGAACACCAGCAACAGCTCGGTATCCGCGTTCATGACTTCGTCGACCGGGGCCAGCAGCACGTCGCGGATTCGCTCGGCCAGCGGCGTACCACCCGGCTCTCGAGTCAACACGACTTCGATACCCTTGGCCCGCAAACGCTCGGCCAGGTATTCGCGATTGGTGCTTTTGCCCGCGCCTTCCGGGCCTTCCAGGGTAATAAACAAACCAGTCACAGGCAGTCCTTAGTCAGAGTCATTGCGAGCTTTGCGGCTCATCGGCACTCGGTGCCGGAGCTGGAGCCGGTTGCGATGGCAGCAGTTGCGGCCTCGCCTCTGGAGCGGTGTCGGGCGACGCAGGAGCAATCGGTGCCTGCGTATCAGGCGTCGCAGCGCCATTGGCCGGCGCCGGGCTGGAACGGTAATCGGCGCGTCGTTTGATCTGAAACTCGCGCACAGCACTGTTGTGGGCATCCAGATCGTCGGAGAACACGTGACTGCCGTCACCGCGCGCCACGAAATACAAACTGCTGCCGGACACCGGATTCAGCGCCGCATGAATCGCTTCACGGCCGACCATGGCAATCGGCGTCGGCGGCAGTCCGGCGATCATATAGGTGTTGTAGGGCGTCGGTTCTTTCAGATGGGCGCGGGTCAACTTGCCGTTGTAGCGCTCGCCCAGGCCATAAATCACGGTCGGATCGGTTTGCAGCAACATACCGATCTGCATGCGCCGCACGAACACCCCGGCAATCTGCCCTCGCTCTTGCGGCACACCGGTTTCCTTCTCCACCAGCGAGGCCATGATCAGCGCCTGATAGGGTTCGGTGTAGGGCGCGTCAGGAGAACGCTTACTCCACTCTTTCGCAAGGACGTCGTCGAGGCGCTCGTAGGCTTTTTCCAGCAGATCGGCATCGGTCATGCCACGCACAAAACGATAGGTATCCGGAAAAAACCGGCCTTCCGGAAACACTCCGGCGTGACCGAGCTTGTTCATCACGTCGCTGTCGCTCAGCCCCGCAAGGGTTTGTTCGAGCTTGTCATTTTTTGCCAGCGCCGCACGGACCTGACGGAAGTTCCAGCCCTCGACCAGGGTTAGACTGTACTGAACCACTTCGCCGCGCTGCCAAAGACCAATCAACCCCTGCGCGCTCATGCCCGGCAGCATGCGGTATTCACCGCTGTGCAGCGGCTGCGCGGCAAGATTGAAGCGCCAATACAGCCGCAGCCAAAAGGTGTCCTGAAGCACGCCGTCGGCTTCGAGGCGATTGAAGGTCCCGGACGGTGTCGAGCCGCTCAGCACATCCAGTAACTCTTCCTGAGTAATGTTGAGTGGCTGCTCCAGCGCCGAGTTGATCTTCCAGGCCGAAGCGCCCAGCAGTAGCCCTGCCAGAACCAGTCCGGTTTCCAGCAGCACCAAGAGTTTACGTCTCACGAATCAAGCATCCAGTAGCGCGCGGGCAATGCCTTGCAGTTTACGGGTGAGCGACCCAACCGGCCAGCTCAGTGCAGCATAAGCGCATACCGGCCAGATGCCGTACACGCTGTTGCAGACGAAAACTTCATCAGCCCGTTGCAACTGATCAAGGCTGATGTCAGTGATCTGTGTGGCAATCCCCAGCCTCTCGGCCTGGGACAAGAGTTCGGCGCGCATCACTCCGGCGACGCCGCAACGTCTCAGATCAGCCGTCAACAACACGCCATCACACACCAGGAACAGGTTACTGAAAACACCTTCGATCACTCGCCCCTGAAGATCCAGCATCAAACCTTCGGCGTGCCCGGTATCCTTCCATTCGGAACGGGCAATGACTTGCTCGAGACGATTCAGGTGCTTGAGGCCGGCCAGTAGCGGCTGCTCGGAAAGTCGGGTGGTGCAGGGAAACAGCCGAATACCTTGCTGCGCGTGCACAGCAGGATAAGCAGCGGGAGGATTGCCTTGCAGAATACGTCGCGGCGACACCGAAAGATCGGCCGCGTAACCACGCTGGCTGTCGCCACGGGTCAACATCAGCTTGAGCACACCTTCGCCAAGGGCGGCGGCGTACGTCAGTAGCTCACTGCGAATCAATGCGTGATCCGCGTTAATCGCCAAACGCGAGCAACCATCGGCCAGGCGACTCAAATGTCGATCCAGCAGCAGTGGCTGCCCGCCCTTGACGCCGATGGTCTCGAACAGACCATCGCCATACGCCAGGCCGCGGTCTTTTAGCGACAGTGCGTCAGCCGGCTGACCGTCGACCCAGCTTTCCATCAATCGGCGAACCGGCGGAACACCAGCGAGCCATTGGTACCGCCAAAACCGAACGAGTTGGACAGCACCACATCGATGTTCATGTCGCGCGCAGTGTGCGGCACGAAGTCGAGGTCGCAACCTTCATCCGGCTCATCGAGGTTGATGGTCGGTGGCGCCACCTGGCCGTTGATTGCCAGCACACTGAAGATCGCCTCGACGGCGCCAGCTGCACCCAACAGGTGACCGGTCATGGACTTGGTCGAACTGACCGCCAGTTTGTAGGCGTGATCACCGAACACCGACTTGATCGCACAGGCTTCGGCGAGGTCACCGGCCGAGGTGGATGTGCCGTGGGCATTGATGTACTGAACCTGATCGCCATTGATCTTGGCGTCGCGCAAGGCATTGGTGATGCAACGTGCGGCACCGGCGCCATCGGCGGGAGGCGAAGTCATGTGGTAGGCATCGCCACTGGTACCAAAGCCAATCAGCTCGGCGTAAATGGTCGCACCACGCGCCTTGGCGTGCTCCAGCTCTTCCAGCACCAACGCACCGGCACCGTCGGACAGCACGAAGCCATCACGGCCCTTGTCCCACGGACGGCTGGCGCGGGTCGGCTCGTCATTGCGGGTCGACAACGCACGAGCAGCGCCAAAGCCACCCATACCAAGACCGCAAGCGGCCATCTCGGCACCACCGGCAATCATCACGTCGGCTTCGCCGTAGGCAATGTTGCGCGCCGCCATACCGATGCAGTGCGTACCGGTGGTACACGCGGTGGCGATGGCATAGTTAGGCCCCTGCGCACCCAAATGGATGGACAGGAAACCGGAAATCATATTGATGATCGAGCCCGGCACGAAAAACGGAGAAATCCTCCGTGGCCCCGAATCATGCAGCGTGCGGCTGGTTTCTTCGATATTGGTCAGACCGCCAATACCCGAGCCCATGGCCACGCCGATGCGTTCACGATTGGCGTCGGTGACTTCCAGGCCAGCGTTACGCACTGCCTGAAACCCTGCTGCCAGACCGTATTGAATGAACAGGTCGAGTTTGCGAGCTTCCTTGACCGACAGGTATTCCTCGACATTGAAGCCCTTTACCGAGCCGCCAAAACGGGTGGAATAGGCAGAAAGGTCGGTGTGTTCGATCAGACCAATGCCACTGCGGCCAGCCAGAATGCCCTGCCAGCTGCTCGGCACATCCGTGCCCAGTGGCGACAACATACCCATACCGGTGACTACGACGCGTCTACGCGACACAGCACTCTCCTTTTTTCAAATGACGACTTTGCATCAGGCCTAAAGAAAAAACCGCACGCCGTGATGGCAGTGCGGTTTTTCCATGACAGCTAACAACGACTACAAACTATTACGCTTGATGGTTAGTAACGTAGTCGATGGCAGCTTGTACAGTAGTGATCTTCTCAGCTTCTTCGTCAGGAATTTCGGTCTCGAATTCCTCTTCCAGAGCCATCACCAGCTCAACGGTGTCAAGGGAGTCGGCACCCAGGTCTTCAACGAAGGAAGCAGTGTTCACGACTTCTTCTTCTTTAACGCCCAGTTGCTCAGCAACGATTTTCTTGACGCGCTCTTCGATGGTGCTCATACCTTGTTTTCACTCCTAATGGACAAATTCAGGCAGCTGGCCAGTGGGTAAGTGTATAGAAAGGCTTTTCAGTTTTTCAACTGAAAGCTTCACTCCTCAAACCCTGACGACCCTCTGCCTATAAATAGATTGCAGCTTTATAACGGATTTTAGACAGCTCGTATGACATTTTTTTGAAGCAATCCGTCACATTTAACTCATGTACATCCCGCCGTTCACCGGGATTGTAGCCCCAGTCACGTAAGCCGCACCGTCCGACGCAAGAAAAGCGACCACGGACGCGATCTCTTGAGCTTGCCCCAGACGGCCCAGCGGAATTTGCGTCTGCAAGGCTTCACGCTGCGCCTCCGGCAGTTCGCGGGTCATATCGGTATCGATGAACCCTGGGGCCACCGAGTTGACCGTAATCGAGCGCGAACCCACTTCACGCGCCAGAGCCCGGCTGAAACCTTCCAGACCTGCCTTGGCGGCTGCATAGTTTACTTGGCCTGCGTTGCCCATGGCACCCACAACCGAACCAATACTGATAATTCGACCCCAACGCGCCTTGGTCATGCCACGCAAAACACCCTTGGACAGGCGAAACAGACTGTTCAGATTGGTGTCGACGACGTCATGCCACTCGTCATCTTTCATGCGCATCATCAGGTTATCGCGGGTGATACCGGCGTTATTTACCAGAATCGCCGGCGCACCGAACTGCTCCTGAATGCTTGCCAACACGGCCGCTACGGACTCGTCGCTGGTGACATTGAGCTCAAGGCCAGTGCCTTGAATGCCGTTTTCTTTCAGGGTTGCCGCGATGCGCTCAGCGCCCGAAGCGGAAGTCGCGGTACCCACCACGATAGCGCCCTGACGACCCAGTTCCAGTGCGATAGCCTGGCCAATACCACGGCTCGCGCCGGTAACCAGTGCAACTTTACCTTGCAGACTCATGCAGGCTTCTCCTAAGTTCAGGCCAACGCTGCACGAGCAGCAGCGAAAGCATCCGGGGTGTTCAGGTTAGAGGTCGACACGCCTTCGGCGCAGCGCTTGTTCAGGCCAGCCAGGACTTTGCCCGGACCGCATTCAACCAGTTGAGTAGCGCCTTTGGCGGCCAGCGCCTGGACCGACTCAACCCAGCGAACCGGCTTGTAGAGCTGCTCGAGCAGATCGCGCGTGAGGGTTTCCAGATCCGGCGCCACATCAGCACTGACGTTCTGTACCAGCGGGATTTGCGGAGCCTGCCAGTTGATCGCAGCAATCGACTCGGCGAAACGCTCGGCAGCCGGGCGCATCAGCTCGCAGTGCGACGGCACGCTGACCGGCAGCGGCATGGCGCGCTTGGCACCACGCGACTTGCAACCTTCGATGGCGCGCTCGACAGCGGCCTTGGCACCCGCGATCACCACCTGGCCCGGCGAGTTGAAGTTGACCGCACTGACCACATCCCCTTGCGCCGCTTCGGCACAAGCAGCCAGCACATCAGCGTCGTCCAGCCCGAGAATGGCGGCCATACCGCCCTGCCCGGCCGGCACCGCTTCTTGCATCAGCTGACCGCGACGCTCTACCAGCTTCACAGCGTCGCCCAGACTCAGGCTGCCGGCCGCGACCAACGCGCTGTACTCACCCAGGCTATGACCGGCAACGTAAGCCGGACGCGCACCGCCCTCAGCCAGCCACAGACGCCACAGGGCAATCGAAGCGGTGAGAATCGCCGGTTGGGTTTTGTCGGTTTGATTGAGTTGCTCTTCCGGCCCTTGCTGGGTCAGTGCCCACAGGTCGTAACCCAGAGCATCGGAAGCTTCTTTGAACGTTTCGAGGATCAACGGATGTTGTGCGCCCAACTCGGCCAGCATGCCGAGGGACTGCGAACCCTGTCCTGGAAAGACGAATGCGAGGGAAGCAGACATGTAACAAGCCCCTAATGATCTTGTCGTCGGAGAATTAACGTCCTGTACGGCTGGACGCAAGAAACTGACAGTTGGATGGCTAATTGAACTGAGCGGTCACATTTAAGCATTGTCGAGCGAAAATGCCTAAAGCAACAAATCCTCGAGGCGACCGTGAAGCCGCTGCGGCAGGTTCTCCTGAATCTCGATCAAGGCGCGCTGAATGGCACTCTGAAAACCCTGCACACCGGCCGAACCGTGACTTTTAACGACGATCCCCTGCAAACCGAGGAAGCTTGCGCCATTATGTCGCGCAGGCGCCAGATCGGCCTGCAAGCGCCTCATCAGCGGCAACGCCAAAGCCCCGACCATTCTCGATGCCAGGTTCCGCTTGAACAACGCCTCGATCCGCCCGGCAATCATGGTCGCCAATCCTTCGCTGGATTTAAGCAGGATATTGCCGACAAAACCGTCGCAGACCACCACATCAGCCTCGCCACGGTACAAGCCATCCCCCTCGACGAAGCCGATGTAATTCAGACCGCGAGCGTTTTGAAGGAGCGTGGCCGCCAGCTTGACCTGTTGATTGCCCTTGATATCTTCCGTGCCGATGTTCAGCAACGCGACCTTCGGACGAGCAATACCCAAGGCTTCTGCCGCCACCGACCCCATCACCGCGAACTGGAACAGGTGCTCGGCACTGCAATCGACATTCGCCCCCAGATCGAGCAACTGGCAAAAACCGCGCTGTGTCGGGATCGCCGCCACCATGGCCGGCCGATCGATACCCGGCAAGGTCTTGAGCACATAACGCGACAACGCCATCAGTGCGCCGGTATTGCCAGCACTGACACACGCCTGAACCTTGCCATCGCGCAACAGCTCAAGCGCAACCCGCATCGAGGAGTCCGGTTTGCCACGCAAGGCCTGGGAAGGTTTTTCGTCCATGCCAATGACGTCGCTGGCCGGCGCAATGGTCAGGCGCGCGCGATCCACAGCCGACTGGCTGGCAATCAATTCTTCTAAAAGGGAGGGTTGACCGACGAGGGTCAGGTGCAGCGAGGGCGTAGCAGACAGGCAAGCAAGGCTGGCCTGAACAATGCTGCGGGGACCGAAGTCCCCGCCCATTGCGTCAATCGCGATGACTTGAGCGGACAAGGATTACTCGTCAGCGCCCTTGTCGATCACTTTACGGCCACGGTATACGCCTTCTGGCGATACGTGGTGACGCAGGTGAACTTCACCAGTGGTCTTTTCTACGGACAGGGTGCTTGCCTCGAGAGCATCGTGCGAACGACGCATGTCACGGGCGGAGCGGGATTTTTTGTTCTGCTGAACAGCCATAATTGATTAACTCCTAAACGTTTGGGTCACGCTTTAACTGCGCCAATACACTGAACGGGTTGGACCGCGTTACCTCGTCCTCGCTCGGTTCGGGCTCATCGAGACCCGCCGGCTGCTGGCATTCTTCCGGATGATGAGCAGGCACAATGGGCAAGGCGAGCAAAAGCTCCTCCTCGATCAGTGACTGCAGATCCAAAGGATCTTCGCCCAGTTCCAGCACGTCATAACCTTTCGGCAACGACTGGGTATTCGCACCCTCCTTCACCACAGCATAACTGCATTCGCTGTGAATCGGCAGGGTGACCAGCTCAAGACAACGCTGGCAAACCATTTTGACTTCGGTGTCGATAAAACTGTGGATCACCACAGATTTACGTTCATCTCGCTCAAAAACGAATTTAGCCTGCACCGTACCGACAGTGTCGGAAAGCGGGTCGCAGAGTCTCTCCAAATCGGCTAGCAGCATTTCACCTTGAAGGGTGGTGCCACGATCAGCCAATTTGCGCGGGTCAACGTGAGGTGGAATCGGGTCATTCAACATAGGCGCAGCATTATAGGGATGCACCCAGCCATGTCAAAGGAAATTCAGCCCTGTCCGTCACTTGGAAGCCCCGCTAGAATTTACGACTGACTTTTGGAGAGCCGCATGCTGCCTTTATTACTTGCTTCAAGCTCGGTCTATCGCCGCGAATTACTGACCCGCTTGCAACTGCCATTTACCTGCAGCTCACCGGATATCGACGAAAGCCACCAGCCGGGAGAGTCGGCCATCGAACTGGTAAAACGCCTGGCCCATGAAAAAGCCCAGGCTCTGGCCAGCAGCCATACTGCCCATTTGATTATTGGCTCGGATCAGGTCGCCGTGCTCGACGGGCGCGTTATTGGCAAACCCCACACTTTCGAGAAGGCTCGCGAGCAATTATTGGCCGCCAGTGGCGCCAGCGTGACCTTCCTGACCGGCCTGGCAGTGCTCAACAGCCAGACTGGCCACTGCCAGCTCGACTGCATCCCCTTCACCGTACACATGCGCACACTGGATCAGGCGAGCATTGAACGCTATCTGCACGCCGAACAGCCCTACGACTGCGCTGGCAGCTTCAAGGCCGAAGGATTGGGCGTGAGCCTGTTTCAACGCACCGAAGGCCCGGACGCCACCAGCCTGGTCGGCCTGCCGCTGATTCGCCTGGTGGATATGCTGCTGGCAGAAGGCGTGCAGATCCCCTGAAGATCAAAAGATCGCAGCCTTCGGCAGCGCCTACATGGGATCGCGTACAACCGTAGGAGCTGCCGAAGGCTGCGATCTTTTGACTTAAAAAAACCGGCCACGAAGGCCGGTTCTTTTTTTGCATCAAAGAGATTTATCGCAATGCCGGGCCTTGAAAACCCATCCACATGGCCAACTGTTCAGCCACGCTGGCGCCGAGCCTCTTCGAGAAGCGGTCGAACGTCGACTCTTGAATCGTGAAGTCGACCAGCTCTTTCTCGCCGATCACGTCACGCGCCACCGAACTGGCACTGCCCAGACCATCGATCAAGCCCAATGGCAGCGCCTGCTCGCCCGACCAGACCAGCCCGGAGAACAACTCTGGATGTTCCTTGTCTTTCAGGCGATCGCCACGGCCTTTTTTGACGCTGGCGATGAATTGCTGGTGAGTGGTATCCAGTACACCCTGCCAGAACCTGGTCTCTTCAGGCTTTTGCGGCTGGAAAGGATCGAGGAACGACTTATGCTCGCCCGACGTGTAGGTCCGACGCTCGACACCGAGCTTCTCCATGGTGCCGACAAACCCGTAACCGGCCGCCGTCACGCCAATTGAGCCCACCAGACTGGCCTTGTCGGCGTAGATCTGGTCTGCCGCACTCGCGATGTAGTAAGCCCCCGAAGCACCGAGATCGGAAATCACCGCATAAACCTTGATACCCGGATGCAGGGCACGCAGACGGCCAATCTCATCGTAGACATAACCCGATTGCACCGGACTGCCGCCCGGACTGTTGATTCGCAGCACGATGCCCTTGACCTTCGGATCTTCGAACGCCGCGCGCAAACCGCCGACAATGTTGTCAGCACTGGCCGACTCCTTGTCGGCAATCATCCCGGTGACTTCGATCAACGCGGTGTAGCCCGACCCGCGAGTCGCGCTTTTTTCAATATCCATCAGCGGCGTAAAGAGAATCAGCGCGATAAACAGGTAAACAAAGGTCAGCAGCTTGAAGAATATCCCCCAACGCCGCGAACGACGCTGCTCCTGCACACCAGCCAGCAGGGTTTTCTCAAGCAGCTTCCAGCTCTTGTCGTCGCCGCCTTCAGCACTGGCCTTGGCTGGCGCTTTCCATTCGTCGGTCATTCCATCCACCCCGGCAAAAACTTAATTGGCCCGCTGACCCAGCCAGGCGTGCAATTGCGAAAAATGATCAATGGCCAGGCGCGGCTCGAACACGCGCAAGGCTTCCATCGACTGAGCACCATAGCTGACGGCAACCGAATCCATCCCGGCGTTGCGCGCCATCTGCAGATCGAACGACGAATCCCCCACCATCAACGCCTGCTCCGGGCGGACGTCGCAATGGGCCAGAATCTGCTCGAGCATCAACGGGTGCGGCTTGCTGGCGGTTTCATCGGCGGCGCGAGTGATATCAAAATAATCTTCCCAGCCATGGGACTTGAGCACGCGGTCCAGCCCGCGACGCGCTTTGCCGGTTGCCACAGCCAGGTGATAACCCTCAGCACGAAACGCCGCAAGCGACTCGACCACACCCTCAAACAACGGCGAAGGCACGGCCTCCGACGCGATGTAGTGATCCGCATAGTGCTGACGAAACGCCACTAGCTCGTCATCGCCGATCTTCGGGTACAGGGTGCGAATCGCTTCCGGCAACCCCAGACCTATAATGCCTTTGACGGCAAAATCATCGCGCAACTGAAAACCGGACCGCTGCGACGCCACATGCATCGCCTCGACAATCCGACCAATGGAATCAGCAAGCGTGCCATCCCAATCGAAGATCAGCAGCTTGTACTCAGGGTGCGACACTCAGGCGCTCCACGGTCTTGGCCCACATTTCATCGACAGGAGCCTGAAGCTTCAACTCGCCACCATCAGGCAGCGGTACGGTGAGCATGTAAGCGTGCAGGAACAGGCGCTTGCCACCCAGATCACGAATTTCCTTGGAGAAGCCCTCGTCGCCGTACTTGGTATCGCCGGCGATACAATGACCGGCGTGCAGGGTATGGACGCGAATCTGGTGAGTACGGCCGGTCACAGGCTTGGCTTCGACCATGGTTGCGAAGTCGCCAAAGCGGCGCAGCACCTTGAACAGGGTCAGCGCTTCCTTGCCCTCCTCGTCCACTTCCACCATTCGCTCGCCGGAACGCAGATTACTCTTCTGCAACGGCGCTCGAACGCTCTTGATGGAAGTAGCCCAATTGCCGCGAACCAGCGCCATGTAGCGCTTGTCAACACCATCGCCACGCAAGGCGGCGTGCAGATGGCGCAGCATGCTGCGCTTCTTCGCGATCATCAGCAGACCGGAGGTATCGCGGTCCAGCCGATGAACCAGCTCCAGCTCCTTGGCGTCCGGGCGCAATTGACGAAAGGCTTCGATCACCCCGTAGTTCAGGCCGCTACCACCGTGCACAGCAATCCCGGCGGGCTTGTTGATCACGATCAGCGCCTTGTCTTCGAAAACAATCGAGGCCTCGAGGCGCTGCAACAAACCTTGCGCCAATGGCACAGGCTCGTCGCGCTCCGGCACACGCACCGGCGGCACGCGCACAATGTCGCCCGCCTGCAGCTTGTACTCGGGCTTGATCCGACCTTTGTTCACTCGCACTTCGCCTTTACGCAAAATGCGATAAATCAAGGTCTTGGGCACGCCTTTGAGCCGAGCAAGAAGGAAGTTATCAATACGTTGGCCGGCATATTCCGGCGAGACCTCAAGCAGTTGTACGCTTGGAGTCGAGGGGGCAGTAGTCGTCATGCCGCGAATGATAACAATTTTTTATGGAATTGAAGCACTTAATCATTGCTGCTATAGTCGCGAACGCCGCCAAAAGCGGCCTGGACAGAGGACAAACGGCAGATTGCCGGCCCTGACCAACGCAATTCATCAGGACGCGAGGCCGTCCTACGGGGCTTTCGCAACGATTGGAAGGTTCGTGATTGTAACAAGCGCAGGTGACATGAGGCCTGAAGCGAGCGCAGCAACAGAGTAACCACTCGTCTGATGCGCCGATATTTACGGCCAGTTCACAAAGTGCAGTCAGTCCCGAACCAGCCCTTGAGCGAATGCTTCGGAAACAACGCCTGTTACAAGCTGAGTGCTAGCAAAACAGCTCTCACCCAGTCTTGTGTAGCCATGAGCGTGAACTCCCCATTGGAGAACACGGTAAATGCCAACCCGCTGCGGATTCTGCGCGCGGCAGCACCCGAATTATCAGGGATACGTGTAGGGTGGAGATGCACAACCGTCGGACTGTGTAGCACTAGGCTTATATTTAGACGCTTCATCTCGTCCACAGTCGCCGGTTGATTCCTCCTCCTGACTGAGTGCTTAAGTAGCCACAGCAAGCAGGACGCGTACGTCGCGACGCCGACCCAATTGGTCGAACCTCGCTAGACACGGGAGTGGCCAACCACTCCTGACGCACCTGACACCGACCGTGAGAAGTCGTGTGTGCCGAACGCCGTTTCCGGCAGCCCGGAAACCGACGGTACTACATGAAAAGAATGCTGATTAACGCAACTCAACCCGAAGAGTTGCGTGTTGCACTGGTAGACGGCCAGCGCCTCTACGACCTGGATATCGAATCCGGTGCACGCGAGCAGAAGAAGGCCAACATCTATAAAGGCCGGATTACTCGTATCGAACCAAGCCTTGAGGCTGCCTTTGTCGATTTCGGCTCTGAGCGCCACGGCTTCCTGCCCCTTAAAGAAATCTCCCGCGAATACTTCAAGAAAGCTCCTGAAGGCCGCGTCAACATCAAGGACGTTCTGAGCGAAGGCCAGGAAGTCATCGTTCAGGTCGAAAAAGAAGAACGTGGCAACAAGGGCGCCGCCCTGACCACCTTCATCAGCCTGGCCGGTCGTTACCTGGTATTGATGCCGAACAACCCGCGTGCCGGCGGTATCTCCCGTCGCATCGAAGGTGAAGAGCGCAATGAACTGCGTGAAGCCCTGAACGGCCTGGTTGCCCCGGCTGACATGGGTCTGATCGTGCGCACTGCCGGCCTTGGCCGCAGCAGCGAAGAAATGCAGTGGGACCTCGACTACCTGCTGCAACTGTGGACCGCCATCAAAGAAGCCTCGCTGGACCGTTCCGCGCCATTCCTGATCTACCAGGAAAGCAACGTGATCATCCGTGCGATCCGCGACTACCTGCGCCAGGACATCGGCGAAGTGCTGATCGACAGCGTTGAAGCCCAGGACGAAGCCCTGACCTTCATCCGCCAGGTGATGCCGCAGTACGCCAGCAAGATCAAGCTGTACGAAGACAGCGTTCCGCTGTTCAACCGCTTCCAGATCGAAAGCCAGATCGAGACCGCCTTTCAGCGCGTCGTTGAACTGCCTTCCGGCGGCTCCATCGTTATCGATCCGACCGAAGCCCTGGTGTCTATCGACATCAACTCGGCGCGCGCCACCAAAGGCAGCGACATCGAAGAAACCGCTCTGCAGACCAACCTTGAAGCCGCCGAAGAAATCGCCCGTCAGTTGCGCCTGCGCGACATCGGCGGCCTGATCGTCATCGACTTCATCGACATGACCCCGGCCAAGAACCAGCGCGCCGTGGAAGAGAAAGTCCGCGAATGCCTGGAAGCCGACCGCGCTCGCGTGCAAGTCGGTCGCATCTCGCGCTTCGGCCTGCTGGAAATGTCCCGTCAGCGCCTGCGTCCATCGCTGGGCGAAAGCAGCGGCATCGTCTGCCCACGCTGCAACGGCACCGGCATCATCCGTGACGTTGAATCGCTGTCGCTGGCAATTCTGCGCCTGATCGAAGAAGAAGCCCTGAAAGACCGCACCGCCGAAGTTCGCGCACAAGTGCCTATTCCAGTCGCTGCGTTCCTGCTGAACGAAAAACGCAACTCGATTACCAAGATCGAACTGCGCACCCGTGCCCGCATCGTCATCCTGCCGAACGATCACCTCGAAACGCCGCACTTCGAAGTTCAGCGTCTGCGCGATGACAGCCCGGAAGCTCACACCAACCAGTCCAGCTACGAAATCGCTGCTGCCGCTGCTGAAGTGGAAGAAGTTCAACCGGCCGCCGCCACCCGCACTCTGGTTCGCCAGGAAGCTGCCGTAAAAACTGCTCCAGCCCGCGCCAACGCTCCGGTTCCGACCGAAGTCGCTGTCGCCCCGGTTGCTGCTCCGGTCGCCGCCCCCGAGCCAAGCCTGTTCAAAGGCCTGGTGAAGTCTCTGGTCAGCCTGTTCGCCACCAAGGAAGAGCCAGCCGCTCCAGTTGTGGTTGAAAAACCAGCTACCGAGCGTCCGGCACGCAACGAAGAGCGTCGCAATGGTCGTCAGCAGAGCCGCAACCGTAACGGTCGCCGCGATGAAGAACGCAAGCCACGCGAAGAACGCGCCCCTCGTGAAGAACGCGCACCACGCGAACCGCGTGAAGAGCGCCAACCACGCGAAGCCCGTGAAGAGACCCCGGCGGTAGCTCGCGAAGAACGCGCACCACGTGCACCGCGTGAAGAACGCGCACCACGCGCGCCTCGTGAAGATCGCAAGCCACGTGGCGAGCGCGAAGAGCGCCCGGTTCGTGAACTGCGTGAACCACTGGATACTGCTCCAGCCGCTGCCGCTGCTGTCACTGTTGCCGTTGCTGAAGAGCGTCCGGCTCGTCAGCCACGTGAAGAGCGCGCTCCACGCCCACCGCGTGAAGAACGTCAACCACGTGCCGAGCAAGCCGCTGCTGCCGTCGCCGAAGAAGAACTGCCGACCAGCGAAGAACAACTGCTGGAAGACGGTCAGGACAACGCCGAAGGCGATCGTCCACGCCGCCGCTCCCGTGGTCAGCGTCGTCGCAGCAACCGTCGCGAGCGTCAACGCGATGCCAACGGCAACGTGATCGAAGGCTCGGAAGAGTCCGAAACCGGCGAAGAGCCAACAGGCGCTGAACTGGCTGCCGGCCTGGCCGTTACCGCCGCTGTTGCCAGCACTGTGATCAGCGCTCCAGCTGAAGCCCAGGCTCACCAGCAAGCTGAACGCGCTACCGCCGTGGCTCAAGACGCCGCTCAGGAAGTTGCTCAGGTTGAAGCCCCAGTCGTGGAAGCCACTACCCCGGTTGAAGCGCCAGTCGTTCCTGCCGTAGAAGTGGCTCCGGTTCGTGAAGCACAGCCTGAAGTTCACGCGACTGCTGAACCAGCCGTTGTTGTAGAACAACAGCCAGTAGTCGCTGCCGAGCCTGTGGCTGAAGCTCCGGTCACTGAAAAAGCGCCAGAGGTTCGCGAAGAGCAAACCGCGTTCAACTGGGTTGCAGAGACTGCGGCTGTCGAAGCTCCAGCCCCCGTTGCTGAAGTGGTTGCCCCTGTCATTGTGGCTGCCGAACCTGCTCCAGTAGCCGCGCCAGTGGTTGCCGAAGTGGTAGTACCGGTTGTTGAAGCAGCGCCTGTCAGCGCCCTGACCGAAAACGGTCGTGCGCCGAACGACCCACGTGAAGTGCGCCGCCGCAAGCGTGAAGCCGAACGTCTGCAGAAGGAAGCCGAACTGGCTGCCACTGCTGCACCGGCTGTTGCTGCCGAGCCTGCTACCCCAACCATCGACGAAAACCTGCGTTCCGTCGAAGAAGTGGTAGAGCAAAAACCTGAGGCCCTGGAAAAAGAACACGAGCCTAAACCCCTCGTCTGATTCCATCAGCCACTAAAAAGCCCCGCCTGGTAACCCAGGCGGGGCTTTTTTTTGTTCAAAACAAGATCAACAGATCGCAGCCTTCGGCGGCGCCTACGAGGGTACGTCGCAGGCATACAAACATCCTGTAGAAGCTGCCGCAGGCTGCAACCTTGTAATCGTTACGCAAATTTCAACGCCTCTGGCACATCCACATCCCACAACACTCCTGGATCCTCCACCGACACCTCAACAACTTTCGCCGACGCAAACAACGGCTTGGCCCCACGATCACCGGACAACGCCATCAGCGCCGCACCAAACGAACGCCCAAACCCCACCGGATGCCCAAACACGCCGCCCTGCACTGGCACGCTGATGGTATCGACCTCAATCGCCTCAACAATCCGCTCAATGCTCGACGGCAGGATAAACGGCATATCCCCCAGCACCACCAGCCAGCCATCAAGCGCCGCACACGCAGCGACCGCTGCTGCAATGCTGTCCCCCATGCCCGCCGACGCCAACAGCAGCACCTGGCAGCCATAAGCCCGGGCCAGCCGTGCAACCTCTGGACGATCTGAAGTGGTTACCAACAACCGTGTTTCGACACACGCCGGCAGATTGCGCAGCACCTGTTCGATCACCGGCTGCGCAACACCGTCACGCCCTTCGCACAGGGCCATCAACTTGTCCTGATCGGCACCGGCCACTTGCCGATAACGACTGCCCTGCCCAGCCGCGAGAATGATCGCGCCCACCTTCCGGTCAACGCGACTCATCAGGCTTTGGCCTGCTGCCAGCCCTGCAACTGGTAGCGCACCGGCAAACTGCGAATACGCTTGCCGGTGGCGGCGAAGATCGCATTGCACAGCGCCGGAGCGATGGGCGGCACGCCCGGTTCACCGACACCGCCCAGCGGCACGTTGCCCGGTGGCGTGACCAAATGCACCGCCACCTCTTTCGGCGCCAGGGACATGCGCGCCACTTCGTACATGTGGAAGTTGTCCTGCTGGACCTTGCCATCCTTGAAGCTGATTTCCCCCAGCACCGCATTACCCAGGCCCATCACGCAGGCGCCTTCAAACTGCGAGCGAATCCGTTCCGGATTGATCTGCGGGCCGCAATCCACCGCGATATCAGCCTTGTGCACGATCAACGTGCCGTCGTCTTTGACTTCAACTTCGATCACCGCCGCCACGTAGGTGACAAAGCTGTAATGCACCGCCAGGCCCAACCCGCGCCCTTTGGGCAGTTTGCGCCCCCAACCGGCGCCCTTGGCCGCCGCTTCCAGAACGCCACGCAGGCGCGCCGTATCGATTGGATAGTACTCAGGGGATTCGCCGTAATTCCACTCTTCACTCAGGGTTCGCGGATCGATCTGACGGTCCGGTCCCAAGAGCTTGATCTGGTACTTCAGCGGGTCTTGTCCGGCTTTGTGCGCCAACTCGTCGACAAAACTCTGAATCGCGAAACCGTGAGGGATGTTCGACACCGAACGATACCAACCGACCCGGGTATGGGCCGCCGCGTCAGGGTTTTCCAGGCGCACGTTGGGAATCGCGTAGGCCATGTTGGTAAAGCCCATGCCCAACTCGAAGGCCGCTTCGTGATTCATGCCTGGCGCGAACAACGCGGTGATGCTCGGTGCCACGGTACGGTGCAACCAACCGGACGGCATGCCGTCCTTGTTCAGGCTGGCCTTGAGGTATTCCGCCGAGACGGTATGAAAGTACGAACAGTGAATGTCGTCTTCGCGAGTCCATTGCACGCGCACAGCCTTGCCGGGAAATTCCTTGGCCAGGATCGCTGCTTCCAGAATGAAATCCGGCTTGGACTTGCGACCGAAACCACCGCCCAACAAGGTGACGTTGACCGTGACCTTGTCGAACGGAATGCCCAGGCGTTCGGCGATGCGCTCGCGGGTCACTTGCGGGGCCTGACTCGGCGCCCAGGCTTCGCAATGACCGTCCTTGAAACGCGCAATGGCGACCATCGGTTCCATCGGCGACTGCGCCAGATGCGGCAAGTAATAGGCCGCCTCCAGACTGCTGTCGGCGCTGTTCATGGCCTCTTCGATGTTGCCGGTGCTGCGCACCACTTTGCCCGGTTTCAGGGCTGCGGCTTCCAGCTCTTTGCGGTAGGCAATCGAGTCGTAACCGGCATTGGCGCCGTCATCCCACTCGATCTTCAATGCCTCACGCCCTTTAATCGCCGCCCAGGTATTGCTGGCAATCACCGCCAGCCCGCCCAACGGCTGGAACTCCGAAGGCAATGGGCGACTTTCAATCTGGATGACCTTGACCACTCCCGGGACTTTCAGCGCCGCGCTGGCATCGAAGGATTTGACCTTGCCGCCATACACCGCCGGCCGCGCCACGGTGGCGAACAGCATGCCGTCAAAATGCACGTCGGCACCGTAGACCGCGCGACCATTGACAATGTCCGCACCGTCGATAGCCTTGGTTCCTTCCTTACCGATATAACGGAATTCCGACGGCTGCTTGAGCCGCAGGCTGTCACGGGCAGGCACTGCCAGCGCACCCGCAGCGACGGCGAGCTGGCCGTAACCGAGCTCACGCCCGGTTGGCGAGTGAATGACTTTGTGCAATTGGGCGCGGCACTCGCCAACAGGGACTTTCCACTGATCGGCCGCAGCTTGTTCAAGCATCGTCCGTGCGGCAGCACCGCAACGGCGCATCGGCTCGTACCAATGGCGCATGCTGCGCGAGCCGTCGGTGTCCTGGTTGCCGAAGCGCACTTCATCACCCGGCGCCTGCTGGACTTTGACCATCGCCCAATCGGCGTCCAGCTCATCGGCAACCACCATGCTCAAACTGGTGCGCACACCCTGGCCCATTTCCGAACGGTTGCAGACCACTGTCACACTGCCGTCGGCGGCAATACTCACGTAGACCTTGGGATCATCGATCCAGCCGTTGGGCATGCCGGCGGCGCCGAACTTCTTCTCTTCGGCGAACGCGTCCTGCCAGCCCCAACTGGCCGCCAGCACCAGTGCACCGGTGGCGCCAATACCTTTGAGAAAACCACGACGGCTGAGATTACTCAGCACGAAATCATGTGGTAACTGGCTCATGCCGTGCTCTCCTGCAAATGAGTGGAGGCCTGACGGATCGCGGTCTTGATGCGATTGTACGTGCCGCAGCGGCAGATATTGCCGACCACCGCTTGTTCTATCTGCTCATCGCTGGGATTGGGGTTGGTCTTGAGCAGCGCGGTGGCCGACATGATCTGCCCGCCCTGGCAAAAGCCGCACTGGGCAACCGCCGTGTCGAGCCAGGCTTGCTGGACGACCTGGCCGACCGGATCGCTGTGCAGATTGTCGATGGTGCTGACGCCCTGCCCGATCACCGAACCGATGGGTGTGATGCAGCTGCGCGCCGGGGCGCCATCAATATGGATCGTGCAGGCGCCACACAGGCCCATGCCGCAACCGAATTTGGTGCCGCTGTAACCGGCCACATCGCGGATCGCCCAGAGCAGCGGCATGTCCTCGGTGACGTCGAGCTGATGATCTTGACCATTGAGCTTCAGGGTAATCATGGGCACGCCCGCATATGGGTAGGGTTATGGAGCAAATGATTGCATCGTTAGCAGGCTAAGTTAACTCAGCATTAACAAAAAAGCCCTGCAACCAAGGTAGGTCTGCAGGGCTCTGAATTCAGCAGAGGAGCGTAGCTCAATACTGATTCGGCTCCATCTCCAGCTCGACATTGAAGCGCTCGGCGATGTCTTTCTGGATCCGCTGTGCCAGGTTGAGCAGCTCAAGCCCGGTGGCCGTACCGTAGTTGACCAGCACCAACGACTGCAAATGATGCACGCCGGCGTCACCATCACGAAAGCCCTTCCAGCCCGCCTGCTCGATCAACCAGCCGGCCGCCAATTTGACCCGGCCATCCGCTTGTGGATAACCGACCAGCCCCGGATGCTCAAGGCGGATTTGCGCTGCCAGCACGTTTGATACCAGCGGGTTCTTGAAGAAGCTGCCGGCATTGCCGAGCACCGCCGGGTCGGGGAGCTTCTCGTTGCGAATGCTGCAAATCGCCTGACTGACATCGGTCGCGGTTGGATGATCGATGCCTTGCTCGGTCAGGCGCTGACGAACCGGGCCGTATTCCAGATGCAAATGCTCGACGCGGTCCACGGCAAAACGCACCCGCAGGATCAACCAGCGGCCGACTTGCTGCTTGAACAGGCTGTCACGGTAGGCAAAGTTGCACTCGGCCAGAGTGAAATCGCGCAGCTCGCCGGTCTGGCGGTCCAGCGCGGTCAGACCGGCGAACACATCCTTGATCTCGACCCCGTAGGCCCCGATGTTCTGCATCGGCGCGGCACCGACCGTGCCGGGGATCAGGCTGAGGTTCTCAAGGCCCGACAGGCCCTGTGCCAAGGTCCATTGAACAAACGGGTGCCAGCTTTCGCCGGCCTCGGCCTCGATCACGACCTGACGGCCGTTGTCACTCAACACTCGAATGCCACGAGTGGCCATGCGCAGCACCAGCGCTGCAATGTCCGCCGTCAGCAGCAGGTTGCTGCCACCGCCGATCACCAGCAGCGGCACGGCGTGCTCGGCCGAATAAGCCAGCGCCTCGCGCACATCGGCGTCGCTGTGCGCTTCGGCAAACAGTTGCGCACGGACGTCCACGCCAAAGCTGTTGAACGGCTTCAGCGAAACCTGCGATTGCAGCTGCAAAGTCATAAGCGTCCCTTCAATTCAATCACCAGCAAATCGCTGGCGCGTTCGATCAGGCCCAGCACCTGCTCGAAGCCTTGATCGCCGTCGTAATAAGGATCCGGCACTTCATCCACGCTCGATGCATAGCGGCGCAGGAATAGATCCAGCTCTGCCTTGCCCTTGGCCGGTTGCAACGCCTTGAGGTTGCGCAAGTTGCTGTGATCCATGGCGAGGATCAGGTCGTAGCTGGAAAAGTCGGCACGCGTGACCTGTTGGGCGCGCTGCGCTGACAGGTCATAGCCACGGCGCAGGGCGGCGGCCTGGCTGCGTTTGTCCGGCGCTTTGCCGACGTGCCAGTCACCCGTGCCCGCCGAAGCCACTTCGACCTGTTCGGCCAAACCGGCTTCACGCAGTTTGTGCCGCAGCACGCCTTCAGCCGTAGGTGAACGGCAGATGTTGCCCAGGCAGACGAACAGAACCCGCATCAGGCCTCCAGCAGGCGACGAACCCGTTCGAGGTCTTCAGCCGTGTCGACACCCGGAGGCGGTGCAATCAGCGCATCGGCAACGTGAATCCGCACCCCGTGCCAGAGCGCACGCAGCTGCTCCAGACACTCGGTGTTTTCCAGCCAGCACGGGCCCCAGCTGACGAAGTCATGCAGGAAACCGGCGCGATAGGCATAGATGCCGATGTGGCGGCGGTAAGGTACGCCAGCCGGCAGTTGCTCGCAGCTCTTGGCGAAATCGTCCCGCGCCCATGGCAAGGTTGCGCGACTGAACGTCAGCGCCAGGCCATTCAGATCGCTGACAACCTTGACCACGTTAGGGTTGAACAGGGTTTCAATGTCTTCGATCGGCTCGGCCAGGGTCGCCATGCGCGCTTCGGTATGAGCCGCCAGGTTGGCCGCAACCTGATCGATCACACTCGGCGGAATCAACGGCTCGTCGCCCTGCACGTTGACCACGATAGCGTCCGCTGCCAGGCCCAGTTGGCTAGCCACTTCAGCCAGACGGTCGGTCCCGGAGTTATGGTCCTCGCGGGTCATCAGCACTTCAGCGCCAAACGCCTTGCAGGCCTCGACAATGCGCGCATCGTCAGTGGCGACCACCACCCGTTGCGCGCTGCTTTTGCTCGCCTGTTCCCAAACGTGCTGGATCATCGGCTTGCCGGCAATCATTTGCAGAGGCTTGCCCGGCAGACGGGTGGAAGCAAAACGCGACGGAATCACAACGGTGAAGGCAGTGCTCATTTATCCAGACGCTCGTCGGCAGTCAGGGTGCGCGCTTCGCTTTCGAGCATCACCGGAATGCCATCACGAATCGGATAAGCCAGACCGGCGCCTTTGCTGATCAGCTCGGTTTTATCGGCGCTGAGCTTGAGCGGACCTTTGCAGATCGGGCAAGCGAGGATGTCGAGCAATTTGGTGTCCATGAGCATTCCCTGGATAAAAGCGTTTTAAGGCAAAAGACGCGCGGGCAACAGCCGCATCAACTGCGTATCGAACCAGGCCACGAAGGCCGGCGATGGCGCCGCATCGACCGCCAGATACCACCAGTCGGCGGCCGCGAAGGTTCGGCATTTCACCGCATCCTTCTCGGTCATCACCAACGGCAGTGGCGGTGTGAAATTCAAGGCCGCCGCGCTGTACTCGGCGTGGTCGGCAAAAGCATGTGCAACAGGCTGCCAGTGTAGCGTTTCAAGGGTGTTGAAGAAACGTTGCGGATTACCGATTCCGGCCACCGCGTGCAGGGCCTGGCCAGCGGGGAAATGCTCAAGCGAGCGGCGTTCGCCCGTCAGCAGGTTGACCAGCGCGGTCGGTTGCAGCTGGAAGGCAAAGCCGTCGTCTCGATCTGCCGTGGCGCCGTTGTAGAGCAGCGCATCAACGCTTTGCAGGCGTTCGACCGGCTCTCGCAGAGGGCCCGCCGGCAGGCAGCGTTTATTGCCCAGTCCGCGTGCGGCATCGATCAGCACCAGCTCAAGATCGCGTGCCAGACGGTAATGTTGCATGCCATCGTCAGACAGAATCAGATCCAGCGGCTCGGCGGCCAGCAGTGCCTGCACGGCTCGACTGCGATCCGGATCGATCATCAACGGCACGCCAGTTCGCTGGACGATCAACAGCGGTTCGTCGCCAGCGATGGCTGCGCTCTGCCCGGCGTCGACCCGCCAGGGCAGTTGCGGCGGTTTGGCGCCATAACCACGGCTGACCACGCCAACCCGCAGGCCGCGGCGCTGGCAGTGTTCGATCATCCACAGAATCAACGGCGTCTTGCCGGTACCGCCGACGGTAATGTTACCGACGACGATCAGCGGGACGGGCGGCTGGTAGATCCCGCCCTCGCCAGCCAGAAACCGTTCGCGCTTGGCCGTGACCACGCGCCGGTACAGCCATTCCAGTGGCTGCAATAGTTTCAGTGCCGGATGACCGGCGTACCAGGCGGCGAGCAAACGATCGGACATGGCCATCAGGGCGTCGGCGCCGCCTCAACGGTGGTCATGCGCAAGTGCGTGAAACCCAGCTTGCCCGCGGCATCCATCGCGGTGATGACCGCCTGGTGCTGGGTTTTGCCATCGGCGCTGATGGACAGCGGCGCGTTAGTGTCACCATTCGACTCTTTCTTCAAGGCGTCGATCAGGCTGGCCAGATCGTTCTTCGGCAACAACTGGTTGTTGACCGAGAACACCCCGTCGGCGCTGATGGCGATATCCAGTTGCTTGATCTGCTGATCTTCGGCGGGCGACCCGCTGACGGCTTCCGGCAGATCGACGCGCAGCTGGGTTTCACGGGTAAAGGTGGTAGTCACGACGAAAAACAGCAGCAGGACAAACACCACGTCGATCAGCGACACGAGGTTGATGTCCACGTTCTCCCGTTGCTTGCGGCGGAATTTCACGCTTTGCCCTCAGCCAGATCGACGTCACGGTCGCCCTGCACCACTTCAACCAACTTGATGGCTTCCTGCTCCATGCCCACAACAAGTTCATCGATCCGTCGTTGCAGGAACCGGTGGAAGAACACCGACGGGATACCGACAATCAGACCCGAAGCCGTGGTGATCAAGGCTTTGGAAATACCGCCGGCCAGCACCGCAGCGTTGGTGGTCATGCCCGTGCCCATGAACGAACTGAAGATATCGATCATGCCCAACACCGTGCCGAGCAGCCCCAGCAACGGCGCCATGGCGGCGATGGTGCCCAGCGCGTTGATGTAGCGTTCCAGCTCGTGGATCACCCGGGCAGCGGCCTCTTCGATGCACTCTTTCATGATCTCGCGACCATGCCTGGAGTTGGCCAGGCCCGCCGCGAGGATCTCGCCCAACGGCGAGTTGGCGCGCAGTTCCTTGAGTTTTTCTTTGTTGAGTTGCTTGTCCTTGATCCAGACCCAGACCTGCCCGAGCAAGTGCTCCGGGGTCACACGGCTGGCCCGCAGGGTCCACAGACGCTCGGCAACGATCGCCATTGCCGCGATGGAACTCAGAATGATCGGCAGCATCATCCAGCCGCCGGATTTGACCAATTCCCACACAGTGACAGTCCCCTCGAAAAAGTCCGCCACTTTAACATACAGACTCGACATAGAGGCCCGGCACACCGCAGACCGTGCGTCGCATGGCGGGCCGCGTTGATGAGTGGCGGCTATTTGATGGACGGCGGGTCGCGCCAGAAACGGGGTTGCTGGCGCAGCGATTCGGGCAGCTCAAACGCCCCCAGACGCAACCGCAAGGCGCCCTGCTCGGCGCTGTCATATACCTGCATGCCCAACCGGCGATAGCGCGCCAGCACTTGCGGATGGGGATGACCGAACGAGTTGTCGTGCCCGCGGGAAATCAGCACGGCTTTGGGTGCCAATGCCATGAGAAAGGCCATAGACGATGAGCTGTGACTGCCGTGATGCGGCGCCTGTAGCCAGTCGGTCGCGACCGCCAGCGGAGTTTCGAGCAACGCCTGCTCGGCTCGGGCGTCGATGTCGCCCGTCAACAACAGACGCTCGCCGTTGGCTTCGATCTGCAGGACGCAGGATTTCTGATTGCTTTCGCTCGCCTCGGACCATTGCCAGAGCGCAAAACTCACACCATCCCACTCCCAGCGCTGACCGCTCTCACAGGCTTGCGCGTGCAACTCGGCCGGCAGCGCTTCGGGATCACCGCTGAGTACCTGCGCCACCGGCAATCCATTTGAGACCGAGCGTGCGCCACCCGCGTGATCGGCATCGGCATGACTGATCAGCATCACATCCAGCTTGTGCATACCGAGCTTGCGCAACGATGGCAACACCACCCGCTCGCCCAGATCGAAATCACCGAAGCGCGGGCCGGCGTCGTAGAGCAACGCGTGATGGCGAGTGCGGACCACGATGGCCAGGCCCTGGCCGACGTCCAGCTGCCAGATTTCAGCCATGCCGTCAGGTACGGTTCTGAGCGGCGGGAACACGATCAACAGGAGCATCGGCCAGCCCAACAACCGCATGGGCAGGCCTTTGGGCAGCAACAGTAGAAAAGCGCCGAAAGTACTTATCCCCCAGACCCAAAGGGGAATCACCGGGGCAACCCATGCCGGTAGCCGCCCGGCCACCCATGCCAGACCGCTGAACAGAACGTCGAGCAAACCGCCGGCGAGCCACAACAGCCCCTCGCCGACATAAGGCAGCGGCAGCAGCAACGTCCCCAGCAAGGCCGGGGGCAACACCATCAGGCTGATCCAGGGCACCGCCAACAGATTCGTCAGCGGACCACTGAGGCTGATGGGCAAACCCAGCAGCGTCAGCAGCGGACACAAACCTATCGCGATCAGCCATTGCGCGCGCGTCCAGGTTTGCCACCAGCGCCAGGCGCCCAGGCGGCCGCCGAAGGTAAAGATCAGCACCGCCACTGCTGCAAATGACAGCCAGAACCCCGGTTGCAAACTGGCCAGCGGCTCAAGCAACAACACCGTATTCAACGCCAGCAGCAAGGGCCACCAGGCACCCAGATGGCGAAACCACAGGCGCCATAACAGCACCAGACCGATCATCACGCAGGCTCTGCGCACCGGCACCTCGAAACCAGCCAGCAGCCCATAGCCGAGCGCTGCGGCGAATGCCATGCCGCAGGCCCACGGCAGCCAGGGCAACGTCTGCGGCCACAGCCCGTAACGCGCCAATCCGGCAATCAGCAGATAAACCATCCCGGCCAGCAATCCAATGTGCTGCCCGGAAATCACCAGTAAATGCACGGTGCCGGTGTCTTGCAATACGCGCCAGTCTTCGCTGCTCAGGCCGGACCCGTCACCCAGCACCAGCGCCGCCAACGCTCCCGCGCGCCCTTGAGCATCGACCGCCAGCAAGCGCTGGCGAACAGCATCACGCCAGGCCCCTTGCGCAGGTCGGAGTAACTGTCCATCTTTGACGCTGCCTGTGGCACCGATGCGTTGCGCCAACAGCCAGGCGTCGTAATCAAAGCCCTGCGGATTGAGCAACCCCGTGGGGCGCTTCAATTTCACCGCCAGTCGCCAACGCTCGCCACTGTTGACAGCCGGACCGTCGTACCAGGCCAACCGCATCAAACCCGGCAATCGTGTGCGCCGCGACTCGCTATCAGCCAACTCGAAACGCACCACACCTTGAGTGTTCTGCGGCAAGCCGACAACTCGCCCCTCGACCCAGCGGGTTTGCCCGTCGAGGCCCGATGCCAAACGATCATTCAACGCCCAGTGCGCACTGGCGCACGCCCAGCTGAAGCCGAACAGAAAAAACGCCAGCGGGTATGTGCGAAACGGCAACAGCATCAATGCCAGTACGGGTAACAACAGCAGTAACCCGACCGGTGGCAGCACCGGTAAAAAACGCAAGGTCAACAGACCCGACGCGAGCGCCAACATCCCTGTGCGCATTAGCTCGTCCTTGAGAGTCCCCTCTCTTGGATTAGCCGAGTTACAAAAGTCCGCGTTTATTAATTGTCACAAAGTCTGAATTGGCGCTCAGTAGAATCCGGGCATACTTGCCGCTTGAACTGACCGAGAAGCCTTATGCCCCGGCGCTTATTCAAACGTTACATGCCAGACCCGACCCGCATTCGAGAACACAAATCCTTACGCTTTCTCGGCACGCTGCTGCATGACCCGAACCTCTGGCACCTCAATCGGCATTCGGTTGCGCGCGCCATGGCCATTGGGGTGTTCGCCGCTTTTCTACCGATTCCGTTGCAAATGCTGGTGGCGGCAATGCTTGCCATTTGGGTGCGCGGCAATATTCCGATCGCGGTGAGTCTGGTCTGGCTGACCAACCCGATCACCATGCCCGTGGTGTTTTTCTTCACCTATCAAGCCGGCGCCTGGCTGATGGATATACCCGCCCGCAGCCTGCCGGATGAGCTGACCTGGGATTGGATCAGCGGTGAGCTGTCGACCCTTTGGCAACCGTTCCTGCTGGGCTCGGTGGTGGTTGGCCTGCTGCTCGGCGCGTTGGCCTACTGCCTGACCATGACCTACTGGCGCTGGTGGGTCAGTCGGCTATGGAAGCGGCGCAAGCAAAGACGGATGTAGAAATGCAATAACGGCACCTTTTAGGTGCCGTTATTGATTCGTAGGCGCTGGAGCAGATGTGCGTTTAGGTGCGCATTCCGCGCCCGCTGACCAGCAGTCGCGCACAACCGATATACAGCACCACGGTTGCCACCAGCATGAAGGTAATGGCGACGCTGATCTTGATGTCCGAAACGCCGAGGATGCCGTAACGGAAAGCGTTGACCATGTGCAACACCGGGTTGGCCAACGATACGGTCTGCCAGAAGGGTGGCAGCAGACTGATCGAGTAGAACACCCCGCCCAGGTAGGTCAACGGTGTCAGCACAAACGTCGGGATAATCGAAATATCGTCGAAGTTGCGTGCAAACACCGCGTTGATGAAGCCCAGTAGCGAAAAGATCGTTGCCGTCAGCACCACCACCAGCACGGTAATCCCCAAATGGTGAACTTGCAGGTGAGTGAAGAACAGCGAAAGCAGCGTCACAATCACGCCCACCGCCAGACCGCGCAGCACCCCGCCCACGGTGTAGCCGATCAGAATGGTGTGCGGCGACACCGGCGAAACCATCAGCTCCTCGATGGAGCGCTGGAATTTGCTGCCGAAGAAGCTCGAGACCACGTTGCCGTAGGCGTTGGTGATCACCGACATCATGATCAAGCCCGGCACAATGTATTCCATATAGGTGAAGCCACCCATGTCACCGATTTGCCGGCCGATCAGATTACCGAAGATCACAAAGTACAGAACCATGGTGATGGCTGGCGGCAGCAGGGTCTGCGGCCAGATCCGGGTAAAACGCCGGACCTCACGATAAACAATGGTATTGAGCGCGACGAGGTTGGGTTTCAGTTCGGAACTCATACGGCCACCTTCGCCAGATTTTTCTCCACCAGAGACACGAACAACTCCTCGAGGCGATTGGTTTTGTTACGCAGACTCAATACTTCAATGTTCTGCATGGCCAACTGACCGAACAACGCGGTAATACCAACGGCTTTGTCGACCTGGATTTCCAGGGTGCGGCTGTCGAGCAAGCGGGTCGGATAGCCGTTCAACTGCGGGGCTATCGCCATGTCGTTCTTCAGGTCCAGCAGGAACGTCTCGACATGCAGTTGGCTGAGCAGGTTACGCATGCTGGTGTTTTCGACGATGGTGCCGTGGTCGATGATGCCGATGTTGCGGCACAACTGCTCAGCTTCTTCCAGGTAATGCGTGGTGAGGATGATGGTGATGCCTTTCTGGTTCAACTCGGTGAGGAAGCTCCACATCGAGCGGCGCAGTTCGATGTCCACGCCAGCAGTCGGTTCGTCGAGAATCAGCAGACGCGGCTCATGCACCAACGCACGCGCGATCATCAGTCGACGCTTCATGCCACCCGACAGTGAACGTGACGGCACATCGCGCTTGTCCCACAGGCCGAGCTGAGTCAGGTATTGCTCTGCGCGTTCCTTGGCGACTTTGGGCGGGATACCGTAGTAACCGGCCTGAGTCACGACAATGTCGAAGGTCTTTTCGAACTGGTTGAAATTGAATTCCTGCGGCACCACACCGATGCAGCGCTTGAGCGCGGCCGGGTTGCGGTCCAGGTCATGTCCAAAGATATTCACCGTTCCGCTGGTCTTGTTCACCAGGGTCGAGAGAATGCCGATGGTCGTGGATTTGCCGGCACCGTTGGGGCCGAGCAAGGCGAAAAAGTCACCTTCGGCGACATCCAGATCGATACCACTCAAGGCCTGGAAACCGTTGCCGTAGGTTTTGGTTAGCTGCCGGATGGACAGAGCAGAACTCATATCGGATTTACGCACCAAGAAGGGAAGTCAGGAATGAATAAGGGCGAGCGGCGACCCATGCCACCGCGGCGCATGAACGCAATGGTGCTTGGCGATGCCGCACAAGTACAGTCAAGTGTGTTGATAGTCAGTATTAAGTCAACGCGGTCATGACCGCTTTTTGATAAGCCGGGCGTTGTTTCAGGCGCGCATACCAGGCTTGCAGATGAGGCATTGGCGCTCGCTCGATGGGCATCTCGAACCAGGCATAGATAAAGCTACCCAACGGAATATCGCCCACGCCGATCTCGTCGCCGGACAAATACGGCTTCTGCGCCAATGCCTGGTCGACCATCGACAGCAATTGCTCGCAGATTTTCTGCGCCGCGTTGATCGCGACCCAATCCTGCTGATCTGCCGGGGTGCGCAATACGCCCCAGAACACGTGGCGAAAAGGTTCGGCAAACGACGAAGTGGTCCAGTCCATCCACTTTTCCGCACTCGCCCGGGCCTGCACATCGGACGGGGACCAGTTCGAACCCGCCGCGTGACGGGCAGCCAGGTAACGCACGATGGTATTGGACTCCCACAGCACAAATCCGTCGTCTTCAATCACCGGAATGCGGCCATTGGGGTTCATCGCCCGGTATTCCGGCGTGTCGACCACACCAAAAGCCCCGCCCGCATCCTGCGTTTGGTAAGTCAGCCCGAGTTCCTCGGCGCACCACAGTGCCTTTCTGACATTCGACGAATTTTTCCGACCCCAGATCTTCAGCATGACCGCTCCTCAATGGATGAATGCCGGGGCAGTCTACGCCGGATCAGGCACGACTCAAATCGCTCTGCATATCCCCCAGCAATGCCGGTGACTGATCGTTGAATAAGTGTGGGTAGAGCTTTTCCAGGTACTCGAAGAAGAACACCTCAGGTACATCGGCGAACTGGCCATGGTCGACCAGGTACTCCATTGACTGTTGCCCCTGGCGATTGAACGGGTGGAAGACGCTGTCGTTGATCCCGTCGAACTCCAGCGCCGGCACATCGAACAACTCGCAAAGTTTCTGGTTGAACGCCGGCGTGGCCTTGACCCAGCGCCCCTGCAAATACAACTCGGTGTAACCGTGCATGGCGAATACGTCGCTCTTGAGCAACTCGATCAAGCGTGGGGTCGACAGGTGATTGCGCACATCCGCAAGACCAATCCGCGCCGCGATTCCACAGTGCCGCGCGCACCCGGCCAATAACGTGGCTTTGGGCACGCAGTAGCTCTCGCCAGTGGCCAGCGCATAACTGCCACGCAAGGTCGCGGGATCACGGCTGAAAGTGTAGGGGTTGTAGCGCACCGCTTCACGCACAGCGTAATACAGACTCACTGCCTGCTCGACCGGATCACGGCTGTTGCCACGATACCGTTCAGCGAACTCCACCACCGCAGGGTGGTCACTATCGATGAAGCGGCCGGGACTCAGATACTCATGCATGAGAAGAATCTCCTGGGGAAGCCATGAGTCTATCGACAGACCTAGCACAGAGATAACGACGTTTCGGCCAAATTCGAGAGCTTGTCGTACGTGCAACAAAGCTTTTTTACAACGTCCGTCAGCGCTATCACTCACGAAATTCACCACTGTTTCCCACGATTTCAAACACATTGCTCTGACCACCCTGTTTTGCAGATGCCGTCTAAGCTCTGAAGGTGGTTTGACCCTGGCTTCACGGAGGATTGAATATGCTGCTGTTGTGGATACTGGTTCTGGTGGTCGGGATTGCCTGGCTGGCTCACCGCCGCATCGCGCCCCTGCCCGCCCTGGGCATTGTGGCTGTGTATCTGCTGGCGATGGGTGTCTTCAGCCATGCTCGAGGCTGGCTGCTGCTGATTTTCTGGATCGCGCTGGCCGCCGTGGCGGCGCCCCTGCTGCTGCCCGACCTGCGACGCAAATACTTCAGTGCCCCACTGTTCAACTGGTTTCAGAAAACCCTGCCGCCGATGTCGCAAACCGAACGCGACGCTATCGATGCGGGCACCGTCTGGTGGGATGGCGAGCTGTTCAGCGGGCGTCCGGACTGGAACAAACTGCTGTCCTACCCCAAAGCGCAATTGAGCGAAGAAGAACAGGCGTTCATCGACGGCCCGACCGAAGAGCTCTGTGCCATGGTCAGCGACTGGCAGATCGGCCAGACGATGGACCTGCCGGCAGAGGCCTGGGCGCACATCAAGCAGAATGGTTTTTTTGCCCTGATCATTCCCAAGGAATTCGGTGGCAAGGGGTTTTCCGCCTACGCCCACTCGCAAGTAGCGATGAAACTGGCCACCCGCAGCGGCGACCTGGCATCGACAGTGATGGTGCCCAATTCCCTCGGTCCGGCCGAGCTGTTGCTGCATTACGGCACCGATGAACAACGCAACCATTACCTGCCACGCCTGGCACGCGGCGACGACATCCCGTGTTTCGCGCTGACCGGCCCACTCGCCGGCTCCGATGCGGGCGCCATGCCCGACACCGGGGTGATCTGCAAAGGTGAATGGGAAGGCCAGGAAACCCTGGGTCTTCGACTGAATTGGGAAAAACGCTACATCACCCTGGGTCCGGTCGCCACCCTGCTTGGCCTGGCGTTCAAGGCGTATGACCCGGACCATCTGCTGGGTGACCAAGAGGACCTTGGCATCAGCCTCGCGTTGATTCCGACCGACACCGCGGGGGTCGAAATCGGCCGACGCCACCTGCCCCTCGGCGCCGCCTTCATGAATGGCCCAAACGGCGGCAAGGACGTGTTTGTACCGCTGGATTTCCTCATCGGCGGCCAGGAGATGCTCGGCAAAGGCTGGATGATGCTGATGAATTGCCTGTCGGTCGGGCGTTCGATCTCGCTGCCGGCAGTCGGCACCGGCGCGGCCAAGTTCACCAGCCTGGTGACCGGTCAATACGCTCAGGTTCGCGAGCAATTCAATGTGCCGCTGTCTGCCTTCGAAGGGATTCAGGAAGCGCTGGCCCGTATTGGCGGCAACGCCTGGATGATGGACGCCGCGCGCATGCTCACCGCCAACGCAGTGGATCTCGGCGAGAAACCGTCGGTGCTCTCGGCGATTCTCAAGTATCACCTCACCGAACGTGGTCGCGAGTGCATCAGCCATGCGATGGATGTGCATGGTGGCAAGGCGATCATCATGGGCCCCAACAACTACCTCGGGCGCAGCTGGCAAGGCGCGCCGATCTTCATCACGGTGGAAGGCGCGAACATCCTTTCACGCAATTTGATGATTTTTGGTCAAGGCGCGATCCGTTGCCATCCGTTCGTACTCAAGGAAATGGCCCTCGCCGGCCGTGAAGACAAGGATCAGGCACTGAAGGAATTCGACGGCCTGCTGCTCAAGCACATCGGTTTCGCCGTGAGCAACGCCGCCAGCACCTTGGTGCTGAACCTCGGCGTCGGGCATTTCGAACACCTCCCGGGAGACAAACCCAGCCAGGGCTACTTCCGTGCCCTCAACCGTCAGGCAGCAGCATTCGCCCTGCTCGCCGACCTGAGCATGATGTTGCTGGGTGGTGAACTGAAACGTCACGAGCGTCTGTCGGCCCGACTCGGCGATGTACTGAGCAACCTGTACCTGGCCTCTGCCGCCCTCAAGCGTTACCACGACCTCGATTCACCAGAGCACATGGCGCCGCTGTTTACCTGGGCCATGGAAGAGAGTCTCGGCCAGTCGGAACGGGCGCTAGATGAACTACTGAACAACTTCCCGAGCAAGGTGCTGGGTTGCCTGATGCGGGTGATCGTGTTCCCGTTCGGTCGCCGTCACAAAGGGCCGTCGGACAAACTCGGTGCCGAGGTGGCTGCGGTCATTGGCCGGGCCAAGGGCGACCCGACGCTCGAAGAGTTGCTGGGGGGTTGCTACCGTCCGCAATCGGTCGAGGACCCGGTCGGCGCCCTGCAACATGCCTGCGACCTGCTGAGTGCCGCACAGCCGCTACAGAAAAAAATGCACTTTGCGCTCAAGAGCGGGCAGTTCAAACCGAGTGCCGGGGAGCCTGTCATCGACGCCGCCCTGGAGGCCGGCGTGCTGCAAGCAGCAGAAGCGCATACCTTGCGTGAGGCCGAAGCCGCGCGGCGCAAAGTGATTGACGTCGATGACTTTTCCAAGGAACAGCTTGAGCTGGCGAAGGGCAAGACCCGCTAACGCGGTGGCTCGTCCGGCGGGTCAAGGGTGAAAAGCGGGCGCTGGAGCTATATACTCCGGCGCCCGTTTTGCTTTAGTTCTAGAGGACTCCCGTTATGCTCGACCAAACTCTCGTCCAGCTCGACCTCCTGCGCAGTATCCTGGTCGCTGTCGGTGAAGCCGAGCAGGTTCCAGACGAAAGCCATGCCCTGTTCCTGGAGCGCTTCGACGAACTGCGTGCGTCGCTGCCAATCGATCCGATCGAAAGCCAATACCTGGGTCAGGACATTCTTTGTCAGGTCATCACCCGTTATCCGCAAATTGCCCACCTGGTCCCCCGCGACCTGTTGTGGTATTTCGCCGGCGACTGCCTGCACTACATGCCCGACGATGAAATTGCTCTGTACCAGGCACTGGAAGAACGTCGTTACGAAGCCGAACAGAATGACGAACCGTTCGACTGGAACCAGGAAAAACAACTGCTGGCCCTGTCGAACCAGGACAGCAAGCACTGATCCCCGATCAGATATGCAAAAGGCCCGCACGGTTATCCCGGCGGGCCTTTTTATTGTGTCCGGACATCAGAGCAATCCATCACTCTCCGGCAACTCATACGCCGCCGCGACCTTGCCCGAACCACTGAACTTTCCCGGCTTGCTCAGTGTCGGCTCCTTCTCCAGGCACGCCACCAGATAATCGATAAACACTCGAAGCTTGGGCGGTAAATAGCGTGTCGGCGAATGCAGCAGCCAGGCGCCGCCATGATAAGACGCCAGAAAGGTCCAGTCCGGCAGGACTTGCACAATCAATCCTTGTTCAAGCGCATAACGCGCCGTGAAGTACGGCAAGCTACCAATCCCGATGTGTTGCAGAACCGCCCCCAGCCGCACGCCCGTGTGATTGGCAGCGTACCGGCCACGGACACCGACGGTCACCGCCTGGGTGCCTTTCTTGAATTTCCAGCGGGCATCGCTCGGCGTTTCGCCCAGATAGATACAGCTGTGATTGAGCAAGTCATGGGGATGGCTCGGCGTTCCGTGTTCAGCCAGGTATTGCGGGGTTGCGCAGAGCAAATGATCGATGGTCAGCAACTGCCGGCCGACCAGCCCGGCCGGTGGGCGATCAGTAATGCGAATCGCCAGGTCGACATGATCGTCGATCAAATCGACCTGACGATCCTCAAGTAGCAGCTCTACATCGACTTTGGGATAACGACGCAGAAATTCCGGCATATGCGGATGAATCACGAATCGTCCCACCGCCTTCGGCACGCTGACCCGCACCAGTCCTTCAGCTTCATGGGTGAACTGGCCACTGATTTCCATCACTGACCGGGCGGCGCTGACCATTTCCTGACAGCGCTTGAACACCTCTTCGCCACCGTCACTCAGACGTAACTTGCGCGTGGTCCGCTGCAACAACCGCGTGGCCAGCGCCTTCTCCAGGCGCGAGATGCTGCGACTCACCGCCGAAGGCGACGAGCCCAGTTGTCGAGCGGCCTCCGAGAAGCTTCCGGTCTCGACAACCTTGACGAAAATCGCCATTTCACCCAGCAACGGCAGCGGTAGATTTATGCTCACAGCGCAACAGTCCTTTGATGTTTGAACGGATTATCACGCTATTCCAGCCTTCATATAATAAAAATAGAAACTTTAATAAGGGCATGGAATATGACGCTTCGCCTCTTTTTCCATAGTGATGACCTCAAAGCCAATGTGGAAGTCCTGGATTGCACGCCCTGTGAGAACGAGTTCGCCGTGGTACTGCGCGCCACATTGTTTCACCCACAGGGCGGTGGTCAGCCTTGTGATACCGGCTGGATCGGTGAAAGCCAGGTGCTGCGGGTAGCCCAGGAGCCGGAGCGAATCGTGCACTACGTCGACCAACCGGTAAAACCGGGAATGACTTCGATCAAGGTCGACGAAGAGCGCCGTCAGCTCAACAGTCGTTTGCATTCAGCCGGCCACTTGATCGGTCACTTCGCCGAAACCCAGGGCTGGACGCCGATCAAGGCGCACCACTGGCCAGGCGAAGGCCGGGTTACGTTCCAGCCAGGGGAAACGTCGCAAGAGCTCGACGCCGAGGTGATGCAAAATGCCCTCGCACAGTGGATTGCCGACGACCTGCCGCGCCTGACTTCGCTGCGTGAAGGCGCGCGGGAAATCGGTTTCGGCGAGTTGCCCGCCTATGGCTGCGGCGGCACTCATGTACGGCGCCTACAGGAATTAGGCACGGTCACGATCGCGTCCCTCTCGCAGAAGAAGGGCACGCTTTCAGTTCGCTACGACGTGGACTGAAGCCTGGGGAGCCCGCGCTCGCGGGATCGACGACAATCTGATAGATGGACCTAAGACATGATGCTTGACGTCGAGCGTCTCGATGAGACGTGCATACAAAAGCTGGCCAACGAAGAAGTACTCGCCATTCGGCTAAAGAACTTTATTGCAGAACCGCTCGCTATCCAGATCGGCGACAAGATTCTTGCCCCCGGCTTTGAAGGCTACATCAACGCCCCCAGCATCGGTCGTATCGGCATGGCGTTCTATGAGGCGGAAAACCAGCCCCTGCTGATCGAAGACTATTTCGAGCGAGCCACCTCCAACATCGCCGAACTGCGGGCCCGTTGCGCGCCTTACTCCTCACCTGTCGACACCCTGCGCTGCATGCTCGACGAGTCCTGGCCGGCGGGCGCTCACCTGGAAAACCTCTACGGCCGCAAGATGTACGTCGGCCTGTCTCGCGTGGTCAAACCCGGGGTGTGCTTTCTCGCCCATCACGACATTTTCGCCAAGGACGCCCCCGACAGCTTTCAGGCCAAAAGCCTGGAGGCGCAATTTGCCTGCAACGTTTACCTGAATATGCCAACCGAAGGTGGCGCGCTACAGATGTGGGACCACGACATCTCGCCGGACCAGTTTGACGAAATGCGCGGCAACAGTTATGGCATCGACCCCGCCCTGCTCGGCCCTCCCACTTTGGAAATTCGCCCTGAGCCTGGCGATTTCATCATGTTCAACTCGCGGTGCATGCACTCGGTGACCCCGGGTGTGGCCGACCCGCGATTGAGTCTGTCGTTTTTTGTCGGTTATCGCGGCAACGCCTCACCCCTTACTTTCTGGAGTTGAAATGCTTTCGAACTACCTAGGCGAATTCCTTGCACTGGCGACGATCCACTTTCTCGCCGTCGTTGCGCCAGGGCCTGATTTTGCAGTGACTATTCGCCAGAGCGTGCGATTTGGGCGTCTGGTCGGGATATGCACCGCACTTGGCATTGGCGCGGGCATTTCGGTGCATGTGCTATACACCTTGCTTGGGGTCGGCGCTCTGATGCACACCACTCCCTGGCTGCTGACCGTGGCCAAGGTCGTGGGTGGCGCTTACATTCTTTACCTCGGCGTGAGCCTGCTGCGCAGCAAACCCAAATCGGCGATTGAAGGTGACCAGGTTGCACAAGAGCCAAGTGAGCAGCAGACCTTGCTCAAGGCATTCACCACGGGGTTTCTGACCAACGCCACCAACCCCAAGGCCACGCTGTTCTTCCTGGCGATTTTCACCACCATCATCAGCGCCTCGACACCGTTGAAGGTTCAGGCGCTGTACGGGTTGTGGATGTGTTTCGTGAACGCTTTGTGGTTCGTGATAGTTGCGCTGTTCTTTTCCAGCGCTCGGGTGCGACTGATGTTCATGCGTATGGGCCACTGGTTCGAGCGAACCATGGGGGTGATCCTGATTCTGTTTGCGGGACGCCTGATTCTGTCCATGTAAGACGAAACATAACGTAAAAGGACCGTCCAGTCAGACTGGTGGGTCTTTTCTATCGTCGAGTTGACAGGTATCACAAATAGCGCGTGATCAAAAACGCCGCTCAATGAGCGGTGCTTTTACTAAATATGGAGCGGAAAACCAGACTCTGATCCGGCTGAGTCTACAGAAACGTAATGCCTTCCCTGGGTCTTGCAAGGCATGCATAGCATCGCTCCAAGGCCGCTTAACATAGAGCCGAGCGAAATAAAGTGCGGATCGACGGAAGATCCATGCCGTACATATCCAGTAAACAATTAAATTATGAAAACGTTAAGACAGACTTTACAGCACACACCATTAGAGCTAAAAAATAGACTCACACTCATAGTTCATACTAGAACATTTATTCTGTCAAATCGTTCAACCCGCATCATAAATTCGGCGCAATTCTATCGGAGGGGATAACACTGTAATTACAGAAACTTTTCAAATTTTCTTACTACTATGGATGGCCAATTCTACTTCACAGAGGCCACCCAACCAAACTTTAACCCGGTGTGAGTACCACAAGTAAAAGCAGACTCAACACACAGCATAGATCATGCCAGCGACTCGCAAAACCACCAACCTGTGAGCTAACACAACAATAATATCCTTAGTCAGCGTCTATAACCTAAAAACTCACTGGAGATAGACATACAAGTGCTTACACGCAATATAGCGCTAAGCACTTCGCTCTATTACTCCAAGGGCCATGACATAATGGAAGCACAGAAATGCACGATCTTCGTCAACTTCGACACTTTGTTGCTATTGCTGAAAGCTGTAACTTTGCCCGCGCAGCAGAGATCGTCAATATCACCCAGCCTGCATTATCACGCAGTTTACAGGCCTTGGAGCGGACATTGAACTGTCAATTGCTGGACCGTTCCTCCCGGGGCGCTAATCTAACCGTACAGGGCCATCTCGTACTGGAACATGCACGTAGCCTTTTGACAGCCAGTAGAGGACTGAAGAACGCAGTAGATAGATTGAATAATCTTGAATGCGGTGAACTACTCCTGGGGGCAAGCCCTTCACCCTCAGCTATATTGATACCCCGCGCGCTTGGAGTTCTGATTACGCGCCACCCTCAGGTTCGATCTTTATTAACCATCGACAACTGGTTCAAGCTTCGTGAACAGTTGCTGAGTAACCATATTGAAATGTATGTCGCAGATATCAGGGAAGTGCTTGATGACCCTATGCTGATCATTGAACAACTGCATAATTTTCCTGTCATGGTATTCTGCCAACCACAGCACCCCCTCTTGGAATGCATCAACTTATCTCCCGATCAACTCGCTCACTACCCTATGGCCTGCGCTCAACTACCAACCGACAAGACACTGGGTATCGGCCGGCTGAACAAACGCACCCCCCCCTATCAGCTTCAAGTGCGATAGTTTCGCTGTACTCAATCAGTTAGTACGGGAAAGCGACGCACTCGGTCTGGCCCCATGGGATGTTCTGGCCGATCAAGTTAATGCTGGCCAAATTGCCGTCCTACCAGTCCCTAAAATCTTACTGAATGAAAGATCTGCCTATGGAATCGTGAGCCGCAGAGGACAAAGTCTCTCACCCGCAGCAGCAGCCTTGAAAATCATCTTGCGGGAGGAAAATGAGCGGACTCATGCACGTCTTTGTGGCAATGGACAACCACACCCCGCCGACACGGCGCAAGAGCTGCGCAGTGAATGGATATCGAGTGCCATTACAAAGCTGCAACAGTAGTACAACTGCTTATGGCGACTCACATCATGAAAGATCAATAAAACCTTTTGTTAAACGGCGCATTCTACACGGGTCGCTGCAACAAAAGTCTATCGATCCCGAGCGGATAACTCCTCATCGAGAATGAGGAGTTATCCCCAGCAGAACAAACGTCATTACTGAATCTGGAAAGACCTGAGGCACCTAAAATTTTACCATGTCACTTCACATTCATACTGAAGCCTCTATCGATCAGAATGCCAGTGCCATTAATGGATTGATTAGTAAAGAGAAATGTAATTGCAGAATATACATCGTCAACGCAGATCTTTTCCGGATCGGCTCCGTTGGCACCTACTCTCCATGGACTGACGTAATTGAATCGCGTACGCCCCATAAACTCTTGAGCCAGATATCTTACTGCTACTTCCGTTGCCGTATTTACCAGACTCAACGCACAGTAGGTATTGATGATAAAATTAGAAGCCGCGCCGGAAATCACGACGACCGAATCCACCGAGAGCCTATCTAGGAGAGCGCCTATTTTATATAATGGCAGCAAGCGACTTTGGAAGGCTTTATCGACACCTTGATAATCGATATTTGGGAGATCAACCTTATAGCTACTTGCCGAGGTAATAAGTACGTAGTCCGGCTGAAAGCGGATCACCTCCGATTCAAAGCAATCCGAAAAAAAATCGGACTTGCTAATGCGCAACACTTGATATTGATGCTCTGCCTTGTTGAACAGGTACTGCCCAAGCCCATTAACATTCCCGCCTCCAATACATAACAATCGCTTCATATATACCTCACTTCTATATATTAAAAATCGACTGATATTCGGAAATACCTTCTTTTGACAATAACTCAGTCCTCGGGCCAGTTACTGGACTTCAACATAATCGAGGCTGCAGCCGATCGACAAAAAGCGCAACATTATTCCACGACATCGAATTTTCCACCTGACGCTCTCCAAAGCACCCCCTGACAAATGGCTATCGCAAACGCCGAAAGTGTTTTAGCGTCTCTAACGTTACCACTGGAAATATTTGACTGAAACTCTTGAATCGACATTGTACAAACACTAATAAATTCATCTTCATCTTTCACCAGTGAGCGCGGTTTTAGTCCGCGCGCAAAAAAAATGCTAATAACCTCATCGCTGTACCCTGGCTCAGCATAGACTCTTGCCAAAAAATGCAAGTGACTTGCATACAAGCAAACTTCCTCACCTAACTCCCGTTGAGCACAGTCTAGCGCTGTCTCGCCTCGTACTATTTTCCCAGCCGGGAACTCCAACAACCATTCATCCATTACTGCCCGATACTGTTTAACCAACACTAAATCTCCATTGCTGGTTTGCGGTATTACCAATGCAGCTCCTGGGTGTCGCAATACAATTTTTGCTCTCTCTTCCCCATCAGGAAATTTACATAACTTTTCCTCCAGAGAGAATTCCTCCCACTGGTAATATATCTGTTCGTTACTTATCTCCGCTGCCATCTCAAACTCCTCTTGAAACTGCCACAACTAGGTTCACGGCATAAAATGACAATAGGAAAATTACTGCATAGAATCGGGAGCTTCTCTTCCGACATTTAAATAGAAAGAAATTTACGATAGCCATTAGCAAGAAAACGTATGGAAGGAAGAGGATCATGTGCTCAAACGTTCCCACCGGACGAACCAGATAATAGCCAAAGGCCACTCCTAAAACGCCGCATACCACACCGCATAGATGTGCCGCCACAGGTCCTATTTGGGTTGAATACAACCCCTCCTGATGAGTTTCCCATCGCGTTTTCCTAAGTATTTCCAGAGCAAGGAAAGACAGCATGCACGACATCGGCAACAGCAAATGCGAATACTCGAAAAGAATCTCATATTTTTTTAATGTATAAAACAGCACATAATAATAAATTTGAATACTGACAGGAAATGTAATCATTAATGCGAAAAACGGAAGCGTCGATACCGCAGATATTTTCTTGTCCGCACCCCATATCAACAAAGTATAAATACATACTGAAAGAGGTAAAACTGACGACCCGGTACTTTGGTTCAGAGCGACAATCAAAGCACCCGTCATCGTTGAATATATCAAGATTTGTTTTCTCGATACGGCTCCTGTCACCAGAGGTCTCTCCGGGTTATTTATTTTATCGTACTCATAATCCTTCACTTCATCAACAAGCCGAGTAAATAGCAACAGCAGAATTACAACCAACCAGACACCAACATCGTCGAGACCTATTGAAATAGAGTGGCTTTCGTACATAACAATTATCGCCTGCATGCCAAACAGCCACAAAAATGCAAACAAACAATAAAACCCAAGCGGAAATACAGATGAGCAAAACGCAGTAAACTGTTTCATATTCCACCATATACCAGATTAGTCCATGATGACTCTGATCTCACCTGTAGATCCGTTTATTTCAACCTCCTGGCCATCCTTTAATCGCTGAGTACAATTATCGACACCAATTACCGTAGGAATACCAAATTTTCTCCCCGTGATAGCAGTATGAGAAAGAAGACTACCTTTCTCCACGATCATCCCTTTCGCATTGATCATCAGAAATAGCCATCCTGGATCTGTTTCCCTTGCTACCAATATGGTATCCGGTGGAATGCTATCCACCGTTTGGGGATCCGTCACCACTTTAACTCTGCCTCTCGCAATACCTGACGATGATCCAAGGCCGGACAAAGGTGAATTACTTTTCTTATTTGAAATAAACTCCCCATCCTTAGTAAAAAAAGATGACTCCAGTGCTTGAGCATCCCATGCGTTAAATTCTTGTCGACGGACATCAATCAATGCCAAGTTATTTTGAGTGAGAGCCGTGTTGGAAAAATACCCAAATACTTCATCCTGCGCCAGATAAAAAACATCGCTCCAGTCCTGAAGCGCCCCATCTTGCTGCATGTCTCGCGCGAGTTTATAAAACACATGCTTCGCATAATCAAATACCTCACTCCTTAAATAGCGAGTATCCTCGCGAACTGTAATAAGCCCCTTCAGCCTATCAACAACATACTGCAAGAGAAGTCTCTTCATTACTGGCAAACCAGTATAAATCTGTATAATCGCGGCTTTCTGCCTATCCCTTTCATCAGACTCAGACCGTTGCTGCGAAGCTAGCAACAACTTTATATTCTTGATGAATTTTTCAGGGGCAAAGCGATAGGATGGATTTTCCAACTTTAGCTCCTGTAGCCCTCGTGCTCCGAAGCAATCTAAATGCAACTGAATCTTTTGCAAAAAGCCAAAGTATTTCGTTTCCTCATTAAGCCTTCTCCATACTTCATAATCCTCTGCCTCAAATACCTCTATCAACTCTTTGTCTGACCTTATCTCATCCGCAAGCGCCATCGATGACTTGATGACATTAGCACTGGTAATATCTTCGCTATCACCAAGTAATGTATTGAGTGTGCTGACCGGCAGCTTGTATTGATCAATCAACCGTGTAGCGATGTGTTGCAGGCAGACCAATGAGAGACCTGAGGTTACGGTCCACCCCCAATGCTGCCTTAATTGCGAGTAAAATACATTAAAGTTTTCAATGGTCGTTAGGGGACTCTCATTCAAGTCGACACTTCGCCGAGTGGTATGCCACCACCGAAAAAAATCCGCATTTCTACGTCGAAACTGAAACATATTGCAAATTAGATTTAAGCGAATTTTCGAATTCGAAAAAAAATTTCCGTTTCGTGCTCCTTTTAAATAGATGGACGTAGGCAAGGCTATTCGCCTCTCCCATTGCTGCTTCATAAATGGCAGTGCCGAAAATATATCCCTATGAGATTCCATAAAGTTATTTATATTGTAATAAATCCCTCCTCCCAAGTACCCCAATACATTATCTATAAAATGTTTCTTACTCTCCAAAGACGAACGAGTAGCTCCCAGCTTTACGTAAGCGTCCGTAAGTAAAGCAGTATAAAATTTTTGGCTGAATGAAAAGGTCAGAGGCGTTGACAGGCCCGGATAATTCTCCGTAAGGTTATAGTTTGACCAAAACACCGCCTGCTGCTCCATATTCACAGGTCTGGACTGAAGTATATAGATTTCGCCATTATCATCAAATGCGCCTTCAATATCCTGTGGGCACCCAAAAAGATTTTCTATACGTTGACCAAGCCTCTTTAAAACTTTAATCTCGTACTCGCTTAGAACCGGTGATTGCCCATCCCACTCACTCGCCAATGGTTGCAATACAATCCCAGATCTCTTATTAGAATCAAATACCATTCTCGAACGTTTGTTTTTAACCTCACTGGTGACTCCTCCGCCATCCTCATTATCAATAAAAAAATGATCAACTTCGACTTTCTCTTGAACAATCCCCTCCCCCAGACCATAGCCGGCAGCAATGATCGTCCTATCTTGGTAGTTACTAGGATCAACCGTAAACATGACGAATGAGCGTTGCGCTGGCACCATGCGTTGAATTCCAACTGAAATCGAGAACGCAGTCAGATTAATATCATGTTGCTTCCGATAGATTAATGCCTCAGAACTAAAGCCAGACGCCCAGCATCTCTTTATATAGGACGTGATAGTGGCACGATCCACATATAGAAATGTCTCACTCATTCCTGCGAAGGCGTGACACTGGGAATCTTCTGAAACAGAAGAGTCCTCAGCCACCATAGAGGATCTTATGGCAAAATGATTGACTTCGGAGAATGCTGCCAGTTGACATTCTATCGAGCACTTCAGCTCGGAGGACATCTCATGAGCCAAGAAAAGACCAGTTATGTTACGTGACGCCGCTGCGATAGAACTCGACCGACTGAAATCAATCATGTCGATTTCACTTTCAACGAGCTCTTTTATTCCAGAAAAAACCAGATCATATTTCTCCTTAGCGAGGCAGACAAACTCAGGAACATTGAATCCATTCTCTTTCAAGACCTTTTGCTTATAAAATTTACCACCTACGTTTTTATCCTGCATATCTTCAAGTAAAATCATGGCACACCCCCCACAATACAATCAATAGACGTACGGAATGAATTTCTTGGAGACACCCATATAGCTCCTATAACCGTCAACCTTTATCAACTCACGCTCTTCATGACTAATTCTGTTTAATATTGATGGAATCAATGTAAAGATTAGAATAATGAGAGAGGGATATGAGAAATAGCTAATCGTGAGACCTAGAGAACCAACCAGCATGCCTGTATATGCTGGGTGTCTGACCAGCTTGTAGATTCCGTAATCAACAATTTTGTGATCATTCTTTATGTCAATCAGGTGAGAGTAATGCCGCCCCAAGGTATAAATTGCAAGCTGCCTTATTACAACTCCCAATCCAACCAACACACTACCCACATAAATACAAGTCAAACTCGGAGCAGGTAAAGCCGGCAGCAATAGCGCAACAGCCGTCATCACGACATGCAGAACCCTTGCATAACCATAAATAATCACAGTGCCGTGATCAGTATTACTTTCGGCGCTACCCTTATCACGCTTTACAACTTTAAGTTCAACAAATATCCATAAAACATATATCATATAAGGCAAAGCATAGCCCACTCCAAAGTGATAGCTAATTGTGATTATAGAAATAACACTCGACACCAATGATATCCAAAGTACAGAACCAAGAAACTTCTTCATGTAATCACCCCCTAGAATCAACCGTTATTTTAAGCACTACATCCCCACACCTGCTAAAAGCACCGAACAAAGCCAGACAACCAAATCCACCTTCCAAGCCAATATCCCGACAACTAAATTAAGCGAAAGCACTACAACAACATATTGATAGGCAACTCATGCGCTACCTGCTTAAACCTGCACACCTCAGACGCAGAAGCGGCCAACTCAGCCTCTTTTCCGGACACTGATTGATTAGCATGAGCCGTGAAAGACACTTCTGCCGCAGCACAAGACAACTCATTTTGAAGTGCCTCCAGGGAGACTCTATAACGCGTACGAAGACGTGTTTCGCGCCGTTCAATTATTGAAAATTTTATATGCGCCGGAAGGGGGAATAGATAATGATGGAAATCAGTGTTAATCATATTCAATACATATTGATTACACTCCCCATTAACCAAAGGAAAAAATATATCCGTTACCGCAAGCATTGATTGGCGAAACGCCTCAATAATTAACATGCCTTGGACATGCTGTCCCGTTTGGTGATCGCCCATTAACTCACATCGCTCATCAATATTTATCGGAATATAAAACTCCCCCCTTGCCATTTGAAGTGGCATTCCGATGAGCGTATTGAACCGGGTCCCTTTGTGACTGTATAAACCACTGACTCTATCGGTAACACGTTTAAGATCATCAAGCTCAATGACTTGGCGCAGCGAGTCTGACTTACTCACACTCTTGATTACCTCAAGAACCTCATCTTCTTGCGCACCTTGCCCCAATAGCAACGTATACCCCCCCCTTGAGTACAATCGCTACAGCTCAGCAATAACTTCAACTGCGCAACCGTTACAACATTTTCATTTCGTGCAAACTGATGAAATTTATTCCCAACAACAAATAATATTTTACACGACATATAAAGCCCATCCTGTATTTTCCAAAAGCATCGAGAATCTGATTAACGCACCACTCCTTTCCTGAATCGCAGCAACACGCAGGGTCAACAAAACCACATAATTTAAATTCGAGAAGTACAAGGCAACGGAAACACACCTTTAAAATTAACAGGTATAGATAAACCACAGGAGGCAAATCTTGATGTATTGCCTCGGCACAATACTCCCCCCCAGAAGAACCATACCTCCTTGGCAATTGCGTTTATTTCTGCAGGTTACTTTCAAATGCACACTTAAACCGGCATGATTTCTATCGGCACATCAATCTCTAACCACTGATCAGCTACGTCACTCATCTACGGACAGAACACATTTAATAGAGAGTTCAACCACCTATTAGATCTGACATTACCTTTCCAACTTTCTGCACCAAAGATTACCTGCAAAGCCACGATCAGCAAGGCAATCAAAGTCTGGTGAATGTAACAAGAAATTGCACAATTCTTATCAGCCTATTCCGCCTCGTATTCATTGGGTATCTGCTCGCTCAATATGCGCAAACTGCTTTCCTGCGATGCGCTATTTGCATGAGAAAACATCCTTTTCCTACGCTACGCAAAGAATATTCCTACTTGGTCGCGTCCAGTAGACGGTCGAGGGCCTATAAAACGCTTGCTCGACGCGACGCGAATTAACGCGATCTCGATACGCTCATGCTGAATTCTGGACACGCCGGGTTGGTGCAGTTTTCAGTAGGAGGCTGGGAAGGGTACGGCTGATGACTTTTGGGGGAGTACCATGAGGATCGACCCGAGAGCGCATATTCCCCTCACAGGGATGGGATCCCGTGGGATGTTACTGTCGCAAGGGACAAAATATTTGTTCGAACTTCAAGTGAGAGTCGCATCAGGGCGAAAATCGACCACAGAGTACGCGGCCCCGTATCATTGCGATGCTCTTAGCGTGATGCCTGAACTGACTGCGTCATCGCCCCCAAGAAATCACAAATAACGCGTAAACAATAACGCCGTCCAACGCATGGACTCTGGATGTGGTTCGTGATAGTTGCGCTGTTCTTTTCCAGCGCTCGGGTGCGACTGATGTTCATGCGTATGGGCCACTGGTTCGAGCGAACCATGGGGGTGATCCTGATTCTGTTTGCGGGACGCCTGATTCTGTCCATGTAGATCGTGCCTGTGTTCAAGGCACCAGGCCTCGGCGTTGAGCAACAGGTCAGTCGCTCAACGCCGAGATACCAAGGCAGTGCTTACTTCAGGTTGCCGCTGAGGAACTGCTGCAAACGCTCGCTCTTCGGATTGCCAAGCACGTCTTCAGGCGCGCCCTCTTCCTCCACCCGCCCCTGATGCAGGAACAGCACTTGATTCGAGACTTTGCGGGCGAAGCTCATTTCATGGGTCACCATGATCATGGTCCGGCCTTCTTCAGCCAGGCCCTGGATTACCTTGAGCACTTCGCCCACCAGTTCCGGGTCCAGCGCCGAGGTCGGTTCGTCGAACAGCATGACTTCCGGCTCCATCGCCAGGGCGCGGGCAATGGCCACCCGCTGTTGCTGACCACCCGACAGGAACGCCGGGTACTGATCCGCCACTCGGGCCGGCAGGCCGACCTTGTCCAGATAACGACGGGCGCGGTCTTCAGCATCTTTCTTGCTGACACCCAGCACCCGGCGCGGGGCCATGGTGATGTTTTCCAGCACGGTCATGTGGCCCCACAGGTTGAAGTGCTGGAACACCATCGCCAGACGGGTGCGCAGTCGTTGCAGTTCAGCATCGTCGGCCACGCGCATGCCATGGTGGTCTTTGACCATGCGAATCTGCTTGCCGTCCAGGCTCATGGCGCCGTCGTTGGGTGTTTCGAGAAAGTTGATGCAGCGCAAAAAGGTACTTTTGCCCGAGCCGCTGGCGCCGATCAGGCTGATCACGTCACCGGTGTTGGCCTTCAGGGAAACGCCCTTGAGCACTTCGTGGCTACCGTAACTCTTGTGTAGTTCTTCAACAGTCAATTTGTACATGTGCGCAATCATCCTCTAAGGGAAAATGGGTCGCCGCGGCGTAGACGTCGCAACCGGCGACAAAGCCTGTGGCCTGATTAGTGAGCCGGGCCAAGAAAGGCCAGCCAACGACGCTCGGCAATGCGGAACAGCCCGACCAGCGCAAAGGTGACCAACAGGTAGATCAGCGCGGTAATACCGAACGATTGAAAGGTCAAAAAGGTCGCCGAGTTGGCATCCCGCGCCACTTTCAAAATGTCCGGGACGGTGGCGGTGAAGGCCACGGTGGTCGAGTGCAACATCAGGATCACTTCGTTGCTGTAGTACGGCAACGAGCGACGCAGGGCCGACGGCATGATCACGTAGGCATAGAGCTTCCAACCCGTCAGGCCATAGGCCTTGGCCGCTTCGACTTCGCCGTGGTTCATGCTGCGAATCGCCCCGGCGAAAATCTCCGTGGTGTAGGCGCAGGTGTTCAGGGCAAAGGCGAGGATGGTGCAGTTCATCGCATCGCGAAAGAACGCATCGAGCACCGGCTGCGCGCGGACCGCTGCCAGGCTGTAGATCCCGGTGTAGCAAATCAGCAGCTGGATATACAGCGGCGTGCCGCGAAACAGGTAGGTGTAGAACTGCACCGGCCAACGCACGTAGAGCTTGTTGGAAACCCGGGCAATCGACAGGGGAACCGACACCAGAAAACCAATGAAGATCGAGGCGCTGAGCAGCCACAGGGTCATGGCCAGGCCGGTGATGTGGTAACCGTCGCTATAGAGGAAAGGCTTCCAGTAGTCCTGCAGTAATTCGATCATCGTACCGCCTCCCGAGAGCCTGCCGCGTAATGCCGTTCGAGCCAGCGCAGGACATAGTTCGAAGCGCTGGTAATCACCAGGTAGATCAGCGCTGCCAACACCAGAAAAAAGAACAGTTGATAGGTGCTTTTACCGGCGTCCTGAGCGGCCTTTACCAGGTCCGCCAGGCCGATGATCGACACCAGCGCGGTGGCCTTGAGGATCACCATCCAGTTATTGCCGATGCCCGGCAGGGCGAAGCGCATCATTTGCGGGAACACGACGAAGCGAAAGCGCTGAGCACGGCTCAAGCCGTAAGCGGTGGCCGCTTCCATCTGCCCGCGGGGCACAGCGAGGATCGCGCCACGAAAGGTCTCGGTGAAGTACGCTCCGTAGATAAAGCCCAGGGTGATGATCCCTGCGGCGAACGGATCGATCTCGATGTATTCCCAGCCCAGCGCCTCGGTGAAACTGGTCAACCAGGTTTGCAGGCTGTAGAAAATCAGCAGCATCAGCACCAGGTCCGGCACCCCGCGAATCAGCGTGGTGTAGAGCTGGGCCGGAATCCGCAACAGTTTGACGCTGGAGAGTTTGGCACTGGCGCCGATCAGGCCGAGCAGAACGCTCAACAACAGCGACAATATCGATAACTTGACGGTCATCCAGGAGCCTTCCAGCAACAGAGGGCCGAACCCCTTCAAGCTGAATGCGGAGAGCCCGAGTGTCTGCAAAAGTGCTTCGAACATAATTTCGGAACCTATAGCGATAAAAAAGCGCCCGTCCCGAGGACGGGCACCGGGGCCTTACTTGCCGCTGTAGAGACTCAGATCACCGAAGTGTTTCTTCGAGATCGCGTCGTAGGTGCCGTTGTCGTGTAACGCCTGGATGCCTTTATCGAGAAGGGCCTTGAGCTCTGTGTTGCCTTTGGCGATACCCACTGCTGTTTTAGCGGGCAACAATTCGCTGTCGATCGGTTTGCTGACCTCGAAATCAGCCCCTTGCGGCGACTTCAAAAAGCTCAGTTTGGCTTGCAGCATGTCCTGAATCGTGGCGTCGAGGCGACCGGACATCAAGTCAGCGTAAACCTGGTCCTGGTTGGCGTAGGCCTTGGTTTCTACCCCGGCCTTGTCCAGCACAGCCTTGGCGTAGGCTTCCTGGATGGTGCCTTGCTCGTAGCCGACCTTTTTACCCTTGAGCGAGGCCACGTCAGAAACGCCGGAGCCTTTCTTGTAGACCAGTGCGGTCGGGCCGGAGAACAGCTCGCTGGAGAAGTCGATGACTTTCTCACGGGCCGGAGTCACGGTCATGGAGGAGATCACGCCGTCGAACTTGTTGGCCTTCAGGCCTGGAATCGTGCCGTCGAAATCGCTCTCGACCCATTTGCACTTGACCTTCAGCTCGGCGCAGATCGCGTTGCCCAGATCAATATCGAAGCCCGTCAGGCTGCCATCGGCCGCTTTGGACTCGAACGGTGCGTAAGACGCATCAACACCAAAACGCAGCTCTTTGTATTCCTTGGCCGTGGCTACGCCTGCGGCCATGCACAGAGTCAAAGCAGAAAGGGTCAGCAATGTTCTTTTCATTATTATCAATTCCTAAAACCATTACGGGCGCTTGTGGCGAATGGGTGCTGTAACTGGAATGCATGCAACGCTGTGAACCTGAACCAAATTCTCAAGTACGTGCTTTAAAGCCATCTTGTGCGTCAACGCCTCCTGGCGACTCCAACGCACACACGCTTACTTGTACATACAAGCATATGCAATCAACCAGCCAACTCGCTGAACGGCAGCTAAAGAAAGCGTGTAAAGCAAAAGGAAGGCCTCTGGAGCAGGGCTTTGGGGGGTGACCTGAAAATTCTCGAGGGTTGTTGAGCCGCGTTCGTGGGTGTTACCTGAGCCACGTTTTGCGTCGTGCTGGTGCATCCGGTAACAACTTTTGAGGGGGCATTACGTGTGGAAATAACCCGCAGTGGGGCAGCCAACGTCACCATCGGGGAAGTGTTGGGAGGCTGCAAACCGGCCGCTCGGATATGTCTTTGTAGACCGGGTCAGCACTGCAGAGCAGTGAGGACAAGCGTCACTTAGGTGCCAGCCTTGCAGGCAATGCCGTAGTCGAACGTTAGATCGCATTTGGCGGGATCAGTCGCGGTTTCGTCAGCGCGTATGAGATGGTTTTGAATGCCGTACTCAGGTTGACGTTCCCCCCGGCTGCGTTCGGGCACGTGTCAGAGAAAAAATAGGAGGGGCCTGTTGCGATCTGTTGCATGGTGTTGCAAGGCGTCAAATCGCTATTACCGTCGCTGCACGGCGCCGAAGTGGAACCGCCACCGATATAGGCCACGGTATAGATCAGCGTACTGGTCTGCTTGACGGTATTGGCTGCAGTAACGGCCGCCTTGCATTCCGATCCATATTGGCTTTTGTAGGTGTTGCCAAGTTGACCTTGCGATGAAGATGCATCGCCGTCGCTCATCAGGACGATCACGTCTTGCCCGGGCGGCGACTGCCCTTGTGACATGCTCAGCAAGGCTGCCTGCGCGGAAGAAATCGCTTGAGTAAAATACGTGCCTAAACCGCCAATTGCCTGGATGCCGCCGCAGCCGCCTACCCCTAGCGCCTGCGCAATGCTTGAACTCGTGTTGATTTGGCCGTTTTTGAGAAAGCCGGAACTGAGCCCGGAGACTTGATAGGTGGCGCCGCTCGTTACAACTCCCTGCGCCACAGCCGAGTAACTACTGGCTATAGATTGATTCGAGCCGCATGAAAAGTTGCTACTTGCTGCGAGCGGCGGGTAGGTCATCAAGCCCACGTTATCGCCAGCGTTCGTCAAGTTGTTAATGAGTGTCAGTGCCGCCTGCTGGGAACATTGGAGTCGGGTCAGTGACTTTCCATTTGCCCCTGGGCAATTAGCGTCGGAGGTATTCATCGATCCTGTGGTGTCGAGCAAAATAATGACATTGTATTTGGTTGGCACGGCTCCGCCGCCGGCTACAGCCTTCGAGGCAGCGGTAATTTGCATTGAAGGGAAACCAAATACCTGGGAAAAGTAGAGCGGCACCGTCGCTTGCTGTACTACCTGGATACCATTGAATTTCGACACTGCTCCGGCTGCGGGCAACTGAGCATTGACCAATTGCAGACCTGTGATGCTGGCCGGCGACACCGTGACGTTGGCAGGCAACGTGTTGTTCCCCTGTCCGGCGGAGTACGCGGCGGCATTCGTTTGCGCCGTTGCAAACGAACTGTTCCAAAGGTCGGCGGCTCCGGCCAGCGCGGCAGCATCAGTGGCGGCCTGTAAGCGCTTCTGATTGTAGAGAACGTAGCCAGCATCGACGCTCAGGGCGACAAACCCCAGCAGGACGGCCATCGATAGGGCTGCCAAGACAACCACTGAGCCACGTTGGTGGCCCATGGTCTGCTGCCGGTTAGACATTCTTGACATAAGGGTGTACTCCTTGAGTTGAGGGATTTGATCAGGAGTATTCACTGCGCTCGCTCTACGACGGTGAAGCTCAGTGACGAAGGGAGCAGGTTCGTAATACCGGGAAAAGACCCTGTGAAAAGGGGCTTATAAGGGGAGTACGTCACCGTTACCGTGGCATTAGTGACTGCCCCATTCAGCACTGCATTGTTCAGGCCGACCGCGCAAGTAGCGTCAGCGCTGCATGAGGCGTTCCCCACGGAAGTCGAGTACGACAGATTCGCTACGGTCAAGTAGGCCGCCGATTTCTGTATCTGCGTTTTGGTGTCCGTGTAGGGGGTGGTTGTCCCGCGCTGGCTTGCGAAGAAGCGCGCGCCTGACGACGCGACATTCATGACCATCACGGTGTTAACGAGCAACCAGCCAAACTCCGCAAGGCAGAAGAACAATAAAATGAGCAATGGGGCCACGAGGGAGAACTCGATGGCCGCTATGCCTTTTTGCATCTTTCGCATCATGATCGTCCCCAACGTGGCATGGTGTTCGTCACCGATGCCCTCATAGCTCAAACGTCACACCGTTTTTGCCAGGTGTGGCCCAGTGTGGTGGTTACGACTCAACGATTGCCGGTTACTGCACAAGCTCCGACATTGTTGCATTCAAGCTCGGGGGCACGATTAACGCGAGGCTGCCTAATGAGCCACCCAGTACCGGAGCGAACAGGTAAGTAAGAGTAATACTGGCTTGTGTGCCGGCAGCAGGGGCCTGGCTGGCCGTGCCCAGAGCGGTGGCGCAGGCAGCGTCGCTCTGGCACGACGCTCCATTCACGGCGACGTTGATAGTCAACGTCTGATTCAGGCTTGCTAAAGGCGCGATGATTCCCGCAGCCGAAAGTACCGCGTTTTTAGTGTCTGAGTACGGGGTGGCATAACCACGCTGGGTGGCCAATAGACGTGCCCCAGTCGACGCTGCATTTGTTAACACGGCGTAGTTGTAGAACAGCCAGCCAAACTGGATGATCCCAAAGAGGAGCATCAGCAGCACCGGAAGTACGAGTGTGAACTCCACAACCGTTGCACCGGTTTCGTGCCTGGTATTCATCATGTCCCCTCCCCGGCGTCACTGTCTGCCGTGAAAAACTTCACTCGCCCACGCTATTCGCCTGAACATCTGCACGGAATCACTGTTCATCAACGACAACGACTTCCTTATGTAATCAGGGCGTTTGCTTCATGCACTGCTTGTCTGAACCCTAGTCAACGGGCAAAAGATGGGTTAGGACTTTTTTGCCGATCACTAAAACTTTTTTGCGGCCATCAACCGCACAGCCATCGTCCCACAGGTGTTGCTCTGCCGTTTCGCAGCTCGCGTTCGCGGATTGCTGATGGGGTGTCAGTCGTTGAAGGTTTTTTGCTGCGTAATGGCATTTAGGGCTTTATGCGCTACCGTCAGATAACGAAATAGCGAAATAGCGAGATAGCTACTTGGGGCCGGTACGGGGTAATCCCGCACCAGGAAAGACCGAGGGATGACACCGATGACAAACTCGGGCGAACGCGCGTTGACCAGAGCGGTTGCCCAAGTGATCTGCGACAGCCAGGTCTCCGGGCAAATGCTCCCATTCAGCAAGGAAGTCGTGAATGAACAGTAATTCCGTGCAGGTGTTCAAGCAAGTGACGTGGGCTTTGATGATCGCAGGCTTGCCCTCGGGGGTGGCGCTGGCGGCGCCGAGCAACTGCACGGGATTGGAGCAGATGCCGTCAGTGGTCGAAGTGGGCGAAGGCATGCAGCAAGCCATGCGCTCCCCCGTGGCAATCACGCGGCTGGCGGTGGGCGACCCCAAAGTCGCCGATGTGCATCTCAACGGCAATGATGCGTTCCTGCTGACCGGCATGGCGCCCGGTGCGACCAGCCTGATGATCTGGACGGGATGCTCCAGCGCGCCTCGCCAGAGCATGGTGTTCGTGCGCGGCAAAGCCGTTACGGCAGTGGCAGGCTCATCAGTGCTGCCTTCGGAAGATCCGCTGTTGCCAAGCCAGGTGCAGACCGATATCCGCTTCGTGGAAGTCAGCCGCACCAAATTGAAAGAGGCCAGTACCTCGATCTTCGGCAAAGGCGGCAGTTTTCTGTTCGGCTCTCCGGGCACGGTGCCCGGGGTGACGGTGGCACCCGGTCAACTCGGTAACACCATCACCAATATCCCGCTGAATAATGGCAGTTTCAATATCGGCTTTGGCGGCGGCAAGGTGCTGGGGCTGATCAACGCCTTGGAAAACAGTGGTTTTGCCTACACCCTGGCGCGTCCAAGCCTGGTGGCACTGAGCGGGCAAAGTGCGAGCTTCCTGGCCGGTGGCGAGGTGCCAATCCCGGTGCCCAGCAGTGGCAGTAATAATTTTTCCATCGAGTACAAGGAGTTCGGCATCCGCCTGACCCTGACCCCGACTGTGATCGGTCGCCAGCGTATTGCCTTGAAGGTGGCGCCGGAAGTCAGTGAACTCGACTTCACCAACGGCGTGTCCATCGCTGGCACGATCGTACCGGCACTGACAATACGGCGTACCGACACCAGTATTTCCCTGGCAGACGGTGAGAGTTTTGTGATCAGCGGCCTGATCAGTAGCAAGAACATTTCGTCGGTCAGCAAGTTGCCTGGTCTGGGAGATATTCCGATCCTCGGCGCATTTTTCCGCGACTCCTCGGTCAATCGCGAAGAACGCGAGTTGCTGATGGTCGTGACCCCGCACCTGGTGCAACCCCTGGCGGCCAATGCCCAGTTGCCGTCATTGCCCGGCGAGCAACTGCGCAATTACGACCCGAACTGGTTCCGTATGTATTTCCTGGAAAACGGCGACTTCGACCGTCGCAGCGGGTTATCGCAATGAACCGGAACCCGAGCTTCTGTCAGGCTTCTGGGGGGAAATGCACAACCACACCGCTGAGTCATGACCTTGTCGACCTGCGGGCCTTGAACGCTTTCCAGGGGTGGAACATGAAGGCATTGATTGCTGGTTTAGGGCTACTGATGCTCGGCGGCTGCGCCACCCACAATGGGGACTCCTGGTCTTCGCTGTCAGGCCAGGGAAGCTGCTCCAAGCCGGGTTCCGATCAGGAACTGTCGTTGAGCCTGGCGGACGACATGATAAATGACGGCAAGCTGCACGCCAGCCTGGCCAATCTGCAAAGCCTGCCGGACAACCTGGAGGCCGTGCGTCTGCGCAAGGCCAAGGTCTACCGCTTACTGGGCCGTAACGAGGCCGAGCCGCTGTACAAAAGCCTGCTCGGTACTTGCCTGGCCGCTGAAGGCGAGCACGGCCTGGGGCAATTGGCGGCAGCGCGCAACAATAACGAACAGGCGCTGACTTATCTGGAGCGGGCGGCACGGATGTCACCCACAGACGAGAAAATCCGCAACGACCTGGGCGTGGTCTACCTCAAGCAGTTGCGACTCGAAGAGGCACGTTTCGAGTTCATCACGGCCATGGAGTTGAAACAGTCCGATCAACTGGCCACGCTCAACCTGGTGACCTTGCTGATTTATCAGGACAACTGGAAGCAGGCGGCAGAGCTGGCCAACCGTGCCGGCTTGAGCCCTGAGCAAGTCAGCGATGCTCAGACCCGCGCACAGAAGCTCAAGAGTACGGGCAAGGGGCCGGCGCCCGGTGAACGGGTAGCGGCCATACAAGATCCGTCACAACCCGATACCAACAAACCAACAACGCAGAGGTAGTGATGAAACCGAACCTACTCAGCTGCTTGGGAGTATTGCTTTTCCCACTCGCCGCACAAGCCATCGAACCCGGTCCGGCCTCCCCGCAACAGCAGGGAACCGAAATCTGGCTAGTGTTGCAGAGTGGCGGGCAGGCGGCTTCGCCCACCCTGCAATCGGCCAAGGCCGGCGAGCGGGAATTAGCGCTGCAGCGCTGGCTGGACAACTACAAGCATCCGATTCCCGAGTACTACAAAGACACCTCGGGCCAGCAGCCGACGCAGTAGCTGGCGACATAACGTGTAACAGAGCTGGCGACGACGCTCTTTCATCTCTTCCCCCGGAGCTGCCTGGTAATAAGGCCATCAGCAGCCGGGTGCACTCATGCCTGTAGTTATCCTGTAGTTATGCAGGTCGTATCAGCATGACCTGGCTGGGCATGCCTTGGTTCGACAGAGCGTCGACGACGAGAGGGTTTGGATGGCGCAGAGTACGGTAACAGCTGCTGACTGGAAGGATCGTCCAACGCTTCAGCGTTGGTGTCGAAGAGCTCGACGGCGATCATCCATTGACTCGAGTTTGCCTGGCTTTTTTCTCGCACTGACATCCTGAAGCCTCTACCAAGGATGTCAGGATGTCATTACCTAGCGCCCTGCCCTTTGTCACAGCATGCTGAATGCTTTCAACACACCAATGAGTGCGGGCCCGATGGCGACCAGGAAGAAACTTGGCCACAGGCAGAAGATCAGCGGGAATACCAGCTTGGTACCGATTTTTGCTGCTTTCTCTTCGGCAAACTGGGTACGCCGGTCGCGAAACTCCTCGGCATAGATACGCAGGGTGGCGCCAACACTGGTGCCGAAGCGGATGCTCTGCGCCAGCAAGCTGACCAATCCTCGAATATCTTCCAGGCCGGTGCGTTCGGCCAGGTGTTTGAGCGCGTCGGTACTGGGAACTCCGGCGCGGATTTCAGAGTTGACCAGCGCCAGTTCCAGCGCCAGCTCTGCCTGGCTGACCGCCAGCTCGTCAGCCACCCGCTCGATGGCCTGAGGCAAGGCCAGACCAGACTCCACACAGACCACCATCAGATCAAGGGCATCCGGGAAGGCGACGAGTAGCCGACTCATCCGGGCCTGCTTGCGTTTGTCGACATAGATGGCCGGTGCCAGCCAGCCCACACCGACTGCCAGGAGCAGCAACAAAATACCCATGATCAGAGACAGCTTGGGAATCAGCGGCAGAACCAGTAGCGTAACGCCCACCAGAATCAGCGGCGTCAGCAAGCGAACGGCCCAGTACATCTGCACCGCCTTCGCAGAGCGATAGCCCGCATGTATCAGCTGGGTTCTAACTGCAGAGTTCTGCCCTTGCGCTACTGAGCCAAAACGTTGGCCCACCTGCTCAAGCATCAACTGCAGATTACTGGGCGGCTCTTGCCCCTGGACTGTTGTCCCACCTTGACCACGTTTGATCATCACAAGACGGCGCTTGGATGGGTCCTGCAGCCCCTGCACCAGCAATAGCAGGGTAATTGCAACCAGCACCGTGCTCAGGCCGATGCCTCCCACGAACAGCAGGCGCGCCAGCCGCTCATCATTCATGACACTGTGGAACAGGCTTAGCAGATAGTCCATCTCAAGCACTCCTATACAGTGGCCTGGATTCAAACCTGAATCCGAATGATTCTACGTATCCAGAAAATCCCGATCAGCATGGCGACAAAAGCACCTATGACCATCTTCTGGCCCACGGGCTCAAGGATGAGCAAAGGCAAATAGCTCGGGGTGGTGAGCATAATCACCGCAGCCAGCACAAAGGGTATGGACACCAGTATCCAGCCCGACATGCGCCCCTCGGCCGACAGGGTCTTGACCTTGCGCTGAAAACGGAAGCGCCCGCGAATCATGCTGCTTAACCGCTCCAGCACCTCGGTCAGATTGCCGCCGGTCTCGCGGTGGATCAGCACCGAGGTCACCAGCATCATCACGGTCATGCTCGGCATGCGCTCCAGCAGACCCAGCATGGCCCGACGAACATCGTTGCCGTAGTTGATATCGGCGAAGGTCAGGCCGAACTCGACCGCCACCGGCCCCTTGTGCTCCTCGGCCACCAGCTGCAGGGTCTCATTGAATGGGTGCCCTGCACGCAGAGCACGGCATATGGCATCCAGAGCGTCGGGCAGTCCCTCCTCGAATTGGGCGAAGCGCTTGCTGCGATCGCGGGATATCTTCAGTATCGGCAGCCAGAACAGTACAAAGGCAAACGGAGCCGCCATCCACCAGTGTTGCGTGAATACCCAGAGCCCGATTCCTCCCATCGCCGCCAGGGACAAACCGAGCAAAAGCACCCGATAGGCACGATAGTCATGCCCGGCCTGCTCGATCATCTGCGCCAGCGCTTCCATCGCCGGCAACTGCTCCAGGCGCGCCTCCAGGGGTGACAGGCGCCGCAGGTACTTTTGCCGCAACACGGTCTGCATATTGGGCAGATTGCTGGCCTGCTCCAGCACATTAAGGCGGCCGCGGATACGCTTGCGTACCTTGCCGGCTTCGCCGAACACCGGTACCACCACCCCTTGGCTGAGCAAGAACATGGCGGTGAACACCATGCCCAGGAACGCCAGGATAAATTCGCCAGGGATCTGATTCATGACTGCCCCTCCATCCATTCAGGCCGAAACAGGCTGAGCGGCAACTCGATGCCACGCTTGCCCAGTACATCACGGAAAGCCGGCACCATGCCGGTGGGACGGAACTCGCCCAGTACCTCGCCGTGCTCGCCCATGCCGCGCCGGACGAAACCGAAGATCTCGGTCATGGTGATGATTTCACCCTCCATGCCATTGATCTCCTGCACGCTGACCACCCGCCGCTTGCCATCCTCCTGACGTTCCAGCTGAACCACCACATCGATGGCCGAAGCAATCTGCTGGCGCAACGCTTTCATTGGAAAGGTGGAGCCGGTCATCGACACCATGTTCTCGATGCGCCCCAAGGCATCACGAGGCGTGTTGGCGTGGATGGTGGTCAACGAGCCATCGTGGCCGGTGTTCATCGCCGTCAACATATCCAGCGCCTCGGCGCCGCGCACCTCACCGATCACGATGCGGTCGGGGCGCATACGCAAACTGTTGCGCACCAGTTCGCGCTGGTTCACTTCCCCGCGCCCTTCGATATTCGACGGACGGGTTTCCAGGCGCACCACATGAGGCTGTTGCAGTTGCAACTCGGCCGAGTCCTCGATGGTGACGATCCGCTCATTGTGCGGAATGAAGCCGGACAGCACATTGAGCATGGTGGTCTTGCCGCTGCCGGTACCGCCGGAGATCAGCACATTCAGCCGCCCGCGAACGATGGCCTTGAGCATCAGCGCAATGACCGGGGTCAGGGTGCCCATCTGCACCAGACTCTCTGTATTGAGCAGATCCACCGCGAAGCGGCGGATCGACATGCTGGGTCCGTCGATGGCCAGCGGCGGAATGATCGCGTTGACCCGCGAGCCGTCTTTCAGGCGTGCGTCCACCAGTGGCGAGGATTCGTCGATGCGCCGCCCCAGGCTGGAAACGATGCGGTCGATGATATTCAACAGATGCTGGTCATCGCGAAAGCGCACATCGGTTCTCTGTAGCTTGCCAAAGCGCTCGACATACACCGAGGCATGCCCGTTGACCAGGATGTCGGACACACTGTGGTCAGCCAGCAGCGGCTCCAATGGCCCGAGCCCCAGCACCTCGTCGGTGATCTGCTTGATGATCATCTGGCGGCTGCTGGCCGTTACCGGTGCCGAATGCTCATCCAGCAAGCGCAAGCTGATCTCGCGAATCTGCCGTCCGGCCTCGGCCGGTTCCAGGGTGTCGAGCAAGGACAGATCCATCACCTTGAGCAACTGTTGGTAGATCTTCTCTCGCCATTCGATCTCAACCGGATTGAGCTTGGTCCGGGTCTCGTAGAGCACGTCCGGCACACTCGCTTCCCAGGCCATGGGCACACTGGCACCGTCCGCACTGCTAACGGGGACCTCCGACAAGTCTGCCGGAGCATTTTTATCGGACTGCTGACGCAGGCGATTACGAAAGTCGCTGAGCATGATTTACCCCCCGAACAGGCGGCTGAAGGTACGTTTGAGCAAGCCCTGCCCGCTGGCCTCGATCCCGATAAGATTCTGGCTCAGTTCGCGCACGGCGACGGTGATGGGAGCCCGTGGCACATGGAGCTCCAGTGGCACTCCGGTATTCTGGCTTTCACTGACCACCGCATAGTCATTGGGCAGTTTCTGCAGATCCGTGCAACGCAGCGCCTCGGAAATATCCTTGAGGCTGATCGGCGAGTTTTTGTTGTAGCGATTGACCACCACCTGCAGACGGCTGCCCTGCAGGCCCAGATCCTCGCGCAGGATCCGCGCCAGGCGCGTGGCGTCCTTCAGATGGCTGATGCTCTGCTGCACCACGATGTAGACGCGGTCAGCCTGCTCCAACGTGACGCCGGTGAGGTGGTCGATCTGCCGTGGCAAATCCACCACCACCCAGTCATAGGTACTGCGTGCCAGACGCAGCAGGGTCTCGAGCTGCTCAAGACGTACATCCTGCGGCAGGCACAACTCACCGGTGCGCCCGCCGAGCACATGCAGGGTCGGACTGAAATGGCTGCAAAAGCCGCGCAAGGCAACGTTGTCCAACGCCTCGATCTGCTGCAGCACGTCCACGTGGCTGTGGGTCGTCTGCACATCCAGGCAGTGCGCCACACTGCCGAACTGCAGATCCAGATCCAGCAGCAGGGTACTACCGCCACGAATGCTCAGCTGATGAGCCAGGTTACAGGCCAGCATAGTGGCGCCCGAACCGCCTTTGGCATTCATCACGGCAATCAGTTTGCCTGTCGTCCCTTCCCCTGCATGGGCCTCCATCAGCATACGGCCGAGCGCGGCCTGTAACTCCTCTGCCGCCACCGGCTCCGGCAGGAAGTCACGGGCGCCGGCCTGCATCGCCAGACGCATGCCCTCACGCTCATCCAGCGGCCCACACACCAGCAGTGGCGGGCGCTCCTTCGCGGGGCACAGCAACAGGGCCGCCAGTTCCTCGCGCCACAAGTGGCTGACGCGCAGCAACAGGAAGTCGGGCATCTGCTCCAGCCCATACAAGGGGTCCGTATGGCCGTTGCTCACCAGGCGCGTGCTCACCTGCAGGCTGGGCAAGTCCTGGCTCAAGGTTTTCAGATGGTTCAAGGCCTCGGCGTCACGGCTACTGATCAGCAGGCGCATGCCTTGCTTATGGGCAGTGGTCGCGTTGGTGGCTTCCCTGATGTTCAACATGGCGTAATCTCCGATGTCTCGGGTTATCGGCCGAGGCTTTTGCGAGGCATGGTCGACCTGAATACTGGCAAGACCAATGCCCCGCCAAATCCAGGGATAAGCAGGCCGTAACCGAAGTTCGTCACCTGCTGCACATAACGGATAGCGAGAAAGCCGTTGGTGTCGTTGAGATCCTTGGGGTTGGCCATCACCGCACTTGCCAGCAATCCCTGTTTTGTTATGCCGCTTACCTGCCTGGCTTCTGCCCCCTCAACCTTATAGTTGAGCTTTCACCACATTGACCTCGGTACCGCGAATAACGGTGATCCCTGAACTGCCACTACGGTGCTGCATGACTTTGACCACTTTGACAACCTTGACCGGTGCTGGCAGTTGTTTGACTTCGGCAACAGGCTGAGCGACCACCGGCTTTTTCTGGTTATCCAGCGGGTTGCGCAAGGCCAGCTGCAACTTGCCTTCGCTCATCCCCTTGACCAGAACGACCGTCTGCTCCGGGGTCATCTCCAGCGTCACCGCGCGCACCACCACCGGCTGGGTCTTGTCGGTGCTGGCCGTCTGATCCACCGCCAGTACGCGCAGGTTTTCCAGAATGGTTTCAGCCTGGGCGTTGCTGTTACTGCCGGTCTGTTTGGTGGCCAGCACGTCGACCCGATTGCCTGGCAAGAGGAACCCGCCGACACCGACCACATCATCCACGCGCACCGATATGGCGCGCATGTTGGGCTCGATCAGCGAGGCCAGGGTACTGCCCCCCAAGTGTTCGGCCAGGCGCGCGCCGCGCAGGATGTCGCCGCGCAGGATGGAGAAAGTGGCGATCTTGCCCACCACTTTGTCGGGGGCATCGAAGGCATCGTCCGGCACCGTGTCCTTGGGCATGCGCACCACGGCGACCTGCTGGGCCTCGACCATCTGCCCGAAAGAGATTTCCACCGTGGCGACCACCACGGTCTTCAGGTTGTCGTCCGGGCTGGCATTGAGCCGTGCGCTCAGCCAGCTGTTGGCCATCCAGGCGGCACCCAAGCCAAGAACCAGCGACAGGGCAATCAGGGTGAGCGTACGAGAACTCATGTCTGTATCTCCTTCTCAAAGAAAATCGAGCTGGACAAAGTAGTTGTTCCAGGCCCATTTCAGATCCGCTGGCGACAGCGGTCCGGAGCTGCCCAAGTAACGCTGACGGTCGATCGCCATATTCAACAGATCGCGTGGGTGGCAAGGCACCAGCGGCATGCTTTCCGGCTCGTAGAGCTGATGTAAAACATAGAGCAACAACAGCGGGTCATAGGGAATGCCCAGCCGTTCGGTTTCCTGGCGCCAGATGCGTTCGTAGTTATCGGGTTGCAGATAGCCGAACGGGAGCTTGTAGCCAATGCGCCGCAGGAATGCCTCATCGGCCAGTTCCAGCGGATTGAGGTTGGTGGAGAACACCAGGATCACGTCGAACGGCAGCTCGCAGTGCCGGCCGCCTCCGAGGTTGAGGAAGTCACGTTTCTCTTCCATCGGGACGATCCAGCGGTTCAACAGCTCGGCGGGGGGCATGCGCTGGCGCCCCATGTCGTCGATGATGAACAGGCCATTGCTGGCCTTGAGCTGCAAGGCCGCCTGGTACTGCCGGGTGAAGGGGTCATAACGAATGTCCAACTGCTCCATGCTCAACTCACCGCCGGTAATGACGATCGGGCGCTTGCAGCACAGCAGTCGACGGTCGATCCCTTCGTTGAGCATCAGATTGTTCTGTTGACTGTCATCATCCAGCCGCTGATGCACCTGCGGGTCATAGATCTCGATCACCGATTCGTTGATCACAATGGCATGGGGCACCCAGATGGCTTCCGCGAACAGGCGAATCAGCCGACTGCTGACATAGGTCTTGCCGGTCCCCGCGGGGCCATAAACCATGATCGCGCGACCGGAGTTCAGCGCCACACCCAGTTGATCGAGCATCCCCTCCGTGAGCACTACGCCGTTAAGCGCCTTGCGCATATCGTGGGCGCTGATGCGTCCGTGGTGAATAGTCTGCACCTTGAGCAGGGAACGGTAGGCACTCACCGGGTAGGGTGCCGCGCCGATATAGCCGCTACGCGACAGGGCATCGCGGGCGGCACTGCGACCGCGTTCAGTCAGGCCATAACGCAGCGACTGCCCGCCTCCCGTTTGCGCCCCCATCTGCCCAAGCACTTCGATGCGACCATCCTTGCGCAGAAACACCAGCACCTCTTCCATTACGGCTCCGGTCAGCGCCAGGCGCTCTACCAGGCGCGGCATGTCCAACACGCCGGCGTCGTACAAATGCTTGCACACCAACTCGCCGAGAAAACTGTCGGTCAGACCCGTCTCCCTGATAGTGCATGGCTGGGGAGCCAGTCGCTGCACTGTTACTCGCTCATTGTGGTAGGCATCACTCTTGACGATGACGTGCATGGCTAACCTCCCAACCCACTGGCAAAGAGTTGCCAGTGAACGGTGTTTAAAGTGCCGAGCAAAATGGCAATCGAATAAGGGAAAGGCTTCCCGGCCACCTCGTCCGAAGTGGGGGCCAGATAGGCCTGCGCCCTCAGAATCAGCCAATAGCGCCCCAGGGTCTGTAACAATTGACCGCGAACCAGCACTATCAGGAAACCGCACACGCCACCGGCTATCAGGCTGAACAAGGCAGCCCATAACGCGTAATGGAAGGGTAGAAAACTGCCGACCGTGGCCATCAACTTGACGTCACCGGCAGCCATACCACCCAGGACGTACATGGGCAGAAACAGCGCAAAACAGATCAGGATGCCCAGCAAACCGTCTCCCAACCCGCTGACACCCCCTGCATAAGTCTGGCTGGCCAATCCCAGGGCAAGGCCCAACAAAATCAACACGTTGGGAATACGGTGGCGAAGCAGATCGCTCACCACTGCCACGCCCAAAAGTCCTATCAGTAAAACAGTCGATACCATCAGTTCCGTGGACATGGCGCGTCTCCCGACCGGGAATTATCGTTATCAGCAAGCACCACCGTTAACCGCAGCGCACAGCGCCGTGATCTTGGTATTCACTGCACCGCCCAAAAGAACGAAGGCTGCAACAACAGCGAGCGTAATCAACCCACCTGCCACCGCATACTCCACGATGGTCAGGCCATCCTCGTCTTTGGCGAACGTGTGTACCGAAGCTTTTATTAATTGCAGAGTCATTTTGAGTACCCAACTTCTGCGGTCATACCGTTCAGTACATACATTGGTAGAGACGGCACGAAGTCCATTGAGTTGCCCGGTTGCTCTATCAGCGAAACAGTAACAACCGGTTGCTCAATGGATGTCGCCGCGCTCCCCTACCGTGAGTTGCCGTTATCAGCAGGCGGCACCTTTGACCGCAGCGCACAGCGCGGTGATCTTGGTATTCACTGCGCCGCCCAAAAGAACGAACATGGCGGCAACCGCTACCGTAATCAGCCCACCGGCCACTGCGTATTCCACAATGGTCAGGCCGTCTTCGTCTTTGGCGAACTTCAGTACCGAAGTTTTGATTGTCTGCAGAGTCATTTTGAGCACCTCATTTGTTGTTCTTTCGGGGGGAGCAACACTTTATGTGCTGCCTGATGCAACCCTAGTCAGGGCACAGGCAAGGGGGTTAGGAGGATTTTGCGCATCGCTAGGACTTTTTTGCGGACACGGCCAAATATCGGGTAATTGGCTTCTGCAGAAGGGAAAGGAAAGGCCAGAACCAAGGAATGACAGGCAAAGGCCATTGCCGTTGATTCACAAGCGACGAACGGTTGATCCCAAGTACACCGGCAACGCGCCAATAAATAACCACCCGGCACTGACTTACAGGCGGAACATAGAACGTATAGAACTAAATACGGTTTTTCTTATCAGGATTTAGTCTGCAAAGTGATAGCACATTGACAATACTCCTCAGCGGAGAGAGGCACGAAGAACCTCAGAGCCCAGAGCCAAATACATGACGTCGAACGTGATCAGGAAGCCATCACTACTCTGGTTCGATCGGACCCACGATCGGTCCACTCCCGAACTCATCACCCAGTTCGAGCACGCTTGCGACTGCAAACTGGTGAAAGACTCCGCATTTTCCAGCGAGGTGCAGGCCGACATGATCTGTATCCATTTTGATCGCCCCGACACACCTGGCCTGAGGAGGTTGCTGGAGATCAAACGCACCGCACCGACTATTCCGATCACCATGTTCACCGTGCAGCACTCCGAAGAGCTGGCCGTATGGGCCATGCGCTCCTGTGTCTGGGAATACATGGTGCTCCCTCTTACAGCCTCCGAAAAAAATCGCTACCTGACGGCTGTCGTTCAGCTCTACGAGCTGCGCCGCAATGTTCGCGACCAACGCAAAACATTGCTGATCGACCACTCCCCGACCCTGCCGGACAGCATCCGGCTAACCTCAGGACACCAAAAACACCAAGCGCTCAGCAACATACTGCTGTACATCGACCAGCATTTTCGGGAGACCATCGACCAGAGGGAATTGGCGAAGCGTTGCGGTATGACGACATTTCGCTTCAGCCGCTTGTTCAAGGAAGCCAACGGCCTTGGCTTCATGGATTACATTTTGGACAAGCGCATGAACTACGCGAAGGAATTGCTCGACAACAGCCAGATGCCCATCACCAGCATCGGCTATGAGGCCGGCTTCAAGGACCCTTCCTACTTCGCTCGCGCCTTCAAGCAGTTCGCCAACTGTACGCCGAGCGAGTACCGCTTGGCGCACCATCTTAGAGCGTCGGTAGTCGCCGAGTTGGATGACACAACCGCCGAAGTGCTCGATAGCCTCATACATAGCCTCGGAGGCTGAGGCACTTTTAACGCGCACACAAAAACGCCGCTCAATGAGCGGCGTTTTTGTTAAATATGGAGCGGGAAACGAGACTCGAACTCGCGACCCCGACCTTGGCAAGGTCGTGCTCTACCAACTGAGCTATTCCCGCAATGGCGTCCCCTAGGGGACTCGAACCCCTGTTACCGCCGTGAAAGGGCGGTGTCCTAGGCCACTAGACGAAGGGGACACGCTACCCGGAACACATGGTGTGTGTTCCAGTGTCCAGACCCACATCCGAAGACTAGGTTCTGGTTTCACTCAGCCCTGCCCGAAAGCAAAACTGTTTAAAATTGGAGCGGGAAACGAGACTCGAACTCGCGACCCCGACCTTGGCAAGGTCGTGCTCTACCAACTGAGCTATTCCCGCATTGGCGTCCCCTAGGGGACTCGAACCCCTGTTACCGCCGTGAAAGGGCGGTGTCCTAGGCCACTAGACGAAGGGGACACACCTACAACATTCACTCCCTACCGCGTTTCGCTATTCGCTTTCCGCTGTAAGTGGCGCGCATTCTATGGATGGATTGAGGGGTCGTCAACCCCCAACTATAAATTTATTTAAATCAATGACTTCGCTGCCCTTTGAGGGGCAATTCCGGGTTTTCGTCCGACCGGGGTTTGACGCCTATATTCTGTCACTCGCCAAGGCGCTATAGTCCTCTCCAGCAGATGATGGCAATGTGCACCCATCCACACATTACCTATATAGACATCGCAAAGGCCCGATTCAACTCGTCGCGCCACCCTATGCGCTCCCAGGCTTAGCCACTACACTCGCATGCAAACCCTATAAAGAGGTCTTCACGGTGACACCACTCATGATCACCCTGCTAGTAATAGTCGGGATCGCAATATTGATCGCCATTGGCTACATGAACCATGTGGTGGAAAACAATAAACTGGAAAAGGCCCGCACCAAGGTCGAACTCAATGATCGACTGCGCCGCTGTGGCGAAATCACCGAGACCTTTCCTGGCCAGATGATGACTCCAGCGCTCAAGCTGCTGCTGACGCGACTGGAACTCAACGTCTGTCAACGCCTGCTTAATCAGGATAAAACCAATTCGGCGGCCAAGGCCCGCATTGAGGAACTGAGTGCACTGGTCGCACAAGGCGAATCCATTCCGGTCAACAACCCGCCGGCACCGATCCAGACCGAAGCCAAGGCCAAGGACGTACGCTTTCTGCTTGAGGCCTTGCATGGCCAGATCACTCGCGCAGCGCAGGACGGTTTCCTGCCTGCCAACGAAGCCAAGCGCTGGATTCGCGAAGTTCGCCACCTCCTGGTATTGCTGCACATCGAGTTCTTCAACAATCTCGGTCAACATGCGCTGCAACAGGAACAACCCGGGCAAGCCCGACTGGCGTTCGAGCGTGGTGTGCAGTACCTGCGCAAACAGCCAGATCCGCAGGTTTACAGTGAACAGTTGCAGTACCTCGAAAAGCTCCTGGCGCGCGCCAACTCCATGGTGCTGACCAACACTGCACCCGCGGAAGGGGAAGTTAACGAGTTGACCGAAGGCCTCAAGGACGTGGAAGCCGAAGCTGACTGGAAGAAGAAAGTTATCTACGACTGATAGTGGTGGTGTGCAATTGGCACACCACCTGTGGCGAGGGAGCAACTCCCTCGCCACCTATTCTGCGCGATCTCCCGCTTACAACCTGAAATGCCCCACCATCCCCTTCAGCTCAACCCCCAATTGCGCCAGCTCGATACTCGACGTGGCATTGCCTTGCATGGCCACCGAGGATTGATCGGCACTGGCACGGATGCTCGTCACGCTGCGATTGATCTCTTCGGCAACCGAACTCTGTTGCTCAGCTGCTGCAGCGATCTGCTGGTTCATCTGCTGAATCAGCGAGACCGCCGCAGCGATACTGCCCAGCGCACTCTCGGTCTGTAGCGCATCACTGACGGCGAGTTTGACCAACTCGCCGCTGTTCTGGATTTGCTGCACCGACGCCTGCGCAGCTGAACGCAAGGCACTCACCAGACGTTCGATTTCTTCGGTGGATTGCTGAGTACGCTTGGCCAAGGCACGGACTTCATCGGCAACCACGGCAAAGCCCCTGCCCTGCTCACCCGCTCGTGCGGCCTCGATGGCCGCATTGAGCGCCAGAAGATTGGTTTGCTCGGCAACGCTCTTGATCACGCTGAGGACGGTGCCAATGTTCTGAATCTCCGCACTGAGGCTTTCAATGCTCGAACTGGCCGACGTCGCCGAGTCAGCCAGTTGCTCAATGCGCTGCATGCTCTGCCGCACGACCTGCTGACCGGTTTCGACCTTGCTATCCGCCGTCTGCGCCGCCAGTGCCGCTTCCTCGGCATTGCGCGCAACGTCGTGCACGGTCGCGGTCATCTGATTCATCGCGGTGGCGACTTGCTCGGTTTCTTCCTTCTGGCTGCTGACTTCCAGATTGGTCTGCTCGGTCACCGCAGAGAGTGACTGCGCGGAACTCGCAAGCTGCTCGATGCCAGCCTGCAAGCCACTGACGATACTGCTCAGCCCCGCGCCCATTTGTTGCATCGCCTGCATCAACTGGCCGATTTCATCGCGTCGCGTCACCTGTACTGTCGCGCTCAGATCGCCCGCAGCAATGTGCTGGGCGACGAGAATCACACTGCGCAGTGGCGCAACGATCAAGCGGGTAATCACCCACGCAGCAATCAGCCCGACCAGCAGCGCAAGCGCCGACGAAGCAATGATCAGCAGCGAATTCTTCTTCAGCTCTGCCTGCATCGACTGGTCCTCGGCACCATAAGCCTGGTCGACCCGCTGCACCACCTCGGCGGCGCGCTCATGCAACTGCTGATAGACCTTTTTCTCCTGAGTCAGCAGCCCTGTGTACTCGGCAAGTTTTTCGCTGAAACTGGCGATATGCCCGGTCACTTCGTTGAGCACTGTCTGGTAGCCCGCGTCCTTGACCGTGTTCTTCAATGTCTCAGCCTGGGTCAATGCCTGGTCGGCCTGTTCAATCTTGCCTTGCCCGGCGCTTTCGTCGCTGGCCTTGCGGCTTTGATCCAGACGCACCCGCGCCTCATTCATTGCCTGCAACATCAGTCTCGACACCTGACTGACCTGATTGGCCTGCTCGATAAACTCCGCGCCATCCTTGCCTTGCGAATCCTTGAGCGCATAAGCGCCATCGTCGGCAAGGCCAGCCTGCAGCACATCGAGGTTATTGGCCACGCTGGACACCGACCAACTGGCCATTTCCAGCGCCAGTTCCTTGGACTGGGTCAGCTCGACGAACTCATCGAAGGCTTTGCGGTAAGCCCCCAGCGACTGCTCGACATCATTCATCACCGGGACGTTAGCCGCTGACTGCGCCTTGAGTTGCATTGCGAGGGCAACCAACGCGTCAACCCCCTTGTGCAAGGCATCGACGGTTTTCGGATCACTGTGCAAGGCGTATTCCTGCTCCAGCAAACGCACCTTGAGCAAACCACTGTTGAGCGACGACATCTGCTTGAGCCCGTCGAAGCGCTGGCTGATGGTTTGCAAGGACCAGACGCCGATAGCGGCCACCAGGGCCGTCAACATCAGAACCAGAACAAACCCGACACCCAGTTTTTTTGCCATACCCAGGTTGGCAAAACGTCCTTGCACGGCCGAAATCATTGCTCGTAACCCCCTTCCCATACCCAATGGCAACACGGCCATTTCCAGTTATTGCAGGTTCGCAATGGGGTGTACCCAAGCACAAGTCTTTGGCGCCGCAATAATGGCCAAAAGCTACGCTTCAGTCGTTTTCAGAACGGTCGAAGTCGATCCGGTAATGCGCAGGCCTGAAAAAACGCCTGCGCCCGAGGATCACTGGCATAAGCCACATTAATGCGTAACCAGTCGCTGGTCTCGCCACTGGGGCTGAAGGCCGTCCTGGGGACAGCACGATACCGAATGTGTGAGCCAGCGCGCGCACCTGCGCCGCCTCGTGCACGCGTGGTCGGGCCCAAATGTACAACCCACCCGAAGGCTTGCCGAACACCTCCCACTCGGCGTCTTCAAGCACCAGCAACGTCGCCGCCATATCTCGCTTCAAACGCTGACGCTGGCGCTGTACCAGTTTGCGATAGGCGCCATTGACCAACAAACTGCTCAGTACCGACTCGCAGAACCGCGAAGCTCCCAAGCTGGTAATCATCTTCATGTCTGCCAGGCGCGCAATGATTGCGGCACTGGCCACGACATAACCGACCCGCAACGAACTGCTGAGGGTTTTCGAAAAGCTGCCGACATAGATCACGCTCTGACCCGCGTCCATTGCCGCCAGACGGGTACCGGCACTGCCCTGAAAGTCAGCGTAGACGTCATCTTCGACGATGATTAATTCATGACGCTTCGCCAATTGAAGAATCCGCTGCGCAACGTCGGGTGCCAGGCTACTGCCGGTCGGATTGTGGAACAGGCTATTGATGAACAAGGCACGGGGATTGTTTGCGCTCAACAGTGCCTCAAGTACTTCAACGTCCGGGCCACGAGAGGTCCGTGGTACTTCCAGCAATCTGACGCCATGCAACCTGAGCAGCTTGAACAGATTCGAATAACCCGGACTTTCGACTACCACGCAATCGCCCGGCTTGAGCAGCGCCCGTACGATCAGATCAAGCCCGTGAGTGGCCCCCGCGGTCGTAAGTACCTGGCTCTCATCGACGGCAATATTGATCTGTTGCAGGCGTTTGAGGATCTGTTGGCGCAAGACAGGCAGCCCATATGAGGGGCTGTAGTTGAACAATCCGGCCATATCGGTACGCGAAACCTGGCGTATGGCATAACTGAGGTCGTCGCTCTCGCGCCAGCTTTCGGGCATTCCACCACGCCCCAGCAGCAACATGCCCAACAGGTCGTCGGCCAACCCCGCACTGTTTGCGTCAGCCGTCGTGGAGCCCGATTTGTCAGCGCAACGATGTGTCGCGACCAAAGGCCCGGCCACGAAAAAACCCGAGCCGTGACGCGACAACAGCACGCCTTGGGCGACCATGCGCTCATACGCTTCACTGACACTGGACTGGCTGAGCAGGTTATCCCGGGCCAGCTGTCGAATGGACGGCAAACGCGTTCCAGGCTCGACGGCACTTTGGCGAATCCAGCCAGCGAGGGCGTCAACAATTTGCTGCACGACTGGCACCAGCGCCTGTCGATCGATTCTCAATTCCATGAGAGACCAACTCCGACTATTTTCCTGGAGTCAGTTAAGCACAGGCGCTCTCATGAAGATGTGCGACAACGCCGCTAAAACACGCCCTCTAACCCTTTGAAACACAATGCCCGACGATACGTCGCACTCAAACCATCAGAACGCCGTCACCCCGCCATCCACCGCCAACGAGTGACCGGTAGTGAACGCAGCCCCATCGCTGCACAGATAAAGCACCGCACTGGCAATTTCCCCGACCTTGCCGATACGTCCTACCGGGTGCATGGCGGCGGCAAAATCGGCTTTCTTCGGATCGGCTTCATAGGCGCGGCGAAACATGTCGGTGTCGATAACCGCCGGACAGACTGCATTCACACGGATTTTCTTCTTCGCATATTCGATGGCTGCCGATTTGGTCAGGCCGATGACCGCGTGCTTGGACGCCGCGTAGATGCTCATCTTCGGCGCCGCGCCAAGCCCGGCCACCGAAGCGGTATTGACGATCGCGCCGCCACCTTGCGCCAGCATCAAAGGCAGTTGGTACTTCATGCACAACCAGACGCCTTTGACGTTGACGCCCATGATCGCGTCGAACTCATCGAGAGTGCCTTCAGCGAGCTTGCCCTTTTCGATTTCGATCCCGGCATTGTTGAAGGCGTAGTCGACGCGACCGTAAGTGCTCACTGCCTTCGCCATCAGACTCTGTACATCACGCTCCAGGGTCACGTTGCAACGTACGAAAACCGCTTCGCCACCGGCAGCCCGAATCAACTCGACGGTACCTTCGCCGCCGGCCACATCAAGGTCCGCGACCACCACTTTCAACCCTTCGGCGGCAAACGCCTGGGCGGTCGCGCGGCCAATACCGGCGGCTGCCCCCGTCACCAACGCTACCTGGCCGGAAAACGTCATGCTCATCGTTATGTCCTCGAAAAAAGTGGGTGATCGCGTTCTCGCAGTCTATCCACCCTGTCCCGTCACACGGCAGCACTATCAGAGGGCCGGTTGATTGCTTATGAGTTGCAGTGATGAACGTTCCCGCCCAACTATCACTCTATTGGATCGGGCTGTATTCGCTGTGCCAGCAAACCTTGCGACAACAGCCATGAGGGTCTATCAATCAGACTTCATTCAACGTTGAGTGCCCGCCATGACTGCCCAGACCAACCGTCAATTCCTGCTCGCCAAACGCCCGGTGGGCGCTGCGAACCGCGAGACCTTCACCTATCAGCAAGTCCCTGTTGGCGAGCCGGCGGCGGGCCAGATTCTGGTCAAGAACGAGTACCTGTCGCTGGACCCGGCCATGCGTGGCTGGATGAACGAAGGCAAGTCCTACATCCCGCCCGTGGGCATCGGCGAAGTCATGCGCGCACTCGGCGTGGGCAAGGTGATTGCCTCGAACAACCCGGGCTTTGCCGTGGGTGACTATGTAAACGGTGCGCTGGGTGTGCAGGATTATTTCCTCGGCGAGCCACGAGGCTTCTACAAGGTCGATCCAAAACTGGCGCCATTGCCGCGTTATTTGTCAGCACTGGGCATGACTGGCATGACCGCTTACTTCGCGCTGCTCGACGTCGGTGCGCCGAAGGCCGGGGATACCGTGGTGCTGTCGGGTGCAGCAGGCGCAGTGGGCAGCATTGCCGGGCAGATTGCCAGGATCAAAGGCTGCCGCGTGGTGGGTATCGCCGGCGGTGTGGACAAGTGCAGGTTCCTGATCGATGAACTGGGTTTCGACGGTGCCATTGACTACAAGAGCGAAGACGTCGTTGCCGGCCTCAAACGCGAATGCCCGAAAGGGGTCGATGTGTATTTCGATAACGTCGGCGGGGATATTCTCGACGCGGTGCTCAGCCGTCTGAACATGAAGGCTCGCGTGGTGATCTGCGGCGCCATCAGCCAGTACAACAACAAGGAAGCGGTCAAAGGCCCGGCCAATTATCTATCGCTGCTGGTCAACCGTGCACGAATGGAAGGCTTTGTGGTGATGGATTACGCCGCGCAGTTCGCCGCTGCCGGGCAGGAAATGGCCGGGTGGATGGCCAAGGGGCAGCTCAAGAGCAAGGAAGACATCGTCGAAGGACTGGAGACATTCCCGGAAACGCTGATGAAGCTGTTCAGCGGCGAGAATTTTGGGAAGCTGGTGTTGAAGGTTTAACCCCGATGTAAGGTGCCGACGGGTAGATCAAAAGATCGTCCGAACGCGGCCCGAACCTTCGGCAGCTCCTACAGTGGATGGTGTAACCCCTGTAGGAGCTGGCGCAGCCTGCGATCTTTTACGCCAGTTCGGCGACAACGTCGGCCAGTGCCTTCGCCGGATCGGCTGCCTGGCTGATCGGACGGCCAATCACCAGATAGTCGGAACCGGCATCCAGTGCCTGACGCGGCGTCAGGATGCGACGTTGATCGTCCTGGGCGCTGCCCGCCGGACGGATCCCCGGGGTCACCAGTTGCAGCGACGGATGCACCGTTTTCAAGGCACGGGCTTCCAGTGCCGAGCACACCAGGCCATCCATCCCGGCTTTTTCTGCCAGTGCCGCCAGACGCAACACCTGCTCCTGCGGTTCGATGTCCAGGCCAATCCCGGCCAGATCCTCACGCTCCATGCTGGTCAGCACGGTCACGCCGATCAACAACGGTTTTGGACCACTGCGCTGGTCAAGCACTTCGCGACAGGCCGCCATCATGCGCAGACCACCGGAGCAATGCACGTTGACCATCCACACGCCCATTTCCGCCGCAGCCTTGACCGCCATCGCGGTGGTGTTCGGAATGTCGTGGAATTTAAGGTCCAGAAACACCTCGAAGCCCTTGTCACGCAAGGTCCCGACGATTTCCGAAGCGCAGCTGGTGAACAGTTCTTTACCGACTTTGACCCGGCACAGTTTCGGGTCCAACTGGTCGGCCAGCTTCAGTGCGGCGTCACGGGTAGGGAAATCCAGGGCGACGATGATAGGAGTCTGGCAGGCGGACATGAGTGGGCTCTCAGGCAAGTCGAAATCGGCGCGCATTGTAGCGGAACGCGAGCCCGTCCGGGACCCGATGATCGGTAAATCATCTTCAACCGTGCCGATCAGCGGATGATAAACCCGGCGGGCGCAGTAATTATGTCGAAACAGATACACTCACGACACGCCCTCAACACCCCCAAAGACTACCCTCGCCAACCGCAAGACCTCCTGACAGCACTTCCCGCCTCACGGCCGGACGCCTATGCTGAAGCCACTACCTCGCAGCCCATCTTTTGTGGTTGGCAGCCTCTCTGGCAGATGAACGTACGCATGCATAATAGCCCCGCTTCTCTGAACGACGATCAAAAAGCCCCCGTAGCCGGCGAAGACAAACGCTGGAACACCCGCGCGCTGATCGTTGACGATGACGTTCCGATCCGCGAACTGCTGATCGACTACCTGGCCCGCTTCAACATCCACGCCAGCGGCGTGACCGATGGCGCCGCGATGCGCTTGGCGCTGCAAGCGGAGCATTACGACGTGGTAGTGCTGGACCTGATGTTGCCCGGCGAAGACGGTCTGTCGCTGTGCCGCTGGCTGCGCGCCGAATCGGACATCCCGATCCTGATGCTCACTGCCCGCTGCGAACCCACCGACCGCATCATCGGCCTGGAACTGGGGGCCGATGACTACATGGCCAAGCCGTTCGAGCCACGCGAGCTGGTCGCACGGATTCAAACCATTCTGCGCCGTGTACGCGATGACCGTACCGAACAACGCGCCAACATTCGCTTCGACAACTGGCGCCTCAACAGCGTGCTGCGCCAGTTGATCTCCGCCGACGGCCTGGTGGTGCCGCTGTCGAATGCTGAATTCCGTTTGCTCTGGGTGTTCATCGAGCGCCCGAGGCGGGTTCTCAGCCGCGAGCAATTACTGGACGCTGCCCGTGGACGCTCGATCGAAGCGTTCGATCGCAGTATCGATTTGCTGGTCTCGCGTCTGCGGCAAAAGCTCGGTGACGATCCAAAATCGCCTCAACTGATCAAAACCGTTCGCGGCGAAGGTTACCTGTTCGACGCCCGAGACATCGGCTGATGCGTGCGCGCTTCGATACGCTGTTCGGCCGCCTGTTTGGCGTGCTGTTGCTGGCGATTATCCTGGCGCACCTTCTGGCGTTCTTCTGGTTTCATCATTACGGCCCGCCGCCGCCCCCTCCACCTCCGGAGTTTTCCGCCGGGTTCAGCGGGCCACCGCCACCACCACACTTCAAAAACAGACTCCCGCGGCCCTGGTTTGGCGGCCCGCTCGTACCGCTGACCTTCCAACTCATCTCGCTGGTCATCGCCGCCTGGTACGGCGCAAAGCTACTGTCCCGGCCGATTCAACGCCTGAGCGCGGCCGCCGAGAGCCTCAGCGAAAACCTCGACAGCCCACCGCTCGATGAGTCCGGCCCACGGGAGGCACGGCAAGCGGCGCACACCTTCAACCTGATGCAGAAGCGTATCCGTGAACAGGTACAGCAGCGCTCGCGCATGCTCGGCGCCGTTTCCCATGACCTGCGTACGCCACTGTCGCGGCTCAAGTTGCGCCTGGAGCAGATCGACGACGACAAGCTGCAAGGGCAGATGCGGCAGGACCTCGACGACATGATTCGCATGCTCGACGCGGCCCTCAGCTACCTGCACGAACAACGTACCAGCGAAGCCCTGCAGTGGATGGACGTGCAGGCGCTGATCGAATCGCTCTGCGAAAATGCCCAGGACCAGGGCGCTGACGTGCAGGCCAGCGGACACTGTGCGCCACTGCAGGTTCAGCCGATGGCCCTGCGGTCGTGCATCAACAACTTGCTGGACAATGCCTTGCGTTATGCTGGCCAGGCACTGGTCAACCTTGAAGACAGCCGTGAACAGCTGATCATTCGAGTGATCGACCATGGCCCGGGTATCGCCGCCGACAAACGCGAAGCGGTGTTCGAACCCTTCTTTCGCCTTGAAGGCTCACGCAACCGCAACTCCGGCGGCGTAGGCCTGGGCATGACCATCGCACGCGAAGCCGCCGAACGGCTCGGCGGTACGTTAAGCCTGGAAGAAACCCCGGGTGGCGGCCTGACCGCCGTGGTCTGCCTGCCACGGGTCTGAACAGACTCTGTGTGCTGATTCGTACAAATGCCACATACCCACGACAACTCCTCCCCCGAGGCTGCATGGGCCGGTGCCTTCACCGGTTTTATCCATCCGCAGGGAGTGAGCCCATGATCGGCAGCGTCAGCAGTAACTCCAGCTACACCAGCGCCACCAGTGCGGCCTATACCGCCCGACTCCAGCAGCGTCAGAAAGAGCTGTTCGCCAAGCTCGACACCAATGGCGACGGAACCGTTTCCAAGGATGAGCTGAACAGCGCCCTGGCGAAGAACAGCAACAGCGGCGTACTGAACAGCCTGAGCCAGCAATTCAGCAGCCTGGACACCGACAACAGTGGGGGTTTGAGCAGCCAGGAAATGGCCGCCATGACACCACCGCAACACCACGCCCACGATCAGCCGCCCAGCACGGAACTGGCCGACACCATGCTCAGCCTCCTGGACAGCAACGGTGACGGCAGCCTCAGCAGCGATGAGTTGAGCAACGGCTTGACGAAAGCCGGCAGCACCGTCGACAGCAAGAGCCTGTTCGCGGCACTGGACACGAACAACGACGGGAGCGTGAGCAAGGACGAGTTGGTTGCCGCCCTCACACCGCAACAGCCGCCGCAGACGCTGTCCAGCCAACCGGACACGAACTGTGATGGCAGCATCAGCGCCACCGAACCGAGCAATGCCCTGACCACAAGCTCGTCCACCAGCAGCACCGACAATGACACCGCCCTGCTCACGGCATTGCAAACGGGCAGCAGCCAAACCAGCGGCACCATCGATCAAAGCGCCGTCGCCGAGGCCCTGAGCAAATTGATCGTCAGCATGAATCAGCAGTACTCGCAGGCCAATACGCAGACCTCAAGCAAAAACCTGAGCGCCGCAGCCTGATTCAAGTGAAACCCTGAAAAGATCGCAGCCTGCGGCAGCTCCTACGCGGTATTCGCATTTACCGTAGGAGCTGCCGCAGGCTGCGATCTTTTCACAGGCGACTCAACGCTTTTCTTCAACCCGCCCCTGACTGTTGCTCCAGTCGATCAACAGGCTGTACGCCACGGCCAACAAGGTCGGACCGATGAACAAGCCGATAAAGCCAAAGGCGATCAACCCGCCAAATACGCCGAGCAGCACGATCACCAGCGGCAGGTTGCCGCCACGGCTGATCAGGTAGGGTTTGAGTACGTTGTCGACGCCGCTGATGATGAACGTGCCCCAGATGCCGAGAAACACCGCCAGGCCGTATTCGCCTTTCCAGGCCAGCCAGGCGGTGGCCGGAATCCATATCAGCGGCGGGCCCATGGGAATCAGGCTCAGCAGGAAGGTGACGATACCCAGCACCAGCGCGCCCGGCACACCGGCAATCAGGAAGCCGATCAGCGCCAGAATCGCCTGGGCGGCAGCGGTGCCAATGACCCCGTTGACCACCCGCTGCACCGTTCCGGCCACCAGTTCGATGTAGTAACCGGCGCGCTCGCCAATCAGCCGCTCCAGCAGACGATGGGCGAACACCGCCAATCGCGGGCCATCCCGATAGAAAAAGAACACGAAAACGATGCTCAAGGTCAGCTCGAGAATCCCGCCGCCGATCTGCGCACTGCGCGCCAGCAACCAGTTGCCGACCTGCCCCAGATAGGGTTTGACTGCCAGCATCAGCGCCGCACCTTGCTGGTCAATACTGTTCCAGAGCCCTGCCAGCCGCTCGCCCACCACGGGAATCCCGGCCAGCCACACCGGTGCTTCCGGCAAACCTTCAACCTGCACGTCCTTGATGAACGCCGTGGCATCGCGCACATGATCAGCCAGGTTAAAACCGAGCCACACCAACGGTACCGCCACCAACACCATCCAGCCCAGAGTCAGCAGCGCCGCCGCGAGGGATTCGCGACCGTTGAGCCAGCGGGTCAGCAAGCGCATCAGCGGCCAACTGACGAACGCCAGCACCGCGCCCCAGAACAGCGCCGACCAAAAGGGCGCCATCACCCAGAAACTGGCACCGAACAACACCAGGAGCAGAATCTGTACCAACAGGCGATCATTATTGATCATGAAGTATCTCGAACAAGGTCCACCAACAAAGAGTAGGCGAACGGCCAATGACACGTTCGCCAAGGGAAAACTTATCGCAGGAACTCGATGTGCAGGCCGGTTGCTGGCACGTTGCCAAGTTCCATTCGCGCCGCACGCACACCCTGCCCGACCAGCGCCTGACGCCAGGCTTCGGCATTGGCTCCGGAAACACTGACGCGCAAAGTCGTATCGAGGTTCAAGCCACGTGACAGCAACGTCAGCCAAGCCGGTTGCGGATCACCCGTCAGCCGCGGCAGGTCCAGCACACCGGTGTCCTTGAGCTGACGTAACAGGGTCGCCGAGGTCGGCAACAACTCGCCCAATGGCGTGCTGGCTTCGAACTGTTCGACGTGCAGATAGGCTTTGCGATTGCCGCGAGTGATGCTGTAAAGCGCCAACAGTGAGTTGTCCTGTGGTGCCGCGAGTCGCAGCAGCAGATAAGCCTGTTGATCGTCGGCGCCATAGAGTTTGGCGTTGCCGAACACCTCATTGGCCCACAGGCTGCTTTCGCCGCAATCGCGGGCCTGGCACCAGAACAACAGTTCGGCCCCCTGTTTCTGCAAGGCTTCGCGAGCGGCGGTAAAGGCCTCGGTAGACGAATGCTCCGGCGGCAACTCGTAAGTCACCGAGGTCGCTTTTCCGCGGGCACTGACCTGACCATCGAAACGCAGTTGGCCACTGATTTTGCGGATCGCGCCCATGGGATAGATCCGTTCAAGCTCGGCAGCCGGGCGATAGTCGACGATCTGCGCATCGGCCAGACGTGGCACCAGCGGCAAATCGTGACTTCCAGGCACATCGGCAGCAAACACCAGCGAACTGAAACACCCCAACCCCAACAAACTGATCAAGCGCATGCTTTTCAACCTTGAAGGTACTTTCATCGGATCAGCATGGCCTGAGCGCCTTTGACGACATTGGCGTCGTCGATACGCGGCGGGACCTGCAAGCCGCGCTGCACCGCCGGGCGAGCCTCCATCGCCGCCATCCAGCGCTGCAAGGAGGGTAAACCGTCTACCGAAACGCCAGACCATTCATGGCCACGGACCCACGGATACGTGGCGATGTCAGCAATGCTGTACTCATCGGCCAGGTACTCGACAGTTTCCAGGCGCGTGTTCAGCACTTCATACAAACGCCGGGTTTCATGCTGATAGCGGTCGATGGCGCCCTGAAGCTTTTCCGGGAAATAACGGAAAAACACGTTGGCCTGGCCCTGCATCGGGCCAATACCGCCCATCTGGAACATCAGCCACTGGATCACCACCGAACGCCCTTTCGGATCTTTGGGCAGCAGTTTTCCGCTCAGTTCAGCCAGGTAGATGAGAATCGCGCCGGATTCGAACACGGCGAAATCACCGTTGGCCCGGTCGACAATCGCCGGGATCCGGCCATTGGGATTGATCGTGAGAAACGCTGGAGCCTTTTGTTCCTTATTGTCGAAACTCAAGGCATGCACCGTGTAGGGCATGCCGAGTTCCTCGAGCACGATAGAGACCTTGTGGCCATTCGGGGTCGCAGCGGTGTAGAGATCTATCATGGTTGTCTCCCATTTCAACCCGCCCAGCCTCGACAGTTGCCCGCTGCAAGTCAAGGAACGGCGAAGAACCGATTGAAACAGTCTGCAACAAGGGCGGCGCCGGACTCGTCATTCAGGTGCAAATGATGGCCGCCGGGCAGCTGTTCACGGCTAAAGGGTAGACGCTCCAGCAGTTCAGGATGTTTGGCGAGCATACCGTCAGCAGCGACCACCAATTGCGCAGGGCAACTGATGCGCTGAACGAAGGACATCGCCTGTTCATCTGTCAGACGCAGTGGAGACGCCAGCGTCAGGCGACTGTCGGTGCGCCAGGTGTAACCGCCCGGCACCGGCATCAAACCCCGCTGAGCGAGTAATTCGGCGGCCTCACGGCTGACCGCGACCAGACCTTTCATCCGCGCTTCGATGGCTCGGTCCAGGGTGCTGTAGACCGGTTTGCGCTTTTCTTGCAGATCGAGCTGCGCTTGCAGGGCCATGCCCATGCGTTCGGCGGTGTTGTCGTGGGCGGCGGTGGGCGGAATCACCCCGTCGATCAGCGCCACGTGCGTCACGCGCTCAGGCAAGGCACCGGCGAGCACCACCGAAACGATCGCGCCCATGGAATGGCCCAACAGCGCAAAACGCTTCCAGCCCATCTGTTCCGCGACTTGCAGCACATCGTGAGCGTAATCCCACAGCGCATAACCGGCGCCCAATGGCCGATGCCCGGAATGCCCGTGACCCGCCATGTCCAGCGCGATAATTCGTAGACCTTCAAGCTTCGGCGCCAGGCGCGCAAAGCTGTTGGCGTTGTCGAGCCAGCCATGCAAGGCAATCACCGGCAGGCCGTCTTCGGGGCCGAACAGGTGCGCAGCCAACTCGATGTGCGGCAGACTCAGGCGGACTTCTTCGACGCTGCTCATGCGCAACTCCGCTCGCTGCGCCCTTGCCAACGGCTGAACAGGTTTTTCAGCAAGGCTGCGGTGTCTTGCGGGCGCTCAAGGGGAAACATGTGGCCGCCGGGCATCGTCAGTGACTCGCCTTGCGGCATACGGCCCACAAAGCTTGCGTGATGACGCATGACCACCCGGCTCTGCCGGCCTCGAACCACCGCCAGCGGTACTTTCAACTGGCGAGGACGACCTGGACTGGTGTGCGGAACGCCACGGTAGATGCTGATCTCGGTGGCCGGATCAAAGCACAAACGCAGGCGATCACCGACCTTGTGCAGACCGTGCTGCAAATAGGCATCGAAGCATTCCGGATCGAAACCGCGAAACAGGGTTTTACCCGCGAAATAGCTGCGCGCCGATTCCAGGTCGGCGAACTCCTCGCGACGCCCCAACGTGCGGCCGGCCGGGGTCAAGCGGTCGATAAAGCCAAAACGCTTGGCCGCACGGATGACCCATTGATCGGGGCGGGTCAGCACCGGCGAATCCAGCATCACCACGCCACGATACAGCTCAGGGCAACGCAAGGCCGCGTGCAGGTGCAAGACGCCGCCAAAGGAATGACCAACGCCCCACACCGGTTCGGGTTGCTGCTTCAGATGATGGATCAGTTCATCCACCAGGTTGTGCCAGTTATCGTCGGCCGGGAACCGTGGGTCATGGGCATGCTGCTGCAGATGCGCGACCTGGTACTCCGGCGCCAATGCGGCAAACAACTTGCCGTAAGTGCCTGAAGGAAAGCCATTGGCATGAGCGAAAAAGATCTGCTGCGGCATAACGGCGCGTCCATAAACGAAATCAGGTGTTGATTGTCCGTAAGACGCACGCTCACAGCAATGACCGTAACTGCCAAGAAGAGTGGTAGGAGCTGCCGCAGGCTGCGATCTTTTGATCTTCAGATTTAGCGAGCCGGCGGCGTTTCACCCAGCGGTACCACCGCCATGGTCAACCGTGACACACAGCTGGCCTTGCCTTCATCGCTGCTCAAGCGAATATCCCAGACGTGCGTGGTGCGGCCGATGTGGATCGGTTTGGCCACCGCCGTTACCCGACCGCTGCGCAGGCCGCGCAAGTGGTTGGCGTTTATTTCCAGGCCCACGCAATAGAATTTGCTGGCGTCGATGCACAGGAAGCTGGCCATGGAACCGACGGTTTCGGCCAGTACCACCGAGGCACCGCCATGCAGCAAACCGTAGGGTTGGTGGGTGCGATGGTCGATGACCATGCTGGCGGTCAGCGACTCGTCATCAAACGCCTCGAAGCGTATATCCAGCACTTCGCCGATGGTGTTTTTCTGAATCGCATTCAACTGTTCAATGTTGGGCGCGGTACGCCACAGAGTCATCGCTGCATCCTTCATTGGTTTTATTTCAGGTCAATCCTGCCACAACACGGCTTCGCTGCGTGCACTCCACTCTTCGAAACGTGCGCCATACGCCGCCTCGATCACGTTGCGCTTGATCTTCAAGGTCGGCGTGAGAAAGCCGTTTTCCACCGCCCAGCTGTCCTTGACCACTACCAGTTGGCGCATGCGTTCGTGCTTGTCGAGAGCACCGTTAACCTCTTCGAGCAAGCTTTCCAGGCTCGACTGCAAGGCATTGCGCGCCGCGCTGGCGGCGTCCTGCAAACCGACTGCCGAGAGCACGCACAGTCCAAGTGGCGCACTCAGACCGTCGCCGACCACACACACCTGCTCAATACGTGAATGCACTGCCAGACGGTTTTCAATCGGCGCTGGCGCGACGTACTTGCCCTTGCTGGTCTTGAAGATTTCCTTGAGCCGCCCAGTCAGGCGCAAATAGCCTTCGGCGTCTTGCTCACCCTTGTCACCCGTGCGTAGAAAGCCGTCCTCGGTGATCGTCTCGGCGGTTTTCTGCGGCTCCTTGAAATAGCCAAGCATGGTCGCGCCACTGCGCACCAGCACCTCGCCCGAGTCCTCGATCCGTACCTCCACCTCCGGGCACGGCTTGCCGATCCAGCCAAGCTTGTTCTGGCCCGGCAGGCAAATATGGGAATAACCGCAGCTTTCGGTCATGCCGTAAACCTCAAGCACCTCCAGCCCAAGGCGTTTGTACCAGTGCAGCAGGGCCTGCGGCACCGGCGCGGCGCCCGACAAGGCAACGCGCAAGGCGTCCAGCCCCAGACCTGCGAGCACCTTGTGCCCGACCCGTTTACCGATGATCGGCAAGCCAAGGAGGAAATCCAGGCGCTTTGCCGGAATCCTGCTGTACACGCCCATCTGAAATCTGCTCCAGATGCGCGGCACGCCGAACAGCGCCGTAGGCCGCGCGCGCTGCAAATCGGTGAGAAACGTGTCGAGGCTTTCAGCAAAAAATACCGTTTGCCCGGTGTAGATCGACGCCAACTCGACAAACATCCGCTCGGCGACGTGGCACAGCGGCAGGTACGACAACAACCGGTCCGACTCATTGAGACCAAACAACTGCGTGCCGTGAGTCGTGGCGAAACCCAGGTTGCCGAAACTGTGCATCACGCCTTTGGGCAAACCGGTGGTGCCGGAGGTGTAAATGATGGTCGCCAACTGGTCGGCACCGGGCGTTGGATCGTCCTGAATCGGTGAGCTGCGTTGCAGATCGGCCCAACTGAAATCGAATTCACCCCCCGGGCACAACGGCAGACTGATGGTCGGCAGATCGGCTCTGACGCCCTTGGACATACCCGGCCAATCGTCCAGCTTGCCGATGAACACCAGCGCAGCCTCCGAGTGTTCGAGCACCTGGGCCACCGAATCGGCCGTCAGGTTGGGATACAACGGAACGGAAACATGCCCAGCCATCCAGATCGCCAGGTCGGCAATGATCCAGTGCGCGCAGTTTTTCGATATCAGTGCAATGTGGCTGCCTTGAGGCAGCTCCCGGGCACGCAGCCAGTGAGCGGCACACCGCGCCTGGTGGCCGACGTCGGCCCAGGTCAGCGTCTCGACCTGGCCGCCGCCAATCGGCTGGACCAGAAAACGCTGGCGGGGATGGCGAGCTTCACGCTCGTAGAACACTTGCAGCGGCAAACGAAAAGCGGCGGGCATGCGAAGCGCTCCTTTTTGTTCGGTATGGCGGCAAGCGTAGCCCAACCAGGCAATTCAAAAGATCTACGGGTTCTTCACACTATTGAGCGTCATGCCCCCGGCCAGCGGCAAATCAGCTTCAAGCTCGGCCAGGCTGGCAGTACTCATCGGCTGCGGCGCACGCAAATGGCCGTGCTGCAACAAGCCGATCAAGCTCCCCACCAGAGGGTTATGGCTGATCAGCAGAACGTTATCCGCCGTGTCGAGCCGATCGACGACGGTCAGTGGATTACTGTCTGGCGTCAGCCATGCCTCGGTGCGGATCTCCGGCTCAAAGCCCAACACCTCGCGCACCAGCTGCGCGGTCTGCCGGGCCCGCACGTACGGGCTGGCGATGATCGCCTGAATCGGCTGGCCGATCAGTTGCGCGGCACTGCGCAGCACTTCTTCGCGACCCTGCTGGGTCAACTCCCGTTCGGCGTCGCTACGGGCGTGAGACTCGGCTTGACCGTGACGCAACACCCAGACTTTCATAGCTTCGGCTCCTCGTCACGGGCCGGATGTGGCGCTGGCGGTACGGCGTGCGGAGCCTCGCCTTCCGGTGTCCGCGGGGTTGGCCAATCGGCGAATGGCCAAGGTTTCTGGTCGCTGTGGAAACTGCCGAAGCGGCCGATCTGCGCCAGGAACTGGCTGAGGCTGTCACCGAAGTTCATCAAGCCAAGGCTCGGTGCGCCGTAGATCAAGCGATAAATGAGCTGCACCAGCACCACGGCGCCAAGGATAAATTGCGCGACTTGCCAGACCAGCACATACACCAGCATCCACAGCACGCGCAGCAGGATGGATTCGTACTTGGCTTCTACTTTTGGATCGTTCATGTCTCGCTCCCTGCCCCTGTAAATTGAGTACTCAGTTGAAACCGCTGGTGGAGATAAAATCGACATCGGTTTTCGGCTCGCCGCGCATCAGCAGTTCAATAACCTGATTGAGCGTGCGCCCTTCAAACAGGATTGCATGCAAACCGGCGACCAACGGCATATAAACCCCGACTTCCTGAGCCTTGGCCTTGAGCACCTTGAGGGTGTTGACGCCCTCGGCGACTTCTCCAAGACTCGTCACCGCCTCCTCCAGGCTCAAGCCCTGGCCAAGCGCAAAGCCGACCTGATAATTGCGGCTTTTCGGTGACGAACAGGTGACGATCAGGTCACCCACCCCGGCCAGCCCCAGGAAGGTCATCGGGTTGGCACCCTGATTCACCGCAAAGCGGGTCATTTCCGCCAACGCACGGGTGATCAACATGCTCTTGGTGTTTTCACCCATGCCCAACGCCACGGCCATGCCGGCGATGATCGCGTAGACGTTTTTCAGTGCCCCACCCAGTTCCACACCATAACGGTCGGCACTGGCGTACACGCGAAAGGTCCGACCGTGCAGCGCCGCCTGAACCCGCTGGCAAAGTGCTTCGTCTTCACTGGCGACCACTGTGGCGGTCAGCGCGTGCTCGGCCACTTCACGGGCCAGGTTCGGCCCGGACAACACACCGATGCGTGCTTGCGGTGCGATTTCCTGAAGAATTTCGCTCATCAGCTTGAAGGTATGGGCTTCGATACCTTTGGTCAGGCTCACCAGCAACTTGCCGCTCAGGCGTTCGGCATACGGCACCAGCACCGAACGCAGGGCGCTGGAAGGCAGTGCGACGAAACACAGGTCGCAATCATTCAGGGTGGCGAGCAAGTCGGTGACCGGCTCCACCGCAGGGTGAACCTTGATGCCCTTGAGGTAGCGTGGATTCTCGCGGTTGACCCGAATGGCCTCGGCCTGTTCAGGATCGCGCATCCACTGCCGGACCTGATGACCGTTCTCGGCCAACAAATTAGCCACGGCGGTACCAAAACTTCCGCCTCCCAGGACCGCAATCGGGCGCTGTTCAGTCATATGTAATCCGTTAATCCAATACCAGTGGCAATAACCGCATTATACGGAGCGGTCCAGCGTCGGCCAGCCCCTCTATCAATTAGCGGCACTTGTAGGAAGCAGACCTGCAAATCCGAGGAAAATGCCGGCATCGTGACTGGAAAACTCGAACAGCTCGGTTAACATGCGCGGCAATTAACCGTTATCAAGGCTGCACCGTGTCTGTTGGCCCTCCCCACCTTCGTTCCTCGCTCAGTCCCGGTGCCTACAGCCGGTCCAGTGCCCGTTACTTCGTCGAGACCCGTGACCCCGGCAACCTCGATCAAGAACACATGCGTTCGCGGGAACTGGGGTATAACAGCTACTTCGCTGACGTTGGGCTGAACGTCGACGTGAAACTGTTCTACGACGAAATCACCGACATGATCAGCGAGCCGCTGCGCAACAATCAGTACATTGCCAGCAACAGCAACGCCTCGCGCTTCAGCGGCACTGAAACCCAGTTTGACTGGAGAGTCAGCGCCGCCGACCGGCTGCGTCTGACCTACGCTTATGTCGATGCCAGGTCCAGTAACCCTCTGGATGAACCATTCAACGCACGCAACAGCGGCTCCGCCGGTTGGCTACGCGATTGGAGCAACGGCTGGAACAGTGCGCTGTTCTACTACGGTGACGACGCACTCAATGGCTACCGCTTCGAACGTGTCGACACGCGCATCGCCAAACGCATCGCGCTGGGCAAGGCCAACCTTGAACTGGCCGGCATCCTGCAACAACGCCTCGACAACCAGCCGACGACCTTTGTCGACAACCACTATGACTCGCGCCACGTGCTCTATTTAAGCGCCGAGTTAAAGTTCTGACATGGGCCTCAGCCAGACACGCGCCCTCTCCCCCCGAAGCCGCCGGCCTTGGGTTTGGGGACTGTTGCTGGTCTGCCTGGGCAGTCTGCCCGTGCGCGCTGCCGACGTGTTGCTGACCGGCGCTGAAGACAGTCCCGGCGTGCAGGCCTTTACCCGTGCCCTGGCCGAACAGCGACCCGAAGACACTGTGCGCTTCGCACGCCTTGCCGACCTCCCCGCACCGTCCCGGCTACCTGACACGACCCGACTGATCCTGCTGGACCTGCCGAGCCTGGACTGGCGCCTGCAAGACAATCAGGGGCCGGCGACTCTGGTGCTGCGCATCAGCCGCCTGCAAGCCCATCAGCGCTTGGGTAATACCCTGCCCCTGCACCTGAGCCTGCTGTGGAGTGATCCACCGCTGAGCCGCCAACTTCGCCTGATCCAGGCGCTCTTGCCGCCAGTACGACGGGTCGGCGTGCTGTACGGGATGAACAGCGAGTTTCTGCTCAAGGAACTGCACCACGCCGCGCACCGGCTGGGGCTGGAGATCGTCGCCGAACGTTGGGACAACACCAATGACAGCCGACCTTTGCAGGCGCTGCTGAAAAATAGCGACGTACTATTGGGACTCGACGACCCCGACGTGTATAGCCCCAAAACCGCCAAGAATCTGCTGCTCAGCAGCTATGGCCGACAGCGTGCGTTAATCGGCCCCAACGCCGCGTTCGTCAAGGCCGGCAGCCTGGCCAGCACCTACAGCGATCAGAACGATTGGCTGGCGATTCTTGGTAACTTGCTTGACCGCCCGCCGGCCAGTTGGCCGCGCACGCTCTATCCGCAGCGCTTCAAGGTATTAAGTAACCCGCAAGTCGCTCGTTCCTTAGGCATCGAACAGATTGACCCCACAGCTGTTGCAACACAGTTGGCCGAAGGAGAAAACCGCCCATGAGCTTGCGCCGCCATTGGGGCATCAATACCCGCACCCAGATCATCAGCCTCGGCCCGGCGCTGCTGCTGACGTTGCTGCTGATCAGTTTCTTTACCGTCGTGCGAATTCAGGATTTACGCCAGGAGCTCAACCACACCGGCCAACTGATCGCCAATCAACTGGCCCCAGCCACCGAGTACGGTGTGATCTCCGGCAACAATGAGGTGCTCGAAAGCCTGATGAAGGCCTCGCTGACAACACCGCACGTGCGTTTTCTGGAGGTACAGGACAACGCCAACAAGGTTCTGGTACGCGTCGAGCAGCCCTCGGAAAACCGCCAGCGCTCGCAACAGGTCGAAGTGTTTCAAGCAGCAGTGCGCTTGCAACGGATCAAGCTCAACGACGATTTCCTGCAGGGGCCGCCACCCGCCATCGGCCCCTCCGAAGACTATCTGGGACGAGTTGTCGTCGGTATGTCCAACGATGCCTTCAGCCAGCGACAACAGGAGATCCTGCTCAAGGCCGCGATCCTCGCATTGTTCGCCCTGCTCTTTACCTTTCTGCTGGCCCGGCGCCTGGCCGCCAGCCTGTCAGAGCCCATCAGCGCCATGGGCAATGCGGTCAAGGCGATTCAGCAAGGCGACTACAAAACGCCACTGCCGATCGTCGACGATGCCGAACTGGGTAACCTGTCGCGCCACATCAACAACCTCGCCGATGGGCTTGAACTCGCCAGCCGTGAGCAGCATCAGGCCATGGCGCAACTGATCCAGACCCGCGAAGAAGCGGAAAAGGCCAACAGCGCCAAATCCGACTTCCTGGCGATGATGAGCCATGAATTACGCACGCCGATGAATGGCGTGCTGGGCATGCTGCAACTGCTCGAAACCACCGACATGACCGAGGAACAGATCGAGTACGCCGCACTGGCGTCGGAGTCTACCGAGCACTTGCTCAAGGTCATCAACGACATTCTCGACTTCTCGCGCATCGAACGCTCGGCCCTGGAGCTGGAGCACATCCCGTTCAACCTCGCCGAGCTGATCCACAACTGCGCCCAGGCTTTCCAGCACAGCGCGGTGCAACGCGGTCTGAGTCTGGAGCTGCAGATTCCGGACGACATGCAGGCCCTGCAAGTACAGGGCGACCCGACCCGGATCCGGCAGATCCTGGTCAACCTGATCGGCAATGCCTTGAAGTTCACCGAAAAAGGCCGGGTGACGATCGAACCGCAGTGGCAATCGCTGGACCACGAACTGCTGTGGTTCACCTGCACTGTGCGCGACAGCGGGATTGGCATTTCGGCGCAAAGTCTGGAGCTGATGTTCAATGCCTTCCAGCAGGCCGACAGCTCGATCTCCCGACGCTACGGCGGCACCGGCCTGGGTCTGCCCATTGCGCGCACGCTGGCCGAGCGCATGGGCGGCACACTGCGCGCTCAGAGTGAGGAAGGCCGAGGCTCGGTGTTTACCCTGGAAATTCCGCTGGCGCTGTCCAGGCAGACGCCGCCGGCCCTGGCACCGCGCACGCCTGCCGGCAACGACCACGGCGAGGGGCGCAATGTACTGCTGGTGGAAGACAACCCGGTGAACCAGACTGTTATCGAAGCAATGCTGCGCAGTCTGGGCTTTACTGTCAGCGTCGCCACCGACGGTGCGCAGGCGGTACGCAGTGCCGAGAGCCTGATTTTCGAGGCGATATTGATGGATTGCCGGCTGCCGGTCATCGATGGTTACGAAGCCACCCGGCAGATCCGTCAACTGCCCGGCTGCACCCATCTACCTATTATCGCCCTGACGGCCAACGCGTTGCAGGGTGACCGCGAGGCCTGTCTATCGGCGGGAATGAACGATTATCTGGCCAAACCTTTCAAACACACTGATCTGCAGCAAATTCTGCAACGTTGGGTACGCTAGGGTCTGTTGACGCTTGGTGGGGGGGTGATCGACCATCTGCGACTGGCGTGAAAGGCGAAAGTGCGGCAGTCTTAGGCACCTTGACAGCTCGAAATCGGGCTTGAAAAATAATTTCAGTGCACAAGTGTACATTCATGTCCCTTGTGCTGTGACTTTCACCACAACGCAATAGTCTATGAGTAGGCTGCCGGTTCGAAGCATGAACGCTTCGATCGGCCGGGAAGATTTGCCCCACCTGCCGCATGGGACTATTGAGGAGCTCGCATGACCAAACAAAACGCCTTTACCCGGGAAGACCTGCTGCGCTGCAGTCGCGGTGAGCTGTTCGGCCCTGGTAACGCGCAACTGCCCGCCCCGAACATGCTGATGGTGGATCGCATCACTCATATCAGCGAAGAGGGTGGCAAGTACGGCAAAGGTGAATTGGTCGCCGAGCTGGATATCACTCCGGACCTGTGGTTCTTCGCCTGCCACTTCGAAGGTGACCCGGTGATGCCAGGCTGCCTGGGCCTCGACGCCATGTGGCAACTGGTCGGTTTCTTCCTCGGCTGGCAAGGCCTGCCAGGCCGCGGTCGCGCCCTGGGCTCGGGCGAAGTGAAATTCTTCGGCCAGGTTCTGCCGACCGCCAAAAAAGTTACCTATAACATTCAGATCAAACGCGTCCTGAAGGGCAAGCTGAACCTGGCCATCGCCGATGGTTCGGTCAGCGTCGACGGCCGCGAGATCTACACCGCCGAAGGCCTTCGGGTCGGCGTATTCACATCCACTGACAACTTCTAAGGGTTATCCGCATGCGCCGCGTCGTTATCACTGGTCTGGGCATCGTTTCGTGCCTGGGCAATGACAAAGAGACCGTCTCCGCTAACCTGCGTGCAAGCCGCCCTGGCATCCGGTTCAACCCGGAATATGCCGAAATGGGTCTGCGTAGCCAGGTTTCCGGCTCCATTGACCTGCCACTCGAAGAGTTGATCGATCGCAAGATCTATCGCTTCGTCGGCCACGCGGCGGCTTACGCCTACCTGGCCATGAAAGACGCCATCACTGACTCCGGCCTGACCGACGAGCAGGTTTCCAACCCGCGCACCGGCCTGATCGCCGGTTCCGGTGGCGCATCGACCCTGAACCAGATGGAAGCGCTGGACATCCTGCGCGAAAAAGGCGTCAAGCGCGTCGGCCCGTACCGCGTCACGCGGACCATGGGCAGCACGGTTTCGGCCTGCCTGGCCACGCCATTCAAGATCAAGGGCGTGAACTATTCGATTTCCTCTGCCTGCGCCACCAGTGCTCACTGCATCGGCAATGCGGTCGAGCAGATCCAGCTGGGCAAGCAGGACATCGTATTCGCCGGTGGCGGCGAAGAAGAACATTGGAGCCAATCGTTCCTGTTCGACGCCATGGGCGCACTGTCCAGCCAGTACAATGACACCCCGGAAAAAGCCTCCCGTGCCTACGACGCCAAGCGTGACGGTTTCGTCATCGCTGGCGGTGGCGGCATGGTCGTGGTCGAAGAGCTGGAACACGCTCTGGCCCGTGGCGCGAAGATCTACGCGGAGATCGTCGGCTACGGCGCGACCTCCGACGGCTACGACATGGTCGCTCCAAGCGGCGAAGGCGCGATCCGCTGCATGCAGATGGCCATGTCTACCGTCGACACGCCGATCGACTACCTGAACACCCATGGCACCTCGACTCCGGTTGGCGATTCCAAGGAAATGGAAGGCGTGCGTGCCGTGTTCGGCGACAAGGCTCCGGCGATCAGCTCCACCAAGAGCCTGTCGGGTCACTCCCTGGGCGCCGCCGGTGTTCACGAAGCGATCTACTGCCTGCTGATGATGGAAGGCAACTTCATGGCAGGCTCTGCCAACATCGAGGAACTGGACCCGGAAGTGGCTGACATGCCAATCCTGACCAAGACTCGCGAAGACGCCACCATCAACACCGTGATGAGCAACAGCTTCGGCTTCGGCGGCACCAACGCCACCCTGGTCCTGAAGCGCTGGCAGGGCAAATAACGCCCCATTGCTTTCGCTGCACATAAAAACGCCCCGACTGGTTCGGGGCGTTTTTTATTGGGTGATCGATAGACCAATGGAACACCTGAATCGCTGGATGCTCTATAACTGCAAGGTCTTTTCCTGAAGCGCTCTCTTTCCTACTGCCCATGAGGTTTGTCATGACCATTACCGTCAATACCGAATCCAGCGAAGGTTTTCGTCACAGCATCCAGATCGACGACCATCAACTCTTCGCCGACGTGCCCAAAGCGTTCGGCGGCGAAGGTTCCGCGCCAGAGCCCCACGATTACTTCGATGCCGCGCTGGGGGCCTGCAAGGCTCTGACCCTCAAGCTCTATGCACAAAAGAAAGAAATCCCGCTGACTGGCGTCACCGTCGAGGTCAAACACGACAACAGCCAGGAGCAGAAAGGCAAATACGCCCTGCAGGTCAAACTGACCCTCAAAGGCGTACTCACCGACGCCCAGCGTGAAGAGCTGCACCGTGTGGCCGACCGTTGCCCGATACACAAGCTGATGACCACCAGCGAAGTAACCATCGAGACTCACCTGTCTGAAGGCGCCTTCAGCCAATAGCGGCAAGCACAGGCTGTGCGGGTTATGCTCAGCGGCATCACTCGTACAGCCTGGAATGCACCATGAACAGTCCGCTCGTGATCCGCTCACGCACCGAAGATGTCCAAGGCCAACCGATCCTGCGCCCGCTGCCATCGGCCCAATGCCGCAGCGTCGGGCCTTTCGTGTTTTTCGATCACATGCTTGAAACCCGCTATCCGGTAGGCAAGGGCATGAACATCCGCCAGCACCCGCACATTGGCCTGTCCACCCTCACCTACCTGTTCGAAGGCGAACTCCAACACAAGGACAGCCTGGGCTCTGACCAGACCGTGAAACCGGGTGACGTCAGCTGGATGACAGCTGGCAGTGCAATTGCTCACGTCGAGCGCACTCCTGAAGCGCTATGGGGCACCGACTTCAAGATGCACGGCCTGCAAATCTGGCTGGCCTCGCCAAAAGAGCACGAACAAGGCCCGGGCCACTACAGCCATCACCCGGCCGCCAGCCTGCCGGTCAGCGATAACCTTGGGGTGAAGATCAGGATGATTGCCGGGAAAGGGTTTTGCCTGGAGTCGCCGGTGCCGGTGCTTTCTCCTACGTTGTACGCAGAACTTGAGCTGAAAACGGCAACGACCTTGCTGATTCCCACCGAGCATGAGGAACGCGCGCTCTACGTGCTGGACGGTGATGCCCAACTCAATGGCGAGCCGATTGAACCGCACTCGCTGGTGCTGCTGCCTGCGGGGGAAGAAATGGACCTGTTCGCCGAAAGCGATTGCCACGCCATGCTGTTCGGCGGCGCGCCCATGGACGGACCGCGACGGATCAACTGGAACTTCGTCGCCAGCGATCCAGCAGTGATCGAACAGGCCCGCCAGCGCTGGGCTGCCGGGGATTGGCCGACTGTGCCGGGTGAGAGTGAGCGGATTGAGTTGCCTCTGGCAAAAAGCTAAAAGATCGCAGCCTGCGGCAGCTCCAGTTACACACACCGTGTAGGAGCTGCCGCAGGCTGCGATCTCTTGACCCTGGGCGATATCAGCCGTTGAATACTTCTTCCAGCAAGTAATGCATCGACACAAAGGCCCGCTTGGCGGTCTTGGCGTCATACATCATCATGCCCGGCACATTGGCGTGCGGATCGGTAAAAGAATGGACCGCGCCGCCGTAGCTCAGCAATTGCCAATCCACACCTGCAGCGTTCATCTCATCCTCGAAAGCCGGCAGCTGCTCTTTCGCAACCAATGGATCAGATGCACCGTGCAACACCAGCACCGAGCCTTTGATGTTTTTCGCATCGGCTGGGTTCGGTGTATCCAGCGTACCGTGGAACGACACGGCAGCCTTGAGCGGCGCGCCGGTACGGGCCAGCTCCAGAGCACAGCAACCGCCGAAGCAGAAACCGAACGTCGCCAGCTTCGAGGTGTCGACCGCGGCCTCACCCTGGCTCTGCAAGGCAGCGAATGCCGCCTGCATGCGCTTGCGCAGCAACGCACGGTCATTCTTCAGCGGCATCATCGCCGCGCCCGCCTCGTCGCCATTCTGCGGACGAATCGCCTGCCCATACAGGTCAGCAATCAACACCACATAACCTTTGGCGGCCACCTCTTGGGCAATCTTCTCGGCCCCGGCGCTGACACCCATCCAGTTCGGCGCCATCAGCAAGCCCGGACGCGGGCCGGTGTGGCCGGCGTCGAACGCCAGACGACCTTCGTAAGACTGACCATCAACCTGATAGACCACGGAACGCACAGTGACTTGGCTCATTGCAGACTCCTAAGACTCAAGAATGAAAAAACCCGCCGAAGCGGGTTTTTCTGGAACGCTGTTAAACCGATAGTTCAACCAACAGCTTGTTCAGACGGCGCACATAGGCAGCCGGGTCTTTCAAGCTGTCACCGGCAGCCAGGGCTGCCTGATCGAAGAGGATGTGCGACAGGTCGCCAAAACGCTCTTCGCTCTGCTCACCGTCGAGTTTTTCGATCAGCGGGTGAGCCGGGTTGAATTCGAAGATCGGCTTGGAATCCGGAACCTTCTGACCGCTGGCTTCAAGGATCTGACGCATTTGCAGGCCCAGGTCCTGCTCACCGATAGCCAGAATCGCCGGGGAGTCGGTCAGACGGTGGGAAACCCGTACTTCGCTGACCGTTTCACCCAGAGCCGTCTTGATCCGCTCAACCAGACCTTCTTTGCTCTTGGCAACTTCTTCTGCGGCTTTCTTGTCCTCTTCCGAGTCCAGGTTGCCCAGGTCCAGGTCACCGCGTGCCACGTCGACAAAGCTCTTGCCGTCGAAGTCACTGAGGTAGCTCATCAGCCACTCGTCGATACGGTCGGTCAGCAGCAGCACTTCGATGCCTTTCTTGCGGAAGACTTCCAGGTGCGGGCTGTTCTTGACCTGCGCATACGTTTCGCCGGTCAGGTAGTAGATCTTGTCCTGACCTTCCTTGGCGCGAGCCAGGTATTCGGCCAGTGCGACCACTTGCTCGCCTTCTTCACCCTGGGTGGAGGCGAAACGCAGCAGGCCAGCGATTTTCTCTTTGTTGGCGAAGTCTTCAGCCGGGCCTTCTTTCATGACCTGACCGAAGTTTTTCCAGAAGCCTTTGTATTGCTCAGGCTCGTTCTTCGCCAGTTTTTCCAGCATGTCCAGAACGCGCTTGGTCAGCGCCGACTTCATCGAATCGATGATCGGGTCTTTCTGCAGGATTTCCCGCGACACGTTCAGCGACAGGTCGTTGGAATCGACCACGCCTTTGATGAAGCGCAGGTACAGCGGCAGGAACGACTCAGCCTGGTCCATGACGAACACACGCTGCACGTACAGCTTCAGGCCGCGTGGCGCTTCACGCTGATACAGGTCGAACGGAGCACGGGCCGGCACGTAAAGCAGCGAGTTGTACTCCAGCTTGCCTTCAACCTTGTTGTGGCTCCAGCTCAGCGGGTTCTCGAAATCGTGAGCGATGTGCTTGTAGAACTCCTGGTATTCCTCGTCTTTTACTTCGGTACGCGGACGAGTCCACAGCGCGCTGGCGCGGTTGACGGTTTCCCATTCAACGGCCGGCTGCTCTTCGCCTTCAGCGGCTGCCACTTCTTTCGGCAGTTCGATCGGCAGAGCGATGTGGTCGGAGTACTTCTTGATGATGTTGCGCAGACGCCAGCCATCGGCGAACTCGTCTTCAGCGGATTTCAGGTGCAGGACGATGCGCGTACCGCGGTCGGCTTTCTCGACAGTGGCGACGTCGAATTCGCCTTCGCCCTTGGACGACCAGTGCACGCCTTCGCTGGCAGCGAGGCCGGCACGGCGACTGAATACGTCAACTTTATCGGCAACGATGAATGCAGAGTAGAAACCCACGCCGAACTGACCGATCAGGTGCGAATCTTTCTTCTGATCGCCGGACAGGTGTTTCATGAAGTCGGCAGTGCCGGATTTGGCGATGGTGCCCAGGTGGGTCACGACATCGTCACGGCTCATGCCGATACCGTTGTCTTCGAGAGTGACGGTTTTCGCGTCCTTGTCGAAGCTCACACGAATTTTCAGCTCGGCGCCACCTTCCAGCAATTCAGGCTTGGACAGCGCTTCGAAACGTAATTTGTCGACAGCGTCAGAGGCGTTGGAGATCAGTTCGCGAAGGAAAATTTCCTTGTTGGAATACAGCGAATGGATCATCAGGTGCAGCAGTTGCTTCACCTCGGTCTGGAAGCCCAGGGTTTCCTTTTGAGTTTCCACGCTCATGGTCATCAAACTCCGATTGGATGGCAGTGGCCGCACCCAGAAGGGGTGACGGCGGGATGTCATCAAAGTTGGGGGCTATGACGGGAATTTCAAGGGCTGGGGGCCTCTTCAATCTTGAAATGCGCACGCGCCGTGGCAATCGGCTCGGTTTGAGTGCTCTGCCACGCGGTTATCGCAACGTTGGCGACCCGCCGCCCCTGACGGCACACCTGGCATTTGGCGTAGGTGTCACGAAACTGCCCGGCGCGCAGGTAGTCGAGAGAGAAGTCAATAATCTTCGGCACACCCGGGGAGCCGGTGAAGATCAGCAAATGCAGGGCCGCCGCCAGCTCCATGAACCCGGCAATCACCCCGCCATGAATCGCCGGCAGCAAAGGGTTACCAATATTGTCTTTGTTCGCCGGCAGACGAAAAAGCAGCTCATCGCCCAGACGCGAGCACTCGACACCGATCAGCTTGGCGTAGGGAATCAGGTGCAGCAGCGAGGCGTAATCCCCACGCTCGTGGGCCTGCTGCAATTGTTCTTTGAAGTTATCAGTCATTTCGAACCACCACGGATGACGCCACCAAAAACTTTGGTGCCTTTGACCCCCTTGCCCATGCGCATGAAGGTTCCGACCACATGGGCGATCGGCTGCTCTGGATCGTCCTGGTAGGCAAACCCACGGGTGAAGATCACGTCGGTCGTCACCCGGTAGCACTGGGCGAAGCCATGCACCTCTTTATGCGGTTCGGCCGGATGCATGTAGTCGATACGCAAATCGAGGGTCGGACACACCTCAAACTCCGGCAAAACGCAGAGCGTTGCCATGCCACACGCAGTGTCCATCAACGAGGTAATGGCACCGCCATGAATCACCCCGGTTTGCGGATTACCCACGATCTGCGGGCTGTACGGCAACGTGATTGTCAGCCCGTCGTGACTGGCACTGTGCACGCGTAACCCGAGCACCTGGCAATGTCGCAGCGCCGATAAAAACCGCGTCGCACGCTCGAAAATGGGGTTGTCGGTCATTCGATAAAGGCTCTTTTTAGTGTCGTTGCATAGCAGTAGAGGGACTAAGAAAAAGTTCCACCCAAGATAAATCTTATATATCCGTAGGAAACATGGAACTTAATCCCTGGTGCTGCGCTCGAAAGGGCAAGTAGATACTTCCACCAGGAGAAACACCCCATGCGTAAGACTTTAGCTATTGCCTTGATGTTGACCGCGTCCCTCGGCATCGCTGCCTGCGGTAAAAAACCCGAGGACAAAGCTCAAGATGTTAACCAACCAGCTGCGCAAGCCCAGCAAAAAATGAGCGAATCTCAGGATAAAGTGAACGACGCGGCGAAAGAAGCCGCCGATGCTGACAAAGCTCAGGCTGATACGACCAAAGCAGCCACTGAAGCAGCCGCCCCTAAAACCAACTAATCGGTTTTAGCGCTACAAAAATAAAGCCCGCCAAGTGCGGGTTTTATTGTGTTCGTCGATAACGCGTTAGAGCAGCACCGTGCGCAGGGTCGGACTAATCATCAGCAACAACGAACAGACTAAGCCGACAAACCACACCAGACTTCGTTGCCAGGCCAGGTCTGCCCAGTAGCACAGCAAGTAGATCACCCGGGCAATCACAAAGATGATTGCCAACCCGTCGATCAGCCACCCCGCCGTTTGCGTGGTGTGCGCCATCAACACCCCTACCGCAAACAACATGAAGGCCTCGAAACTGTTCTGATGCGCGGCCAGTGCGCGAGCGCCAAAGCCAGTGAGCTGTGCTTGCTGCGCGCGCGGCAGGTGATTGTTGTAACCGCCCTGCTCTTTCATGGCCTTGGCCACTGGCATGCGGGCGACGAAGATCAGCACTGCACTGATAAACACGCACCAGAACGGGATACTCATCAGCTCACCTCTTTAATCGCCTCAGGCAATGGTGCCTCTGTAGGGGTATAGACCATAACGTCGAGCACGTCGGAATGAAACTCCCGGCGATACAACACCAGCACCACCCCCGTGCTCATCAACATGAACAGCCACGGGCTGACGAACCAGGCGAGCATGGTCATGCCAAAGTAATAAGAACGCAGGCCGAAGTTGAATTGGTTGGCCGCCATCGAGATCACCCGCGCGGCGCGCGAAGCAAAGGCCTTTCGCTCCTGCTCGGAAACGTGGCGCTCGCCGATCATCGGCGCCGAGCCGATCAGGATCGCCGCGAAGTTGTATTGGCGCATGCACCAACTGAAGGTGAAGAAGGCATAGACGAACACCAGCGCCAGGCACAGCAGCTTGATCTCCGACATGCCTTGGGAAGCCTGCTGAACCATCGGAATGTCCGCCAGCAACGACAGCGCCCGCTCAGAGGAACCCAGCACCGTGAGAATACCGGCGAGGATGATCAAGGTACTCGAGGCAAAGAACGAGGCGTTACGCTCCAGGTTGCCCACCACACTGGCGTCAGCGATGCGATTGTCACGCAGCAGCATCCGACGCATCCAGTCTTCGCGGTAAAGGTGCAGCACACTGGCCAGGCACGCGGTATCACGACCCTTCCAGATAGCGTAACGGGTGTAACCGCCCCAGCAGATAACAAACCAGAGCGCGGCAAGAATGTGGATCAGATTGGTATGGATGAACGACATGCAATTCCCTGTAAGACGTTGGCGTAGGAGCTTCGACGTTAGCTCAAGGAAAAAGACACTGCCCCAATAAAAAATGCCCCGTATCGATTGATACGGGGCATTTCCATTGTGGCTCAAGGCCCGCTTGTGGCGGGCCTCGAAGCGTTAAGCCAAGGCTTCGCTGCGCTTGCCCAGCAAACGGTCGCAGGCGAATGCAACTAGCAGAGTAAAGACGCATGGCACCAACCACGCCAGACCTTGCTCGGACAGCGGCAAGTGCGCCAATTGAGTCGGCATCCAGTCTGCCAGACCCGCGCCCTTGAGCGCGTCGATCATGCCGAACAGGAACGACACCAGCATTACCGGGCCAACGATGCGACCTTGCTCAAGCCAGAAATCCTTGCAGAAGCTGAGCGCCACCAGAACGATGCAAGGTGGGTAAATCGCAGTCAGTACCGGGATCGAGAACGCGATCAGCTTGGTCAAACCCAGGTTGGACACCAGCAGCGAGAACGCCGCCAGGATGATCACCAGCGTCTTGTAGGACAGAGGTAGCACACGACTGAAATACTCGGCGCAAGCGCAGGTCAGACCGACCGCCGTCACCAGACAGGCCAGCGAGATCAGCACCGCGAGGAAACCGCTGCCCAGGGAGCCGAAGGTGTGTTGCACATAAGCATGCAATACCGCTGCGCCGTTGGTAGCGCCGACGGCCACTTCATGGCTGCCCGATCCCAGGCGGAACAGACTCACGTACACCAGCGCCAGACCGACACCAGCAATCAGCCCGGCGATGATCGCGTAACGAGTGATCAACGCTGGAGACTCGACACCGCGAGAACGAATAGCGTTGACGATGACGATACCGAACACCAGCGCGCCAAGGGTATCCATGGTCAGGTAACCATTGATGAACCCTTGGGAGAACGGTGCCGCAACGTACTCTGGCGTTGCAGTGCCGATGTCGCCCGCCGGCAAGGCGAACGCGGCAATGCCGAGCACGGCCAGCGCAATGATCTTCAATGGCGCGAGGAAACGGCCAACGGTGTCCAGCAGACGGCCGGGATACAACGAGATGAAGAACACCAACAGGAAGTACACCGAGCTGTAGAGAAACAGCCCCAGCGGACTTTCTCCGGTCAGCGGCGCCAGGCCCACTTCGAAAGACACGGTCGCGGTACGCGGGGTGGCGAACAGCGGGCCCACAGCGAGGTAGCACGCAGCGGCCAGCACGCCACCGGCGATTTTACCGATCGGGCTGCTCAACGCGTCCATGGCGCCACCGACCTTGGCCAGCGCGACGACAGTGATCACCGGCAGACCGACTGCGGTGATCAGAAAGCCCAGCGCCGCCATCCAGACGTTAGGTCCAGACTGCAAACCGACGATAGGCGGGAAGATGATGTTGCCAGCCCCGACGAACAGGGCAAACGTCATAAAGCCGAGTGCCAGGATGTCCTGGCCTTTCAACACTTTCATTAAGGAAATACCACACTACTGAATCGGAATTTAGAGAGGGATTTCCCTTATGGGTGAGGGAAATGCTGTCGGTCCGTATAGGACTGACCCGTTTAGCGCGCAGCGTCCTTGTGGGCAGCAAACGCAAAATGGCGGCTAGCGTAACGAATTTGTCTGACAAACGCACTATTACAGGGCGAACTATCCGATACACGACATACCCATGTCGTGTTTACATATTAAACGATCAAAAGATCGCAGCCTGCGGCAGCTCCTACAAGGCATGTCGAGCGCTTGTAGGAGCTGCCGCAGGCTGCGATCTTTCCGGGCTGTACGCAACAAAACCCGCAGAAACGACAAAGGCCACCCGAAGGTGGCCTTTGTTTGGTGGAGCGTCAGTTAAGCGCGAGGCTTACTTGACAGCCCAGCCAGTCAGCTCGGCCAGGGCCTTGCCGATGTCTGCCAGCGAACGCACGGTTTTAACGCCTGCGTCTTGCAGAGCAGCGAATTTCTCGTCTGCAGTGCCTTTGCCGCCAGAGATGATTGCGCCAGCATGGCCCATGCGCTTGCCCGCAGGGGCAGTCACACCAGCGATGTAGGAAACAACCGGCTTGGTCACGTGTGCCTTGATGTAGGCAGCCGCTTCTTCTTCAGCCGAACCGCCGATCTCACCGATCATGACGATCGCTTCGGTCTTCGGGTCTTCCTGGAACAGTTTCAGGATGTCGATGAAGTTCGAACCCGGGATCGGGTCACCACCGATGCCGACGCAAGTCGACTGACCGAAACCGGCGTCAGTAGTCTGCTTCACAGCTTCGTAGGTCAGGGTGCCGGAACGCGAAACGATACCGACCTTGCCTGGCAAGTGAATGTGACCTGGCATGATGCCGATCTTGCATTCGCCTGGAGTGATCACGCCTGGGCAGTTAGGGCCGATCAGGATCACGCCCAGTTCGTCGCACTTGACCTTGGCATCCAGCATGTCCAGGGTAGGTATGCCTTCAGTGATGCAAACGATCAGCTTGATGCCGCCGAACGCTGCTTCAAGGATCGAGTCCTTGCAGAAAGGAGCTGGAACGTAGATCACGCTGGCGGTGGCGCCAGTGGCAGCTACAGCGTCTTTCACGGTGTTGAACACTGGCAGACCCAGGTGCTCGGTGCCGCCTTTGCCTGGCGTTACGCCGCCAACCATCTTGGTGCCGTACTCGATAGCTTGCTGGGTGTGGAAACTACCTTGCGAACCGGTAATACCCTGGCAGATAACTTTGGTGTCTTTATTGATCAGGACGCTCATTATTTGCCCTCCGCAGCTTTAACAACTTGTTGAGCAGCGTCGGTCAGGCTGGTAGCAGCGATGATGTTCAAACCGCTTTCTGCCAGTACTTTAGCGCCCAGCTCAGCGTTGTTGCCTTCAAGGCGAACAACAACCGGGATTTTCACGCCGACTTCTTTCACCGCGCCGATGATGCCTTCGGCAATCATGTCGCAGCGAACGATGCCGCCGAAGATGTTGACCAATACTGCCGCGACGTTAGTGTCGGACAGGATGATCTTGAACGCTTCGGTCACGCGTTCTTTGGTAGCACCGCCGCCCACGTCGAGGAAGTTGGCTGGTTTGCCGCCATGCAGGTTGACGATGTCCATGGTACCCATGGCCAGGCCAGCACCGTTGACCATGCAACCGATGTTGCCTTCCAGTGCTACGTAGTTCAGTTCGAACTTGGCAGCGTGCGCTTCGCGCGGATCGTCTTGCGACGGATCGTGGAAAGTCTTCAGCTTAGGCTGACGGTACATGGCGTTGGCGTCGATGTTGATCTTGGCGTCCAGGCAGTGCAGATCGCCGTCAGCCTTGATCACCAGTGGGTTCACTTCCAGCAGAGCCAGGTCGTGATCCTTGAACAGCTTGGCCAGACCTACGAAGATCTTGGCGAACTGAGCAACTTGCTTGCCTTCCAGACCCAGCTGGAAGGCCAGCTCGCGACCCTGGAATGGCTGAGCGCCAACCAGTGGATCGATCGTGGCCTTGAGGATTTTCTCAGGGGTGTCGTGAGCGATTTTCTCGATGTCCACGCCACCTTCGGTGGAAGCCATGAACACGATGCGACGGCTCGAACGGTCAACGACAGCGCCCAGGTACAGCTCTTTAGCAATATCAGTGCACGATTCAACCAGGATCTTGGTGACTGGCTGACCATTGGCATCAGTCTGGTAAGTCACCAGACGCTTGCCCAACCACTGTTGAGCGAATGCTTTAGCGTCTTCTTTGCTGCGAACCAGCTTGACGCCGCCCGCTTTACCGCGACCACCAGCGTGAACCTGGGCTTTGACAACCCATTCGGTCCCGCCGATTTTGTCGCACGCTTCTGCTGCTGCTTCCGGGGTGTCTACGGCGAAACCCTGGGATACTGGCAGGCCGTATTCAGCGAACAGCTGCTTACCCTGATACTCGTGAAGATTCATGCTTATTACCGTCTTCGTTAGGTACTGCGCATTCGGTGCTGCACTCATTCAAGTGCCGCACCACCTGTGACTGCTGCTTGCGTAGGTGTTCCGGATAACCGGTGAGACTACGCAAGGCTGCGTCCAGCGGATATTCCGCGGTGAGTCTTGCACGCAAGGCTCACGACGGGCCATTCCGCCGTGGTTTCTTATTGTCTTAACGCTTCTTGCGGTTGGCGATGTGAATGGCGCCGCCATTCACTGCCAGAGCTGCTTCGTGCAAGGCTTCGGACAGGGTCGGATGGGAGAAAACCATCATGCCCAGGTCTTCGGCGCTCGTGCCGAATTCCATGCCGATTGCGCCCTGCTGTACCAGTTCTGCTGCGCTCGGACCAATCACGTGAACGCCCAATACGCGGTCAGTCTTGGCATCGGCGATAACTTTGACGAAACCACCGGTATCGTTGGCTGCCATGGCACGGCCAGAGGCTGCGAACGGGAAAGTGCCGACGTTAACTTCAACGCCTTCAGCTTTCAAGGCCTGCTCGGTTTTACCGACCCATGCAATTTCCGGGTGAGTATAAATAACCGAAGGGATCAGGTCATAGTTCATCTGGGCTTTGTGGCCCTTGATGCGCTCGACAACCATGATGCCCTCTTCCGAGGCCTTGTGCGCCAGCATCATGCCGCGAACCACGTCGCCGATGGCGTAAACGCCCGGTACGGTGGTGGCGCAGTGATCGTCAACGTGCACGAAACCGCGCTCGTCGAGGGTCACGCCGCAATCGGCGGACAGCAGATCAGTGGTCACTGGACGGCGACCAACGGCTACGATCAGCTTGTCGAAAGTGATGTTCTGTTCGCCGTTGGCATCGGTGTAGTTCACAACGACTTCGTCGCCGTTCACTTTGGAACCGGTAACGCGAGCGCCCAGCTTGATGTCCAGACCCTGTTTGGTCAGGGTTTTCAGCGCTTCCTTGGAAACAGCAGCGTCAGCCGCCATCAGGAAGGTGTCCAGCGCTTCGAGAACGGTAACTTCTGCGCCCAGACGGGACCAGACCGAACCCAACTCCAGACCGATCACGCCAGCGCCGATGACGCCCAGACGCTTAGGTACGGACTGGAATTCCAGAGCGCCGGTCGAATCGACGATCACGTTCTGGTCAACCGGAGCAGGTGGAATGTCGATCGGACGCGAACCTGGAGCCAGGATCACGTTCTCGGCTTCGATGATTTCGACGGTGCCGTCAGGCTTGGTCAGTTCGACTTTCTTGCCGGCCAGCAGTTTGCCGTGGCCTTGCAGGGAGGTCACGCCGTTGGCTTTGAACAGGGTAGCAACGCCAGAGGTCAGGCCTTTGACGATGTTGGCCTTGCGGCCGACCATTGCTGGCACGTCCATGGTCACGCCAGCGTGATTGATACCGTGGATCGCGAAGCCGTCTTGTGCTTCGTGGAATTTCCAGGAGCTGTCCAGCAGCGCCTTGGATGGAATGCAACCAACGTTCAGGCAAGTACCGCCGAGAGCCAGTTTGCCCTCTTTGTCGGTGTATTTCTCGATGCAGGCAGTCGAGAGGCCCAATTGCGCTGCTTTAATGGCAGCCACGTAGCCGCCAGGGCCCGCGCCAATCACTACCACGTCGAATTTCTGAGTCATGTGTCATTCCTTCTCGAATCAAACCGGACGGCCCCTTTTGAGGACCGTCGTGGGACGAAGCTGGTCATTACAGAAGGGCCGCTCATCGCTGAACGGCCCGTGCAACGAAATCAGATATCCAGCAGCAAACGAGCCGGGTCTTCCAGCAGGTTCTTGATGGTAACCAGGAAGGTCACAGCTTCTTTGCCGTCGATCAAACGGTGATCGTAGGACAGAGCCAGATACATCATCGGACGGATAACAACTTGACCGTTGATCGCCATTGGACGCTGCAGAATGTTGTGCATGCCCAGGATTGCCGCTTGCGGCGGGTTGACGATCGGGGTCGACATCATCGAGCCGAATGTACCACCGTTGGTGATAGTGAACGTACCGCCGGTCATCTCGTCGATGGTCAGCTTGCCGTCGCGAGCCTTCTTGCCGAAGGTAGCGATGCCGCCTTCGATTTCAGCCAGGCTCATCAGTTCGGCGTTACGCAGAACCGGCACCACCAGGCCACGGTCGCTGGACACGGCAACGCCGACGTCAGCGTAGCCGTGGTAGACGATGTCGCCGCCGTCGATGGAAGCGTTGACAGCCGGGAAGCGTTTCAGCGCTTCGGTGGCCGCTTTCACGAAGAACGACATGAAGCCCAGGCGCACGCCATTGTGGGACTTCTCGAACAGGTCCTTGTACTTCGAACGCAGGGCCATGACTTCAGTCATGTCGACTTCGTTGAAGGTCGTCAGCATCGCCATGTTCGACTGGGCTTCAACCAGGCGCTTGGCCACGGTGGCACGTACGCGGGTCATCGGTACGCGCTTCTCGGTGCGGTCGCCGGCAGCGAACACAGGAGCAGCGGCAGCCGGGGCAGCGGCCTTGGCAGGCGCGGCTGCCGGTGCGGCTTTCTTGGCAGCAACCGCTGCAACCACGTCTTCCTTGGTCACACGACCGCCTTTGCCAGTACCGGCAACGGAAGCGATGTTGATGCCGTTTTCTTCAGCCAGCTTGCGAGCAGCCGGTGCAGCAACAGGATCATCTTCGCCAACAGCGGCAGGCGCAGCAGCTTGAGCAGCGGCAGCTGGAGCAGCGGCTGGAGCGGCAGCAGCACCGCCCGCTTCGATGGAGCCCAGGACTTCGTCGGACAGAACGGTGTCGCCTTCGTTCTTGACGATAGCGCCCAGCACGCCATCAGCGGTAGCCAACACTTCCAGTACGACTTTATCGGTTTCGATGTCGACGATCAGGTCGTCGCGCTTGACCGCGTCGCCCGGTTTTTTGTGCCAGGTGGCAACGGTGCCATCGGCAACCGATTCCGGGAAAGTGGGGGCTTTGATCTCGATAGCCATTGTCTGTGGTTCCTTAAATTCGGTTTCAGGTGCGCGAAGGCGTTAAACAGTAAAGGCGTCTTGCAGCAGTTTTTCCTGCTGCTCGGCGTGCATCGATGCATAACCACAAGCAGGTGCAGCAGAAGCGTCACGGCCCGCGTACTCAAGTACGAGAGATTTGTTGTGACCGCTGATGATGCGACGCATGTGGTGTTGGCTGCAGTACCAGGCACCCTGGTTCATCGGCTCTTCCTGGCACCAAACGATGTGTTTGAGGTTGGAATAAGGAGCCAGGACTTCAATCAAGTCGTCCTCAGGGAATGGGTACAGCTGCTCAAGACGCACGATGGCGATGTCGTCACGACCTTCGGCACGGCGTTTTTCCAGCAGGTCGTAATAGACCTTGCCGCTACACAGCACGAGACGAGTGACCTTTTTCGGATCATGCGCATCGATTTCCGGAATAACGGTCTGGAACGAACCTTCGGCCAGATCTTCCAGGGTCGAGATGGCCAGTTTGTGACGCAACAGCGACTTCGGAGTCAGGACTACCAGTGGTTTGCGCAGAGGACGAATCACCTGGCGACGCAGCAAGTGGTAGATCTGGGCCGGCGTAGTCGGCATGCACACCTGAATGTTGTGCTCGGCGCACAGCTGCAGGTAACGCTCCAGACGAGCCGAGGAGTGCTCCGGCCCCTGACCTTCATAACCGTGAGGCAGCAACATGGTCAGACCGCACAGACGGCCCCACTTGTGCTCACCGCTGGTGATGAACTGGTCGATAACCACCTGGGCACCGTTGGCGAAGTCGCCGAACTGGGCTTCCCAGATCACCAGTGCCTCAGGCGTGGTGGTGGAGTAGCCGTATTCGAACGCCAGTACGGCTTCTTCGGACAGGAACGAATCGTACAGGTCGAAACGTGGCTGGCCTTCGTACAGGTGTTGCAACGGGATGTAGGTGCCCGCGTCTTTCTGGTTGTGCAATACCGCATGACGGTGCGAGAACGTACCGCGGCCGATGTCCTGGCCGGTCATGCGAATCGGGTGACCTTCGAACGCCAGGGTCGCGTACGCCATGGTTTCGGCGTAACCCCAGTTGATCGGCAGGCCGCCGGCTTGCATTTTCTGACGGTCTTCGTAGATCTTCGCAACCTGGCGCTGAACCACGAAACCTTCCGGGATTTCCAGCAGCTTGGCGGACAGCTCTTGCAGGGTCTTGAGATCGAACGTGGTGTCGTGACGCGCAGTCCAGGCGTGGCCCAGGTACGGACGCCAGTCGACGAACAGTTCTTTGTTCGGTTCCTTGACCAGGCTTTTCACTACGTGCAGACCGTTGTCCAGCGCGTTGCGGTATTCGTCGACTTTCGCCTGAACACGTGCAACGTCAAGCACACCGCTCTGGGTCAGACGATCGGCATACAGCTCACGAGTGGTGCGCTGCTTGGTGATCTGCTGATACATCAGAGGCTGGGTGCCGCTTGGCTCGTCCGCTTCGTTGTGGCCGCGACGACGGTAGCAGACCAGGTCGATCACTACGTCGCGCTTGAACTGCATGCGATAGTCGATGGCCAGCTGGGTCACGAACAATACGGCTTCCGGATCATCACCATTCACATGGAGGATCGGCGCCTGAATCATTTTCGCAACGTCGGTGGCGTACTCGGTGGAGCGCGAATCTTCCGGGTTGCTGATGGTGAAGCCAACCTGGTTGTTGATCACGATGTGAACCGTACCGCCGGTCCGGAAGCCACGGGTCTGCGACATCTGGAAGGTTTCCATGACCACGCCCTGACCGGCGAATGCCGCGTCACCGTGGATGGAAATCGGCAGGACCTTCTCACCGGTCGGATCGTTACGACGATCCTGACGGGCACGCACCGAACCCTCGACCACTGGCGAAACGATTTCCAGGTGGGACGGGTTGAATGCCATGGCCAGGTGGACTTCGCCGCCTGCGGTCATCACGTTGGAGGAGAAGCCCTGGTGGTATTTAACGTCACCGGAACCCAGCTCTACCTTCTTCTTGCCTTCGAACTCGTCGAACAGCTCGCGCGGGTTCTTGCCGAAGGTGTTGACCAGCACGTTCAGACGGCCACGGTGGGCCATGCCGATGACGATTTCCTTGGTGCCGTAGGAACCGGAGCGCTGGATCAGCTCGTCGAGCATCGGAATCAGGCTCTCGCCGCCTTCCAGGCCGAAACGCTTGGTGCCCGGGTATTTGGTACCCAGGTATTTTTCCAGGCCTTCGCCTGCGGTGACGCGCTCAAGCAGATGGCTCTTGATATCGGCCGAATACACCGGACGGCCACGCACGCCTTCCAGACGCTGCTGGAACCAGTGGCGCTGCTCGGAATCGACGATGTGCGTAAATTCAGCGCCGATGGTGCGGCAATATGTCTGCTGCAACGCTTCGTGAATTTCGCGTAGGCTCGCTTCCTCTTTGCCGATGAACAGGTCGCCGGCACGGAAGGTCGTATCAAGATCGGCATTGGTCAAGCCGTAATGATTGATCGACAGGTCTGCAGGTGCAGGACGCTGCCACAGCCCCAGCGGGTCAAGCTGGGCTGCCTGGTGGCCACGCATACGGTAGGCCTGGATCAGTCGCAGTACTTCAACTTGCTTCTTCTCGTGCTCACTGCTCACGCTGCCGGCGGAAACCGGCTGGGCGCGGCGCTGGTTCTTTGCCAGCAGCACGAAATGATCGCGAATCGTCGAGTGCGATACATCGGTGGCAGCGTTGCCGTCAGCGGGCAACGTCTGAAATTTGGTGCGCCACTCTTCTGGCACAGCGTTAGGGTCGTGCAGGTAGAGCTCATAAAGCTCTTCCACATAGGCAGCGTTACCACCTGAAAGATAGCCGCTGTTCCACATGCGCTGCATCACGCTTTCTTGCATGCTTGGTCACCCTCGGTTAGGGGAACACCATCGGCGAAGACACCGAGCAAGCTTGCAGAAGTCCGAGTGCAGCGACCAAAACAAGCCACTTAGGATCACGCTGATAGTCCGGGTACCAGCCCGGATGCCCCTGCTTGTCTCATTTCTTCAAAATAAGAGCCGCAGCCTTATGGGCTGCCACTCTGGCTATAGCTACGACGCGGGTTGAAGCCCGCGCCTTAGCCTCTACGGGTACAGCAGTCCTACGGGTACAACAGCTGAATCACACGCCGCTTTGCAGCAGCATGTTACGTATGTGACCGATCGCCTTAGTCGGGTTCAGGCCTTTCGGACATACGTTGACGCAGTTCATGATCCCGCGGCAGCGGAATACGCTGAACGGGTCATCCAGCGAAGCCAGACGCTCGGAAGTCTTGGTGTCGCGGCTGTCTGCCAGGAAGCGGTAGGCTTGCAGCAGAGCAGCTGGACCCAGGAACTTGTCCGGGTTCCACCAGAAGGACGGGCAAGAGGTCGAGCAGCAAGCGCACAGGATGCACTCGTACAGACCGTCGAGCTTTTCACGCTCTTCAGGGGACTGCAGACGCTCGATGGCCGGAGCCGGCGTGTCGTTCTGCAGGAAAGGCTTAACCTTCTCGTATTGCTTGTAGAAGATGCTCATATCGACGACCAGGTCACGGATAACCGGCAAACCTGGCAGAGGACGAACGATCAACTTGTTACCTTTGACGACAGCAGACAGCGGCGTGACGCAGGCCAGACCGTTTTTGCCGTTGATGTTCATGCCGTCGGAACCGCAGACGCCTTCACGGCAAGAGCGACGATAGGAGAAACCTTCGTCCTGCTCTTTGATCAGGGCCAGCACGTCCAGCACCATCAGGTCTTTACCACCGGTATCGACCTGGAATTCCTGCATGAACGGCGCTGCGTCCTGATCAGGGTTGTAGCGATAAACACTGACTTGCAACATATCGGCCACCCTTAGTAAGTCCGAATCTTAGGTTCAAAAGTCGGAACAGTCTTCGGCGAGAAGTTCACGGCACGCTTGGTAACGCGCTTGTCACCCGGGAAGTACAGGGTGTGGCACAGCCAGTTTTCGTCGTCGCGGTCTTCGTAGTCTTCACGGGCGTGAGCGCCGCGGGACTCTTTGCGGATTTCTGCAGCAATGGCAGTAGCTTCGGCCACTTCCAGCAGGTTTTGCAGTTCCAGCGCTTCGATACGAGCGGTGTTGAACGCCTGGCTCTTATCGTTGATCTTGACGTTGGCGATACGGCCACGCAGATCAGCCAGTTGAGCAATACCCTTCTGCATGTATTCGCCGGTACGGAATACACCGAAGTAGTTCTGCATGCAGCTTTGCAGCTCTTTACGCAAGGTAGCGACGTCTTCGCCTTCGGTACGCGAGTTCAGGCCATCGAGACGAGCCAGGGCTGCGTCGATGTCGGACTGGCGAGCGCGGGTGTAGTCAACACCTTCTTTCAGGGTCTGCTCCAGGAACAGGCCAGCGGCACGACCGAATACCACCAGGTCGAGCAGCGAGTTGCCGCCCAGACGGTTGGCACCGTGAACCGATACGCACGCCACTTCACCGACCGCGAACAGACCAGGGATGATCTGGTCAACGCCGTCGGCGTCCTGAGTGATTGCCTGGCCATGAATGTTGGTGGCAACGCCGCCCATCATATAGTGGCAAGTTGGAACAACCGGGATCGGCGCTACGGCTGGATCGACGTGAGCGAAGGTCTTGGACAGTTCCATGATGCCTGGCAGGCGGCTGTGCAGAACTTCTTCACCGAGGTGATCGAGTTTCAGCATTACGTGGTCGCCATCCGGACCACAACCGTTGCCGGCGATGATTTCCTTAACCATCGAACGAGCAACAACGTCACGACCGGCAAGGTCTTTGGCGTTCGGAGCATAACGCTCCATGAAACGCTCGCCGTGCTTGTTGATCAGGTAACCGCCTTCACCGCGGCAGCCTTCGGTAACCAATACACCGGCGCCGGCAATGCCGGTCGGGTGGAACTGCCACATTTCGATGTCTTGTACCGGCACGCCAGCACGCAGCGCCATGCCGACGCCGTCACCGGTGTTGATCAGGGCATTGGTGGTGGACGAGTAGATACGACCTGCACCGCCGGTCGCCAATACGGTGGCGTTAGCGCGAATGTAGGAGGTTTCGCCGGTTTCGATGCAGATCACGATCATGCCGACAAAGGCACCATCTTCGTTCTTCACCAGGTCGACGCCGTAGTATTCGTTGAGGAATACGGTGCCGGCCTTCAGGTTGGCCTGGTACAGGGTGTGCAGCAGCGCGTGACCGGTACGGTCGGCGGCAGCGCAGGTACGGGCAGCCTGGCCACCTTTACCGAAGTCTTTCGACTGACCGCCGAACGGACGCTGGTAGATGCGACCCTGTTCGGTACGGGAGAACGGCAAGCCCATGTGCTCGAGTTCGAAGACCGCTTCCGGACCTACGGAACACATGTATTCGATAGCGTCCTGGTCACCGATGTAATCGGAACCCTTGACGGTATCGTACATGTGCCAGCGCCAGTCATCGTTCGGATCAGCGGACGCGATGGCGCAGGTGATGCCACCCTGTGCGGATACGGTGTGCGAGCGAGTCGGGAAAACCTTGGTGATAACGGCAGTCTTGTGACCGCCTTGTGCCAGTTGCAGCGCAGCGCGCATGCCAGCACCGCCGCCGCCAATGATGATGGCGTCGAACGAAAGCGTATTTACTGAGTTAGACATGAATCAGATACCCCAGAGAATCTGCACACCCCAGACGAAGTAAGCGAACATCGCAACGCCGCATACCGCCTGGAAAAGGAAACGTACTGCAGTCGCGGACTTGCCCAGCGCCATTGGCGTCAGGTAGTCGGTCGCGATGGTCCACATGCCGACCCAGGCGTGAGCGCCAAGGGCAACCAGGGCCAGTAGACTGAAGATACGCATCCCGTTGTGGGAGAACAGCAAGTGCCATTGGGCGTAGCCAAGGCCAGGGTTCGCAACGAGATATCCGATCAGGAAAATGAAATAAGCCGCGAGAACGACCGCAGACACACGCTGCGCCATCCAGTCATAGAGGCCCGAACGCGATAGGTTCGTAACGCTGGTTACCATATCCAAACTCCCGCCAGAACGATCATCACCACGGAAACGGCGATGACGATTTTCGAGCCCAGCTTGCCGCCTTCCAGCGTTTCACCGATGCCCATGTCCATGATCAGATGGCGCACACCGGCCACCATGTGATACAGCAAGGCGGACAGCAGGCCCCATGCTACGAACTTGGCCAGCGGACTGGTCAAGCATGCCTTCACCTCGGCAAAACCTTCCTCGGAACCCAGGGATTTGCTCAATGCATACAGCATGATGCCAAGGCCCAGGAAGAGGATGATGCCGGAAACACGGTGAAGAAACGACGTAACGCCGGTGATGGGGAGTTTGATGGTCCTTAGGTCTAGGTTTACAGGTCGTTGGCTTTTCACGGCTTTTTTTTCACACTGAAGAGCCCCTAACAATCAGGGCAAAGTTGTTGGGGAGTGCACTGGTCAGGTAACCACTACCCAGGGATGCGACCCCCAATAAAGCAGGCCCAAAAGCCCCTGGCGGTCGGTGGCCGAGTATAGACAGTTAGGCTACTAATGACAACGCGTTCACCTTCCCCTAATAGCTCATTGCACAAGCGGAATAAAAGGCGTAAACGGCAGGTAATTTCGAGGAAAAAGTCCGGTTAAAGCCTTCTGGAGCAAGACTTTAGGCAAATTGACATTCGAATTTATCTCACTATAGTGGTGCGGGCCCTGCGTGGGGGGTCTGTCTGATGATTTCAAGCATAAATAGGAGGCCACATGGCTGACAAAAAAGCGCAGTTGATCATCGAGGGCGCAGCCCCCGTCGAGCTGCCCATTTTAACCGGCACCGTTGGTCCCGATGTAATCGACGTACGGGGCCTGACGGCCACGGGCCGTTTCACTTTTGACCCGGGTTTCATGTCGACCGCCTCTTGCGAGTCGAAGATTACCTATATCGACGGCGACAACGGCATTCTGCTTCACCGCGGCTACCCGATCGAGCAACTCGCCGAGCAATCGGACTACCTGGAAACCTGCTACTTGCTGCTCAACGGCGAACTGCCGACTGCAGAGCAAAAGGCCCAGTTCGTCAGCACCGTCAAGAATCACACCATGGTTCATGAACAGCTGAAGACCTTCTTCAACGGTTTCCGTCGCGACGCCCACCCAATGGCCGTCATGTGCGGTGTAGTCGGCGCCCTTTCGGCCTTCTACCACGACTCCCTGGACATCAATAACCCGCAGCATCGCGAAATCTCCGCGATCCGCCTGGTTGCCAAGATGCCAACCCTGGCAGCGATGGTTTACAAGTACTCCATGGGTCAACCCATGATGTACCCGCGCAACGACCTGTCGTACGCGGAAAACTTCCTGCACATGATGTTCAACACCCCGTGCGAGATCAAACCGATCAGCCCGGTACTCGCCAAGGCCATGGACCGGATCTTCATCCTCCATGCCGACCACGAGCAGAACGCATCGACCTCCACCGTACGCCTGGCAGGCTCGTCGGGTGCCAACCCGTTCGCCTGTATCGCTGCCGGTATCGCTGCACTCTGGGGCCCGGCTCACGGCGGCGCCAACGAAGCAGTGCTGACCATGCTCGACGAAATTGGCGATGTCTCGAACATCGACAAGTTCATCGCCAAGGCCAAGGACAAGAACGATCCGTTCAAACTGATGGGCTTCGGTCACCGGGTTTACAAAAACCGCGACCCACGCGCTACCGTCATGAAAAAGACCTGCGACGAAGTGCTCAAGGAACTGGGCATCCAGAACGATCCGCAACTCGAACTGGCCATGCGCCTGGAAGAGATCGCCCTGACCGACCCGTACTTCATCGAACGCTCGCTGTACCCGAACGTCGACTTCTACTCGGGGATCATCCTCAAGGCGATCGGCATTCCAACCAGCATGTTCACCGTGATCTTCGCCCTGGCGCGGACCGTCGGCTGGATCTCCCACTGGAAAGAAATGCTCTCCAGCCCGTACAAGATTGGCCGTCCGCGCCAGCTGTACACCGGCTACGAGTCGCGTGACATCACCAAACTGGAAGACCGCAAATAAGACCCGTCTTGCGATAACGTCTTAGCTGCACCGGAAACGGCCTCTGCCTCCTGTACAAGAGCAGAGGCCGTTTTTGTTTGTGCAGTTCTGTAGATCAAAAGATCGCAGCCTACGGCAGCTCCTGCAGGGAATACGATCGGGGTAGGAGCTGCCGCAGGCTGCGATCCTTTGATCTTGCCTTTGATACAGACAAACAAAAATGCCCCGATCTCTCGACCGGGGCACTTCTATTTAACGCAGCTTATATATAGACGCTTATACAACCCTATACGTTAGTGCGACACCGCCCCACTCGCCCCCAACCCCGTCTGCGAGCGAACGAATTGCGGGAAGAACAGCGCCCGCTCATTGTCAGCCGCAGCAGACTTGTCAGTGACGGAGAAGAACCAGATCCCGACAAAGGCAATGGCCATCGAGAACAGCGCCGGGTACTCATACGGGAAGATCGCCTTCTCGTGCCCCATGATCTGCACCCAAATGGTTGGCCCCAGCACCATCAGGCCCACCGCACTGACCAGCCCCATCCAGCCGCCAACCATCGCACCGCGAGTCGTCAGCTTCTTCCAGTACATGGAAAGCAGCAGTACCGGGAAATTGCAGCTGGCAGCGATTGAAAACGCCAGACCCACCATGAACGCGATGTTCTGGCTTTCGAACAGGATGCCCAGAACAATCGCCAACACGCCCAAGGCGATGGTGGTGATCTTCGAAACACGGATCTCATCCTTCTCGTTAGCCTTGCCCTTCTTGATCACACTGGCGTACAGGTCGTGAGACACCGCCGTGGCCCCGGCCAGGGTCAAACCGGCAACCACTGCCAGAATGGTGGCGAAGGCCACCGCCGAGATGAAGCCGAGGAAGATACTGCCGCCCACCGCGTTGGCCAGGTGCACCGCCGCCATGTTGTTGCCGCCCAACAGCGCGCCTGTAGCGTCCTTGAAGGCCGGGTTAGTGCTGACCAGCAAGATTGCGCCGAAGCCGATGATGAACGTCAGGATATAGAAATAGCCAATGAAGCCTGTGGCGTACAACACACTTTTACGGGCTTCTTTAGCATCACTCACGGTGAAGAAACGCATCAGGATATGCGGCAAGCCAGCGGTGCCGAACATCAACGCCAAGCCCAGGGAAAATGCCGAGACCGGGTCTTTCACCAGACCGCCCGGACTCATGATCGCTTCACCTTTAGGGTGAACCTTGATCGCTTCGGAGAACAGCGTGTTGAAATCGAAGTTGACGTGCTTCATCACCATCAGCGCCATGAACGACGCACCGGATAACAACAGCACAGCCTTGATGATCTGCACCCAGGTGGTCGCCAGCATGCCGCCGAACAACACATAGAGGCACATCAGGATCCCCACCAGAATCACCGCAACATGGTAATCAAGACCGAACAGCAGCTGAATCAGCTTGCCGGCACCGACCATTTGCGCGATCAGGTAGAAGGCCACCACCACCAGCGAACCGCAGGCCGACAGCGTGCGGATCTGGGTTTGCCCGAGGCGGTAGGACGCCACGTCGGCAAACGTGTACTTACCCAGGTTACGCAGACGCTCGGCGATCAGGAACAGAATGATCGGCCAGCCCACCAGGAAGCCGATCGAGTAGATCAGGCCATCGTAGCCTGACGCAAACACCAGCGCGGAAATCCCCAGGAAGGACGCCGCCGACATGTAGTCACCGGCAATCGCCAGACCGTTTTGCAAACCGGTGATCCGGCCACCCGCCGCGTAGTAGTCGGCTGCCGACTTGTTGCGCTTGGAGGCCCAGTAAGTGATGCACAGCGTTGCGCCGACGAACACCACGAACATCAGGATCGCCGAAACGTTGAGCGGTTGTTTGTGCACTTCGCCGGTGAGCGCCTCGGCCGCCCAAACGGCCGGTGCGAAGGCGGCAATGCCTAAAGCTGCCAATAGACGCCGGATCATTGCTGAGCCTCCTTGAGAATCGCATTGTTCAGGTCGTCGAATTCGCCGTTGGCGCGTCGTACGTAGATGGCCGTCAGGACGAAGGCCGACACAATCAGCCCCACACCGATCGGTATTCCCCAGGTAATCGATGACTCAGGGCTGATCTTCGCCCCTAGAACATGCGGCCCGTAAGCAATCAGAAGAATGAATCCTGCGTACAGCCCAAGCATGATCGCCGAAAGAATCCAGGCGAATCGTTCCCTTTTACGAACCAGCTCCTTGAAGCGCGGGCTGTTTTGAATCGAGAGGTAAATGCTGTCGTTCATTGTTTTTATCCTCGCAGCACAGATTTTAGTTGGAACGTATCCACTCTATGCGGCTGCAGAACAGGTTCCAGACGACCTTAGTATTAGAACGACATGACCATTTCGCCAATTTTGAGCCGATAAAAAAATAACGGTAATACGCCGTTAACCTGCCTGAAACACAAAGGGCCGCTTGGCATCAATGCCAAGCGGCCCTGGAAAGCACTGACTAGACGCGTTAGATCAAATTACTGGGTCCACTCGGCGACGCGTTCCGGGTGTTTGACCACCCAGTCCTTGGCGGCCACTTCAGGTTTTGCACCATCCTGGATGGCCAACATGACTTCGCCAATTTCGTCTTTCGACTTCCACTGGAAGTTCTTCAGGAACTTCGCGACTTCTGGCGCTTTGGTTGCCAGTTCTTTGCTACCGATGCTGTTCACGGTTTCAGCCGCGCCATAAACACCTTTCGGGTCGTCCAGGAAGCGCAGTTTCCACTTGGCGAACATCCAGTGCGGCACCCAACCGGTGACAGCGATGGATTCGTTTTTCTTCTCGGCACGGGTCAGCTCGGCAATCATGCCGGCACCGGAACTGGCCTTGAGGGTGTAGTTGCTCAAACCGTAGTCCTTGATCGCCTGATCGGTCTTGAGCATCACGCCTGAACCGGCGTCGATACCGACGATACGACCTTTGAAGCTATCGTCGGTTTTAAGATCGTCAATGGTCTTGGCCTTGACGTACTCCGGCACGATCAAGCCGATTTTCGCATCCTTGAAGTTCGGGCCGTAATCGACGACCTGATCCTTGTTCTTCGCCCAGTATTCGCCATGGGTCACTGGCAGCCAGGCTGACAGCATCGCATCGAGTTTGCCGGTGGCCACACCCTGCCACATGATCCCGGTGGCCACGGCTTGCAACTTCACGTCGTAACCGAGCTTTTGCTTGATCACTTCAGCAGCCACGTTGGTTGTGGCGACGCTGTCCGACCAGCCGTCGACATAACCAATCGTCACAGCCTTGCCTTCAGCACTGGCCACAGCAGAACTGATCGCCAGCACCAAAGCGGCACCTGCGCCCAAGAGTCGTCGCATCTTCATCGTTACTTCCCCGAAAGTGCTGCGCCCGACGGATGCCGAGCAGCGTCAACGTATTGTTATGGTGCACAGCGCCCCCATCACGCCTCACCGCAAACTCGTTCGAACATCAGCGGAGTACTGATGCCTCGATAATCAACCTCGCGCCCAAGGCGACCTGCTCTGACTGCGACCTCAAGGCATCGAGAAACGACATCAGAACGCCAGTAATCGCGTCCCGCAAAAATGCCTCTGCGATTCCCGCCCGAACTTTGCATGTCAAAATTATGCAGGTCACCAAGCACCGGGCAAATGCAGGTAAGATGCGCGGCTTTGTTCCCAGACGGCCTGACCATGCCCGCCACCTCGCGCTTCCCTTTCTTCGCTTATCTATTTGCCTGCCTGCTTGGCCTGTTTGCCCTTGGTGGTTACTGGTACGGGCTCGGTCAACCGGTGGTGCTGCCGGACGTGGCCAGCGCCACGCACAAATTGCAGTGCGCCTCGTACACACCGTTCGATAAGGACCAATCGCCATTCGATCAACCGTTCAAACTGCGCCCTGAACGCATGGACGCCGACCTCGCGTTGCTGGCAACCCGCTTCGAGTGCATTCGCACCTATTCGATGACCGGCCTGGAAGCGCTGCCGGAGCTGGCGCGCAAACATGGCCTGAAGCTGATGATCGGCGCCTGGGTCAACAGCAATCCGGTGGACACCGCCAAGGAAGTCGAACTGCTGATCGCCGAAGCCAACGCCAACCCGGACGTGGTCAGCGCAGTGATCGTCGGCAACGAAACCCTGCTGCGCAAGGAAGTGACCGGCGCACAATTGGCCAAGCTGATCAACCACGTCAAGAGTCATGTCAAACAGCCGGTCACCTACGCCGACGTCTGGGAGTTCTGGCTCAAGCACCCTGAAGTCGCCCCGGCGGTGGACTTCCTGACCATCCACTTGCTGCCGTACTGGGAAGATGATCCGTCCAACATCGACGCCGCTCTCCAGCACGTCGCCGAGGTTCGGCAGATCTTCGGCAGTCGCTTCGCCCCCAAGGACGTGATGATTGGCGAAACCGGCTGGCCGAGTGAAGGTCGTCAACGGGAAACCGCCGTACCGAGCCGGGTCAACGAAGCCAAATTCATTCGTGGCTTTGTGGCGATGGCCGAGCAGCAAGGCTGGCATTACAACCTGATCGAAGCCTTTGACCAACCCTGGAAACGCGCCAGTGAAGGTGCGGTAGGCGGCTACTGGGGGTTGTTCGATGCAGACCGTCAGGACAAGGGCGTGCTGGCAGGTCCGGTTACCAACGTGCCGTTCTGGCCACAATGGCTGGCAGTCGGTGGCCTGATATTCCTCGGTACGCTGATGCTGGGCGGCCGTGTACGCAGCACCCGCGCGGCGTTGATGCTGCCACTGCTGGGCGCGGTCGCTGCGTGCTCGATTGGCACCTGGGGTGAACTGGCTCGTGTCACCAGCCGCTTTGCCGATGAGTGGATCTGGGCCGCGTTACTGAGCGGTCTGAACTTTTTGGTACTGGCCCACGCGGCGTTGTTCCTCAGCACCAGAACCGGTTGGCGTGAACGCGCCTTCAATGCGCTGGAGCGTCGTGCCGGCTGGTTGTTGGCCGCTTCCGGGTTCGCTGCCGGGGTGATGATGCTGGCGCTGGTGTTTGAACCACGCTATCGCAGCTTCCCAAGCGCCGCCCTGCTGCTGCCAGCGCTGGTCTACCTGATTCGCCCGGTCAGGGCACCGCGCCGGGAGATCGCACTGCTGGCCTTCATCATCGGCGCCAGCATTGCCCCGCAACTGTACCGCGAAGGCCTGTTCAACCAGCAAGCCTGGGGCTGGGCGCTGGTTTGCCTGCTGATGGTTGCCGCGCTGTGGCGTAGCTTGCGGGTGCGCAAGGGCTGATCGCCAGACACAAAAAAGGGATGACTCAGGTCATCCCTTTTTTAGACACGCTCGATAAAGCTCAAGCCTCTGTACGTTGTGCACGCACCAACCGCAACCCCGCGATCACCACGGCAAATACCGCAATGCCGGTGTTGTACAACGCCAATGCCGGAAACCCGAACACCAGCGCCAGCACCGCCAGCCACCAGCCGGCCCGGCCCGGCACTACAAAGCCCAGCACCGCCGCCGCCCATGCAGCCCAGCCCATCACCTTGAAGTGAATCATCAAGCCCAGGGTCGAACGCGCCTGGCATTCCCAACGGCTCGCCTCATCGACGCAGAGACCGACCCACTGGGCATCCTCCATCAGGACATAACGCAGGCCATAGTTGGCGGCCAGCCACAGCGGCAAGGCGATAAGCAAAATAATGACGGGCAGACGGCGAGACATGGAGCACTCCGATAAACGAAAACGGCGCCCAGCTTAATCGCCCGCCAGCGGTAAGCAAGCAAGACCATCAGAAAACTGTTCAGGCAATCGCTGCAAAGTGTATCGTCACGCCACTATTGGTCCGAATTCAGCCTCTTGGGTACCGTCGCATGGCACTTTGGCGCAACACCAGCGGTCATAGCCTGCGAACCTCATCAGGCACCTTCCTCTCAGGGATTTAGTCATGCTCCGTTCCTTGCGCTTTGCTGCCTTGATAGGCGGCCTTATTTTGAGTGCGTCCGCACTGGCGGCAGACATCGACGCCGTCAGTTATGGCTACCCCTTGACCAACCCGTTCGAGGCGACCCTTGCCACGACCCCGCCGGAGTTGCGTCCCGAGTTGCCATCCGATGACGCGATCCACCAATCGGATTACACCCTGACGCTGCGCCCGGAGCGCGACTTCAACCTGCCGGACAATTTCTGGGCAGTGAAAAAGCTCACCTATCGCATGGCCACACAGGATCACGCTGCACCGCTGATTTTCCTGATCGCCGGCACTGGCGCACGCTTCGACAGCAGCATTAACGAATACCTGAAAAAGCTCTATTACAAGGCCGGTTATCACGTCGTTCAACTGTCCTCGCCGACCAGTTTCGACTTCATGAGCGCCGCGTCGCGCTTCGCCACTCCAGGCGTGTCCCAGGAAGATGCCGAGGACATGTACCGCGTGATGCAAGCCGTTCGCGCGCAAAACCCGAGGCTGCCGATCACCGACTACTACCTCACTGGCTACAGCCTGGGCGGACTGGATGCGGCGTTTGTCAGCAAGCTGGATGAAACCCGACGCAGCTTCAACTTCAAGAAAGTCTTGCTGCTCAACCCTCCGGTCAACCTCTACACCTCCATCACCAACCTCGACAAGCTAGTACAAACCGAGGTCAAGGGCATCAACAACAGCACCACGTTCTATGAACTGGTGCTCAACAAGCTGACGCGCTACTTCCAGCAGAAAGGCTACATCGACCTCAACGACGCGCTGGTCTACGACTTACAGCAATCAAAACAGCACCTGACCAACGAACAGATGGCCATGCTGATCGGCACTTCGTTCCGCTTTTCGGCGGCCGACATCGCCTTCACCTCGGACCTGATCAACCGACGCGGCCTGATCACCCCGCCCAAGTTTCCGATCACCGAAGGCACCAGCCTCACGCCATTCCTCAAACGTGCACTGCAATGTGATTTCGACTGCTACCTCACCGAGCAGGTGATCCCGATGTGGCGCGCCCGTACCGACGGCGGCAGCATCTTGCAGTTGATTGACCAGGTCAGCCTCTACGCGCTCAAGGACTACCTGCACGACAGTCCGAAAATTGCCGTGATGCACAATGCCGACGATGTGATCCTCGGCCCGGGCGACCTCGGCTTTTTGCGTAAAACCTTCGGCGATCGCCTGACGGTTTACCCTCACGGCGGCCATTGCGGCAACCTCAACTACCGCGTCAACGCCGACGCCATGCTGGAGTTCTTCCGTGGCTAAACACCTCCTTCTTCTCGCTGCACTGCTCAGCGCAGGCGGCTATGCCAATGCCGACAACAGCAAGGCCAACACCACGACCGTGGTTGATCAGGACGGCTTCACCGAGCCGATGACCAAACTCAAGTTCAACCCGGGGCTGGACCAGCGCGAATTCGAACGCTCGACCCTGAGTGCGTTGAACGTCTATGACCCGCTGGAGTCGTGGAACCGTCGGGTCTACCACTTCAACTACCGCTTCGACCAATGGGTGGCCTTGCCGGTTGTTGACGGGTATCGCTATATCACCCCCAGCTTCCTGCGCACCGGTGTCAGCAACTTCTTCAACAACCTGGGTGACGTGCCCAACCTGGTGAACAGCTTGCTGCAGTTCAAGGGCCAGCGTTCGCTGGACATCACCGGGCGACTGCTGCTCAACACCACCCTCGGCATCGGCGGTCTGTGGGACCCGGCCACCGCCATGGGCCTGCCGCGCCAGAGCGAAGACTTCGGCCAGACGCTGGGCTTCTACGGGGTTCCGGGTGGTGCCTACCTGATGCTGCCAATCCTCGGCCCATCAAACCTGCGTGATACCGCCGGTCTTGCGGTCGACTATTCGGCTGAGTCGGCGATCAACTACCTGAACGTCTCGAAAGTCAGCGCAAACCACCCGGAAATCTGGGTCCTGCGCGGCATCGACAAGCGCTACCAGACCAACTTCCGCTACGGCCAGCTGAACTCGCCGTTCGAGTACGAGAAAGTGCGTTACGTGTACACCGAAGCGCGCAAGCTGCAGATTGCCGAGTAAGGCATTCAGCCAACAAAAAAGGCCATTCGATGCAGATCGAATGGCCTTTTTTATATAGAAGCAGATCAAAGGATCGCAGCCTGCGGCAGTTCCTACAGGAGATCGGCGTACATCTGGAGCTGCCGCAGGCTGCGATCTTTTCAGCCTTTTACAGCCCGCCAGATTTTGCTTGCCGCCATCACCCCAGCCAACACCACAGCCCCCGCAACTATCCCCGCTGCCGCGTTGAGCAAGCTCGACACGATCCATGAGAAACCGCCGAGGCTCTGACTGACGCCTTCGATCCAGTGATGCACCGCTGGCACGCCGTGGGTCAGGATCCCGCCGCCGACCAGAAACATCGCCGCCGTGCCGATCACCGAAAGGCTTTTCATCATGTACGGCGCGGCACGCAGGATCGCGCCGCCGATGTTTTTGACCATTTGCCCAGGCTTGCGTGTCAGCCACAGACCAAGGTCGTCGAGCTTGACGATGCCCGCCACCAGACCATAAACGCCGATGGTCATGACGATAGCGATGCCCGACACCACGATCACCTGCTGCATCAGCGTTGCGCCGGCCACGGTGCCAAGGGTAATGGCGATGATTTCAGCCGAAAGGATGAAGTCGGTGCGCACCGCACCTTTGATCTTGTCCTGCTCGTACGCCACCAGATCCGTCGCCGGATCAGCTACGGCTTCGACCCACTGCGCGTGTTCCGCCTGATCTTCAGCCTTGCTGTGGAGGAACGTGTGGGCGAGTTTTTCGAAGCCTTCGAAACACAAATAAGCGCCACCGACCATCAACAAGGGTGTGACCAGCCAAGGAATGAAAGCACTGATGGCCAGCGCCGACGGCACCAGGATCAGCTTGTTGCGAAACGAGCCCTTGGCTACGGCCCAGACCACCGGAATTTCCCGTTCGGCACGCACACCGGATACCTGCTGGGCGTTGAGCGCCAAGTCGTCGCCGAGCACGCCGGCGGTCTTCTTAGCGGCCATCTTGGTCATCAGCGCGACGTCGTCGAGTACGGCGGCGATATCGTCGATCAACACCAGCAAACTGCTTCCGGCCATGAATCATGGTTTCCTTCGGGAATAAAGGGTGCGCAGCATAACGTGCCGCGCCGCTTAAGGGCATTCTTGAGCGCCGCGCGAGGCCGGTGCTACCATGCGCAACCGCCAGCACAGGCAAGGAATCACCTGGTTTATGAGCACTATCCGCGAACGCAATAAAGAACTGATCCTGCGTGCTGCCAGTGAAGAGTTTGCCGACAAAGGCTTCGCCGCGACCAAAACCAGTGACATCGCGGCCAAGGCGGGGTTGCCCAAGCCCAACGTCTATTACTACTTCAAATCCAAGGAAAACCTTTACCGTGAGGTCCTGGAAAGCATCATCGAGCCGATTCTCCAGGCCTCGACGCCGTTCAACGCCGATGGCGTGCCGAGCGAAGTGCTCAGCGGCTACATCCGCTCGAAGATTCGCATCTCCCGTGACCTGCCGTTCGCGTCAAAGGTGTTTGCCAGCGAGATCATGCACGGTGCGCCGCACCTGAGCGCCGACCTGGTCGAACAGCTCAACGCCCAGGCCAAGCACAACATCGACTGCATCCAGACCTGGATCGATCGCGGCCAGATCGCCCCGATCGACCCCAACCACCTGATGTTCAGCATCTGGGCCGCCACCCAGACCTACGCCGACTTCGACTGGCAGATCTCCGCCGTCACCGGCAAGGCCAAACTGGATGAAAGCGACTACGAAGCGGCCGCGCAGACCATCATTCGCCTGGTACTCAAGGGCTGCGAGCCAGATCGATAAAAAGATCGCAGGCTCCTACGTCGAACGCGCTTATTTGTAGGAGCTGCCGCAGGCGGCGATCTTTTAATCGTGATTAAGCCGTCGCACCCGCATCCGCCCGCAATCCCAGCGCCTCGATTGCGCTGATCGCGCATTGTTCATCGATGTCCGAGGTGTCGCCGCTGATGCCGATGGCCCCCAGCACGCCCCCCTCCTGATCACGAATCAGCACCCCGCCCGGCGCGGGCACCACGCTGCCCTGCCCCAGGCTGTTCAACGCGGCGATAAACGCCGGGCGCTGTTGCGCGTCCAGTGCCAATAGCCGTGAGCCCTTGCCCAGCGCAATCGCGCCCCAGGCCTTACCGATGGCGATCTGTGGACGAAGCAGGCTCGCGCCGTCTTCACGCTGCAAGCTCAACAAATGCCCGCCCGCATCAAGTACTGCAATGGTCAGCGGTGCCGCGGCGATCTTGCGCCCGAAGGCGATGGCCTGACCGGTCAGGCTGACTGCGACTTTCAAGGTTAAAGCGCTCATGGGTGCCGTCCTTATCTTGTTATGGGAAAGCCTTTGGGATTCTTTTTGTTGAGAAGCCCGACGCAACAAATAGAACACAATGAGTTATTTTTTTGTATACAATAATTCTCGAAAAGCAGCTCGTGCGACGAAACGCCACAGCGTTTATGGCTCTCCGACGAATGAAACAGCCGCTTGAGAAAATGGATTGACCTGCGCCGTCCGCCGTGAATACACTCTGCGCAAAGACACTTGTATACAATTACAAAACGTAAAGAGGCACAAAACCATGAGCAAAATGAGAGCAATCGAAGCCGCCGTTCTGGTGATGCGCCGTGAAGGGGTTGATACCGCTTTTGGCATTCCGGGCGCTGCAATCAACCCGCTGTACTCCGCCCTGCAAAAGGTCGGCGGCATCGATCACGTCCTCGCTCGCCACGTAGAAGGCGCCTCGCACATGGCCGAGGGTTACACCCGCACCAAGGCTGGCAACATCGGCGTGTGCATCGGCACCTCCGGCCCTGCCGGCACCGACATGGTCACCGGGCTCTACAGCGCCTCGGCTGACTCGATCCCGATTCTTTGCATCACCGGGCAAGCTCCCCGCGCCCGTATGCACAAGGAAGACTTCCAGGCGGTCGACATCACCAGCATCGTCAAGCCGGTGACCAAATGGGCGACCACCGTTCTGGAACCGGGCCAAGTGCCTTACGCGTTCCAGAAAGCCTTCTATGAAATGCGCTCCGGCCGTCCGGGCCCGGTGCTGATCGACCTGCCGTTCGACGTGCAGATGGCCGAAATCGAGTTTGACATCGACGCTTACGAACCTCTGCCACTGGCCAAACCAGCGGCCACCCGCAAGCAAGTCGAGAAAGCCCTGGCCATGCTCGATCAGGCTGAACGCCCATTGCTGGTGGCTGGCGGCGGCATCATCAACGCCGATGCCAGCGACCTGCTGGTGGAATTCGCCGAGCTGACCGGCATCCCGGTTATCCCGACGCTGATGGGCTGGGGCACGATTCCGGACGATCACCCGCTGATGGTCGGCATGGTCGGCTTGCAGACTTCGCACCGTTACGGCAATGCGACGATGCTCAAATCCGACGTGGTGCTGGGCGTGGGTAACCGCTGGGCCAACCGTCACACCGGTTCGGTTGAGGTGTACACCGAAGGCCGCAAATTCATTCACGTCGACATCGAGCCGACCCAGATCGGCCGTGTGTTCACCCCGGATCAGGGCATCGTTTCCGACGCCGGTCTGGCACTGAAAATGTTCATCGAAGTCGCCCGCGAGTGGAAAGCCGCCGGCAAACTGAAGGACCGCAGCGCCTGGCTGCAAGACTGCCAGCAGCGCAAAGCCAGCCTGCACCGCAAGACTCACTTCGACAATGTGCCGGTCAAGCCGCAGCGCGTGTATGAAGAGATGAACCAGGTGTTCGGCAAAGACACCTGCTACGTCAGCACCATCGGTCTGTCGCAGATTGCCGGCGCGCAGTTCCTGCACGTCTACAAACCGCGTCACTGGATCAACTGCGGTCAGGCAGGCCCTCTGGGCTGGACCATTCCGGCAGCGCTGGGCGTGGTCAAGGCTGACCCGAACCGCAAGGTTGTGGCACTCTCGGGCGACTACGACTTCCAGTTCATGATCGAAGAGTTGGCGGTGGGCGCGCAGTTCAAACTGCCGTACATCCACGTCGTGGTGAACAACTCGTACCTGGGTCTGATCCGTCAGGCGCAGCGCGGTTTCGACATGGACTACTGCGTGCAGCTGTCCTTCGACAACCTCAACGCACCAGAGCTCAACGGTTACGGGGTTGACCACGTCGCAGTGGCCGAGGGCCTGGGTTGCAAGGCACTGCGCGTGTTCGAGCCAAAGGACATCGCCCCTGCCCTGCGCAAGGCCGAAGAGCTGATCGAGGAATTCAAGGTTCCAGTGATCGTCGAGATTATCCTGGAACGCGTGACCAACATTTCCATGGGCACCGAGATCAACGCGGTCAACGAATTCGAAGACCTGGCGCTGGTCGGCAGCGACGCCCCCACGGCGATTTCGTTGCTGGATTAAGAATGACTTGTCACCTGTAGCAGCTGCCGAGGCACGAGGCTGCGTTGCGTGTCCGCAGGACCGCCGTCGGGGGCCGCTTCGCAGCCCAACGCAGCCTCGTGCCTCGGCAGCTGCTACAGGCACATATTTTTTACAGGAGACCACCATGCCGCGTTTCGCAGCCAACCTGTCCATGCTGTTTACCGAGCAGGATTTTCTTGCCCGCTTTGAAGCGGCCGCCAAAGCCGGCTTCAGTGGTGTCGAATACCTGTTCCCGTACGATTTCAGCTCCGCCGACATCAAGGCACAACTTGATGCGAACGGTCTGACCCAAGTGCTGTTCAACCTGCCGGCCGGTGACTGGGCCAAGGGTGAACGCGGGATCGCCTGCCATCCGGATCGGGTGGAAGAGTTCCGCGCCGGGGTCGATCTGGCGATCGCTTATGCACAGGTTCTGGGCAACACCCAAGTCAACTGCCTGGCCGGTGTCCGCCCACAAGGCGTAGACGATGCCATCGTTGAAAAGACCTTCGTCGCCAACCTCAAATACGCCGCCGACAAGCTGCAAGCGGTGGGCATCAAACTGGTGATGGAAGCCATCAACACCCGCGACATCCCGGGCTTCTACCTGAACAACACCGCTCAGGCGCTATCGATTCGCGAACACGTGGGCAGTGCCAACCTGTTCCTGCAATACGACATTTACCACATGCAAATCATGGAGGGCGACCTGGCCCGCACCATGACCACGCACCTGGACGAGATCAACCACATTCAACTGGCCGACAACCCGGGCCGCAATGAGCCGGGCACTGGTGAAATCAACTACCGCTTCCTGTTCGAACACCTGGACCGCATCGGTTACCAGGGCTGGGTCGGCTGTGAATACAAACCGCTGACCACCACTGAAGCGGGTTTGGGTTGGTTGAAGACGCATAACGCAATCTGATCGAACACTGACATCACTGTAGGAGCTGGCGAAGGCTCGGGCCGCGTTCGGACGATCTTTTGATCTTCGGCTTTTTAAAAAGTCAAAAGATCGCAGCCTTCGGCAGCTCCTACACGAGCTGCAATAAAAACAAGAGGATTTTCTCATGGCTAAAATCGGATTTATCGGCACCGGCATCATGGGCCACCCAATGGCGTTGAACCTGCAGAAAGCCGGTCACAGTCTGTTCCTGTCGGCGCACCACGACCCCGCTCCGGCTGACCTGGTCGCCGCCGGCGCGGTCGCTCTGGCGAGCCCGAAAGAAGTCGCTCAGGAAGCCGAATTCATCATTGTCATGGTGCCGGATACCCCACAGGTCGACGACGTGCTGTTCCGTGCCGACGGCGTCGCCGCCGGTGTTGGCAAAGGCAAAGTGGTCATCGACATGAGCTCGATCTCGCCGACCGCGACCAAAGCCTTCGCGGCGAAGATCAACGAGAAAGGCGCGCAATACCTCGACGCCCCGGTGTCCGGTGGTGAAGTTGGCGCTAAAGCCGCGACCCTGAGCATCATGGTCGGTGGCGACAGCGATGCGTTCGAACGCGCACTGCCGCTGTTCCAGAGCATGGGCAAGAACATCACTCTGGTCGGCGGCAATGGCGACGGTCAAACCGCGAAAGTGGCGAACCAGATCATCGTTGCGCTGAACATCCAGGCCGTTGCCGAAGCCCTGCTGTTCGCCTCGAAGAACGGTGCCGATCCAGCCAAGGTGCGTGAAGCGCTGATGGGCGGTTTCGCCTCGTCGAAGATTCTCGAAGTGCACGGTGAGCGCATGATCAAAGGCACCTTCGATCCAGGCTTCCGCATCAGCCTGCACCAGAAGGATCTCAACCTGGCCCTGGCCGGCGCTCGCGAACTGGGCATCAACCTGCCCAACACCGCGAGCACCCAGCAAGTGTTCAGCACCTGCGCGGCCATCGGTGGCAGCAACTGGGACCACTCGGCGCTGATCAAGGGTCTGGAACACATGGCGAACTTCTCGATTCGCAAGTAGGAGCTGCCGCAGGCTGCGATCTTTTGATCTTGAAGTGCATCTGTAAAAAGATCGCAGGCTTCGCCAGCGCCTACGAAGCCGGGCTCACTCATTCGAGGTGATACCCGATTTGCCCAGGAGCTGCCGAGATCTGCGATCACCTAATAACAAGAAATCCGGGAGCCCGCCATGTCGGTCGATCCGCAACAAATCCTGCGCGAGCTGTTTGCCACAGCCATCGACGCGGCCCATCCGCAGCATGTCCTCGAAGCCCATTTACCCAAAGATCGCAGTGGTCGAGTGATCGTCATTGGTGCCGGCAAAGCCGCCGCGGCCATGGCCCAGGTGGTCGAGCGCTGCTGGCAGGGTGAAGTCTCTGGCCTGGTGGTCACCCGCTACGGTCACGGCGCTCCTTGCGAAAAAATCGAAGTGGTCGAAGCCGCCCACCCGGTGCCTGATGCGGCAGGTCTGGCCGTGGCCAAACGGGTGTTGGAACTGGTCAGCCACCTGAGCGAAAACGATCGCGTGATCTTCCTGCTGTCGGGCGGCGGTTCGGCTTTGCTCGCTCTGCCAGCCGCCGGCATTACCCTGGCCGACAAACAGGCGATCAACAAAGCCCTGCTCAAATCCGGCGCTACCATTGGCGAGATGAACTGCGTGCGCAAGCACCTCTCGGCGATCAAGGGCGGCCGTCTGGGCAAAGCCTGCTGGCCAGCCACTGTTTACACCTACGCGATTTCCGATGTCCCGGGCGACCTCGCGACCGTGATCGCTTCCGGCCCGACCGTGGCCGATCCGAGCACCTCGGCACAAGCCCTGGACATTCTCAAACGTTACGCCATCGAGGTTCCGGCGTCGGTGCGCAGCTGGTTGCAAAGTCCTGAATCGGAGACGGTAAAACCCGGTGATCCGAGCCTCGCCCGCAGCCATTTCCAACTGATCGCCCGCCCGCAGCAATCCCTGGAAGCGGCCGCAGTAAAAGCCCGTCAGGCCGGCTTCAGCCCGTTGATTCTCGGCGATCTGGAAGGCGAATCCCGCGAAGTGGCGAAAGTCCACGCCGGCATCGCGCGCCAAGTGGTGCTGCACGGTCAGCCGCTGGCGGCGCCCTGCGTGATTCTTTCTGGCGGTGAAACCACCGTCACCGTGCGCGGCAATGGCCGTGGCGGACGCAACGCCGAATTCCTGCTGAGCCTGACCGACAGCCTCAAAGGCCTGCCCGGCGTCTACGCACTGGCCGGTGATACCGACGGCATCGACGGCTCCGAAGACAACGCCGGCGCAATCATGACCCCGGACAGCTATGCCCGCGCCACCGCCCTGGGTTTGAGCGCCCCCGATGAGTTGGACAACAACAATGGCTATGGCTATTTCGCGGCGCTCGACGGGTTGATCGTCACCGAGCCAACGCGCACCAACGTCAACGACTTCCGCGCCATCCTGATCCTCGAGAGCCCTGAACATGACGCCTGATAAAAAGGTCAAAATCCTCGCCACCCTCGGCCCCGCCACCGACGGCATTGATGACATCCGCGAGTTGGTCGAAGCCGGGGTGAACATCTTTCGCCTGAACTTCAGCCATGGCGATCACGCCGACCACGCCCAGCGCTACCAGTGGATCCGCGAAGTCGAGCGGCAACTCAATTACCCGCTCGGCATTCTGATGGACCTGCAAGGTCCGAAACTGCGGGTCGGCAAGTTTGCCGAAGGCAAGGTGCAACTGGTGCGCGGTCAAGCCCTGCGCCTGGACCTCGATGCCACGCCGGGTGATGAGCGTCGGGTCAACCTGCCGCACCCGGAAATCATCGCCGCGCTGGAACCCGGCATGGACCTGCTGCTGGACGACGGCAAACTGCGTTTGCGGGTGGTGACCCAGTACGCCGATGCCATCGACACCACGGTGCTCAATGGCGGCGAGCTGTCGGACCGTAAAGGCGTCAACGTGCCGCAAGCGGTGCTCGACCTCAGCCCGCTGACCGCCAAGGATCGTCGTGATCTGAGTTTCGGTCTGGAGTTGGGTGTCGATTGGGTCGCGCTGTCGTTTGTGCAGCGTCCTGAAGACATTCGTGAAGCGCGCGCACTGATCGGCAACAAAGCCTTTTTGATGGCGAAAATCGAAAAGCCGTCGGCCGTTGAACAACTGCGCGAAATCGCCGAACTGAGCGACGCGATCATGGTTGCCCGTGGCGATCTGGGTGTGGAAGTACCGGCCGAGAGCGTGCCGCAGATCCAGAAAGACATTATCAGCACCTGCCGCCAGCTCGGCAAACCGGTGGTGGTAGCGACCCAGATGCTCGAGTCGATGCGCTTCTCTCCGGCGCCGACGCGTGCCGAGGTGACCGACGTCGCCAATGCTGTAGCAGAAGGTGCTGACGCGGTGATGCTGTCGGCGGAAACCGCCTCTGGCGATTACCCGCTTGAAGCGGTGCAGATGATGAGCAAGATCATCCGCCAGGTCGAGAGCGGTCCGGATTACCAGGCACAACTGGACGTCAGCCGACCCAAAGCTTGCGCCACGACCTCGGACGCTATCAGCTGTGCGATCCGCCGGATCAGCAACATCCTGCCGGTGGCGGTGTTGGTGAACTACAGCGAGTCCGGCAGCTCGAGTTTGCGTGCTGCGCGGGAGCGGCCAGCAGTGCCGATCCTCAATCTGACGCCGAACCTGCAAACAGCGCGGCGCTTGAGCGTCGCGTGGGGCGTGCATTCGGTGGTCAACGACCGTCTGCGACAGGTCGACGAGGTGTGCTCCACCGCACTGGAAATCGCCCAGGCGCAAGGCATGGCCAAGCGCGGCGACACGTTGTTGATCACCGCGGGCGTGCCTTTCGGTCAGCCGGGATCGACTAACTCGTTACGTATAGAGACGTTGATCTAACCCATCGATTCAGCGAGCGCTACGCGCTCGAACGCAGCCTTCGGCAGCTGCTACGGGAGCGGCGTCATCCGTAATTTCGTAGCAGCTGGCGCAGCCTGCGTTCGGCCGCGTAGCGGTCGTCCCGGCACCTGCTGCTCATTCAAATAAACACCACCATGCCCTCACATCACTTCAACACCCACTGCCCCGACTGGGCCACCGCCCTGCTCAACGGCTTCAGCCAGATTTTCCTCCAGCGCAATCCTTTGTGCGGTCTGCTGTGCCTGCTGGCCATCCTGTTTACCGCTCCGACGTTGCTCGGCGGCGCCCTGTTGGGCGGCGTGGCCGGTTTGCTCACCGCACAACGTCGCGGCTACGCCAAGGCTGATCGCCAGGCCGGGCTCTTCAGCTACAACGGCGTATTGCTTGGCCTGTTACTGAGCCTGCAATTTCGTTGGTCAGCCATACTGCCGCCACTGATCCTCGCCTGCGGCGGACTGAGTGCAATCGTCACCCAGCAATGGCTCAAGCGCGCTCGCGACCAGCATTTTCTGCCCGCCTACACCGCACCTTTCGTGGGATTGGGCTGGATACTGCTGAGCTTTGCCGACCCTGCACAGCCGACACCTGTATCACTGCCAGCACTTGATTTCCTGAGCTTGCTCGGCGCCGAGTTCAAAGGCCTGGGCCAAGTCATCTTCCTCGACCATCCCTTGGCCGGCGTGTTGATCGCCGCCGGGCTATTGCTTGCCAACCGCCGCGCTGCTCTCTGGGCGCTGGCCGGTTCCGGCGCGGGTCTGCTCTGCGCCTTGTGGCTGAACGAGACTTCCGGTGCATTGCTCGGCCTGCATGGCTACAACCCGGCACTCGCCGCCCTCGCCTTCAGCCAGCAACGCCGCCAACCCTGGTTGCCATTGCTGGGTATCGCGCTGGCGATCCTCCTCACACCGGCTTTCGCTGCCGTGGGGTTGGCGACCTTGACCGCGCCGTTCATCCTCGCCTGCTGGTTGCTGCGTTCGGGGATTCGCCTGCTGCGCCAAGCGGCCACAGACAGTACGCCTTGCCAAACCTCGGAGAATCAACCTAGGCTGCGCTGATTTATGGCCAAGGCGATTTGTATGAACAGCAACGACACGTGGCGCAACCGCCTGTACGTGATCATTTTCCATACCGACACGGTGGCCGGGCGGCGCTTCGACAGCACGCTGTTGCTGATCATCCTCGCCAGCCTGGTGGTGGTGATCCTCGACAGCATCGATGAGGTTCATCAGAACTTCGCCGACCTTCTGGCGTACCTCGAATGGGGCTTCACGATCATCTTCCTGGCGGAGTACATTCTGCGCCTGTACTGCTCGCCCAAACCGCTGCGTTACGCCTTCAGTTTTTATGGGCTGGTGGACTTGCTGGCGATTGTTCCGGGGATCCTTGCGCTGTATTACAGCGACGCGCAGTACCTGCTGATCATCCGAATCATCCGTATGCTGCGGATCTTTCGCGTGCTCAAACTGCTCCCCTACCTGAAGCAGGCCCATTACCTGCTCGATGCCCTGCGCGGCAGCAAACAGAAAATCATCGTATTCCTGCTCAGTGTCTGCACCCTGGTTACCGTGTTCGGCACGCTGATGTACGTGGTCGAAGGCCCGGAGCATGGCTTTACCAGCATTCCCAAAGGGATCTATTGGGCGATCGTCACCCTGACCACCGTCGGCTACGGCGACATCGTACCCAAGACCGCCTTGGGGCAGGTTATTTCGTCGATGGTGATGATCACCGGTTACTCGATCATCGCCGTCCCTACCGGGATATTCACTGCCGAACTGGCCACAGCCATGCGCGGCGAACAGCTGGAACATGACTGCCCGGTGTGCAGCAAGAACCACCATGAACCCAGCGCGGCATTCTGCTCACGTTGTGGCAATGCACTGTTCAAGAAAATGGAATAAGCAAAGTACTTTTTAATCTTTAAAGAGATATGCAGCCCCGGCTATAGTCGACGGCAAATTGCCTTCATCTCGAACAAAAGGAATGTGCAGTGAAAAAGATCTTTGGCGCCTCACTTCTGGCCGCAGGCCTGGCCCTCGCGAGCGTGGCCCAGGCCGCACCCACCCTGCTCAACGTTTCCTACGACGTGATGCGCGACTTCTACAAGGACTACAACACTGCCTTCCAGAAACACTGGCAAGCCGAGCACAACGAAAACATCACCTTGCAGATGTCCTTCGGCGGCTCCAGCAAACAGGCCCGTTCAGTGATCGACGGTCTGCCGGCTGACGTCATCACCATGAACATGGCCACCGACATCAACGCCTTGGCCGATAACGGCAAACTGGTGCCAGAAGACTGGGTGACTCGCCTGCCGGACCACAGCGCGCCGTTCACGTCCGCCACCGTGTTTATCGTTCGCAAGGGCAATCCGAAAGCCCTGAAAGACTGGCCGGACCTGCTCAAGGACGGCGTGCAAGTGATCGTGCCAAACCCGAAAACCTCGGGCAACGGCCGCTACACCTATTTGTCGGCCTGGGGTTATGTGCTGAAAAACGGCGGTGACGAGAACAAGGCCAAGGAATTCGTCGGCAAGCTGTTCAAACAAGCCCCGGTACTTGACACCGGCGGCCGCGCAGCCACCACCACCTTCATGACCAACCAGATCGGTGACGTGCTGGTGACCTTCGAAAACGAAGCGGAAATGATCGCCCGCGAGTTCGGCCGCGACCAGTTCGAAGTGATCTACCCAAGCGTCTCCGCCGAAGCCGAGCCGCCAGTCAGCGTGGTCGACAAAGTCGTCGACAAGAAAGGCACCCGCGCTGTCGCCGAGGAATACCTGAAGTACTTGTGGTCCCCGGAAGGCCAGGAAATCGCCGCCGCCAACTACCTGCGTCCGCGTGACCCGGCAGTGCTTGCCAAGCACACCGACCGCTTCCCGAAAGTCGACTTCCTGTCGGTAGAGAAAACCTTCGGTGACTGGCGCACCGTGCAGAAAACCCACTTCAACGACGGCGGGATTTTCGATCAGATTTACAGCGGGCAGTAAGTGCTGGATCAGTCATGAAAAAGGCGACCTTCGGGTCGCCTTTTTAATACTTGCCGGTGACTCACATCGGCGGCACCACACCATCCTTGCCGGCCGAGATCGATTGCGCCGTCAGGGGGCCGTCGGCGCTTTGGGTGGCGAACAACACGACCTTGACCCCGACTTTGAGCAGGCTGCGGTCAGCTAGCGTCAGGTTGACGATCGGCACGTCTTCCGGCACCAGGATGGTCTGCTGGCCGCCCTTGTAGTTGACCGTCAGCGTGCGGCCATTGCTGACCACCAGGTCGCCGACGCTGCCGTTGGTCATGCTGCTGCCCTTGACCAGATCGAACGGGCGGTGGCCGTCGCCGGTGCCGGCCATTTCGGGTGGGAACACATGCACTTCCAGCGCCTTGAGCGTGCCATCGGCTTGCGGTATCGCCGCCGAGCCAATGTAGCTGCCAGGCTTGATGTCTTCGATATTGGCCAAGGTCACCGCGCGGACCTTTGTATCCTTGGTCAACTGGATGAGCACGTTCTCGCCCCTGTTGGTGTGCACTTTCAGGACCTCTTCGGACACACTCGTGATTTCACCGCGCACGCCAATACGCATGCCCGGTGCGTCCTCGGCCAGCACCGAAGTGGCAATCAGCAAGCCGCCCAGGGAAATCACACCAATGTTGCGTATCAGGCTACCAAACATCGTTTTCATGGGGCCGGTTTCCACTGATGGAACGTTGAAAAGGACTGATACCCGAGGGCCCAACCGCCCACACAGATCATAGGCGCGCTACGGAACAAGATAAAAGCTTCGCGAGCATCGGAACGCCACTTGCGGATGGCCCTCAATGCCGCACCAACTTCTCCATCGCCGCATCCGCCAAAAACGAAGAGCGGCTTTTGACGTTGTGCTCACGTACATAGCGGTCAATTCGCTGGATAACGTAGCCGGGCAACGTCACGTTGACCTTCTCGGTACTCAAGCACAAAAAACCAACGCATGACGTACGATTGTTTTTGAATCGAGCCGTGATTTGCGTAGAAGAGTGGGTCGAGAGTTTCGTTTATTGCGATTTTCGTTTAATTCGAATAGCCTTTCTGCATCGCCTATTCAAAACGCCGGAAATCATCATGTCGACCGTCACTCGTCCCCCGATCAATCTACCCATGGAGCGTGAGGTACAGGCCGCCATCGAAGGTCAGCGCGCCTTGGCAGGCTATCTCGCTACTCGGTTCGACACTCAGCGGATTCAGATTTTCGATGAGCAGAATGAAGCTCACAGTGTCGAACTCCCGACTTCGGCCCTGCGGTTGCTTGTCGATATCCTGGCAGAGCTGGCAGCGGGCAATGCGGTCAAAGTAGTGCCGGTCCACGCAGAACTCACCACGCAAGAAGCCGCCGACCTGCTCAACGTCTCACGCCCACACCTGATCAAACTGCTGGAATCCGGGGAACTGTCCTACCACAAAACCGGCAAGCACCGGCGTGTGCGTTTTGCCGAATTGATGGACTATAAATGCAAGCGCGATGCAGCCAGTGAGCAAGCAATGGCATTACTCGCAGAACAGGCACAGGCGTTGAGGTTCGGATACGAGTGAGGCATTCCTCTTTTACCGTTGTATACGATGCTTGTGTTCTTTACCCCGCCCCCCTACGCGACTTTCTGATGTGGCTCGCACTTTCCGGACGGTTTCGAGCGAGATGGACGCTGGAGATACACAACGAGTGGAAAAGGAATCTTCTGAAAAACCGTCCTGATCTGACGCCAGAACAATTGGATCGCACATCCGACCTGATGAATCGGGCCATACCCGACGCCTGCGTGACCGGCTACGAAAACCTGATCGAAGGACTTTCGCTGCCGGATGTCAATGATCGTCATGTCCTGGCTGCCGCCATACGCTGTAATGCCAGCGTCATCGTGACCTTCAATCAAAAAGACTTCCCCACCAGAAAGCTCGACCCCTTTGGCATCGAAGCCCAGCACCCCGACGAATTTATCGATAACCTTTTCGACCTGGATCCTGCGGCGGTTATTGCGTCAGCCCAACGGCAGCGCCAGCAACTGAAAATGCCACCAATGAATATCGATACCTACCTGGATTTGCTGCTGCGCCAAGGCCTGGTGCAGTCGGTAAAGGCGTTGACCGAATACCGAGCCATTCTTTAACGCTCTTCGCTAGACGCAAATGCAAAAACGGCGACCCTGAGGTCGCCGTTCACGTTACTGACTGTATTGCTTGCCCAATCCCGGCGGTACGCCATGGACATCCGTCTCCTCCCAGGGCCCATTCGGGCTGATGCTGCGGCTCCAGCCGTTGTTCCAGCGGTAGTAGGTGCGCTGGCGGTAGAAGGTGTCGGTCTGGTCGTCGAGGACGTAGACACCGAGTTTCGCATCCCAATGGCTGTTGCCGCCGGGTGGTGGAGCGAAGCTCGCCGAGGTGCGCGGCTGTGGTTTGGCGGGCTTGTTCGGCGTCACCGGTTTGCCGGGGGCGGTCGTCGGCGTCGGTTTGCTGCCTGGGCCCGATGGTGGAATCGGCGGCAAGCGGCCTTCATCTGAAGGCGGCTGGACCGCACATGCGCTTAACCCCAAAACAAGACTGAGCAGGGTGATACGAGCGATGGCGGTCATAGCGGTTTTCCTGGTTATTTGTCGGGACTGTCGATGGTCAATTGTTGCGGCGCGGTGGTGCTGCTGGCCAAAGGCTCGCTGCGACCGACCCATTCGCCGGCAGTCGGTTGGCCGGCACGGGAAACGCGCGCGACCAGTTGGACTTCAGGAAAGTTAGACAGTTTCAACTGCGGCATCATTGCGTCTGCATCGCCCAGTTCGACGGTCGCTGGCAGGTCGGCAACGGTCAGGCGCTTGGCCGCCAATGGCGCCGGAGGGCCTGAAGTGGCGCGAGCGAAGATGAACACGCTGTCACCCGGTTGAACCTTGGCTTTCAAATCTGCTGCCAGATCAACCGTCACTTTCAGCAATGCCGAAGGCTTGGCCGCTACGACAGGCGCCTTGACGACAGCACCGCCGCTCTCTTGCAGCTTTTCGGTCGCCCGCGCAATACCGCCTTGCAGCGCGCTGCGGGAGTTATCTTCAGGTGGCAATTGCGCCAACAGACGATTCCAGTAATCGATGGCGTCCTGATAACGTTCGCCTTCGAAGGCCGCAATGCCCAACAACCCAAGGCTGGTGACTTCTTTAGGATCGGCTTTGAGTGCCTCGTCGGTCAGCGCCTGGATCTTGTCCGACCACTTTTTGTTGTCGGCAAAATACTGCGCCTGGGCCCACTGGCCGAGCAATTCGGGCTGACGGCCAGCCAATGCCACGGTGCGTTCGAAGATCTTCGCCGCGTCGCCAGGACGGTCCTGAGCCATGTAGGTACGCCCCAGGAAATACAGGCCTTCAGCGGAGTCCGGTTGAGCCGCAACAGCGCGCTCCAGACGACGGGTCATCTCTTCCATCGACTGTGGTGCCTGGGCGAATTCACGGGTCAGTTCGACCTTGTCGCTGGCGCCGAAATGCAAGTACAGACCCAGGCCCAACACCGGCACCAGGATCGCGGCCAGCAGCGGCAGCGGCTTGCCCAGACGGGAAACCCGGCCCGTGTCGGCACCTTCGGTGTCGGCCAGCAGTTCGCGAGCCGCTTCGTCACGCCCGGCGCTCATTTGCGTCGAATCGAGTACGCCTTCGGCCTGCTGAGTCTGCAACTCAGCCACGCGCTCCTGATAAAGCGCCACGTTCAGCGCGGTACGGTCCTCTTCACGCTGGGCGCGACGCCCACGCAGAACCGGGATCAACAGAAAACTCAGGGCAACCAGTAGAAGCAGACCTGCAGCGAGCCAGAAATCAATCATTCTTGGTTTTATCCAACAGTTGGTCGAGGCGCTTGCGTTCCTCGGCAGAAAGCGTGTCCGGGCCTGCCGTGCGCTCGGCACGACGACGGCGGACGATCACGGCGATCACCAGCACCCCACCGAGCAACAACCCGGCCGGGCCAAACCACAGCAATGCAGTCTTGCCGGTCAGGGCAGGCTTGTAGCGCACGAAGTCGCCATAGCGGTCGACCATGAAGTCGATGATCTGCTGGTTGTCCTTGCCCTCGCCGAGCATGCGGAAAATCTCTTTGCGCAGGTCAGTGGCGATCGGTGCGTTGGAATCGGCAATGTCCTGATTCTGGCACTTGGGGCAACGCAATTCTTTGGTCAGTTCGTGAAAACGCTCGCGCTCGGCGTCATTGGCGAACTCATAAGTATCAATGGCCGCGTGAGCGACACCGGCAATACTCAGGCCGAGTACGGCGGCAGCAATCCAGCGCTTCATGGCTTGGCCTCGTCGACCAGCGCCTGATACTTGGCCGCCAGTTGTTCACGCCAGACCACTTCGTCGATCACTCCGACGTATTTGTCGCGGATGATGCCTTTGGCGTCGATAAAGAAGGTTTCCGGCGCGCCGTAAACACCGAGGTTCAGGCCCAGGGAGCCGTCCTCGTCACGGATGTCCAGCAGGTACGGGTTGTGGAACTCGACCAGCCATTTCAAGGCGTCAGCATTGACGTCCTTGTAGTTGACGCCGTAGATCAGCACGCCCTGCTGGGCCAGTTTGTTCAGCACCGGGTGCTCGACCCGGCAGGAAATGCACCAGGTGCCCCAGACGTTGACCAATGCCGGCTTGCCCAGCAGATCGGCGCGGGTCAAGGTCTTGTCGCCCTGCACGGCCGGCAGGGAAAACTCGGGGAACGGCTTGCCGATCATCGCCGAGGGCAGCTCGGCCGGGTTCAGGTACAGCCCCCGGTAAAGAAACACCGCCACCACCAGAAACAGCGCCAGTGGCAACACCATTAACCAACGTCTCATGCAGTGGCTCCCGTCATGCCCAGCGCTTCACGCACGCGACTTTTCACCTTGACCCGATAACGACGATCCAGCGCCGCCAGCAACCCACCGAAACCTGTCAGCAAACCGCCGAGCCAGATCCAGCGCACGAACGGTTTGACGTGCACGCGCACAGCCCAGGCGCCATTTTCCAGTGGCTCGCCAAGGGCCACGTACAGGTCACGGGTGAAACCGGCGTCGATGCCGGCTTCGGTCATCATTGTGTTCTGTACGGTGTACAGACGTTTTTCCGGGTGCAGCACGGCGACTTCCTTACCCGATCGAATTACCCGAATGGTGCCTTTGTCGGAGGTGAAGTTCGGTCCTTCGAAGTGCTTGGCGCCTTCGAAAATGAAGTGATAACCGGCCAGGTCCATCGACTCGCCCGGCGCCAGACGCAGATCGCGCTCCGCGCTGTTCTGGCTCGAAAGCACCACACCCAGCGCGCATACGGCAATCCCCAAGTGCGCAATCTGCATGCCCCAATAGCTGCGGGTCAGGCTCGGCAGGCCTTTGATCAGGCCTTTGTTGCGCGTCTTGTCGAAAATGTCACGCACACCGGCCAGCAACACCCAGGCCGCGAGCATGAAGGTCGCCAGCACGGCCCAGTTGAAGTCGCCGTAAGCGATCCCGGCCACGACCGCCAAAGCAGCGCTGCCGAGCAACACCGGGGTCAGCATGCTCATCAGCCATTTCACCGGGGTGTCTTTCCAGCGCACCAGTACACCCACCGCCATCACCCCCATCAGCAACGCCATCAACGGAATGAACAACGCGTTGAAATACGGCGGGCCGACCGACATCTTGGCGCCGGTCAGGGCATCGAGCAGCAGCGGATACAAGGTCCCGAGCAAAATCATCGAAGCCGCGACCACCAGCACCAGGTTGTTGCCCAGCAGCAGGGTTTCACGTGACCACAGATTGAAGCCGACGTGGCTCTTGACCACCGGGGCGCGCAGGGCGAACAGCGTCAGCGAACCGCCGACCACAAACAGCAGGAAGATCAGGATGAACACGCCGCGCTCAGGGTCCGAGGCAAACGCGTGCACCGAGGTCAGCACGCCGGAACGCACCAGGAAGGTCCCCAGCAGGCTCAGCGAGAACGCGGCAATCGCCAGCAACACGGTCCAGCTTTTGAACACACCGCGTTTTTCGGTCACGGCCAACGAGTGAATCAGCGCCGTACCCACCAGCCATGGCATGAACGAGGCGTTTTCCACCGGGTCCCAGAACCACCAGCCACCCCAACCGAGTACGTAGTAAGCCCACCAGGAGCCGAGGGTGATGCCGATGCCGAGGAATGCCCAGGCGACAATGGTCCAAGGTCGCGACCAGCGCGCCCACGCCGCATCCAGACGACCACCGAGCAGGGCAGCAATAGCGAAGGCAAACGCCACCGAAAAACCGACGTAACCCATGTAGAGCATTGGCGGGTGAACGATCAGGCCGATGTCTTGCAGCAACGGGTTGAGGTCATGACCATCCGTGGGAATCTGCGGCAGGATGCGTGCGAACGGGTTCGACGTGAGAATCAGGAACAGCAGGAAACCAGTGCTGATCATGCCCATCACCGCCAGCACGCGAGCCAGCATGACCTGCGGCAACTGCCGGGAGAAGATCGACACGGCGAAGGTCCAGCCGCCGAGAATCAGCGCCCAGAGCAGCAAGGAGCCTTCGTGGGCACCCCATACCGCGCTGAACTTGTAGTACCACGGCAAGGTGCTGTTGGAGTTGTTGGCAACATAACCAACCGAAAAGTCATCGGTCATGAAGGCGTAGGTCAAGCAGCCGAAGGCGAACACCAGAAACGTAAACTGGCCCCAGGCAGCGGGTTGCGCCAGCCCCATCCACATCCGGTCACCGCGCCAGGCACCGAGCAACGGCACAATGGCCTGGACGATGGCAAAGCACAGGGCGAGGATCATCGCCAGATGGCCCAATTCGGGAATAAAGATGCCTGAGGTCATCGATCAACCCTCCTTCGCGGGTGTTGGAGCAGATTGACCGCTGTCTTTCAGGGCCTTGGTCACTTCGGGCGGCATGTACTTCTCGTCGTGCTTGGCCAGCACTTCGTCAGCCACCACCACGCCGTCTGCATTCAGTTTGCCCAACGCAACGATGCCCTGCCCTTCGCGGAACAGGTCCGGGAGGATGCCGCGGTAGGTGATGGTCACGGATTTGTTGAAGTCGGTGACGATGAATTTCACGTCCAGCGAGTCGCCGGAACGTTGCAGCGAGCCCTTCTCGACCATGCCACCCGCACGGATGCGCGTGTCTTGCGGGGCTTCGCCATTGGCGATCTGGGTCGGCGTGTAAAAGAGGTTGATGTTCTGCTGCAAGGCACTCAAGGCCAGGCCAACAGCTGCGCCGACACCGATCAGGATCGCGAAAATAATGATAAGACGCTTTTTACGCAGCGGATTCACTTGCTGTTCTCCCGGCGCAGACGACGCGCCTCTTGTTGCAGGTAACGCTTGCGGGCCAGGATCGGCGCAGCCACGTTGAGAGCCAGTACCGCCAGGCAGATGCCATAGGCCGACCAGACATAAAGACCGTGATGGCCCATGGCGAGGAAGTCGCCGAATGAAGCAAAACTCATTACGCGGCCTCCAGGCTGTTTTGCACTTCGGCTTTGACCCAGCTTGCACGGGCTTCGCGCTTGAGCACTTCAAGACGCATGCGCAGCAACAACACCGCGCCGAAGAAACAGTAGAAACCCAGTACCGTCAGCAGCAGCGGCAGCCACATCTCGGCCGGCATTGCCGGTTTTTCAGTGAGGCTGAAGGTCGCGCCCTGGTGCAGGGTGTTCCACCACTCCACCGAGTACTTGATGATCGGGATGTTGATCACTCCGACAATCGCCAATACCGCGCAGGCCTTGGCCGCGCTGTCGCGATTGCTGATGGCATTGCCCAGTGCAATAAGACCGAAATACAGAAACAGCAGAATCAGCATCGAGGTCAGGCGCGCATCCCAGACCCACCACGAACCCCAGGTCGGTTTGCCCCAGATTGCCCCGGTGACCAGCGCTACAGCGGTCATCCAGGCACCGATCGGCGCCGCGCATTGCAGGGCGACATCCGCCAGTTTCATCTTCCACACCAGCCCGACAATGCCGCAGACCGCCAGCATCACGTAGCAGGACTGCGCCAGCATGGCGGCCGGAACGTGAATGTAGATGATCCGAAAGCTGTTGCCTTGTTGGTAATCCGGCGGCGCAAAGGCCAGGCCCCAGACCACGCCGACGCCGATCAGCAGCAACGCCGCGACGCTCAGCCAGGGCAGCAGTTTGCCGCTGATGCCGTAAAACCATTTGGGCGAGCCGAGCTTATGAAACCAGGTCCAGTTCATTACTGTTTCCATCACGGTTGCTCTTCGCCATCACGAAGAGTCTGGGTCTGCCTTTTTTTAAAAAAAAGCGGTTAAATTTTAACCAGACCTCATTATTATTCGCCGACACTGATCTTCAGGCCAGCGGCTATTGCAAAGGGTGTCAGGGTTATCGCCAGGGCGGTCAAGCTACCAAGCCACAGCAGGTAACCGGTTGCCGGCATGCCCTGCAAGGCGGCCTGCAAAGCGCCACTGCCGAGAATCAACACCGGGATGTACAGCGGCAGAATCAACAAGGCCAGCAGCAAGCCGCCGCGCTTCAAACCGACCGTCAGCGCCGCGCCCACCGCACCGAGCAAACTCAGTACCGGTGTACCGAGCAACAGCGACAAGAGCAAAACCGGCAGACAGGCGGCAGGTAAACCGAGCATCAACGCCAATAACGGGGCAAGCAACACCAGTGCCAAGCCGGAAAACGCCCAGTGTGCCAGCACTTTTGCCAAAACCAGAAGAGGTAGGGGGTGCGACGAAAGGACCCACTGCTCAAGGGATCCGTCCTCGAAATCACTGCGGAAAAGCCCGTCCAGCGAGAGCAAAACCGATAAAAGGGCGGCGACCCAGACCAGCCCAGGTGACAAGTTTTGCAACAATTGTGTCTCAGGTCCGACCGCCAATGGGAACAATGCGACAACAATGGCGAAGAATACGAGGGGGTTGGCCAGCTCGGCAGGACGACGACACAGCAAACGCGCCTCACGGGCGACCAACAATGCGAAAACACTCATACGGCCCACTGCCCCAAATCGATGTCGCGGTAACCGGCCGGCATCCGGGTCAACGTATGGTGAGTGGTCAGAATCACCATCCCGCCCCGCTCGCAGTGTGCGGCCAGGTGTTCTTCCAACTGGGCAACACCTTGTTTATCCAGTGCGGTAAACGGCTCGTCGAGAATCCACAGCGCCGGGCTGTCCAGATACAAACGGGCCAGTGCCACACGACGTTGCTGGCCAGCGGACAAGGTGTGGCAAGGAACATCTTCAAAACCGCGCAGTCCTACTGCTGCCAGCGCCTGCCAGATCGCCTCATGACTGGCGGGCTGATGCAACGCGCACAGCCAGCTGAGGTTCTCTTCGGGGGTCAGCAGGTCCTTGATGCCAGCGGCATGGCCAATCCACATCAGGTTGTGGGCCAGCTCCGGACGTTGCGTGTTCAAGGGCTGGCCGTTGAGCAACACCTGGCCACTGGTCGGCTGCATCAGACCGGCGAGCAGGCGCAACAGGCTGGTCTTGCCGCTGCCGTTGGGGCCGCTGATCTGCAACATGTCACCGCTGCCCAGACGCAATTCGAGGTTTTCGAAGAGCATCCGCCAGTCTCGCTCACAGGCGAGCGCTACGGCTTCTAGTAGAGGGATGGTCAAGAGATCGCGGGCCTTTACGGTTCAAGTCGGCAGTGGAGCGGCCGTTAAAGTGACGCAGCATAAATGCATTGACGGCCTGTTCTAGAGAGCTGCGTCAAACATTTGCGATGTTTTCCGCGCCCCGACAACAACGGGGCGGCATTATACATGTCATGTCCTACTCCCAAGAGGGCAATTTCGACAGGGTGTGACCTGATGACCGGTGAGATGAACATCCTTCCACTGCCCCCTACTACGCCGGCCGCCTCGCGCCCGCTCGTGGTCAGTGGTGAGTTGCTCAAGTTGCAAACCCCGATGGAAGGCTTGATCGCCGCCGGCCAGAGCGCCAGTGCTGAAGTGCTGTCGCTCAAACAGAACGATCAGACTTTCCAGCTGCTGCTCAAGGTCACACTCGACAGCGGCCGTCAGACGACCGTGCAAGCCACCAGCAACCAGCCGTTGCCTCAAGGCACCAGCCTGACGGTCAGCCAACCTTCAGCTGGCAGCCTGGCGATCACCGTACAGCAGGCCATCGCATCTAACATCGCCACCCTCACCCGTCTCGACACCTCGCAATTACCGGTCGGCACCTTGCTGCAAGGTAAAGTGCTGACCACTCAGCTGATGCCGCAAACACCGGGGCAGCCGGCGGTCTATCGCTCGCTGGTGAGTTTGCTCAATACCGCGCTCAGTGGCAGCACCTTGAGCATCGACAGCCCGCAACCGTTGCGCATTGGCAGTCTGCTCAGCGCCTTGGTCCAGGGCTCGCAAAGCCTGAGTTTCGTGCCACTGGCCAGCCGTCAGGAGCAACTGGCGATAACCCAGCAGTTGCTGGCCCAGCAAAGTCGCCAAGGCTCATTGAGCGGGCTGATCGATGCCTTGCAAAACCTGCCAGCCTCCGACACCACCTCCGACGACCTGCGCGCCGCCGTCGACAAACTGCTCGCCGACCTGCCAGACGCTCAACAACTGAGCACCCCCAAAGGTTTGGCACAGGCGCTGGCCAACAGCGGGTTGTTTCTGGAAACCAAGCTGCTCGCCGGACAGAACCCTGCCCTGACGCCGGACATGAAAGGCAATTTGCTGCGACTGATCGCACAATTGGCCCCTGGCCTGCCGGCCAATACCAGTTTCAACGCGGTCATCGCCGCCAATACCCTGGCCCAGGCGCTGCCAAGCTTTGTCCGCAGCGCCCTTGGCACCCTCGGCCAGGTCAGCGCCAAACCGCAGCCGAGCAGCTTCCCCCTGACCTCGCGGTTGCTGCAAAGCCTGGAGGGTGAAGGCGACCTCGAACACTTGTTGCGCCTGGCCGCGGCGGCCGTTTCCCGCCTGCAAAGCCATCAACTGTCGAGCCTGGAACAGACCGGCATGACCGAGGATGGCAAGCTGCAAACCACCTGGCAGTTGGAAATCCCAATGCGTAACCTGCAAGACATCGTGCCGTTGCAGGTCAAGTTTCAGCGTGAGGACACACCCGAGAAAGAACAGCAGGAGAAACCCGCCGAGCGCGAGCCGAAACAACGGCTCTGGCGCGTCGAGTTGGCGTTCGACATGGAACCACTCGGGCCGCTGCAGATCCAGGCACAGCTTGCCCAGGGCAAACTCTCCAGCCAACTCTGGGCCGAACGGCCCTACACCGCCAGCCTGATCGAAAGTAACCTGAGTGGATTGCGTGCGCAGTTGCTGGCATCAGGCCTGAACGTTGGCGATCTGAATTGCCACCTCGGCACACCGCCGCAAGGCAATCAAACCCGCCTCGAACAACGCTGGGTCGACGAAACCGCATGAACAACCCTACACCACCGCGCCAGGCCATCGCCCTCAAATACGACGGCCAGCATGCCCCGACGCTCACCGCCAAAGGCGATGACGAACTGGCGGAAGCGATTCTGACAATCGCCCGCGATTATGAAGTACCAATCTACGAGAACGCCGAGCTGGTGAAGCTGCTGGCCAGAATGGAATTGGGAGACAGCATCCCTGAAGAGCTCTACCGCACGATTGCCGAGATCATTGCGTTCGCCTGGAAACTCAAGGGCAAGTTTCCGCAAGGGCATGGCTCAGAGGCAGCAATGGTCGAGAAGGATGTGACAGAACGCGGGGATGATTACTAATCAGGCGCGCATAAAAATCGCAGCCTTCGGCAGCGCCTACGGATGATGTGTTCGTCGTAGGAGCTACCGAAAGCTGCGATCTTTTGATCTTCTCAGTTCTTGTGCAACTTACTCATCAACTCAGCCTCGGCCTGGGTCAGGCCGCAGGACTGGGTCAATTCGTCGACGCTGGCGCCCATCCCCACCAGGCGTGCTGCCTGGGCGAATGACAGACTCGACGGATCGCGCTGTTCCAGCTGGGCCAGCTTGTCTGGCAAGGGCCTGACCATGGCACGCAGTTCATGCAGGTCTTCGCCCATGCGCACGTTACCGTTCTGGTAGTCGTCGACGCGCTTGGCCAAGTCCTTGATGCGCTGATCTCGCAACGCATCGCCCTGGGCTTGCAGCGCTGCCAGCTCTCGCTGTTTGCGCGTGTAAGCCAGGAACATCGCCAGGGTCCCTACCCACAGGAGCCCCAGTACAATGACAGCAACCTCGAGAATCAATCAGATACTCTCCAGTTCCGACCACTCTTCTTCGCTCATCATCTTGTCCAGCTCGACCAGGATCAGCAGTTCGTTGTTCTTGTTGCACACGCCCTGGATGAACTTGGCCGATTCTTCGTTACCGACGTTAGGCGCGGTTTCGATCTCGGACTGACGCAGGTAAACCACTTCAGCCACGCTGTCGACCATGATCCCGACCACTTGCTTGTCGGCTTCGATGATCACGATACGGGTGTTGTCGCTGACTTCGACAGTGCCCAGGCCGAAACGCTGGCGGGTGTCGATCACGGTGACCACGTTACCGCGCAGGTTGATGATGCCCAGCACGTAGCTTGGCGCACCCGGAACCGGAGCAATTTCGGTGTAACGCAGGACTTCCTGAACGCGCATCACGTTGATGCCGTAGGTTTCATTGTCCAGTTTGAAGGTTACCCATTGCAGGATCGGATCTTCAGAACCTTTTGCATTCGTCGCGTGACTACTCATACCTGACCCCTCGAAAAACCGCTTCTGGCGGTGTGTGTTCTGTGTGGCGGCATTCAACAATGCCGTCGCCTACTTGTTATGTCGGCTGTTATGTCGATTTGTGTAGCGGCTTGCTGCCGCCCACGTGTTTGGCACCACCGCTGGCGATCAACTCCGCCAGCTCCGAGACATCCAGCAACGCACACATGTGCTCGATCACCGTCCCGGCCAGCCATGGCCGCTGACCCCGATGGCTACGCCATTTGATTTCGTTCGGGTCCAGGCGCAACGAGCGGCTGACCTGATGCACCGCCAGCCCCCACTCATAGCCCTGAACCGAGATCACGTATTGCAGGCCCTGGCGAAAGTCATCGCGATAGCGATCGGGCATGACCCAGCGCGCGGTATCCAGCACCTTCAGGTTGCCGGCCTGGCTCGGCAGAATCCCGAGAAACCATTCCGGCTGACCGAACAACGGCGTCAGCTCATGACCGGCCAACGGGTAAATCGAACCCAGGCACACCAGCGGCACGGCCAGGGTCAAACCGGCGACGTCGAACAACAGGCATTCAAACGGTTCGGCAGCCCAGCTTGGCCGGTCATCGCCGACCACCGGCGGTGGCGTGTTGCCCGGCGGCAGATGGATTTCGGCTATCGGCTCGACCAGCGCTTGCAGCAACGGTGCGACCAATGAGACCGCCGCCAGAATCGGTGTCGGCGCTTCCAGCACCGGCACCACGATGGGCGCCTTCGCAACCGGCGCTGCAACGGGAGCTGCGGCCACTGGCTTTTGTGCATCGCGAGCCTGTTCTTCGAGCACTGCTGCCTGAAATTCGTCCAGTACGGTTTCAGCCTCGATGGCTTCGACGACCGCGACGACTTCTACAACCTCGGGTAATACCTCAACCTCTGACGGCCACTCCTCGGTCGCGTCTTGCAACAACGCATCCAGATAGGACTGCAACGCCAGTTGCGGGCGCGAAGTGATCTTCACCGGCCGACTCATTGGCACACTACTCCCGTAGGAAATCGGGTTCACCTCAAGCCACCTGCGGAACAAGTTGTTGGGCCAGCAAGTGTTTGAGCAACGCACGATAGGCCAGTACTCCACGGCTCTTGCCGTCGAACTGCGAAGGTGTCAGGCCGGCACGGCTGGCATCACGCAGTCGGGTATCGACCGGGATATAGCCTTGCCAGATCTCTTCCGGGTACATGTCGCGCAGCACCCGCAAGGTTCCCAGCGAGGCTTGGGTGCGACGGTCGAACAAGGTCGGCACGATGCTGAACGGCAGCGCTTGTTTGCGCGAACGGTTGATCATCGCCAAGGTGTTGACCATGCGCTCCAGACCTTTCACCGCCAGGTGCTCGGTCTGCACCGGGATCACCAGTTGCTGGCTGGCCGCCAAGGCATTGACCATCAGCACGCCGAGCAACGGTGGGCTGTCGATCAACGCGTAATCAAAGTCCTGCCACAACTGCGCCAGGCTCTTGGCAATCACCAGGCCCAGGCCACTCTGCCCCGGCGACTGGCGCTCAAGGGTGGCCAGAGCGGTGCTCGACGGCAACAGGGAAATACGTTCGTCGCTGGTCGGCAGCAACAGCTGCCCGGGCAAGCCTTGCGGCACGCTGCCCTTGTGCAGAAACAGGTCGTAGCTGCTGTGTTCCAGGCTGTCGGGGTCGTAACCGAAGTAGCTGGTCATGGAGCCGTGCGGGTCGAGATCGACCACAACCACGCGCTTGCCCGCCTCGGCCAGCAAACCGGCTATAGCGATGGAGGAAGTGGTTTTACCGACACCACCCTTTTGATTGGCGACTGCCCAGACTCTCATTCAGATCGTTCCTCCCGGCCGAATCGATACAACCGAGAAATAGCTCAACGTTACAAGCCGGGTGACGGAGAATTGACGGCACTCTCGCGTCCCGGCGACTTAACGTGCGTCGGTGCAGTTTGTGTGCCAGCACGCTTCAACGCGGCGTCGGGTTTTGCATTAGCGGTCCCGGTACCGGTCAGGCTGCGGCGTACATCAAGATTGCGCGACACCACCAGCACCACCCGCCGGTTACGGGCACGCCCTTCGACGGTCGCGTTATTGGCTACCGGCTGGAACTCGCCGTACCCCACCGAGGCCAGACGCCCGGGGTTGACACCCTGCATGGCCAGCATGCGCACAATGCTCGCCGAACGCGCCGAGGACAGCTCCCAGTTGGTCGGGTACTGCGCGGTGCGGATCGGTTGATCGTCGGTGAAGCCTTCAACGTGAATCGGGTTGTCGAACGGTTTCAGAATCACCGCGATCTTGTCGATGATATTGAACGCAATATCGCTGGGCATGGCATCGCCGCTACCAAACAGCAGGCTGGAGTTGAGTTCGATTTCGACCCACAGCTCGTTGCCACGCACGGTCATCTGGTTGGAGCTGATCAAATCGCCAAACGCTGCACTGATGTCGTCGGCAATGCTTTTGAGCGGATCCTTGGCGGCCTGGGCGATGCCGGCGTCGATCTGCTCGCTGTCCTTGACCAGCGGCTTGGCCGGGGTGACCGTCTTCGGACGCTCGTCGCCGATGGGGATCGGCTTGAGGGCGCGGTCTGAGTTGGTAAAGACCCCGACCAGCGCTTCGGAAATTTCCTTGTACTTGCCTTCGTTGATCGAAGAGATGGAGTACATCACCACGAAAAAGGCGAACAGCAGCGTGATGAAGTCCGCGTAGGACACCAGCCAGCGCTCGTGGTTGACGTGTTCATCATGCTGACGGCGGCGTGCCATGAGGTTATTCCCTTAGTCCATGAAACCCTGAAGCTTCAACTCGATGGAGCGAGGGTTTTCACCTTCGGCAATCGACAGAATGCCTTCCAGCAGCATTTCGCGATAACGCGACTGGCGCAATGCGATGGACTTGAGCTTGCTGGCAATCGGCAGCAACACCAGGTTGGCGCTGGCCACACCGTAGATGGTCGCGACAAAAGCCACGGCAATGCCGCTACCCAGTTGCGACGGATCGCCAAGGTTACCCATGACGTGAATCAGGCCCATGACCGCACCGATGATGCCGATGGTCGGCGCGTAGCCGCCCATGCTTTCAAAGACTTTGGCGGCTTCGATGTCACGGCTTTCCTGGGTGTAGAAATCCACTTCCAGAATACTGCGAATCGACTCGGGCTCAGCGCCGTCGACCAACAGTTGCAAGCCTTTGCGCGAGTAGCTGTCGGGTTCACTGTCCGCCACGCCTTCAAGCCCGAGCAAACCTTCCTTGCGCGCAGTGAGACTCCAGTTGACCACACGGTCGATGCCACCCGCCAGGTCGACGCGAGGTGGAAACAGGATCCAGCGAAAAATCTGCATGGCGCGCTTGAAGGCACTCATCGGCGACTGCAACAACGCAGCGCCAATAGTCCCGCCAAGCACGATCAACGCCGCCGGGCCGTTGGCCAGGGCACCGAGATGACCACCTTCCAGGTAGTTGCCACCAATAATGGCGATGAACGCCATGATGATCCCGATAAGGCTTAAAACATCCATCAGATGCACGCCTCGGCCAAATGCTTGCCGATATCGTCAAGGCCATAAATCGCGTCTGCCAGATCGGCTTTGACGATCGCCATCGGCATGCCATAGATCACGCAACTGGCTTCATCCTGAGCCCAGACCGCACTGCCGCCCTGCTTGAGCAGACGCGCGCCTTCACGACCATCGGCGCCCATGCCGGTAAGGACTACCGCCAGAACTTTGTCGCCGTAGGACTTGGCCGCCGAACCGAAGGTGATGTCCACACAGGGTTTGTAATTCAGACGCTCGTCGCCCGGGAGGATTTTCACCGCGCCCCGGCCGTCGATCATCATTTGCTTGCCACCCGGTGCCAGCAAGGCCAGACCAGGACGCAGGATGTCACCATCTTCGGCTTCCTTGACGCTGATCCGGCAGAGCTTGTCCAAACGCTCGGCGAAAGCCTTGGTGAAGGCCGCCGGCATGTGCTGGATCAACACGATCGGCGCCGGGAAGTTGGCCGGCAGCTGTGTCAGCACCCGCTGCAACGCGACCGGTCCACCGGTTGACGTACCAATGGCAACCAGTTTGTAGGCTTTGCGTTTCGGTGCCGGTGACGATGTGCTGGCAACAGGCGCACGCGCGGGAATCGGTGCCGGTACCGGACGCGCAGGCGCAGGCGCAGCTGTAGCTGCACTGCTGCCGAAACTCAAAGGTGCCGGCGTTGGGGCTGGCGCGGCCGCTGGAGCTGGAGCGCTGTAAGCGCTGAAACGACGGTTACTGCGCGAAATGCTGTGGACCTTTTCGCACAGCAGTTGCTTGACCTTCTCGGGGTTGCGCGAGATGTCTTCGAAATTCTTTGGCAGGAAATCCACCGCGCCAGCGTCCAGCGCATCGAGCGTGACCCGAGCGCCTTCGTGCGTCAGCGAGGAGAACATCAACACCGGGGTAGGACAGCGCTGCATGATGTGCCGCACCGCCGTGATGCCATCCATCATCGGCATCTCGTAGTCCATGGTGATCACGTCTGGCTTGAGGGCCAGGGCCTGATCGATCGCCTCTTTACCGTTGGTCGCCGTACCGACAACCTGGATACTAGGGTCCGCCGAAAGAATTTCCGAGACGCGGCGGCGGAAAAAACCAGAATCATCCACCACCAGGACTTTGACTGCCATAAACACTCCGTTAGACGGAGCGAGGCTCAGTCGCCCCGCTCCGCCAGAATCAAATACGCCGTGCGGCGTAACGCTTGAGCATGCTCGGAACATCGAGAATCAAGGCGATGCGGCCGTCACCGGTAATGGTGGCGCCGGACATGCCCGGGGTTCCCTGGAGCATTTTGCCCAATGGCTTGATGACCACTTCTTCCTGGCCCACCAACTGATCGACGACGAAGCCGATCCGCTGAGTGCCCACCGAAAGGATCACCACATGGCCTTCACGCTGCTCTTCGTGAGCGGCGGAGCTGACCAGCCAGCGCTTGAGGTAGAACAATGGCAGTGCCTTGTCCCGCACGATCACCACTTCCTGACCGTCGACTACATTGGTGCGCGACAAGTCGAGGTGGAAAATCTCGTTGACGTTGACCAGCGGGAAGGCGAAGGCCTGGTTGCCGAGCATGACCATCAGCGTCGGCATGATCGCCAGGGTCAACGGGACCTTGATGACGATCTTCGAACCCTTGCCCTTGGTCGAGTAGATATTAATGGTGCCGTTGAGCTGGGCGATCTTGGTTTTCACCACGTCCATGCCCACGCCACGCCCGGAGACATCAGAGATCTCGGTCTTGGTCGAGAAGCCCGGAGCGAAGATAAGGTTGAAGCAGTCGGTCTCGCTGAGACGGTCCGCCGCATCCTTGTCCATCAAGCCTTTCTTCACGGCAATACCGCGCAGAACATCAGCGTCCATGCCCTTGCCGTCATCAGAGATGGACAGCAGGATGTGGTCGCCCTCCTGCTCAGCGGACAGGATCACCTTGCCGCTGCGGGGCTTGCCCATGGCTTCGCGATCAGCCGGCTCTTCAATACCGTGGTCGACGGAGTTGCGCACCAAGTGGACCAGCGGGTCGGCCAGGGCCTCGACGAGGTTTTTGTCGAGGTCGGTTTCTTCGCCGACCAGCTCCAGGTTGATCTCTTTCTTCAACTGGCGCGCGAGGTCGCGAACCAGTCGCGGGAAGCGCCCGAAGACTTTCTTGATCGGCTGCATCCGGGTCTTCATCACCGCGGTCTGCAAGTCGGCCGTGACCACGTCGAGGTTCGACACGGCCTTGGACATGGCTTCGTCGCCGCTGTTGAGTCCCAGACGAACCAGACGGTTACGCACCAGTACCAGTTCGCCGACCATGTTCATGATTTCGTCGAGGCGCGCGGTATCCACACGTACGGTGGTCTCGGCTTCACTGGCCGGTTTTTCCGGTGGCGGTGAAGCAGGTGCGCGAGCTGGAGCCGGTGCAGCAGCGGCGGCAGGCTTCGGCGCTTCAGCTTTTGGCTCGGGCGCTGCTGCGACAGGCTTGGGTGCCGCGGCCTTGGCGACCGGAGCCGCCACCGAAGCAGCAGAACCTGTGCCGACCTCAGTGAACTGGCCTTTGCCATGCAATTCGTCGAGCAGCGATTCGAACTCGTGATCGGAGATCAGATCACCGCCAGCGGCAGCAGCCACAGGTACCGCTGGCGCCGGAACGGCAGCAATCGCCGATTCCAGAGCATCAACGGCGAAGTTGCCTTTGCCATGCAACTGATCGAGCAGTGCTTCGAATTCGTCGTCGGTAATGTCGGAGCTGTCGCCTGCCGCTTTCGGGGCAGCCGGTGCGGTTGGCGCTGCCACCGCGTCGGCGGCGAACTGGCCTTTGCCGTGCAGCTGATCGAGCAACGACTCGAACTCGGCATCGGTGATTTCATCGCTGCCGGCAGCCACTTGAGGTGCCTGGGCAACGGATGCTTGGGCCTCAGCCTTGACCGCGTTCAGCGAGTCGAGCAGCAGTTCGAATTCGTTGTCGGTGATGTCGCCCGATTCGCTTTCAGCGACAGGTGCTTCGACCACCTCGGCAACAGGTGCCGCCACATCGGCCGATTGAGGTTCGGCCAGACGGGCCAGAGCTGCCAGCAGTTCTGGCGTAGCCGCAGTGATCGGTGCACGCTCACGGACTTCGCTGAACATGCTGTTCACCGCGTCCAGCGCTTCGAGAACCACGTCCATCAGTTCCGAGTCGACGCGACGCTCACCCTTGCGCAGGATGTCGAACACGTTCTCGGCGATGTGACAGCACTCCACCAGCTCGTTGAGCTGGAGGAAGCCGGCGCCCCCTTTTACAGTGTGAAAACCGCGAAAAATTGCATTGAGCAGATCCGCATCATCTGGCCGGCTTTCCAGCTCGACCAGTTGCTCGGACAGTTGCTCTAGAATCTCGCCGGCCTCAACCAGGAAATCCTGAAGGATCTCTTCATCGGCGCCGAAGCTCATTAAGGGGTGCTCCTAAAGGTCTAAAAACCTAAAAAACCTAAAATGCTAAAACTCTAAAATCCTAGGCTGGATAACAAATCGTCCACATCGTCCTGACCGGACACAACGTCTTCTCGTTTATCGGCATGAATCTGCGGACCTTCACCCTGCGAGAGATGTTTTTGCGGATCTTTTTCAGCCAGCATCGCTTCACGGTCATGTTCGATGCCCGCAAAGCGGTCCACCTGACTGGCCATGAGCACGAGCTTGAGCAGGTTGCTTTCGACTTCGGTGACCAATTGGGTCACGCGCTTGATCACCTGACCGGTCAGGTCCTGGTAATCCTGAGCCAACAGAATATCGTTGAGGTTGCCCGAGACGACCTGAGCCTGCTCGACGCTACGCGTCAGGAAACCGTCGACGCGCCGGGCCAGCTCACGAAACTCTTCGGCACCGACTTCGCGGCGCATGAAGCGCCCCCAGTCTGCGCTCAAGGCCTGCGCGTCAGTGCTCAGACCATTGACCAGCGGAGTACTGTTCTCGACCAGGTCCATGGTCCGGTTCGCGGCCGCTTCGGTCAGCTTGACCACATAGGACAGGCGCTCGGTAGCATCCGTGATCTGCGAAACCTCCTCGGCTTGCGGCATGTGCGGGTCAATCTGAAAATTGACGATCGCGCTATGCAATTCACGAGTGAGCTTGCCCACCTCCTGGTACAGGCCGCGGTCACGGGTCTGGTTGAGCTCATGGATCAGTTGCACAGCGTCGCCGAACCTGCCCTTTTCAAGGCTTTCGACCAGTTCCTGGGCATGTTTTTTCAGAGTCGATTCGAAATCGCCCTGTGAAGATTCTCTTTGCTCCATAGCTCCCCCCGTGGCGCAGTGGCTCCGCACATCAACCGATGCGTTCGAATATTTTTTCGATCTTCTCTTTCAACGCCTGGGCCGTGAAGGGTTTGACCACATAGCCGTTTACACCGGCTTGAGCGGCTTCGATGATCTGCTCGCGCTTGGCTTCGGCAGTGACCATCAACACCGGCAGGTGCTTGAGCTTTTCATCGGCGCGCACGTGACGCAGTAAATCGATACCGGTCATGCCAGGCATGTTCCAGTCCGTTACCAGAAAGTCGATGCTCCCGCTGTTGAGTACCGGAATGGCAGTGACGCCATCGTCGGCCTCGACCGTGTTGGTGAACCCAAGGTCACGCAACAGGTTTTTTATGATCCGCCGCATCGTTGAGAAGTCATCAACGATGAGGATTTTCATGTTCTTGTCCAATTCGACCTCCAAGCAGTCTTAAACGCGTTCAGCACCTGAACACGCCATTCAATCAATCAGGCAGAGCACTCAACGACTGTCGGAGCACAACGGATGAAGACCGACACAGCTTTACGCCATGCCTGTTTCGTTCGCAGTGTCCCCACACTGCTGTCAGCGCGCTCGCCACTCCCCCAAACGCCCCCGCAAACGGGCCGCGCACTGGCTGTGTAACTGGCTGACCCGCGATTCACTGACCCCCAGGACCTCACCGATTTCCTTGAGGTTCAGCTCTTCGTCGTAGTACAGCGCCAACACCAGTCGCTCACGCTCCGGCAAATTGGCAATCGCATCCGCCAGTGCAGCCTGAAAGCGTTCATCTTCCAGGTCACGCGACGGTTCGAGATGAGCACTCGCGCCATCCTCGTGCAGTCCTTCATGCTCGCCGTCCTGCAACAGATCGTCGAAGCTGAATAGGCGACTGCCCAAGGTGTCATTCAAAATCCCGTAATAATCGTCGAGACTCAATTGGAGTTCGGCCGCAACCTCGTGATCTTTAGCGTCACGCCCGGTTTTAGCTTCAATTGAGCGAATCGCGTCACTCACCATCCGGGTATTGCGGTGGACCGAGCGTGGCGCCCAGTCACCCTTGCGGACTTCATCGAGCATCGCGCCACGGATACGTATCCCCGCGTACGTCTCGAAACTCGCGCCTTTGCTCGCGTCGTATTTGGTCGACACTTCAAGCAAACCGATCATTCCTGCCTGGATCAGGTCTTCGACCTGAACACTGGCCGGCAAGCGGGCCAGCAGGTGATAGGCAATGCGTTTTACCAGTGGCGCGTAACGCTCGATCAGCTCGTACTGCGCGTCACGCGCCGACTTTTTGTACAGGTTGTAACCGCTGGCTGTCATAGAACCGGACCCGCAGTTTGCTGCACCAGACGCTCGACGAAAAACTCCAGGTGCCCACGCGGGTTGGCAGGCAGCGGCCAGGTATCGACTTTCTGCGCGATGGCCTTGAACGCCAGCGCACATTTGGAGCGAGGAAACGCTTCATACACAGCGCGCTGCTTCTGCACGGCCTTGCGCACGCATTCGTCGTAAGGAACCGCACCGACGTATTGTAAGGCGACGTCGAGAAAGCGGTCCGTGACCTTGGTCAACTTGGCGAACAGATTCCGTCCTTCCTGAGGGCTTTGCGCCATGTTGGCCAGCACGCGGAAGCGGTTCATGCCGTAATCGCGGTTGAGTAGTTTGATCAGCGCGTAGGCGTCGGTGATCGAGGTCGGCTCATCGCAAACCACCAGCAACACTTCCTGGGCTGCGCGAACAAAACTGACGACCGACTCACCAATACCCGCTGCCGTGTCGATCACCAATACGTCGAGATTATCGCCAATGTCGCTGAATGCCTGAATCAGGCCTGCATGCTGGGCCGGGCTCAGATGAACCATGCTCTGGGTACCGGACGCTGCGGGAACAATACGAATTCCGCCCGGCCCCTGAAGTAATACATCACGCAGTTCACAGCGGCCTTCGATGACGTCGGCCAGCGTACGCTTGGGCGTAAGCCCCAGCAGGACGTCGACGTTCGCCAGCCCCAGATCGGCGTCCAGCAGCATGACGCGCCGGCCGAGCTCAGCAAGAGCCAGGGACAAGTTCACTGACACATTAGTCTTCCCGACGCCACCTTTGCCGCCGGTCACTGCGATCACCTGTACGGGATGCATGCTGCCCATGTTCGTTCTTTACCTTGTCTTGCTTAGACGCGGGCTACATGACTGGCTGCGCGCTCACTTCGGAACAATGCATGGCAGGCCATCGATGTAGATACAAATCTATTCATTATTACCTCAGCCGACGCGCTTGGTCGGGCTGTGGTAGAGGTCAGCGAACATATCAGCCATGGCTTCTTCGCTGGGTTCTTCCTGCATCTGCACGCTTACTGCGCGACTGACCAACTGATGCCGGCGCGGTAAATGTAGATCATCCGGGATCCTTGGCCCATCGGTCAGATAAGCGACAGGTAATTCGTGACTGATTGCCAGGCTCAGCACTTCGCCCAGACTCGCCGTTTCATCCAGTTTAGTCAGGATGCAGCCTGCCAGCCCGCACCGCTTGTAACTGTGATAAGCGGCCGTCAGCACCTGTTTCTGGCTGGTAGTGGCCAGCACCAGATAATTCTTCGACTTGATCCCGCGACCGGCCAGGCTTTCCAGCTGCATGCGCAATGCCGGGTCACTGGCCTGCAGACCGGCGGTGTCGATCAACACCACACGCTTGCGCAGCAGCGGATCAAGGGCTTGAGCCAGGGACTGGCCCGGGTCGACGTGAGTCACCGGGACATTGAGGATACGCCCCAGGGTCTTGAGTTGTTCCTGAGCGCCAATGCGGAAGCTGTCCATGCTCACCAGCGCGATGTTCTGCGCGCCGTACTTGAGCACATAACGTGCGGCCAGCTTGGCCAGTGTCGTGGTTTTGCCCATGCCGGCAGGGCCGACCATGGCAATCACGCCCCCCTCTTCGAGCGGTTCGATCTCAGGGGTGACGATCATCCGCGCCAGGTGCGCCAACAACATGCGCCAGGCCTGACGGGGCTCTTCAATTTCAGTAATCAGTTCCAGCAGATCGCGCGACAGCGGGCCGGACAGGCCGATGCGTTGCAGGCGACGCCAGAGATTGGCTTGCTGCGGACGACTGCCTTGCAACTGGTTCCAGGCCAGCGAACCCAACTGCACTTCGAGTAATTCACGCAAACCATTGAGCTCGAAACGCATCGAGTCGAAAGCGCGCGGATCGACCCCGGCAGCCGGTGCTGGCGCGGGAGCAGGACGCGACCGCTCAGCGAAGCTCGGCTCGACCAAAGGTTCCGCAGCAGTCAGCGGCAGGCCGGCGAACAGCTGGCGATTGGTACCGACGCTCGCGTCGCCCTCACCATCGCCACGCAGGCTCAATTCAGCCTGAGCCGTGACGATCCGCGACTGGGTCTTGCGCAACTCGTCTTCGAGTTCGATGTTCGGCACACGCGGGGCCAGGGCCGACAGCTTGTAATCCAGGGCGGCCGTCAGCTCGACACCACCGGCGATCCGGCGATTACCGATAATCGCGGCATCCGCGCCCAGCTCGTCGCGAACCAGCTTCATGGCCTGACGCATATCGGCGGCGAAAAAACGCTTAACTTGCATAAACCACTACCTCAGCCGTTGGGCCCTACTGTCGCAACGATGGTCACTTGCTTGTTGTCAGGAATTTCCTGATACGCCAACACATGCAACCCCGGGACTGCCAGACGTCCGAACCGCGAGAGCATCGCGCGTACCGGACCTGCTACCAGCAGAATCACCGGTTGACCTTGCATTTCCTGACGCTGCGCGGCATCGATCAACGAACGCTGCAGCTTCTCTGCCATGCTTGGCTCCAGCAAAACACCCTCTTCCGAGCCTTGTCCTGCCTTCTGAAGACTATTGAGCAATATTTGTTCCAACCTTGGCTCCAAGGTGATCACAGGCAGCTCGGACTCAGTGCCTACAATGCTTTGGACGATAGCGCGCGATACGCCAACCCGCACGGCGGCCACCAGAGCGGCAGTATCTTGACTCTTGGAGGCATTGTTCGCGATGGCTTCGGCAATGCTGCGAATGTCGCGTACCGGAACCTGTTCGGCCAACAAGGCTTGCAGCACTTTGAGCAGTTGCGACAGTGAAACAACGCCCGGCACCAGCTCCTCGGCCAGCTTTGGCGAGCTTTTGGCCAGCAATTGCATGAGTTGCTGAACTTCTTCGTGGCCGATCAGCTCGCTGGAGTGCTTGTACAAAATCTGATTGAGGTGAGTCGCCACCACCGTACTGGCATCGACCACGGTGTAGCCCAGAGACTGTGCCTGCGGGCGCTGACTGATTTCGATCCAGACCGCCTCCAGACCAAAGGCCGGATCTTTGGCGGTGATGCCATTGAGCGTGCCGTAGACCTGTCCAGGGTTGATCGCCAGTTCGCGATCCGGATAAATCTCCGCCTCGGCGAGAATCACCCCCATCAGGGTCAGACGGTAGGCACTCGGCGCCAAGTCGAGGTTGTCGCGAATATGCACGGTCGGCATCAGGAAACCCAGATCCTGGGAAAGCTTCTTGCGCACCCCCTTGATCCGCGCCAGCAACTGGCCACCCTGGTTGCGATCCACCAACGGAATCAGCCGGTAACCGACTTCCAGACCGATCATGTCGATCGGGGTCACGTCATCCCAGCCCAGCTCTTTGGTTTCCATGGCCCGTGCCGGCGAAGGCAGCAGCTCCTGCTGGCGCTTGACCTCCTCCAGAGCCTGAACCTTGGTGACGTTCTGCTTTTTCCAGAACAGGTACGCGGCGCCCGCGGCCACAGCCGCCATGCTCAGAAAGGAGAAGTGCGGCATGCCTGGCACCAGGCCCATGACCGCCATCAAACCGGCCGCCACTGCCAACGCTTTGGGGGACGCGAACATCTGCCGATTGATCTGCTTGCCCATGTCTTCCGAACCGGAAGCACGAGTCACCATGATCGCCGCAGCGGTGGACAACAGCAGTGATGGCAATTGCGCCACCAAACCGTCACCGATGGTCAACAATGCGTAGACCTTGCCAGCATCACCGAAGGTCATGCCATGCTGGAAGATCCCGACCGCCATGCCGCCAATCAGGTTGATGAACAGGATCAACAGACCGGCGATGGCGTCACCGCGCACGAACTTGCTGGCACCGTCCATCGAACCGTAGAACTCAGCCTCTTGGGCCACTTCCATACGACGTAGCTTGGCCTGGGGCTGGTCGATCAGGCCGGCGTTCAAGTCGGCGTCGATAGCCATCTGCTTGCCTGGCATCGCATCGAGGGTGAAACGTGCGCTGACCTCGGAAATCCGTCCAGCACCCTTGGTCACCACGACGAAGTTGATGATCATCAAAATCGCGAAGACGACGATACCGACCACGTAGTTACCGCCGATCACCACCTCACCGAAGGCCTGAATCACCTTACCGGCGGCGGCATGACCGTCCTGACCGTGAAGCATCACCACCCGGGTCGAGGCCACGTTCAGCGCCAACCGCATCAGCGTGGCGACCAGCAGGATCGTCGGAAACACCGCAAAGTCCAGCGGCCGCAAGGCATAGACACAGACCAGCAGCACGACGATCGACAGCGCAATGTTGAAGGTAAAGAACACATCGAGCAGGAACGGCGGGACCGGCAACATCATCATGGCCAGCATGACCAGCAGCAACAGCGGCACACCCAGATTGCCTCGACTGAGGTCTGCCAGGTTGCTGCGGGCACTGTTGATTAACTGAGAGCGATCCACCGGTATTCCCCGTTCCTTGAAGCAAACTTTTGACGCCTGAAGCGGGCGCAGACCGGCTATTGCAAGAAGCCTTCCAACTTTTGCGGGGGTTTGAAACAGAAGGAGTTGCGGGAGGATTTGTGGTGTCTGGGCCGGCCTCATCGCGGGCAAGCCACGCTCCTACAGGTTCTGTGTCGAACGCTGATTTTGCGGTCAGCGCCGACCTCTGTAGGAGCGTGGCTTGCCCGCGATGGGGCCGGAACATTCAACGCCTGTCCTAAGAATACGACCACAAACCTGCAAAACACCGGGAAACGTCCGACAGGTTTTCAAGGTTGCCCCTCGGAAATCGCATCACTAGTCTTCGGTGGTCGCTGCCAAATCAGTGGCCGGGCGTGGAAACCCGAAGTGTAAACGGCGCAAAAGCGCCCTTCATAACGTATGCTGGCGCTTTTTTACGCCCATGCTTTATGGCGGCTGTGCGCGGGAGACCTTCGGGTCTGCCGGGCTCGTTTACCCCGGTTTCCAACCTGCGTACAGCTGCCACCCATTCGCTTGGAAACGAACGAGGCAGCTCCAACCAGTAAACGAGAACTCACCATGCACAAAGCTCCCCATCTCCAAGACCTGAAAACCGCCGGCCTCACCCCCTTCTCCATCCACCACGATCAAGCCCTGTTCCGCGTCAACAGTGGTGTCCCGCTGCTCACTGCCTTGTCCCACGTCTCTGACCTGCTCCACCTCTCCAAGATGCTGGCCGAAGATGCAGCGATGGAGCGCAAAACCGACCGCTATGCCTGGGCCTCCCACTACTTGCAGGAGATGAGCAAAGCCGTCATTGATGACGTGGTGAAAGTCATAGCCGTATCGAACAACCATCAACAGGCCGAGCGTTAGCTCGCCTGCAGCTCTTGATCTTGATCCACCCGCCCCTTCGGGAGGCTGAGTGGAGGCGTTCATCAGGGGGAAGGCGCGCAGCGCAGTTCGACGCAGTCGAACACATCGAGAGGAGGTCGAAGCGAAGCCGACCGTAGGCGATGCCCCCTGATGAATGCCGGAGCGAAGGAACGCCGAGCCTTAGCGAGGTGCCGTACGCTTGGGGCGAAGCCTTTTGCTTACTTTTCGGCGTCTGGAAAAGTGAGGCGCCGTAAGGGCGAAACCGTAAGTGGCCGTTACCGCAGAAATGGATATGTACACCTGCGAAAGACAGGTCGGCTGTCAGGCCGCCATCGCAGGCAAACGAACGTCGCCCGGCCCGTCCCACAATTTTGATCGGCGTACACCGCCAAGAGATGAGCCGGTCAGGAATCCCGGCGCAAATCCGGCGGAATCGGCAAATCATCCTTAAGCGGCTCCGGCCGCTTTCCTTTGCCGGCGCGGTACTGGCGAATCTGATAGACGTAAGCCAGCACCTGGGCGACCGCCAGATAGAGCCCACCGGGAACTTCCTGATCGAGCTCGGTGGAGTAATAGATCGAACGTGCAAGGGCCGGCGACTCGAGCAGCAAAACGTTGTTAGCGACTGCGATTTCGCGGATTTTCAGCGCCAGGAAGTCATTACCCTTGGCGACCAGCATCGGCGCTCCACCCTTCTCCGGATCGTACTTGAGCGCCACCGCGTAGTGGGTCGGGTTGGTGATGACCACGTCAGCCTCGGGAATCGCCGCCATCATCCGCCGCTGGGACATCTCGCGCTGCAACTGGCGAATCCGCTGCTTAACCTCGGGACGACCTTCCTGGTCCTTGTGCTCATCACGCACTTCCTGCTTGGTCATCAGCAGTTTTTTGTGACTCTGGTAAAGCTGAACCGGCACATCGACCGCCGCGATCAGAATCAACCCACACGCCATCCACAAGGTGCTCCAGCCCACCAGTTGCACACTGTGAATAATCGCCTGTTCCAGCGGTTCATGGGCGATTCGCAACAAGGCGTCGATGTCCGACCGCAGCACACTCAGCGCGACGAACAGTACCAACAGAAACTTTGCCAAGGCCTTAAGCAACTCAATCAAGGCCGTGGAGGAAAACATCCGCTTGAGGCCATTGGCCGGGTTCATTCGACTGAACTTGGGCGCCAGGCTACTGCCCGCAAACAGCCAGCCCCCCAGGGAAATCGGACCAATGATTGCCGCCAGCAGCAAGGTGAGCAGCACCGGCTGCACCGCGATAATCGCGATCTTGCCCGACTTCAATAAATACAGGCCCATGGCGTCCGGAGTAAGCACCACCTCACGCGGCAGGGAGAAGTTCAGCCGCATGATTTCCAACAGATCCAGCGCCAGACCGCCGCCGTAGATCAGCAACCCGCCCGCCCCGGCCAGCATCACCGCCAAGGTATTGAGTTCTTTGGAGCGAGCGATCTCGCCCTTTTCACGGGAGTCCTTTTTGCGCTTGTCCGTGGGGTCTTCCGTCTTGTCCTGACCGCTCTCGCTTTCAGCCATGACTCAGCGCGCCTGTGCCATATCACGCAACAACTGCAAGGCCTCGGTGGCCAACGGTTGGTACTGATTGAGAATGTCCCCCAGGCTGACCCAGAAAATCACCAGGCCCAGCACCAGGGTCAGCGGAAAACCGACAGAGAAGATATTCAGTTGCGGCGCCGCGCGGGTCATGATCCCAAAGGCAATGTTGACCACCAGCAGCGCGGTGATAGCCGGCAGCACCAGCAGCAGCGCGGCTCCCAGCACCCAGCCCATCTTGCCGGCCATTTCCCAGAAGTGATTGACCAGCATGCCGCTGCCCACCGGCAGGGTCGTGAAGCTTTCCGTGAGGACTTCAAACACCACCAGATGACCATTCATGCCCAGAAACAGCAGCGTCACCAGCATCGTCAAAAACTGCCCGATGACGGCCGCCGACACGCCGTTGGTGGGGTCGACCATGGACGCGAAGCCCATGCCCATCTGAATCGAAATAATCTGCCCGGCCACCACGAACGCCTGAAAGAACAACTGCAAGGAGAACCCCAGCAACGCGCCAATCAGGATCTGTTCGGCAATCAGCAGCAGACCACTCAAGTCCAGCGGACTGACCTGCGGCATCGGCGGCAAACCCGGCGTGATAACCACCGTTATCGCCAGCGCGAAGTACAGCCGAATACGCTTTGGCACCAGGGTCGTACCAAAAATCGGCATGGTCATCAGCACCGCGCCAACCCGGAATAACGGGAGCATGAAGCTGGCCACCCAGGTACTGATTTGCGCGTCGGTCAGCGCCAGCAGCGACATGGCTTAGCCGATCAACTGCGGAATACTGGTGTACAAGCGCAGTATGTATTCCATGAAGGTTTGTATCAGCCACGGACCGGCAACGATCAGCGTGACCAGCATCACCAGCAAACGCGGCAGGAAACTCAGGGTCTGTTCGTTGATCTGGGTGGCAGCCTGAAACATCGCCACCAGCAGGCCCACCAGCAAACTTGGAATGACCAATATGGCGACCATCATGGTGGTCAGCCAGAGCGCTTCCCGGAACAGGTCTACCGCAACTTCAGGAGTCATATCGCCCTACCCGCCCACAGATGTCTAAACACCGCCGAAACTGCTCGCCAGCGTACCGATGATCAATGCCCAGCCATCCACCAACACAAACAGCATGATCTTGAACGGCAGCGAAATGATCAGCGGCGAGAGCATCATCATGCCCATGGCCATCAGCACACTGGCAACGACCAGGTCGATGATCAGGAATGGAATGAAGATCATGAAACCAATCTGGAATGCAGTTTTCAATTCCGAGGTCACGAACGCCGGTACCAGGATGGTCAGCGGCGCCTGATCCGGCGTCGCGATGTCGGTGCGCTTGGACAGACGCATGAACAGCTCAAGGTCACTGCTGCGGGTCTGCGCCAGCATGAAGTCCTTGATCGGTACTTGCGCCTTGGCCACTGCATCCTGAGCCGTAAGCTTCTCGGCCAGATAAGGCTGCAAGGCATCCTGATTCACCCGATCAAAGACCGGCGCCATGATGAACATGGTCAGGAACAGCGCCATGCCGGTGAGGATCTGGTTCGACGGCGTCTGCTGCAAACCCAGGGCCTGGCGCAGGATCGAGAACACGATGATGATCCGGGTGAAGCTGGTCATCAGCATGACGAACGCAGGAATGAAGCTCAGCGCGGTCATGATCAGCAGGATTTGCAGACTGACCGAGTACTCCTGAGCGCCATTGGCGTTCGTGCCCAGGGTGATCGCCGGGATCGACAGCGGGTCGGCAGCAAACGCCAACGGCGCAGCCAGCATCAGGACCAGCGTCAACAGGATGCGCAACGGCATTACTTCTTATCCTTATCTTTACCCAGTAACTCCATCAGGCGCTGGGCAAACTCGGGGGTCGCCTGCTCGGTGCTCGGCACTTGCACCGGCTCCTTGAGCACATGCAACGGGGTAATGGTGCCTGGGGTCAGCCCAAGCAGAATCTGCTCGTTTCCGACTTGCACCAGTACCAGGCGATCACGCGGCCCGAGGGCGCGCGAGCCGATCAGCTCGATCACTTGCCCTTTGCCCGCAGGACCCGCCTGCTGGACGCGGCGCAACAACCAGGCGAGAAAGAAGATCAGGCCCAGCACCAGCAGCAATCCCAGCACCAGCTGAGTCAACTGCCCGGCCACGCCGCTGCCGACCGCAGGTGTCGAGACCGCCGCTACCGGTTCCGCCGCCCATGCACTGAGCGGCAAGGCCAGCAATACGCCGAGAAACGCCTTCACTCAGCGCAGCTTCTTGATGCGTTCGCTTGGACTGATCACGTCGGTCAGGCGGATGCCGAACTTCTCGTTGACCACCACCACTTCGCCGTGAGCGATGAGCGTGCCATTGACCAGTACGTCCAGCGGTTCGCCGGCCAGACGGTCAAGCTCGATCACCGAGCCCTGGTTGAGCTGCAGCAGGTTTCGAATGTTGATATCGGTGCTGCCGACTTCCATGGAGATTGACACCGGAATGTCCAGAATCACGTCCAGGTTAGGACCGTCGAGGGTCACGGGTTCGTTGTTCTTCGGCACGCTGCCGAACTCTTCCATTGCCAGACGACTGGAGGACGACGAAGTCGCCGCATCGGCGGCCAGCAAGGCATCAATGTCGTCCTGCCCGGCATCACCCGTTTCTTCGAGAGCCGCAGCCCATTCATCGGCCAGCGCCTGGTCGTCCTGGGTATTCATTTCGTCAGCCATCATTTGTCCTCAGCGGGCAACCAATCTATTAGGAGCCGTCAGTTAAAAGCGAATGTGTACGAGCGCCGATCAGCGGCGCTCGATCGGCTCGATCACTTGCAACGCCAGGTTGCCCTTGTGGGAGCCCAGTTTGACCTTGAATGCAGGCACGCCATTGGCGCGCATGACCATTTCTTCCGGCAGTTCCACCGGGATCACATCACCCGGCTGCATGTGCAGGATGTCCCGCAGGCGCAACTGGCGACGGGCGACGGTGGCGCTCAGCGGAACATCGACATCCAGCAAGTCCTGGCGCAAGGCGTTGACCCAACGCTCGTCCTGATCGTCGAGGTCCGACTGGAAGCCGGCATCAAGCATTTCTCGGACCGGTTCGATCATCGAGTACGGCATGGTCACGTGCAGATCGCCGCCACCGCCATCAAGTTCGATGTGGAAGGTCGAGACCACCACCGCTTCGCTCGGCCCGACGATGTTGGCCATGGCCGGGTTCACTTCCGAGTTGATGTACTCGAAGTTGACTTCCATGATCGCCTGCCAGGCTTCCTTCAGGTCGATGAAGGCCTGTTCCAGCACCATGCGCACGACGCGCAACTCGGTCGGGGTGAATTCACGACCTTCGATCTTGGCGTGACGACCGTCACCGCCAAAAAAATTGTCCACTAGCTTGAACACCAGCTTGGCATCCAGAATGAACAGCCCAGTGCCGCGCAACGGCTTGATCTTGACCAGGTTGAGGCTGGTCGGCACATACAGCGAGTGCACGTACTCGCCGAACTTCATCACCTGTACACCACCGACGGCAACGTCTGCCGAGCGACGCAACATGTTGAACATGCTGATGCGGGTGTAGCGTGCAAAACGCTCGTTGATCATTTCCAGGGTCGGCATGCGTCCGCGAACGATGCGATCCTGGCTGGTCAGGTCGTAGCTTTTGGCACCGCCCGGTTCTGCAGCATTGTCGGTCTGTACCAGACCGTCATCGACGCCATGCAACAGCGCATCGATCTCATCCTGGGACAGCAGGTCTTGCACGGCCATGTCGTGTTCCTACTGCAGTACGAAATTGGTAAAGAGCAACTGGTCGATAACGACTTTGCCGACTTCCTTCTGCGCTACCTCCTGCACACTGGCAGTGGCTTTCTGGCGCAGCATTTCCTGACCGACCGGGGTCGCCAGAGTGTCGAAGCTCTGCCCGGAGAAGAGCATGACCAGGTTGTTGCGAATCACCGGCATATGCACTTTCAGCGCATCCAGATCCGCCTGGTTACGCGCCTGCAGGGTGATGCTCACCTGCATGTAGCGCTGACGGCCATTCTGGTTGTAGTTGGCCACGAAGGCTGGGGCCATGGGCTCATAAATCGCCGCAGGCTTGACGTTGCTGGCGGCCTCGGCAGCAGGCGCAGGCTTGCTCTGAGCGCTGTGCATGAAGTACCAGGTCGCGCCCACGGACAGACCGATCGCCAGCAGCACGGCCAGCACAATCACGAGAATAAGCTTGAGTTTGCCTTTCCCGGCAGGGTCTTTCACTGCTGCTTCGCTCTTCGCCATGCCAATAATCCGTCACTATTCGAGTTTTCACAGGTGCACGGCAAGGCAAGAGCAAGTGTTATGCCAGAAGTGTCAGAGAGGAAAATGGAGGGGGGGGGTTGGCAAATGCCAAAGTCAAAAGATCGTCCGAACGCGACCCGAACCTTCGGCAGCTCCTACAAAGGCGAGGCGTACGCCAATCCGTAGGAGCTGCCGAAGGCTGCGATCTGTTCGGGTCGCTGCAACTTGTCAGGCGTAATAGTCGACTGCGCTGGAACCGATGACGCTGGTGGTGTTGGCAGCCGCTTCAGCCACGCTCACTGGCAGCTCTTCATCCGCCGAGCCCAGGCGACCACCATTGGCACTGGTGGGCCCGTTTTGACCTTGCTGTGCCTGCTGTTGTCCCTGTCCTTGCCAGCCGCGAGACTGGTCGGACACGTTGACATCAACCTGCCCCATGCCTTGCTGGGCAAACATGTCGCGCAGACGATGCATCTGACTGTCCAGCGCCTCACGCACGCCAACGTGAGCACTCATGAAGGTCACTTGAGTCTGCTGATCGGGGACCATGTTCACCCGAATATCCAGGCGACCCAATTCCGCTGGTTGAAGCTGAATATCAGCCGCCTTGAGGTTGGCACTCGACAGGTACATGACCCGATTGACCACTTCCTCGGTCCAGCCGCTCTGATGCATGGCGATCGGTTGATTCACCGGCAACGCATTCGCGGTCTTTGGTGTGGCGGCCTGGGTCATCGCCGCCAGACGATTGGCAAAATCATCAACACGCGTGTCACTGCTCGCCGACTTCAAATCCTTGAGCCCGTCGTCGATCAACCCACTGAAAGACTTTTCGCCTCCCTGACTGGTGCTGTCCTTGTCGGTTTGCACCTCAAGCATGCTCGCCATGCCATTGGCAAAGTTCTGCGCCGCAGTGGGCTCGCCATCAGCCTGATCCGGTGTCGCCTTTGCCGGGGACTGACTGGACGCCGACACGTGACCACTTTGCTCCAGCGCCAGACGCAAGGCCGGCATCGCATCCAAAGGATCGGATGCAGGATCGAACGAGGGGTCAGGCGCCACCGCAGGCTGAGCCGGCGCAGGCGTCACTGTAGCCGCAAGCGCTGCGTCGACCTGAGGCGGGGTCTGAACCTGAGCCGGAGCAATCACGGGCGGTGCTTGTGGATCTGGTACCGGCACTGGCGCCGGTTGCACCGCCTGCGCCAATGCCGGATCGAGAGCAGGGTCGACCGGAGCGCTATCAGCCACCGGGGTATCCTTGGCCGCCGCAGCGTCGCTTGCGGACTTATCGCCGGTATCCGCCGGTTTGTCGGCGGGCAAGGATTTGCCGTTATCGGCAACCGTCGCCTCCGGAGCGGCAGACTTGTTGTCAGGCGAGACCTTTTTGCCGGAGTTGTCCGCCACTTTGTCACGCACGGTTTTGCCGGCAACCTCAGTGCCTGACGCAGGAGTCGCTTGCGACTGCTTGGCGTAGACCTGAGAGAAACTTGCGGCCTTATCCCTTGACTCTGCGGGCGTTACCGGCGCATTGACAGCCACGGTCGCAGACGCAGCCTGAGTCTTGGCCTGCGATGCGGCCTGAAGAAGCATATTCGGGGCGAGGGGCATAACGGTCTCCGCTGCACTGGGATCGTAGGTACAGTTGAGAAACAAAATGCAAGGGTCGAGCCAAGTTTGATCAGACGCTAGAAAAACCTGTACCGATGACGCTTTTAATAATGAAAACGCTGGCGCTCTTCACGATACAGTCGTCGGACGATGGCGAATTCGCCGTCGATTTCTCCGACCAGCTCTTCAATTCCCGCAAGGCTTTTTTGTTTGGCTCGCTGCTCCAGCTCATTGCATAGCTCAGCCAGGCGTCTGGCCCCCATGTTGCTGCTACTGCCCTTGAAGCTGTGGGCGGCACTGAGCAATTGATCAGGGTCCTGGGCCCCGTGAAGTTGGGTCAAGCGCGTTTCGGAGTCCTGAAGAAAAGTATCCAGAAGTGTCAGGTACTCATCCTCCATGACCTCCTTCAACGCACTCAGCACTTCCGGGTCCAGATGAATGTCAGTCACTTGTTCGCTCCTTGATCAAGAATGCGCGGATTATGCCTGAGCCGCCCAGGAAAACTCTACGCGGGCACGTCGGCCATTGTCCGACCAACTGGCGTTGTGGCTCAATTGGCGAACCAGACTCACCCCGCGACCCGACAAGCGGTCGCCGTCGACAGGTCGAGCCATGACTCGCTGCACGTCGAACCCTGCACCGCTGTCTTCAATTTCAACCACCAGACAGCCACCTGCACCTTGCGGCGACACTTGCATATGCACCCGCAGGTAGCCGTCCTCAAGCGCCTCCAGGCGCGCATTGCGTTGCTCATAATACCGCGCAAACCCGGACGCATCGCGCTTGAGACTCGAATCCAGTCCCAGCACACCATGCTCCAGCGCATTGGAATAGAGCTCGGCCAGCACACTGTAAAGTGCCCCGCTTTGCGCCCGCAGCCCATGCACCTCAAGCAACAACTGCAACAGATAAGGCAACGGATTGAAGCGCTTGAGCGTGTCTGCGCGAAACTCGAAACTCACCGACCAGTCCAGCGGGCAAGACTCGCCACTGTCGGAATACACAATGGTCGCAGGCCTGAGTTGCGTGGCTTCGAGCAGGCTGACCTCCACCATGCTGACATCATCTCGCGCCTCGCCACGGAAATCCCGCAGCGCCTGTTCAATCTCCTCGAACAACCGTTCTGGCAGGCGATTGTCGGCAAACACTCGCTCCAATCGCTCGACACCAAACAGCTGCTCGTCGGCATCACAGGTATCGATCACGCCGTCCGACAACAGGAACACCCGGTCGCCGAGGGCCATCGGGAACACCTCGGTGCGATCATCAAAGGCTTGCGAACTCAACACACCCAGCGGCAGATGCCGCGCCAGCAACGTGGTGCGCTTGCCGTTGGCGATATCATGCAGATAACCATCCGGCATACCGCCGTTCCAGACCTCCACTGAACGCCGCTGAAAACTCAGGCACAACAGGGTCGCACAACAGAACATGTCCACCGGCAGGATACGTTTGAGCTTGGCGTTCATCTCACGCAGCATTTCCGCCAGGCCGTATCCCTTGGCGGTCATGCCGTAGAACACTTCCGCCAGCGGCATGGCGCCGACCGCCGCCGGCAGGCCATGACCGGTGAAATCCCCCAGCAGCACATGCATGTCACCGGCCGGGGTGAATGCCGCCAGCAACAGGTCGCCGTTGAACAACGCATAGGGGGACTGCGAATAACGGATATTGGGCGCGCTCAGGCAACCGGAGTGAGCGACCTTGTCGAATACCGCCTTGGCCACCCGCTGCTCATTGAGCAGGTACTCATGGTGCCGGGCGATCAGATCGCGCTGCTCCAGGACCGTCGCCTGCAAGCGCCGCAATCGGTCCATCGCCTTGATCTTGGCGCCCAGGATCACCTGGTTATAGGGTTTTGCCAGAAAGTCGTCGCCACCCGCCTCCAGGCAACGCGCCAAGGCTTCGCTTTCCGTCAATGAGGTCAGGAAGATGATCGGCACCAGGGTTTCGCCGGCCAGCAGCTTGATCTGCCGCGCCGCTTCGAAACCGTCCATCACCGGCATCATCGCGTCCATCAACACCAGTTGAGGACGCTGCTGCTGATACAGCTCAACCGCTTCGGCACCATTGGCCGCGGTCAACACCTCATGCCCCTGTCGACGAACAATACTCGACAGCAGCAAGCGATCGGCCGCGCTGTCTTCAGCGATCAGCACGGTCAGCGGCTCGGGCAGCGTCGACATGACGATCAACTGATGTCGAACAGCTTGTCGAAATTGGAAATAGCGAGGATTTTCTTCACATCGGAACTGCTATTGACCACGCGAATATCGGAGTTGTCTCCACCTGCGTGATCGCGCAGCAACAGCAACATACCCAACGCCGAGCTGTCGAGGTAGGTCGCTTCTTTCAGGTCGACGACAACCGCAGAGAGCTCCTTATCCTCGTAGGACTCACGAAACTCCTGATGCTTGGCGAAATCGAACCGCCCTTTGACCGAAATGGTGAGTTTTTGCCCATCCGATGATACTTCTGTAACGACTGACATGTTACGGCTTCCCTGTCATTGGCAACGTGTAGAAGGTTTAGCACTTGCGGAGGGCATGAGCAAGGTCAAAAGATCGCAGCCTTCGGCAGCTCCTACATTGACCACATGCAAACCCGATCTCGTAGGAGCTGCCGAAGGCTGCGATCTTTTTGAAACCAGCGCTCAATACGGATCGTGGCGCGGCAGGCGCTGGGAAAGCTCATCGAGCAGCTTCTGCTCGCGCCGGTCTTCGAGTTGGCGGGCTTCATCCATGTAACGCTGCACCAGTTTGCGCAGCCCTTCAACCCGGGCAAAAGCCTGCTGCCAGGTTTCACGCGCCTTGTTCAGGTTGTTCTGATGCCAGGCCAGGCTTTGGCGCTGCTGATCGATAGCGGTGCCCAGTTGTGCGAGAAAGCCCTGATACCCCAACAGCCACTGCCCCGAGACGCCACGGCTGCCGCGCTCGATCCATTGCTCCTGATACTCGAGGCGGAAACTTTCGAGGTCGGCGAGTTTGCTCTCGGCCAATCGCACCTGACCCTGGAAGTGACCCAGGCGCTGGACGGCAGTCTTTTCGGCCTTTTCAGCCATCTCGACCACGGGCGCCAAGCGGGCTGACCGGCTCTGGGCCATGAGGGGTTAGCCGCCAGCCGCCGGGGCGAAGATCGAGGCCAGATACGCCTCGCTCTCACCGAGACTGATGCTGTCGTTCAGCCCCTGACGCAGGTACTTGACCAGTTGTGGCTGCAACGAGATTGCCAGATCGGTTTCCCGATCACCGCCCGCCACATAGGCGCCGACGCTGATCAAGTCGCGACTTTGCTGGTAACGCGACCAGAGCTGCTTGAAGTACTGCGCACGCGTCATGTGATCCGGACTGACCACCGACGGCATGACCCGACTGATGGACGCCTCGATGTCGATCGCCGGGTAGTGCCCCTCTTCCGCCAGGCGCCGCGACAGGACGATGTGCCCATCGAGCACGCCCCGCGCGGCGTCGGCGATCGGATCCTGCTGGTCGTCGCCTTCGGACAGGACCGTATAAAACGCGGTGATCGAACCTCCACCCGCCTCGGCATTACCGGCACGCTCCACCAGTTTCGGCAGCTTGGCGAATACCGACGGCGGATAACCCTTGGTCGCGGGCGGCTCGCCGATAGCCAGGGCGATTTCCCGTTGTGCCTGAGCAAAACGAGTCAGGGAATCCATCAGCAACAAGACGTTCTTGCCCTTGTCGCGGAAATATTCGGCGATTCGCGTGCAATACATCGCGGCGCGCAAACGCATCAATGGCGCATCGTCCGCGGGAGATGCAACCACCACGGAGCGCTTGAGCCCCTCTTCACCAAGGATGTGCTCGATGAACTCCTTGACCTCGCGACCCCGCTCACCGATCAGCCCGACCACGATGATGTCGGCCTCGGTGAAGCGGGTCATCATGCCCAGCAGCACACTCTTGCCGACGCCGGTGCCGGCGAAGAGGCCAAGGCGCTGACCGCGACCGACTGTCAATAATCCGTTGATGGAGCGAATGCCCACGTCCAGCGGCTGGCTGATAGGGTCGCGCTTGAGCGGGTTGATGGTCGGACCATCCATCGGCACCCAGTCCTCGGCTTTCATCCCGCCCTTGCCGTCCAGCGCACGGCCAGCGCCGTCCAGTACGCGCCCGAGCATGCTCATGCCCATCGGCAAGCGACCGGTATCGGCCAGAGGGACAACCCTGGCGCCCGGGGCGATGCCGGCGACACTGCCGACCGGCATCAGAAACACCTTGCTGCCGGAGAAGCCCATGACTTCCGCTTCGACCTGAACCGGGTGATAACTGTCGTCGTTGATCACCATGCAGCGGCTGCCCATGGCAGCGCGCAAACCCTCGGCCTCAAGCGTCAGGCCCACCATGCGCAGCAAGCGCCCTTCGAGAATTGGCTGACCGGGCAACTCAGTGGCGTGCGCATACGTACTCAGGCGCTTGCCGAAGCTGGTGCGATCAAGGCGCATCAGCGATTTCCAGCTCTGGCTCATCCACTGCGACAGACGGCTTTTCGCTGACAGGAAGTTCCAGCGTCAGATCCGCCTCGGCCGGATGCAATGCCTGGTCGTGCAACTGATCAAACAGCTTGACCATGATTTGCGTGATGCGGGTTTCGACTGTCGCGTCGATACGGCTGTGCTCGGTCTCGACCCGACATCCGCCCGGCAACAGGGCTTCGTCTTCGACGATGCGCCAGGTCTCTTCATGGCGCTCGCGCAGGGCTTTGACCTGCTCAAAGTCCTGCGGATTGATGTACAGACGCACATTCCCGACGCCCAACGGCAGCAACTTCAGGGCCTCACGCATGACGTGTTCGATGTGTGTCGAGTCGATGGCCAGTTCGCGCTGAATCACCTGCCTGGTGGTGTGCTGAACCAGACCGACCAGGGATTTCTCGATTTGCGTGTCCTGCTCGGCAATCGGCTCGAACAGATTGCCCATCAGCAATTCAAGGCTGGCGAGCTTCGCGCTCAGGGCCACGTCAGCCTCCTGACGAACCTTGAGCGTGGCGCTGTGAAAACCTTCTTTCTCGCCGGTGGCAAAGCCTTCGTTGTAGGCTTCCTGACGAATGCTTTCGAGTTCTTCGAGGGTCAGTGGCTGGACTTCCTCCAGCGGCACTTCTTCCATCTCCGGCGGCTCGGGCTCAGGCTCGGGCTCAGGTTCCGGAACGTAAGGGTCGAAGCTGGGCAACGACCAGACATCAAAACCACTGACATCACGCGCACGGATCAGGTCGGTGGGCGACTCATCACTCTTGGATGCCATAGCGTTAAATCATTTCCTCGCCGCCCTTCCCGCCGAGAACGATTTCTCCGGCTTCGGCCATACGGCGGGCAATGGTGAGGATTTCCTTCTGCGCGGTTTCGACGTCGCTGACGCGCACCGGGCCCTTGGCCTCCAGGTCGTCGCGCAGCAATTCGGCCGCACGCTTGGACATGTTCTTGAAGATCTTTTCCTTGACGCCTTCGTCCGAGCCTTTGAGGGCCAGCACCAGCACATCCGAGGACACTTCGCGCAACAATGCCTGAATTCCGCGATCGTCGACGTCGGACAGGTTGTTGAACACGAACATGAGGTCTTCGATCTGACCGGACAGGTCTTCGTCGACTTCGCGGATCGAGTCCATCAACTGACCTTCGATCGAGCTGTCGAGGAAGTTCATGATGTCGGCGGCACGTTTGATACCGCCCAGGGTGGTACGCGCAGCGTTGGAGTTGCCGGAGAATTGCTTCTCGAGAATCTGGTTCAGCTCTTTCAGGGCTGCCGGTTGCACAGTATTCAGCGACGAGACCCGCAAAATGATGTCCAGCCGCACTTTGTGGTCGAAGTTGCCAAGCACTTCGCCGGCCTGATCCGGGTCGAGATACGCCACGACGATGGCCTGGATCTGCGGGTGCTCGTAACGGATCACGTCCGCCACCGCACGCGGCTCCATCCACTTCAGGCTGTCCAGGCCGCTGGTGTTGCCACCCAGCAGAATACGGTCGATCAGTCCGTTGGCCTTGTCCTCACCGAGCGCCTGGGTGAGCATCTTGCGCACGTAATCATCGGAACCGACGCCGAGGCTGGTCTGATCACCGACGATGTCGACGAACTCGCTCATCACCTGCTCGACCTGCTCACGGTGCACATTGCCCATTTGCGCCATGGCCACCCCCACACGCTGGACCTCTTTGGGCCCCATGTGGCGTAGCACTTGCGCGGCATCGGTTGAACCCAGGGACAGCAGCAGAATCGCGGCTTTGTCGACCCGGCTGAGTTTGGCGATAGCGGCTCGGTTATCACTCATCTGCGTTAATCCACTCTTTCACGACCTGAGCCACACGACCCGGATCTTCGGCCACCAGGCTCTTGATTGCGTTCAACTGTGCGTCATAGCCTTCGCTCGGGCTAGGCAGCAGAATACTTTGCGGGCCGCCGAGGCTGACGCGGTCGTTGGCCAGTTCGCCGTCCAGACCGCCCATGCCACCGAGCTCGACATCGCTGCCAAGACCCGCCAGTTGCTTGCCTTTGCCGCCGCCGGTGATGTTATTGAGCACCGGACGTAGCACGCCGAACACCAGCACCAGAATGAACAACACGCCGAGAACCTGTTTCACCACATCCCAGAACCAGGGCTGCGAGTAAAACGGAATGTCTGCGATGACTTCGCCGCGCTCGGCCGAGAACGGCACGTTGATCACGCTGACGCTGTCGCCACGGCTGGCGTCAAAACCGACAGCGTCCTGCACCAGACGCGTGAAGCGCGCCAATTCATCGGCGCTCCACGGCGCACGAGTGGTTTCACCGTTGGCCGCGTTGACCTTGACCTGATCATCCACAACGACCGCAACCGA